>NZ_JARESE010000044.1 GCF_029076845.1 Novosphingobium album (ex Liu et al. 2023)
ACAACCGATCCTACCGGCCATCATAGTCGCCGCTCAACCGGCCATCGTAGTTGTCGCCGCGCACCCGGAGCCACCGAGGTGAGCGTCGGATTGGCGATCACCCGCGCCAGCGACAACCGGGCCTGCAGCTTCGGCGTCAGCATCGTGCGCAGGTTCAGCGAGGGCAGGACATAGTCGAACTTCGAATTATAGGTCTGATAGTAAGTCTCGGCCCCGATCACATAGCCGCCCGACGTGCGATCGATATGGACATAGCGCAAGCCGGCGTCGCCCTTCACGTCCAGCCGGCCGATCGCGCCGTCGAGATCCAGCATCGCATAGCCGGCCATCTGCTTCTGGTGCGTGTCGCGCACGGTCGACAGGGTGATCTCGGGATAGGACAGGCCCAGCCCGGCCCTGGTCGCGGCGAAATCGGTCGGGCCGGCGAGCCAGTCATAGACCGTGTCGCTGCTCGTCCCGTTCAGGAAATGGCTGCCCGGAAGTCCCGAGAAACTGACACCGGCCAGTTCGGTTGCGCTCAGCACGCCGTCGCGATTGCCGTCCGCCTGGGGATAGGCCGCGATGATCGCGGCGGCGGAAGGGTTCTGGGCGCGGCGCAGGCTGGACAGCTTGGTATCCTGGTAACGCGCGCCCACCTTGATCCGCTTGATCCAGTTCCAGCCCGCCTGCCAGGTGACGTCCAGCTTGGCCTCGTCGCTGGTCGTGTCGATTATGTCGATGGTTTCATAGTTGGATTCCAGCCGCCAGTTGCGCGGGTCCATGGGATCGTAGTTCTGCGCCAGAAGGAAGGTCGGCACATCGTTTCCGGCGGCGAAGTCGGTCGTCGCCGAAGTCGACAGGCCAGCCAACGGAATCAGCAGCGGAACGCCCTGAAAGGATTCGCGCCAGCCGGTCGAACGGGTGCCGCGCGCCTCGACCAGCCAGGGGCCACGCTCGAACCTGGCGGCAAGCGAGTAGATTTCCTGCCGCGTGTCGTAGGTTTCCTGGAAATTGCCCGAGCGCAAGGTGGGGCTGGTATACGTCGCCCCGACCACGGTTCCTTCCTCGCCCAGCGTGACGTCCTTCGCCGCATTGCTCAGGATCGCGGTCAGCCGCAGCGCGTCCAGGCGCACCATCGTATCGGTGATGGCGGCATCGAAGCTGAATTCCAGCCCGGGCGCCGGACGGAACTGCACGGCACCGTTGTACCCGTTGCGCACATGATCGAGCCACAACAGGTTGTTCGTCATGCGCAGCGGGCGATAGACATTGCGCTGGTCGGCGCTGTTCGCCACGCCATCGTTGTTGGTGTCGAACTGATTGGCCGTTCCCGCGTTCAGCAATGTCCAGCCGGCGGAATCGAAGCTGTGGGTGCTGCGGATATAGTCGTGGCGCGTGAAGCCCAGCAGCAGGCCCAGGCGATCGTCAGCGGTCTTGGCCGAGATCATGGCCGATGCCTGATAGCCAAGGCGCTCGGCGCGATCATAATAGGAGCCCTGGATGCGCCCCGCCGCCACGAAGCGATCCTGATCGAGCGGCTTCTTCGTCACCAGATTGACGGTGCCGCCCAGCGCCCCTTCGGTCGTATCGGCCGAGGGCGACTTGATCACCTGCATTCCGGCCAGGATCTCGGGATTGAACTCGCCCAGACGACCCGTTCCATCAGAGGTCGGTCCGCCCAGCATCGCGCCGTTGAACTGGATCTGGTTCTGGCTGATGCCACGGATGACGAAGGCGTTTCCCTCTCCCTGCACGCGCGCGATCTGCACGCCGGGAATACGCTGGAGCGTCTCGATCACGTTCTGGTCGGGCAGTTTGCCGATATCTTCGGCCACGACCGCGTCGACGATCCCGCTGGCATTGCGCCGCACCGCCAGCGACTGATCCAGCGATCGCCGGATGCCGGTGACGATGATCTCGTCCTCGGCGGCGCCGAATGCCGGGCGATCGTCCAGCGCCGCCGTCGGCCGGGCGGCGACACGCTTGATGACCAGAGTGCGCCCGTCGTCGCTGACCACGCTCAGGCCCGAGCCTTCGAGCGCGCGGCGAACGGCTTCGCGGGCGGACATCTCGCCGCGAACCGGCGCAATGCGCAGACCGCGAACGTCCTCGGCCGCCGCCACGATCTGCAATCCCGTCGCGGTGCCGAGCGCCTGGATACCCGTCGTCGCCGGTTGCGCGGGAATATCGAACCGGCGATTCTGGGCAAAAGCCGGCTGCACGCAGGCAAAGACAGCCATCGCCGCGACCGTAAGCCGCAGCCCGTTCTTCACATTCATGGAAATATTGTCCCGCTGTTGATCTTGGATATTAGGTAAGATCAACCAAGCGGAGAAATTCCGCCGGTCAGTCGCGGATTTTTTTCATGAAATATTTGTGACAGCTTGCCGGGTCGAGGCCGATCACTTCAAGAGAATGCGATCGTCGGTCTTCTCCACCTCGGCGTCCAGCGCGATCGCCACGGCTTTGGCCAGGCCTTCCGGGTCGCGCGCGCGGAACGTGCCGTAGACCCGGCGCGATCCCAGTTGCGCCGTCGCGATCTCGATCTGGATGTCGTTGTAGCGATTGACTTTCTCGACAGCGGCCGCAAGCGGTTCACCGTCCAGCACGATCATCCCCTGCTGCCAGGCAAGCGATTGCTCGACGTGGATCGGGTCCAGCGAACGCTGCTGCACCTGCCCTTGCTCGACCGTCAGCCGCTGCCCGGCCCGGAGCTGGGCGATCGGCGAAGCCCCGCCCGCCCGCAGCACCACCACGGTTCCTTCGGTCACCACCACCTCCATGCCGTCCTGCAGGGCGCTGACCTGAAAGGCCGTGCCCGTCGCGCGCACGATCATGTCGCCATGATGCACTTCGAAAGGTCTGGCCGGATCATGGGCCACATCGAACCACGCCTGGCCTGTCACCAGGTCGATCGTCCGCCGCGCCGGCTCCATCCTCACGTCGATGGTCGACACAGTGTTCAGCACCGCAGCCGATCCGTCGCTCAGCGCGACATTGCGGATCTCACCGCGCTCGGTCGAGATCCGGTCGGCCATGAATTGGTGATAGACGCCGAGCCCCACGGCCAGGGCAAGGCTGACCGCCAGCGGCGCACCCAGCAAGCGTCGCCGCGACAGGACGAACGATCGCGGCGCGGCCTCGCCATGCGCAGGCACGGGTTCGGCAACCGCCTGCCGATCTTCGGTATGCGCCTTGACCGCCAGCTTGCCGATCGCGACCGCGCGAAGATAGCTGCCGGCGTGGCGCGGATCGGCGGCCCGCCAGGCGGCCAGCGCCGCCCGTTCCTCCGGCGCCAGCCCCAGCAGGCTGCGCCCTGCCCATTCCGCCGCGATGCGATCGATGGCATTGCCGTCCTCGGCGCCGGAGACGATCATGACGCATCCCCATCGCGACTGAAGCGGACCGTCAGAATCTCCATTGCCCGGGCAATCTGCTTTTCCACGACGTTTTCCGAGATGCCGAGCGCTTCGGCCGCCTCTTTTTGCGTATAACCCTTGATCCGGCAGAGATGAAAGATGTCCCTGCACCGTTCCGGCAAGGACAGGATCAGTCTCTGGATCTCATGGCGGCTCCAGACAATCGCTTCCGGTCCCGGCCGGTCATCCCCGATTTGCGAAAGGGCCAGATCGGCCAGATAGTCCATGCGGATTATCTTGGTCCGTCGCAGATGCTGCAGAGCCAGGCTCCGCACCGTCGCCAGGAAATAGCCACGGCCATTCCGAATATGCGACACGCTGTCGAGCGCGGCGATGCGGGCATAGGCTTCCTGGATGATGTCATCGGTTTCGACCGGAAGCCGGGATCGCGTCAGCCAGCGCCGGGCCTCCCTCTCGTGAGGGAGGATTTCAACGGAGACCCATTCGGCAATGGCGTCCGATCGATCATCCGGGTCAGGCAACAACATGCTGCGAGCGGCCGCTAGATCACGCGTGTGACGTTTGGATTACGCAGTCGCCCGATCTTGAGCAGCGGCCACCTCTCGCGATCGACGGGAGGCGCGGGCACGGGCGGATCCGGGGGGGCCGCGAGGTTCGCTTCCGTCTCTGCGGCCCCACCACGCCGGCCACACGCGCGCCTGGGCTTGACCTTGTTCGTTCGAACGAACAAAAGGTGGCGATGCTTCAGGATCGACTCCTCGAAACCGCGATCGCCCAGTTCGGGCAGCATGGCTTCGAGGGCGCGAGCACGCGCGATATCGCCAGTGCCTCGGGCACAGCGATGTCTTCGATCACTTATCATTTCGGCGGCAAGGAAGGGCTTTATCTGGCCGCCGCCGATCATATCGCCCTGCAGATCCGCGAGCAGCTCGGCCCGTTGCACGATCGCGTCGATCGCGCCTTGCCGCTGGCCACGCGCGAGGAGGCGGTCGATCTGCTGCTGATGCTGGCCGATGGCTTTGCCCGCTTGCTGTTGCGCCGCGAATCCGAAGCCTGGTCGCGTTTCATCGGGCGGGAACAGCAGCAGCCTACCGAAGCGTTCGAGCGACTCTACCAGGGGGCGATGAAAGCGATGATCGATACCGTGCTGGCGCTGCTCGCGCGCTGCCGGCCCGATCTGCCCGAGACGGAGCGCCGCGCGATGGCGGTGCTGCTCTATGGCCAGGCGCTGATCCTGCGAGTCGGCCGCGCCTCGGTCTGCCGGATCATGGGCGGCGCCGCGCTGAACCAGGAAGACGAGGCCATGCTGCGGGCGCGCCTTGCCCGCAATGTGCGCTGCATCCTTTCGGAGGACATGGATGGATAGGAAGCGGATCGCGATCGGGCTGGGCGTGCTGGCGCTGGCCATCGCGGCGTTCGTGACGCGCGGCTTCGGCCTGGTCCCGAGCGGCGACGGTGATGCGCTGCGGCTTTACGGCAATGTCGATATCCGCGAGGTGGACATGGCCTTCCGCGTGCCCGGCCGGATCGACACCGTGGTGGTCGAGGAAGGCGACAAGGTGGCGCGCGGCGCGCTGCTGGCGACGATCGACCCCGCGCCGATCGACGCGCGGGCGCAGCAGGCCGAAGCCTCGGTGGCACAGGCCCGCGCCGCGCTGGCCAAGCTGCAAAACGGCAACCGCCCGCAGGACATCGCCCAGGCGCAGGCCCGCGTCGCGGCGGCGCAGGCGGCGGCGGGCAAGGCGCGCGAGGATGTCGAACGACGCCGGCCGCTGGTCGAGCCGGGGGCGATCAGCCGCCAGCTCTGGGAACAGTCGCTGGCCGAGCGTGACAGCGCCGACGCCCGGCTGGCCGAAGCGCGCGAGGCGCTGTCGCTGGCCCGCACCGGCGCGCGGGCCGAGGATATCGCCGCGGCGCAGGCGCAGCTTGAGGCCAGCGAAGCGGCGCGCCGGGGCGTCAGCACGGACCTTGGCGACACGCGTCTGGTCGCCAAGGCGCAGGGCACTGTCGTCACTCGCGCGCGCGAGCCGGGCGCCATGGTCCAGCCGGGCGAGACCGTGCTGACGATCTCGCTCGACCGGCCGCTGCGCGTGCGCGCCTATGTCTCGGAGACCGACCTGTCGCGCATCGCGCCGGGCATGGCGGTGACGGTGCGCGCGGACGGCAATCCCCGCGCCTATCGCGGCACCATCGGCTACATCAGCCCGCGCGCGGAATTCACGCCCAAGTCGGTCGAGACCGAGAACTTGCGCACGGACCTCGTCTATCGCTTGCGCATCACCGTGGAGAACCCCGACAATGCCTTGCGCCAGGGCCAGCCCGTGACCGTTTCGGTGACGGGCGCCAAGCCGGCCAGGGACTGACGCGAGTGGGTGAGCCTGTCGCCACGGCCAGGGGTGTGGTCAAGCGCTTTGGCGGCAAGCACGCCCGCCCCGCGCTCGACCATGTCGACATGACCGTGACCGCCGGCCGCATCACCGGGCTGGTCGGCCCGGACGGCGCGGGCAAGACGACGATGATCCGCCTGCTGGCCGGGCTGATGCGCCCCGATGCGGGCGAGATCGCCATTCTGGGCCGCCAGCCCGCCCAGGCGCTCGACGATCTGGGCTACATGCCGCAGCGCTTCGGCCTTTATGAAGACCTGACCGTAAGGCAGAACCTCGATCTTTACGCCGAAGTGCGCGCGCTGCCGCCCGAAGAGCGCGAGGCGACCTACAAGCGGCTGCTGGAATTCACCGATCTGGCGCGGTTTCAGGAGCGGCTGGCCGGCAAGCTTTCAGGCGGGATGAAGCAGAAGCTGGGCCTTGCCTGCGCGCTGGTGAAGACCCCGCGCCTGCTGCTGCTGGACGAGCCGGGCGTCGGCGTCGATCCGATCTCGCGACGCGAACTGTGGGCCATGGTCGGCGAGCTGGTGAGCGAAGGGATCGGCGTGCTGTGGTCCACCGCCTATCTCGACGAGGCGGAAAAGTGCGACAGCGTCGTCCTGCTGAACGAGGGGCGGCTGCTGTTCAACGGCCCGCCGCACGAGTTGACCGACACGATCGCCGAGCGGGTGATCCGCGTCACCGGCTTCCAGTCGCGCCGCCGCCGCTTCCTGATCCGCGCGCTCGACCGCGCGGACGTGATCGACGGAACGATCCAGGGCCGCTCGGTGCGGCTGCTGCTGCAAGGCGGCGCCCCCGCCCCCGCGCCCGCCGATTTCGCCGATGGCGACGCGCTGGCGATCGAACCGGCCCCGCCGCGCTTCGAGGATGGCTTCATCGAGATTCTCGGCGGCGGCCCCAAGGGCACCAGCGCGCTGGCCGAACGCTATCGCACGATACCCGAAAGCGATGCCCTGGCGATCGAGGCGAAAGGGCTGACCAAGCGCTTCGGCGATTTCGTGGCCGCGCGCGACATGAATTTCGCCATTCCGCGCGGCCAGATCTTCGGCCTGCTGGGGCCCAACGGCGCCGGCAAATCGACCACGTTCAAGATGCTGTGCGGCCTGCTGACCCCCAGCGAGGGCACCGGCTCGGTCGCAGGCAACGACTTGCGGCGGTCGGCCGCCGATGCGCGCGCGGCGCTGGGCTACATGGCGCAGAAGTTCTCGCTCTATGGCGATCTCTCGGTCCGCCAGAACCTCGATTTCTTCGCCGGCGCCTATGGCCTTGGCCGCCACGCGGCGCGCGATGCGATCGCCGCGATGATCGAGATCTTCGAGCTGGGCGACACGCTGGACATGAACGCGGGCACTTTGCCGCTGGGCTTCAAGCAGCGGCTCGCGCTGGCCTGCGCGGTGATGCACGAGCCGCCGGTGCTGTTCCTGGACGAGCCGACCTCGGGCGTCGATCCGGTCGCCCGGCGCGAATTCTGGACGCATATCAACGGCCTGGTCGAAAAGGGCGTGACCGTGCTCGTCACCACCCATTTCATGGACGAGGCCGAATATTGCGACCGGGTGACGCTGATCTACCACGCCGAGCAGATCGCCACCGGCGCGCCCGACGATCTCAAGGCCCGCGCCGCCAGGGCCAGCGGCGCGGCCGATCCCACCATGGAAGACGCCTTCATCGCGCTGATCGAGGAAAGCAACCACCAGGCGCGCGCGGCGGCATGAACCTGCCCGATTTCCGCTTCGACCGCCGCCGTCTGCGCGCGCTGATGACCAAGGAGTTCGCGCAGATCGCGCGCGATCCCTCCACATTCCTGATCGCGCTGGCCATGCCGCTGCTGCTGCTATTCCTGTTCGGCTATGCCGTCTCGCTCGACACCAACCACACCCGGATCGGGCTGGTGGTGGAGGATTCGAGCGCGCCGGCGCTGCGGCTGGCCCAGTCCTATGCCGTATCGACCTATTTCGATGTCACGCCGGGGCGCAATCTGGCGGAGTTGCGCGGCGGGATGGCCGCCGGCAAGCTGCGCGCGATCATCGTCATCCCGCAGGATTTCGGCGCGCGGGTCCATCGCGGCAAAGTGCCGCGCATCCAGGTGATCACCGACGGCTCGCTGCCCAACACCGCCGGCTTCGTGGCCGGCCACGCCCAGGGCGTGTTCCAGAACTGGGCCGCGTCCGAAGGGATCGGGCAGGCACCAGCCGCCGCGCATGTCCCCCGGATCGAGCTGAGCGCGCGCTACTGGTACAATCCGGGGCTGCGCAGCCGCTATTTCCTGGTACCCGGCTCGATCGCGGTGGTGATGACGATGATCGGCACGCTGCTGACCGCGCTGGTCATCGCGCGCGAGTGGGAACGCGGCACGATGGAAGCGATGATGGCGACGCCGATCAGCATGGCCGAATTCATCGCCAGCAAGGTGCTGCCGTATTTCGTGCTGGCGCTCGCTTCGATGGCGCTGTGCACGGTGATCGCCGAGCTTGCCTTCGGCGTGCCGTTCCGGGGCTCGATCCTGGCGCTGCTGGCGATCGCATCGGCCTTCCTGCTGCCCTCGCTTGGGCTGGGGCTGTTCATCTCCTCGGCCACCAAGAACCAGTTCGTCGCCAGCCAGATCGCGCTGCTGGCCGGATTCATGCCGGCGATGCTGCTTTCGGGCTTCATCTTCGAGATTTCCTCGATGCCCTGGCCGATCCAGGCGCTGACCTACATCGTGCCGTCGCGCTATCTGATCCCGGCGCTGCAGACGGTGTTTCTGGCCGGCGATCTCTGGAACCTGATCCTGCCCGACATCGCGATCATGATCGTCTTCGGCTTCGCCTTCTTCGCCATGTCCTTCTTCGTCACCCGCCGGAGCCTGGACTGATGGGCCGGCTGGTGGCGATGATCGTGAAGGAGACCTGGGCGCTGCTGCGCGATCCCAAGTCGCGCATCATCCTGGTGGTGCCGCCGCTGCTGCAACTGTTCATCTTCACGTATGCGACGACGCTGGACGTGCGCAATGTCGATATCGGCATCCTCGATCGCGCGGGCGGGCAACATGCCGGCGAACTGCTCTCGCGCATCGCCGGCAGCCCCAACTTCCGCAAGCTGATCTACCTGCGCTCGATCGACGAGTTGCGCGCCGCGATCGACGACCAGAAAGTCATCGCCGCGATCATCATCGACCAGGATTTCGACCGGGCCATCGAGCATGGTGGCCAGGCGACCATCGGCCTGGTGCTGGACGGGCGGCGATCGAACGCGGCCCAGATCGTCGCCGGCTATCTGGGCGAGATCGTCGCCGGGATGAGCACCGATATCCTGCCCGGCGCGACCGCCGATCCCGATCCGGGCGGGGTGGTGGTGACCAACTGGTACAACCCCAATCTGGACTACATGTGGTTCACGCTGCCCTCGCTGGTGGCGATCATCGTTTCGGTCTCGGGCCTGGCCGTGACCAGCCAGACGGTGGCGCGCGAGCGCGAGCTGGGCACGTTCGACCAGCTCATGGTCTCGCCTCTGCGCGTGCACGAGATCCTGATCGGCAAGATGATCCCGCCGATGATGGTCGGCATCTTCAACGGCGTGCTGTTCGTCATCCTGGCCGGCGCGGTGTTCCATGTGCCGTTCACCGGATCGTTCCTGCTGCTGCTGATGGCGCTGTGCGTCTATCTGCTGGCGCTGGTGGGCATCGGCCTGCTCGTCTCGGCCGCATCGCAGACCCAGCAGCAGGCGTTCCTCGGATCGTTCCTGGTGATGGTGCCGCTGATCCTGCTCTCGGGCTATGCCAGCCCGATCGACAACATGCCCGGCTGGCTCCAGATCGTTACCTATGGCGATCCGCTGAGCTATTTCCTGGTGATCTCGCAAGGCCTGTTCCTGAAAGCCATGCCGGCGGCGGCGGTGTTCCAGCAGGTCTGGCCGCTGGCGGTGATCGCCTGCGTCACGCTGACCGCCGCCGCGTGGCTGTTCCGCGCGCGAATGGAGTGAGTTCCCGATGAGGCCAGCCCTTTCCGCCCTTCTCTCGCTCGCCCTTGTCGGCTGCACGGTCGGGCCCGACTATGCGCCCCCCAAGGCGACGATTTCCGACACCTGGCTGGAGCCCGCCGCGCCCGGCAGCCTCGATCCGCGCTGGTGGGCCAGCTTTGGCGATGCGCAACTGGTCGCGCTGGTCGAGCGGGCGCTCGCCTCCAGCCCCGACTTGCGCGAGGCCGAGGCGCGGCTGGCCGAAGCGCGGGCGGGACGCGACGCGGCGCGCGGCGGCGCCTTGCCGCAAGCCGAGGCAAAGGGATCGGCCACGCACACCGTGCTGAGCGAGAACGGCCAGTTGCCGATCGGCAACCTTCCCGGCTTCGCGCGGAGCTTTCCGCTCTATGACCTGGGCTTCGACGCCAATTGGGAAATCGACTTCTGGGGCCGCAACCGCCGCCAGGTCGAAGTGGCCGATGCCCGCGTCGATGCCGCCCAATGGGGCCAGCGCGACGTGATGGTGATGCTGCTGGCCGAGCTGGCGCGCAACTATGTCGAGCTGCGCCGCGCGCAGGCCGATCTGGCTGCCGCCGACGAGCGCCTGGCCGCGCTGACCGAGCTGGCGCGGCTGACGCGGCTGCGCTTCGCGGCGGGCGAGGCCGATCGCATCGCCGCCGAGGATGCCGAGGGCCAGCGCGCCGCCGCCAGCGCCGCGAAAGCCCGGATCGAGGCCGAGGCCGCCAGCGCTGCCTATGCCATCGCCGTGCTGGTGGGCGAAGCGCCCGAGGCGCTGGTGCCCGGCCTGCGCCAGCCCGCGCCGATTCCCGCCCCGCCCGAGACGATTGCCAATGGCGTGCGCTCCGAACTGCTCGAACGGCGCCCGGACGTGCGCCGCGCCGAGCGCGAGCTGGCCGCCGCAACCGCCGACATCGGCGTCGCCACCGCCGATCTGTTCCCGCGCTTCAGCCTGATCGGCAGCGTGGGCCAGCAGGCGCGATCGGTGAGCGACCTGGCCTCGGGCGACAGCACGCGGCTGGCGATCGGCCCCGGCTTTTCCTGGCCGGTCTTTTCCGGCGGTCGCATCCGCGCGCAGATTCGCGGGGCCGACGCACGCGCCCAAGGCGCCGCCGCGCGCTATGACAAGGCCGTCGTCACCGCGCTGTCGGACAGCGAGAGCGCGGCCAACCGCTTCGCCCAGGCCAGCCTGGCCGCGCGCGATGCCGCCGACGCCGCCGCCCGCGCCGACCGCGCCTATGCGCTCGCCGAAATGCGCACCACGCGCGGCGAGGCCGACCGGCTGACGCTGATGAACGCGCGGATCACCCGCGTGCAGGCGCGCCAGCAGCTTGCCGATGCCAATGGCGCGCGCGCCACGGCGGCGATCGCGCTGTTCAAGGCGCTGGGCGGCGGCTGGCAGCAAACGCCCTGACCGGCATCGGCCGTCAGCCGGGCCTGCGGCTCTGCATCAGCGGCTGGATGCGCGTGCCGAAGGCTTCCACCCCGCCAAGGAAATCGTCGAAGGTCAGCAGCACGCCGCCGGTGTTGGGCACCGTCGCCATCTCGTCCAGCATGGCCGCGACCCGCTCATAGCTGCCGACCAGCGTGCCCATGTTGATGTTCACCGCTCCTTCGGGCGCGGCGAGCTGGCGCACGTTGGTATCGGCGTTCACCGTGTCCTTGGCACCCTGATCGGCCAGCCAGCCGATCGCCTCCAGGTCGATGCCGTCGTTATAGCTCTGCCACTTCGCCATCGCTTCCGCGTCGGTCTCGGCGGCGATGATCATGACCAGGACGAAGACCGAAACCGCGCGCCCGGTCTCGGCGGTGAACCGCGCGAGCCGCGCGTTGTTACCGGCAAAGGCAGTGGGCGTGTTCACCCCCACGCCCAGGCAGAAGGCATAGTCCGCCCACTTGGCCGAAAAGCCCAGGCCCGCGTCGGACGAGCCGGCGCAGATGATCTTCATCTCGCCCGTGGGCCGGGGGCGGACAAGGCAATCGTCCATCCGGTAGTACTCGCCCTTGAAATCGCTGCGCCCCGTCTCCCACAGCTCGCGCAGGATATGGGCATATTCGTCCAGCATCCGGTAGCGGTTGCGGAAGTGATCCTCGCCCGGCCACAGGCCCATCTGGGTATATTCGGGCGGCTGCCAGCCGGTGATGAGGTTCAGCCCGAAGCGGCCATGGCTGATCGAATCGATCGTGTTGCACATCCGCGCGGCAAAGGCGGGCGGGATGATCAGCGTGGGACATGTGGCGAAGATCCCGATCCGCTCGGTCACGGCGGCGAGCCCGGCCATCAGGGTGAAGCTTTCCAGCCCGTATTCCCAGAACTGCGTCTTGCCGCCAAAGCCGCGCAGCTTGATCATCGAGAGCAGGAAATCGAGCCCGTGCTCCTCGGCCTTGAGCGCGATCGCCTTGTTGAGATCAAAGCTGGGCAGGTATTGCGGCGCGTTCTCGCTGATCAGCCAGCCGTTGTTGTTGATGGGGATGAAGACGCCGACTTGCATGGAATGGTCTCCTCGCGAAATGGGCATCAGCCGATATGTGCGATCGAGGCGATCTCGACGAGGCAATCGGGCTTGACGAGATCGGCGCGGATGCAGAAGCGCGCCGGCTTGTCGCCGGGGAAGAACTCGGCATAGACCGCGTTGAAGGCGGCGTAATCGGCGAAATCCTTCAGGAAGATATGGTTCATCGCCACGTCCGCCAGCGTGCCGCCGGCCGCTTCCAGCGTGATCCCGATGGTTTCGAGCACGTGCCGTGTCTGCGCGGCGGCATCGCCGACGTGGAGCACCGCGCCGCCCTCGCCCAGCGCCAGCACGCCCGAGACGTAGATGGCATGGCCCGCTTTCGCGCCGGCTGAATAAGGCGCGATCGGCTGGGGGAACTGCGGCGGGTTGATCGGTTCGAAAGGCACGGCGTTACTCCCGGGACAAGGGGCCGACGGCGCGGCGGAAATCCGCGACCGTGCTGACCCAGCCGAAGAACTTCTCGACATTGTAGAGCGTGGCCTCGCGCGTGAAGTCCGGCCCGAGGTGGTGCGTCGCGTCTTCCAGCAGCACGCCGAAGTATTCGAGGTGGAAACCGTCGCGCAGCGTCGATTCGACGCAGACGTTGCTGGCGATGCCGGCGAAGATCAGCGTACGGATGCCGCGCGCGCGCAGGATCGAATCGAGCTGCGAATTGAAGAACGCCGAATAGCGCGGCTTGTGCACGCGGATATCACCGGGCGCGGGCCTGAGCACATCGACCAGTTCATAGTCCCAACCACCGCGCGCCAGGAAGCGCCCCGCCAGTTCGGGCCGCGCGCGCATGGTCTTGAGCGCGTTCGACTTGTGCCAGTTGGGCGAGGCGGGGGTTCCAGCCTCGACATAGCCGGCATCCCAGCCGTTCTGCAGGAACACGATCGGCATCCCCGCGGCGCGCGCCGCATCCAGCACCTGGCCGATCCGCCCGGCGACTTCGGCCGCCGGCGCGATGTCGAAGCCGGCTTCGTCGACATAGCCGCCCCGGCTGGCATAGGCGTTCTGCATATCGACCACGATCACGGCGGTGCTGCCCGCGCTCAGCCGGATCGGCTCTGGCCGGGCGGCCAGCACGACCGCGCGCGGATCGCTGGCGGGAACGGGATCGACGATCGACTGGTTCACCCGCACACTATTGTGCAGGTGCAGCATGTTGGCAAGCGCGCCACCGATCGGGCGCGCCGGCCCGGTCAGGCCGCCGGGCGGGGGTTGCCGGTGACGATGGCGTTGAAGGCGATCGTCACGCGTTCTTCCGACGACTTGTTGGGATAGACCATGTGATTGAGATAGGCCGGGAAAATCAGCATGAGCCCCGGCACCGGGGTGACGCTCCGGTTCATCTGGAGCATCCGCTTGCCGAACAGCGTGGTCTGCGCCAGCGCCCCGGCGGGATGATAGAATTCGATCGCGCCGCTGCGCGGAATGTCCGACTCGGGCACCGAGACATAGTAGCAGCCCGAAAGGTGCGCGTTGGGATGGGCGTGCGGCGCGTTCATCGCGCCCGGTCCGTTGACGTTGACCCAGCCTTCGTAGATCACTTCGTCACGCGCGGCATCGAATTCGGGCCAATAGCGCCGGATGCTCTGCGCCATCGCCGCGCGGATCATCTCGCAGACCTGCCGCAGCGCCGGCTCGGGCCGGGCGAACAGCGTGGCGTTGGAATGCCAGCCGCCGAAATTGCTGACTTCCAGCCCCTTGCTCACCGTCCGCCACCGCGCGATCTCGGCGACGAGCTGGCGATTGAGCGCGGCCGGATCGGACATCTCGTAACGATCGACCACGCTGGAAAACAGCGCGCTCGACTTCACCTTGCGCAGTTCGATCGCCGGTTCGCCGCTCATCGCCCTCGCCTCCCGTCAGACGGCGCCGGTCAGGCCAGCGCGCCGTGGCAATGCTTGTACTTGTTGCCCGATCCGCAAGGGCACGGCGCGTTGCGGCTGATCGCCAGATCCGCATAGGGATTCTCGCCCGGCGCGCCCGGGTGCGGCGGGCTTCCCGCCAGCGAGCCGAACAGCACCGTTTGCGAGGCCGAACCGTCGCCGTCGCTGGAATCGTCGAAGCCGGTCAGCGGATCGATATGCCCGGTCAGGAAATCGGGCAGCTCGGGCAGGTCGACCGGCTCCGGCATCCGCAACTCGCTGACCGAAAGGATACGCGTCACGTCCTCGCGAATGGTTTCCAGCATCCGTTCGAACAGGCCGAACGCCTCGGTCTTGTATTCGTTGATCGGCGTCTTCTGCGCATAGGCCCGCAGGAACACGACCTGGCGCAACGCGTCGAGCGTCGCGAGGTGTTCCTTCCAGAAGTGATCGAGCCGATCGAGTAGCACGCTCTTTTCCACTTGCCGCCAGATCGCCGGATCGTCCCTGGCCATCTTTTCGTTCATGTGCGCGTCGGCCAGTTCGCGGATGCGTTCCTCGACCAGATCGGGCTCGATCCCGTCCTCCTCGACCCACTGCTCGATGGGCACTTCGATCCCCAGCACATCGAGCGCGCGCGCCTTCAGGCCCGCGACATCCCAGCGCTCGGGATAGGAGCCCGGCGGGCAGGCATCGCCGACCATGGCGTTGACCGTATCGTGCCGCATGTCGACGACCACGTCATCGACCGTCTCGGCATCCATGATGTCGGCGCGCTGCTCGTAGATCACCTTGCGCTGGTCGTTCATCACGTCATCGTATTCGACGACCTGCTTGCGCATCTCGTAATTGCGCGCCTCGACCTTCTTCTGCGCGGTCTCGATCGCTTTCGACAGCCACTTGGAGCCGATCGCCTCGCCGTCCTCGAGGTTCGAGTTCATCATGCGGGCAAACAGCGTGTCCGGCCCGAAGATGCGCAGCAGGTCATCCTCCAGGCAGAGGTAGAACTTGGACAGGCCCGGATCGCCCTGGCGGCCCGAACGGCCGCGCAGCTGGTTGTCGATGCGGCGGCTCTCGTGGCGCTCGGTGCCGATGACGCACAGGCCGCCGGCTTCGAGCACGCGGCGCTTCTCCTCGGCGACCTCGGCCTTGATCCGCTCCACCGCGGCATCGCGCTCGGGCCCCTCGGGCATCTCGGCCAGTTCGCCCTCGATGCGGAATTCGATATTGCCGCCAAGCTGGATGTCGGTGCCGCGCCCGGCCATGTTGGTGGCGATGGTGACGGCCCCGGTGCGGCCCGCCTGCGCGACGATATGCGCTTCCATCTCGTGGAAGCGGGCGTTGAGCACGCTGTGCTGCACGCCTTCCTTCTTGAGATAGTCGGACAGCAGTTCCGACTTCTCGATCGAGACGGTGCCGACCAGCACCGGCTGGCCGATCTCGTTCTTCTCGCGGATCAGCCTGGCGATGGCCTGGAACTTGTCGGTGGTGTTCTTGTAGAACTCGTCTTCCTCGTCGATGCGCTGCACGCCGACATTGGTGGGGATGGTGACGACGTTCATCTTGTAGATATCATAGAATTCCGCCGCCTCGGTCGCGGCAGTGCCGGTCATGCCCGAAAGCTTGGGATACATGCGGAAGTAGTTCTGGAAGGTGATCGAGGCCATCGTCTGGTTCTCGGGCTCGATCTTGACGCCTTCCTTGGCCTCGACCGCCTGGTGCAGCCCGTTCGACCAGCGCCGGCCATCCATCATGCGGCCAGTGAACTCGTCGATGATGACGACCTTGTCGTCCTTGACGATGTAGTCGGTATCGCGCTTGAACATGACCACGGCCTTGAGCGCCTGGTCGAGATGGTGAACCACCTGCGTGTTCTCGACATCGTAGAGATTGGAGCCGACCAGCAGCCCTTCGGCCTCCAGGATCCGTTCCGCCTTCTCGACGCCGTCCTCGGTCAGGACGACGCTCTTGGTCTTCTCGTCGGTCTCATAGTCGGCCGGGGCCAGCCGCTTCACCACGGCATCGACGGCGATGTAGAGGTCGGACTTGTCATCGGTCGGCCCCGAGATGATCAGCGGCGTGCGCGCCTCGTCGATCAGGATCGAATCGACCTCGTCGACGATCGCGAAATTGAACGGGCGCTGCACCATCTGGCTGCGCTCCTGCTTCATGTTGTCGCGCAGGTAATCGAAGCCCAGCTCGTTGTTGGTGCTGTAGGTGATGTCGGCGTTATAGGCTTCGCGGCGCTGGTACTCGTTGAGGTTGGGCACGATCACGCCGACCGTTAGGCCGAGGAAATTGTGGATCTGGCCCATCCAGTCGGCATCGCGCCGCGCGAGGTAATCGTTGACCGTGACGACATGGACGCCCTTGCCTTCGAGCGCGTTGAGGTAAGTCGCCAGCGTCGCCACCAGCGTCTTGCCCTCGCCCGTGCGCATCTCGGCGATCTCGCCGCGATGGAGCACGATGCCGCCGATCATCTGCACGTCGAAATGCCGCATACCCAGCACGCGCCGCGAAGCCTCGCGCACGGTGGCGAAAGCTTCGGGCAGGACATCGTCGAGCGTCTTGCCATCGGCCAGCGCCTCACGGAACTTGACCGTCTGGGCGGCCAGCGCCTCATCGCTCATCGCGGTGAGCGCGGGTTCGAAGGCGTTGATCTGCTGGACGATCTTGTCGAGCGACTTGACGTAACGCTCGTTGGACGAGCCGAAGATGGACTTTACGAGTGCGCCGAGCATGGCGGGAATCCTGTTCTGATAGCGGGTAGGCGGAATCGATGCGCGCCTGCGCGATCGGCGCGGGCAGCATCGCGGGGGATCAGCGGCGCCAGCCTATTCGCGCGCGCGGTCGATTCCGATGAGGACGGCAGGCGCCGGCCGGATCGCGGCGGGCGTGATCGCGCCGGCGGAAACGCGGCGCGCGTGGCGCCAGCCAGCCTCGGGCAGCCGGGCCAAGGCGGCCGGCGCGGCCGCCACCCGGACAGCGGCAACCGCCGCCACCACGCCGATCTGCGCGCTGTCGGCAGGCACGCAAGTGCGCGCCTGCGCAGGTCCGATCTGCGCGGCAAGCCCCGTCAGCAGGGCCAGCAAGGTCAGGAAAAAGCGGCCAGCCATCGGCGCCAGATAAGGGCATGGCGCTTAATAGTCCACTTCCATGACGGCAATTTCCGGCGGCGGCCGGCCAATGCCGCGATTGCCGCCGGAGCGGATCGGGCGCGATCGCATGACCGGCCCGGGCCAAGCCGTCGCGGCGCTTGACCTTGCCTGCCGGAACGCTACGCGCTTTGCGCCATGACCGACGCCGTCTCGCCCCTCGCCTCGCCCTTTCCCGCCATGCCGATGATCGCCGGCGTCACCCCGCGCGTCGCGCGCGCCGGGTACAAGGACTGGGGGCGCTGCGACCTGACTTATGTGGAGCTGGCCGAAGGCACCACTGTTGCCGGCGTGTTCACCCGCAACATCTGCTGCTCGACCGAGGTCGAGCTGGGGCGCGAGAACGTGAAGCGCGGCACGGCGCGCGCGCTGGTGGTCAACGCGGGCAATTCCAACGCCTTCACCGGCTATCGCGGACGCGAGGCGGTGGAGCAGATCGCGGGGCAAGTGGCCGATCACCTCGGCTGTGCCAGGGAAGACGTCTTCGTCTCCTCCACCGGCGTGATCGGCGTGCCGCTGCCCAAGGACAAGGCGCGCGAAGGCGTGGACCAGGCGCTCGCCGCCGAGCCCTGCTCATGGGAAGAGGCCGCGCGCACGATCGCCACCACCGACACGTTCGCCAAAGGGGCGGTGGCCACCGCCGTGGTCGATGGCCGTACGGTGACGCTCGCGGCGATCATCAAGGGCAGCGGCATGATCGCGCCCGACATGGCGACCATGCTCGGCTATATCTTCACCGACGCAGCGGTGGCGCCCGCGTTCCTCCAGCAGTGCCTTTCGGCCGCGAATCTTCAGACCTTCTCGTGCATCACGGTCGACAGCGACACTTCGACCAGCGACACCGTGCTGGCCTTCGCCACCGGCAAGGCGGGCAATGCCCCGCTCGTCTCGTTCGACAGCCCCGGCGCCGATGCCTTCGCCGCCGCGCTGGCCGATGTCTGCCGCCAGCTTGCCCATCTGGTGGTGCGCGATGGCGAAGGCGCGCGCAAGTTCATCGCGATCAGCGTGACCGGCGCGGTTTCGGACGAGAGCGCGCGGCGCATCGGCCTGGCCATCGCCAATTCGCCGCTGGTCAAGACCGCGATCGCCGGCGAGGATGCCAACTGGGGCCGCGTCGTCATGGCGGTGGGCAAGGCGGGCGAACCGGCCGACCGCGACAAGCTCTCGATCGGCTTCGGCGGCATCTGGGCCGCGCGCGATGGCCTGCCTCTGGCCGATTACGACGAGGCGCCCGTCGCCGCGCACCTCAAGGGGCAGGACGTGACCATCGAGGTCGATCTCGGGCTCGGCGAGGGCCGGGCCACCGTGTGGACGTGCGACCTGACGCACGGCTACATCTCGATCAACGCCGATTACCGGAGCTAGGCGGTGGGCTTTTCCGGCGTGACCCCGGCGCTGACCGGCGCGGTCGAGACGATCATGCGCGAGGTGAACCGCGCCGCGATCCTGCCGCACTACCAGTCGCTGAGCTCCGACGAGATCATCAGCAAGGCCGCCGACGACCTTGTCACCGTGGCCGACAAGGAAAGCGAGGCGATGCTGACCGAGCGGCTGCTGGCACTGCTGCCCGAAGCCGTGGTGGTGGGCGAGGAAGCGACTTTCGCCGATGCCGCGCTGCTCGACCAGTTGAGGGACAGGCTGTGCTGGATCGTCGATCCGATCGACGGGACCAACAATTTCGCCGCCGGGACGCCGCCGTTCGGGGTGCTGGTGGCGCTGGCGGACCGGGGCGAGACGATCGGGGGCTGGATTCTCGATTGCCTGACGGGGCGCTTCTGCCACGCGGCGCTGGGCGGCGGCGCCTTCATCGATGGCGAGCCGGTGCGCGCGACCGAAAGCGGCGAGACGCCACCAGTCGGCGCGATCTCGCTGATCTTTTTGGAACAGGCCCAGCGCGAGCGGGTGAAGACACGGATCGCGCCGCATTACCGGCTGGTCGATATCCCGCGCTGCGCCGCCGAGCAGTATCCCCGGCTGGTGCTGGGCACCAATGACATCTCGATCTTCGAACGCACGCTGCCGTGGGATCATGCGGCGGGCGCGCTGCTACTCAACGAGGCGGGCGGCAAGGCCGCGCGGCCCGACGGTTCACCCTATCGGGTCAGCGAGTTCGAGCGGCGCGGCATGATCGGCGCGGCCAGCCCGCGCCTGTGGGACGATCTGGCCGCGCGCATGGCGCGGATGGACCGGGGCTCCGCCTGACGGCGCCCCGACCGGATCACAGTTCGCTTTCAAGCCAGCCCTTGAGCGCGTTCTTCGGCGCGGCGCCCAGCTTTTGCGCCACCGGCTTGCCATCCTTGAACAGCACCATCAGCGGGATCGACTTCACGCCGATCTGCCCCGGCACGTCCGGGTTCGCCATGATGTCCATCTTGGCGATCGTCACCTTGTCCTCCAGTTCCTCGCTGATCTCTTCCAGCGACGGGCCGATCATCTTGCACGGGCCGCACCAGTCCGCCCAGAAATCGACCAGCACGGGCTTGTCGGACTTGAGGACATCATCCTCGAAACTCGCATCGGTGACGGCTTTGGTGGCCATGAACAAAACTCCTCGTATCGGTTGCTGGCAATCTAGGGACAAAACCCCGGCTGGCAATGTCCGCCGGCCATAGGTTTACTGCATCGGGGCCAAGTCCGGCTTGTGGGCGGCCAGCACGTCGGCCGGCACCGCGATCAGCCGGGGCGCGGCGGTGTAGAGCAGCGCGACTTCGATGGCGCGGCCCGGATAGGTCGCTGCCAGCGCGGCGGCATAGGCGGCCATCTGGCGCAGGCTGGCGCGCGGCACTTCCCCGATGCTCGCAGGCGGGCGGCGCGCGGTCTTGAAATCGACCAGCCGGACCCGGTCGGCCGCCACCACCAGCCGGTCGATCGTGCCGGCAACGACGCGTTCGCCCACCACCGCCGCGATCGGCACTTCGGCCAGGCTGCCCGGCGCGAACAGGTCCGCCCAGTCGGGATGGCCGATCACCGCCAGGGCGCCGGCCAGCATGTCCTCGCGTGCGGCCTCGGCGAAATCGGCCGCGTTGCGCGCCAGCCAGGCGCGACCGGCCGCCTCGCGCGCGCCGCCTTCAACCTCGGGCATCCGTTCGAGCAGGCGATGCATCAGCGTGCCGCGCCGCGCCGCCGCCGCGTCGCTGCCGGGCGGCCAGGGCGGATCGGGCGCATCGTCCTCGCCCAGCGCCGAGGGGGCGAGCGGCCGGGGCGGGCGCGGCTCGGCAGCGGGCGCAGTGGCCAGCCAGCGCGGCAACGGCTCAGGCAGTGCCAGTTGGGGGTGGGCCAGTTGGAGGAGGACCGGCTCGGCGGCGGACGGCGCCCGCATCGGTTCGGGCGGCGTTCCCCAGTCAAGCCGGCGGCTCCAGATCGCGTCAGGCACCCAGGCATCGGCGGGAAACAGCGTGGCAAGGCGCGCGTACCAGCTGCTTTCGGGCACTTCGCCCTTGTCGCGCGGCCCCAGCGCGCCGCCGACGAACAGCGCTTCCTCGGCCCGCGTCATCGCCACGTAGAGCAGGCGCCAGTGCTCCTGCTCCTCCTCGCGCGCGATCCGCGCGGCCTCGGCGGCGATGCGGCCGACCTTCTCCTCCTTCGCCAGGGCCGGCAGCGGGATGCGCCGGCCCGGATCGGCGGGATCGGGCAAGGCGATCCCGCGATCGCGCGCATTGCCCGGATCGCCGGTGGCATCGGCCAGAATGACGATCGGCGCCTGCAGGCCCTTGGAACCGTGCACGGTCATCACCCGCACCAGATTGCCGGCGTTCTCCGCCTCGCGCTTCAGCTCGCCCTCGCCCGCGTCGAACCAGGCGAGGAAGCCGGCCAGGCTGGCCGTGCCAGTCGCCACATAAGCGTGCGCCGCGTTGAGCAACTCGTCGATCGGATCATTGGCTTCCACGCCCAGCCGCGCGACAAGCCGGCGCCGGCCCTGCCACGGCCCCACCAGCAGCCAGTGCAGCAATGCCTGCGGCGGCTCGACATCGGCCAGCCGCAGCAATTCGCCCAACCGATCGCGCAAGGCATGGACATCGCCGTGGCGCGACTGGCGCAGATGCTCCCACAGCCGCGTGTCGCGCGGGCGCCAGGCATGTTCGAGCAATTGCTCCTGGCTCCAGCCCACCAGCGGCGAGACCAGCAGGTTGGCGAGGTTGAGATCGTCCAGCGGCTGCGCGGCAAAGCGCAGCGCGGCGACCAGATCCTTGACCGCCAGCGGCGCGCCCAGCCGCAGCCGGTCCACCCCCGCCACCGGCACCCCGGCCGCGTGCAGCCGCGCGACGATCAGCCCGGCCAGCTCCTTGCGCTTGCGCACCAGCACCATGACATCGCCTGGCCCGGCGCGTCGCGCCTCGCCCTTGTGCAGGCGAAACCCCGGCCCTGAGGGATCGGTCCATTGACTGACTTGCCGGGCGATCCGTTCGGCAAGCTGGCGATCGGGCTTCGACAGCCAGCCTTCCTCGCCCTCGTCCGGCTCGTCCCCATCCTCCTCGCTCGCCATGCCGACGGGCTGCCACAGCGCGACATGGCCGGGCCGGTCCTGCCCCACATGCGGCTCTGGCGGCGCATCGAGCCCGAAATTCGCATGGCCGATCGCGGCGATCGCCCGATCGACGAAAGCCAGCACCTCGCCCGCGGTGCGAAAGCTCTGGTCAAGCCCCAGCTCGCGCAAGGCGCGCGGGCGGATATTGCTGCGCAGCCGCTCGACATTGGCCTTGCCGGCGTGGACCAGCTGCTTGACCCGTTCGCCCGCCTGCCGGAAGTATTCCGGGCTGGTGCCCTGAAAGCGGAAGATCGCCTGCTTGTAATCGCCCACGACGAACAGCGTGCGCATCAAATCACCGTGCTGGCCCAGCCCGGCCCAGAATTCCTCGGCGATGGCCAGGATGATGTCCCACTGCGCGGCATTGGTATCCTGCGCCTCGTCCACCAGGATATGATCGAAGCGGCGATCAAGCTTGTAGCGGATCCAGTCGGCCAGGGCAGACTGGCCCAGCAGCGCGGCCGCCTGCCGGATCTGGTCGTCGAAGTCGATCAGCCCCTCGCGCTGCTTCGCCGCTTCCCAGGCCAGTGCGAAAGCGCGGCCCAGGCGCAGCGCGGGAACCAGCCGATCGGCCAGGCCCAGCAGCGCCCCGGCCTCGGCGACCCGGCCGATGCCGGCGATCACGCGCGTGGCATAGTCGGGATAGTCCGGGTCGATCTTTTCCAGCGAGGTGGTGGCGCGCGGATCGCCCTTCTTCGTCAGGAAGACATCGCGCAGGCCGGCAAGCGTCGCCGCGCGGTGGGCGCCGTCGCCGGCCAGCCAGGCGGCGATCGCCTCGGCCGCCTGCTGCCCGGTCTTCGCGCTCCAGCCGCGCTGGGCCGCAAGGCAGCGCCGCAGCGAAGCGACATCGAACGCGGCTTCCTCGCACAATCCGGCAAGGTAGCCCGCGTCGGCATCGGCGGGCAGGCCCAGCAGGCGCATCAGGTTGCGCCGCATGTCGCCGGCCTGCCAGCTTCCCGCGCCGAACCACGCCTCGCGCGCCTCGGCGCAGCGCAGCAGATAGGCCTCGACCGCATCGGGGCCCATGCGCAGCGAGAGATCCTCCACCGCCGCGAGCAGTTGCGGATCGCCCAGCGGATCGCTCTCCGCCTCGACCAGCAAGTCGGCGAGCACTTGCCGCGCCAGCAGCACCCGCTCGCGATCCTCCATCGGCCGGGTGCCGGGGATCAGCCCGGCTTCGCGCGGGAAAGCGGCCAGCAGCCATTGCGAAAAGGCATGGATCGTATCGATCCTGAGGCCGCCACCGGGGCAATCGAGCACGGCGGCGAACAGCGTGCGCGCACGGTTGCGGCTTACCGGATCGGCGGGCGCGCCAATCGCTTCGAGCCGCTGGAACAACTGCGCGTCGGGCAAGCGCACCCATTCGGCCAGCGTGCCGCTGATCCGCGCGGCCATCTCGGTCGCGCCGGCCTTGGTGAAAGTCAGGCACAGGATCTGCGAAGGTTCAACCCCGGGTTGCAGCAAAAGCCGCAGCACGCGCGAGGACAGCACTTGCGTCTTGCCGGTGCCGGCCGAGGCGGAAAGCCAGACGGTTTCCTCAGGGTGCACCGCGGCCATCTGGTTGCCGCGCAGCGGATGGACCGTGCCGCCCCCGCTCATGCCGTGTCCTCCCCGCCGCCAAGGCGCGTGAACCATTCGTCCAGCCGCATGAGCTGGTCGTAATCGGCATAGCTGGGCAATTCGGGATTGAGCCGCGCGGTGAACGGCTCCGTGCCCAGAATCCAGCGGTCGATCGCGTCGCGCAGATAGCGGGCCGTTTCGGGCAGGAAATCCGCGCGCAGCACGCCTTTGCGCCGGCCGCCCGGATCGTCGATCACCGGCTCGGACACATAGCCGAAGCCATCCTTGCCCTTGGCCAGCGACCAGTATTCGAAACCCGTGGGCTCGCCCGTGATCCCGGCGAAGCCGCCTTCGCGCGCGATCAGGCCGACAAGGCCGAGCTGAAGCGCGAAACCCTGCTCCACGCGCCGCGCGGTGGGCGGCATCCCGGTCTTGTAATCGACCACCGCCAGCGTGCCGTCGGCCAGGCGGTCGATCCGGTCCGCCCGGCCGTGGACGCGGATGCCCTGGTGCAGCATCTCGCCCTTGATCTCGGTGGCCAGCACCACCCGCCCCTCGTCCTTCTGGCGCGCGATCTGCGCGTCGATCCAGTCCAGCGCGGACAGCAGGCGCGGCCGCCAGAGCGCGCGCATCAGCGGGTGCGCGCTCATCTCGTCGAGCACTTGCGCGGCGATGCCCGCCAGTTCGCCCTGCGGCTCGCCCGCCTTGTGCCAGCGATCGAGGATCGCGTGGACGGCGGTGCCCTTCCACGCCGCGCTGGGCTCGGCATCGATCGCGTCGAGGCTCTGCAATTGCAGGATCGCGCTGGCATAGAACTGATAGGGATCGCCGCGCAGCCGATCGAGCCCGGTCACGGAAATCGCCACCTTGCGCTGATCGGCATCGGGCATCGGGCGCGGGCGCGGATAAGGCGGCGCGGGCGGCGCGGCGTCGATCAGCCGGGCAAGGCGCGGCGCCTCGCTCTCGCGGTGCTCGTCGCGCTCAAGCCGCTCGCCGAGCATGGCCTTGACCCGCAGCACGAAGCGCGAGGGGATGACCGGGCCGCCCTCGTCGCGCCGCGCCCAGCTCAGCACCACTTCGGGCGCGCCCAGCGCGGCGGCCAGATCGTGCGCGGCCAGGCCGATGCGGAAATCCGCGCCGGGTACTCCCAGCGCGCGCAGCACGGCTGGCGGCAGCAACGCGTCCTGCGCCGGGCTGGCCGGCCAGACGCCTTCGACCAGCCCGCCGCAGATCACCAGATCGGCCCGGCTCATCCGCGCTTCGAGCAGGCCGTAAAGCGCCACGCGCGGATGCCCGCCCCACGGCGGGCGAACCGAGACCCGGTCCATCGCATCGCGCAGCACCGCATGCAGCTCGCGCGGGTCGAGCCGGGTCTGCGCCGAACGCGCCGCCTCGCGCAATTCCTCGACGAAAGCGGCGAGCGCGCGGCCATCGGCCTCGCGCCAGATCGCTTCGCCGCACAGCGCTTCGGCCGCTGTCGCCAGCGCATCGAGCAGCCCGGCCAGCGGCTCATCCTCGCCCAGCGCGAACAGCGGCGCGAGCATGGCGGCGACATCGTCCCACCAGTCGCCCAGTCGGGCCCGTGCGGCGATGGCGCGCAGCGGCGCCAGCCCCGGCCCCGGCCGGGGCCCGCGCAAGGCGAGATCGAGCCGGCGGGCCTGTTCCAGCCAGGCCGGCCGGCGTTCGTCGGCGCGCACGCGCGGATGCGTCAGCAAGGCCACCAGGGGGACAGGCGCGGCCTGCTCGGCGATCGCCTCGGCCAGCAGCAGCAGCAGGCGGCCGGCGGCGGTCTGCGGCAAGGGGCGGCCGGCGGTATCGTCCGCCTCGATCCCCCAGCGGCGCAAGTGCGCCGCCACCCGGCCAGCCAGCCCGCGATCGGGCGTGACCAGCGCGACGCGCCGTTCCGGCACCTCCAGCGCCTCGCGGATCAGCACGGCGATGGCTTGCGCTTCCTCGCCGGGATGGGCGCATTCCATCAGTCGCACGCCCGACAGGCGGCGGCGGTCCGGCGGCAGGTCGACCCAGCGGGCCGAAGCCTCGGGCGGCAGGAACAGGTTCGACAGCGCGCGGCTGCGCTCGGGCGGGGCGGCCGCCAGCCCGGCGCGATGCCACGGCTGCACTTCATCGCGCGCCACGCCCATGCGGTTGAGCAGCAGCTTGAGGTGGTATTGCGGATGCGTCACCGCGTCGCGCGGGCCGAAGGGCGGGCCATCGGGATCCTCCGCCTTGCCCGCCGATCCCAGCGCGTCCCACACCGCCGGTTCCAGCGCGAGGTCCAGATCGGGCAGGATCACCGCGCCGCGCGGCAGCGTGCTGACCACGCGCAGCAGCCGGGCCAGCGCCGGCGAAGCGCTGGTGACGCCGACCGCCACCAGCGGCTGCGGCGGCGGGCTTTCGCGCCAGCGCCGCGCGGCATGTTCGAACAGGCGGTTGCGGCGTTCGGGCGCGTCGATCTCACCGCGTCCGGCCAGTTCCGCGATCCAGTATTGCTGCACCATCAGGAAGGTGCGCGTGGTCTCGCGCCAGTGCCCGGCCAGTTCGCCGACGATGCCGATCACGCGTTCGTCCAGCAGGTCGATCGGCGCGATGTCTTCCACCAGCAGGCGGTCCATCGTGCGGCCGATCTCGAACGCGCGGCGCAGCAGGGCGGCGGTCCCGCCCGCGCCATCGCCTTCGACCTGCCGCACATATTCGGCCAGCCGCAGCCAGCGATGCACCGGATCGGCAGCGGGCGGAATATCGGCCGCGCCCAGCGGATCGAGCAGCAGACCCAGCGCTTCGTCAAGATCAAGATCGCCCACCACCGCCATGCGCGGCAGCAGCATCCCCCCGCTGGCGGCGGCCGGCCCCGAATGGCGCACGAACGCCTCGGTCAGCGTGCGCACCGCGCGGCGGCTGGGCAGCAGCAGGGTCAGCCGGGCCAGGCCCAGATCGGCTTCGGCGTAGCGCGGCACCAGCCCCGCGACCAGGGCATCGGCAAAGCCGCGATGCGCGGCGATCGAATAGACTTGCGGATGCTCCCGCTCAGCCACGCGCCTTCTCGGGGCTTGTCGGGAATGGCGCGCAAAAGCGCATTTGGCGGCGCCGGCCCGCTCCCCCGCCCTCAGGCACGGGTCAGCCAGGCTTCGGTGGGGGCGATCGCCGAAGGCTCGCCCACTTCGAACCACAGGCCGGTATGCGAAACGCCGTAGAGCCGATCTTCCTCGATCGCGCGGTTCCACAGCAGGTTGGTGGAGAACGGCCCCTCGGGCACCTCGCGCACGAGGCGGTGCGAGACGAGCTGGATGCCGGTGAAGATGAACGGCGCGACCCGGCCCGAGCGGCGGCGGCTGACCCGGCCGACCGGATCGAGGTGGAAATCCCCCTTGCCGCGATAGTTCACCGCCCGCGCGTGCGGCACCAGCAGCAGCAGCGCATCCATCCGATCGGCATCCCAGGCGTCGGACAGTTCCTCGAAGACATTGCGCGGCCCGTCCAGCCAGATGTTGTCGCTGTTGAGGCAGAAGAACGGATCGGGCAGCAGCGGCAGCGCCTTGGCCATGCCGCCGCCGGTTTCCAGCAGCAGGTCCCGCTCATCCGAAACGATCACGCTGGGGCCCGTCTCGCGCACGTCCAGATGCCCTTCAAGGGCATCGGCCAGGTAATGGACATTGACCACCGCGTGCGCGACGCCGGCGGCGGCAAGCTGATCGAGGCTGTGATCGATCAGCGACTTGCCGGCCACCCGCACCAGCGGCTTGGGCTGCGTCGCGGTGAGCGGGCGCATCCGCTTGCCGAGCCCGGCCGCGAGCACCATCGCCGTATCGCTGGCGAGCGTCTTGCCGGTCATGCCGCGTAGCTTCCCCCGCCCGCCCGGCGCAAGTCGCCAGGTATGTTGGCATCGAACCACGCGGCCACCGGCGCCAGCGCGGGATGCGCCAGATCGCGTTCGAGCTGGGCCCAGACGCGCGGGATCAGATCGAGATAGCGCGGCTTGCCGTCCCGCCGCCACAGCCGCACGAAGATGCCGACGATCTTGGCGTTGCGCTGCGCGCCCAGCCGCGCGTAATCGGCGGACAGCGTATCGCCGTCCACCCCGGTCGCGCGCCGGTAATGCTCGAACATCGCCGCTTCCAGATCGGGCGAGACATCGCGCCGCGCGTCCTGCAGCAGCGAGACCAGATCGTAGGCCGGATGGCCGACCAGCGCGTCCTGGAAATCGAGCAGGCCCTGCTTGCGCAGCGAGCCCAGCAGCATGATGTTTTCCGCGTGGTAATCGCGCAGCACCGTCACCCCGGGGTGCTGGCGCGGCAGCAGCTCGCCCAGCACTTTCTCCCAGGCGGCGACGAAGCCCGCGCCATCGACGTAAAGCCCCTGGGCCGGACAGTACCATTCGATGAACAGCCGCGCCTCGCGCAGATATTCGCTGATGCCATAGCTGAGGAACGGACCGGGCGGGAGCTGGTGCAGATCGACCAGCGCATCGACGGCGGCGGTATAGATCTCTTCCTCGTCCGCCGGCCACTGGTCCAGATAGTCGCGCATCCGGGCCGGGCCGAAGTCTTCCAGCAGCACCAGCCCGCGTTCGGCATCGTCGGCATAGATCAGCGGCGCGCGCATCCCGTTGGCATCGAGCCAGCGCGCGGCGCGCAGGAACGGGCGCGGGTCCTCGTTGGGCGGCGGCGCATCCATCAGCATCGCGGTTTCCCCGCCCCGGCGGACGCGGAAATAGCGGCGGAACGAGGCATCGCCGGCCAGGGGCTCGATCTCGGCACCACGCCAGCCGGCGGTCGCGAGGAAATTGTCTACGCCTTCGGGCAGAGTCACGGACATGGCATTCGCCCTAGCCAATCCGCCGCACCTTCGACAATGGCGATCCTGCCGCCATCCGCAGATTCCGGCGCGACGGGTGCGAGCGTGATCGAAAGGCAGCCCGGCTCATGCGCGAAGCCGCCAGCGTGATCGGGCCATTCGGCGATCAGCGCCGCGCCCTCGCGGTAATCGTCGAGCCCGATCTCTTCAGCCTCGCGCGGGTCCGACAGGCGGTAGAAATCGGCATGGACCAGCGGCAGGCGCACGACCGGCGGATCGTACAGCTCGATAATGGCGAAGCTGGGCGAAGGCACTTCGCCGCGATGGCCCAGCCCGGCAATGATCGCGCGCGCCAGCGTCGTCTTGCCCGCGCCGAGCCCACCCGACAGCGCGACGACATCACCCCCGCGCAAGGCATCCGCGATTCGCCCGCCGAGCCGCTCCATCGCGGCAAGATCGGGCAGCGCGATCCTCACGGCAATTCCACGATCGCCGCCGTCCCCTGCCCCGGCTCGGACATCAGCCGCAGCGTGCCGCCGTGCGCCTCGATCAGCTGGCGGGCCAGCGGCAGGCCCAGGCCCTGCCGGCGCTCGATGGTCTTGCCATCGGCGCTGACCTTCACGCCGTCGAGCGCGCGGGCCAGCGCGCGCTCATCCATCCCGGCGCCGTTATCCGAAACGACGATCTGCGCGACATCGCCCGTGCCGTGCCGTTCGCGCGTGACCTGCACCAGGATGCGCCCGCCGCGCGGCGTGGCCGAGATGGCGTTGTCGACCAGATGGCCCAGCGCGCGCGCCAGCCGCCGCCGATCGCCTCGGATCGTGCCGACCAGGCCATTGCCCTGCAAGTCCAGCGTCAGCCCGCACTGCCGGATCGGCGCGGCGCGTTCCTCCACCACCGCCTTGACCAGCGGCATCAGCTCGATGTCCTCCAGCGCCAGCGGCAGCAGCCCCGCCTCGCTTTGCGACAGGTCCAGGATGCTTTCGATCTGCTCGCCCAGCCGCGCCGCCGAATTGAGGATCGCCTGGACATAGTCCCTGCCGTTCTCGTCCAGCTCGCAGCCGACGCCGGCCTGGAGCAGCTCGGCGAAACCGCCGATCGAGGTGAGCGGGGTGCGCAGCTCATAGCTCATGTTGGCCAGGAAGCGGGTCTTGACCGCGTCCGCCTCGACCAGCGCGGCATTGCGTTCGCGCAGCGCGGTTTCGGCCTTCTGCGAATCGGTGATGTCGAGGACGATCAGCAGGCCATTGCCATCGGGCAGCGGCACGCCCGCGAATTCGAGCGTGCGCCCATCGGCCAGCGCGACCCGCCCGCCCGTCTCCTTGCGATCGAGCGTGGCGGCGCGCACCGTATCGCCCACGGCCTTGGCCTGGGCCGGGCGGGACAGGCGCGGCCCGATCTTGCCGAGCAGATCCTCGACATGCGGATGGGTGTCGAGGAAATCGCTCTCCAGCCCCCAGTCGGCGGCAAAGCGCCGGTTCCACAGCTGCATCCGCCCGTCCGGCGCGAAGACCGCGACCGATTCGAACAGGCTGTCGAACGTGGCGGTGCGCGTGCGCAGCAGGGTGTCGCGGATCGCCGAGAGGCGAAGCTGCTCGGTGCGGTCCTCCACGATCAGCAACAGCCCGCCATCGGGCACCGGCTGGGCGACGATGCGCAAATGCGTGCCGTCGCCCAGCGGCCAGGCTTCCTCCTGCGTCTCGCTGGCGGCGAACCATTCCGCCTTCTCGCGCCGCCAGGCCGGAAAATCGCGCACTTCGGGCAGCCGCGCGGCATCGCGCATCAGTTCCAGCAAACGCTCGAACGCGGGCGGATCGATCATCGCGGCCGGGCCCAGCTTGAACAGGCGCTGGAACGGCTGGTTGGCGAAAGTCAGGCGCTTCTTCGCGTCGAACTGCGCGACGCCGGCCGAAAGCTGGTCCAGCATCGCGCGCTGCGCTTCGCGGAAGGCGCGGAACGAGCGGCCCAGCTCTTCCATGTCCTCGATGTCGACCGCGTATCCGGCGATGCCCTCGCTGCCCAGCGGCAGGTCATGCACGCGAAAGGCGCGGCGCTGCTTGGCGATGGTCAGGCTGACGATGCGCTCGATCGGCACGTTCTTCGCCGCCGCCTGCAAGGCGACCTGCCGGGCGGTGAGGCCATCGACCGCCTCGACCAGCTCGGTGCCGGCGTCGACCACCGCCTGCGCGTTCTCGCCGCCGACCGCCGCGACATAGGCGGAATTGACCAGTTGCAGCGATCCGTCGGCGCGGCGGAACCACATCGGCATCGGCGCCGCCTCGATCAGCGCGACCAGCGCGCTGAAATCCCCCCGCGCGCGGGCGGCTTCCTCGCGCAGCTTGACCAGCTCGCTCTCGCTGTCGCTGAAATCGAACACCCAGACGAGCGCCGCGCCGCCGGGCGAGACTTGCGGATCGGCCAGGCACCCGCGCAAGGCCAGGCTGCGGGTCGAGCCGCGCGGCGTGGCGACCATGCGGAACGAGGCCGCCGTCTTCTGCGCGCGCAGGACCGCCTGCGTCAGTTCGGCCAGCTTGTCGGCGGGCAGGCCGCGTTCGCCCGCATCCAGCTCGCTGAGATATTGCGGCACCGAATCCAGCCCCAGCCACTGCGCCAGCTTGGGCGAAGCCTCGATCCGCCCGTCGGAGCGGACCAGCAGCGGCAGCGCGGGCGATTCGTCGACCATCCGGCCCAGCCGGCGGGCCGAGCGCAGCGTCGCTTCCGCCCGCTTCTCACGATGGCGGGCGGCCAGGATCGCCCACGCCGCCGCGACCGTCCAGGCGGCCAGCACCAGCGCGACGAGCACGACGACGATACGATCGAATTCCATCGCTTGGGCTATGCGGCGCCAGCCGCGCCATGACAATGGGCTGGAGTCTGTTGAGAAGTCCGGCTTTCACCGGATTGCGGCACCAGCCCGCGCGCCCGCCCGGCCTCCCACGAAAGTATACTTGATGGGAGGCCGGGCGGGGAAGCGGGCTGGGGCCGCAAGAAATGCGCTCTTCCGCGCATTTCCCAACAGACTCCGACAAAGGAGGCCGAGCGCGAGGCCGGCTGGGCCCCCGCCCGACCCGTCTTCGTCAGTAGCGGTAATGCTCGGGCTTGAACGGCCCGGCCTGCGGCACGCCGATATACTCGGCCTGCTTGTGCGAAAGCCTGGTCAGCTTCACGCCCAGCTTTTCCAGATGCAGCGCGGCGACCTTTTCGTCCAGGTGCTTGGGCAGCACGTAGACCCGGTTCTCGTAATCGTCCGACTTGGCGTAAAGCTCGATCTGCGCGAGCACCTGGTTGGTGAAGCTCGACGACATGACGAAGCTGGGGTGGCCGGTGGCGCAGCCCAGGTTCACCAGCCGGCCCTTGGCCAGCACGATGATCTGCTTGCCGTCCGGGAACTCGACCAGATCGGTGCCCGGCTTCACCTCGGTCCACTTGTAGTTGTTCAGCGCCGAGATCTGGATCTCGCTGTCGAAGTGGCCGATGTTGCAAACGATGCTCATCGGCTTCATCGCCTTCATGTGCTCGGCGGTGATGACGTCCTCGTTGCCGGTGGCGGTGACGAAGATGTCGCAGCGCGTCACCGCTTCTTCCATGGTGACGACTTCATAGCCTTCCATCGCCGCCTGCAGCGCGCAGATCGGATCGATCTCTGTCACCATCACGCGCGCGCCGCCCTGCCGCAGCGAGGCGGCCGAGCCCTTGCCGACATCGCCGAAGCCGGCGACGCAGGCCACCTTGCCGGCCAGCATCACGTCGGTCGCGCGGCGGATCGCGTCGACCAGCGATTCGCGGCAGCCATAGAGGTTGTCGAACTTCGACTTGGTGACACTGTCGTTCACGTTGATCGCCGGGAACGGCAGCTTGCCGTCCTTGGCGAGGTGGTAGAGGCGGTGGACGCCGGTGGTGGTCTCTTCCGAGACGCCGCGGATCGCGATCACCGAGCGCGAGAGATAGCCCGGCCGCGCCTTGACGAAGGCCTTGAGCGCGCGCTGGAACTCGATCTCCTCGACATTGGCCGGTTCGGGCATCGCATCGCCCGCTTCGAGCCGGGCGCCCCACAGCGCGAACATCGTCGCGTCGCCGCCATCGTCCAGGATCATGTTGGCGGTATGTTCATCCCCCCAGTCGAAGATGCGGCCGACATAATCCCAGTAATCGGCCAGGCTTTCGCCCTTGATCGCATAGACCGGGATGCCGCGCGCGGCGATGGCGGCGGCGGCGTGGTCCTGCGTGGAAAAGATGTTGCACGTCGCCCAGCGCACTTCGGCGCCGAGTTCGACCAGCGTTTCGATCAGCACCGCGGTCTGGATCGTCATGTGCAGCGATCCGGTTATCCGCGCGCCCTTGAGCGGCTTGGACGCGCCGAATTCCTCGCGCAGCGCCATCAGGCCGGGCATCTCGGTTTCGGCGATGGCGATCTCGGCCCGGCCATATTCGGCAAGGCCGATGTCGGCGACGACATAGTCATGAGTGGTCTGGGGGGCGGTGGCCACGGGCGCTGTCTCCTGAATGGTCTTGCCGGCGCCGCGCGCGCCCGGACATGGGCGTGGACGCGGCGCCTTGGATGCGCCCGTCCCTAGCGTTTCACCATGCGCGAGGCAAATATAAAGAAAGCTTTATATGGCTATCGGGGCAGGCCACCGCGATGCCGCCCCGGCGAGCGGCGATGCAAGAAACTTGCGGCGACGCGCCATTAACCATTCCTCACTGTTGCCCGCGCGCAACAGCTGTCTATATCAGCGCGTCTTGCGATTCACTTGCTGGAAAGGATGCAACCATGACGATCGCCGTGGGCGACAAGCTGCCCGACGTAAAATTGATGAAGGCGACCGAAAACGGCCCCGAGGCCGTGCAATCGGGCGATTACTTCAAGGGCAAGAAAGTGGCCCTGTTCTCGGTGCCGGGCGCCTTCACGCCGACCTGCTCGGCCAAGCACCTGCCCGGCTTCGTCGACAAGGCGGCCGAGCTGAAAGCCAAGGGCATCGACGAGATCGCCTGCACCGCCGTCAACGACGCGTTCGTCATGGGCGCCTGGGGCAAGGCTTCGGGCAGCGATGACGTGACCATGCTGGCCGACGGCAATGGCGATCTGGCCCAGGCGGTCGGCCTCGTCATGGACGGCACCGGCTTTGGCATGGGCAAGCGCGGCCAGCGCTTCTCGATGGTCGTCAACGACGGCACGGTCGAGCAGCTCAATGTCGAGCAGCCCGGCGCGTTCGAGGTCAGCTCGGCCGAATACATGCTCGGCCAGCTCTGAGCCATGGGGCGACCCCGGCCCACGCCGGGGTCGCCCTCATATCGCGTTCAGGCCACGACCACGCGGGCCTGCGCGAGATTGAGCACCCGGCCATAGGGTGTCGCCGCATCCCCTTCGCGCTGTGACGCGACACGCAGCACCGGGAAACGCGTTCCCGCCGTATCGTAGGCATGGCGGGCGGTCAGCGTGACGGTTTCGGCCGGTGCGAATTCGGCGCGCACCGGATAGTCGCCCGCGCCGACGAAATCCCATTCGGCCGAAACCACCTTGCCGGCGCCCGCGGGAACCGTGATCGTCGCGGTGAAGGCCACGGCCTCTCCGGGCGAGACCTCGGCCCGCTCGCCGCCATTGGCCGTGAGGTGGACCACCGGCTGCACGCCGCCGCGCGCGGCCGCGTCATCGGGCACGATCACTTGCGTATCGACCACGCGATAGGCGGTTTCCGATGGCTTCACGCCCTCTTCCACCCAGCACGCCAGATCGCGCAGCGCCTGCTGCAAGGCGCCGCCGAAGCTGGCGACATGCGCGCGTTGCAACGGCGTGAGCGGGTTTTCGTGGTGGGCATGATCGACGAACCAGATCGCGCACATGTCATCGAAGCTGTCGCCAAGCGCGGCCCGGATCCGCCCGCGATACCAGTCCGCCTGCCAGGGGAACGCGTCGATATCCATCAGCGCCGACAGCAGCAGCACCTTGCCGTTGACCTTGCCCGTCAGCATCGCGCCCGCGCTGTTGGTGACGGCGGGCGGGCCGATCAGCACGTCGCGCTGCGGATAGAGCGGCGCGCCGGCCGCATCGCGGAACTGGCTCCAGCCATAGTAGTCGGGCGTCGGCGGAAGCTGATGGCGGTGATAGGTTTCCAGCGCGAGCGCCCAGGAATTGTCGATCCGCACCTTGTCGCCCGGCTTCAGCCCCGCCATCGCGGCCGGATCGACCGTGGCGACCAGGTCGAGCGTCGTGCCCCCGCCATGCGCGATCGGCAGGCTGGCGCCGGCCGAGGCGCCGGAAACGACAGCCAGGTGCGCGTCGTCGTACTTGTGCGCCGAGGCATCGGCCACTTCCACGCGCCACGGCGGCATGGCGCTGACGCTGACCACCGTGGTCTCGACGGCGAACCGGCCTTCGCCGATGCGCGAGGCGGGATCGGTGCCGAGGTATCCGGGCTGCGACCAGAAATCGTCGACATAAGTCGGGTCCATCAGCGGGATCATCCCGGAAACGTTGGCGAAGTAGCCGCTGTCCATGTCGGCCTGGCGATACCAGCCGCGCAGCGGGAAGCCCATCAGCGAGACTTCGCGCAGCGCCGCGGCTTCCTCTTCATTGAGGTCGGCATAAGGATCGCCGCTGCCGCCCACGGCCACCGCGTCGGCGACGCCGGGCAGGCGGTCCCGCTGGCGCAGCACGCGCAGCGCGTGCATCCGCACCGTGAACATGCTGGGAATCGCGTGGTTGCAGCCCGGCACGAACGGCACGAAGCCATCCCACACGCCGTCGGTGAATTCGGCGGCGCCCATCGTCTGGTAAGCGCCGCCGCTGCCGCCGAAGAGATAGCCGTAAGTCCGGTGCTCGCCGAAGATCCGCCCCGCGACGACGCGCGCGAATTTGGCGGCGGCGGCATTGACGCGGTAGGCGGCGATCGCCGGATCGCTGCCGGCGGCGCCGAACAGCCCGCCATTGTTGGTCTGGACATAGGCCGCGCCGCTATCGAGCGTGAAGCCCAGATCGCCCACCGCCACTTCGAACTGGATCGGGAACGGGCCGATATCGGATGATATCGCCATCGGGTAGGTATTGTGGAAGAAGCGCCCCTGGTATTGCGCGGCGGGCGGGAAATAGAACGAAAAGCGCGCGTCGGTGCCCCGGAAGCCGCCGTGGATATAGCGGTGCGGCACGGGCTCGGCACGCTCTTCGTCGATCTCGATGATCGGATCGTGGTAGATGGGATCGACCGAATCGGCCGTAACCCGCACATTGCCGTCCATCATTGCCAGTTCCGTCATCATCGCTCTCCTGTCGTTGGCGGATTATGTTATCGGTCGATAACATCGGCAGCGCGTTGCCTCAAGCGTGCGTCTTCGCCGCGCTTGCCCCGCGCGCGCCGGGCGGTTAGCCTTGGCCGCAAAAGCAGGAGGTTTCATGGCGCGTTCGGTGATCGTCACGGGTGGTTTCGGCATTCTGGGCCAGGCGGTGGCGCAAGCCTTCCTTGCCGCCGGCGACAAGGTGGCGCGAATCGACTTCGCGCCCGAAGCGCACGTCGCGCTGAACGGCGCGCTGGACATCGGCGGGATCGACCTGACCGACACCGAGGCGACCGGCAAGGCCATCGCCCGCGTGGTCGCGGAAAACGGCGGGGTGGACGTGCTGGTCAACGTAGCCGGCGGCTTCACCTGGGAAACGCTGGAAGGCGGGCAGATTTCCTCCTGGGCGAAAATGCAGGCGATCAACCTGATGACCGCCGCGACCATCACGCAGATCGCGCTGCCGCAGATCAAGCAATCCGCCGCCGGCCGCATCGTCAACATCGGCGCCGGCGCGGCGATCAAGGCGGGCATGGGCATGGGCGCCTATGCCGCGTCCAAGTCCGGCGTCCACCGCCTGACCGAAGCGCTGGCCGAGGAACTGGCCGGCACCAGCGTGACGGTCAACGCCATCCTGCCCAGCATCATCGACACCCCGACCAACCGCGCCGACATGCCCGACGCCGATTTCTCGACCTGGGTGAAGCCCGAAGCCATCGCCAGGGTGATCCTGTTCCTGGCATCGGACGACGCGGCCGCGATCACCGGCGCGCTGCTGCCCGTGACGCGAGGAGAAAAGTAGGGTCTTCCGCTGATCGGCAGGGGAATTCGCGCCAACGGTGCCGCGTTCCCCCTCAGGGCAGGCGCACGACGGTGAACCAGAAGCTTTCCACCGACTTGACGATCGACTGAAACGCGTCGAGCCCCACCGGCTTGGTCACATAGCAGTTCGCGCCCAGCTCATAGCTGCGCACGATATCGCTTTCGGCATCCGACGAGGTGAGGATCACCACCGGGATCGTGCGCAGATCGGGATCGCGCTGCATCTCGGCCAGGACGGCCGCGCCATCGAGCCGGGGCAGGTTGAGGTCGAGCAGGATCAGCTCGGGCCGCTTCGCGTTCTCGAACGGCGGCCGGCGGAACAGATAGTCGCAGGCCTCCACGCCGTCCCTGACGATGGCGATATCGAACAGCAGCCTATCCGCCTCCAGCGTCTCCTTGGTCAGATAGGCATCCGCCTCGTTATCCTCGACGATCAGGAGATGGATCGGGCCGGTCATCGCGGGGGCTCCCTAGTTGCGGCCGGCAAGGTGAAGCGGAAGGTCGTGCCCCGGCCCAGTTCGGCATCGACCCAGATCAATCCGCCATGACGTTCGACGATGCGTTTCGCGATGGTCAGGCCAATGCCGCTGCCATCGTACTTGCCGCGTTCGTTCAGCCGCTGGAACATCTGGAAGATGCGATCGGCAAAGCGCATGTCCATGCCGATCCCGTTGTCCGCCACGGAAAACTGCCACAGCCCGCCTTGCGGCACCGCCGCGATGCGGATCACCGGCGGGGCTTCGGCGCGGAACTTGAGCGCATTGCCGACAAGGTTCTGGAACAACTGGCCAAGCTGCACCTCGTCGCCCAGCACCATGGGCAGCGCACCCACGTCCACCGTCGCGCCGCTGGCCCGGATCGCCCGGCCAAGCGAGCGGATCACGTCCTCCACCACGGCCCGGCTGTCGAGCGGCACCAGCGGCTTGCTCTGCGATCCGACGCGCGAATAGCTCAACAGATCGGCGACCAGCCGCTGCATCCGCCGCGCGCCGTCCGAGGCATAGTGGATGTACTTGTCGGCCCGCTCGTCAAGCTGGCCTTCATAGCGCCGGGCCAGCAGTTCGACGTAATTGGCCACCATGCGCAACGGCTCCTGCAAGTCGTGCGAGGCGACATAGGCGAACTGCTCCAGCTCGGCATTGCTGCGGCGCAGCTCGGCGTCGCGCTGCTTTGCCACGGTGATGTCGCGTACGATCGAGGAGGCGCCCGTCACCACGCCGCGATGATCGCGCAGCGGCGCCAGGCTCATCGAAACGTCGATCAGGCCGCCATCGCGGTGCATCCGCCGCGTCACGAACGGCGGGATATATTCGCCCGCGCCCACGCGGCCCAGCAGATCGGCTTCTTCCTCGCGCTGTTCGGGCGGCAGGATCAGGTGGATCGAACGGCCGATCACCTCGTCGGCGGCAAAGCCGAACAGCTGGGTGGCGGCCGCGTTCCAGCTCGTGATCGTGCCGTCGAGCGACTTCGACAGGATCGCGTCGGGCGATGAGGTGACGATCGCGGCCAGCAGCGCGCGGGCCTCGTCGGCCCGGCGGCGGTCGGTGATGTCGATGATCGAAGCGAGCGTGAACAGCCCCTCGCCGGTCTCGAACGGGCTGAGGCCGATCTCGACCGGGAATTCCTCACCATCGCGGCGCAGCGCGAACAGTTCGCGCCCCACGCCCATCGGCCGGGCCGAGGGCGCGGCCATGAACCCGGCGACGAAGCCGGGATGCGCCGCGCGATAGCGTTCGGGCACCAGCATCTCGACCGATCGCCCCAGCAGGGCATCGCGCCCATGGCCGAACAGTTCCTCTGTCTTGCGATTGACCTCGACGATCCGGCCCGCCGCATCGACCGCGACGATGGCCGTGATCGCCGCCTCGACAAGCGCGCGGAAGAAGCTTTCGCGGTGGCCGGCCGTGGGCATGAAGCGATCGTTCACGCCGCCCTGCTCCGGCCCGGCGCGCGCGGACAGGCGCCGGCCGGCGCGGCGGCGGGGCTGTCGATGGTCGGCTGTGGCATCCCCGTCCCTTTCCGCGCCGCGCTATCGCTGGCCGAGATATCGCCGCTCCAGGCATCGCTGGCCAGTGCCAACCTGCGCCGAAATGGGCCCCGCCGCAAAGCCGGCCGCTTCAGGTGACGGTAAAGCCGCCATCGACGCACAGCACCTGGTTGGTGACGAGCCGCGCGGCCGGCGTCGCGAAATAGAGCACGGCCGTGGCGATATCGCGCGGCGTGCAATAGCCGAGCGGCGGCTTGCGATTGCCGGGGCCGATGGGCGGGGGCCCTTCCGCGCCGATCGAACCGGGCGTGCCGACCCCGCCCGGCAGCACGGTGTTGACCGTGATGCCATACCCGGCCAGCTCGAAAGCGGCCGTCGTCGTCATCGCCGCAAGCGCGCCTTTGGAGGCCATGTAGGCCGAAAGCCCCTGGACGAACTGCCCGACCAGTCCCGAAGACGCGCAATTGACGATGCGCCCGCGCCCCTCCGGCCCGGCCTCGGCCTGCGCCGCCATGGCGCGCGCGATCTCGCGGATCAGGAAATAGGGCCCGCGCGCGTTGACCGCGTTGATCCGTTCCCAGTGCGCCGCCGTGCCTTCCAGCAGCATCTCGCGGTGCTGCAACCCGGCGTTGTTGACCAGCGCCCAGGGCACCCCATGCTCGGCGATCACGCGCGCGCAGCCGGCGACGATCGAGGCTTCGTCCATCAGGTCGATCGGCACGAAGCCGATCGCGGCCCCGGCCGCGACTTGCGCCATGGCGCCGGCCTCGTCGCGATCGGCGATCACCACGCGCGCGCCAGCCTTGCTCAGCACTTCGCAGATGCCCACGCCGATGCCGCTGGCCCCGCCGGTGACAAGCGCCACCCGGCCCGAAAGATCGAACAGCCCGCTCATGCCGCAAGGCCCCTGCCGCTGGTCAGCGCCCGCGGGCCCTGGCTTGCCATGTTCATTCCCACTCTCCCCTGTTGTTGTCCGATATGGCCGTTCAGCCGCCGGCGATCGGCAGCCAGACCGCGCTGGCCGCATCGCCGCCATAGCGTACCGTCTCGGTCGCCTTCACATAATCTTCCGGCTTCGCTTCCATGATCGAAGGCACCCAGCTTTGCGGATTGCGGTCATAGAGCGGGAACAGGCTGGACTGGACCTGCACCATGATCCGGTGGCCGGGCTGGAATACGTGATCGACATTGGGCAGCGACCATTCGAACTTGTAGGTCTTGCCCGGTTCCAGCGGCGCCGGCGTGGCGAAGCCATGGACATAGCGGCCCCGGAAGATCTCGATACCGATGCCGAGCTGGTATCCGGCCAGCCTGTCGTCGGCGGTCAGCTCGCGCGGGTAGACGTCGATCAGCTTGACCACGAAATCGCTGTCCTGCCCGGTGGTGGCGGCATGAAGCTCCACCCGGGGGGCGCCCTTGATGTGCACCGGCTTGTCGAGCACGCCGGTCGAATAGCTGAGCACATCGGTGCGATCGCTGACGAAGCGCTGGTCATGCACCAGCCATTCCTTCCACTCGTCGCCCGACATGTGGATCGGGCGCGGCAGCATCGGCACCGGCTTGGCCGGGTCCGAGACATAGCTGTCGCTGCCCGCCGCCGGCACGGCCCAGGCCAGCCCGGCCCCGGCAGCCAGGTAAAGCGGCGTATAGGTGCCATCGGGCCACTTGTCGGAAACCTCCCAGCGGTTCTCGCCGGTCGCGTAAGTCAGCACCGGCGGGGTCTGGCAGGCCGGCGGATCGGTCTTGAGGTGGCAATCGAGGAACGGCTTCATATAGCGTGTGCGGAACTGAAGCCCGGTATCGCCTTCCCACTGCAGCGGGCCGAGCGCGCGCGCCTCGTAATTGACTTGCGAGTGCCGCCATGGCCCGATCACCAGGCTGACCATGTCGTTGTTCGCGTCCTGCGGTTCGAGCGCGCGATAGACCGCCGGCGCGCCATAGCTGTCTTCCTGGTCCCACTGGCCCACCACCAGCATGGTCGGCACGGTCAGCTTGCGGCTGGCCAGCAGCTTGTCGACCGCCTGTTCCTGCCAGTAGGTGTCATAGGCCGGATGCTCCAGCATCTTGCGCGCCACCGGGAACTGCAACAACCCGAACGCCCGGGCATATTCCATCGCGGAACCGGCCGCGAGATAGGCGGTGTAATCATCGCCCGTGCCCCTTGGCACCTCGCCGCCGCCCTTCTGCGCGGTCTGCTCGATCACATAATCGAAGCCGAACGTGCGGAAGGCGCCATTGTGGAACCAGTCGTCGCCCATCCAGCCATCGACCATCGGGCTTTGCGGCACGGCGGCCTTGAGCGCGGGATGCGGATCGATCAGCGCCATCAGCGCGGTGAAGCCCAGATAGGACGATCCGGTGATGCCCACCTTGCCGTTGGTTTCGGGAACGTGCTTCACCAGCCAGTCGATCGTGTCATAGGCATCGGTGGCGTGATCGACCTTCGTGCGGTTGAGCGGGCCGCGCAACGGCCGGTTCATCACGTAGTCGCCTTCGGACCGGCCCAGCCCGCGCACGTCCTGATAGACGCGGATATAGCCGTCATCGACGAATTCCTTGTCCATCACGGGCAGGATTTCCGCGATCCTCTGGCTGCGGTTGCGGCTGGTCGCCTTGTAGGCATCGTAAGGCGTGCGGCTGAGCAGGATCGGCCCGTCCTTCGTGCCCTTGCGGAAGACGATGACGGTGAACAGCTTCGTGCCGTCCCGCATCGGCACCATCACCTCGCGCCGCACGTAATCGGCCTGGGGACGGACCCAGTCGTATTCCTTGACCTGGTCGTTGGTCATGGGGTCGGTAGGCGCGGCGCCGAGCGAGGCGGCCGAAGCGAGCGCGGCCAGGCAGGCCGCGCCAATCAGGAGTCTCCTCATGGCTTCTGCGTGGCGCGCCCCGCGCGCCGGGTCAAGCCGGGGCGGATCGGATCAGGCGGTAATGCCCTTTTCCATCGCACGGGCCAGCACGACCATGAAGCGCCCCGCCTGGTCGGTGAAATGGCGCAGCGGTTCCCAGCCGCCGGCCAGCAACAGCAGATCGGCGCCGCGCTCGTCGTACTTGTGGCTGTTCTCGGTGTGGATGGTCTCGCCCGCCAGCAACGTGAAATAGCGGCCGCAGACGTGGAAGCTGATGTCGCGCACCGCTTCCAGATGCATCTCGATCCGCTCGCGCCGCTCGTTCCACACCGCGCGGTGGCGCAAAAGATCCACGGGGATCGTGCCGTCCAGCTCGCGATTGATGCGCCGCGCCAGGTTGAGGTTGAACGCGGCGGTCACGCCGGCGGCATCGTCGTAAGCGGCGGCCAGCACCGCGCGCGGCTTGATGAGGTCCATGCCGATCAGCAGCAGGCCGTCATCGCCCAGCGTCGCGCGCATCCCGCGCAGCAGGTCCACCCCCGCGCGCGGTTCCATGTTGCCGATCGTCGATCCGGGGAAGAAGCCGAGCAGTTCATGCCCCTGCAACTCGCCCGGGATGGCCACGGGCCGCGTGAAATCGGCCTCGACCGGGAAGATCGGCAAGCGCGGATAGCGCTGGGCCAGCGTTGCGCAGGACCCGCGCAGGAATTCGCCCGAGATATCGATCGGCACGTAAGCGCTCGCCTCGATACCGTCGAGCAGCAGCGGCGTCTTGTTCGCGCTGCCCGCGCCGAATTCCACGACCGCGCGCTGGCGGCCGATCGCCTCGGCGAAAGCGCCGCCCTGCTCGGTCAGGATCTCGATCTCGGCGCGCGTCGGATAGTATTCGGGCAGCGCGGTGATCTCCTCGAACAACTGGCTGCCGCGCAAGTCGTAGAACCAGCGCGCCGGGATCGCCTTGCGCTCTTGCGACAGGCCGGCCAGCACATCGTTGCGGAACGCCATCTGCAACGCGGTGCGGGGAAATTCGAGTTCGTGCCTTCTTGCGACGGAAGCCATGGTCACAGGTCTTTCGCAAGGCGCAGGCCGGTAAATTGCCAGCGCTGGTGAGGATAGAAGAAATTGCGGTAGCTGGCACGCGCGTGGCCGCGCGGGGTCGCGCAGCTCGCGCCCTTGAGAACGAATTGCCCGCTCATGAATTTGCCGTTGTACTCCCCCACCGCGCCATCGGCGGGGCGGAAACGCGGGTAAGGCAAATAGGCGGAGCGGGTCCATTGCCAGCAATCGCCGAACAGGCCGGCAGAACCGGAAGGATGCGCCGCCCCCGCCCCGTCGAGCTGGTTTCCGGCGCTGGAATCCTCGTTGGCGGCCATGGTTTCCCATTCGTGTTCGGTGGGCAAGCGGGCGCCCGCCCATGTCGCGAAGGCGTCCGCCTCGTAATAGGAAATGTGCGCGACCGGGGCGTCGGGATCACGTTCCCGCCATCCGCCAAGCGTGAATTCTTCGCCATCGCGCCAGTATAGCGGCGCTTTGCGGCATTCTTGCTGCACCCAGGTCCATCCGTCCGACAGCCAGAGCGTTGCGGCGCGATATCCGCCCTCTTCGGCGAATTGCGCCCATTCGCGATTGGTCACGAGTCGGTCGGCCAGCGCGAAAGGCTCGATCAGCACGCGGTGGCGCGGGCCTTCGTTGTCGAAGGCGAAGCCCGGGCCGCGATGGCCGATCTCGACGATGCCGCCCGGATGATCGCGCCAGCCCGCCGCGCGCGGCCCCGCGCCGTTGCCAGGCGGGCCGGGCGCATAAACCGGGCCCAGCGGATTGTGCGCGAAGGCGTGCTTCATATCGGTCAGCAGCAGTTCTTGATGCTGCTGCTCGTGCGCCAGCCCCAGTTCGATCAGCGGCGCCAGCTCGGGCCGGTCGAGCAGCGCGTCCATCGCCGCGTCCACCCGCGCGCGATAGTCGCGCACCTCGTCCAGCGTGGGGCGCGAGAGCAGGCCCCGGCTGGCGCGGGTGTGGCGCGGCCCTTCGGCTTCGTAATAGGAATTGAACAGGAACGGCCAGGCCGCGTCATGCAGGCGATAGCCGTCCAGATGATCGCGCAGCAGGAAGGTTTCGAAGAACCAGGTGGTATGCGCCAGATGCCATTTCGCCGGCGAGGCATCGGGCATCGACTGGATGGTGGCATCGGCATCCGAAAGCGGCGCGGCAAGGGCCTCGGTCAAACCGCGGACTTGATGGAACTGCCGCGCTTCAGGCACCCGGTTCCGCTCCCCGTAGAATCGCCAAGACGTCCATGGGCAAGGTAACGCACGAGCGGGGGCGTTGCTCCCCCACCCGCCGAGTTATGCCCAGCGGTGGCTCGATACGGGAAGCCGGCGAAGCGGCGCCGATCCCGCTCGCCCGAAAGCGCGAGCGGGATCGGAAAGGCGTTCAGGCCGCCTGCCTGTGCCGCTCGGTCGCTTCGAGGTTCAGCATGTCCGCCATCATGAACGCCAGCTCGATCGACTGCGCGCCATTGAGGCGCGGGTCGCAATGGGTGTGATAGCGATCGGCCAGCGCCTCGTCGGTGATCGCGATCGCGCCGCCGGTGCACTCGGTCACGTCCTGCCCGGTCATCTCGATATGGATGCCGCCCGCGTGCGTGCCTTCGGCGCGGTGCACCGCGAAGAAGCCGCGCACTTCGGCCAGAATCCGCTCGAACGGCCGCGTCTTGAGGCCGCTGTCGGTCTTGATCACGTTGCCGTGCATCGGATCGCACGACCAGACCACCGGATGGCCCTCGCGCTTCACCGCGCGCACCAGCCGGGGCAGGCCGTCCTCGACCTTGTCGTGGCCGAACCGGGCGATCAGCGTCATGCGGCCCGCCTCGCGGCCGGGATTGAGCGTGTCGAGCATCCGCAGCAGCGCGTCGGGCTCAAGGCTGGGGCCGCACTTCATGCCGATCGGGTTGCCCACGCCGCGCAGGAACTCGACATGCGCCGAACCTTCGAAGCGCGTGCGATCGCCGATCCACAGCATGTGCGCCGAACAGTCATACCAGTCGCCGGTCAGCGAATCGCGGCGCGTCAGCGCCTGCTCGTAAGGCAGCAGCAACGCTTCGTGGCTGGTGTAGAAATCGGTGCCCTGAAGCTGCGGCACGGTGTGCGGATCGACCCCGCAAGCCGCCATGAAGTCCAGCGCCTCGCTGATGCGGTCCGCCATTTCGGAAAAGCGGGCGCCCCACGGGCTGCGGCCGATGTGCTCCATCGTCCACTGGTGCACCTGGCGCAAATTGGCATAGCCGCCGTTGGCGAAAGCGCGCAGCAGGTTCAGCGTCGCGGCCGATTGCGAATAGGCGCGCAGCATCCGCTCGGGATCGTTCGCGCGGGTTTCCGGGTCGAACTCGATGCCGTTGATGATGTCGCCCAGATAGCTGGGCAGCTCCACGCCGCCCACGGTCTCGGTCGGGGCCGAGCGCGGCTTGGCGAACTGGCCGGCCATGCGGCCGACCTTCACCACCGGCTGCTTGCTGGCGAACGTGAGCACCACCGCCATCTGCAGCAGCACGCGGAAGGTATCGCGGATATTGTCCGGGTGGAATTCGGCGAAGCTTTCGGCGCAGTCGCCGCCCTGGAGCAGGAAACCACGGCCCGCCGCCACTTCGGCAAGGTCCGCCTTCAGCGCGCGGGCCTCACCGGCGAAGACCAGCGGCGGGAACTTCGCCAGCGTGGCCTCGACCTCGCCCAGCTTCCCGGCATCGCCGTAGGACGGCAGGTGGCGCGCCTCGTGCGCCTTCCAGCTATCCGGTGTCCAGTTACTCGCCACGTTTCGAACTCCCAATGCCATGGCCGCCCATGCCCCGCGGGCTTGCGGCCTTCACGCAAGGGGCGCCCCATAGCTCCATGCGCACAGGTTTGCAAAGACGGTTTGGCCGATCACCCTGATCGGGGTAATTCCCGAAGGCCAATCCGGCGCTACCGGCGCGCGGCGACCGCCGCGACGCCCTTCTGCTCGGGCACCACTTCCAGCCGCCAGCTGTTGTCCTTGCCCAGATAGCGCGCCGCCAGTTCCTGCATCTTCTCGGGCGAGGTCTGGGTATAGTCGGTCAGGACCGTGCGCACGGTGGAAATGCGCGAGGGATCGCTGGTCGCCCCTTCGATCTGCCCCATGAAGAAGGCGGAGCTGGAGGCGGCGCGCGTCACCTGCTGGCGCAACGGCTCGATCACGCGGGCCAGTTCGTCGGCCGTGGGCGGATCGGTGATCAGATCCTGCGCGATCTCGTCGGCGGTCTGGAAGAACACCGGCACCGCCGAGGGCGAAAGCTGCGCCATCGCGGTGATCGAGCCGCCGGCCTTCAGGTCCACCGGCCAGGTCGAGAAGACGTAAGGCGCATAGCTGACCCCCAGCTTCTCGCGCACCGCGTCCATCAGCCGGTTGGTGAAAAGCTGCGTCAGGATCTCAAGCTGGCGCGATTCCGGGATGCCCACCGATCCGCCGCCGGTCGGCCAGGAAATGATCGCCGCCGCCTGATCGGGATCGCCGCGATGGGTCAGCACCACCGGCGTGTCGGAAGGACGCGGCTCGGCGATCTCGGCCGAGGCGGCGGTCATCGGCGCCGGCTGGCGCGGCTTGAGCGCGCCGAAGGTCTTCTGCAGCGCGGCGATCGCGGCGGTCTTGTCGAAATCGCCGAAGATCTGCACTTCCACCGGGCCGCTGTTCAGCGCCTCGCTCCACACCCGCTTGAAGCCCTCGGTCGTGGTCCGGTCGATCTCGGCCGGAGTCGGCGTTTCGAAGCGCTTGTCCTGCCCGCGCTGGTAGAACTGCAAGTCGCGGTTGAGCACGCCTTGCGGCGAGGTGGCGAAAGCCTCGTACTGGATCTTGGCGGCCGCCTTGGCGCGCAGCACCGGGTTCACGTCCCAGCGCGGCATCGCCAGCTTGGCGGCGAACAGGTAAAGCTGGTCGGCCAGATCGGCCGGCCGCGTTTCGGCCGAGAATTCGAAAGCGGCATCCTTCACGTCGAAATCGAAGCCCAGCTTGCGGCCGGTGGCCACACGGTCCAGCTCTTCCTGGCCCAGCGTCGCCACGCCCGCGCCGACCAGCGCCATCTGGCCCAGCGTCAGGTAAGGCGCGTCCTGCGGCTTGATCTCGCGATAGCCGCCGCCGAAGCGGACTTTCACCATCACCCGGCCCGGCTCTTCCTGCACGGGCCAGAGCAGCACCTTGACGCCGTTGGCGAACTCGACCTGCTCGATATCGAGCAGGCCGGTGCCGGTGATCGCGGCGACGCGCCCCGGCTGGCCGATCGCGGGCAGCCCATCGAACGAGATCGGCGGGCCGGCCAGCCGCACCCGCGTATCGGGCTGCACCGGATCGAGCAGCGCCTGGCGGACGGCGGCATCGGTGGCGGTGCCTTCCTTCTGGGTGATGAACAGCCCGCGCGTGACGGTGCCGGTGAACAGCTCGCGCGTGTGCTGCAGCACGGCGGCGGGGGTGAACAGCGGCTTCGATTCGCGAAAGATGCGCAGCACGTCCTCGGGCCCGGCCACGGTTTCGCGGATATCGAGCGCGTTGACCAGATCGTCGGCCAGCTTGGCGCCCGGCAGCAGGCGGCGCTGTTCGACCGGCACCTGGAAGGCCACTTCCAGCTCGGCGATCTCGCGGTCGATCTCTTCCTGCGTCGGCGGATTGGCCAGCGCATCGGCGATCACCGCGCGCACATCGCGCAGCGCCGCGCGCCAGTCGTCGCCCAGCGGCGTCACCGCCACGAAAGTCGCGTCGGCCGAACGGGCGACATCGTCCTGGTTGACTTGCGCGGTCAGGAAACTGCCGCCCATCCGTGCTTTCGATTCCAGCCGGCGATTGATGATCGCCTGCGCCAGCGCGTCGGTCATCAGCCCCTGGTTATAGACGATGGTATCGTTGACCTGCCGCCACGGGCGCAGGATCGCGTAAGTCATCGAGGCGGGCAGATCGGGCTCGACGATCACCTCGGTCTTGCCTACCGGATTGTTCAGGTCCGCGTCGGCGGGGGCGACCGGATCGCCGAAGCTCGGCGCCGGCGCGGGCTTGCCCGGCACTTTCCAGCCGGAAAACCACTTGCGCACATATTCGGCCAGCACCGCCGGCTCGGCATCGCCGGCGACGATCACCGTCACGTTCGCCGGCCGGTACCAGCGCTGGTAGAAGGCGCGCACCGATTGCGGCGTCGCCGCCTGGAGCGTCTCGACCGTCCCGATGGGCGAGCGTTCGGCCAGCGGCTGGCCAGCATAGAACACTTGCTGCATCGTATCCTGCACGCGCTTGGCCGCCCCGCCGCGCTCACGCATTTCGGCGAGCACGATCGGCAAGTCGGACTTGAGGTTCGACGCGCTCAGCGTCGGCGCCGTGACCATGCCCGAAAGCAGCTTGAAGGTCTCGTCCAGCGAGGCCGGCGTGGCATCGGGCAAGTCGAGCTTGAAAACGGTCTGCGTCGTCGTCGTCTCGGCATTGGTATCGCTGCCGAACGAGGCACCCAGCCGCTGGAACGTGGCGATCGCGGTGCCTTCGGCGATGTATTTCGACTGGCGGAACAGCAGATGTTCCAGGAAATGCGCATAGCCGCGTTCGGCATCGGTCTCGTAAAGCGAGCCGGCATCGACGCGGATGCGGATCGAAACCTGCCCCGGCGGCACGCCGTTGCTGCGCGTGGCATAACGCAATCCGTTGGGCAGTTCGCCGAAGTTCCATTCGCGATCGGGCGGAACGTCGCTGTTCTTGTAAAGCCAGGGAACCGCATCCTGCGCCGGGGCCGTGCCGGCCGAAGCCGCGCGCGATTGCGCGATCGCCGGCTGGATCGGGGTCTGGACAAGAAGGAGGAGGCAGGCGAGCGTGCTGGCGGCGCGCGAAATCTTTTGCATCCGCATCGTATAGGGGGCCATGTCCTTAAGGGCCAGTGAATAGGCGCGCGATTGGCCGCGCCCGTGGCCCGGCGGCGGCCTGGCCGGCGAACCGCGCCGGGCGCGCGCCCTTGACGCACCCCCAACACGGCCTAAATCGTTGGCACCATGTTCATAGAAACCGAAACCACGCCCAACCCCGCCACGCTGAAATTCCTGCCCGGCCGGCAGGTGATGAGCGCGGGCACGCGCGAATTCGCCACGCCCGAGGCGGCCAGCGCTTCGCCCCTGGCCGAAGCCCTGTTCGATCTGGGCGACGTGACCGGCGTGTTCTTCGGCCAGGAATTCATTTCGGTAACGGCCGGGCCCGGTGTCGAATGGCCCGGACTCAAGCCGCAAGTGGTGGCGATCCTGCTCGATCACTTCGCTTCGGGCGCGCCGCTCTTCGCGGGCGGCGATGCCGGCGCGATCGCGGTGCCCGCCGATGAGGAGGCCGAGGGCGACGATCCGGCCGACGCCGATATCGTCGCGCAGATCAAGGATCTGATCGAAACGCGCGTGCGCCCCGCCGTCGCCAACGATGGCGGCGACATCATCTATCGCGGCTTTCGCGAAGGCGTGGTCTACCTGTCGATGCAGGGCGCCTGCTCGGGCTGTCCTTCCTCGACGGCGACGCTCAAGCACGGGATCGAAGGGCTGCTCAAGCACTATGTCCCCGAAGTGACCGAAGTGCGCGCCGCCTGAACCCTGATCCCGGCGGGGGGCCCGGCGCACGGCGATGCGGACACTGGTGATCGACAGCGCGACCGAAGCCTGTTCGGTCGCGCTTCTGGAAGGCGATGATTGCATCGCCGGGGAGTATCGGGTGCTGGGGCGCGGCCATGCCGAACAGCTCGTGCCGATGATCGCTCGCCTGCCCGGCAAGGGACAGGCGGGGCGCATCGCCCTGTCGCTGGGCCCCGGCAGCTTCACCGGCGTGCGCGTGGGCCTGGCGGCGGCGCGCGCGCTGGCCTTCGTCTGGCAGGCCCAGCTTGTCGGCTATCCCACGCTGGCGCTGGTCGCGGCCATGGCGCGCGCGCGCGAAGGCGCGCTGGCGGTCGCCGTCGCGATGACCGGCGGCCACGGCGAATGGTTCGTCCAGGGCTTCGCGGCCGATGGCGCCGAGCCGCGCCCGCTGGCTTCGCTGCGGCCGGACGAAGCCGTGGCGGCGACGCCCGAGGAGATCGTCGCGGGCAGCCAGGCCGAAGCGCTGGTGGCGGCGCGGGGCCATGGCCGGGCGCTGCCCCTCCTGCCCGATGCGCGCTGCTTCGCGCTGCTGCCCGAAACGGCGCTGCTGGCGCGCACGACCCCGCTTTACGGCCGCGCGCCCGACGCGCGCCTGCCCGGTGGCGCCCCGTGATGCCGCCGCGCGACGACATCGACCGTTTGATGGACGTGATGCACGCCGCTTTCGATCCCGCCTTCGGCGAAGCCTGGACGCGCCGCCAGATCGAGGATGCGCTGCTGATCGGCAATTGCCATTATCTGCTGATCAACCCGCAAGGATCGCCGGCCGAACCGGGCGAAGAGACTGCGGGCTTTTCCCTAACCCGCTATGGCTACGAAGAAGAGGAACTGCTGCTTTTCGCGGTGCAGCCAAAGTATCGTCGCCTCGGCTTGGGCCGCATCATGCTCCAGACCGTTTTCGATCGCGCCCGCGAACGCGGCGCGGGGCGAATTATTCTTGAAATGCGTAAGGGAAATCCCGCGCAGTATCTTTACGCCGCCTGCGGATTTCAACCAGTCGGCGAACGGCGAGACTACTACCGCACTCCCGATGGACATCGGATCGATGCGATTACCTTCGCGCACGACTTGGCGAAGTTGGGCTGACTTTGTCGCTGGACATGGCGTCTAGTTGTGGATTGGCAGCACGAATTTCGCAATTGAACTTGTAATCTCCCGTCAATTAGCTACACGCGCGCTTGTGCAAGGCTTGCTCTTGTCACACCCACCCCCCACTGGTCGCAATAAATCACAAATGATTGCACAGAGAAGGCCAAAAAACATGGAAACTATCGAAACCGACATGAGCGAGACCCTGATCACGCTGACGTCGGACATTGTTGCCGCCCATGTCGCCAACAACAGCGTCGCGGTTGAAGACCTCCCCGCCCTGATCACCAATGTTTACGGCGCGCTCGCCGGCCTTGGCAGTGCAGTCGTGGTCGAACAGGAAAAGCCCGAGCCGGCCGTTTCGATCCGTGCTTCGGTCAAGCCTGACTACATCGTCTGTCTTGAGGACGGCAAGAAGCTCAAGATGCTCAAGCGTCACCTCATGACTCACTACAACATGACGCCGGAAGAATACCGCCAGCGCTGGAACCTTCCCGCCGATTATCCCATGGTTGCCCCCAATTACGCCGAGAAGCGTCGCGAACTGGCCAAGAAGATCGGCCTGGGCCGCAAGCCCAACGCGCGGCGCGGCCGCAAGCCGAAGACCGCCGCCTGACCTCACCCGTCATGCGCGCGGTTGTGATTAGAGCCGCGTCCGCCTAAATAGGCGGGTGCGGCTTTTTTCCACCGAAAGGGCAATCGTGCACCAACCCATCGATATCGAAGCCCTTTGCGCGCAACGTGGCTTGCGGATCACCGAACAGCGCCGCGTGATCGCGCGCGTGCTGTCCGAAAGCAACGACCACCCCGATGTCGAAAAGCTGCATGAACGGGCGACGGCGATCGACCCGGGCATCTCGATCGCCACCGTCTACCGCACGGTGCGTCTGTTCGAGGAAGCGGGCATTCTTGACCGGCATGATTTCGGCGATGGCCGCGCGCGCTATGAAGCCGCGCCCGAAGCGCATCACGATCACATGATCGATGTCGAAACCGGCAACGTCATCGAATTCGTCGATCCCGAGCTTGAGGCGCTGCAGCGCCAGATCGCCGAACGGCTGGGCTTCCGCCTGGTCGATCACCGCATGGAGCTGTTCGGCGTGCGCCTCGACCGCGGGGACAGCGAAGGCTGATGTGACCGCCACCGGCACGGTCGCGGCGCCAGGGCTGATCGCGGCGTGGCGCTGGCCACTGGTGGCCTTGCGGCTGGTTGCGCTGCTGTTGACGCTGGGCCTGTGCGTCACGCTCTATTACCTGTGCCAGCCGTTCACCCGGCGTAATTCGGCACCGCGCCTGTTCCTGGGCGCAGTGGCGGTGCTGGCCGGCGTGCGCATGACCATCCGGGGCGAGCGCCCCGGGGGATCGGCGTTCCTGCTGGCCAATCACGTCAGCTGGCTGGACATCCCGGCGCTGGCCGGCGCGACCGGATCGGTGTTCATCGCGCATGACGGGCTGGCCGCGATCGGCCCGCTGCGCTGGCTGTGCTCGCTCAACGAAACCGTTTTCGTCGCCCGGCATGACCGCGCCAGCGTGGCCGCGCAAGTCGGTCAGGTGCGCGCGGCGATCCGCGATCACGGCGCGCTGACGCTGTTTCCCGAAGGCACCACCAGCGACGGCACCGGCCAGCTGGCCTTCAAGTCCTCGCTGCTATCCGCGCTGGTGCCGGTCCCCGAAGGCGTCGCGATCAGGCCGGTGTGGCTGGATTATGGACCCGAGACGGCCGATATCGCCTGGGTCGGCGAGGAGCCGGGCCTCGACAACTTCCTGCGCATCCTCGCGCGGCTCGCGCCGATCCAGCTGACCGTGCATCTGCTGGCGCCGCTGGCCGGCGAAGCGCTGGCCAGCCGCAAGACGATCGCCGCCGCCGCCCAGGCCGCCATCGCCCAGGCCATGGCGGACCAGCGCCGCGGTCAGCGCGTCACGTTGTAGGCAAGCTGGCCATCGTCGAGCTGGAAGCCGACCAGCAGCTCGAACGTCGCGCGCGCCACGGCAGCCTTGACGTCGGGTTCGGACAGCGGATCGATCGCGGCATCGCTGTCGCCGGCCTTGCGCTTGCGCATGATGCGATCGCGCACCTCGGCCGGCAGCGTCGCCGCCGCCCGGTCGATATAGCCGACACCCTGCGCATGGCCTTGCGCCCGGTCCTGCCCGGCGGCGAAATCGATGGTGACGCGGCCGACGCGCTTGCTGGTGACGGTGCTGCCGCCCTGCAGCACGGTGACGAAATAGGGCAGCGTCACCTGGCGCGCCTCGCGCGTGTCGTTGCGCCGCGCCAGCACGTCGAACGACACCGTGGCGGCCACTTTCTCGCCACTGTCGTTGCATTGCGTGCGCACATTGGTCATCACCGCGACCAGGTCGATATTGTCCGCGGTCTTATCTCCCGGGGTGCGGAACAGCGTGACGTCGCCGGTATAGTCCGGGATGCCCACGGCCGGGCAGCGGCTGCGCACGGCAGTGATGCCGACGCTTTCGTCCACCACGATCTCACCCTTGGTGCGGCATCCGCCAAGCCCGACAAGCACCGTGGCGGCGCAAAGGGCAGTTGCGGTCAGGCGGCGTGCATTCATTCTCACATCCTCGGGTCTGCTTGCGCTTGCCCTAGCGAGGCGAGCGGCAAAGCGCTAGAGGCGCGAATATGAATGCGCCCTTTCCCATCGATCCGCGCCCGCTTCGCCTGCTGATCGCCGCGCCGCGCGGCTTCTGCGCCGGGGTGGACCGCGCCATCGAGATCGTCGAACGCGCGATCGTGCGCTATGGCCCGCCGGTCTATGTGCGGCACGAGATCGTGCACAACCGCTTCGTGGTCGATGGGCTGAAAGCCAAGGGCGCGATCTTCGTCGAGACGCTGGACGACGTGCCCGATGGCGTGCCGGTGATCTTCAGCGCGCACGGCGTGCCCAAGTCGGTGCCCGCCGCCGCCACCGCGCGCGGGCTGGAATGGCTGGACGCCACCTGCCCGCTGGTCAGCAAGGTGCACCGCCAGGCCGAACGCCAGATCGAGGCGGGCCGCCACATCCTGTTCATCGGCCATGCCGGCCATCCCGAGGTGATCGGCACGTTCGGGCAGGTGCCCGACGGCAACATGACCCTGATCGAAACCATCGCGGACGTGGCCGCCCTGCCCTTCCCCGCCGATGCCGAGCTTGCCTATCTGTCGCAGACCACGCTTTCGGTCGACGATACCGCCGCGATCATCGCCGCGATCCAGGCCCGCTATCCCAAAGTCACCGCGCCCAAGGCGGAAGACATCTGCTATGCCACCTCGAACCGGCAGGCGGCGGTGAAGGAGATCGCCCCGCTTTGCCAGCTCGTGCTGGTGATCGGCGCGCCCAACAGCTCCAATTCGCTGCGCCTTGTCGAAGTGGCCGAACGGTCCGGCGCGATCGGCCGCATGATCCAGCGCGGCGCCGATATCGACCCGGCCTGGCTGAGCGACGTGACCACGCTGGGCGTCACCGCCGGCGCTTCCGCGCCCGAGGAACTGGTCGAGGAAGTGCTCGCCCGGCTGCGCGGCCTGCGCCCGGTGGAGGCCGAGGAAGTCGTCACCGCGCGCGAGCGGATCACGTTCAAGCTGCCCCGCCAGCTCGTCGGCTGAGGCGCGCGGCTCCATGGCAGTCTATACCAGGCTCGGCGCCGAGGCGCTTTCCGCGATCGTCGCGGAATTCGATATCGGCGCGCTGGTTTCGGCCAAGGGCATCGCCGAGGGCGTGTCCAACAGCAATTGGCTGATCGAGGCGCGAAAGCCGGGCCGCGATGCCACGCGCTATATCCTGACGATGTACGAAAGCCGGGTGGAGACAGGCGACCTGCCGTTCTTCCTGGGCCTGCTCGACCATCTGGCGGCGCGCGGCTGCCCGGTGCCGCGCACGATCCATGACCGCGAGAACCGCGCCTTTCGCCACCACGACGGCAAGGCGCTGGCGCTGATCGAGTTCCTGCCCGGCGTTTCGGTGGACGAGCCCACGCCGGCCCAGGCGCGCGCGGTGGGCGCGGCGCTGGCGCAAGTGCATATCGCCGCCGCCGGCTTCGGGCATGAACGGGCCAATTCGATGGGGCTGGCCGCCTGGCAAGGGCTGCTCTCAGCCTGCGGCGCCGATGGCCTGCGCGCGATCCATCCCGAGCTGGCCGGCATCGTCGAGCGGGAGCTGGCCGTGCTCGCCGCGCGCTGGCCGCGCGATCTGCCGCGCGGGGTGATCCACGCGGACCTGTTCCCCGACAACGTGCTGATGCTGGGCGATGCCGTGACCGGGCTGATCGATTTCTATTTCGCCTGCACCGATATCACCGCCTACGACATCGCGGTGACGCACGCGGCCTGGTGCTTCAGCAACGACGGGACGCGCTTTCGCGCCGATCTGTCGCACGCTTTGCTGACCGGATACGAAGCCGTTCGTCCCATTTCGGGACCGGAGCGGGAGGCGCTGCCCCTGCTGGCCAGAGGCGCCGCGATGCGGTTTTTGGCCACGCGCGCCTATGATTGGCTGAATACGCCGGCTGATGCGCTGGTGACGCCGAAAGATCCGATGGCCTTCGCGCGAAGGCTTGAGTTCTACGCCGACCCCTGCAATTCGGAACTGTTCAGAAAAGCGGATTGAAGTCGGGAAGGGCATTGAAGCAAGTGGAAATCTTCACGGACGGCGCGTGCAAGGGCAATCCGGGTCCGGGTGGCTGGGGCGCGCTGCTGCGCATGGGCAAGCACGAGAAGGAGATGTCCGGCTCCGACCCGGCGACCACCAACAACCGCATGGAGATGACGGCGGTGATCAAGGCGCTGAACGCGCTGATCGAACCGTGCGAAGTCACGCTTTACACCGACAGCCGCTATGTCATCGACGGGATGACCAAGTGGATCCACGGCTGGCAGAAAAAGGGCTGGATCAACGCCAGCAAGCAGCCGGTGCGCAATGCGGACCTGTGGCACGACCTGATCGACGCGGTGCGCCGCCACAAGATCGACTGGCAATGGGTGCGCGGCCACAACGGACATGTCGAGAACGAACGCGTCGACCGGCTGGCGAGCGACGCGGCCGACGCCGTGGCGCGCGCCGGAAGCTGACACGCGCGCCGGAACCGTTCGGCCCCGATTATCTGGCGGTTTATTCGACGGTGGTGTCGACGATCTCGGCGCCGGGGCCGTTCTTCAGGATCGATTCGATCGCGTTCCTGGCGCTGGCCTTGCTGGCATAGCCTTCGGTCCAGAACATCGTTTCGGCGTTATAGCAGAAATAGGCGACATATTCGCCCTTCTTGTTCTGCCGGATTTCGAAGCGGTGCGCCATCTGGGATTCCTCTGCGATCAGGGTCCGAGTCGCGTCACCCGGACGGCGTGGTTAATAGAACCGCGCGCGCCTTATGAAAACCGCCCCGGCGCGTAAGGCACAGGGTCGATCGGCCCCCCGTGCTCGCCCAGCAGCAGCCGCGCGGCCAGTTCGGCGGCGGCGGGCGCGGTCTGGATGCCGAAGCCGCCTTGCCCGGCGAACCAGAAGAAGCGCGGCTCTGCCGGATCGAAGCCGTAGACCGGCAGCCGGTCCGGCGCGAAGCTGCGCAGGCCCGCCCAGCGATGCTCGACCCGTTCGATCGTCCAGTCGACCACTTGCGCGAAACGGTCGATGGCGATGGCGATGTCGATCTCCTCGGCGGCGGCATCGCACGGCGGGCTTGGCGTCTCGTCATGCGGGCTGAGCCAGAGACGGCCCGATTCCGGCTTGAAATAGAACTGCCCGGCAATGTCGAGCACCAGCGGAAGATCGGCCGGCACCGGCGGCGAGACCGAAAGCTGGGCGATCGTGCGGCGATAGGGCGTCACGCCGATGGGTCGCAGGCCGGCCATGCCCGCCACCGGATCGGCCCAGGCACCGGCCGCGTTCACCAGCAGGTCGCAGCCGATCCGCCGGCCATCGCCAAGCGCGAGCGTCCAGCCGCGATCGGTGCGCGCGGCGCCGGCCAGCGCGGCCCGGCAGAAGATCTCGGCGCCCTGCCGCCGGGCCTGGGCCAAATAGTGCTGGTGCAGCCCGGCCACGTCGATGTCGCAGCAGCTCGGCTCGATCACGCCGCAGGTCCAGCCCGGCCGCAGCCCCTGCACCCGCGCCGCGATCCCGGCGCGGTCCAGCGATATGACTTCCACGCCCAGCGCCGCGTATTCGCGCGCGAACGCGGCGACTTCGTCCGCCTGATCGGCGCGGCCCAGCGTGAGCGCGGCGCGCGGCGAGAGCATCCCCAGCGCGCGCAGCATCGGGCCAGAGGCCGTGGTCAGCGGCTGGACGCCCGGCCCACCATAGCTCTCGGTCCAGAACGCGGCGGAGCGGCCGGTGGTGTGGTAGCCGGGCCGGTCCTCGGCCTCCAGCACGGCCACGCGCGCGCGGCCTTGCAGCGCGGCGGCCAGCGAGGCTCCGGCCATGCCGGCGCCGACGATCGCGATATCGAAATGCTGCGTCATCATCCTCAGTCCACGATCGGCGCCATGCGATCGAGAAAGTCCGCGATCGCATCGAGCGCGCGGTCTCGCACCGGATCGGCCTCGCGCAGAATCTCGTGCCGCGCTTCCGCCCCGAAGCTGACGAGCTGCGCGCGCGGCATCCGCTCGGCGGCGCGGCGCGCGGCGCGATAGGAGACCAGGCCATCGGCGCGGGTCGCCAGGATCAGCACCGGCGTCGGGATCGCTTCGAGCACGCCGGGCCGTTCGAGCAGGCGGATCGAGGCGAGCGCCTGCGCGATCCAGCCCCAGCTCGCCGGGCCCATGGCAAGGCCCGGCCGCTGCTCGCGCCACCAGGCTTCGTCGGCATAGCGCGCCTGGTCATGCGTCAGCAGCCGGTCACGCTCCAGCGGCCGCGCGCCGGGCTTTTCGCTGGCCGTCCACGCCGGCCGGCGCGGATCGCCCAGCCCGGCGATCAGCCGCGCCAGCGGATGCAGCAGGCGCGCGGGCGCCCATTGCGGCAAAAGGCCCAGCATCGGCGCGGTCAGCACCACGGCGGCCGGATCGACGCGGCGCTCGGCCAGCGCGCGCAAGGCGATGTGCCCGCCCATCGAATGCGCGACCAGCACGTGCGGGGCCGGCGTGGACGCGCGCCAGTGCGCCCAGAACGCGGCCAGATCCTCCACCCACACCGCGAAATCCGCGACATGGCCCGTTGTCCCGTCAGCCCCCAGCCGGCCCGACAGCGCCTGCCCGCGCCAGTCCATCGCGGTGACGCGCCAGCCCTCGCCATGCCACTGGTCCAGCGTTTCGAGGTATTTCTCGTAGCAGTCGCCGCGCCCCGGCAGGAACAGCAGCGATCCCCGGCCGCCGCCGCGCGGCAGCAGCCAGTCGATCCGGCGGATCGCCTCACCGTCGGCTGCGTGCCAGCGGCTCTCGATCGCGCCCGCCGGGATCGCCCTGCGGTCGAACGGGCCGGTCTCGTCGCGATGGGCCTGGATCACGTGATGAACAACGGGCTCTGGGAGGTGGTTACTGTTTGGTAAGCGATCGTCGGTAGAGCGTTCCCCATCAGGGGGACTCTCGAAGATGCAAGGCGGAATTTTGTCGTACGCATTGCTCGCGGCATTGGCAACCGCGCTCCTGATCGCGGCCTTTACCGACCTCAAACGCCGCCGCATCGGCAACGGGCTGAACCTGGCGATCGCGCTGGGCGCGCCGCTGTTCTGGTTCGCCACCGGCCTTGGCTGGGCCGCCATCGGTTTCCAGATCCTGCTGGCTGGCGTGACGTTCCTGGTCGCCTGCGGGCTGTTCGTGGCCCGGCAGATGGGCGGCGGCGACGTCAAGCTGCTCACCGCGCTGGCGCTGTGGTTCGTGCCCGAAAGCTTCGCGCAGCTGGTCGTCATGATGGCGGTGGTGGGCGGCGGCGCCTCGATCGCCGCGGCCGCCTGCAACATGCGCCGCCAGCCCGGCGAGAGCTTGCGCGATGGCATCGCGATCGTCGCGGCGGCCGCCTGGGTCGTGCTCGCCGCCGCCGTGACCTTCGCGCTGGGCACTGGCCGGCCGATCGTCACCCCGCAAGGGCTCGCCGCGATCGAGCGGCTGATCCCCGATGCCTGGATGGTCTGGCTGCTGGTGGCTGCGGCGCTCGCGATCTTCCTGTTCGGCATGGCGCACATCATGCGCCGGCAGAAATCGCGCCTGCCGATTCCCTATGGCGTGGCGATCACCGTGGCCGCGCTCTGGGTGATGGCCGATCAGTATTTATACGCACCTCCGTTGATGCACGGAGTTGGGTGAACTGGATTTTAACCAATTTGTCCGAGTTTGCGCACTCGAACATGCGGATTTCTAGGGGGCTGGCTTAGCCATGGACAAGAAGAAGCTGCTGCTGCTGATCGTGGCGCTGGTCATCGCGACCGGCGCGGCCTTCGCGGCGCGAACGCTGTGGCTGGGCGCTTCCACACCCGAGGCCGGGGCCGTCGCTACCGTGCCCAAGGGCCCCAAGGTGCTTGTCGCGCAGCGCGCCTTGCCGGTCGGCACGATCATCACGGCCGATTCCGTGGCGTTCCAGGACTGGCCCAAGGAACTCGTCAAGGATGCCTACTTCCTCGATGGCGAGGCCGACATGGCCAAGATGCTGGGCACGGTCGTGCGCTTCCCCATCACCGCCGGCCAGCCGGTGACGCAAGGCGCGCTGGTCGCGCCGGGCGATCGCGGCTTCCTGGCCGCCGCGCTCGGCCCCGGAATGCGCGCGGTGACGATCCCGGTTTCGGCCAAGACGGGCGTTGGCGGCTTCGTGTTTCCGGGCGACCGGGTCGACCTGGTGCTGACGCAGGCAGTTAAGGGCGCCGAAGGCGATGCGCTCAAGACCTCCGAGACGATCCTGCGCAACTTGCGGGTGCTCGCCACCGACCAGTCGACCGAATCCGAGACCGTCGACGGCAAGACCGTGGTCCACGCCTTCCGCACCGTCACGCTGGAAGTGACGCCGCGCATCGCCGAAAAGGTCGCCGTCGCGCAGACCATCGGCACGCTCAGCCTCTCGCTGCGCTCGCTGGCCGACAACCAGGGCCAGTTCGACCAGATCCTCGCCAGCGGCGACGTCAAGCTGCCCGAAGGCGCGAGCAAGGAAGAAGAGGAACAGTTCCTGCGCCAGGCGGCGAACCGCCCGATCGAAGGCGCGACCACGTATGTCACCGGCGGCGACGTCTCGCGCTTCCAGCGCTCCACCCGCCCGATGACCGCCGAACAGGCCGCCGCGCAAGCCGCCACGCGCGCCTTGAGCGCTTATGCCTCGCGCGCCACGATGATGAACCGTGGCGCCTCGGTCAGCGCCGCTCCCGTCCCGACAGGCCCGGTCGTCCGCGTCACGCGCGGCAAGTCGACCACCGACGAGCCGGTGGGGAAGAACTGATGGCAAGGCACGATCCCACGCATTTCATCGCCACGAAGGGCACGAACATGAAATCCCGTCTCATCAGGACAATGCTGGGCGCCGCCTGCTGGGTCGCGCCGCTGGCGGGCCTGGGCGCCGCTCCGGCCGCCGCGCAATCGGTGGTCCGCCCGGCGCAGGATATCTCGCTGTCGATCGGCAACGGCCAGCTCGTCAACGTACCCGGCAGCATGGCCGACGTCTTCGTCGCTAACGATCAGGTCGCCGACGTCCAGGTCAAGTCGGCCAACCAGTTCTACGTCTTCGGCAAGAGCGGGGGCACCACCACGGTCTATGCCAGCAACGGCACCGGCACGGTGATCTGGTCGGCCAACGTCCGCGTCGGCTCGAACCTCGACAGCGTCGACACGATGCTGCGCCTGGCCATGCCCGACGCGCAGATCGGCGTTTCCACGATGGGCACCAACACCTTCCTGCTGACCGGCACCGTCAAGGCGCCCGAAGACGCGGCCGAGGCCGAACGGCTGGTGCAGGCCTATGTCGGCGAAAAGGCCAATGTCATCAGCCGGCTGCGCATGGCGACGCCGCTGCAAGTCAACCTGCAGGTCCGTTTCGCCGAAGTCAGCCGCACGCTGGTGCGCGAGATCGGCTCCAACCTCGTCACGCGCGACCTGACCGGCGGCTTCACCTTCGGCCTGTCGCGCGGGCGCGGCGCCGGCACGATCGGGGCGATCGACACGTCGAAGCTGCCCATGCTCGATGCGTCCTCGCTCTATGGCCTGCCGGCCAAGTCGCTGTCGCTGCCGTTCGACCCGCAGACCGGCAAGTTCATCACCGGCGGCACCAGCTATGCGTTCAACCCGCTCAAGGATGCCACCACGCTGGGCCTTGCCGGCAAGATCGCCGGCGTGGACCTGCTCAGCGCGCTCGACCTGGCCGAAACGGTGGGTCTGGTGACGACGCTGGCACAGCCCAACCTCACCGCGCTCTCGGGCGAGACGGCCGAGTTCCTGGCCGGCGGCGAATATCCGATCCCGATCAGCCAGGGCCTGGGCACCACCGCGATCGAATACAAGAAATATGGTGTCAGCCTGTCCTATGCGCCCACGGTGCTGGCCAACGGGCGCATCTCGCTGCGCGTGCGGCCCGAAGTGTCCGAGCTGTCGAGCGAAGGCGCGGTGACGCTGAACGGCTTCCAGGTCCCGGCGCTGACCATCCGCCGCGCCGAAACCACGATCGAGCTGGGTTCGGGCCAGAGCTTCATGATCGCCGGGCTGATGAGCAACAAGTCGCAGAACACGATCGACAAGACTCCGGGCGCCGGCGACTTGCCGATCCTGGGCTCGCTGTTCCGCTCGACCAGCTACCGCAAGGGCGAGACCGAGCTGGTGATCGTGGTGACGCCGTACCTGGTCAACCCGGTCAACGCCAGCGACATCAAGCTGCCCACCGACGGCTTCAAGGCGCCGAACGAATTGCAGCGCCTGCTGGGCAACATGGAAAGCGACGGCGTATCGGGCCCGCGTGGCGACCGCCCGGCGCCGAGCGCCGCGCCCGCGCAGACTCCGTCCCCCGCGCCCGGGCTGGGCGATGCCGGCGACAGCGGCAAGGCGAAGAAGAAGGGCAAGGCCGCCCGGCAGGCCGAAGCCGCCGATGCCGCGCCCGGTTTCAACCTGAAGTGAGAGAGGCCATGACCATGAAGACTCCCGCCTTCACTCGCCGGGCGACCGGCGCCGCGCTGGCTCTCTCGATCGGGCTGGCGCTCTCGGGCTGCGGCGGAATGCCGTCGAACCGCTCGCTCAACAGCGTGCACGAACCCATCGTCGAACAGACCAACTACACGCTCGATGTCGGCACGGGCGGCGGCGGCCTGCCCTTTCCCGAGCAGCGGCGCCTGGCCGGCTGGTTCGCGGCGATGAACCTCAAGTACGGCGATCGCATCTATATCGACGATCCCGTCGGCAGCAGCGCCACGCGCGGCGCGATCGAAGTGCTGGCGGGCCGTTACGGCATCCTCGTCAGCGACGACGCGCCGGTGACGCCGGGCTTCGTCGCGGCCGGCACCACCCGCGTCATCATCGCGCGCAGCAAGGCCAGCGTGCCGGGCTGCCCCGACTGGTCGGCCAAGTCCGACGTCAACCTGGGCAACGCGACCAGCAGCAATTACGGCTGCGCGACGAACAGCAACCTGGCCGCCATGGTCGCCAATCCCGAACACCTGATCCGGGGCGCCGATACCGGCAGCGACACGCTGGTGATGAGTTCGAACAAGGCCATCCAGAGCTACCGCAAGGCGGACCCCACGTCCGCCGATGGCCTCACGAAAGCCGGAGCCAAGGAGAACTAGTCGATGAACGCCCCCTGGAAATCCGGTATGCCGAGCGGCCGCGACCAGTTCGCCGCCTACCTGTGCGACGAAGCCTCGCTCGACGTCCTGCGTCCGATCGCGATCGAGATGGGCTGGCAGCCCGAGAAGTGCAACAAGGGCGGCCTGCGCAACGCGGTGCAATCGCTCTCGATCACCGCCAGCCCCAACATCCTGATGGTGGACTTGTCCGAAAGCGGCGATCCGCTGAACGATATCAACGCGCTGGCCGAAGTCTGCGAGCCGGGCACGATCGTGGTGGCCGTGGGCCAGGTCAACGACGTGCGCCTCTATCGCGACCTGATCGCCAGCGGCATCCACGATTACCTGCTCAAGCCGCTTTCGCCCGGCCAGGTGCGCGATGCGCTCTCGCAGGCGCAGGCGGTGTTCGCCGCGCCCAAGAACGCGGATGCCGCCACCGCCAAGCAGCACATCTCCACCGCCGTCATCGGGACGCGCGGCGGGGTGGGCGCATCGACGCTGGCGACTTCGCTGGCCTGGCTGTTCAGCGCCGACAGCCGGCTGCCGACCGCGCTGCTCGACCTTGACATCCACTTCGGCACCGGCGCGCTCTCGCTCGACCTCGAGCCCGGCCGCGGCCTGACCGACGCGATCGAGAACCCCAGCCGCATCGACGGCCTGTTCATCGAGCGCGCGATGATCCGCGCCAACGACAACCTGGCGATCCTTTCGGCCGAAGCGCCGATCAACGCCCCGCTGATGACCGATGGCGCCGCCTTCGTGCAGCTTGAGGAGGAATTCCGCCAGGCGTTCGAGATGACCGTCATCGACATGCCGCGCAACATGCTGATCAATTTCCCGCAATTGCTGGGCGATGTGAACGTGGTGGTCATCGTCACCGAGCTGACGCTGGCATCGGCGCGCGATTCGATCCGCATCCTCTCGTGGCTCAAGTCCAACGCGCCGCATGTGAAGACGATCGTGGTGGCCAACAAGGTGCAGCCCGGCGTCGCGGAAATCAGCAAGGCGGATTTCGAAGCCTCGATCGAGGCCAGGATCAACCTTGCCATCCCCTATGACATCAAGGCCGCCAGCAACGCCGCGAAGCTGGGCCAGACTTTCGCCGACGCCAACCGCAGCAGCAAGGCGGGCATCGCCATGCGCGAGCTGGCGCGGCTGGTCATCGGCAGCTTCGATGGCGACGAGGGCGTGCCCGCGGGCAAGCCCTCGCTGCTCGGCAAGTTCGACCTGAAGGCCATGCTGCCCAGGAAGGACAAGGCCAAGGGGGCGGCCGCCGCCGCAACGAGTTAAGGCGCCGGGCCCTCGGGTCCGCGCGCGCAGAGCATACGCCGGGGAAGACGACGCATGACGCCGATGAGCATTCTGCAGATCCTGGTCATGGCGGGCGGCCTGATGGCCCTGATGGTGATCGGCTACACGCTGCTCTCCGGGCCCTCGCCGGCCAAGGAATCGGCGCGCCGGCTGCAATCGGTGCGCTTTCGCCATTCGCAGAACGCGATGGACCGGGTGGAGGCGCAGATGCGCAAGGCCGTGGCCGCGCGCAAGCCGAAGATCCACAACATCGCCGGGTCCAGCTCGCGGATCGACGCGCTGGCGCTGCGGCTGCACCGCACCGGCAAGCCCTGGACGGTGACGCAGTACCTTTACACCTCGTTCGGCATCATGGCGGCGGTGGCGCTGATCGTGTTCCTGAAGTCGGGCGCGCTGATGCTCGGGCTGGTGGTCGGCATCTTCGCGGGCGCGGCCATTCCCCACTTCGTCGTCGGCTATTTCATCGGCAAGCGGGCGAACGCCTTCACCGTCAAGTTCCCCGACGCGATCGAGCTGCTGGTGCGGGGCCTGCGCTCGGGCCTGCCCGTCACCGAGACGCTGGGCGTCGTCGCCAGCGAAGTGCCCGGCCCGGTGGGCGAGGAATTCAAGCTCGTCACCGAACGCATCAAGATCGGCAAGACCATGGAGGATGCGCTGCAGGAAACCGCCGATCGCCTGGCGATGCCCGAATTCAACTTCTTCTGCATCACGCTGGCGATCCAGCGCGAGACCGGCGGCAACCTGGCCGAAACGCTGGCGAACCTGTCCGACGTGCTGCGCAAGCGCGCGCAGATGAAGCTGAAGATCCGGGCGATGAGCTCGGAATCGAAAGCCTCCGCCTATATCGTCGGCGCGCTGCCGTTCATCGTCTTCACGATGATCTGGTGGATCAACCCCGGCTATCTGGCGGGCTTCTTCAGCGAGCCGCGGCTGATCGTGGCGGGCCTGGGCGGGCTGACCTGGATGGGCATCGGCGCCTTCATCATGGCCAAAATGGTCAGCTTCGAGATCTGATCGAGAGAAGACGGGAAAGAGCATGTTGAACGAAGCGCCCGGACCGACCCTTTTCGGCGTCGACGTCATCTTCGTCGGCACGATCCTGATCGGCGTGGCGGCGGCCGCGGTCGTCTTCGCGATCTATGCGGCGATCACCGTGCGCGACCCGATGGCGCGGCGCGTGAAGGCGCTCAACCAGCGCCGCGAACAGCTCAAGGCCGGCATCGCCACCGCCCCGCGCAAGCGCGCCAGCCTGGTGCGCCGCAACGAAACCACCGACAAGATGACCGAGGCGCTTTCGACGCTGAAGGTCCTGCAGGACAGCCAGATCCAGCAGATCCAGCAGAAGCTGGCGCAAGCGGGCATCCGCAAGAAGGAATGGGCCGTCGCGGTGGTGTTCGGCCGCATGGTCCTGCCGATCGTGCTGGGCGCCTTCGCCGCCTTCGTGCTGTACGGGATCAACTACTTTCCCGAATGGACCACGGTGAAGCGGTCCGGCGCGCTGATGATCGCGCTGATCCTGGGCTACAAGGCGCCCGACCTGTTCCTGTCCAACCTCATCTCCAAGCGCACCGACGCGATCCGCAAGGGGCTGCCCGACGCGCTGGACCTGCTGGTCATCTGCGCCGAGGCGGGCCTGACCGTCGATGCCTCGTTCGACCGCGTCGCGCGCGAGCTTGGCCGCGCCTATCCCGAACTGGGCGATGAATTCTCGCTCACCTCGATCGAGCTGTCGTTCCTTACCGAACGGCGCATGGCCTTCGAGAACCTGGCGTACCGCGTGAACCTGGATTCGGTGCGCGGCGTGGTGACGACGATGATCCAGACCGAACGCTATGGCACCCCGCTCGCCTCGGCGCTGCGCGTGCTTTCGGCCGAATTCCGCAACGAGCGCATGATGCGCGCCGAGGAAAAGGCCGCGCGCCTGCCCGCGATCATGACGGTGCCGCTGATCCTGTTCATCCTGCCGGTGCTGTTCATCGTCATCCTGGGCCCGGCGGCCTGCTCGATCTCCGACGCCTTCTCCGGCGGCGGTCCCGGCAACAACGGCAACTGATCATCCGGCGGTATCCGGCGCCGCGACCGGCGCCGGCGGCTTCCTATTCGCGCTCGCCGAACAGCCGCGCGGCGACCGCGTCGAGCCGGGCGATCAGGCGCGGATCGTGGGCATCGGGGGCCGTGATGATCGCGCTGTCGAGCGCCCGGTCGATCGGGCTCGGCTCACGCACGGGCGGCAGGCTGGCGGCGAGCGCGCGCACCGCCTCGCGCGCCAGCGCGGCGTTGGCGTGCATCACCGCGATGATATCGGCCGCCTCGACACCGGCCGCGCCCTCGCGCCAGGCATCCCAGTCCGTGACCATGCCGAGCAGCGCGTAAGGCAGCTCCGCCTCGCGCGCGAGGCGCGCCTCGGGCATCGCGGTCATGCCGATGACGTCCGCGCCCCATGCTCGATAGAGCCGGCTTTCGGCGCGGGTGGAAAACTGCGGCCCGTCGATCGTCAGGTAGCAGCCGGCCGGATAGACCTCGGCCCCCGCCCGCCGCGCCGCCGCGCCGGCCAGCACGGCCAGGCGCGGACATACCGGATCGGCCAGGCCGACATGCGCGACCAGGCCCGGCCCGAAGAAGCTGTTCTCGCGGCCCGAGGTGCGGTCGATGAACTGGTCCACCGCCACGAACGATCCCGGCGCCATGTCCTCGCGCAGCGAGCCGATCGCCGACAGGCCGAGCAGGTCGGTCACGCCGCAGCGCTTGAGCACGTCGATGTTCGCGCGGTAATTGATCGCGGCGGGCGGAATGCGGTGCCCCGCGCCGTGGCGGGCGATGAAGGTGAAGCGCACCCCGCCCAGCCGCCCGGTGGTGACGGGGCCAGAAGGCGCGCCGAACGGGCTGCTCACCGCGATGTCCTGCGCGTCGTCCAGCGCGATGCCGGCGGCCAGGCCCGATCCGCCGATCACGCCGATGTGCCAGGAACGGGGTTTGTCAGCGCGCAAGGATGCCGGCCATGATGATGTCGATGGTGTGCTCGCGGTAGCGGTCACGCAGTTCCTCGGTCAGCGTATCGGTGTCGAAGCAATATTTCATCACCAGCCGCGCCGAAAAGAAGCGGTCCACCGCGCCGGTCACGGTGAAATAGAACAGCTGCGGATCGACCGGGCGGAACACGCCGGCCCTCACCCCGTCACCGATCAGCTGCTCGTAGGCGCGGTAGATCGGCGACAGGTACAGCTCGGCGATGCGCTTGGCCTCGGCATCGTCGCATTCGCGCACCAGCCGCATGGTCAGGCGGTTGAGGTAGGGCACCGCGTAGAAGGTGTCGATCACCTTGGAGATGTGGCGGCGCAGCTTGGCTTCCGGGTTCCAGCCGTCCTTCGCCACCAGCGCGTCGACGCTGGTGACGATGGCCTGCCAGTCGCGGTCGAGCAGCGCCTTGAGCAGCCCGGCCTTGTTGCCGAAGTAATACTTCACCAGCGCCGAATTCAGCCCCGAGCGCAAGCTCAGTTCCGAAAGCGAGATATCGACGATGTCGCCCTCGCGCATGATGGCGCTCGCGGTATCGAGCAGAAGCTCGCGAGCACCCGGAGGCGCGGAAATCTGGGCGACTGGCATCGCGGTTTCGCTTTTTCCCTCAGCGCGGCGGCATACGGATGGCGCCATCGAGGCGCACGTCCTCGCCGTTCATATAGCCGGTTTCGATCATGAACAGCGCCATCTTGGCATATTCCTCGGGCTTGCCCAGCCGCTTGGGGAACGGCACCGAGGCGGCCAGCGCGACTTGCGCCTTTTCGGGCAGCGCCTTCATCAGCGGCGTCTCGAAGATACCGGGCAGGATGGTGTTGACGCGAATGCCCTCGTTCATCAGGTCGCGCGCGATCGGCAGGGTCATGCCCACGACGCCGCCCTTGGAGGCCGAATAGGCGGCCTGGCCGATCTGCCCGTCCTCGGCCGCGACCGAGGCGGTGTTGACGATCGCGCCGCGCTCACCGAACTCGTCGAGCGGATCGAGCGTCAGCATCCCGGCCGCCGACCTGGCGATGCAGCGGAACGTGCCGATCAGGTTCAGTTCGATGATGAACTTGAAGGCGTCCATCGGAAAAGTCCTGATCTCGCCGGTTTCCTTGTCGCGGCTGACCGTCTTGATCGCGTTGGCCGTGCCCGCGCAATTGACCAGGATGCGTTCCTGCCCGTGGGCCGCGCGCGCCTTGGCGAAGGCCGCGTCGACGCTGGCGTCGTCCGTCACGTTGACCTTGCAGAACGTGCCGCCGATCTCCCTGGCGATGGCCTCGCCCTTTTCTTCCTGAAGGTCGAAAATGGCGACTTTCACGCCCTGTTCGGCCAGCGCCCGGGCGGTGGCCGCGCCCAGGCCCGAGGCGGCGCCGGTGACGACGGCGGCGATAGTGCTGTCCAGCTTCATTCAGGTATCCTCCTTCAGGGCGCCGCCGCGACGGGTGGGCTGGCGGCGCCGACGACTGCCGATTTAATCATCCGGTTAGTTGGCCCGGCGACAAGGGTCAATCGTCCAGACGGCCTGTCCGTCATGCGACATCGCCGCCACGGTGCCCCGGCGCGAATCCGGCGCGCGGGTAGCGCGCAGTTGCGCGATTGCAACACATTTTCAACCAAGTGGCATTATCACCCGCTTGGCACTTGCTGTCGCCCGGAATGCAGGCACACTGTCGTCATTCCTAATCGGAACAGAAAGATACGAGCATTTTTGGGGGCGACTGGCGAACACGGCAGAACGGGCGACCGCTGCCGGCACCCATGCCCCCTATTCTGAAACAGGGAACAAGACATTGAAAAACAACCTGACAAGAGCGGCGCTGCGCGGTTCGACCTGCCTCGCGCTCATCGCCCTCGCCCTGCCCGGCGCCGCCTTCGCCCAGACCGCTTCGGACGAGGCATCCGATGACGAGATGATCATCGTCACGGGTTCGCGCATCGCCCGGCCCGAGGTTGACGCGGTCAACCCGGTCGTCGCGATCACCTCGCAGGACATCCTCGATTCCGGTACGACCAACGTTACCGACTATCTCAAGACCCTGCCCGCGCTTGCCGGCTCGCTCAGTTCGTACAACAACAGCGGCGATCGCGCCGGCATCGGCTATACCGGCCTCAACCTGCTCGACTTGCGCAACCTGGGCTATGACCGCACGCTGGTGCTGGTCGACGGCCGGCGCCACGTCGCCGCGGTCGACGGCCTGCAGTCGGTCGACATCAACACCATCCCCAACGACCTGATCGAGCGTGTCGAGGTGCTGACCGGCGGCGCATCGGCGATCTACGGCGCGGACGGCGTTTCGGGCGTGGTCAACTTCATCCAGAAGAAGGATTTCGAAGGCGTCACCGCGCGCGTCCAGGGCGGTATTTCCGACAAGGGCGACGCCGGCCAGCGCCTGTTCGCGCTCACCGCCGGGCACAACTTCGCCGATGGCCGCGGCAATTTCGCCATCGCCTACGAACACGGCGAGGAAGACCGGCTGACCGCGCAGGACCGCAAGCGCTTCCAGGGCACGAACCGGGTGGGCTTCTACCTCAACCCGGATGATACCGAGACCGGCGCCCAGAACAACGACGGGATTCCCGATTACATCCCGCTCAACGACATCCGCTATTTCGACACCTCGCGCGCCGGCGGCATCGACGTCGATTTCGACGGTATGCCCGATTTCTACGGCGCGGAAGGCCTGCCTTACGATCCGGGCCGGTTCATTCCCAGCTTCTACCAGCAGGGCGGCTCGGGTACGCTCGTATCCGACTATGGCAACGACCTGCTGCCGCAGATCCGCCGCGACGTCGTCAACGCGATCGCGCATTTCGATTTCAGCGACGCGCTCACGCTCTACGCCGAAGCGAAGTATGCCAATACCAAGTCCTACTCGGTCGGCCAGCCCAGCTTCGACTATTACCTGTTCATCCCCGAGGACAACCCCTACATTCCAGAGGCGGTTCGTTCGCACATGATTGAAGGGAACGGCGGGGTACTGGTCAATCGCGACAACTTCGACCTGGGCCGGCGCGGCGAGGATATCACCCGCGAAACCATCCGCACCGTGATCGGCGCCAAGGGCGATATCGCGCCCAACCTGTCCTATGACGTGTCCTATGTCTTCGGCCGCGCGAAGATCACCAATCACTATGTCGACGATATCCTGACCGACCGCTTCTATGCGGCGATCGACGCCGTGCGGGGGCCGGACGGCGCGATCACCTGCCGGGTCAATCTCGACCCCACCTGGACGCCGACCCAGCCCAACAACTACACGCGCAGCGAGATCCCGCCGACGACGTTCCAGCCGGGCCAGTGCCTGCCCTTCAACCTGTTCGGCGACGGCGTGGCCTCGCAAGCGGCGATAGACTGGGTCAAGACCGACACGACCGACCGTTCGCGCCTCACCCAGCATGTCGTCAGCGGCGCGATCACCGGCAACACCGGCAGCTATTTCGAGTTGCCGGGCGGCCCGATCGGCTTCGCGCTGGGCGGGGAATACCGCAAGGAATCGAGCAGCTTCATCGCCGATCCGCTGGCGCAGCAGGGGCTGACCTTCACCAACGTGCTGGGCAATACCAAGGGCAATTTCGACGTCTGGGAGGTCTTTGCCGAAGTGAACGTCCCGATCCTGGCGGATCGGCCGTTCTTCAAGCGTCTCGAAATCAACGGCGCGTTCCGCTATTCGGACTATTCGACGATCGGCACGACCAATGCCTGGAAGGTCGGCGGCGACTGGGCCCCGGTGGACGACATCTCCTTCCGCGGCACCTATTCGAAGGCGGTGCGCGCGCCGAACATCAGCGAACTGTTCGGCGCCCAGTCCGAAACCTTCGAGTTCATCAACGATCCCTGCGACGAAGCCTATCTGCAGAACGGCACCCAGTATCGCGTCGACAACTGCGTCGCGCTGCTGAGCGGGCTGGGCGTTGCCGACCCGTCGACCTACAGCGATACGCGCAGCGTCAACATTTCGGGCTTCCAGGGCGGCAACCCGAACATCCGCGAGGAAACCGCCAAGACCTGGACGGCCGGCGTGGTGCTGAAGCCCCGCTTCATCCCCGGCCTGATCGTGACGGCGGACTGGTATGACATCCGCATCAAGAACGCGATCAACACGGTCACGCCCGAAAAGGTCGCCGAACTGTGTGTCGACCAGGCGACGCTCGACAACCAGTACTGCGATGCGATCGTGCGCCAGAACGGGGGCGACAACGCCGGCTTCATCACCAGCTTCAATGTCGGCCCGCTCAACGTCGCCAACTTCAAGACCGCCGGTCTTGACGTGATGATCGATTATCGCCTGCGGACCGACAAGGCGGGCACCTTCACCGTCCACGCCGTCGGCAACTATCTGCACAAGCAGACCTACGTGCCGATCCCCGGCGCCGATCCGGTGAACGATGCCTATTACATCGCCGGCTCGCCCAAGTTCCTGGTGACGACCGATCTGGGCTGGGAAAAGGGCAAGTTCGGCCTCAACTGGCGGATCAACTATGCCTCCAAGCTCTATCGCTACTCGCGCCAGGATACCGCGAACAACCCGGATATCGTCGCGCCCGAGTACCTGAAGCTCAACGAACGCTTCAGCCACGACGTGAGCTTCAATGTCGATGTGAACGACCAGTTCGAGATTTATGGCGGCGTCAACAACGTCTTCAATCAGAAGCCGGATCTGGGCGCGCTCAATACGCCGATCAGCGCGGTGGGCCGCTTCATGTTCATGGGCGCGCGCGTGAAGTTCGCCGATCTGTTCGGCGGCAGCTGACCGGGCGGGCCTGACGGCCTCCTGACGAAACAGAGGGGCGGGTTCACCAGGAACCCGCCCCTCTTTTCATTTCGGCCCGTGCGCTGTCAGCCAACCGTGATGTTGAGCGCGCCGTCGCCTTCATCGACATGCACGGTCGAACCGTCGGGGATCTCGCCGGCGAGCAGCTTCTCGGCCAGCGGGTCCTGCACGTAGCGCTGCACCGCGCGCTTCAGCGGCCGCGCGCCATAGACCGGATCGTAGCCCACCCGGCCCAGCCAGCGCTTGGCCGCGGGCGTGAGATCGAGCACGATCTTGCGGTCCTTGAGCAGCTGCTGCACCCGTCCGACCTGGATATCGACGATCGGCCCCATGTGCTCCTGCCCCAGCCGGTGGAACAGGATGACCTCGTCGAGCCGGTTGAGGAACTCGGGCCGGAAATGCGCCCGCACCACTTCCATGACTTGCGGCTCTACCGCCGACACGTCCTGCCCCTCGTCGAGATTGGCGAGGTACTGGCTGCCGAGGTTGCTGGTCAGGATGATCAGTGTGTTGGTGAAATCCACCACCCGGCCCTGCCCGTCGGTCAGCCGTCCGTCGTCGAGCACCTGGAGCAGCACGTTGAACACGTCCGAGTGCGCCTTTTCCACCTCGTCGAACAGCACCACCTGATAGGGCCGGCGCCGCACCGCCTCGGTCAGCACGCCGCCTTCCTCGTAGCCGACATAGCCCGGAGGCGCACCGATCAGGCGGGCGACCGCGTGCTTTTCCATGAATTCCGACATGTCGATGCGCACCATCGCGGTGTCATCGTCGAACAGGAAGCCCGCCAGCGCCTTGGTCAGCTCGGTCTTGCCGACGCCGGTGGGGCCAAGGAACAGGAACGAGCCCAGCGGCCGGTTCGGGTCCTGCAGGCCCGCCCGCGCCCGCCGCACCGCCTTGGACACCGCCTCGACGGCCTGCGCCTGGCCGATCACTCGCTCGCCGATCACCTGCTCCATCTTGAGCAGCTTGTCGCGCTCACCCTCCAGCATCTTCTCGACCGGCACGCCGGTCCAGCGGCTGACGACGCCGGCGATATCGTCCTCGGTCACTTCCTCGCGCAGCAGCGCATTGGCGGCCTGGGCCTGCGCTTCGGACAACTGCTTTTCCAGCGCGGGGATGGTGCCGTACGACAGCTCGCCCGCGCGGGCGAGATCGCCCGAACGCTGCGCCTGCTCCAGCTCGATGCGCGCCGCGTCGAGCTGTTCCTTGATCTTGCCTTCGGCGGCGATCTTGTCGCGCTCGTTCTGCCAGCGCGTGGTCAGCGCGTTCGACTGGTCCTCAAGGTTGGCCAGTTCCTCGCGCAAGTGGTCGAGCCGGTCGCGCGAGGCCTGATCGGTCTCCTTGGAAAGCGCCATCTCCTCGATCTTGAGCTGGATGATGCGGCGGTCGAGCTTTTCGATCTCCTCGGGCTTGCTTTCCACTTCCATGCGGATGCGGCTCGCCGCCTCGTCCATCAGGTCGATCGCCTTGTCGGGCAGGAAGCGGTTGGTGATGTAGCGGTTGGACAGCGTCGCCGCCGCCACGATCGCGCCGTCGGTGATGCGCACGCCATGGTGCAGCTCGTACTTCTCCTTCAGCCCGCGCAGGATCGAGATCGTGTCCTCCACGGTCGGCTCGTCGACGAAGATCGGCTGGAAGCGCCGCTGCAACGCCGCGTCCTTCTCGACATACTTCTGGTATTCGTCGAGCGTGGTCGCGCCGATGCAGTGCAGTTCGCCGCGCGCCAGCGCCGGCTTGAGCAGGTTGCCCGCGTCCATCGAGCCTTCGGAGGCGCCCGCGCCGATCAGCGTGTGCATCTCGTCGATGAACAGGATGATCTCACCTTGCGCGCCCTTCACTTCATCGAGCACCGACTTCAGCCGTTCCTCGAACTCGCCGCGATACTTCGCGCCCGCGATCAGCGCGCCCATGTCGAGCGCCATCAGACGGCGGTCCTTCAAGCTGTCGGGCACGTCGCCATTGGCGATGCGCAGCGCCAGCCCCTCGGCAATGGCGGTCTTGCCGACGCCGGGATCGCCGATCAGCACCGGGTTGTTCTTGGTGCGGCGCGCCAGGATCTGCACGGTGCGGCGAATCTCCTCGTCGCGGCCGATCACCGGGTCGAGCTTGCCGTCGCGCGCGGCCTGCGTCAGATCGCGCGCATACTTCTTCATCGCCTCATAGCCTTCCTCGGCCGTGGCGGAATCGGCCTTGTGGCCGCCGCGCAGCGCGGTGATCGCCGCTTCCAGCGCCTGCGGCGTCAGATGGGCGGCCTTGAGCGCCTGCCCCGCCGCCGTGGTGGTCGCCAGCGTCAGCGCCAGCAGCAGCCGCTCGACCGTGACGTAGCTGTCGCCAGACTTGGTCGCGGCCTGCTCGGCCTGGTCCAGCAGCCGCACGGCATCGTTGTCCAGCCCCGGCGTCGCCTGCGCGCCGCTGCCCGAGACGGCCGGCACCTTGGCCAGCGCCTTGTCGACTTCGCGCTGCGCGGTCGCGGCATCGCCGCCGGCCCGGCCGATCAGGCCAGAGGCCATGCCCTCGCTATCCTCAAGCAGGGCCTTGAGGATATGTTCGGGGCTGATCCGCTGGTGGTTGAGCCGGATCGCGACGGTCTGCGCCGCCTGGAGAAAGCCCTTGGCCCGGTCGGTGAATTTTTCGAGATTCATGATGTGAAGTTCCTCCTGACCCACGGCATATAATGTTGCATTTATGCAACACAAGCGCAAGCCTGCCCCTTTTCTCCCTTGGAGCCCAATTCGCCCGCCATGGCATTGACCGGGCACAAATTCGCAAGGGAGCGCGCCCTGAGATTGGCGCTGGCAAGGCCGGTTACAAGCCCGGACCGATCAGTGGCCGGACACGGCCGCGCCAGCCATGCGGGCGCGCCGGGCCCCCACGCCAAATCAACAGCGCTGCTCATTGCGGGGCTTGGCGCGCGCGCTCGCATTGCCTAGCGTCCGCCCGCAACCAATTATCGAAGAGGCGAGGAAACGTGGCGAAATTCACACCTGAACAGGCAGCGGACGTTCTGGCGATCAAGCAGGTCATCTACGAATGGGGTGACGAGCTTGACATCAACAACGGCCTGAAAATGGTCGAGACCGACTGCCTGAGCAAGACCGTGCGCTACAATGTCGGCGGCGAATGGCGCGAGGGGCTGGATGCGGTCGCGGCGTTCTATCAGGCGCGCATGGCCGGGCTGAAGGCGGGCGGCGCGGTGCCGGTGATGCGCCACATCATCACCAGCCTGCGCGTCGCCTTCGATGGGCCGGACAAGGCCAGGGTCGGCTATCTGCTGGTGTTCTTCGCCAAGGCCGGCGAACCGCCCTTCACCGACTATTGCGATCCGCTCGCCGTCGCCGACGTGACGATGGAATGCGCGCGCGAGGCCGATGGCGAATGGCGCATCACCCTGTTCGACAGCGGCCAGATCTTCCGCCGGTAACGGCCCGGGCGAGCGCGACCGGGCTCGTGAGCAGGAGCCCGTGGCGAACCGCGTCCAGGGCTGCTAGGAAACGCATTCGTTTCCGCCTGGACCAGCCAAGGATCTGCATGAGCCGCTTTCCGATCACTCTCGCGCTCGCTCTCTCGCTGGCGGCCTGCGCCGCGCAGCCAGCGGCCCAGCTTGCCACCGCCCCGATTGCGGCGCCCGCGCCTGTCGCGGCCGCCGTCACCCCGGCGGCGCTGGTGGGCGAAGTGGACATTCCCTATGAGAAGTTCGTGCTGGCCAACGGGCTGACCACGATCGTCCACACCGATCGCAAGGCTCCCATCGTCGGCGTGACGCTCTACTACCGCGTCGGTTCCAAGCACGAGCCGCGCGGGCGGACGGGTTTCGCCCATCTCTATGAGCACCTGTTCTTCGGCGGATCGGCCAACGTGCCCAACTTCGACGTCCCGCTCGAAGCCGCCGGCTCCACCTCGACCAACGGTTCGACCTGGTTCGACCGCACCAACTATATCGAGACGGTGCCGACCGGCGCGCTCGATCTGGCACTGTTCATGGAAAGCGATCGCATGGGCTTCCTGCTGCCCGCGGTCACGCAGGACAAGCTCGACAAGCAGCGCGGCGTTGTCCAGAACGAGAAGCGGCAGGGCGACAACGAGCCATATGGCCTGATGGAATATGCCGTGAACGACGGCCTGTTCCCGGTCGGCCATCCCTATCGCCACACCACCATCGGCTCGCTGGCCGATCTCGATGCCGCCACGCTCACCGACGTGCGCAAGTGGTTCACCGATCACTACGGCCCGAACAACGTCGTGCTCGCGCTGTCGGGCGATATCGACGCGGCGACGGCGCGGCCGCTGGTGGAAAAGTGGTTCGGCGCGATCCCCAAGGGCCCCGCCGTGCCCAGGGTGGAAGCCGGTCCGGTCACGCTCGCCGCGCCGGTGAAGCGCGAGATGACCGATCAGGTGCCGCTCACCCGCGTGACCCGCAACTGGAGCGGCCCCGGCCTCAACGATGCCGATACACCCGCTCTCCAGGTCGGCCTCTATGTCCTGGGCGGCCTCGCCAGTTCGCGGCTGGACAACGCGCTGGTGCGCGGCCAGCAGCTTGCCGTCGCGGTCACGGCATCGGCGCAGACGCACGAGCAGATAAGCTTCCTCGACGCGACGATGGACGTGAAACCCGGCGTCGAACGGGCGAAAGCCGAAGCCGCCTTCGACAAGGTGATCGCCGATTATTTGCGCGACGGCCCGACCGAGGACGAAGTGCGCCGCGCGGTGATGAGCGCGATCTCGGGCGAGATCGCCGGGCTGGAGCGCGTCGGCGGCTTTTCCGGCAAGGGCGCGACGCTGGCCGAGGGCGAGGTCTATTCGGGCGATCCGGCCCATTACAAGCAGAACCTGGCCGCGATCGCCGCGCTCACGCCCGAGCAGGTGCGCGCGGCATTGCAGCGCTGGCTGTCGCGCCCGGTGCTGGCGGTGGACGTGCTCCCCGGCGAGCGGACCGAGGATGGCGGCAAGATGGGCGGCTGGGGTGACGAGGCCACCGCGCCGGCGCCCAGGCCCGATCCGCACGCCAAGGCCCCTGCCCTGGCCCCCGCGCCCAGGCGCCCGGCCCCGCCGGTCGCGCCGGTTTCCGCGCTGGAATTTCCCGCGATCGAACGCGCGCAGCTGTCCAATGGCATTCCGGTGGCGCTGGCCCGGCGCACGGCGGTGCCGCGCCTGGTCCTGACGCTGGATTTCGACGCGGGCTACGCGGCCGATGCGCTCGATTCGCCGGGCACGCAATCGCTGATGCTGGAAATGCTCGACGAAGGCACCGACACGCGCACCGCCACCGAGATCGCCGAAGCGCAGGAGCGGCTGGGCGCCTCGATCTCGACTGGCGGCGGGGTTGATACCAGCAGCGTGATGCTGACGACGCTATCGGCCAATCTCGCGCCCTCGCTCGATCTGATGGCCGAAGTGGTGCTGCGCCCCGCTTTCCGCGAAGACGATGTCGCGCGCGTGCGCGATCAGCAGCTGGCCGATCTGGCCCAGGTCCAGGCCTCGCCCGGCGCGCTGGCCGCGCGCTCGATATCCACGATCCTCTATGGCACGCATCCTTATGGCCAGCCTTCCGACGGGCTGGGCAACGCCGCCTCGGTCAAGGCGCTGACGCCGGCCGCGCTGCGCGCCGCGCACGACAAATGGCTGCGCCCGGACCTGGCGACGATCACCGTGGTGGGCGACACCACCATGGCCGAGCTGCTGCCCCTGCTCGAAGCCGCGTTCGGCAAGTGGCAGGCGCCGGCCACGCCGAAGCCGGTGAAAGCGATCGACGCGCCGGTGCCCGCGCCCGCCCCGCGCATCGTCCTGCTCGACCGGCCCAATTCGCCGCAATCGGTGGTGGTCGCCGGCAAGGTGCTGCCGCTGACCGGGCTTATGCCGAACACCGAGGCGCTGGGCCTGGCCAACGAAGTGCTGGGCGATGGCTTCCTCTCGCGCCTCAATCTCGATCTGCGGGAGGAAAAGGGCTGGAGCTATGGTGTCCGCAGCCAGATCAGCCGCCCGGTCGGCCCGCGCGAGTTCGCCGTGATCGCACCCGTCCAGTCTGACCGGACGGGCGATGCGATCAAGGCGATCCTGGCGGATATGCGCGCTTTTCCGGCCAAGGCGCCAGTTACCGCGCAAGAGCTTGAACGCGTGACCGAAGGCAACATCCGCGGGCTGCCCAACCAGTTCGAGACCAATGCCGACGTTGCCGGCGCGATCCGCCTGAACGCCCGGCTGGGCCGGCCAGACGACTATTACCAGACCATCCCGGCCCGATACCGCGCGATCGGCAAGGACGCGCTCGAAGCGGCGGCAAGGCAGTACCTGTTGCCGCAAGGGCTGGTCTTCGTCGTCGTCGGCGATCGCAAGGTGGTGGAACCGCAGCTTCGCGGCCTTGGCCTGCCGGTGGAAATCGGCAAGATTGAAGAATAGCCGGACGCCCCGCGCGAAAGCGGGCCCGGTTCATGCCCGAGGAGAGAGAGGCCATGTCCGTCGCCGGAACTTACGAGTGCATCACCAAGACGCCGCTGGGCGACCAGAACGGCCTGTTCACCGTCGTGCCCGGTGAGGGCGACAGCTTCACCGGCAGCATCGCCGGCGATCTGGGCACGATGGCGGTGGAGAACGGCACGATCGCCGGCAACGCGCTGAGCTGGAAAATGAAGATGACCGTGCCGATGCCGATCGACCTGGAATGCACCGCCACTGTCGATGGCGATCGGCTGACGGGCGAAGTGAAAGCCGGCATGTTCGGCACGATGCAGCTTACCGGCATACGCAAGGGCTGATCGGCCAGGGCCGGCTCCGGCCGCTTCCATCGGGAAGCACCGGAGCCGTCTTCGCGGCCGATCAGCGGTGGTCGCTCAGCGTCCTTGCGCGGGCACGCACTCGTTGAACCAGGCGGCGTGCCTGAACTCGTCGAAGCGATAGAACGTGCCGGTCAGCCGCACTTGCCGGCCCGGCTTCTGCTGCAGTGCCCAGACCGACTGGCCCGGCGCCATCAGGCAGCTCAGGTCGGTCTTGAACTTGGCGGCGTTCGGCAGGCGCAGAGCCTCGTTCCACGGATCGGGGATTTTGAAGGCGACGCGATAGTATTCGCCATCGCGGATCACATAATCGATCTCGCCGCTCAGCGTGAACTGCTTGCCGGTGTAGCGCGGCACGATCGCGGCCGAATTGCGTTCGGTATCCTTGGAAATCTGGTGCGAGAATTCCAGCGCGCTGATCGCCACCGGCGCGGCGGCGGCCGGCGCGGCCCTGGCCGCGCGCCCGGCGGCAAGCTTGCCTTCCTTGCCGCCCTTGATCCCGCCCAGCATCAGGCACAGTTCCGATTTCACCGCTTCGGCGGGCGAACTCATCGCGGCGGGCAGCTTCGCCTCGATGCTGACCGTGCCGAAGCCGCCGGCCGAAACCGCGCGCACTTCCAGCGGGAAGGCGCGCGCCTTGCCGCTCATCGGCTGTTCCAGCAGCAGCGAACCGCCCGCCGGCTCGGACGCAAGCACCGTGTAGCCACGCGCCTTGGCCACGCCTTCCATCTGGCGGATCGCCATGTCGGGCGAAAGATCGGCAACGCTTGCCGCCGCGCGAAAGCGCAGGCCGGTAACGGCGTTGCCCGATTTCTGGAAGCTGTCCTCGCAGGCCCCCGCATGGGCGGCGACAGGGATGCAGCCGGCCAGACAGGCCGCGGACAAGATCACACGCTTCACGAATTTCCTCCCGTTAAGCCTCGCCATCGATTCCGCACGGCAAGGCGCCCGAGAAAAGACGGAGTCGGACGGACCAACCCGCAAGCAAGTCAGGATTTTTTTCGAGCAGCGGTGGGAGAACTGGCAAGAATGCCCCCCCCCCCCCCCCAATGACGCCGAATGACGCCGTCAGCGTCAGCCGAGCGCCTTGCGCAGCAGTTCGTTGACCACTTGCGGATTGGCCTTGCCCTGCATGGCCTTCATCGTCTGGCCGACGAAGAAGCCGAACAGCGCTTCCTTGCCGGCCTTGAACTGCGCGACCTTGTCGGCATTGTCGGCCAGCACCTTGGCAACCACGGCCTCGATCGCGCCGGTGTCGGATTCCTGCTTGAGCCCTTCACGCTCGACGATGGCGGCGGCGCCGTCGCCGGTTTCGAGCATCTTTTCCAGCACTTGCTTGGCGATCGAGCCGGAGATCGTGCCATCGCCGATCAGCGCGAGCAATTCCGCGCCTTTTTCGGGCGTTACCGGCGAATTTTCCAGCGCGATGCCAAGTTTGTTGAGTGCGCCGAACAGCTCGGAAATCAGCCAGTTGGCCGCCTGCTTGGCGACATCGGCGGGCGGCTTGCCCTGCGCCTTGGCGGCTTCGCCCAGCAGACGTTCGAACCAGCGCGCGGTCTCGACCTCGGCGGTCAGCACTTGCGCGTTGTAGGGGGAAAGGCCCAGTTCGTTCTCGTAGCGGTGCCGTTTGGCATCAGGCAGTTCGGGCAGGGAGTTGCGGCAATCCTCCAGGAACGCGTCGTCAAGTTCCAGCGGCAACAGGTCGGGATCGGGGAAGTAACGGTAATCGTGCGCGTCTTCCTTCGAACGCATCGAGCGCGTGGTGCCGGTGCCGGGATCGAACAGCCGGGTTTCCTGCACCACCTTGCCGCCGCTCTCGATCAGATCGACCTGGCGGTTCGCCTCATGCTCGATCGTCGCCATGACGAAGCGCACCGAATTGACGTTCTTGGTCTCGGTGCGGGTGCCGAATTCCGCGCCCGACTTGCGCACCGACACATTGACGTCGGCGCGCATCGAGCCTTCCTCCATATTGCCGTCGCATGAGCCGACATAGCGCAGGATCGCCCTGAGCTTGCGCAGGTAAGCCCCTGCTTCAGCGGGAGAACGCATGTCCGGCCGACTGACGATTTCCATCAGCGCCACGCCTGAGCGATTGAGATCGACATAGGACATCGTCGGGTGCTGATCGTGCATCAGCTTGCCCGCGTCCTGCTCGACATGGATACGCTCGATGCCGATGGTCTTGGTCGCCTCGGGGTTCTTCTCGTCCACCGCGATCTCGATCGCGCCCTCGCCCACCAGCGGGTGGTAAAGCTGGCTGATCTGGTAGCCCTGCGGCAGATCGGCATAGAAGTAGTTCTTGCGATCGAAGCGCGACCATTTGTTGATCCGGGCATTGATCGCCATGCCGGTGCGCACCGCCTGGCGGATGCACTCCTTGTTCGGCACCGGCAGCATCCCCGGCATCGCCGCATCGACCAGCGAGACTTGCGCATTCGGCTCCGCCCCGAACGCGGTGGCCGCGCCGGAAAACAGCTTCGACTTCGAAACGACCTGCGCATGGACTTCAAGGCCGATCACGACCTCCCATTCGCCGGTCGCGCCCTGGATGCGATATGTGGATTCGGTCATGGTCGTCACCACCACTTCTCTGGCTTGGCCGCGAATCCGGCCCGCTGCTCGATCGCGAGGCCGGCGTTGAGCACGCCCTGCTCGTCGAACGGGCGGCCGATGATCTGGAGGCCCAGCGGCAGGCCCTCGCGGTTGAGGCCGGCCGGGACCGACATCGCCGGCAGTCCCGCCAGCGAGGCGGGGACGGCGAAGACGTCGTTGAGATACATCGAGAGGGGATCGTCGATATTGTCGCCCAGCGCGAAGGCGGCGCTCGGCGCGGTCGGCGCGAGGATCACGTCGCACTGTTCGAACGCGGCCGTGAAATCGCGGCTGATCAGCGTCCTGACCTTTTGGGCCTGCGTGTAATAGGCATCGTAGAAGCCGGCCGAGAGCACGTAAGTGCCGATCAGGATGCGGCGCTTCACTTCGGCGCCGAAGCCGGCGGCGCGCGTGGCGGCATACATGTCCTGCAGGCCGGCGCCATCGGGCAGATCGCGCAGGCCGTAGCGCACGCCATCATAACGCGCGAGGTTCGAGGACGCCTCGGCCGGGGCGATGATGTAATAGGCCGGCAGCGCATAGCGGGTGTGCGGCAGCGCGATGTCGATCACTCTGGCGCCCGCGTCCTTGAGCCAGGCGATGCCGTCGTCCCACGATTTCGCGACGTCGGCGTCCATCCCGTCCATGCGGTATTCGCGCGGGATGCCCACCGTCTTGCCCGCCAGATCGGCCGACAGCCCGGCTTCCCACGCCGGCACCGGCATGTCGAGGCTGGTCGCGTCCTTGGGATCGAAGCCGGCCATCGCTTCCAGCATGATCGCGCAATCGCGCGTGTCGCGCGCCATTGGCCCCGCCTGATCGAGCGAGCTGGCGAAAGCGACGATGCCCCAGCGCGAGCAGCGCCCATAAGTCGGCTTGATGCCGGTGATGCCGGTGAAGGCGGCCGGCTGGCGGATCGAGCCGCCGGTATCCGTGCCGGTCGCCGCCGGGCAGAGCCGCGCCGAGACCGCCGCCGAGGAACCGCCCGAGGAACCGCCCGGCGCCAGCGGCGCGTTGCCGCCGTCATTGCGCCGCCAGGGCGAGATCACGTTGCCGAAATAGCTGGTCTCGTTCGACGAACCCATCGCGAACTGATCGAGATTGAGCTTGCCCAGCATCCCTGCGCCCGCGTCCCACAGCTTCTGCGAAACGGTCGATTCGTACTGCGGCACGAAGCCTTCCAGGATGTGGCTGGCCGCCGTGGTCTGCACGCCGACGGTGGCGAACAGGTCCTTCATGCCGATCGGCACGCCGCCCATCTTGCCCAGCGCTTCGCCCGCCGCGCGCTTCGCGTCGGTGGCCTTCGCGGCTGCGATCGCCTTGTCCGGCGTCGCCACGATGAACGCGTTCAGCGCGTCCTGCGCGGCGGCGACATTGGCGTTGAATGCCTCGGCCACTTCGGCGGCGGTGAAATCGCCCTTGGCCACGCCATCGCGGATCGCGGCGACGCCCAGTTCGGTAAGTTCAGTCATTCCATGTCACCCTGAACTTGTTTCAGGGTCCATCCCGCCATCAGCGCAAAGGCCGGGACAGCCCCGAAGAGTCCTCGATTGTGGATCCCGGATCGATCGCGGCCGCGCCGCTGTCCGGGATGATCGAGCGAAAATGCCGGCATTTTCACTCGATCACCTTGGGCACGCCGAAGAAGCCATGCTCGGCCGCCGGCGCATTGGCCAGAACCTTGTCGCGGATGCCGCCGCCGGTCAGCGGATCGGCATCGATCACGTCATCGCGCAGGCGCAGGTGATTCTCGATCACGGCGGTCATCGGCTCGACGCCGGCGACATCGACTTCGCCCAACTGTTCGACCCAGGCGAGAATGCCGTTGAGTTCGGGGACCATCGCTTCCAACTCGCCTTCGCCCAGCTTGATGCGGGCCAGGGCTGCGATCCGGGCCACGGTTGCGGTATCGACCGACATGGCTGTTCCTCGATTCGGACGGGCCGCGCGCGCCGGCGCGGCGGGAAAGGGTGAAAGCGGGCAGCTAGCACTCGCCCCCATCGGCTTCAAGCGGCTCGGCTTCAGCCAGCGGGGATGCCGCGCGGCGATCGGGCCGCGCGGGCAGGCCGGCGAATCAGGGTTGCGCGGGCGCTTCGCCCGGCGGCGGCATTTCACCCGGAACGGCACCGGCGGCGCCACCGGCCCCTTGCATCTGCATCTGCTGAAGCTGTTGCATCATGCGTTGCTGCTGCTCGATCTCCTGCCGGCTCTTGAAATCGAGCAACTCGATTTCGAACGTCAGGTCGGTATTTGGCGGAATTTCGCCCATCTGCTTGTCGCCATAGGCCAGCTCGGACGGAATCTCGACCTTGTACTTGCCGCCGCGCTGCATCTGTTCGAGCGCCTTGGTGAAGCCGGGAACCACTTCGGACAGCGGGAAAATCGCCTGCTTGCCCTCGTCGAACACTTTCCCATCGGGCAGCGAGCCCTTGTAGTTGACCAGCGCCACGTCGTCGCGCGTCGGCATGTCGCCCGCGCCAGGCGTAATCGTTTCGACATCGACCGCCGGCGGCAGCGCGGCCCAGGCAATACCGCCCGCCGCAAGCGCAATCGCGGCCACGCCGAGCCACACCTTGGTGAGCGCGCCCTTGGCGATGGGCTGGAGGGGAACGCGGGTGATCTCTGTCATCGCTCTGGTCCTGGTTCGGCTACGCAAAAGGGCGCGGGATTCGTCCGCGCCCTCATGGCTTATCGCGGCCCCGCCTTCAAGCGGGAAGCGGAAAAGGGCCCTGGCGGGGCGCCCATGGCAGCGGCCATCGGCTTACCCGCGGCCAGTGCTTACTTGGCGCCGTCGCGTTCCATCCGCTTGCGCTCCAGCTTGCGGGCGCGGCGGATCGCGGCGGCCTTTTCCCGGGCGCGCTTTTCGGAAGGCTTCTCGTAGTGACGGCGCAGCTTCATCTCGCGGTAGACACCCTCGCGCTGCAGCTTCTTCTTGAGCGCACGAAGGGCCTGATCGACGTTGTTGTCGCGTACGAGAATTTGCATAAACCGAAACACCTCACAAATGACGAAACGAGCACATAACGAAACGGGGGCGCCCGCTTCCATTGCCCGGCGGGACAAACCGCGAAAATAAAAACGCAAAAGGATGCCGCACCCGCAAGGGGCAGCTCCAACGCGCCGCCGCTAGCAAACAGACCGGCGCTTGGCAAGGCAAAACACGGCAAAAGCCGGCCGACCCGCAACCGGCGTGAGATGGGAAATATTTGGCTTGGCGCAAGAGGCGGTCTATGGCCCGGCCCCATGCCCCAACCCTCGTTCCTTGCCGCATCGCTTCTCGTCACGCTTGGCGGTGGCCTTGGCGCATGGCTGCGCTTCCTGGTCGGCCGCGCGTGGATCGCGGCGATCGGGCCGATCCGCGCCAGCGCCTTTCCCTGGAGCACGCTGAGCGTCAACGTGATCGGCAGCCTGGCGATGGGCCTGCTGGTGGGCTGGCTGGCACGCTTCGGCGCGCATGGCGAAGGCACGCGGCTGTTCCTGGCCGTGGGCGTGCTGGGCGGCTTCACCACCTTTTCCTCGTTCAGCATGGAGATCGTCTCGATCGCCGAGCGGGGCCAGATCGGGCTTGCCGCGCTGTATATCGCCATCACGGTGCTGGCCGGCGTGCTCGGGCTGGTCGCGGGCCTGGCCCTGATGCGGAGCGTGGCATGAGCGGCGATCACGCCGGCACGGTCCGGCAATTCACCATCGGCGCCGATGACGACGGCGTGCGGCTGGACCGCTGGTTCAAGCGGCACTTGCCGCAAGTGGGCTTCGCCACCGTATCGCGCTGGGCGCGCACCGGGCAGATCCGGGTCGATGGCAAGCGCGCCGACGTGGCCGATCGCCTCGCCTCCGGGCAAGTGCTGCGCGTGCCGCCGGGCGGCGATGCGCGGATCGGCGGCGGCGCTCCGCGCCCGCGCCGCGAACTGACCGAGGAAGAGCTGGAACTCGCCGATTCGATGGTGCTGGCGCAGGATCGCGCGGCGATCGTGCTGAACAAGCCGCCGGGCCTGGCCACGCAGGGCGGCAGCGGCACCACGCGCCATGTCGACGGGCTGCTCGATGCCTTCGCGGCGGAAGGCCCGCGCCCGCGCCTGGTCCACCGGCTGGACAAGGACACGTCGGGCGTGCTGCTGATCGCCCGCACGCCGGGCAGCGCCGCGTTCTTTTCCAAGCGCTTCTCCGGCCGTTCGGCGCGCAAGATCTATTGGGCGCTGGTGGTGGGCATTCCCGACATCTCCGACGGGATGATCGAGCTGCCGCTGGCCAAGCAGCCCGGCACCGGCGGCGAGAAGATGCATGTGGACGAGGCCGGTGGCCAGCCCGCGCGCACCCGCTATCGCGTGATCGACCGGGCGGGCAACCGCGCCGCCTGGGTGGAACTGCACCCCCTCACCGGCCGCACCCACCAGCTTCGCGTGCATATGGCCGCGATCGGCCATCCGATCGTCGGCGATGGCAAGTACGGCGGTCAGGAAGCCTTCCTGACCGGCTCGATCAGCCGCAAGATGCATCTGCACGCGCGGCGCCTGATCATCGACCATCCCGATGGCGCCCCGCTGGACGTGACCGCGCCGCTGCCCGAGCATTTCGCCGCCAGCATGGAGCAACTGGGCTTCGACGAAGCCGATGGCGAGGCCTTGCCCGAAGCGCCGCCCCCGCCCAGCCGCGAGGATCGCAAGCGCGTCGCCAAGGCGCACGCCAAGCAATATCGCAAGGAACGCCGGGGCGAACGCAAGAAGCGCGCCGCCGCCGAACCCGCGCGCAAGCCCGCCGGCCGGGGCACGAAAGGCGCGAAGCCGGCCAGGCCCGCCGGCCCGGCCAAGGCGACACGCCCGGCCAAGCCCGCGGGGCCGAAAGGCAAGCGGTGAAACTGGCCGTGTTCGATTGCGACGGCACGCTGATCGACGGTCAGGCGAGCATCTGCGAGGCGATGGAAGCCGCCTTTGCGGCGCATGGCCTGCCCCTGCCGCCGCGCAACGAGATCCGCCGCGCGGTCGGCCTCTCGCTGCCGCTGGCGGTGCGCCGCCTGCTGCCCGGAGCCGACGCCGCGGCCCAGCTTGCCGTGACCGAAGCCTACAAGGACGCCTTCCGCGCGGCGCGCGCGGAAGGGCGGCTGTCGCAGGCGCTGTTTCCGGGCATCACCGATCTGTTGCATGAGCTGGCGGGCAGCGGCTGGACGCTGGGCGTGGCCACGGGCATGTCCGATCGCGGGCTGGCGCATTGCCTGGCGAGCAACGGCATCGCCGATCTGTTCGTCACGTTGCAGACCGCCGACCGCCACCCTTCCAAGCCGCATCCGGCGATGCTGGAAGCCGCGCTGGCCGAAGCAGGCGCGCTGCCCGCGCAAGCGGTGATGATCGGCGATACGGCCTATGACATGCGCATGGCGCAAGACGCGGGCGTGCGCGGCATCGGTGTCGACTGGGGCTATCACCACCCGCGCGAACTGGCCGAGGCGGGCGCCGAATTCGTCGCCGAAACCCCCGGCGAGCTGGGAGACTATCTGGCATCATGAGCACGGATCCGGCGCGCAGCCGCTTTTTCGCGATCCAGGCCGTCCGCACCTCGGGCGTGGCGATGGTGGTGATCGGCCTGCTGGTTTCGGACGGCGCGATCCCGCTGCCCGCAGTGGCCGGCCACGTCCTGATCGCGATCGGGCTGGTCGATACCTTCCTGATTCCGGCCGTGCTTGCCCGCAAGTGGAGCAGCCGCGAGTGAAGCGATTCTATCGGGACGTGACCGTTTCGCGCGAGGCGGACGGCTGGTGCGTCATGCTGGACGGGCGCGGCGTGCGCACCGCCGGCGGCAGGCCGCAAGTGGTGCCCGGCGAAGCGCTGGCGCGGGCCATGGCGGCCGAATGGGCCGATCAGGGCGAGGAGATCGACCCGGCGCTGTTCCGCTTTCGCGATCTGGCCGATTTCGCCATCGACGCCGTGGCGCCCGACCTCCAGGGCGCGATCCGCGATCTGCTGCCTTATGCGCAGACCGACACGCTGTGCTACCGGGGCGACGAGGGCGAGGCGCTGCACGCGCGCCAGGTTGCCGTGTGGGAGCCGCTGCTGACCCGGGCCGAACGGCGCTGGGACGTGCGCTTCGTGCGCGTTTCGGGCATTGTCCACCAGCCGCAGCCGGGCGAAACGCTGGCGCGGATGACAGCGGCGCTGGGCGCGCATGACGCTTTCACGCTGGCCGCGCTGCGCATGTTGGCCAGCCTGGCCGCATCGCTGGTGATCGCGCTGGCCGCGATCGCCCCCGATGCCGATGCCGAGGCGCTGTGGGCGGCGGCCAATCTGGAAGAGGACTGGCAGGCCGAGCTGTGGGGCCGCGATGCCGAGGCCGAAGCCCGCCGCCAGACGCGCTTTGCCGCCTTCGCGCTGGCGATCCGCTTCGCCGCGCTGTGCCGGAACGCCTGACGCGCCTTTCAGCCGGCGCCGACGGTCAGGGCGCGACCCAGGCGGCGACTTGCACCGCGACGTCGTTCGCCGCGCGGTTCAGCGCCGGGCCGACCGCCGCCGCTTCGGCCGCGACGCCCGGCACGCGTGCTTCGAAACGCTTGATCCGCGACATACCGTCGCCCGCCTCCAGCACCGCGTCGAAGCGGACGATCACGCTCTGGTCGCGCGCGTCATAGCCCATGTCGAGCAGGCGGCCGCCCAGCGTCTGCGGCTTGCCCGAAACCTCGACATCGCCGCCTTCGACCACCAGCCGCTGGCTTTTCGCGCGCAAGGTTTCGGCCAGCAGCCCGCGAAACTGGCGCGCGGGCTTTTCCACCCACGAGGCATCCTTGAGATAGGCGACGGAGGAGGCATCCACCTGCACCGGCACGCGCAGCACGTCCAGCCGGCGATCGGCGGCCGGATCATAGACCACGATCGCATCCGCAAGCCTGCCGCCGCTTTCGGTGCCGGCATCGGCCCGGTTTTCCGCCGTCAGGCGCAGCAGCAGGTCGGGCGTCTTGCCGCCCAGGCTGACGCAGCCCGCCAGCGTGAGGCAAGCGACCGCGAAAGCAGCGCTTTTCCAGCCGATCGTGCGTGGCATGACGCTTGCGCCTCCCTTTTTCATGGCCGAGTGAATCATGGCCAAGTGAATCATGGCTTGTAGTCCGGCAGCTTCTGCCCCTTGAACAGCGCGCCCGCGCCCTGCTCGTCGATCTTCTCGGTCACGTTGCGCAAGGCCTTGCTGGTCGCGCGCAGATCGCGGATCGCGGCTTCGGCGGCGGGCAGCGTGGTTTCCGAAACCTGTTTCAGCGCCGGCTGCGCGGTGTCGAGCGTGGTGTCGAGCTTGTCCATCGCCTTCTGCGCCGCGGCCAGCGTCTGGCGCAACTGGATGGCAAGCGAGCTGCCCTCATCCCCCAGCAGCGCGTCGGCCTTGCCGGCAACCCCTTCGAAGGCGGCCAGCGTCTGCGTCGCCTGCGCCAGCGATTTCTGCAATTCGGCCATGGTGCCCCGGATCTGCGGGCTGGCGGCGGCCAGATCCTGCGTCACCCGGTCGGTATTGCGCAGGATGCCGGTGATCGACTTGCGGTTGTCTTCCGACAGCAGCAGGTTGAGGTTCTCGGTCAGCGTCGCCAGCCGTTCCAGCAGCAGCGGGGCATTGGCCAGCAGCTCGCCCAATCCGCCGCGCTTGGTTGGGATCACCGGAACGCCCTCGGGGCCCGGCTCGGTCAGCAGCGGCGCGCCCTTGGCCGCGCCTTCCAGCTGGATGTCGGAAACGCCGGTAAAGCTGCCCTGGATCGTCGCGGTGGTGCCGATGGTGATCGGCACTTTCTTGTCCACCTTGATCCGCACGCGCACGAAGCCGGGATCCTTGGGCCACAGCTCAATCACCGAGATCTGGCCCACCGGCACGCCGGCGTAAGCGACTTCCGATCCTTTCGCCAATCCATCGACCGATTGCTTGAAGAAGATATCGTATTGGTTCTGCGCGCCTTCGTTCAGGCGGGCGATCCACACGACGAAGGCGGCAAGCAAGGCCATCAGCAGCAGCGTGATCGCCCCCACCCACACATGATTTGCCCGTGTTTCCATCGCTTCGATCTATGCCCCTGCCTTGTCGGGCTTGTCCATGGCTCCCTCACGCGTGAGCTGCCGGTCCTTCGTTTCCCTGGCCGCGCGCCCGCGCGGGCCATTGAAGTATTCCTGTATCCACGGATGATCGAGCGCGAGCAATTCGGGGATCGTTCCGACCGCGATCACTTGCCTGTCCGCCAGCACTGCCACCCGATCGCAGATTTCGTAAAGCGTATCGAGATCATGCGTAATCAGAAAGACGGTAAGTCCCAGCGTTTCCTTGAGTTCCCGCGTCAGCTTGTCGAACGCGGCGGCGGCGATGGGATCGAGCCCGGCGGTCGGCTCGTCCAGGAACAGCAGCTCGGGATCGAGCGCCAGCGCGCGGGCCAGGCCGGCGCGCTTCCTCATGCCGCCGGAAAGCTCGGAAGGGTACTTGAACGCCGCCTCTTCGGGCAGGCCGGAAAGCTGCACCTTGAAGCGGGCGATCTCCTGGCGCAGCGCGTCGGGAATCTCGGGATTGAACTGCTTGAGCGGCACTTCCACGTTCTCGCCCACGGTCAGCGTCGAAAACAGCGCACCGCCCTGGAACAGCACGCCCCAGCGCGAGCGGATGTCGATCTCGCCCCAGCCCTGCGCCTCGGCCATGGCGTGGCCCAGCACGGTGATCTCCCCGGTCACGGGCCGTTGCAGCCCGATGATCGATCGCATCAGCACCGACTTGCCCGTGCCCGATCCGCCAACCACGCCGAGAATCTCGCCCCGCCGCACCTTCAGCGAGAGGTTTTCGTGCACGACATAGGAACCGAAGGCGTTGGTCAGCCCCTCGACCACGATCGGGAAATCCTCGCTCGCGCTCATGACCAGCCGATCTCGGTGAAGAACACCGCGAAGAAGGCATCGAGCACGATCACGGTGAAGATCGCGGTGACGACGGCCTGCGTGGTGCGCAAGCCCACCTCCTCCGCGTTCGACTTGACCTGCATCCCCTGGTAGCAGCCCGCCAGCGCCACCACGAGCGCGAAGACCGGCGCCTTGACCACGCCCACCCAGACATCGGTCAGCGGCACGACTTCCTGCGTGCGCTGGAGGAAGGTGAAGAACGGGATATCGAGCGCGAAGTTGGAGATGAACGCACCGCCCACGATCGCGATCACCGCCGAATAGAAGCCCAGCAGCGGCAGCATCAGCATCGAGGCGACCACACGCGGCACCACCAGCGTTTCCATCGGCGAGACGCCGATCGTGCGCATGGCATCGACTTCCTCGGTCAGCTTCATCGTGCCGATCTGCGCGGCGAAGGCCGAGCCGGACCGGCCCGCGACCATGATCGCGGTCATCAGGATGCCCAGCTCGCGCATGGCCAGCCGGCCGGTGAGGTTGATCGTGTAGATTTCCGCGCCGAACTGCTGAAGCTGCACCGCGCCCTGCTGGGCAATGACGATGCCGATCAGGAAGCTCATCAGCCCGACGATCCACAGCGAGTTGATGCCGACATACTGCATGTGGTGGACCGTCGCGGTCCACCGGAAGCGCGAGGGATGCCGCACGATCGCGCCGAACGTGACGATCAGCGTGCCCAGGAACGACAGCGAATTGAGGAAGCCGCGCCCCCAGTTGATCATCAGATCGCCCACTTCGGCCAGCGTGCGCACGATCAGGTTCGGCCGGGGTTCGGGCTCGGCATCGGTTTCCGCCACTTTGCCGATCGCCCGCAGCAGCCGGCGCGCCTGCTCGCTCGCGCCGACGATCTCGGCCCCGCGCTCTTCGGCGAAGCGGCGGACCAGCCAGGCGCCGGTGGTGTCGATATCGGTGACGGCGGACAGATCGAGCCGGGCAACGTCCGCGTCGACCGCCGCCAGCCGGGTGTCGATATTGCCCAGCGAATGAACCCGCAACGGCCCGTGCAGCGCAAGTGTCGCGCCGCCGCCGTTCTCACTCGGTCCGAGCGTGTAGTCAGCCCATTCGCGCATTGCAGCATGGTCATGGGCGAAAATGCCCCGTCCGGCAAGGGGTACGCCCGCGCCCGCCGGCAGCGGGCCTTGCACGGGCGGCCTTGCGCGGCCAGTCTTGCGCAGAATGCCGGGCACTGGCAAAGCGCGGCGCCATGACCGAGACCCAAGCCGCACAAAGCGCGCCCGGCACCACGCTGGACAAGACCTTCGATCCCGCCGCGATCGAGGCGCGATGGTACACGTTCTGGGAAACGAACGGGCTGTTCCGGCCCGATCGGCCCGATGCCGTGCCGTTCACCATCGTCAATCCGCCCCCGAACGTGACCGGATCGCTGCATATCGGCCACGCGCTGGACAATACGCTGCAGGATGTCATCATCCGCTACGAACGGCTGCGCGGCAAGGACGCGCTGTGGGTGGTGGGCACCGACCATGCCGGCATCGCCACGCAGATGGTGGTGGAGCGCCAGCTTGAGCAGCATCAGGACAAGCGCACCAATTACACGCGCGAACAGTTCATCGACAAGGTCTGGGAATGGAAGGCCGAAAGCGGCGGCACGATCACGCGCCAGCTCCGCCGGCTGGGCTGCTCGATGGACTGGAGCCTGAATTCTCCGAACAATGACGGGCAGTTCACCATGGACCCGCATTTCACCAGGGCGGTGGTGAAGGTGTTCGTCGATCTCTACAACCAGGGGCTGATCTACCGCGACAAGCGGCTGGTGAACTGGGACCCCAAGCTCAAGACCGCGATTTCGGACCTTGAGGTCGAGACGCGCGAGGTCAACGGCCATTTCTGGCACTTCAAGTATCCGCTGAGCGACGGATCGGGCCATATCACGGTGGCGACCACCCGGCCCGAGACGATGCTGGCCGACATGGCCGTGGCGGTGCATCCCGGCGACGAACGCTATGCCGCGCTCGTCACGCGCGGGGCCACGGTGACACTGCCGATCACGGGCCGCGAGATCCCCATCATCGCCGACGAGCACGCCGACCCCACGCTGGGATCGGGCGCGGTGAAGATCACGCCGGGCCACGATTTCAACGACTTCGAAGTGGGTAAGCGCGCCGGGTTCAAGCCGGCGGACATGCTCAACATGCTCGATGCCGAAGCGAAGGTGGTGCAGACGGCGGACGGGCTGATCCCGGCCGAATTCCTCGGCATGGACCGTTTCGAGGCGCGCAAGCGCGTGGTCGAGATGATGAACGACCTGGGCTTCCTCATCCCCCACATCGACAAGGAAGGCCACGCGCACGAGGCCGAGCCGCGCACGATCCAGACGCCGTTCGGCGACCGCGGCGGCGTGGTGATCGAACCGTGGCTGACCGACCAGTGGTACGTCGATGCCAAGACCCTCGCCGGCCCGCCGATGGAGGCGGTCCGCTCGGGCGCGATCGAGATCGTGCCGAAGACCTGGGAAAAGACCTTCTTCAACTGGATGGAGAACATCCAGCCGTGGTGCGTCAGCCGCCAGTTGTGGTGGGGGCACCGGATTCCGGCTTGGTATGGCGTCGCATTTAAGGCCACCGCAAACCGCGCGACCTCGATCGGAATGAGAGCGTTTGTCGCGGAAACCGAAGCCGAAGCCATTGGTCTTGCGCAAGCGTATCTCGATGAACTTAAGGCGAGCGGTAATCCCATGTTCGCCAATGCAAAAGTTATCGTGGAGGCTGACGGCGTTGACAACGAACCATCTCTAGCCTCGGTCGATCGGTGGACATATCCGCTCACCCGCGACGAGGACGTCCTCGACACCTGGTTCTCCTCCGCGCTCTGGCCGTTCGCCACGCTCGGCTGGCCGGACGAGAGCAAACTGCTGAAGAAGCACTACCCCAACGACCTGCTGATCTCCGGCTTCGACATCCTGTTCTTCTGGGATGCGCGCATGGCGATGCAGGGCATCCACTTCATGCAGGACGTGCCGTGGAAGCGGCTCTACCTGCATGGGCTGGTGCGCGCCGCCGATGGCCAGAAGATGTCGAAATCCAAGGGCAACGTGGTCGATCCGCTGGGCCTGATCGACCAGTACGGCGCCGACGCGCTGCGCTTCTTCATGGCCGCCATGGAAAGCCAGGGCCGCGACGTGAAGATGGACGAGAAGCGGGTCGAGGGATACCGCAACTTCGCCACCAAGCTGTGGAACGCGGCGCGCTTCTGCCAGAGCAATGGCATCGGCGCGAGCACGTCAGTCGCAGCGCCAGCCGCCACCAGCGCGGTCAACAAATGGATCATCGGCGAAGTCGTCGAGACGCTGGCCGAACTCGACAAAGCCATGGCCGACCTGCGCTTCGACGCGGCGGCGAACGCGATCTACCACTTCGTCTGGGACCAGTTCTGCGACTGGTACATCGAACTCATCAAGGGCCAGTTCGATGCCGAGACCAGGGCGGTGGCCGGCTGGGTGCTCGACCAGATCCTGGTCATGCTCCACCCGTTCATGCCGTTCGTCACCGAGGAACTGTGGTCGAAGATGGGCGATCGGCCGGCCCATCCACTGATTACCGCGCAATGGCCCGCGCCAGGCGCGGCGGTCGATGCCGGGGCCAAGGCGGAAGTCGAATGGCTGATCGCGCTGGTCGGCAGCCTGCGCGGCGCCAAGGCGGAACTCGGCATCGCGCCGGGCGCGCGGCTGACCGCCTACCTCGCCGATCCCTCGGACGCGACACGCGCGATCATCGGGCGCAACGGCGCCGCGATCGACCGGCTGGCGCGGCTCGACGCGATCCGCTTCGAAGCCGCCCCGGCGGGCGCGGCGATGCAAGTGGGCGCGGGTGACGCCACGCTGGCGATCCCGCTGGAAGGCGTGATCGACATCGCCGCCGAAAAGAGCCGGCTGGAAAAGGCGAAGGCGGTGTCCGAAAAGGAACGCGATTCGCTGGCCAGGCGGCTGGAAAACCCGGCCTTCGTCGAAAAGGCCAAGCCCGAGGCGGTGGAAAAGGCCCGCGCCGACCATGCGCAGCACGCGGCCGAGGCCGAACGCCTCGCCGCCGCGCTGGCCCGGCTGGGGTGAGCACCGGCGCTCCCGATCCTCCCCGGCGCGGGGAGGATTTCGCGTGCCGCTGACGCTGGCCACCACAGCGCCGGGCGAGCCGGAGATCTTCGCCTCGCTGCAAGGCGAAGGCGTATCGGCCGGGCGGCCCTGCACGTTCATCCGCCTGTCGCGCTGCAATCTGGCTTGCCTGTGGTGCGACACGGCCTACACTTGGCGGTTCGAGGGCGACAACCGGCCGCACCGCGATGGCGAAAGCTTCGCGCGGCAGGCCAACCAGGTCACGCTGGACGAAGCCGATGCCGCCGCGCGGATCGCCCTGCTGGGCCAGCGGCGCCTGGTCATCACCGGCGGCGAGCCCCTGCTGCAAGGCGCCGCGCTGGCCCGCATGATCGGGCACTTGCCGCCGATGCACATCGAGATCGAGACCAACGGCACGGTCGCGCCGCACCCCGCGCTCGATCCGCTGGTGCACCAGTTCAACGTCAGCCCCAAGCTGGCGCACAGCGGCAATCCGGCCGATCTGGCGTTGCCGCCCGAGCGGCTGGCGGCCTGGGCGGCCGATCCGCGCGCCTGGTTCAAGTTCGTGATCGCCGAGCCGGACCATGTCGCCGACGTCATCGCCCTGCAACGCGACCACGCGATTGGCGGCGAGCGCATCTTCCTGATGCCCGAGGGGCGCGACAGCGAGACGTTGCGCACGCGGGGGCGATGGCTGGCGGATATCTGCTCACATCACGGCCTGAATTTCACCGATCGCTTGCACATCCACTTATGGGGCGACACCAGAGGAACATGACCGAAGCCACGCCCCTGCCCGCCCACGCGGCCAGCCCCGAGCCCGAGCCGGCCCGGCGGCCCGCCATGCGCGGCGACCTGACGCAGGGGCCGATCCTGAAGACCTTGCTGCTCTTCTCGATCCCGATGCTGATCTCCAACGTCATCCAGACACTCAACGGCTCGGTCAACGCGATCTGGGTCGGGCGGCTGATCGGCGAAAGCGCGCTGGCGGCCACGGCCAATGCCAACACGGTGATGTTCCTGCTGTTCTCCGCCGTCTTCGGCTTCGGCATGGCGACCACGGTGCGCGTCGGCCATCATTTCGGCGCGGGCGATGTCGCCGCCGCCCGTGGCACGTTCGGCACCGGCCTGGGCTTTTGCACCGGCATCGCGGTCCTGACCGGGGTGGCCGGCTGGTTCTTCGCGCCCGCGCTGCTGCACGCCCTCTCAACCCCGGAGGCGAGCCTGGCCGAAGCGCTGGCCTATCTGCGCGTGATCTTCGTGACGATGCCGTTCGGCACGATCTCGATCATGGTGTCGATGGGGATGCGCGGCACGGGCGATTCGCACACCCCGCTTTACGCCATGATCCTGACGGTGCTGCTCGACGTCGCGCTCAATCCGCTGCTGATCCTGGGCGCGGGGCCGATCCCCTCGCTGGGCATCGCCGGATCGGCGATCGCCACCGCCATCGCCAACTTCATCGGCGCGGCCGCGATGATCGTGGTGATCTACCGCAAGGATCTGGCCTTGCGGCTGCGCGGCGCCGAGCTGGGCTATCTTATCCCGCGCAGCGACGAACTGCGCTACGTCGTCACCAAGGGCATTCCGATGGGCGCGCAGATGCTGCTGATCGCCTCGGCCGGGCTGGTGATGATCGGGCTGGTCAATCGCGAAGGGCTGATCGCCGCCGCCGCTTACGGCACGTCGCTGCAATTGTGGAACTATCTGCAGATGCCGGCGCTGGCCATCGGTTCGGGCGTGAGCGCGATGGTGGCGCAGAACATCGGCGCGGGCAATCACCACCGCGTGGGCACGATCACGACGTATGGCGTCACCAGCAACCTGGTGATGACCGGCCTGCTGGCGCTGCTGCTGGTGGTGTTCGACCGGCCGCTGCTGGCGCTGTTCCTGGGCGGAGAGAGCCCGGCGATCCCGCTGGCCCGGCATATCCAGCTGATCTGCACCTGGTCCTTCGTGCTGACCGGCGCGACGATGATCCTGGTGGGCACGATGCGCGCCTATGGCGTGGTCATCGTGCCGCTGCTGGTGCTGGGCGCATCGCTATATGGCGCGCGGCTGGGCTTCTATGCGCTGGCCTATCCCCGGATCGGCGCCGACGCGGTGTGGTGGGCCTTTCCGGCCGGCTCGATCGTCGCCATGCTGCTGAGCTGGGCCGCCTATGCCTGGACCCGGCGCGAGGGACTATCGCCCGTTCGCGGCGGCGCCTGAAATCGGGGAGCGGGCTGGTGCCGCAACGAAATGCGCTTTTAAACCAACCACCCCTCAGCGGCCTTGCGCGCGCCAGCGCTGGACCGTGCGCAGCACCATTTCCTCCTCGCCGCCGCTGTTCTTCCACAGCGCGCTGAACGAGGGATCTTCCGAAGCCGGGCGCTTGAATTCCTCCAGCTCGTCGAACGAGACGCGGATCGGGATCGAAACGCCCTCGCCGCAGATGATGCACTCCCGGTTCCTCAGCGCCGGAATCGAATCGAGGAAGCCGCGCGCGCCTTCGGGCATGGCCGCGCGCACGAAGGCCTGATCGCGCTCGTTGTTAAGGCGCATGGCGATGATCGTGCCGCATTGCGAAAGCACGCCTTCGGCCAGGTCCGACGGGCGCTGGGTGATCAGGCCCAGCGAAATGCCGTACTTGCGGCCTTCCTTGGCGATGCGCGAGAGCACGCGGCCGACCGAGGAACCATCGGCGTTCTTCTCGTTGGGCACGTAACGGTGCGCTTCCTCGCACACCAGCAGGATCGGCCGGGTCTTTTCCTCGCGCGCCCAGACGGCGAAATCGAACACCAGCCGGCTCAGCACCGCGACCACGGTGGTGGTCACGTCCGAAGGCACGCCCGAAACGTCGATGATCGAGATCGGCCGGCCGCGCGAAGGCAGGCGGAAGATCTTGGCGAGGAATTCGGCCATCGTATCGCCGACCAGCATTCCCGAGAACATGAACTGATAGCGCGGATCGCCCTTCAGTTCGTCGATCTTGTTCTTGATGCGCAAGTAGGGCGCGCTGGTGCGGCCCTTGTCGAGCTTGCCCATCTCGTTGCTGATGATCGTGGTGAGGTCTGACAGCAGATAGGGGATCGGCGCATCGACCGTGATCTTGCCCATCTGCTCGGCCAGCCGGTTGCGCTGGCGCGCTTCCAGCAGGCACTTGGCAAGGATTTCGGCGTCCTCCTGGCGGTCGTTCCCGCGCGAGGTGAGGAAGACCTCGCAATGCTCCTCCAGGTTCATCAGCCAGTAGGGCATCTGCAGGTTGGTGACGTCAAGGATCACGCCTGTGTTGCGGAACGCGGCGCCATATTCGCCGTGCGGATCGATCATCACCACGTGGCCTTCGGTGGAAGCCTCGCAGATACGGTGCAGGATCAGCGCGGCGCTGGTCGATTTGCCCGTGCCGGTCGATCCCAGCAGCGCGAAGTGCTTGCCCAGCAGCGAATCGACGTAAAGGCCCGCGCGGATGTCCTTGGTGGGGTGGACATGGCCGATCTGGATCACCGATCGCCCGTCGCTGGCATAGATCTGGCGCAAGTCCTCGCTCGTCGCCGGATAGACCAGCGCGCCGGGGATCGGATACATCGTCACGCCCCGGCGGAACGCGTGGATCCGGCCGGTCAGCCGCTCCTCCTCGCCCTCGCCAAGGAAATCGACCGAGGCCAGGATGCCGCCCGGCGTGCGCGAATCCTGCTTCTGGCTGCGCACGCTGGCCAACAGCCAGCCATTGCCCACGCGCACCTTGATCTGGCTGCCGACCTGGCCGGACAGCACGACCGAGGGATCGGGATCGGTGGAACATTCGGTCAGCCGCGTGATATCCAGCGCGATCCGGCTGCCAGAGCCGGCGATTTCCAGCACGACACCGATCGGCTCGCGCGCGTTGTCCACTTGCGCCACGCCGCGTTCGGCGCCGAGTTCATCGGCATGAGCCGGACGTGCGTTGTGAAATTCATTCATGCGCAATTCGGACATCAATCACCAGTAAACGCAGCGTCATGGTTTGCATGAGCTAATCATCGTGCGGTTAATTTTGGGCTAAGAGCGGGTGGGGGAGCGGGCCGGTACCGCTTCGAAATGCGCTTTTCCGCGCATTTCCAAACAGACCCCGATGGGCACACCTCCAGACAAACCCTCAGATCAGGGCGAAGATGCGCCCGGCCAGCCAGCCCATCAGGATCGAGAGCGCGACCGCCAGCAGGCCATAAGCCACCGAATTGTTCTCGGCGAAATCGGCGATGGCGCGTTCGATGCCCAGCTTGCGCACTTCCACCGTGCTGCTGGCCGAAGCGACCACCCGCCCCTTGGAGATGGCGAAAGTCTCCGCCGTATACGTGCCGATCGGCACGCGCGAGGGCAGTGCGATGCGCGCCTGGTACAGCACCTGCTCGCTCACCTTCACGCTGCCTTCGTCCTGCCGGTACAGCCCGTTGCGCGTGTTGAGATCGACCAGCCCATCGGCGAAGCGCTGCTGTTCCGCCGGGTCGATCGCGCCGATCGGCGAGAGTTGCAGCCATTTGAGGCCCAGTTCATAGATCGCCGCGGTCTTGTCATCGACGATGCCGGCGATCGGCCGGGTCGAAGCCAGCGCGTAGTACGATGGCGCCGAACGCAGCTCGGTGCTGTCGGCATTGATCCACATGCCGGCGATCTTCTGCTTTTCGCGCAGGATGATGGACTGGGTCGGCCCCTTGAGCACCACGACGATATCGTAATCGTGCGCCGCGCGCGTGCCGTCAGGACTGAGGATCGCGCCGAACAGCAGCAGTTCGGTGCCCGTGAAGCCCTGGCGAAGCTGGACTTCGTGCTGCGAGACTTCGGGCACCAGGATCGGATCGCGCGCGCCCGTCAGCAGCAGCAGGGCGATGATCGCCAGCACCGCCTTCACAGCGGCGCCACCGTGTAGATCTCGTCGGGCTTGTAGCCCAGCCCCAGCGCCAGCCGCAGCGCCACCAGCAGCACGATCACCGCCAGCACCAGCCGCAGCTTCACCGGGCTCGCCTTCTGGGCGAACTGCGCGCCAAGCTGCGCGCCCGTGACCGATCCGAACAGCAGCAGCCCCGCCAGCACGATGTCCACCGCCTTGGTGGTGAGCGCGTGCATCATCGTCGTCGCCATGGTTACGAACAGGATCTGGTAAAGCGAAGTGCCGACCACGACATTGGCGCTCATGCCCAGGATATAGAGCATCGCCGGCACCAGCACGAAGCCGCCGCCAATGCCCATCAGCATGGTCAGGATGCCGGTCGCCACGCCCAGCAGCAGCGGCGCCAGCGGCGAGATGTAGAGCCCCGAACGATAGAAGCGCCAGCGCATCGGCAGGCTGGCGACCAGCGGGTGGTGCCGGCGCTTGCGCGCGGCGATCGGCATGCCGGTGCGCTCGGCCCGGATCGACACGATGCTCTCACGCGCCATCAGCCCGCCGATCGAGCCGAGCAGGACGACGTAGAGGATATTGATCACCGTATCGATCTGGCCAAGCCGTTCGAGCAGGCTGAACAACACCGCGCCGATGGCCGTGCCGATGATGCCGCCCGCGACCATGACCGAGCCCATCTGGAAATCGACCCCGCCGCGCCGGTAATGCGCGAAAACGCCCGAAACGCTGGCCCCCGTCACCTGGCTGGCGGCCGAGGCGGCGGCCACGGTGGGCGGCACGCCATAGAAGATCAGCAAGGGGGTGGTGAGAAAGCCGCCGCCCACCCCGAACATGCCCGAAAGCAGCCCCGTCAGCACGCCGAGGCCGACGATGACCAGTCCGTTCACCGACAGGTTTGCGATCGGAAGATAGACGTCCATCTGGCTGACGTGGCTACCCTACCGCGCCTTGCGTGGAAAGCCGTGTCGCGACCCTTTCCTCAGAAACCGGCCGACACCGTCAGCGCCGGGCCGGAGGCCGGCGCGGCATTGCCGCCCACGCGAATCCGCCAGTCGAGCCCCACCTTGGCCGATCCGGTGCCCCTGATCGGCATTCCCAGCGTCGCGCCGGGCCCGATGTCGAGCCGCGAGGCGCCTTTCTGCGCGCCGGCCCAGGCCCCGGCCCCCAGCCTTGCCTCGGCCGGCCCGATGGTCATGAACGAGCGATCGACGCGCAACTGGCCATCGGCGAACGGCGTCGCATACTTGCCGCCGACATAGCCGCCCTGCCCGTAGAACTCGGCGCGAAAGCCCGATGGCAGCGCGAACGGGGCCAGTTCGGTCACGGCCATGGCGACCGGCTGGACCCGGCGCGATCCGGCCTGCTCGGTCACGCGCGCCTCAAGCGCGGCGACCACCGGAACGGCGGGGAACGGCCGCGCGGCCAGGCCCAGCGCGGCGGAGGTTTCGGCAAGGCCGGCCAGCGTGCTGGTGGTGCGCAGATAGGCGGCCGGGCGATGCGGGTCGTCCGGCGCGAGGCGATAGCGCAGGATGCCGCCCGCCTGGCTGGCGCCATACGTCGCGGGATAGATGCCCGATGCCAGCGCCGTGTCGGACCCGCGCCGCCAGAGCATCCAGGCGTCGATCGACCAGCGATCGGGCCCGGTCCGGGCCAGTCCGGCACGCATCGGGCGGATCGGCGCGGCTTCGGGAAAGGGCGGCGCGCCAGGGCCGCCGGGTGGCGGCGCGGCGGTGCCAGCGACAAGCCCGGGCCATTCACGCGCCGGATCGGCGGCAAAGCGGCTCCAGGCATCGCGCACCACGATTTCGCGCACGATCACGCGCCGTTCGCGCACCGGCCCCGGCACGAAAGCCACCGTAGGCCCCGCCACCGCAATGCCATAGGCCGCGCCGGGAAAGGATTGCGGCCCGAACAGGCGCCCGGCGGCATAGGCCCCGGCGCGGCCGGCACCGGGCCCCACGGCCAGCGCGGTGGGATCGGCTTCGCGCGCGAAGGCATCACCCTGCGCGAAGCCCGGCGGGGCTTCCCAGTTGGCGACGCGCAGGCCGATCCACGCGCCCATCATGATCACCAGCGCGACCAGCGGCCGGCCGCGATAGCCGCGTGCGCCGTTCATGGCGCCAGCCCTTCGCGCGCCAGTCCTTCGCCTGAGCCCCCGGCCGCCGGGTGATCGCGGTGGCGCGTCTTGTCCCAGGCGACGCCGGCGCCGCGCAGTGTGCGCACGTAAGCGAACAGCGCGCGCCGCCCGGCGATGATCGCGATGGTATTGGCCACGATCGTGCGCGGGACCGAACGCAATCCTTCGGCCAGCCCGTATTCGCTGGCAGTGAAGGCCGCGCGCCAGACCATGCGCCAGATCAGGCTGACCAGGCAGACCGTGACCATCAGCGCCAGCACGGGCGAGACCGCGACATGCCCCTGCCAGCCGGCCAGCCGGAACAGCGCGAGCAGCGCCTCGATCACCAGCAGCGCGTAAGCCGTGGCCAGCACCAGCGCCATCAGCGGCCCCCGCCGATCGCGCAGCTTCATCCACAAGTCGATCAGCCCGCCCCGCCAGCCCAGCCGGTCCCAGCCCTGCAGCGCGATGCCGTGGATCCAGCGCGTCTTCTGCCGCACCGATTCGTCGAACCGGGCGGGAAAGAACGCGCGCGTCGCGATCAGCGCGCCGGCCTCGTCGCGGCAGCGGACGAAGCGCGCGCGGGCACCATCGTGCGAGACTTGCAGGCCCAGCTCGTAATCCTCGGTGAGCGATCCGGTGGCGAAGGGTCCGTCTTCCCCTTGCGCGATGCGCTTTCGCGCCAGCAGCGCCATCGTCTCGCGCGAGAAGCCGCAGCCAACGCCGGCCGCCGGCAACCCCGCGCCCAGCGCGTCCCTCACCACCAGCGTCTTGGCGTGCGCTTCGGCGAACTCGTCGGCATAGTGGCCCGCGACCCAGGGCGATGCCGGCTGCGGTTCGGGCCGGACCGGCAGTTGCACGAACTCGACATCGCGCAGCGCCTCGTCGATCGTCGCCAGCGCGCAGGGGTGCACCATGTCTTCCGCGTCGTGCAGGACGATGCTCGCATAGCGGAACCGGCCGCGCGCCTCGTCGGCGCAAAGCGCGGCGTAGAGCCGGTTGAGGCAATCGGCCTTGGTCGTCGGCCCCGATTGCGCGTGGATCACGATGCGCACGCGCGGATCGTCGGCCGCGGCCGCCATGGCCGCCGCGGTCGTCGCCGGATCGTTGGCATAGCAGCCGACATAAAGCGTCCATTCGCGCCGTGGCCAGGCGCGCAGGGTGTGCGCGATCATATGGCCGATCACGTCCGCCTCGTTCCAGGCAGGCACCAGCACGGCGGCGCGGCCGGACAGCGGGCGCGTGCGCGCCGCCCGTGGCACGCGCGGCTCGCGCGTGCGCCCGGTCAGCCGCAAGGCCAGCCAGATCCCGTCGATCACGGTTTCGTCGATCGCGCCGAGCACGAACCAGAAGGCCGCGAAAAGCAGCAGCTCGTGCTCGATCATCTGCAGGGCAATCAGCAATTGCCCCAGCGCTTCATGCGCCCCCACAAAGCCCCCCGCGCGCCCGGATTGCGGCAATGGGAAAAAGCCTATGGGGTTTCGACTTGCCTTGCAACTCGGGAACGGTTGGACGAAAGGGGTGCCATGCCCTCACGCCGTCATTTCGCCAACCGGCTGGCCAGCGCGCTGAACCGGATGCTGGGGGGTGAGGCCGCCGGCGGCATCATCCTGATCGCCGCCGCCGCCGCCGCGATCCTGGCGGCCAATTCACCGCTGCAGCACGACTATCACGACCTGTTCCACGATGCCTGGGGCTGGACGCCGATCGCCCGGCTCGACACGCTGCACTTGTGGATCAACGACGGGCTGATGGCGGTGTTCTTCTTCGTCGTCGGGCTGGAGATCAAGCGCGAGATCCTGGACGGCGAACTGTCCAACGCAAAGCGCCGCCGCCTGCCGGTGATGGCCGCCGCCGCCGGCATGGCCGCGCCCGCGCTGGTCTATCTGCTGGTCGCGGGCAGCAATGGGCCCGTGCAGCGCGGCTGGGCCATCCCGGCCGCGACCGACATCGCCTTTGCCGTGGGCGTGCTGGGCCTCTTGGGCAAGCGCGTGCCCGCTTCGCTGCGGCTGTTCCTGCTGACCGTGGCGATCGTCGATGATCTGGGCGCGGTGGCGATCATCGCGCTGTTCTACACCGCGCAGATCGACCTTGCCTGGGGCATCGCGGCGCTGCTGGTGCTCGCCGCGCTGATCGCGGCGAACCGGCGCGGGGTGCGGAGCTATCCGCTGTTCATCGCGCTGGGCCTGACGCTGTGGTTCTGCGTGCTCAATTCGGGCATCCACGCGACGATCGCCGGCGTCGTCTTCGCCTTTACCATCCCGCTCAGGATCGGCCGGCGGGGCGACAGCATGTTGCTGCGGCTGGAACATGCGCTGGTGCCGTGGAACAGCTTCCTGATCGTGCCGCTGTTCGGCTTTGCCAATGCCGGCGTGGCGCTGGCCGGGATCGGCGTTGACGGCCTGACCGATCCGGTGCCGCTGGGCATCGCGCTCGGCCTGTTCGTCGGCAAGCAGGCCGGCATCTTCGCCGCGCTGGTGATTGCCGATCGCATCGGCTTCGCGCCCCGGCCGGCGGGGACGAGCTGGACGCAGCTTTGGGGCATGGCCGTGCTGTGCGGCATCGGCTTTACCATGAGCCTGTTCATCGGCGCGCTTGCCTTCCCCGCCCACCCGGCGCTGATCGAGGAAGCCAAGCTTGGCGTGCTGATCGGCTCGCTGCTGTCCTCGCTGCTGGGCTATGCGATCCTCAGGCTGGCGAGTTACCGGCCGGCCTGAGCATCGCCGAACTTCTTACCAGCTACCGATGTTGGGCAGGCTCGCCCAGGGCTCCTGTGGCGGCAACTGGCCGTTCTGCAGCAGTTCGACCGAGATCCCGTCGGGCGTGCGGACGAAGGCCATGTGCCCGTCGCGTGGCGGGCGGTTGATCGTCACGCCCGCGGCCATCAGGCGGGCGCAGGTCTCGTAGATATTCTCGACCTGAAAGGCCAGGTGGCCGAAATTGCGCCCGCCGGCATAGTCTTCGGGGTCCCAGTTGTGCGTCAGCTCGACTTCGGCGATGCCTTCCTGCCCCGGCGCGGCCAGGAAGATGAGCGTGAAGCGCCCCTTCTCGTTGTCCATCCGCCGCACTTCGCCAAGGCCGATCAGTTCGAAGAAGCGGATCGTCGCTTCGGGATCGGTCACGCGGATCATGGTGTGGAGATACTTCGTCACTGGCTCGATTCCCTCAACTCATCGCTTGCACAAAACGGTTCATCGCGGGTACAACCCGAAGCAGGCAGATTTCCGCAAAGTTCCAACAGGGAGAACCCGCGATGTCCGATCCTAGCCCGGAAGAGCCTGCCCGCTCCACCTCCTTTTTCGCCGATCCGCTGACGCGCCGCTGGCTGGCGAGCGCGGGCGTGCTGGCCATCGGCATCGTCCTGGGCGGCTATCTGCTGGGCGACGGCCTGTTGCGCGCGCGCGAGGCGGACCGGGCAGTGACCGTGCGGGGCCTGGCCGAGCGCGACGTGACCGCCGACCTGGCCACCTGGACGATCGCCTATTCGGCCAATGCCAGCGACCTCGCCACCGCGCAGGCCGAGGTTGATCACGATACCACCGCGATCCGCGATTTCTTCCGCGAGTTGGGCTTTCCGGCGGATTCGCTGCAGCCGACCGGCGTGAACGTGTCGCAATACACCAATGACGGCGTGCAGACCTTCACCGTGCGCCAGCGCATGAGCCTGCGCACCAACGACATCAAGCGCGCGCAGGACGCGGTGCGGCGCCAGTTTGAACTGGTGCGCCGGGGCGTGATGCTCGAAGACGGATCGGGCATGGCCTATACCTACACCCGGCTCAACGACATCAAGCCCGACATGGTGGCAGCCGCCACCAGGGACGCGCGCGCCGCCGCCGAGCAGTTCGCCAAGGACAGCGGCACGTCGGTGGGCACGATCAAGAGCGCGACGCAGGGCTATTTCTCGATCGACGCGCGCGATGGCGACAGCAATGGCGGCGAATGGGGCGCGTCATCCTCGCCTTACAAGAAGGTGCGCGTGGTCACGACCGTGGACTTCTACTTGCGCTGAGCATCCGGCGGCAAAGCCCGCGCACAAAGGTGCCCTTCCCCAAGTGGCGGAGGGGTATCGCCGCCGGCGGGAACACCCCTCCGTCAGCGCTGCGCGCGGTCGCCTCCCCAACAAGGTGAGGATCGGGCAAGGCCGTGAAACACCTGAACGCCCAGCAAAAGGGCCCGCCCGGACAAACCGGACGGGCCCTTTTTGTCATGCCGTTCCGATCGGAAGGATCAGAAGCTGGCGGTGAGCGTGGCGACCACGGCGTCGTCGGTCAGACCATCGACGCTGGGGCCATCGACGCCGATGTACGAGACGCCGAGCGAGAGCGGGCCGAACAGGGTCGCCGAAGCGCCGATCGACCAGTCGATGCCGCTGTCGTCGGTGCCGCCGGCGAGGATCGCCGGAGCCAGCACGCCGTCGGTGTAGCCAAGGTGCGCCGAAACGGTCAGCGGCGTATTGGGAATGCCGACATCGAGGTTCGAGTAGACATAAAGGTTGTCGTCATCACCCAGCGAGTTCTGGTCCCAGGCGTAAGCCACGCCGACCTTGACCTTGGCCGGGCCGACCGCGCCCGCGATCGAGGCGTAGGGCTCGAAGTAGTTGGCGTCGCCGACATGGCCGCCCGGATAGACGTAGTACAGCAGGCCGGCGTCGACCGTCAGGCCCGAAGCCACTTCGCCGGACCAGCCGCCGAACAGGTCAAGCTCCTGCCCGCCGTAAACGTCGCTGCTGGCGATCGAGGACGACCAGGTGCCGACATAGAAGCCGCTGGCGTGCGTCACCGTGATGCCGCCCTGGATGGCCGGATCGCCGGCCGAGAGCGAGACGCCACGGAAACGGTAATCGGTGGTGAGCGCGACATTGCCGGTCACGGTGATTTCGCTCGCCGGTTCATCGTCGGCCAGGGCAGGCGTTGCGGTGGCGAGGGCCGTAGCGGCAAAAAGCGAGGCGGCCACGAGACCGCGGATGGACGTAAGCATGATGATTTCCCTCACATGTTTTTTTACTGCCTCGTCCCACCTGCAATGCCCCGCTCCGCGCATTCTTTGTTCGCGCGCGATAGTCGGCTGCGACAAAATTGCTGCATTTTCCTGTTGCATTGCACAAGAAAAAAATCCGGCGCGCCGCGAGAGCTGGTCACAGGTGTGGACTTTTTGCCACGCCGCCCGCCTCGTTCATCGCAGGACAATGTCTTGTGGTGCAACCGGAGGGTGACTATACTGCGATGCAGCAAGCTAAACTTATGAACTTACGCAACTTCTTCAGGCGCGAGCAGCCCACGCCGATCGCCGCGATCCCTCCGGGCGAACGCGTCTATGCGATCGGTGACATTCACGGGCGGCTCGACCTGCTGGTGGAGATCGGTCGCGCGATCGACCGCGACGACGCCCGGCGTGGCCCTGCGGACACGACCGTGATCTTCCTGGGTGACCTGATCGATCGCGGACCGGAAAGCGCCACCGTGGTGGCCGCCGCGCGCGAATGGGCCAGGGAACGCAAGGTCCGCTATATCGCCGGCAACCACGAGGAGATGTTCCTTTCCAGCTTCGACAAGCTGGCCGCGTTCCGCAACTTCCTGCGCAATGGCGGCACCGAGACGGTGCTGTCCTATGGCGTTGATCCCGAGGCGTTCATGGCCGCCGACCTGGAACAGGCACAGAAAATGATGTTCGCCGCCGTCCCGCGCGCGGACCTGGCCTTCCTGCGATCGTTCGAGCAGATGATCCTGGTGGGCGATTACCTTTTCGTCCACGCCGGCATCCGGCCCGACGAGCCGCTGGACAAGCAGGCGCCACACGATTGCCGCTGGATTCGCGAGCCGTTCCTCAGCCATCCGGGGCAGCACGGCGTCATGGTGGTGCACGGCCACACCGTGACCGGGGAGCCTGAAGTCCTGGCCAACCGCATCGGCATCGATACCGGCGCCTTCATGAGCGGGTGCCTGACCGCGCTCGGCCTGGAAGGCCGCGACCGCTGGCTGATCCAGACCAGCGAGGACAGCGGCGCGATCGAGACGGTGGCGCGCGCGGCCTGAAAGGTCGTGAACGAAGGGGGATTCGCGCGTGAGCCTTCCCGTCAGGCGGCTTCTGGCCGCTGGCCGTGCCCCGTCCATTTCGTGAAATCCGGCCCGCTTGGGCCCTGAATACGCCGGGGAGCCTGTAAGCCGGGTTCTGTCTTGCGGGCGGTATCCCGAAGGACCGTTCCCGCAAGGGCAGCCATTCCTCTAGGCGGCGCGTTGCCGCGCCGCTCCAGCGACCAACCCGGGCTGCCTGGGTCCGAAACCGACCCGCCTTGCGGCGCGCAGCCCCTATTCGGTCTTGCTCCGGGTGGGGTTTGCCATGCCGCTTCCGTTACCGGTCGCGCGGTGCGCTCTTGCCGCACCCTTTCACCCTTGCCTCGCCCTAACCCGGGACAAGCCCGGGCCGAGCGATCGGCGGTCTGCTTTCTGTGGCACTTTCCCTCGGCTTCCCCGCGCTTGCGCGCAAGTCGCCGGGCGGGCGTTACCCGCCACCCTCGTTTCGTGGAGCCCGGACTTTCCTCGGCATCCATGATGGACGACGCGGCTGCCCGGCTCCCCGGCGAACGGACTATCTAGCACGCCCGATATCGCGCTCCAACAGGAGTTCGAACAGGATGCCACCGATCTCGCCGTCGATCTCGCCGTCGATGATTTCCGGCCGCCAGCGCCGCTGGAAGGCGCGCACCACCGCGCGCCCGTCGGTGATGTCATAGCCGAAACGTTCGAGCGCGAGGTAGAAGGCGCCCGGATTGTCATAGAACAGGTTCATCTTCGCCGGCGGAATCTCCAGCGCCAGGCCCAGTTCGCCCAGCCGCCCCCAGTCAAAATACTCGCCGGGGTCCTGCTTGCGCGCGGGCGCGATGTCCGAATGGCCGACCACGTTGGCGCGCGGGATATCGTGCCGGTCCATCATGTCGGCCAGCAGCGGCAGCAGCGCGTCCATCTGCGGTTCGGGAAAGGGGCGATAGCCGAATTCGTGCCCCGGATTGACCAGCTCGATGCCGATGCTGGCCGAATTGACATCGGTGATCCCGCGCCAATAGGACCGCCCGGCGTGCCAGGCGCGCTTGTCCTCGGGCACCAGATTGGTGACGAGGCCATCCTCGTCGATCATGTAGTGAGCCGAGACTTTCGCCTCGGGATCGCACAGCCGCGCCAGCGCGTCCTCGGCAGTGGGCATTCCGGTATAGTGCAGCACGACCATCGAGACCGGCGCCGCCCGCTCGTTCCAGTTCGGCGATTCGACGACCCGATTGACCAGCCAGCGGTTCATCGTCTTGCCCGTTCCTTCCCGCGTCAGGCTCCGGGGAGCACCGCGCCCAGCACCAGCGCGCCCTCGCCCAGCGCATATTGCAGCTCGCCGCCCAGACTGGCCGCCAGCTGCGCCAGCATCGCGGCCGGCGCGGTGCGGCTGCTCAGCTCGCTTTCGGGCAACGACCCGTCGAGCGCGCGGCCGATATCGCCATCAAAGGCGATGCGCGTGCCGCTGGCGCGCACGACGATCTCGCTGGTGCCCTGCCGCAGTTCCGCAGCCAGTTCCAGCGTGCCGCCGCGCGGCAGCGCGTCGATCCCGATCAGCGCGAAGTTGAGCAGCGTCTTGACCGCGGGTTTGGGCAGCGCGTCGCTCGGCAATGTCCAGGTGACGGCGATCCGCGCATTGTTCGCCACCAGCGCATCGACCAGCACGCGCGCCTCGTTCACCGGCACAAGCTCGCCAAAGCCGCCCGCCGCGCCGAACGCCAGCCGGAAGAACTTGAGCTTGTCGGCCGAGATCCGCGCGCTCTGTTCCAGCAGCTCGAAGCAGCGCTGGCGCATCACCGGGTCTTTCTCGTCGGCCAGCAGCTCCAGCCCGTTGGTCAGCGCGCCGACAGGACTGAGCATGTCGTGGCACAGCCGCGAGCACAGCAGGCTGGCGAGTTCGAGCGAGCTTGTCGTCATGATTGGGCGATTCCGTTCGTCATTTCAGGCATTTTCGCTTGCCGGCCGATGCTCCCCGCTCCCATCGGACGATTCTGTCGGCCAGCCCCTAGCCGTCGTCGAGGCGATAGCAAAGGCGCAAGAAACCATCTTCGCTATCTTGCCAGAAAGCAACCTGCCCGCCGGCGATGATCGCCCAGATGCGCAAATCACCAGTGGAATGTTCGCAATCGGTCGGCGAAGGCACGGGATGGCCCGTGGGGTGCGAATGGTAATAGCCGATCACTTGCGGCCCGCCGCCCCGCGCCGCCTTGTGCGCGGCCAGCAGCGCCGCCGGATCAATCTCGAACCGGATCAGCGGCCGGGGCGAGACATTGCGCGCGGGCATGGCCGAATCGATCCGCCCGCCCGCGCCCAGCAGCAGCCCGCAGCATTCCTCCGGGGCGGTGCCGGCCGCTTCGGCCAACAGTGTTGCGATCGCGCCACTTGTCACTGCGATATCCATGCCCAAATCCTACCGGCAATGGGGCCGAACGAAACCGTTATCGAAGGCGTGACCGGCCAGGACGCCGGGCGCATCGACAAAGTGCTGTCGGACGCATCGGGCCTTTCGCGTGAGCGGATCAAGGCTTTGATAAAAGAAGGGCGCATCGCCATATCGGGCGTGATCGTCGGCCAGGCATCGTTCAAGCCGCCGCCCGGATCGCCTTTCGCCATCTCGGTTCCCCAAGCCGTGCCGGCCGAAGCGCGCGCGCAGGACATTCCGCTGGTCATCGTCCACGAAGACCCCGAGCTGATCATCATCGACAAGCCGGCCGGCCTTGTGGTCCATCCGGCCGCCGGCAATCTGGACGGTACGCTGGTCAACGCCCTGCTGCATCACTGCCGGGGGCAGCTTTCGGGAATCGGCGGCGTGGCCCGGCCAGGCATCGTCCACCGGATCGACAAGGACACCTCGGGGCTGCTCGTGGTCGCCAAGACTGACCGGGCGCACGAAGGGCTGGCCCGGCAGTTCGCCGATCATTCGATCGAACGCTCCTATCGCGCGGTGGTATCCGGGCATCCCCGGCCGGCAGCGGGCCGGATCGAAGGAGCGATCGCCCGGTCGAGCACCAACCGCAAGAAAATGGCCATCGTCACCGATGGCCGGGGCAAGCACGCGGTCACGCATTACCGCACGCTGGAACTTCTCCAGGGTGCCGCGCTGGTCGAATGCCGGCTGGAGACCGGACGCACGCACCAGGTGCGCGTTCACATGTCGTCAATCGGCCATGCGCTATTGGGAGATCCGATCTATGGACGCACTCCTCCGGCGCTCAGGCCCATCCTTCAGCGGCACGATTTTTTTCGCCAGGCGCTCCACGCCGCGGAACTCGGCTTCGTCCATCCCGTTTATCAGGAGAAGGTCCATTTCGTCAGCAAGTTGCCCGTCGACATGAGTCTGCTGATTGACGATTTGCGACACTGAAATCGGAAATATGTGCTATATTAAACAAGTGGCCACAAGGTAAGACGCCTAGCAAGGGTCTTCAACCGTCGGTCGACGATGAAAAGGAAGAAAGACACGTGAGCAACAAGGAACGCAACCTCCCCGCGGTGCCTGCTCTCGGCGGAGAGCAGAGCCTCAACCGCTACCTCTCCGAGATCAAGAAGTTCCCGGTGCTTGCGCCTGAGCAGGAATACATGCTCGCCAAGCGCTACCGGGAGCATGAGGATCCGCAGGCCGCCGCGCAGCTGGTGACGAGCCATCTGCGTCTCGTCGCGAAGATCGCGATGGGCTATCGCGGCTATGGCCTGCCGGTTTCGGAACTGATTTCCGAAGGCAATATCGGCCTGATGCAGGGCGTGAAGAAGTTCGAGCCGGAAAGGGGCTTCCGCCTCGCGACTTATGCGATGTGGTGGATCAAGGCCTCGATCCAGGAATACATCCTGCGCTCGTGGAGCCTGGTCAAGATGGGCACCACGGCCGCGCAGAAGAAGCTGTTCTTCAACCTGCGCCGCATGAAGAAGAGCCTCGACGCCTACGAGGATACCGACCTGCACCCGGAAGACGTCGCCAAGATCGCGACCACGCTGGGCGTGTCGGAGACCGAGGTGGTCAACATGAACCGGCGGATGATGATGGGCGGCGATGCCTCGCTCAACGTCTCGCTGCGCGAGGAAGGCGAAGGCCAGTGGATGGACATCCTTGCCGATGACCGCCCGCTGCAGGACGAAACCGTGGCCGACGCCGAAGAGGCCACCGTGCGCCACGAACTGCTGGTGGAGGCGATGGACAGCCTCAACGAGCGGGAGCGCGACATCCTGACCGAACGCCGGCTGACCGAAGACCCGAAGACGCTGGAAGAACTGAGCCAGGTCTACCACGTCAGCCGCGAACGCGTCCGCCAGATCGAGGTACGCGCTTTCGAGAAGCTGCAAAAGGCGATGAACCGCATCGCCACCGACAAGAAGCTGCTGCCGGCGCTCTGATCCCTCCGCCCCAAGGCACCTGAACCGCAAAGCCGGGCCGTCCGCGAGGATGGCCCGGCTTTTCTTTTGGCGATTATCCCGATTGCAAACCCGGCCATGCCGGCTGGCAAACCCTCCCCCGGCCGGGGGAGGGGAACCGCCGCGAAGCGGTGGTGGAAGGGTGTATCCACGCTGGCGGTCATACCCCTCCGTCAGCGCTGCGCGCTGCCACCTCCCCGGCAAGGGGAGGAATGGGCGAGGGCAAAGCATCCTCTCGGGGACAAGCAATACAATCGCCCTTCCTTTCGCCCCCGTCATAAGCCGCTCCCGCCACGGGTGACGTTGCCGCCGGCGCGGGCTATGGCCCCGGCGTGCACGCGATTCGCCGCCTTCTGGGACGCCATCCCGCCCTCGCCGCCTGTCTGGTGGCCGGCGCGCTGCTTCTGAAGGTGCTGGTGCCGGCCGGCTTCATGCCGGTGGTGCAAAGCGGCACGGTCACGGTCGCGCTATGTTCGTCCGCGGGGGCGGGCGGGATGACTATCACGATCCCGACCCGGCCCGACAACGGCGCGCACGATGGCCAGCACGGCGGCGACCCGCAGCAGGCGACCGATCATCCCTGCGCCTTCGCGCCGCTTTCGGGCCCCGCGCTGGCCTCGGCCGATCCGGCCCTGCTGCTCGCCGCGATCCTGTTCGTCTTCGTCGCCGCGATCTTCCGGCACCCGCTGGTCCTGCCGCGCAGCGGCGCCCAGCTTCGCCCGCCGCTGCGCGGCCCCCCGCTCACCGCCTGATCCTACCGCCACGCCGTGCGCCCCCGCGCCACGGCCCGACGCATATGCACGCCGCCCGGCTCCCGCGCGGGCGGCCGTGCCGATCAGGTGAATATCCCATGTTCAGGACCATGCTCGCGCCCGGCGCGGCACCGCTTGCCCTTGCCGCCGCCCCCATTTTCACCCTCGTTTCCCCGCCCGCCCATGCCGAGAGCGCGGCTTCGGCCGACAGCGAGCGCAAGGCCGTCGACATCCTCGTCGTCGGCCAGCGCGACGCGCCGATCAGCATCGAGCCGCGCGGCCTTTCGGTCAGCCTTGGCGACGAGCAGTTTGCCGGCATCAACGCGCAGAATGTCGAGGATCTGATGAAGTACGCGCCCGACTTCTTCGTGCGCAAGCGCTACGCTGGCGATTCCAACGGCGTGCCCGGCTTTCGCGGCACCCATTCCACCCAGAGCGCGCGCACGCTGGTGATGGTGGACGGCTTCACCGTGTCCAACTTCCTGGGCAACTCGTTCAATTTCTCGCCCAAGTGGGGCGTGGTCGGGCCGGGCGAGGTGCGCCAGTTCGATGTGGTCTACGGCCCTTACGCGGCGCGCTATTCGGGCAATTCGATGGGCGGCATCGTCAACATCACCACCCGCTCACCCGATCGCGCCGAGGCTTTCGCCACCGTGCAGGGGCTGGCCGAGACTTACGATCAGTTCGGCACGCACGAGACCTACCGGGGCTACTCCGCCGAAGCCGGCTTCGGCCTGCGCCAGCGGGAGGGGCCCTGGTCACTGCGCCTGTCAGGCCGCCATTTCCGCAACGACGGGCAGCCGATGAGCTTCTATGGCCTGACACCCGCGAGCGGCCCCGCGCCGGGCACGCCCGTCACCGGCGCGCTGGTCGATCCCGGACAGGCGATCGCCAATGCCCCCGGCCTTGCCGCCAGCCCCATCTTCGCCGCGCAAAGCCCGGCCGCGATCACGCAGGACCAGGCCAAGCTGCGCCTCGGCTATGACGGCGCCTCTGGCGTGATCGGTGAAGCGCTGGTGGCCTATTGGCACAATCGCGACAGCCAGACCGCGCCCGACTGCTATTTGCGCGACACTGCCGGCCAGCGGGTGTGCGAGGGCCGCGTGACGACGCCAGGCGGCACTTATACCGCCAGCGGCGCGAAATGGTCGCGCACCGTGCGCGACGAACTGCTGGCCGGCATCAGGCTCGCCGCCCCGCTCTCGGACACGGCGCGCGCCGAGGCGAACCTTTCGACTTACCAGATCCTGCGATCGGACGGCTTCACCTCGGCCAGCTACGCGGCGGGGCAAGCGGATGGCGCCGGCACGCTGGCGCGCCAGGGGCCGACCGCGTGGTATACCGGCGAGATCATGCTCGCGGCCGATCTTCCCGGCGTGGCGCTGTCGGCGGGCGGCAGCGCCAATCTCTACCGCACCGACCTCATCAACTACACGCTCGCCAACTGGCGCCGCGATGCCGGCAAGGCCTTCGCCTCGCGCACCTATGGCAAGACGCGCGATCTGGCGGTCTGGGCCGAGGCGCGCGTACCGCTCGATCCGGTCACGCTGACGCTGGGCGCCCGCTTCGAGGACTGGCGCGCCTTCGACGGCGGCATCGGCCGGATCGGCACGGGCGGCCGGCCGGTCCAGGCCCGCTATGCGACGCGGCGCGCCACCGCTTTCCAGCCCAAGCTCTCCGCCGAATGGGCGATCGCGCCCGCGACCCTGCTTCAGCTCAGCCTTGCCAAAGCGACGCGCTTTCCCACCGTGGGCGAGCTTTATCAGGGCAGCCTCAATGGCGATGGCAGCTTCAATCCCGACAGCTTCGACCCGAACCTGAAGCCCGAACGATCGACCGATGCCAACCTGCTGCTGGCGCGCGATTTCGGCCCGGTGAAGCTCACCGGATCGGCCTTCTGGCAACGCGTGCGCAACACGATCTTCGCCTTCACCGGATTCAACCAGAACGGCGTGACCACTGCCAGCTTCAAGAACATCGACGTCACGCGGCAATATGGCATCGAGCTGATCGCCGAAGCCCGTGACCTGGGCCTGCCCGGCCTTGACCTTGACGCCAACGCCGCCTGGATCGATTCGATCACCGTGCGCAACGCCAGCGCGCCGGCGGCGCAAGGCGTGCAGTTCCCGCGCATTCCGCGCTGGCGCCTCAATGCGAACTTGCGGTATCGCGTGAGCGAGCCCGTGCTCGTCGCGATCGGGATGCGCTATGCCAGCCGCCCGAACACCGACCTGTTCGGGCTGCAGCGCGGCGACACGTTCGGCTATACCTCGGAACTGTTCGCGCTCGATGCCAAGGTGAACTGGGCCGTGACCGACCGGCTGCGCCTGAGCGCGGGAGTGGATAACATCACCAACAATCGCGCCTGGGTCTATCACCCCTATCCGCAGCGCAGCTTCCTGCTCGAAGCGGGGTGGAGGCTGTGAGCGGCGCGGCAAGCGCGGTGGGGCCGCGCCGCGAAAGTTGGTATCGCGCGGTGTGGCGCTGGCATTTCTATGCCGGGCTGGTCTGCGTGCCGTTCGTCCTGTGGCTCTCGGTCACGGGCGGGCTCTATCTGTTCAAGCCGCAGGTCGAGAGCCTGCTTTACGCGCCCTATCGCGGCGTGGCGGCACCGGGCACGGCGATGCTGCCCCCCGAAACGATCGCCGCACGCGCGGTCGCCGCCGTGCCGGGATCGGTGCTGCACAAATACGTGCTGCCCGAAGCGCCCGGCGACGCGGTGCAAGTGCTGGTCGGCAAGGGCGCGAGGGAGGTGCGTGTCTGGATCCACCCGCGAACCGGCGCGGTGCTGCACCAGGTGCCCGAGGAAGACCGGCTGATGCGCGTCGTCTTCCGCCTGCATGGCGAGCTGCTGGCGGGTGACAAGGGCTCGGCGGTGGTCGAGGCGGCGGCCTGCTGGACGATCGTGATGCTGCTGACCGGGCTGTTCCTGTGGTGGCCGCGCCAGACGGGCGGCAGGCTGGGCGGCGTGCTCTGGCCGCGCCTGACCGGCGGGCGGCGCCTGTTCTGGCGCGATCTGCACGCCGTGACCGGGCTGTGGGTGACGCTGGGCGCGCTGTTCCTGATCGCCTCGGGCCTGCCCTGGGCGAAAAGCTGGGGCGATTACCTGCGGCACGTGCGCGTGGTGACAGGCGCCGTCGCCGGCCGGCAGGACTGGTCCGCCGGTTCCGCCGCCGACGCGCGCGAGCGGGCCCGGGCCGATGCCGGAATGCGCGCGATGATGGCGGACCATGCCGAGCATGGCGGCATGGCGATGGCGCACGAGAGGCCCGCCCCGGCCGCGCTCGATGCGGTGGTGAGCCGCGCCACGGCGCTGCGCTTTGCCGCCCCGGTCGAGGTCAGCCCGCCCACGGGCCCGGGCGCGCCATGGCAGGTGCGCAGCCAGGCCGAGAACCGCCCGCTGCGCGACAGTGCCGAGATCGCCGCCGATGGCACGCTGATCGGCATCGAGCGCTTCGGCCAGCGCCACTGGATCGACCGCGCGGTGGGCTATGGCGTGGCGATCCACGAAGGCGCCTGGTGGGGCCTGGCCAACCAGCTCGTCAATCTTGCCGTGCTGCTGGGGCTCGTCACGCTGTGCGTGTCGAGCATGGTGCTGTGGTGGCGCCGCCGGCCACAGGGGATGCTGGGCGCCCCATCCGCGCTGGCACCCTTGCGGCATAGCCGGGCATTGGTCGGGCTGGTGCTGCTGCTGGCGCTGGCGATGCCGCTGTTCGGGGTGACGCTGGCCATCGCGGTGCTGGCCGAAGCGCTGGGCTCGCGGCTCGCGCCACCGCTGGCGCGCTGGATGGGCTGGCGCCCTCCGCGCGTTTCCCCGCTGGCGTGAGGCCATCGCCTTCGACTAGAAACGGGATCGGTCCAACGGCGGGGGCGAAATGCGATTCATGCGATGGGTGGTGAAAGGGATTGTCTGGTTCGTGGCGATCAGCGTGGGGCTGACGCTGCTCTACCGCTTCGTCCCGCCGCCACTGACCCTGACGATGCTGCTGGACGCCAACGGCATCACCAAGGACTGGACGCCGCTTTCGCGGATAGACCGGAACATGGTTTCGGCCGCGATCGCCGCCGAGGATGGCAAGTTCTGCAGCCACAACGGCTTTGACCAGGAAGCGATCGAGCAGGCGCTGGAACGCAACGCGCGCGGCGGCCGCCTGCGCGGCGGATCGACCATCAGCCAGCAGACCGCCAAGAACGTGTTCCTCTGGCAAGGCGAAGGCTGGACCCGCTATCTGCGCAAGGGGCTGGAAGTGTGGTTCACCTTCCTGATCGAAACGCTGTGGGACAAGCGGCGGATCATGGAAGTCTACCTCAACGTCGCCGAAACCGGCATCGGCACCTACGGCGTCGAGGCCGGGGCACAGCGCTATTTCGACAAGTCGGCGGCGAAGCTTTCGCGGACCGAGGCCGCGCGCATGGCCGCCGCCCTGCCCAGCCCCAAGAAGCGCGGCGTCAGCAACCCGCGCGGCTTCACGCGCCGCTATGGCAACACCATCGCCGCGCGCATCGGCGCGGTGCGGCGTGATGGGCTGGACGCCTGCATCTATGATTGAAAGGCCGCCCGCCTGATAACATGACGGTGCCGGCTGCCCGGATGGGGTTCAGCGCGCGGAGAGCCCCGGATTGTGATCGCTGAGCGGGGTACGCAGCGTATTCTGGACAAAGGCGGTCATGTGATAATGGCCGACGATCAGCAGCAGCTCGATCAGCTGGCGCGCATCGAACCGGGCGGAAAGCCGTGCCCAGTTCGCTTCGCCCACCATCGCGCGCGCGTGCAGTTCCTCGGCCGCGAGCAGCACGGCCCGGTCCTCCTCGTTCCAGCCCTCGGCGGCCGAGCCCAGCGTCACCCGCTCGATCTCCTCGGAGGTAAGCCCCGCGTCCTTGGCCGCGCGCACATGCTCGCCCCACTGGTAAGGCGCGCCGCATAGCCAGCCGGTGCGCAGGATCGCCAACTCGCGCGTGCGCGGCGGCAGCGCGCTGGAGGCGGTGGCGGCCACGCCCAGGCTCATGAACCCGGCGAAGAAATCCGGGCTGTGCGCCAGCACGCCGAAGAACTGTGACAGCGGAATGCCCTCCGGGTAGCCATAGATGATCCGCAAGGTCTCGATCGCGTCGCGATGCCGGTCATCAAGCCGGTCCTCGCCCAGCGGCTCCACGCGCGGCGGCGCGCCCACGATCTCGGCCATGCGCGCGTGCGTATCCTCGGCCATCGCCGCCTTCTCCCTCTGGTTCGCGCCCCTGCGGCGTTGTCCCGGGGCCAAGCCTATGGGCGGGCGGGCTGGCACCGCAAGGGATTTCCCGCGAGAATCCGCTCCCGCGTTGCCCGCGCGCGAACCGCGCGCAAGCGAAAGGGGGAGGAAGCCCGCGCTTCCTCCCCCTCGCATTTTTTCAACCCTGAAGGATCGATCAGAAGCCGAAGCTGATCGAACCGATGAACGTGCGCGGCGCGCCGATCTGGGCGTTCGGGACGCTGCTGGTCGAAGTGCCGGCACCGTCGAAACCGCCGACATAGAGCTTGTCGAACACGTTGATGACGTTGAGCTGCAAGAACGTCTTGTCGCCAAGGCCGATGAAGTCAAGCTTCACGCGCGCGTCGAGATCGACCAGCGTATAGGCCGGCGTACGCTTGCCATAGACCTGCACGCCGCTGGCGACGATCGGCAGGTTCTGGTCGTTCACATAGCGCGGGCCGGTGCGCTTGGCCTGGACCCCCAGTTCGACCGGACCAAGCTCGCCGTTGACGCGCACGCCCAGGGTGTAGACCGGAGCGCCCGCTTCGCGCTTGCCCTTGGTGGCGGCGAGGATCGCGTTGCCCTGCCCGTCCTTGCCGATCTCGATATCTTCCTTGATCTTCGACTTGAGGTACGAACCGAAAGCGTAGATCGAAAGCTGCGGGATCGGGCGGACGGCGACGCTGCCGTCGATGCCGTACTTATCGACGCGACCCAGGTTGCGGTAGATCGTGACGTCGAGGTCACGGTCATACGACGAGGCGAGACGATTGTGGTAGATCGTCCACCAGCCGGAAAGCTGGGCCTGGACGATGCCGGTCGAATAGCGCAGGCCGAAGTCGAAGTTGTCGGTGGTTTCCGGCCCCGGGCTGGCCGACGGATCGTCCAGCGGGAACCAGAACGACTGGTAGAGGTTGTCGGTGCCGGGCACCTGGATGCCCTTCGAGTAGTTCACGAACAGGCCCGTCGTATCGGTCACGTCATAGACGAAACCGGCGCTCGGCAGGATCTTGTTGTAATCGAACACACGGTTCTGCGGCGCCTTGTAGGTCGGGTTGGCCGTGGCGTAGACCGTCTGCGAGGCGGTATCCTCGGTAAAGCAGTCGACGAAGCCCGAATTCGAGGTGGCAAGGCAGTTGTTCGTCAGGTTGCGGCGGAAGAACGGTGCGCGCAGGCCGATATTGACGTGCAGCGTGTCGTTCATCAGGTCGCCGCTGTATTCGCCCGAGACCTGGTGCAGGATCGCGTAGGACAGGCGGTCACGCTTCTGCAGGACATTGCCGTTGACGTCGACCAGCGGATTGTCGACCGGGAACGGACTTGCGCCGAAGCCGTTCGGCTGCAGCAGGCCGGTTTCGCCCGTCTGCTTGTGCCGGCCGCGATCGTACGAATAGGCGATACGGACGCGGTTGTGTTCGTCCAGATCGTAACGCAGCGAAGCGATCACGCCGATGCGGTAGGTCTGCGTCTGGCTGGGCGCGAGAATGCGGACCTGATCGAGCTTGTCACCGTCACCGTTGAGGTCGACGCCGTTGAAGTAGGGCGAACCGCCGATGTAGCCGGCGATCGGCGTGGTGATCGCGCCGCGCGTGGCATTGGCCGTCTGGGTGTAGCCGTATTCCTGCGCCACGACCGAGCCGCCGCCGTTGGCCTTCACGTACTGGAAGCTCGGATCGACGGTCAGCGTCAGCTTGTCGGACAAGGTGAACTTCGAATTGACGCGGATATTGCCCGTGTCCGACGGGTTGTAGCGATATTCGAAGTCCGAGCCGCAGCCGCTGGCCGCATCCTTCACGCCCGAGACGCCGGCCGGGATCTGGCAGCGCGCGACCTTGTAGAAACGCTCGTCCTTGGTCATCGGGAAGCGGTTCGACGACGCGCCGCCGACGACGCGGCTGGGATCAAGGCGCAGCGGCACCGAGCCGAAGAAGTTGTTGCGGTTCTTGTTGAAGTGGCCGGCGATCGAGATGAAATCGCCGTTATCGCCAATCGGCTGATAGATCTTGGCGTTGTACTGCTGCTTGTCGATCTTGCCGATGCCGCCGTAGATCGTATCGTTGTCCGCCTTGCTGGCGGCAAAGAAGGCTCGCGTGCCCCAGGGCGTGAACACGCCGGTATCAAGCTCGCCGAACATGCGGAAATAGTTGAAGTCACCGACCGAGCCGAGCAGGCGCGCGCCGAATTCCTCGCTGGGATTGCGCGTGCGGTAGTTGACGGTCGAACCCGTGGCCGCGGCCGTCGGCGAGTCGACGTCGGTAGTGCCGAGGTTGACGTTCACCTGCTCGATCAGCTCGGGATCGAGCTGCTGGTTGGTGTAGAGCGCGTAGTTGCCGGTGTCGTTCAGCGGAACGCCGTCGAACGTCTGCGAGATGCGGCCGTCATCGAAACCGCGGATGGTCAGCGTGCCGCCAGCCGAACCGAACGGATCGTTGTTCTGGAAGCTGACGCCCGGAACCAGGTTGATGATGTCGTTGATCGTCTGGCCTGGGGCCTGCGACGAGATCACTTCCTGCGTCAGGACCTGCTTGGCCTTGGGCGTATCGGGCAGCCGGACGCCCGCGACATCGCGCGAGACCACGCCGGTGACGACGATTTCCGAGTTCTCGAAGTCGACCGAGCCGGTCGATTGCGCGAAAACCGGCGCGGAAAGAAATGCGATGCCGACCGCGAGCGTGCTGGTCGCAGTTGTCAGAACCGATTGCAATTTCATGGTTTGGCCCCCTGGGTTGTGCCGAACATGGTTGTTGTGGTGCGAAAGGATATCCCGCCGCAAGCTTTGCTGCAGCCGCTAAGAGCAGCGCCTTATGACAATATCCTGACAGTCGGGACTCGAATCAAAACCCTGCGATGCGGTTTTTTTGCCGCGCTCCCGCCAAAACGTGATACTGATCGATATTATCATTTTTTATCAGTATGATGTATCGGAAAAAGCGCAAATTATGTGCGGCAAAAATGTCACGACAACGGATCATTTCCCCGCCGGGCGCCAAATTGTGGATGCATGGACTTCAGACTGTAATGTTACCATGTAGCTTGCTACCCGGCTCCCGCATGTGCGAACGGCTGCTTTCCATGAGTGCCGGTCACGATCATCACCACCATCACCACCACGCGCCGGCCGGTCAGGCGGGGCATGGGAAGGCCTTCGCGCTGGCGGTCGCGCTCAATCTCGGCTTCGTCGCGGCCGAAGTGGCGGCGGGCTTTTTCAGCGGGTCGATGGCGCTGCTGGCCGATGCCGGGCACAATATGTCGGACGTGCTGTCGCTGCTGCTGGCCTGGGCGGCAAACGTGCTGGCCGCGCGCCCGCCTTCGGAGCGCTTCACTTATGGCCTGAAGAGTTCCTCGATCCTGGCCGCCATCGCCAATGCGGCATTGCTGTGGGTGGCCATCGGCGCGATCCTGGTGGAGACGATCCGCCGCTTCGGCGATCCGGCGCCAGTGGCGGGGATGACGATGATCGTGGTCGCGGCAATCGGCATCGCGGTGAACGCGCTGTCCGCGCTGCTCTTCGCCAGCGGCAGCCAGTCCGACCTCAACTTGCGCGCCGCTTTCGTCCACCTGATGGCGGATGCGGCGGTTTCGGCCGGCGTGGTGCTGGCCGGGCTGCTGATCCTGGTGACCGGGGCCGAACTGATCGATCCGGCCACTTCGCTGATCATCACCGCGGTGATCGCCTGGTCAAGCTGGGGGTTGCTGCGCGACTCGCTGCACATGGGGATGCTGGGTGTGCCCGAGGGCATCGCGCTGGGCGAAGTGCGCCGCTTCCTCGAAGCGCTGCCCGGGGTCGAGCGGGTGCACGATCTCCATGTCTGGCCGATGAGCACCACCGAGTCGGCGCTCACCGCGCATCTCGTGATGCCCGGCGGCCTGCCCGGTGACCGCTTCCTGCACGATCTGGCCCACGAGATGCACCACCGCTTCGGCATCGGCCATCCGACGATCCAGATCGAAACCATGCTGGACGCCGATTGCGCGCTGGCCAGCGAGGCCGTGGTCTAGGGATTTTGTCGGGCGATGCGGCTATCGGCGCAGGACGGCACCAGCCCGCGCCCCCACCCGGCCTCCCACGGAAGTATACTTGATGGGAGGCCGGGTGGGGGGCGGGCTGGTGCCGCCATGAAATGCGCTCTTCCGCGCATTTCCCGACAATCCCCCCTTACCCCGCGACGAACTCGTGGCGCGCGCCGAGGAAATCGGCGGGTTCGATCGCGAAGCCCGGCGAAACGCAGCCGTCCAGGGTCAGCCGCAGTTCCAGCTTGCCGGCGAAGTGCGCCCTGGCCCCTTCGGCATCGGCCACGGCCCACACCAGCGCGTAGATGCCGTTCTGCTCGCTGGCGAGGAACGCGCCGAGCGGGCCCGAGCCGGGATCGTCGGGCTGGATGAACGCGACTCGCGTGCCGCCCAGTTCGATCAGCACGCGGCGGCCCGGTTGCGGCAAGGTGATGGGCGCATCTTCCAGCACCCGGCCATCGACCAGTTCGGTGAAGAAGCGCAGCGCCGCCGCCATGTCGCCGGTGACGCAGGCGATGTGATCGAGCGATTCGACCGCGCAGGCGTGCCCCACACCCACCCTGGGGCCCCAGTTGGGCCGGTCATAGGGATCGTTGGGCATCGCCAGCTCGCAGACTTCGAGCAGCACGCCACCGGTCGATTCGGGCCGGACGAAGAAGAACACGCCATAATCGCTCGCCACGCGGCAGCCGGCATCGCGGAAGGCCTGGCTCGCCGCCGCGCCGTCCGCCACCTTGATCTCGAACGAGTGGAATGCCTGGCCGATCCTGGCCGCCATGCGGGCATAGGGCTTCGTCATGTCGTCGGGCGTGCGCGGCGCCATCGGCTCGACCATGTGATCTGCGACATAGAGCAGCGCCGCGTCGCGGTCTTCGGCGGGGAAATAGTTCTCGGAAAAGACCAGCCCGCCCAGCGCGTCCTGGTAGAGCAGGCGGCACTTGTAGATATCGGTGGTGGCGTGGATCGTGTGGATGATCCGGGAAACGGGAACGCGCGTGGTCATGCCTCTCTCCTGAGCCTTTCGCCAAAGTCTGGACGCGGGGGGCCCGCCTGCCAAGCGGCGAGACGCGGCGGCGCGTGAAGATCGCCATTGCGGTGCCGGCGGTTGCTGCTACCACTCATGGCGGGGAAGGAGGAACCCGAGGACCACAGTCCATGACCCACAATTCCAGTCGAAAAATCCTCCTCGCGCTGGCCATGGCCGGCGCCGCGCTGCCGTCGCTTGCCTGGGCCGATACCAAGGCCGATCTCGAGGCGCGCTATACCGAGCTCAAGGCCGCGCTCGACACGCGCGAGCCGGACAAGATCAAGCCCCTGCTCACCCCCGATTTCACCGACATCGCGCTCGACGGCCAGAAGCAGACCGCCGACGACATGATCGACCGCCTGTCGATGATCCCGGTCGACCCGGAACGCAAGGCCACCGTCTCGATCGAATCGGTGCAGGAAGACGGCGGCACCGCCCAGGTCATGGTGCGCGAGGCGACCAGCGGCTCACGCGAAGGGCGCGACGGGCAAGTCCACGCGTTTGCCATGTCGCGCCTCTCGCACGATACCTGGGTGCGCGGCGACAAGGGCTGGCAGCTCAAGTCGATCGAGGCCGAGGAAATGAGCATGTCGCGCGACGGCCAGGTCATGCGCACGCTGAAGAAGGGCGATCCCATGCCGATGGGCCGTGGCATGGGCGGCCGGGGCCGCGGCGGCAATGGCCCCGGTGGCGGGCCGGGCGACGGGCCGATGGGCCCTCCTCCCGGCGGCCCCGAAGGTCAGTAAGCCCCCCAGGCAACCCCATCACGGCAAAAAGGCCGCCCGCTTGCGAGCGGGCGGCCTTCGATGCATTCGCTTTGTCCGCTGGCGCGTGCGCGGCCCCGGTCAGGCCGCTTCTTCGGCCTTGTCGCCCTTGAGCACGCGCACCGGCTCCTTGCGGCCATCGACCACGTCCTTGTCCACCACCACTTCGGCGATGTCGCCTTCGGTCGGCAAGTCGAACATGGTGTCGAGCAGCAGCCCTTCGACGATCGAGCGCAGCCCGCGCGCGCCGGTCTTGCGTTCGATCGCCTTCTGGGCGATCGCTTCCAGCGCATCGTCGGTGAACGACAGCTCGACGTCCTCCAGTTCGAACAGCTTGGCGTATTGCTTGACCAGCGCGTTCTTCGGTTCCTTGAGGATCTTCACCAGCGCGGCGATATCCAGATCCTCCAGCGTGGCGATCACCGGCAGGCGGCCGACGAATTCGGGGATCAGGCCGAACTTCAGCAGATCCTCGGGCTCGGCCTTCTGGAGCAGTTCGCCCACGCGGCGTTTGTCGGGATCGGCGACATGCGCGCCGAAGCCGATCGAACGCTTCTGCAGGCGGTCCGCGATGATCTTTTCCAGGCCCGCGAAAGCGCCGCCGCAGATGAACAGGATGTTGGTCGTGTCCACTTGCAGGAATTCCTGCTGCGGGTGCTTGCGGCCACCCTGCGGGGGAACGCTGGCGGTGGTGCCTTCCATCAGCTTGAGCAGCGCCTGCTGCACGCCCTCGCCCGAAACGTCGCGCGTGATCGAGGGATTCTCGGCCTTGCGGCTGATCTTGTCGATCTCGTCGATATAGACGATGCCGTGCTGCGCCTTCTCGACGTTGTAGTCCGACGCCTGCAACAGCTTGAGGATGATGTTCTCCACATCCTCCCCGACATAGCCCGCCTCGGTCAGCGTGGTCGCGTCCGCCATGGTGAACGGCACGTCGAACGTCTTGGCCAGCGTCTGCGCGAGCAGCGTCTTGCCCGAGCCGGTCGGCCCGACCAGCAGGATGTTCGATTTCGACAGCTCGACATCGCCGGCCTTGCCGCTGTGCTTCAGGCGCTTGTAGTGGTTATGCACCGCCACCGAGAGCACGCGCTTGGCGCGGTCCTGGCCGATCACGTAATCGTTCAGCGTCTCGCAGATCTCGCGCGGGGAAGGGACGCCGCCGTCCTTCTTGCCGGCGATGCCGGCCTTGGTTTCCTCACGGATGATGTCGTTGCACAGCTCGACACATTCGTCGCAGATGAAGACGGTGGGGCCAGCGATCAGCTTGCGCACTTCGTGCTGCGACTTGCCGCAGAAACTGCAGTAAAGGGTGCTTTTTGCGTCAGATCCGCTCAATTTGGTCATTCTCTGTATCGGGCCCCTGGGGTGAGGCGACTCGCCGTTCTTACTCTGCGTAGGGCCTGTTTATCAATCCTGACCGACAAATGCTTACGCAAGCTTTGAGCCGCCTATCCGTTAATCCTTGCCATCCGATTGCTTTTCGGCATCGGGCCGGCTTTCGAAGACCTTGTCGACAAGGCCGAAGGCAAGCGCTTCTTCCGCTTCGAGGAAGGTATCGCGATCCATCGCCTTTTCCACCTCGTCAAGGCTCTTGCCAGTGTACTTCACGTAGAGATCGTTGAGCCGCTTGCGCATCCGCAGGATCTCGCGCGCCTGGATCTCGATGTCGGCCGCCATGCCGCGCGCGCCGCCCGAAGGCTGGTGCACCATGATCCGCGCGTTGGGCAGCGCGATGCGCATCCCCGGTTCACCCGACGCGAGCAGGAAGCTGCCCATCGAGGCGGCCTGGCCGATGCACACGGTCGAAACGCGCGGGCGGATATACTGCATGGTGTCGTGGATCGCCAGACCCGCCGTCACCACGCCGCCCGGCGAATTGATGTACATCGAGATGTCCTTCGACGGGTTCTCGGATTCGAGGAACAGGAGCTGGGCCACGATCAGCGAGGCCATGTGATCCTCCACCTCGCCCGTCACGAAGACGATGCGTTCGCGCAGCAGGCGCGAGAAGATGTCGAAGCTGCGTTCGCCCCGGCTGGTCTGCTCGACGACCATCGGCACCAGCGCGCCGGTGACGGGATCGGCGGTGAACTTGCCCTGGGTTCCAAAAACGCTTGCGCCGGAATGGCCGAACAGATCGATCATGAAGGTCCTCTTGTGTCTGGCCCGCCTATGTCGCGTGCCACCCGCCGATGTTCAAGAGCTTTAACCCTTCATCCGTGTGGACGGTTTAAACGAAAGCCCGCCCGGCTGTGCCAGCGCAGGGCAATCCGCGCGCGCCGGTTGCGCCGGGGCGCACGACGCGTAGGCACCGGCCTGGTCCGATACCTGGTCCGACACAATGCGAGGCGATGCCCAGGATGCAATGCCCACGATGCCGGAGATGACGCGCGGCGGCCCCGGCCCTCGCGGGATCGACGGGGCGATCGGCGCGATGATCGCGCTGGCGCTGCTCGCCCTCGCGGTCGCGCTCGTCTGGACGGACCTGCATCGCGGCCCCTGGTACGACGAGTTCTATACCGACTATGTGACGCGTGGCGGCCAGAGCTGGCTGCGCCAGCTGCGCGAAAGCTGGCTGGCCGACAATCACCCGCCGCTGTTCTACATCCTGGCGCGCGCCAGCGCCTGGCTGGGCGAGATCGAGACGCGCCGGCTGCTGAACCTTGCCTTCGCGGCGCTGGCGCTGGCGGGCGGCGGCCTTGTCGTGCGCGACGCGCCCCGGCTGTTGCCGGCCGCTGGCGGACTGGCGCTGCTGCTGGCCGCCAATCCCTGGACGGTGTGGGCGGGGAGCGACCTGCGATCCTATTTCCTTTCGCAATGCGCGGGCGCGGTGCTCGCGCTCTCGCTCGCGGCCTTGTGGATCGAAGGTACGCCGGGTTCGCGCGGGCGGCGCGCGGCATACTGGGGGGCGCTGTTCTTCGCGTTCAACACGCATATCATCACCACGATCATCGCCGGGGCGCTCGTCCTCGCGTTCCTCGCCGGTGCCGCCTGGCGCAAGGACTGGCCGCAGCTGCGCGCGCTGCTGGTGCCGGCGCTGGCCAGCGCGGCGCTGTTCCTGGTGGTGAGCGCCATCCAGTATCCGATGTGGGAGGCCAATACCCGCGTCTTCTGGCTCGCCCCCGGCTTCGATTCCGCCCGATATGCCATCGAATACGCGGTGCAGCGCACGATCGGGGCGAACCCGGTCGTCCTGCTGGCCGCGCTCGCCGGGTGCGGGCTGCTGGCCCGCGAAGCCGTGCGGAGCCGGACGTTGCCCGGCGAACTCGGCGCGCTGCTGCTGCTGGCCACCGGCGTGGCGATCGCCGTGGCGGGGCTGATCGCGATCCACCTGCTGCGCCCGATCCTGATCGAGAAATACCTGTCCGCCCTTACCGCCACCGTCGCGGCCGGGGTCGCGCTCGGCTTCGGGCGGGCGCTGGTGGCGCTGCCCGCCCGCGCGGCGCAAGTGCTGCTGCTGGCGGGCCTGGCCTGGACGCTCTACGCGCTGGCCGGCAATGCCGAACGGACCGTGGCGCGCAACAGCTGGCTCGGCACCGGGCGCCTGATCGCGCGCGAGGCGGCGCGGTGCGCGGATACCGCCGTCCACACCGACGGCTTCTGGAACGCGGACGTGATGGCGATGTCGCCGGCGGACAACCGGCTGGTCGCGCCTTATGCCTATCGCAGCGTGGCCCGCCGCCTGGGCTTCCGCATCGAGCGGGACGGTTCGCGCCGGATCTCGGCCCGCTGCCCGACGCTGTTCTGGGCCGAGCACGATACCCGGCACCGTTTCGACGAAGCCGCGATCCTGGCGCACCTGCGCAACCGGGGCTTCGCGCTCGATGCGATCACGCTCTATCGCATCGGCGACGGCTGGGTCGCATCCGACCGGCCGCTTTCCCCCGCACCCTGAAGCGCGGGGCAAGCGGCACCGCCGCCGAAACGGCGCCGGCCGGGGCCTATGCCGAGGGCGAGCGCCCTCAGCCTTCGGACTTGGCGGTGGCTTTCTTGGCCGGGGCCTTCTTGGCCGGAGCCTTCTTGGCGGGGGCCTTTTCCTCACCGTCGGCGGCCTTGGCGGCGGCCTTCTTCGCGGCGGGCTTCTTGGCGGGCGCCTTGTCGCCGGCCTCTTCGGCCTCGGCGGCGGCTTCCGTCTCGGCCGGGGTGTCGGCTTGCGTCACCGCTTCGGCCTCGGCGGGCTCTTCGTCCTTGGCCGGCTTGGCTTCGGAGCGGATTTCGTCGCTATCGGCCTCGATCGCGGCCTGAAGCTCCTCGCGGCTCACTTCGCGTTCGGTCACTTCGGCCTGCTCGATCAGGAAATCGACGACCTTGTCCTCATACAGCGGCGCGCGCAGCTGGGCGGCGGCCATCGGATCGTTGCGCACGTATTCGACGAAGCGCTGGCGATCCTCGGGGCGATACTGCTGCGCGGCCTGCGAAAGCAGCATCGACATTTCCTGCGCGGTCACGTCCACGCCGTTGGCCTGGCCGATTTCCGACAGCAGCAGGCCCAGCCGCACGCGGCGCTCGGCGATCTTGCGGTAATCGTCCTTCTCGTCCTCGATTTCCTTGAGCGCGGCCGCGGCATCGTCCTCGTGGCTGGCTTCGTGGGTGAGCTGCGCCCAGATCTGCTCGAACTCGGCATCGACCATCGAGGGCGGAACCTCGAAATCGTGGCCGGCGGCAAGCTGGTCGAGCAGCGCGCGCTTCATCTGGGTGCGAGTGAGGCCGGCGGTTTCCTGCTCAAGCTGGCCGCGCAGCAGGGTGCGCAGCTGCTCAAGGCTTTCCAAGCCGAGCTGCTTGGCGAAATCCTCGTCGATCGTGGTTTCGACCGGCGCCTTCACTTCATGGACGGTGATGTCGAACGTGGTTTCCTTGCCCGCCAGCTCGGCGGCCGGATAATCCTCGGGGAAAGTGACGGTGATGGTGCGCTGCTCGCCCGCCGTGGCGCCGACGAGCTGCTCCTCGAAGCCGGGGATGAGGCGGCCCGAACCGATCACGATCGCCTGGTTCTCGGCCTTGCCGCCATCGAATTCCACCCCGTCGAGCTTGCCGACGAAGTCGCACAGCACCTGATCGTCGGTCTGCGCGGCGCGTTCGACGGTCTCATAGCTCTTCTGCTGGCTGGCGATGCGTTCCACCGCCTCGTCGACCTGCTCGTCCTTGACCGGGACCACCAGCTTTTCAAGCTTCAGCCCTTCGAGCGAAGGCGCCTCGATCCGGGGCAGGATTTCCAGGCTCACCGAAAGCTCGGCGTCCTTGCCTTGCTCATAGCCCTCGCCCAGCGCGACTTGCGGCTGCATCGCCGGGCGCAGCGCCTTTTCGCTGACCAGCTGGTCCATCGCCTCGCGGATCGTCGTGTTGAGCGCGTCCTGATGCAGCGAATCGCCATGCATCTTGCGGATCAGGTTGGCGGGCACCTTGCCGGGGCGGAAGCCGGGCATACGCACCTGCGGCGCCAGCCGCTGGACTTCGCCTTCGATCCGCGCGGTGATTTCCTTGGCCGGGATGGTCACCGTGTAGGCGCGCTTCAGGCCCTCATTGCTGGTTTCGACGATCTGCATGTTCAAGAAGCCTTCCTGCATTCTTCCGTTTGTGCCTTGTCGTTCTCGGGAAGCGAACTGGTGCGGGCGAAGGGACTCGAACCCCCACATCTTGCGATACTGGAACCTAAATCCAGCGCGTCTACCAGTTCCGCCACGCCCGCGGACAAAGCCTGAATCTCAAGGGACGTGCCCTTATAAGCACAGGGCGAAAAGGGCAAGCGCCGCGGCTTGCGCGCGGGCCGAGCCATGCCCACGTTGCCTTGCGGCAACATGAAAGGCGCGCCCGATGGCAACTCCACCCACTCCCCCGCCCGACCAGGACGAACCGCAATCCCCTCCCGAAGTGCCGCCGCAGGCGCCCGAGCCGGGTGAGCCCTTCCCGCCTGACGAAGACCCTGAAATGCCGCCCGATTTCGATCAGCCCGATGTCGGGCCGGACGAAATGCCTACCTTGCCGTGACCCCCGCCAGCACCGCCAGCCGGCCGAGCAGCGATGCCGGCACGGCCGGCGGCGGTGTTGCGGCCCGTTCGATCCGGGGGCATTCCAGGCAATAGGCCTGCACCCCCCGGACCGCGACGAGCGCCTGCGCCTGCCCGATCGCCTGTTCCAGCAGATCCTGCTGCCGCCGGGCGAACAGCGCGGCGATATCGCCGCCGCCCGCGCTCGCCTCGCCGCCGGCCTCGCGCCGGCTCAGCCCGGCCAGGAACTGGCTGAAGGGGTCGGTCTCCTCGCCCAGAAACGCCGCGTGCCACTTGCCGTTGCCCAGCTTGGCCGCTCGTGCCGCATAGGCCAGCGCGGCATCGAGATCGCCGAATTCGTCGACCAGCCCCAGCCGCCGGGCGTCGCTGCCCGCCCAGGGCCGCCCCTGCGCCACCGCATCGACCTGCCCGGCCGTCTTGCCGCGCGCCTGCCCCACCAGGCCCAGGAACTTGCCATAAGTGTTCTCGACCGAGGCCTGGATGACTCCCGACACTTCCGGGGCAAGCCCGGTAAACAGGTCCGGCTGGCCCGAAAGCGGCGTGGTCTTCACCCCGCCGCCGGTCACGCCGAGATCGGCCAGCGTGCGCTCGAAGCTGGTGAGCACCGCGAAGACGCCGATCGAGCCGGTGATCGTGCCCGGATCGGCGAAGATCCGCTGGCCGGGCGTCGCGACCCAGTAGCCCCCGCTCGCGGCCAGATTGCCCATCGAGACCACCACCGGGATCTTGCGTTCGCGAAATTCGGCCAGCGCGCGGCGGATCCGTTCCGACGCCATGGTCGATCCGCCGGGGGAATCGATGCGCACCACCAGCGCCTTGAGATCCTGGTCCAGCGCCGCGTCAAGCACTTGCGCGATCCGGTCTCCGCCCGCGCTGCCCGGCCCGGCATCGCCATCGACGATCTCGCCGGCGATCGTGACGACGCCGATCGCGTCGCCGTCCTGCTGTTCGGGGTGGGCCGCGATCCAGGTGTCGAACGGGGTGTGGGCGAACTTGCCGCGCGTGGCGTCAAGCGGATCGTCACCGGCCAGCTGGGCGACGCGTTCGCCGAATTCGGTCTTGCTGCCGATCCGGTCGACCAGCCCGGCCGCTTTCGCCGCTGCGGCCATGTCGCCGCCCGATGCCTTCAGCCAGCTGACCGGATCGGTGGTGACAAGCGCGAGGTTGGCCTTGGGCCGCGCCTTGGCGACATCGGCCTTCCAGGCCGCGAACAGCGCGCCATAGATCGATTCGTAAGCCTCGCGCGCGGCTGGCGAAGGCCCTTCGAGCATATAGGGCTCGACCGCGCTCTTGAACGTGCCGACGCGGTAGATATGCGCGTCGATCTTCAGCTTTTCGAACAGCTTGGCGAAATAGAGGCCATTGCCGCCGGGCCCGGTGACGAAGGCCCCGCCCATCGGATCGAGCCAGGCCTCGCTAGCATGGGCGGCCAGCAGTACCGAATCGTCGGCATAGGCATTGGCGAAGGTCAGGATCGGCTTGCCCGAGGCGCGCACCGCGTCGAGCGCCTTGCCGATATCGTGCAGGTTGACATAGCCCCCGCCCAGGAAGCGCGACAGGTCCAGCACCACTACCTTGATCCGCTTGTCCTTCGCGGCGGCGCGCAGCGCGCGCTCGATATCGCGCGAGCGGAACTCACGCGTGGGCGCCCGGGCGGACAGCAGCAGGCCGATCGGATCGACATGGCTGGGCTCTTCCACGATCACCCCGTCAAGATCGAGCAGCAGCGCCCCTTCCTGCACCCGGCCCGGCGCCGGCCGCGCCGCGAGCACTGCGTAAAGCCCGCCGAAGAACACCAGCAGCAGCAGCAGCGCCAGCCCGTCCTTCACCGCGACCAGAAGCTTCCAGACCTTGCGCGCGAATTCCATGCCATCACCTGCCTTCCAGGCCCTTGCTTCTAGCCGCAGGCGGCATGGCTTGGGAAGCGCGGCGGCCATGACGCCGGAATTGGCTTGAGCGCGGCCGCCCGCTCCCGTAAGGCGCTGTCTTCAATGACATCGCCAACATTCCAGTATCCGGCGGGCTCGGCGGCCTTCCCGCATCGCGGCCTGGTCGGCATCGCCGGCCTCGCGCCGCACGAGATCATGTTCCTGCTGGACGAGGCGGAACAGTGGGTGCAGCTCAACCGCCACGCGCAAAAGCACCGCAACCTGCTGGCCGGCCTGACGATCATCAACGCCTTCTTCGAGAATTCCACGCGCACGCTGCTCAGCTTCGAGATCGCCGGCAAGCGCCTGGGCGCCGACGTGGTCAACATGCACGCCGCGCAATCGAGCGTGAAGAAGGGCGAGACGCTGATCGACACGGCGATGACGCTCAACGCCATGCATGCCGATGCCATCGTCATCCGCCACGGCAGCTCGGGCGCGGTGCGGCTGATCGCCGGCAAGGTCGATTGCCCGGTGCTCAATGCCGGGGACGGCCAGCACGAGCATCCCACGCAGGCCCTGCTCGATGCGCTGACCATCCGCCATGCCAAGCGCGCCTTCAACGGCCTCACCGTGACGATCTGCGGCGATATCCTGCACAGCCGGGTCGCCCGGTCCAACATCCTGTGCCTCACGTCGCTGGGCGCCGACGTGCGCGTCTGCGCCCCGCCCGCGCTGATGCCCGAGGCGATCGAGGCGATGAACGTCACGCCGTTCCACGATTTCGACGCGGCGCTGGCCGGCGCCGACGTGGTGATGATGCTGCGCCTCCAGCTCGAACGGATGCAGGGCCAGTTCATCCCCTCGCCGCGCGAATACCGCCACCTTTACGGGCTGACGCTCGACCGGCTGGAGCGGGCCGCGCCCGATGCGCTGGTGATGCATCCGGGCCCGATGAACCGGGGGGTGGAGATCGACAGCAATGTCGCCGATCTGGTCGGCCGCTCGCTGATCACCCGGCAAGTGGAGATGGGCGTCGCCATCCGCATGGCCTGCCTTGACGTGCTGACCCGCAAGGCGCGCGGCCTGGAGGGCTGGGCATGAGCAGCGTCACCCCGCTGACCATCACGGGCGGCCAGCTCGTCCTGCCCGACGGCGGCGTGACGCCGGGCGCGATCCGCTGCGTGGACGGGCATATCGTCGCGCTGGGCGACGTGGCGCCCCAGCCGGGCGACCGCGTGCACGATGCCGCTGGCAAGGTGATCGCGCCGGGGCTGGTCGATATCGGCGTCTTCGCGATCGACAAGCCGGCGTTCCATTTCGGCGGCATCACCCGGGCCGCGCTGATGCCCGACCAGGACCCGCCGCTCGACGTGCCGGCGCGCGTGCGCTTCGCCGCGCAATCGGGCAAGCCGGACTTGTGGGTCCACCCCTTCGCGGCCGCTACGCGCGATCTGGCCGGCGATCGCCTGGCCGAGATCGCGCTGATGCGCGATGCCGGTGCGCGCGCGATCGCCACCGGCCGCGCGTGGATCGCCGATTCGGGCACGATGCTGCGGCTGCTGCAATACGCGGCGATGCTCGATCTGGTGGTGTGCACCCATACCGAGGATGCCGGGATCACCGGCTGCGCGGTCGCCACTTCGGGCGAGATGGCGACACGGCTGGGCCTGCCCGCCGCGCCGGCGGCGGCCGAGGCGCTGGCTATCACGCGCGATCTCGCACTGGCCGAACTGGCCGGCGCGCGCATCCATTTCCGCAACGTGACGACGGCGGCCGGGCTCGATCTGGTGCGCGCGGCCAAGGCCCGGGGCGTGCCCGTCACCGCCGGGGTCAGCCCGGCCTATTTCATGCTTTCCGACCTTGCCATGGCCGAATTCCGCACGTTCATGCACTTGTCGCCGCCGCTGCGCTCCGAAGCCGATCGCAAAGCGGTGCTCGCCGCCGTCGCCGACGGGACGATCGACGTGATCGGTTCGGGCCACGATCCGCGCGGGCCGGAAGACAAGCGCCTGCCTTTCGCCGATTCCGAACCGGGCATGGCCGGCGCCGAAACGCTGCTGCCGCTCACGCTCAGCCTCGTGCGCGATGGCGTCATCACGCTGGGCCGCGCTTTCGCGCTGCTGGCGGCGAACCCGGCGCGGCTGCTGGGTGTGAACGCCGGGCGGCTCGAAGTGGGCGCGCAGGCCGATCTGGCGGTGATCGACCCCGATCGCCCGTGGATCGTCGATTCGGACAAGATGGCCGCCAGCGCGGGCAACACGCCGTTCGACAAGCAGCCCGTCCAGGGCCGCGTGCTGGCGCTGTTCAAGGGCGGATCGCCCGTCGGCGCCAAGAAAAGGGCCGCCTCCTGACGGAAGCAGCCCAAGGCTGTGCAAGAGGTCTTGTGGAAGGAAATGCCCCGGTTCAGCGCCTTGCGCGGTAAGGTGCGGCACTGGCGACCGCAGGCCATGGGGCGGTCGCCGCATAGGCGAAGCAGCCCCGGCCCTGGCTCTTGACGTAAGAACACATCGAGCGGGCCGAAGTGCCGTCAAAGCCGGCGGCGGCGACGCGCCAGTACGTCTTGCCGCGCACCACCGCCTTGGTGATGCGCATGTCGTGCTGCTTCAGCGCGGGATTGCGCGCCTGGAAGATCTTCACCGCGCGCCTGGCGTTCTCGGGCGAGGAAAACGCGCCAAGCTGCACCAGGTGCGTCGGATTGGCGGCCACGCGGGCATAAGCGCGCGCGGGGCTGGCCGGCGCGGGCTTGCGCGGCGACGCGGGCACGGCCTGCTCGACCGGCTTGTAGACATAGGGCGTCGGCGCGGGATCGGCGGCGAAAGCCTGCGCGACGGTCGGCTGCGGCTCCTGGGGCTGCGCCGCCGGCGGGGCGGCCGGCGTGGGGGCCGGAACAGCGGCTTGCGCCACTTGCGCCGGGGAACCGCCCCAGAAGCTTTCGCCGCTCTTCACCGGCGGCAGTTCCTGTGCTGGCGCGGGGGCGGGCGGGGGCGCTGACGCCTCCGCCGGCACTTCATCACCCCCGGCCTGCGGCGCGGTGAGCGCGGCCAGCGCGGGCTTTTCCGTCGTCGCGGCACGCAGCGCGAGCGCGGCCGGCTGGCCGGGATCGGCCCGCAGCGGCGCGCCCAGCAGGCCGGCGACGCGGACGTTGTAATCCTCCGGCTTGCCTTGCCGCGCCCATTCGCTGATCCGCGCGTCGAGCAGGTTGGCCGGCACATCCTGCGCCGCCATCAGGCGCGCTTCGCTCCAGCGCCCGTCCAGCGCATAGGCATAGGCCAGGTTCTGGCGCAGCTTCGGCGTGTTGTCGCCATTGCGCAACGCATCGGTCAGGATGGTGACGCCCTGCCCGGTCTGCCCGGCCAGCGCGAGCGCCAGGCCAAGGTCGCTGGCCGGCAGCGATTCGCGCCATTGGTTGAGCACGGTCACGGCCTCGTTGCCACGGCCCGCGCCGATATAGGCCAGCGCCATGCCCAGCGCGGTGCGCGGCGAGGCATCGCCCAGCGCCACCGCGTCCTCGAAGGTGGTCGCGGCCGAGGCGAAGCGGCCGACCGAAAGGTAGGTTTGCGCCAGATCGGCGCGCGCCTGCGCGTTATCGGGCATCTTGGCGACGGCGCGCTCGGCCTGCTTGACCTGCTTTTCCACGCGCGCTTCGGACGTCGCGGCGAAAGCCGGGGTGGCGATGACCTGCGCCCAGTCCGACTGGCCGACGCCGGCGGTGACGATCACCGCCGCCATCGCGGTGCACATGGCAAGCTGGCCGGGCCTGATCTTGCTGGCGGTACGATGCATCATGATCCCCCCTCAGTGGGTGTGCTAGCCGCGCTTGCGGATCTTGCCCGCAAGCGTGGTGATTTCGGGCATTTCAGCGAGATACTGTTCGAGCGCGGCCGTCACGATCGCCTGCGCGCTCTGGTTCAGCACGGTGCTGGCCAGCCGCAGGCGCAAGTGGCGATCGGCATCGAGCCGCAGCGTGAACGCGGCCCGGCGGCCTTCGGCCAGCGCGGAACGGCGCGATCCGGCCGGCCGCGCGAAGCGTTCGACAATGGCCTCGCGCTGGCGCACCACTTCGGGCAGGCCGTCCTTCGCGGCCCGGGCGCGCTGGCTTTCGTCAAGCGGGACGACTTCGGCACCCTGCTCGGCCCCGTGCTGTTCCGCCCCGTGTCGCTCGGTATCGTGGCCCATGTCATTCCAGCCCAGATCGTCCTCGGCCGGCCGCGAGGCGGCTTCCTGGAACTCGTGCAGCGGCTGGACTTGCGGGCGCATCGCCGGCCGGGCCGCGCCCTTGCGGGCCAGCAGGCTGGGAGAGAGCGAGGCGAATTCCTTGTGATCGCGCATCGGGCCGTCTCCTTCAGGAGCCGGCGACGCGGCGGCCGAAGCCCCCGACGGGTCGGTTGACGCCGGGCAGCATCGGCTGGGCGGCAGGGCTGGCGAACACGGTGCGACGGAAGTTCTTTTCCAGCCGATCGGCCACATAGTTCCACAACGCGACCACTTCCTGCGAGGAGCGGCCATTGGGATCGACTTCCATCACCGTGCGCCCGTCGATCATCGAGGCGGCGAAATCGGTGCGGTGGTGCAGTGTGATCGGCGCGACCGTGCCATGCTGCGACAGCGCGACGGCGGCCTCGCCCGTGATCTTGGCCTTCGGCGTGGCGGCGTTGACCACGAAGATCAGCGGCTTGCCCGCGCGTTCGCACAGATCGACGGTGGCGCCCACTGCGCGCAGGTCATGCGGGCTGGGCCGCGTCGGCACGACGATCAACTCGGCGACGGAGATCACGCTCTGGATTGCCATGGTGATGGCCGGCGGCGTGTCGATCACGGCCAGGCGGAAACCCTGCTGGCGCAGCACCTGCAGATCGCTGGCGAGCCGCGCGACGGTGGTCTGGGCAAAGGCGGGCAATTCGGCTTCGCGCTCGTTCCACCAGTCGGCCAGCGAGCCTTGCGGATCGATGTCGATCAAGACCACCGGCCCCGCGCCGGCGCGCTGCGCCTGAACGGCGAGATGACCGGACAAGGTGGTCTTGCCCGAGCCGCCCTTCTGCGATGCCAATGCCAGTACGCGCAATGCAAGCTCCCCACCAAGCCAGAACGGAAAATGCCGCAAACGGAAAATGCCGAAACGGAAAATGAATGCGTCTGTCCGGGGGATCGCAGATCGTTCCTAATTTTAGGTTAACACTGCTTTATCGCCCTCGGAAAACGGGCAATCGGCATGATAAAGGTTTTGCTAATGCGTTCTTCACTATGTCAGTTAGGCAAGACGGCGCGCGGTTGACGCGGGCCGGTGGTTCTTGCCGGCGGCAACAGGTGCGATGCCCCGCAAACCGGGCGGGACGTGGAGGCAGGGTGGTGAGCGTAATCGGCTTGAGGCGGTATCTTTCCTCGATCGCGCTGCTGGGCGCGGCGCTGGCGGCGCCCGCCATGGGCGATGTCAAGGCCGGCGTCGATGCCTGGGGCGCGGGCGATTATGCCGCCGCGATCCGGGAATGGAAGGTTCCGGCCGAAAAGGGCGATCCCGACGCGCAGTTCAATCTCGCCCAAGCCTACAAGCTGGGGCGCGGCGTGCCGCAGGATCTGGCCAAGGCCGAGGCGCTGTTCGAGCAGGCGGCCGCCAAGGGTCATCTGCAGGCGGCCGACAACTATGGCCTGCTGATGTTCCAGCGCGGCGCGCGGACCAAGGCCATGCCGTTCATCGAAGCCGCCGCCGGCCGGGGCGATGCGCGCGCGCAATACATTCTGGGCCTGGCCCACTTCAACGGCGATATCGTGGCCAAGGACTGGGTGCGCGCCTATGCGCTGATGAGCCTGGCCCAGCAGGCGGGCCTGCCGCAGGCGGCCGGCGCGCTGGCGCAGATGGACCAGTTCATCGCGCTGGAAGACCGGCAGAAAAGCGTGCCGCTCGCCGCCGAGCTCTCGGCCAAGGCCGAGGCCACCCGCGCGCGTCAGGTGGCCGCCGCCGATCTGGGCGCGCCGCCCGCCGGCAACGCGCCGCGCGCGCCCGCGATCGTCTCGGCCGAGGATGCCGTCGCCGCCGCCGCGCGCGCGGCCGGCACCGACAGCCCGGCGCAGGCCGGCGCGGAATATACCTGGAAGGGCCCGCCCACCGGAATGCGTGTCGAACCCGCGCGGCCGATCCCGGTGCCGCGCGTCGCCACCGTGCTCGATCAGGCGACCCCGGCGCCCTCCAGGCCCGCGCCGAAACCCGCCACGCCCAAGCCCACCCCTCCCAAACCGGCCCCGAAGCCCGCACCGGCGGCGACCGCGCCGGCCCCGGCCACCACTGGCGCGACGGGCGGCTGGCGCGTGCAGCTTGGCGCGTTCGGCGTGCCGGGCAACGCGCAGAAGCTGTGGGACAAGGTGAAGAACCGCCCCGAACTGGCCGGCCATGCCCGGATGCTGGTGCCGGCCGGGCGGCTGACCAAGCTGCAGGCCGGTGGCTTTCCCAGCCAGTCCGCCGCCGAGGCTGCCTGCGGCAAATTGCGAGCCGGCGGAATAACCTGCATCGCCGCGCGGGATTGACCGCTTGGACCAGGCCGCGCCGGATCGCGTCGCGGCGCTGGACCTGATCCGGGGCGTCGCCGTCCTCGGCATTCTGGCGATCAACATCGCGGGCTTTGCCGGGCCGGCCATCACCGCCCTGTCGCCCGGCGCGATCCTGCCCGCAACCCCGGCCGACGAAGCGGCCTTCGCCTTCGCCTTCCTGTTCTTCGAAGGCAAGATGCGCGCGCTGTTCTCGCTGCTGTTCGGGGCCAGCATGATGCTGTTCATCGAAAGCGCCGAAGCGCAAGGGCGCGATGGCGATATCCTTCAGTTCCGCCGCCTGTGCTGGCTGATGGTGTTCGGCCAGCTTCACTACCTGCTGTTCTGGTGGGGCGATATCCTGTTCTCCTATGCGGCTTGCGGCATCGTCGCGCTGCTGCTGCGGCGCATGGCGGTGGGGGGGATGATCACGCTCGCGCTCGCGATCTTCACCGGCACCCACATGTGGGCCGCGTTCACCGGCTGGCCGGCGGTGGTGGCCGAGGAAGCGGTGCGGCTGGGCGCCGCCAGCGCAGGGCAGGCGCGCGCGCACGCCGATATGCTGGCGCCCGCCTTCCGCTTCGCCAACACCGAGCTGGCCCGCTATGGCGCCGATTTCGGCACGATCGCGCTGGCCAAACTGCGCGAGCGGCCGTTCTGGCTGTTCGAGATGACCGCGCAGAACCTGGGCGAGACGCTGCCGCTGATGCTGATCGGCATGGCGCTGTACCGCACCGGCTTCTTCGCCGGGCGCTGGCCGGCCCATGCGATCCGGGCGGCCGCGATCGGCGCCGGGACGCTTGGCCTTGGCGCGACGCTGGCGGTGCTCGCCTGGATGTGGCCGCGCCATTTCCCGATCATCGCAATGGGCCAGGCGATGCTCTCGTTCCTGGCCTTCCCGCACCTGCTGATGGCCTTTGCCTATGCCGCGCTGCTGGTGATCGCCGCGCCGCGCCTGTGCGCCAGCCCGCCCGGCCGCTGGCTCGCCGCCGCCGGCGCCATGGCGCTCAGCAACTACATCGCCGCCAGCGCGGTGATGACCGCGATCTTCTATGGCTGGGGGCTTGGCCTGTTCGGCACCGTCGGCGCGGCGGGGCAATGGGCCTTCGTGCTGGCCGGCTGGGCCCTGATGCTCACGGCCAGCGCCGCGTGGCTGGCGCGATACCGCTATGGCCCGCTCGAATGGCTGTGGCGTTCGCTGACCATGGGGCACATTCTTTCGAACCGGCGCTGATTGCTATTGCGATCTATTCGCAAATGCGTATGTTGGCCTCATAGAGAGGTGCCCGCATGTACATTTGTATCTGCAATGCGATTCGCGACATAGAGCTTCGGGCCGCCGCCCGGGAGCGTTGCGGCGATGTGGAAGCGATCTACCATTCGCTCGGCTGCCCGCCGCAGTGCCGCCAGTGCATTGATGAAGCCGCGGAAATCATCGACGAGGAGCGTTTCGCGCAGGATCTCCCCAACAGCATCGCCGCCTGACTTGCCACCCCACGTCACACCGCCCATAATCATGGTGCGGGCGATACAGGAGTGCGGGCAATGCAAGGGGACCGTCAGGTCATCGATTTTCTCAACAAGGCGTTGTTGAACGAGCTGACCGCCGTCAATCAGTACTGGCTGCATTACCGGATGCTCGACAACTGGGGCATCCACAAGCTGGCCGAGTATGAGCGCCACGAATCGATCGACGAGATGAAGCACGCCGATACGCTGGCCGAGCGTATCCTGTTCCTCGAAGGGCTTCCCAATTTCCAGGCGCTGGGCAAGCTCAGGATCGGCGAAGGCATCGAGGAAATCCTCAAGTGCGATCTGGCGCTGGAACATGAAGCGGTGCCGCTGCTGCGCGAAGCCATCGCCCATTGCGAGGCGGTGCGCGACTACGTCAGCCGCGAAGTGTTCGAACGCATCCTCGAAAGCGAGGAAGAGCATATCGATTTCATCGAGAAGCAGTTCGAGATGATCGCGCGGATGGGCCTGCCGAACTACGCCCAGCTCCAGAGCAAGGCCGCCGAAGGCGCCTGACGCCGGAGCCGGGGCGCGATGCCCCCGCGAAAGCATAACGCGGTGGATGGATTCCGCCGGGAATCTGCTATCACCCGAGCCTGATGACTGGGAACCACTTGCGCGGATTGAGGCTTGAGGACGGCGGCTTTCTGGCCGTGGTTCTGATTGTCACGCTGGCTTTCGGCTGGCTGATCGCACCGTTCTTCGGCGCGATCCTGTGGGCGCTCGTCACCGCGATCTTGTTCGAGCCGCCCACGCGCAAGCTGGCGGCGCGGCTGGGCGGCCGGCACAACGTCGCCGCCGCGCTGATGCTGCTGCTGATCCTGACGCTGGCGATCGTCCCCGCCCTGCTGCTGGGCATCAGCCTGGTGCAGGAAGCGGCCAGCCTTTATGTGCAGATCAACGAAGGCCACATCGATTTCGGCACGATCTTCGAACAGTTGCGCGATGCCTTGCCGCGTCGCCTGTCCGAACTGGTCGATACTTATGGCCTGGCCGATATCGAGACGCTGCGCCGTCTGTTCGGCGGCGGCGTGGCCAATGGCCTGCAGGAAATCGCCGCGCGCGCGCTGGTGTTCGGGCAAGGCGCGCTCAGCTTCCTGGCGGCGCTGGGCGTCATGCTCTACCTCTCGTTCTTCCTGCTGCGCGATGGGCAGCGCATGGGCGAATTCATCAAGGCGGCAGTGCCGCTGCGGCCGGAGCTGCGCGACGCGCTGATCGGCCACTTCATCGTCGTGGTGCGCGCGACGATGAAGGGCACTGTCGTCGTCGCGCTGATGCAGGGGCTGGTCGGCGGCGTGATCTTCTGGCTTCTGGGGATCGAGGGCGCGCTGCTGTGGGGCGTGCTGATGGGGTTCTTCTCGCTGCTGCCGGCCGTCGGCACGGGCATCATCTGGGTGCCCGTGGCGATCTACCTCTTCGCCACCGGCTCGTTCTGGCAAGGCGCGGTGCTGACCGGCTGCGGCTTCTTCGTGATCGGCCTGATCGACAACCTGCTGCGCCCGATCCTGGTGGGGCGCGACACGCGGATGCCCGATTTCGTGGTGCTGATCGCCACGCTTTCGGGCCTGCAACTGTTCGGCCTCAACGGCTTCATCGTCGGCCCGGTGATCGCATCGCTGTTCATCGCGGTGTGGAAGATGGTGGCAGAGCTGCGCAGCCCGGCCTTGCCCGCCGAAAGCGCGGCTACTTCGGATCGAACGGGTTCTTCGGGCTCCTGAGCGTCAGGCGGATCGGCACCGAGGCAAAGCCCAGCTCGCGGCGGATGCCGTTGATCAGATAGCGCTTGTAGCTTTCGGGCAGCATGTCGAGCCGCGTGCCGAACAGCACGAAGCCGGGCGGGCGCGTCTTGGCCTGGGTGATATAGCGCAGCTTGATCCGCCGGCCGCCCGGCGCCGGCGGCGGATTGGCGGCCAGCGCATCGTCGAACCAGCGGTTGAGCGCGGAGGTCGTCACTCGCCGGCTCCATGCCTCGCGGATGTCGAAGGCGGCGCGCAGCATCTCGTCCAGCCCCTTGCCGGTGCGCGCCGAAACCGCGAGCAGCGGCACGCCGCGCACTTGCGCCAGGCCATCGTCAAGCGCCTGGCGCACGCCGTTGAACAGCTTCGACGCGTCCTCGGCCACGTCCCACTTGTTGATCGCGATCAGCAGCGCGCGGCCTTCCTCAAGCACCATCGAGGCGATCTTGAGATCCTGGTGCTCCAGCCCCTGCGTCGCATCGAGCAGCAGCACGACCACTTCGGCGAAATCGATGGCGTGGCGCGCATCGGCCACCGCCAGCTTCTCCAGCTTTTCGACCACGCGCGCGCGCTTGCGCATCCCGGCGGTGTCGATCAGCCGCACGGCGCGCGGCTCGCCCCCCGCCGGATCGGTCCATTCCCAGTCGATCGCGATCGAATCGCGCGTGATGCCGGCCTCTGGCCCGGTCAGCAGCCGGTCCTCGCCCAGGAAGCGGTTGATCAGCGTGGACTTGCCCGCGTTCGGGCGGCCGACGATCGCCAGCTTGAGCGGCCCCTTGAGCAAGGCCTCCTCGTCGAACTCCACCGGCTCTTCCTCGGGCGGCTGAAGCGGTTCGAGATGCGGCAGCAGCGCTTCGAACAGATCGCCCATGCCCTCGCCATGCTCGGCCGAGATCGGCACCGGATCGCCCAGCCCCAGCGAATAGCTTTCCAGCAACCCGCCCTCGCCCGCGCGCCCTTCGGCCTTGTTGGCCACCAGGATCACCGGCACCGGCGATCCGCGCAACCAGCGGCTGATCTCTTCATCGAGCGGCGTCAACCCGGCGCGCGCGTCGATCACGAAGAGCGCGAGATCGGCGGTTTCCAGCGAGGCTTCGGTCTGCGCGCGCATCCGGCCGGGCAGGCTCTGCGCGTCGTCGTCTTCCCAGCCGGCGGTATCGACGATGGTGAAATCGAGCCCGAGCAGATGCGCCTCACCAAAGCGGCGGTCGCGCGTCACGCCCGGCTGGTCGTCCACCAGCGCGACTTTCTTGCCGACGAGCCGGTTGAACAGCGTGGACTTGCCGACGTTCGGACGCCCGATGATGATGACCTGCGGAAGCATGGGCTTCGCGAATTGGGCGCGGGAAAGCGCTTTGGCAAGCGAAACGGCAAAATCTTGCCGGTTTGTTTACCAGACTTTGCAGGATCGCTCTAACCTTGGCCCGCCAATACGGTCAACATGAAGGGTTACCGGACAGCAATCTTGATTGGCCTGCTCGCCGCGGCGGGCGCACAGGCGCAGGCCCGCAGCAGCAGCATCGATACCGACAGCGCCGAAGGCGGGTCGGACGAGCGGCGGGCAAGCGGCGGCGGCTACCTGCAATGCGTGCCTTACGCCCGGCAGATCTCGGGCATCCAGATTCGCGGCGACGCGCATACCTGGTGGGGCCAGGCGGCAGGCCGCTACGCGCGCGGCTCGAAACCCAGGGTGGGCGCGGTCATGGCGCTGGAACCGCATGGAAATTCCCGGCTGGGCCATGTCGCGGCGGTCAGCCGCATCGTCGATGCGCGCACGATCCTGATCAGCCACGCCAACTGGTCCAATCGCGGCCAGATCGAACGCAACGTGACCGCCATCGACGTTTCGCCCGCCAATGACTGGAGCGAAGTGCGCGTGTGGTACGCCCCGATCCGCAACCTGGGCGGCTCGCACTGGCCGGTGGCCGGCTTCATCTACAACGAGAAGCCCGGCAAGGGCGGCGACAAGGTAAACAGGCCCGCGCTGGCCAAGGCGCAGAAGCAGGCCCGGGCGAAGGACCGCAAGAAGGACCCGATCGGCGCGATCATCGCCGGAAACTACTGACGCGCGCTGGCCACAGGCGGCTCGCCGCGAAGCGATTCGCCCGCCGCCGCCTGTGCCTCAGACGGCCACCCCCCGCCCGAAGCCGCCAGTCACGGCCGCACCAGCCCTTGCGGGCGCACCACGCCCAGATCGAAATGCGTCACCATGCCGGGCGCCGCCTCGCAGACTTGCGGGATGGCGGTGGCGCCCAGCAGCCCGGTCCAGGTGATCCCCAGGAAAGGATGGCGCCCGTCCGCATCGGCTGTGGCCATCAGCGTCAATTCCATCGCCGGATTGCCTTCGATCACGATGCGGTGGCGGCTGTCGCCCAGGTTCCACGCGGGCTCCATGTCATCGCCCATCAGGTAATAGAGGTGATAGACGATCAGCGGCGCGCCATCCGCCCATGCCGTCCATTCCCAATGCTGGCCGGCCACCGTCCCGGCCCGGATGACGCCGCCGGGATAGGCGATGTCGTTCCGGGCAGTGGCGATCTCGTGCTTTTCGGTCAGGTTCTCGATCGTCTTGCCCAGCCCTTCCACCACCAGCGCCATGGACTGGGCGAAAGCATACATCGCGCCCTCCATGCAATTGGGCTGGGTGCTCAGCACTTCGGGATCGAGGCCGAAGCCCATGAACTCGATATAGACCGAGGGATTGCGCAGCTTGTCGGCGATCTCGTAAACCTGGATGCGATCGATCCGGTCCATCAGCCGCGTCAGCGTCATCGGCAGGATGTCGCCCACGAAGCCGGGGTGGATGCCGCAGCCGTGGAACGAGGTTCCCCCGTCCTTGCAGGCGGCCTCGATCTTCTCGACATCGGCGCTGAAGGCCGGCGTGGGATAGACCGGCCCGACGGGCGAGACGACGTTCTTGCCCGAGCGCAGCAGGCGGCAGACCATGTCGATATCCTGCACCAGCGGCGCGAAGTGCACGCAGTCCGCCTCCAGCGCCAGGATCGCCTCGACATCGTCGGTCGCCAGCACGCCGGTCGGCGGCAAGCCGATGATGTCGCCGGTATCCTTGCCCACCTTCTCCGGGTTCGTCACCAGCACGCCGACGAGTTCGAAGGCCGGATTTTCCACGAAATGCCGCAGCGAGACCTTGCCGACCGTGCCGGTGGCCCACTGGATGACGCGATAGGTTTTCTGAGACATGGGATGTACCTTCCTCAACCCGGCGTGCCGGGCTCTCTGGCCTGGGATCGGGCTCTGCTCCGGCGGGAAATCACAGAACCGCGCGGACCTGCCCGCCATCGACGCGATAGTTCGATCCGGTCACGAAGCCCGATCGCGGGCTGGCGAGCATACAGACGACCATCGCGATATCCTCCGGGGTTCCCAGCCGCCCGGCGGGGGGAACCTCGAAAATCCTGTCCCCGGCCATGCGGGCGGTGATTTCCTCGACCGTCATGGCGGGATTGCCGTATTGCTCGCGCGCCCAGCGGATCAGCCCGTCCATCATGATCACGCCCGGCGTGACCGTGTTGACCGTGACGCCGGCGCCGTGCAGCGATCCGGCCAGGCTGACCGTGAAATTGTTCAGCGAGGCTTTCGCCCCGGAATAATCCGGGCCCAGGTTGTTGGGCTGCAGCGCCACCGCGCTCGAGATCTGGATGACGCGGCCGAACCCGGCCTCGACCATGGCCGGCACGGCGTGCAGGATCATCCGCACCGCCGCCAGCGTGTTGCCCTGATAATTCGCTTCCCATTCGGCCAGGGTGATGTCCAGCGGCGGGCGCGCGGTGCTGTCGGTCGTGCTGCCGCCAGCGTTGTTCACCAGGATCTCGATGTTGCCGCCCAGCGCGGCACGAGCCTGTTCATGGACCTGGGCGGCGCTTTCGTCGTTCGAAAGCTCCCCCAGCGCCACACCGGCGGCGTCGATCTCACGCGCGACCTTTTCGGCCCGTTCGCGGTTGCGGCCATGCACGACCACCGCGCATCCTTCGCTGGCCAGCATCCGGGCAATGCCTTCGCCGATCCCGCTGCTGCTGCCGGTGACGAGCGCACGCCGCCCTGCCAGATCCAGATCCACGCCATCTCTCCATCTTGTGTTATAGGCCTTGCCCGGCGCCAGCATTCCTGCTGCCACCGATCCCTCGATAGTCTGCTTGGGCCAGGCACTATATTCCCAGATGGGAACGGAAAATCCTGCGGGGCTCACCCGATCATGCGCGAGCCGGGCGAATCAGTCCCTGCTGGCGACCGGCGCGCCTTCGCCCAGATCCTCGTACCAGGCTTCGACCGGACCATTGAGCTTGATCGTCAGCGGATTGCCGTGGCGATCCATGGACTTGCCCGCCTGCACGCGCACCCAGCCTTCGGAAATGCAGTATTCCTCGATATTGGTGCGCACCGTACCCTTGAAACGGATGCCGATGCCGCGCTGCAGCTTTTCGGCATCGAAAAAGGGGCTCCTCGGATTGATCGCGAGGTGATCGGGCGGGACGTCGGGGCCGCTGGTGTTTTCTTCGCTCATGGGTGCGCGCTTTAGGCAGCGTTGACCGCTTGTCAATTCGCGCCGCTTGCCTTAAGGGCGCGCCTTCCGCAGCGTAGCGGGCGCGTAGCTCAGTGGTAGAGCACACCCTTCACACGGGTGGGGTCGCAAGTTCAATCCTTGCCGCGCCCACCATTTCCGCCGGTTTCCCCAGCGGGTGGAACGGGAACCCTCCATTCCGAATCGGCACTTGATCCGAATCAATGCCCCCGCCTTGCAAGGCGCGCAGGACTGGCTTCTTCGCAGGAGAAACAGGCCATGCTTCAAACCAACATCGGCACGCTGGACCGGGCGTTTCGCATCGTGCTCGGCCTCGTGCTCATCGCGCTTGTGTTCGTCGGGCCGAAGACGCCTTGGGGCTGGGTCGGGCTGGTGCCGCTGATCACCGGGCTGCTCAGCAGTTGCCCGCTTTACACCCTGCTTGGCATCAAGACCCGCAAGACGCCGTAGCCTTCTCCGTTGCGCGGGCGCGCGTGAAACGGCATAGGCGCGGCCCATGCATGACATCCGCCTGATCCGCGACGACCCCGCAGCTTTCGACGCTGGCCTTGCTCGCCGCGGGGTGGCCCCTGTCGCCGCCAGCCTGCTTGCCCTGGATGGGCAGCGCCGCGCCATCGCGACGCGCACCCAGGAGGCGCAGAACCGCCGCAACGAGGCATCGAAGGCGATCGGCAAGGCGATGGGCCAGGGCGATGCCGCCACCGCCGAGGCGCTGAAGGCCGAAGTCGCCCAGCTCAAGGACACGCTCCCCGCGCTCGAGGCCGAGGAGCGCGAGCTTTCCGCCCGCTTGCACGACGAACTGGCGCGCCTGCCCAATATCCCCCTGGCAGAAGTGCCCGATGGCGAGGACGAGGCGACGAACGTGGAAGTGTCGCGCTGGGGCACGCCGCGCGAATTCGCTTTCACGCCCAGGGAGCACGCCGATATCGGCCCCGCGCTCGGGCTCGATTTCGAGACCGGGGCGATGATCTCGGGCGCGCGCTTCACGTTCCTGCGGGGCCCAATGGCGCGCCTGCACCGCGCGCTGGCGCAGTTCATGCTCGACACCCAGACCGCGACCCACGGCTACATCGAATGCGCCCCGCCGCTGCTGGTGCGTGACGAGGCGGTGTTCGGCACCGGCCAGCTTCCCAAGTTCGCCGAAGACCTGTTTCGCACCACCGACGGGCGCTGGCTGATCCCCACCGCCGAAGTCTCGCTGACCAACGCGGTGCGCGAGCAGATCCTCGATCCCGCCGCGCTCCCTTTGCGCATGACCGCGCTGACCCCTTGCTTCCGGTCGGAGGCGGGCGCGGCCGGCAAGGACACGCGCGGCTTCATCCGCCAGCACCAGTTCGAGAAAGTGGAGCTTGTGACCATCTGCGCCCCCGAGGATTCGCCCGCCGAGCACGAACGCATGGTGAGCGCCGCCGAAGCGATCCTGCGCGCGCTGGACCTGCCCTATCGCAAGATGCTGCTGTGCGCGGGCGACATGGGCGCGACCGCGCGCAAGACCTTCGACCTGGAGGTCTGGCTGCCGGGCCAGGGCGCCTATCGCGAGATTTCCAGCGTTTCGAACTGCGGCGACTATCAGGCGCGGCGCATGAACACCCGGTTCAGGCCCGAAGGCGCGAAGAAGACCGAATTCGTCCACACGCTCAACGGCTCGGGCCTCGCGGTGGGCCGCACGCTGGTGGCGGTGCTGGAGAATTACCAGCAGGAGGACGGCTCGGTCACGGTGCCCGCCGCGCTGGCCCCCTACATGGGCGGCCTCACCACGCTGGCGGTGGCCGGCTGATGCGCATCCTGCTGACCAACGATGACGGCATCAACGCGCCGGGGCTCTATGTCCTGGAGAAGATTGCCGCCAAGCTGTCCGACGATATCTGGATCGTCGCGCCGTCCGAAGAACAGTCGGGCGCGGGCCATTCGCTCACCCTGACGCGCCCGGTGCGGATGCGCGAGCACGCGCCGCGCCGCTTCTCGGTCACCGGAACGCCGACCGACGCGGTGACGATGGCGCTGCGCAAGGCGCTGCCCGGGCCGCCCGACCTGATCCTGTCGGGCGTCAATCGCGGGGCCAACCTGGGCGACGACGTGACCTATTCGGGCACCGTCTCGGCGGCGATGGAAGGGGCGCTGGCGGGCATCCGCTCGATCGCGCTCAGCCAGGTCTATGCCAAGGAAGGCATGGGCAACGCCGTATCGTTCGACGCAGCCGAACACTGGGGCGAAAAAGTGCTGCGCCCGCTTGTGGATACCGCATTTGCCAGCCGCACCTTGGTTAATGTAAACTTTCCGCCGATCGGGGCTGGGGAGGTCAAGGGCATTCGCGTGGTCAGGCAGGGATTCCATGATTATGAACGCGGTTCGGTGGTCGAAGGCACCGATCCGCGCGGCTTTCCCTATTTCTGGTTCGGCCTGCACGGCATCCAGCACACGCTGGGCGCGGACACCGATCTGGAAGCGATCGACGCGGGCTATATCTCGGTCACGCCGCTGCATGTCGATCTGACGCACGAGGCATCGCTGGGCACACTGGCGGAGCGTTACCGGGCATGAGGGCGATCCTCGCCTGCGTCGGCGCCGCGCTGCTGATGGCAACGGGCGCCGCGCGGGCCGCCCCGCCCGAGGAAGAAACCGTCCATGTGGTGCAATCGGGCGAGACGCTGAACGGCATCGCCAACCGCGCCAAAGTCTCGCGCGAGGCGATCATCAAGGCGAACAACCTCAAGGAACCCTACGGCGTGCGCGTCGGCCAGAAGCTGGCGATCCCGCGCGCGGTAAAGCCGGCCGGCAAGCCCAGGCCGGCGCCGCTGCCCAAGCCGCCCGCCGTCACCACCAAGAGCACTGGCAAAAGCACCACCGGCGCCGCGACGTCCGCCGAGCAGGAGACCCAGCACGTCGTGGCGCCGGGCGAAACACTGGGCGGCATCGCCAGCCGCGCCAAGGTGCCGCGCGTGCTGATCGCCGAAGCGAACGGGCTGGCCCCGCCCTATGACGTCAAGGTGGGGCAGAAGCTGGTGATCCCGCGCACCCGCCACCACACCGTCAAGGCCGGGGATACCGGCTTTGACGTTTCCTACCAGTATGGCGTGCCGTGGCGCGATATCGCCGTGGCCAACGGGCTCGATCCCGATGCGCCGCTGCCGGCGGGCAAGGATCTGCTGATCCCCACCGTGCTCAATCCCCCGCCGATCCCGACCGTGGCCGCCACGCCCGCACCCGCGCCGGCGCCTGCCCCGACGCCCGCCGCCCGGCCCGCCCCGGCGGCCGTCCGCTTTGCCTGGCCGGTCAGCGGCCCGGTCCGGCGCGGCTGGAAATCGCACGCGACCACCGATTTCCATGATGGCCTGGACATCACTGCCCCGCGCGGCGCGACCGTGCGCGCCGCCGCCGCCGGCACCGTGCTCTATGCCGCCAGGGAGAAGGAGCAGTTCGGCAACCTGGTGGTGCTCGATCACGGTGACGGCTGGTACACCGCCTATGCCTTCCTCAGCCGGATCACGGTGAAGAAAGGCGTCAAGGTCGTGCGGGGCGAACGCATCGGGCTGGTCGGCGACACCGGCATGGCCAGGGGCAACGAACTGCACTTCGAAGTGCGGCGCAACGGCAGCCCGGTCGATCCCCTGCCCGAACTGCCCGAGCCTCCCAGGACGCCATGACGCGCCGCCGCGCGCCGGCCATCTTCGAGCCGTTGCGCCGCGCGGTAGCGGTTCCGGTCTGGGCGGATATCGCGATCCGGCTAGGCGCGGCGCTTGGCCTCGTCTTCCTGGTCATCATGGTCCACTGGGCGGATCGCGAAGGGCTGAAGGACACGCACGACGGCACGATCAGCTTCCTCGATGTCGTCTATTTCACCATGATCTCGATCACCACCACCGGGTTCGGCGATATCGCCCCGGTCAGCGATCGGGCGCGGCTGATCGAGGCGGTGATCGTCACGCCGATCCGCATCGCGGTGATCTATATCTTCGTCGGTACGGCCTATAATTTCATCATCAAGCGAAGCTGGGAGACGTGGCGCATGAAGCGCATTCAGGAACGGCTCGAAAACCACATCGTCGCGCTGGGCTATGGCATCAGCGGGTCGGAGGCGGTGAACGAACTGATCGCGCGCGGCACCGATCCCACCTCGATCGTGGTGATAGACCCCGATGCGGCGCGCCTTGCCCTGGCCGAAGCCACCGGCTGCAACGTGATGCAAGGCGATGCCACGCGCGACGAGACGCAGTCCGCCGTGCGCATCGACAAGGCGCGATCCGTGCTCGTCTCGGCCGGGCGCGACGATACCACCATCCTCATCATCCTGACCGCGCGCCACCTGGCCCCGCACGTGCCGATCACCGCGGTGGTGCGCGCCGCCGACAACGAGCTGCTGGCACGACAGGCGGGGGCCGACAACGTGATCAATCCGGTGCGGTTCACCGGGCTGCTGCTCGCCGGTTCGGCCGAGGGCAAGCACATCTCGGACTATCTGGCCGACCTCGCCTCGGTGACGGGCCGGGTCCAGCTTGTCGAACGGCCGGTCCTGCCGGCCGAGATCGGCCAGCCGATCGACGCGCTCGCCAGCGGAGGCAAGGGCCTCAGGATCTATCGCGAAGGCAAGGCGATCGGGTTCTGGGAAGCGGCGGCGAAAAGCCTGCGCGCCAGCGACGTGATCGTGGAGATCCTGCCGACCGCCGCCACCGACGAAGGGGCCGCCGACGAAGGGGCCGCCGATGGAGCCTCAGCCGACGAAGCGTCAGCCTAGCACCCAGAAAACCAGGCCCATGCCCAAGTAGGCGATCAGCCAGAAGCCGCAATCGACGATGCGGCGATAGGGCTCCGATCCCACGCGCATATGCGTCAGCCAGATCGCCGGGATGACGAAGGCGATGGCGATGCCGCCGGTCTGCATGAAATAGAGCCAGGGCTTGGCATCCAGCGTGGCCGCGCCGATCCGCGCGAAATTGTGCCCCAGCATCGCCGATGCCAGCAGCATGATCACGCCCACCACCCAGAACTTTCCGGTTCGCTGCGAATGGCCCGGCAGCAGATCGCGCCCGGTGCGGAATATCGGCCCGTTCCAGACGATCCCGAGCGCGACGGCAAGCGCGGCCGCGAGCACGACCGCCAGCCAGTTTATCGGACCCATAGACATCCCTTCCCGTTCACATGATCCGTCACGGTAGCGGAAAGACGCGAAGCGGTGTAGGGGGCGCGTCCTGATGACAGTCGAACTCCCCTCCCCGCGCAAGGTCGGCATGGTCAGCCTGGGCTGCCCCAAGGCGCTGGTCGATTCCGAACGCATCCTCACGCGCCTGCGCGCCGATGGCTATGCCATGAGCGCGGACTACGAAGGCGCCGATGTGGTGCTGGTCAACACTTGCGGCTTCCTCGATTCCGCCAAGGAAGAAAGTCTGGCCGCGATCGGCGAGGCGATCGCCGAGAACGGCCGCGTCATCGTCACCGGCTGCATGGGCAACGAGGCCGAGGCGATCCGCGCGAAATTCCCCGAAGTGCTCGCCGTCACCGGCGCGCACCAGTACGAGGCGGTGGTGGAGGCGGTGCACGATGCCGCCCCGCCCGAGCTTGGCCCCTTCATCGACCTGATTCCGCAGCCCGACGTCAAGCTGACCCCGCGCCACTATTCCTATCTCAAGATTTCGGAAGGCTGCAATCATTCGTGCAGCTTTTGCATCATCCCGCAACTGCGCGGCAAGCTGGTCAGCCGGCGCATCGACGCGGTGCTGCGCGAGGCGGAAAAGCTGGTCGCGGCCGGCACGCGCGAACTGCTGGTGATCAGCCAGGATACTTCGGCCTATGGCGTCGACATCGGCCATGAGGCGCGCGATTTCCACGGCCATCCGGTGCGCGCGCATATGACCGATCTGGCGCGCGAGCTGGGCGGGCTGACCACGCCCGACGGGACGCGGCCCTGGGTGCGGCTGCACTATGTCTATCCCTATCCGCATGTCGACGCGGTCATCCCGCTGATGGCCGAAGGGATTCTCACGCCTTACCTCGATATCCCCTTCCAACACGCCGCGCCCGGCGTGCTCAAGGCGATGAAGCGTCCCGCCAATGAAGCCAAGGTACTGGAAAGATTGCGCCAGTGGCGCGCGATCTGCCCCGATATCGCCATCCGCTCGAGCTTCGTGGTCGGCTTTCCCGGCGAGACCGAGGCCGATTTCGCCTATCTGCTGGACTGGCTCGACGAAGCGCAGCTCGACCGGGTGGGCGCTTTCCGCTTCGAGCCGGTCGCGGGCGCGGCGGCGAACGCCTTGCCCGGCGCCGTGCCGGAAGAGGTGAAGGAAGAGCGCTTTGCCCGCATCATGGAGCGGACCGCCGCGATCAGCGCGGCGAAGCTGGCCGCCAAGGTCGGCCGCGTGCTGCCGGTGATCATCGACGATGTGGGCGAGCCGGACGAGGATGGCGACATTGGCGCAACCGGGCGCTCGCAGGCCGATGCCCCGGAAATCGACGGCAATGTCTTCCTGCGCGATGTCCCGGGCGACCTGCAACCCGGCGATATCGTCGATGTTGTGGTGGAAGATGCCGATGCGCACGACCTGTTCGGCGTGATCGCGCAGGCGTGACAGGCATCCCATCAGCGATATCATAGTTGCAAAGCTTGCAACTACCAGCACTCTTTTCGCACTTGCAGCAAACCGGGTCGGACGGCATACGGAGAGGGCCTTTCAGGCATCCTCTCCCAAAAACTTCCTACGGGCCGGTCGCAAGACTGGCCCTTCTTTTTTGCCCTCTTCGCACGTGCGGCATGGCGCGCGTGGTCTGGCCGGCATGAGCACCGCCCATCCCTCCCGAATGCCCGATGGCGCGGCCAGTAGCGGCACGGCGGCAATTGTCCTAGGCCATCGATCATGGCCGAATCGCTTCGCATCTACACCGCCGCGCTGGTCGTGATCGGCGACGAGATCCTGTCCGGCCGCACGCATGACAAGAACATCGCGCAAGTCGCCGCATGGCTGGGGGTGCAGGGCATTCGCCTGGCCGAAGTGCGCGTGGTGCCCGATGTCACCGCCGCGATCGTCGAGGCGGTGAACACGCTGCGCCTGCGCAACGATTATCTGTTCACCACCGGCGGCATCGGCCCGACGCATGACGATATCACCGTCGATGCCATCGCCGAGGCGTTCGGCGTGGAAGTGGTGGTGCATCCGCAGGCCCGCGCGATCCTGCAGGAGTATTACGCGACGCGCGGCGGCCTGACCGAGGCCCGCCTGCGCATGGCGCGCGTGCCCGAAGGCGCGGACCTGATCCCCAACCGCTATACCGGCGCGCCCGGCATCCGGTTCGACAATGTCTTCCTGATGGCCGGCGTGCCGCAGATCACCGCCGGGATGCTCGATGCGCTCTCGGGCACGCTGCCGGGCGGCGCGCCGCTGCTATCCGAAACGGTCGGCTGCTGGGTCCCCGAAAGCGAAGTGGCCGATCTGCTGCGCGAGACCGAAAAGGCCCACGCCACGTGCCAGATCGGCAGCTATCCGTTCTGGCGCGAAGGCCGGACCGGGGCCAATTTCGTGATCCGCTCGGTCGATGCGGAGGATCTGGCCGCCTGCACCCGCGCGCTGATCCGCGGGCTGCAGGCGATGGATCGTCCGCCCTATCCCGGCGGCATCTGATCAGGCGGCGACCGCTTCGGTCCCCGCGATAGAGGTGCGGTGCATCATGCGGCCGGTCGACTGGTCGTAGGGGATCGCGCGGTGCATCGCGCCGGTATTGTCCCAGATCACGAAATCGCCCTTGGTCCACTTGTGGCGCAGCGAATAGGCGGGCTGCGCGGCCCATTCCTGCAGGCGGACCAGCAGCGCGCGGCCAGCCGGGATCGGCATCCCGACGATATGATCGGCCGTGGTGCCGATCACCAGCGACTTGCGCCCGCTTTCGTGCGTCCAGACCAGCGGATGCTCCTTGACCAGCCCGATGCCCAGCACGCGGTCGCGGTGCTTTTCGGGAATGGCATCGGCGATCGGCGAAAGGCTGGCCTTGACCGAATGCACCGCCTTCAGCCCTTCCAGCGCCTGCTTCTCGTCCTCGGGCAGCCCTTCGTAGGCCGCGTAAGTGCTGGCGAACTCGGTCTCGCCGCCCTTGTCCGGCGCGATGCGGCAGGACAGCAGCGTGGCGAAGGGCGGCGGCATATCCACCGTGATGCCGTCCATGTGCCAGAAGAAGGTGCCGAGCACGTATTCGGGCTGCGGATTGATCCTGGGATCAAGCGTGACCTGGTAGATGTCCTCGTCGTTGTCCTGGACGTTGGTCTTGTTGGTCAGGCGCACTTTCTCGCCCATCGCCTCGGTAATGCGCAGCTGCTCGGCATCGGTGAGGTTCAGCTCGGGGAAGACGACGACGGTGCGCTCTTCCACCTTGGCGCGAATCGCGGCGGCGGCTTCGGGCGTGAAGATATCCTCGCGATCGTCCCACACGACGCGCGAACCGATGAATTCCTTGATGTTCTCAAACCGGATGGCCATGGCGGCTGCTTCTCCCGACAACACATTGAACAGGTGTTCAGCACGCCGATACACATCGCGGCGCGATCCGTAAACGGCTTTTGCGGTCAGGTCTTCCTCCCCTTTCAAGGGGAGGTGGCAGCCCGTGCGGCCGGGTTGGCAGACGCCATCACCAAAAGCAAAAGGGCCGGAGGTTTCCCCCCGGCCCTGCTTGATCCGTCGTGACGGGCGCGATCAGACGCCGGCGACTTCGGTCGTGTCGATCTTCAGGCCCGGCCCCATCGATGAGGACAGGCCGATCTTGCGCACGTACTTGCCCTTGGCGCCCGAGGGGCGGGCCTTGACGATGGCATCGACGAAAGCGTCGAAGTTCGCCTTCAGCGCGTCATCGCTGAAGCTCATCTTGCCGATGCCGGCGTGGATGATGCCCGCCTTCTCGACGCGGAACTCGATCTGGCCGCTCTTGGCGTCCTTGACCGCCTGCGTCACGTTCGGCGTGACCGTGCCCAGCTTCGGGTTCGGCATCAGGCCCTTGGGGCCCAGCAGCTTGCCGAGGCGGCCGACGACGCCCATCATGTCGGGCGTGGCGATCACGCGGTCGTAATCGAGGTTGCCGGCCTGCATGTCTTCCATCAGGTCTTCGGCGCCCACCTTGTCGGCGCCGGCGGCCAGAGCCTCGGCCGCCTTGTCGCCCTTGGCGAAGACCGCGACCTTGACGTCCTTGCCGGTGCCCGAAGGCAGCGAGACCATGCCGCGCACCATCTGGTCCGCGTGGCGCGGATCGACGCCCAGGTTCATCGCGATCTCGACCGTCTCGTCAAACTTGGTGGCCTTCAACTCACGCAGCAGCGTCAGCGCTTCGCCCAGGCCATAGAGCTTCTGGTTTTCGCCCAGCTTGCTGGCGAGCGACTTCTGCTTCTTGGATTGCTTTGCCATGGAATCAGCCCTCCACAACCTGAAGGCCCATCGAGCGGGCGGAACCTTCGATAATCTTCGTCGCCGCCTCGATGTCGTTGGCGTTGAGATCGGCCATCTTCGTCTGGGCGATTTCCGCCAGCTTCGAACGTGCGATGGTTCCGGCCGAAACCTTGCCCGGCTCCTTCGAGCCCGACTTCAGGTTGGCGGCCTTCTTGATCAGGTAAGTCGCCGGCGGGGTCTTGGTGACGAACGTGAAGCTGCGATCCGCATAGACCGTGATGATGGTCGGGATCGGCATGCTCTTTTCGAGTTCCTGCGTGGCAGCGTTGAACTGCTTGCAGAACTCCATGATGTTCACGCCGCGCTGACCGAGCGCGGGCCCGATCGGCGGAGAGGGATTGGCGGCGCCCGCGGGCACCTGCAGCTTGATATAGCCTTCGATCTTCTTGGCCATGAGGCCACTCCTTTTCACACTGTCGTATCCGCCGCAGCGCATACTCATGTTGAGCGGTACCGACGGAAGGGCCCGGCCCTTCCTCCCGCACGGATCGCGCCCGGTTGCCCGATTCGCGAAGCGGTGCCCCTAGCCCAAGCCAGCGGGTTTGAACAGGGGCAATGGCCGGTTCCCGCGCGCTTGGCATATCCATAGCGTATTATATAACATGCAATGGAAAAAGGAGAGGCGCAGTGAGTCGGACAGCAGACCGGGATCTGATCGCGGAACTGGGATATCTCACGCTGGGCAGCCGGTTCCGCCGGCTTGGCGAGCGGCTGCAATCGGGCGTGGCCGAACTGGCGCGGGCCGAAGGCATCGCCGCGCAACCGGCGCAGTTTCCCGTGCTCGCCGCGCTGGCCGAAAAGCCGATGACGATCGGCGCGCTGGTCGAACGGCTCGATCTCAGCCAGCCGGGGATCACGCGCAGCGTCGGCCGGCTGGTGGCCGATGGCCTGGTCGAGCCGCTGGCCGGCGACGGCGGCGACATGCGCCAGCGCACGGTGGGGCTGTCGCCGCGCGGGCGCGCCCTGCTCGATCGGGCCAATGCGCGCATCTTCCCGCATGTCGAACGCGCGGTGGCCGCGATGTGCGCCGGGACCGGCCTGGACCTGCTCGGCTATCTGGACCGGCTGGATGCGGCGCTGGCCGAAACCCCGCTCGACCAGCGGGCGCGGGCGCTACGCGATGGGAAGGGCAGCGAATGACACCCGATCCGCTCGACCGCGCGGTGTGGCACGCGTTGACCGGCGAGCACGCGGGCTTCGCGCTCGGCACCGGGCGCGCGCGGCGCTATCACCCCGATATCGGGCCGCTCGCCGCGATCCATGACACGACGCCCGAGAGCCTGGCCGATCTGGGCGAGCTTGCGCGCCAGACCGGGCCGCTCGCGCTGATGCAGGATGGTGACGCCTTGGCCGTGCCGGGCACCGATGTGGCCGCTCGCGCCGAAGGCGTCCAGATGGTCTTCGCGGGAATGCCCGACCCGGCGATCGCCGAAGACAGCACGATCGTCGCGCTGGGCGAGGAACACTATCCGCAGATGCACGCGCTCGCCGCGCTGACCCAGCCCGGCCCGTTCGCGGCGCGCACAGGCGAGCTTGGCCAGTTCTGGGGGATTTTCGAGGAGGGGCGGCTGATGGCCATGGCCGGGCAGCGCCTGCGCCTTGCCACCCATGTCGAGATGAGCGCGGTCTGCACGCACCCGGAGGCGCGCGGGCGCGGCCATGCCGCACGGCTTTCGCGCCGGGTGGTCGCCGCGATCATGGCCGAAGGGCGCGTGCCGATCCTGCACGCCTATGCCAGCAACGAACCGGCTCTGGCGATCTATCGCCGGCTGGGCTTCGTGCTGCGCGCCAGCGCCTGGCTGACGGTCTACGCCCCGAGAGGCTGAACGACCGTCCGCCGGCGCGGCGAGACCGGCCGCCCGTGCCTGCTTGGCCCGCGCTTACTTGCTGAGTTCGACCTGCTCGAAATCCAGCTCGACCGGCGTGGCCCGGCCGAAGATCGAGACCGAGACCTTGACCCGGTTCTTGTCGAAATCGAGTTCCTCGACCACGCCGTTGAAGCTGGCGAAAGGCCCGTCGAGCACTTTCACCGAATCGCCGATCTCGTAATCGATGTTGATCTGCTTGCGCGGCGCGGCGGCGGCGGCCTCGGCGGCGCCGAAATAGCGCGCGGCCTCGGTTTCGCTGATCGGCTGCGGCTTGCCGCTCGATCCCAGGAAGCCCGTCACCTTCGGCGTGTTCTTGACGAGGTGGTAGACATCGTCGTTCATCGCCAGCTTAGCAAGGACATAGCCGGGCATCGTCTTGCGCTCGACCTGGATTTTCTTGCCGCGCTTGACCTCGGTCACGGTCTCGGAAGGCACCTGCACTTCCTCGACAAGCTGCGACAGGCCCATCCGCTCGGCTTCGGAAAGGATGGCTTCCTTCACCTTGTTCTCGAAACCGGAGTAGGCGTGAATGATGTACCAGCGGGCCATGGTTCTCTCTAACTTGTCTTGCCGGGCGATCAGATGAGCGACAGGAGCCAGCGCACGATCATGCCGAACAGGGTGTCGATGCCAAGGAAGAAGACCGCGAGCATCAGCGTCATCAGGCCGACGAACACCGCCGTCGTCACCGTTTCCTGGCGCGAGGGCCAGTGGATCTTCGATGCTTCGCTGCGCACCTGACGCATGAATTCGTTGGGACTGGTCTTGGCCATCGCTACTGCCCTTTGCCCTTGCCTTGCTTTCGCGCCTCTGCCTCGGCGCTTGCCTCGGCCTTCTTGTTACTCGGCATAGTCGTTACACGGCTTCCGCCTAGGGGGCATCGCCGCCCCGGCCGGGGCCGGGAGGGGCAATGTGGTTCCTCTTGTCGGAAGAGCTAGGCGAATTAGCGAGACTCGGCCCGTTTTGCAAGACGGGCCAGAAACGAGTTCGGCGTGCTGTAGAGAATGCGCGCGCCATCGGGCAGCGCCACGGGCTTCACCGTGCCGATATACCACAGGAAATCGGCATGGCGGGCCGGCCGGAACCGGCGCAGGTCGATCCGCTGCTTGGGCGAATAGAGCACGCGCTGCGTCGGATCGGCAAAGCGCACCGAACGGTCGCGCATACTCAGCATGTGCACGTCGGGCAGCGCGAAGTTCGAATTCTCCATCGCGCTGCGCCGCACCACGGCATAGCTGCCGAAATGCTCGAAGCTGCCGAAATCCCAGCGGCGCCGCGGGATCGCCACGGCCGTGGCCACGCGCGCGCCTTCGGGCACATGGTCCAGCGCGGCGATCATCTGCGTGGCGGTGCGCGAATCCTCGTACCAGCTCTGCGTCGTCACGCCGAGCCGCACGAAGAACAGCGCCGCCGCCAGCGCGACGCCCCAGCGCGGCGCCGGCCAGTCGATCGCCAGGCAGGCGACCAGCAGCGCCGAAGTGACAAGGCGATAATCGGCATAGTCGCCGCCGAAGATATGGCGCGGCATCGCCATCGACAGCAGCAGCAGCAGCAGCGCGCCCCAGCCCAGCCGCCCGTCGATCCGGCGCGCCACCAGCGCGGCGAACAGCAGCAGGACGACGACCGACAGGCTGGCGATATCGAGCCAGTAATCATGGCTGCGCATCGACTTGTAGAGGATCGCCCATTTGTATTCGAGCAGGAACCGGCCGTAGGACATCTTCGAATTGCTGCCCATGCCCAGGAGCATCGGCAGCATCGGGAAGATCAGCGGCCACGGCGCGAGGAACGCCGGCCAGCCCTTGCGCCAGCTTTCGCGCCGGCTCCATTCATAGCCGAACACCATCACGCCCAGCACGCCCCAGCCGGAAACGTGGCACAGCCAGACGACAAAGCCGATCGGCACGAACACCGCCGGACGCCAGCGCCAGCCCTCCAGCCTGACCCAGAGCGCGAAGGCGAACAGCGCGAGCGCCATCGACAGCGAGAAATTGAGGAAGCCCATCAGCAGCGAGGGCGACCAGATCATCGCGAAGGCCAGCAGGGCCCCCGCCGTCACGCGGCCGCGCAGCGTCCAGGCGACGGCCAGGATGCTCAGCCCGGTCAGCAGCGGAATCAGCCCGGCGATGATTCGCCCCGCCGTTTCCAGCCCGACGACCCGCGAGAGCGGCACCATCGCCAGTTCGGCGCCGAGATTGCCGGTCCATTCCCAGTCGAACGCGAAATACTTGGTGAGAAACGGATCGCGCCCGTGATCCAGCATCACCTTGAAGCCGGCCAGATGCGAGGGATAATCGGTCATCTGCGGGGCCCAGGCGACGATCACCGGCAGGCTGGCGGCGAAGGCCATCAGCAGGCCCAGCCAAAACCCGAGGTCTCGCCCGCCTGAGCGAAATTCAGCCGTTTTGCCCGATTCGAGCTGCGCGGTACCGTGCATCTGCGCCTAGATCTTCCCGGAATGGCTGGCAGGAGTGGAGGGACTCGAACCCACGGCCCTCGGTTTTGGAGACCGATGCTCTACCAACTGAGCTACACTCCTACGGGCGCCGGTGCCTCTAGTCGGGGAAGAGGCGGATGACAAGACAAGCTATGCAACATATTCGAGGCCATCGCGATTTGCTACAATTTCGGCCCAGGGTCCAAAAAAGCCGTGCACGCCCCCGCCATGCTCCCGATCATCGAGCCCGAACTGCTCATGCTCGCTTACCGCAGCGGGATTTTTCCCATGTCCGATGCGCGCGACGATCCCGAGATCTTCTGGATCGAGCCCCGGCTGCGCGCGATCCTGCCGCTCGACGGGTTCCATTTGTCGCACTCGCTGGCGCGCACGCTGCGGCGCGGGCGATTCGAAGTGACCTGCAACACCGCGTTCGACGCGGTGATGGATGCCTGCGCCGCGCCGCGCGGCAACGATGACGGCGGAAGCTGGATCAGCCATCGCATCCAGGCCAGCTACGAACGGCTGCACGCGCTGGGCCATGCCCATTCGATCGAATGCTGGATGACCGATCGCCTGGGCGATCGCAGGCTGGTCGGCGGGCTCTATGGCGTGGGCTTCGATCGGGTATTCTGCGGCGAAAGCATGTTCTCGCGCGCGACCGACGCTTCGAAGATCGCGCTGGCCTGGCTGGTGGCGGCGCTACGGCAAGGCGGCGCCACGCTGCTCGATTGCCAGTTCATCACCCCGCACCTTGCCTCGCTGGGCGCGGTGGAAATCCCGCAGAAGCGCTATCTCGCCTTGCTGAAGGAGGCTCAGGTCGCGGGTGCGGCCGGCGGCGCTGCGCTCGCCGACGGCACGGGGGCCGGCGATGGCGCGGGCGCGGCGGTCGGTGAGGCCGAAGGCGCGGGCGCCGGGGCGGTGCTGGCATTGCCCAAGGCTTTCGGCGCATTGCTGGCCGAGGCCGCCGGGGCCGGGCTCTCATCCTCGCCAGGGAAGCTCATCGCGCATTTCTTGACCCAGACGTCATAGACCGGGTGCTCCACCACGTTGAGCGCGGGCGAATTCTTGAACAGCCAGCCCGAGAACACCTTGTGCCAGGCCAGCTGCTCCTGCGCGGTGGCGCGTTCCTGCACGAAGACCTGCACGAAAGCGCCTTCCTCGGCCGGCCGTTCCCACGGCAGCGAGCGCTCGCACGCGGCGAGCTTGACCACGACATTGCCGATGCGGCGCGCTTCGCCCGGCTTCATCACCAGATCCTGCGAGATGTTGTTGCGCTTGTTGAGCAGTCCCAGCGTCGCCACGCGGTCCTTCATCGGCGTGCCCAGCGGCTTGCCGCCGGCCGGCGGGCCGGCGCGCGGCGCGGTGGAAGCGATCGCATCGGGCACCGTGGTTTCATCCGGCGAAGGCGTATCGGCCCCGCGCCCGCAAGCCGCGAGCAGCGCGGCGAGCGCAAGGGCCCCTGCCCGCTTCACCGGCCGGCCCCTCAGCCTTCCGGGGACCAGGCTTCGTAATCGCCGGTCGCGCGCGCGCGCTTGCCACCGCGCTCCAGCGCGCCTTGCGGGCGATAGGCCATGGCCGTGCCGGTCGCGTTGGGGGTGTAATCGGCTTCCCAGATCCGCGGCGGCGGCAAATGGCTTTGCGGCACGTCGTCATAGCTGTGATGCAGCCAGCCGTGCCATTCGGACGGGACGTGGCTGGCATCGTTGGCGCCATCATAGATGACCCAGCGCTTTTCATACCCTTCGGGCGTCTTGCGCCTGGCCGATCGGTAATACTTGTTGCCCTGCGCATCGGTGCCGACGTGCTCGCCGTTCATCGTGCTCCACAGCATCGTGCCGATGGTCGCGCCATCCCACCAGGTGAAGATCTTAGAGAGGATTCCCATGACGCCTCGCGCGTTACCCTTGTTGCGGCCCGATGCCAAGCGGCTTGGGCAAGTTCCATTCCACCTTGTCGCCCGGCTTGATGCCCAGCTCGGCCGCGCGGCCGCCGTTCAGTTCCAGCACGGCGGCGGCAAGACCGGCCGACGGCAGGCGATCCTCGCTATAGGGCACGGCGTTGGCGGCGATGTTGAGCACCCGGTGATCGGGGCCGATGAACAGCAGGTCGAGCGGGATCACCGTGTTGCGCATCCAGAACGTCGCCTGGCGCGGCGGGTCCATCGGGAACAGCATCCCTTCGTCCGGCCCCATGGCGGTGCGGAACATCAGCCCCCTGGCCTGCTGCGATTCGGTGCGCGCCACCTCGACGCGGAATTCGTGCGCCTTCCCGGTAGCGCCGGTAGCGCCTCCGGCGCGCACGGTGAGCGCGATCACCGGCAGGCCGGATTCGGGATGGACGGCGGGCGCCGCGGTGGCGGCGCTGGCGGCGGCGTTCTGCGAATCGGGCGAACAGGCCACGATCGCCAGCGTCATGGCCAGTGCCGCGTGCAACAGGCGCATCAATCTTCTCCTTCGGCCGACTCGGCCCAGGCCAAGGCGGCATCCGCATCGGGCGCATCGACGATTTGGCGCGCGTTGTCGAGTGAATGCCCCGCGCGCAGCATCGCGGCCACTTGCCGGTCGCGCGCCGGCCGGTCGAGCGGCGCGGCGCCGAACGGGCCCAGCCGCCGCCGCCGCGCCAGCGCCAGCGCCGCCTGCCGCTCCGCCGCCGCGCCGGGGTTCACTTGCGCGCGCAAGTCCCCGGCGATGCCGGCCGCCTGCAGCGCCTCGCCCACCCGGCGCCGGCCATATCCGCGCCGCAGCAGGCTGTCCGCCTTCATCCGCGCATAGGCCGCATCGTCGATATAGCCGGCCGCGCCGAACCGCGCGCCCAGCGCCGCCACATCGGGCTCGCGCGCGCCGTCCCAGCCCCGTTCGCGCAGCTTGCGTCGCAGGTAGGATTCCAGCCTGGCGCGCGTCGTCGCGAACCGGGCAGCATAGGCAAGCGCCAGATCTTCTAGCCTTTTTTCATCCAGCGGAGGCGATTTGCGACGGGTTCGGGACATCTTGCCCTATTCGTGCCACACTCGCCTCCGAATGGGGAGTGCCCCGAAAGAGGGTTAAGAGCATATCTATGCAGGGTTCAGGAACCTACGGCTAATGGCCCAGGAATTCGCGGGAATATCGGATCAACAACAACAGGTTATCCTTGAATGACCGACACCATAAAAATGGTGCCGAAGGCGAAGGAGACGCTCCTTCCCACGCCGAACGAAGATACCCTGCCTCGCAGGCTGGCGGATTTCGGCACGTTTTGCGAAGCGCTGGATTATGCCGCCACCGGCCAGCGCGGACTCAATTTTCACGACCCGCGCGGCGTGCTGACGCGCGCCTATCCCTATCGGGAACTGCGCGAGGATGCCCTTGGCGTCGCTTATGACCTGATCGCGCGCGGGCTGGTTCCGGGAGACCGGATCGCCCTGATCGCCGAGACCGGGCCGGATTTCGCCGCGCTGTTCTGCGGCGCGATCTATGCCGGCGTGTGGCCGGTGCCGCTGCCCCTGCCCACCAGCTTCGGCGGCAAGGACAACTATATCGAGCAGCTCGCGGTCCAGTTGCAGAGCGCGGACCCGGCGCTGCTGGTCGGCCCGGCCGAAATCGCCGAGATGACCGCCGCCGCCGCCGCGCGGCAAGGCTGCGGCCATGGCACCTGGGAGGAATTCACCAGCGGGGGCGCGCCCGCCCGCGACCTGCCCCGGCCCGATCCCGAGGATATCTGCTACCTGCAATATTCCAGCGGATCGACCCGGTTCCCCCACGGCGTCGCGGTGACGCACCGCTCGCTGCTGTCGAACCTGGCCAGCCACAGCCATGCGATGAAAGTGATCGAAACCGACCGCTGCATCTCGTGGCTGCCGTGGTATCACGACATGGGGCTGGTCGGCTGCTTCCTGTCGCTGATCGCCAACCAGCTTTCGGGCGACTACCTGCGGACAGAGGATTTTGCGCGGCGCCCGCTTGCCTGGCTCGATCTCATCACGCGCAACCAGGGCACCTCGATCTCCTATTCGCCCACGTTCGGCTATGACATCTGCGCGCGGCGCATTTCCAGCCAGAGCCCGGTGTCCGATCGGTTCGACCTGTCGCGCTGGCGGCTCGCGGGCAATGGCGCCGACATGATCCGGCCCGACGTGATGCAAAGCTTCGTCAACGCCTTTGCCGACGCGGGCTTCAAGGCCAGCGCCTTCCTGCCCAGCTATGGCCTGGCCGAAGCGACGCTGGCCGTCACCGTGATGCCGCCGGGCGAAGGCATCCGCGTAGAACTGGTGGAGGAAGAGCGGCTTTCGGGCTCTCCGCGCGACCTGTCGCGCCCCGCCCGCTACCGCGCCATCGTCAATTGCGGCAAGCCCGTGCGCGACATGGAAGTGGTGATCCGGGGCGAGGACGGCAAATCGCTGCGCGATCACCAGATCGGCAAGGTCTGGTGCCGGGGCACCAGCGTGATGCATTCCTATTTCCGCGATCCCGAAGCGACCGCCGCCTGCCTGGTGGATGGCTGGCTCGATACCGGCGACATGGGCTACATGGCCAATGGCTATCTGTTCATCGTCGGCCGGGCGAAGGACATGATCATCATCAACGGCAAGAACCACTGGCCGCAGGACATCGAATGGGCAGTGGAACAATTGCCGGGCTTCAACCATGGCGACATCGCCGCCTTCTCGATCGAGATGGAAAACGGCGAGGAAACCCCGGCGGTGCTGGTCCATTGCCGCGTGTCCGATCCCGACAAGCGGATCGAGCTGCGCGACCTGATCCGCGACAAGGTGCGCTCGATCACCGGCATGAACTGCGTGATCGAGCTGGTGCCGCCCAAGAGCCTGCCACGCACCAGCTCGGGCAAGCTGAGCCGCGCCAAGGCCAAGAAACTTTACCTTTCGGGTGAGATCGAGCCGTTCAAGCTCGCCGCCTGACCGCTATTGCCAGTTACCCAACGAAGCCGGTCGCGAGTCAAATCGCGGCCGGCTTTTCCCATTTCGGATAGGCCGGCAGGCTGACCAGCAGCGCCCCGCCCAGCGTGCAGCCGATCACGCCGGCCCAGAGGAACGGCTCGTAACCCCCGGCCCTGTCATAGACCATGCCGGCGATCATCGGCCCCAGCCCCGATGCCAGCGCCACCAGCGCGGACATGGCACCATAGATCGAGCCGAAATTGCGCATCCCGGCATAGCCCACGGTCAGGAAGCCGCAGATCTGCGTCTTGGTGCCGGCGGCATAGCCATTGACCAGCATGGCGCAGATGATCGCGGCGGGGGAACGCATTCCGTCGATCAGCAGGAAGAAGGTGACGGCGGTAACGCCCATGGTCACGCCGCCGATCCAGTTGGGCCGGAACCGATCGAGCAGCGCGCCGGTGGCCAGCTTGCCCACGATCCCGGCCACGCCCGAAAGCGAGGTCAGCCATGCGGCATTGGCGCGCGAGACTCCGGCTTCGGTCAGGATCGGGAATAAGTGGATGCCAAGGCCGATGGTCAGCACCATGACCACGAAAGTCGAGAGGGCGACGCGCCACAAGGCGGTATCGCGCAAGGCCTGCGCGCGGGTGAGGCCCGGCAGCTCGACCGCGCCACGCACCGCCGCGACCTGCCCATCGCGCGCGGCCCGCGCCTTTGCCCGGTCATGCGCATCGAACAGGAACAGCCAGCACAGCAGCAGCGTCAGCCCGCCCCAGCCGATCCCGAGCCAGACGAACGCGGCGCGCCAGCCGAATTCGCCGATCAGGAAATTGCCGAGCGGCGGCACCACCGTTTGCGACACGGCCGTGCCGGCGACCGTCAGGCCCAGCGCCAGGCCGCGCCCTTTCTCGAACACGCCCACCACGGCCGCGCTCCAGATCGTCGATTTGATGCTGGTGGAGATCAGGCCGAACAGCACCCACAGGCCGATCCATTGCGCCGCCGATCCGCTGGCGAACGAAAACAGCGCCACCGCGCCCATGGTGAGCACGATCCCCGGCAAGGCCAGCCGGCGCGAGCCATGGCGATCGATCAGCGCACCGTAGAACGGCGAAAGGATCGCCGTCACCGCCGTCGCGATCGAGGGGCCGGCGGAAAGCAGCGTGCGGCTCCAGCCGAATTCGCCCGCCAGCGGCCCCATGAACAGGCCCGTCGCCGAAAGCAGCACGGAGAAGAACGAAAAGCCGACCGAGCAGGCCAGAACCAGCGTCCAGCCGGATTTCCACTCCTGCGCCGCGCTCACCGTCGCTGCGTTCATGTCCCATCCTCCCCTGCGTCTGTGCGCGCAAGAGACAGGCTGTGCGGGCCTGCGATGGCGAAAGCAAGCGGCGGTCCGCCGCCGGGGCTAGAGATCGCGGTCGAGTTCGAGGTAATCGCGCGGAATGCGCAGCGCGGCCGCCGCGATCTGGGTCTCGCGCAGGAACTGCACCAGCCCGCCCATCAGCAGCGTCAGCGCGACAAGAAAGGTCGCAGTCGCAGCCATTTGCAGGTTGAACTTGGAAATCTCCTCGAAGAACAGCACGGCCACGGTGGTGCCGATCATCAGCGCGGCGATCACCATCAGCCTGATCGCCCCGGTGATGAGTGCGATGCGCCGGTCGATCACGCGGATTTCCACCACGATCATGTCGTGATCGGGGCCGCTGGTCTCCACATGCCGATCCTGCAGCGTCCGCGCCCGGTCGACGATCCGCCCCAGCCGGGTGGACAGGATGTTGAGGATATTGCCGATCGCCACCAGCACGAAGACCGGCGCGAGCGCGAGCTGGATGGTCTGGGCGATCATCGCCCACCCCGCTCAGGACACGCAGGGCCGCGCAAGCAGGCATACTCCGGTGCGGGCGAACTCCACTTCATCCAGGCTGCGCGCCAGCCCGCAGCCGCCCGGCGCGATTTCCTCGCCGGCGATGTGCACCGGCCCTTCGCGCGGGATCACCAGCAGCGCGCCGTCATACCGGGCCGCCACGTCGGCCGAGGGCGCGCCTTCGACCTGGTCGAGCCGGAACAGCGGCCCGTCTACCAGCACTTTCGATCCGCGCGGCGGCGCCCGGTCCCGCCAGGCGGGCGGATAGGGCTCGCCATGCGCCACTTCCATGCCTTCCTTCAGGTGCAGCTCGCGCGGCCGGCCATAGTCATAGAGGCGATAAGTGATGTCACTGTTCTGCTGCACTTCGATCAGGCTGACGCCCGCGCCGATCGCATGGACCGTGCCGGCCGGAATGTAGAAGAAATCGCCGGGATGGACCGTGTGCCATTCCATCAGCCCTTCGATCGATCCGTCCATCGCGGCGGCGCGCATCGCCTCGGCCCCGATGGCGTGGCGGAAGCCGATGCCCAGCGTCGCGCCCGGCTCGGCCGCAACGATCAGCCAGCATTCCTCCTTGCCTTGCCGGCCCAGCCCCCGCGCCATGGTCTCGGCATCGGAGGGGTGGACCTGGATCGAAAGCTTCTCGCTGGTGAAGATGTACTTGACCAGAAGCTGCGGCAGTTCGGGCGGCGGTTCGAACCAGATCTCGCCGATGCGCTGGCCGGCGGGCGCGCAGAACGGCGCGGGCAGCACGTCGCGCCCCCAGGGCTTTTCCACCTGGCGGATCGGCAGGCCCGCGCTCATGCCCGCAAGCTCACTGGTTCACCGCGCCCGAAAGCTTGCCGACCTTCTGCACGCCGGCGGCCGAGGTGATCATCACGTCGTTGCCGTCGATCACCACGATCACGTCCTCCAGCCCGATCACCGAGACGGTTGGGCCGTCGCTGTCCACCAGCACGTTGCAGCAATCGACCAGTTCGGCCTTGCCGCGCACGCTGTTGCCATGCGCGTCCCGCTCCAGCGCGACGTGGAGCGCCTGCCAGTTGCCGATGTCCGACCAGTCCATGTCGGCGGGCACCATCGCGGCGCGCGCGGTGTTTTCCATGACCGCGTAATCGACCGATTCGCTTTCGACCTCGGCGAAGGCGCCGGCATCGGGATGGAACCGCGCACCGTCTTCGCGCCCGCCCGCGACCGCCTTGCGCACGGCGGCGGCGATGGCCGGACGATACGCCGCAAGCTCGTCCATGAAGTCCTTGACGCGGAAGGCGAATATCCCGCCGTTCCAGGCGTAGGTGCCTTCGGCGATGAACTGTCTGGCCCGCTCCAGATCGGGCTTTTCGACGAACTGGGCGGTGCGGAAGCCCCGGTCGCCGATGGGCTCGCCGCGCTTCAGATAGCCGAAGCCGGTTTCCGGCGCGCTGGCCTCGATCCCGAAGGACACCAGCCAGCCCTCCTCGGCCAGCGCGGCGGCGGCGATGGCGGCATCGGCGAAAGCATCGGGCCGGCCGATGTGATGGTCGCTGGGGCAGACCAGCATGATCGCATCGTCGGGCAGCCGGCAGGCGGCCAGCGCGATCGCGGCGGCGGTGTTCCGGGCGGCCGGCTCGACGATGATCGCGGCGCCGGAATTTTCGCCAAGCTGATCCTCGACATGATCGAGATGCTTGCTTCCCGTCACCACCACGGGTGGATCGAACCCGCGCGAGGGCGGGCAGCGCCCCACGGTCGCTTCGAACAGCGTGCTATCACCCACCAGCGGCAGGAACGGCTTGGGCTTGGCGGCCCGGCTGCGCGGCCAGAGGCGGGTTCCGCTGCCGCCGCACAGAATCACTGGAACGATCTTTGGCATATCCGCGACGGTATCGACCAACTCGATACGAATCCTAAACAAAAAATCCGCTCAGTCGCGCCCCGGATAGAACCAGCGCTGCTGCCAGCCATAGACCGATTCGACCGGCTGGCCCGAAGCGTCCGTGGCGGGACGGAAGCGGAAGCGTTCGCTCGCCAGCCGGCAAGTGATCCGATCCGCCTCGGGATCGCGGCTGGGGCGGTGCACGCGGCAATCGCGCACGCGCCCATCCTTGCCGACGGTCAGTGCCACCACGACATAATCGCCGATGCGCAAGTCACGGCTTTCACGCGGATAATCGCGCGCGGAATTGATCTCGCCCGAAAGCTTCACCGCTCGGGCCGCCGCGCCGCCGCCCTGTCCGGTGCCACCCGCCCCGGCGCCGGTGCCTTGCCCCGCGCCGCCCGCACCCGTGCCGGCACCCGCCTCACCCGCGCCCGCGGCATCGGCGGCGCCCTTTGCCGCGACCGGCGGCGCGGCGGGCGATGCCAGCGTGATCCGGGGGCGCGGCGCGGCGGCTTCCTTCGGCACGGCCTTGGGGGCCGCCGGCGCCGCCGCGCCTTGCGGACGGGCGGTGGACGCTTGCGGGCGCGGCTCGGGCGTCGGCGTGGGTTCGGGCGGGGGTTCGGGCGTGGTGATCGTGACGGTCAGCGCATGACCCAGCCCGGCCACCACCGAAGCGGAAAAATCGGGCGCGAAGGCCCGCACCAGTGCGCCAATCGCCAGCAGATGCAGCAGGACGACAAGCAATCCCACAGCCAGACGCACACGGCGCGGCGGTGTCAGATCGGCCTGGCTCATGCGCGGGATATGCCACGCCGGGCACGATTTTGACAGCGGCGCGCCGGCAAGCCATCCACAGGCGGCAGACAGACCGGCAACATGCCAGCAAGGGAGAGATCACGCCGATGCCCGAATTCGAAGCCATGACCATCGACCATGCCGGCACGCGCCTGCAAGGCTTCCTGGCCCACCCCGAAGGCGCGGCGCGCGGCCCGGCGGTGTTGATGTTCCCCGGCGCCACCGGCCCCGGCGCGACCTTTTGCGCAACCGCGCGCGAACTGGCCGGCCTCGGCTATCTCGCGGTGGGCGTGGACATGTACGGCGCCGATGCCGACATCGCCACGCCGCAGGCCGCCGGGGTGCATTTCGCCGCGCTGCTCGAAGCGCCGGACCGGCTGCGCGCACGCGTTGTCGCGTGGTTCGAGGCGGTCGCCGCACGCGGCGATGTCGATCCCGCGCGCGTCGCCGCGATCGGCTACTGCTTTGGCGGCAAGTGCGTGCTCGAACTCGCGCGCAGCGGGGCGGACGTGAAGGCGGCAGTCGCCTACCATGGCTTGCTGACCACGCACGCCCCGGCCCGGCCGGGCGCGGTGAAAGCGCAAGTCGCAGTCTGGTCAGGCGGACGCGATCCTTATGCCCCCGTCGCCGAGCTGGACGCGCTGCGGGCCGAACTCGATGCCGCCGGCGCCAGTTACCAGGCCACGCTGTTCAGCTATGCGCAGCATTCGTTCACCGATCCCGACCACGATACGATCGGGCTGGAAGGCATCGCCTATCACCCGTTGGCACATCGCGTGTCCTGGGCAGGCACACTTTGCCTGCTGGAACAGACGATCGGCAGTTGCCCCGGCAGGGCGCCCAACAGGCCGTAGAAATACTAACCTTGTTCAACTTTTCGACGCCATGTTCACTATTGTGAAGCCATAAATGTTACGTTAGGTTCTCATTTGCTCGCCTTTCCGGCGGGCAATTGCAGAAGCCGAAACGGCTCGACGAATATGAGGGATGGATGGGCTTGAGATGGCTGCCACATGGCGTCGTGCGTCCGCGTGACCAATACCTGCGCAAAGTCCCCGAAGAACGTTGAAGCTTCCGAGAAGCCGGTAACACCGGCCCAAGGCCGCGTTCGCGCGCGGTTACAAGAAAAAAGCAAGGTTTTTGGAGGAGTTCGACATGCTTGGAAGAGGATTGAAAACCAGCCTGATGCTCGGCGTCGCCTTTGGCGGCATGAGCTTTGCCGCACCGGCGCTGGCGCAGAGCGCCGCCGCAGACCCCGGCGACATCATCGTCACTGCCCGCCGCACCGAGGAACGCCTGCAGGACGTTCCGATCTCGATCACGGTCTATAACAACGAAGCGATCGAAAAGCGCAACATCGTCGTCGCTTCCGACCTTGCGACTTATACGCCATCACTTTCGGTCAACACGCGCTACGGCGCGGAAAAGGCCAGCTTCTCGCTGCGCGGCTTCAACCAGGATCAGTCGACCGCGCCGACCGTGGGCGTCTATTTCGCCGACGTGGTGGGCGTGCGCGCGCAAGGCGGCACGACCTCGGGCAACTCCGTGGGCGCCGGCTCGTTCACCGATTTGCAGAACGTCCAGGTGCTCAAAGGCCCGCAAGGCACGCTGTTCGGCCGCAACACGACGGGTGGTGCGATCCTGCTGGTCCCGGCCAAGCCGACCGACAATCTCGAAGGCTATCTGGAAGGCACTTACGGCAATTTCGATCAGCGCCGCGTCCAGGCCGCGGTCAACGTGCCGCTGGCCGATACCTTCAAGATCCGCGCCTCGATCGACCGGAACGAGCGCGACGGCTACATGCGCAACCGTTCGGGCATCGGCCCGAAGGACTACAACGACACCAATTACTTCTATGGCCGGTTGAGCATCGTCGCCGATCTCACCCCCGAACTCGAGAACTACACCATCTTCCACTACAGCCGCTCGGACACGAACGGCTATGCGACGCATTATGAAAGCTGCGACCGCGCGGCGAGCCCGGCGGCTTTCACCCGCTATTTCACCGCCAATGCCGCCTGCGAGCAGGTTGACCGGCAGACCGCGCGCGGCGACGGCCCGCTCGACGTCGAGATCAGCAATCCCGATCCGCGCTTCCTGCTCAAGACCTGGCAAGTGATCAACACCACGACCTGGCAGGCGAGCGACAACCTGACCGTCAAGAACATCGCCAGCTACGGCGAATTCACCGAAGATTCCGCGTTCAACCTCTACAGCGACAATTTCCGCGTTCCCAACACGCCGGTGACACAGGCGCTCGCCGCGGCCGGAACGTTGACGATCGGCGCGCCGCTCAACTACATCCAGCTCGATACGCAGCCCGGCTTCCACGCGGCGGCGGAATCGACCGTGACCGAGGAACTCCAGCTTCAGGGCCGCTCGTCCGACGGCAAGTTCAACTTCGTGGTCGGCGGCTACCTCGAATTCAGCCGTCCGCTCGGCTGGAACCAGCAGCGCACCGGTATTTACGGGAACTGCACCGATCCGGGCACGCTGGCCTGCACCGGCGGCGTGCCGCTGATCCCGCTTCCGGCCGGCGCCCTGTTCCCCAACTCGCCAGCGATGACGCTTCCGGGCGCGATCATTTCGGAATCGCGCACCAAGCTGTCGTTCGACAACCACGGCATCTTCGCGCAAGGCACCTACAACTTCACCGACCAGCTGGCGCTGACGGCTGGCGGACGCTGGACCTTCGACAAGATCGTCGGCTATTCGGAAAGCAACCGCTACGTCTTCGGCACGTTCCCGGCCGCGCTGGGCGGCACGACGCGGCTGTTCTCGCGCGTCTGCAACGATAACCTCAACCACCCGACCGTCAACCTGATCACCAACGGCGGCGATGTCACCGCTTGCGGCACGCGCATCACCAACAAGTCGAACAAGCCGACCTGGCTGATCGATCTGGATTTCAAGCCGACGCCGGACACGCTGCTTTATGCCAAGTACTCGCGCGGCTACCGCCAGGGCGGCGTCAACTTCACCAATCCCGGCCTGGAAACCTGGAAGCCCGAGAAGGTCGATACGTATGAGCTGGGCGCCAAGCTGACATTCCGTGGCGGCGTGCCCGGATACTTCAACATCGCCGCCTTCTATAACGACTTCAGCAACCAGCAGGTATTCGGCGCGCTGGTCGCCAAGCCGGACAGCGGCCTGGCCGGCGGCGCGGCGATCATCAACGCGGGCAAGTCCGTCATCAAGGGTGTCGAGGTGGATGCGGGCGCGACCGTGCTCGACATCGTGCGGCTCTCGGCCGGCTACACCTACCTCGATACCAAGATCAAGGATCTGGTGGCGCCGACGCTGACGGCCGACAGCCCGTTCGAGCAGATCATCCCGCGCGGCAATCCCGGCGATCCGCTGACCTATTCGCCCAAGCATCGCCTGACCACGTCCGCCGACGTCTACCTGCCGGTGGACGAGACGGTGGGCGAACTCTCGTTCGGCGCCACCTTCACGTATACGTCGAGCCAGCTTGTCGACGGCAACAACCGCATCCCGTCCACCAGCCTGCTCAACCTCAACGCGAGCTGGAAGAACGTTCTCCAGAGCGGGTTCGACGTGATCGGCTTTGCCACCAACGTCACCAACAAGATCTACAAGATGACGGCGGGCGGCGGCTACGAATCGTCGGGCATCTTCGACTTTGCCTATGGCGCGCCGCGCATGTACGGCATCCGCCTGCGCTACAACTTCGGCAAGTAAGCCGGCCGACAGTCCTGCGCGACAAGGGAAGGGCCCAGGCCACGCGGCCAGGCCCTTCCCACACCCGGCCTCACGGCCGGAAACCTCAAGCCACGCCCAACAGGGCGTGGCTTTCGTGTCTGGAAACGGCCTTGCCCAGCCGATCGACGAACTGGTTGATGATCGGCGGGTCGACCCGGCGCGTGATCGCCCAGAGGTAATAGCCATAGACCATCGCCTCGCGGTATTGCGCCCAGGCCTCCTCGTCACCGGGCATGGCCATCCCCGCGGCGCGCATCCGCGTGAGGTATTCGCCCAGCAGGCGGCGTTCCTCGGCCTCGGCGATTGATGTCGGCAGCACGGCGTTGAGGTGATAGGCGACATCCAGCGCCCAGCCGCCGCGCTGGAGCAATTGCCAGTCGATCACGCCCATGCCTTCGGCCGTGCGGAAGATATTGCCGGCGTGGGCATCGCCGTGGATCATGAACTGGCGCCGCCCCTCGTCACGTGCGGCCAGCGCGCGCATCGCCGCGATCAGGCGCGCGGCGTCGCGGATCTCGGGCGGGAGGTTCACCCCGCGCGGACCGTCGAGCATCTCCTGCAGCAGCTCAGGCGTGATATAGGTCATCCGCGCAAGCTCGGCCGCGCGCGGCCTGATCCAGTCGGCCCCGGCCAGGAAATCGCTGCGGGCATGGAGGGTGGCGAGTTGCGCCAGGCTTTGCGCCGCATCATCGGCGGTGAAAGGTTCGAGCGCGGAGCAGAAGCGCGCCCCATCGACGATCAGGTCACGCATCACGATCACCGCCTGCTGCCCTTCGCGATCGATCACCGCGCTGACGCATTCGGGCACGCGCAAGTCCGGCACCGCCGGGGCGACCTTGCAGTAGAAATCCGCTTCGAGCACGCAAGTCGGCCCGCCGCGCGCGGTCATCTCGTCGACATCGAGCAGGCCCTTGAGGCAGAAGCCGCGCTTTTCCGGCGATCCGGCGAACGTGACGGCAAAGCGCACCTTGGTCGCCACGGTCCTGATAAGCTCGACCTGTTCCACCGATTCGACTCGCGCGCCGTCGGCGCAGGCCCGCAGCGCATCGCCCAGCCAGGCGGGATCGAGCGCCTCCCGCAAGGTCCTGGGCACCGCGATCCGCGGCTGCGCCGGCACGGGCGGGGGTGTGGTTTCAGGCATCGTTCTCCCTTTCGATTTGCTGTGATCATCCCTTGACGCAATTCGCCATTTCGTTCCATGCTTCGCAATAGAGAATTTTCGTGGTCACAAGGGCGTCACCGGAAGCACCGCCCGAACCGCGCGACACCGGGGAGAGGCATGGGCAAGCCGCTGGAGGGCATAAAGGTCGTCGAAGTCGCGATGTGGGCCTTCGTGCCCGCGTGCGGCGGGATGCTGGCCGATCTGGGCGCGGACGTGATCAAGATCGAGCCGCCGACGGGCGATCCGCTGCGCGGCCTCAAGATCGGCAATCTCCAGCCCACCGGGCGCGCGATCGACTATTCCTGGGAAAGCTACAACCGGGGCAAGCGGTCGATCACGCTCGATCTCAAGCAGGAAGCCGGGCGCGAGGTGCTGATGAAGCTGCTAACCGACGCCGACGTGTTCCTGACCAACCTGCTGCCGCGCGCACGACGCGCGATGCGAATCGACGCGGCGGCGATCCGCGCCCAATTTCCCGATATCATCTACGCCAGCGGCAGCGGTGTCGGCCCTGGCGGCCCCGAAATGGAAAAGGGGGGATACGATGCCATCACCTTCTGGGCTCGCGGCGGCATCTCCTCATCCCTTACCGATGCCGGCGCCAGCCATCCCGTCGGGCCCCCGGGCCCCGCTTTCGGAGATACGCTGTCGGGCGCGATGCTGGCCGGCGGCATCTGCGCGGCGATCGCCAGACGGGCGATGACGGGAGAAGCTGGCGAAGTGGACGTCTCGCTGCTGGGCACGGCCATGTGGTCGATGCAGCGCTATATCTGCCAGGCGACAGCCGAGGGCATCGACAGCTTTGCCAGGCCGCCCGCCGACAAGCCGCACAACGTGCTCGTCGGCAACTACCGCACCAGCGACGGACGGTTCGTGGCGCTGTGCATGTTGCAGGCCGACAAATACTGGGCGCCGTTCTGCGCGGCGGCCGGGCGGGCCGATCTGGCCGCCGATCCGCGCTTCGCCACGGCCGAGGCGCGGCGCGACAACCTGGGTGCCTGCTATGCCGAGGTGACAGCGCTGTTCGCGGCGAAGACGCTGGCCGAATGGCGCGCGATCCTCTCGCGCCAGGAAGGCCAGTGGGACGTCGTCCAGAACGTGGGCGAGATGAAGGACGACGTGCAGGTGCAGGCCAACGGCTATCTCAAGCAGGTCGATTACGGCGATGGCAGCGCGATCCCGATGGTGAGCGTGCCGATGCTGTTCGACGGCAAGCCGCTGAGCTCCACCCGCTCGCCCGAACTGGGCGCCGACAGCGACGCGATCCTCGCCAGCCTGGGCTATGGCGAGGATGCGATCATCGACCTCAAGGTGCAGGGCGTGGTCTTCTGATGGCGCCGGCCCCTCCTCCCCCGCCGCGCAAGCTGCCGCTGCTGGAACCGGGCAGCGCGTTCTACTGGACCTCTGGCGCCGAGGGCGCGCTACGCATCCAGCGCTGCACGGCGTGCGGCACGTACCAGCACCCGCCCTTCCCGCACTGCGCCGCGTGCGGCAGCGAGGATGTCGCCCCGGCGGCGGTATCGGGCAAGGGCCGGCTGGCGACCTATACGATCAATTACGAGCCCTGGATTCCGGGCCTGCCGGTCCCGTTCGTGTTCGGCGTGGTCGAACTGGCCGAGCAGCGCGAGCTTTACGTCTTCACCAATGTGCTGGCGCCGGTCGACCAGGTGCGCCACGGCATGGCGGTGGCGGTGACGTTCGAACCGCACGAGGACGTGTGGCTGCCGATGTTCCGGCCCGAAGACGCGCCAGCATGACCGACCTGCCCGAAAAGCTGACCTGCATCACCGGCGCGGGCCAGTCCGAAGTCGGCCGTCCCTCCTCGCGCACCGCGCTGCAGCTGACCGCCGATGCCTGCCTGCAGGCGATCGCCGATGCCGGGCTCAAGGTCTCGGACATCGACGGTGTCGCGACTTATCCCGGCAAATCGGCCGAAGGCGGCGGCATCGCGCCGGTCTCGCCCGCCGAGGCGGCCGCCGTGCTCGGCATCGATCCGCGCTGGATCCTCGCTTCGGGCGAAGGCTTTTCGCACATGGCGCCGATCTTCAACGCGATCACCGCGATCGCTTGCGGGCTGGCGCGCCATGTCGTGATCTTTCGCACCGTGGCGCAGGCGACGGCGCGGCTGGCATCGCGCCAGTCCACCCTGATGGCGGGCGAGCGCAACGCCCGGATCGAGGGCAACAATGCCTGGACCGTGCCGTTCAACGCGCTTTCGCCGATCAACACGTTCGCGCTCTATGCCCAGGCCTATTTCGACAAGTACGGCGCGACATCCGAGCAGCTGGGCGCGATCGCGGTGAACAGCCGCAGGAACGCGGCGCACAATCCCAACGCGATCTACCGCAAGCCGCTGAGCCTTGAGGATTACCTCGCCTCGCGCGTGATCTCCTCGCCGCTGCGGCTGTTCGACTGCGATTCGCATATCGACGGATCAACCGCGATCGTGGTCTCGCACCGCGACGCGGCCAGCGATCTCAGGAACCCGCCGCTGCACATCGAAGCGATGGGCATGGCGATGGGCGGCCTGTGGGTCGGCAAGTTCGCGGGCGATTTCACCCACCTGGCCGCCGACAAGGCCGGCGCCATGCTGTGGTCGCGCACCGATCTCACGCCGGGGGACGTGGATTGCGCGCAGATCTATGACGGCTTCTCGATCCACGTCTGGCTGTGGCTGGAAGCGCTGGGCATGGTCGGCCGGGGCGAAGCGGCCGCGTTCGTCGAAGGCGGCCGGCGCATCGCGATCGACGGCGAATTGCCGCTCAACACCGGGGGTGGCCAGCTCTCGGCCGGGCGCTTCCACGGCTATGGCCATATCCACGAAGCCACCGTGCAGCTCTGGGGCCGGGGCGGCGGGCGGCAAGTGCAGGACGCGCGCACCTGCCTGATCTCCAACGGCGGCTACGGATACGGCGCGATGTTGCTGCGACGCGACTGACCACGGCGCGCGCCGAGTCGCCGGCTTGACAGACAAGTTCATAATCGCGATAATCATTTCGCTATTTCGAATGATACGACAAGTATCGCGGAAACGGGAGTTTGGGAGATGAGCGAAGCAGATCCGGCCATCACGGACGCGCAGGTCGAAAACTGGAGCTACGGCCCGATCTTCGATGCCGACGCGCACATCGATCCGCCGCACGACATGTGGAAGACCTATCTTCCCGCGCACTTGCGCGATCGCGCGCCCCGCATCCTCCATGAAGAGGATGGCGACTACATCGAATTCGAAGGCAATCGCCGCCCCTTCATGATGATCAACAACCAGGCCGGGCGCGAAGGCCGCAACTTCAAGATGAAGGGCCGGCTGGAGGAACAGCGCAAGGTGTGGGAACCGGCCACGCGCCTGGCCGACATGGATGCCGACGGCATGGACGCGGCGCTGCTGTTCGGCGGTGGCCCGCTCGGTTCGTTCGACAACGAACTCTACATCGCCAGCTACGAGGCTTATCAGAACTGGGTGCTCGATTTCTGCTCGGTCGCGCCCGACCGGCTGTTCCCGGTCGGCTACGTGCCGATGCGCGATATCGACGAGACCTGCCAGCATGTCGAACGGCTGGCGAAAAAGGGCTTCCGCGCGATCAACCTGCCCGCCTTCCCGCAGAATCCCGATGCCTGGAAAACCTCGTCGGGCATCCAGAACATGAAGGACGGCCAGGTCTCGGCGCTGACCGGCGATGCCAAAGGCGCGCTGCAATATGCCGATCCCGCCTTCGACAAGCTGTGGCGGACCATCGTCGACAGCAACGTGGTGATCACCTTCCACCTCGGCGCGCGCGTCCCGCGGTTCGGACAGAAGGAATTCTTCCTGCCCGACATGCCGATGTCGAAGATGGCCATGGCCGAACCGATCGGCATCTTCATCTTCAACTGCATTTTCGATCGCTTCCCCGACCTGCGCATCGGCAGCATGGAAAGCGGCGTGGGCTGGTTCGCCTGGTACACCGAATATATCACCCGCACCTGGGAAAAGCAGCGCTTCTGGACCGAGAGCGCGCTGAAGGAGCCGCCGAGCCACTACATGGACCGCAACGTCTTCGGCTCGTTCATCCAGGACCGCACCGGCATCCTCAACCGCAACCTGCCGGGCGGGCGGAACATCATGTGGTCATCGGACTATCCGCATTCGGAAACCACCTTCCCGCGATCGCGCCAGATCATCCTGCGCGATTTCGAGGGCGTGCCCGAAGAGGACGTGCGCGACATCATCAACAACAACTGCCGCAAGCTGCTCGGCCTTGCCTGAGAAAGCCCCGCCCGTGACCGACGTGCTGACGGCGGACGATCCGCTCTACGAGGAACTCTACGACGTGCGCCGCGAGGCCGAGGCGGTGGGCAATTTCATCGATGTCGATGTCATGCCCCGGCTGCACGCCCTGCGCGCGCAGGCGCCGGTCCACAAGGGCCGCGTGCGCGATCTGCTGGGCCTGCCGGGGCATGACCGGCACGCGCGCGCCGTGGGCCGCCAGCACTATACCGCGCTGACCTATGAAGCGTGCGAGGCGGGCTTTCGCGACCCGGAGACCTTTTCGAACCGCGTGCAGGGGCACGACAATCCGGCCGGCGAGATCACCATGGGCATCCTGGAGATGGACCCGCCGATGCACCGGGCCTATCGCCGCACGATCCAGCCCAAGTTCCTCATGCCCGAAGCGCTGGACTGGTGGCGCCGCCGCACGATCGACGGAATCATCGAACGCCTGATCGAGCGCATGGCCAGAGGCGACCGCGCCGACCTCAATCTCGATTTCTGCGCGCGGATCCCCGTCTATACCATCACCACCGCCATCGGCCTCGACGGTGACGACGCGCTGCGCTTCCGCCACGCCTACCTCAACAGCACCAGTTCCAGCCGCAACGTGACGATGGCAGACCGCATCGCCAACGGGCGGATCGTCGAGGATCTGCTGCTCGGGCTGATCGCCGCGCGCCGGGCCGAGCCGCAGGACGACCTCATCAGCTTCCTGCTGCAATCGCGCCTGATGGTGCCCGGCCAGGAGCCGCGCCCGCTGACCGATCGCGAGATCATGACGCACGCAAAGCTGGTCATGGTCGCTGGCGGCGGCACGTCATGGCGGCAGATGGGCATCACGCTGTTCGCGCTGCTGACCCACCGCGACCAGTTCGCCGCGGTCAAGGCCGATCGCGCCCTGCTTGACGACGCGATCGAGGAAGGGCTGCGCTGGAACCCGACCGCGCCCTATTTCTACCGTATGGTGATGCGCGACGTCGAATTCCACGGGCACCACATTCCCGAAGGATCGGTGCTGGAACTGTGCCTGGGCCCCGCCAACCGCGATCCGGCGCGCTGGGACCATCCCGACGCCTTCGACATCCATCGGCCCCGGCTCACCAACATGGCCTTCGGCCTTGGCACCCATCGCTGCCTGGGCATGAACGTCGCGCGCGTCGAGATCGCGCGCGGGATCACCGCGCTGATGGACAACTTCCCGGACTTGCGGCTCGATCCCGATGCCCCGGCCCCGTTCATGACCGGCGGGCTGGAGCAGCAGGGCGTTTCGGGGCTGCCGGTGCTGCTGCGCTAGAACAGGTCCATGGGCCGGCGCCGGCCCGCGCGCCTGTCAGCCGATCGGCTCCACCGCCAGCACCTCGATCGCGTCTTCCCGATCGCCGAACGGCAGGAACTCGCCCGCCGCGCCGTCCATCAGCGCGCGGGCCAGCGGGGCGGAAAACGCGATCATGTCCCGCGCCGGATCGGCCTCGTCATCGCCGACGATGGCCAGCACCCGCGACTTGCCGTTGAGCCGGAACGTCACGCGCGTGCCGAAGGCGACAACCTCGCCACTCGGCCCGGGCATGACCTGCGCGGTCACTTGCCGGGTCTGCCAATAGCGCAGGTCGCGCTGGAGCCGCCTGGCCGCGTCCTCGTCGCCCGCCGCCGCCACTTGCGCGGCCAGATCGGCCACGCGCGCATCGATCAGCGCCTTGCCGCGCGTCGTGACGAGGTTCGGGCCGGGCGGGATCGGAATCTCGAATTTCGGTTCGAGATGCTCGTCATCGCCTTCGCGGCGGAAGGCGACGCTCATGCCTCCCTCACGAACAGGCTGGCCAGCTCGACATGGGTGGACCAGCGGAACTGGCCGACCGGGCGCAAGTCCGCCAGCCGGAAACCCGCCTCCACCAGCACGGCCGCATCGCGCGACCAGCTTGACGGATTGCACGAGACATAGACCACGCGCGCCACCGTGCTTTGCGCGATGCACTGCACTTGCTCGCGCGCGCCCGCGCGCGGCGGATCGAGCAGCACGGCGGCGAACCTGTTCAGCTCGTCGGGCTGGAGCGGATTGCGGAACAGGTCGCGGTGCGCGGCGAAGATCGGCAGCTGCGCCCGGCCCGCCGCCGTCTTGCAGGCCAGATGCGCATCGCGCGCGGCCTCGGCGGCAAGCACCTTGGTATCCGGCCCGGCCAGCGCGAACGCGAAGGTGCCGAGCCCCGAGAACAGGTCCGCCACCGTGGCCGCGCCCGCCAGCCATTCCTTCGCGGCGCCCACCAGCGCGGCCTCGCCATCGGCGGTCGCCTGCAGGAAGCCGCCCGGCGGGAACGGCACCGACACGCCCGAGAGGTTCACGGTCGCAGGTTCCGGCTCCCACACCGTTTCGGGGCCATAGCCGCCATCCAGCGTCAGCCGCGCCAACCCCTGCGCGCGCGCGAAATCGAGCATGGCCTCGGTCGCGGCCAGCCCTTCCACGCTCAGCCCCTTGATGCCCAGATCGACGCCCTGCTCGCACAGCGTCAGTTCGATATCGGCGGCCATGCGGGCCTGCGCGTGCCTGTCATCCCTCTTGCCGGGGCCGCCCTTCTTGCCGGCAGCACCCTTGCCAAGCTGGATCAGCAGCTTGCGCAGCGGCGCCAGCAGCGCGACGAACGCGGGCACCAGCACCGGGCATTCGGCCAGCTCGACCAACCGGTGCGATTTCGCCTCGCGAAAGCCGATCACCAGGCGCCCGGCCGAGCTTTCCGCCCGCAACGAAGCCCGGCGGCGGCCGCCCGCGGGCGAGAGATGCGGCGGCGCGACGTGCTGCGCGCCCAGTTCCTGTGCGCTGGAGGCATTGGCGACGCGCGATTCGACGAACTGCGCCAGCGTCTCCTCGTCAAGCTGCTGCAACTGGCAGCCGCCGCAGCGGCCGAAATGGCGGCACGGCGGCGCGACATGATGCGGCCCCCATTCCAGCGTGCCGTCCTCGCGCAGCACATCGCCCGGCGCCGCGCCCCAGGCGAAGCGCCCCGAGGCGGTGACGCCATCGCCCTTCGCGGCGACGCGCAGGATCGTTTCCGCCTCGCTCACAAGCAGGCGGCAAGCGCGGCGGGAATGGCCTCGGCCAATTGACCGGCGGAAAACGCAGGTGGGCACAGCCGCGCCGCATCGCCATGCAGCCACACACCTTCACCGGCGGCGGCGAAGGCATCCACGCCGGTGGCGACACGGCTGGCGATGACCCCGGCGAGCACATCGCCGGTTCCCGCCGTGGAAAGCCAGCTTGACGCGCGTGGGGCGCACGCCAGCCGGCCATCGGGCGCGGCGATCACGGTGTCCGGCCCCTTGGCGACGATCACCATGCCGCTGGCCCGCGCCAGCGCCAGCGCGCGCTCGGGCTTGGAGCCGCCGCCATCGCAATCGAACGCGCGTTCCAGCGCGACCAGTTCGCCTTCGTGCGGCGTCGCGATGGTCGGCGCGGCGCGCTCGGCAAGCTGGCGCGGCCCGAGCAGGACCAGCGCATCGGCATCGACCACCGCCGCGACCGGATCGGCCAGCGCGATGGCCAGCCGCTCGCGCGCGTGCGCATCGCGGCCAAGGCCGGGGCCGACCAGGATCGCGATGTTGCGATCATCGGTCAGCACTTCGGAAAGCGGCCCGGTTTCGACCACCAGATCGCGCGGCGCGGCATCGGGCCGGTCGGCGAAGAGCTTCACATAGCCCGCCCCCGCGCCTTGCGCCGCCGCGCAGGCGAGCAGCGCCGCGCCCGGCATCCGCCCGCCGACGACGGCCAGCAGGCCGCGCCGGTACTTGTGCGCATCGGCGCCCGGCGCGGCGATGCGCGGGCGGGGCAGAGCACGCGCGGCACCCTCGACCGGCGCGACGCCGATCCCGACCAGCCGCAGCGCGCCCATCTTCGGCGCGGCAGGCATCAGGAAATGGGCGAATTTCCAGGCGCCCAGCGCGATCGTCAGGTCGTAATCGGGCAGCCCCTCGTTCAGCAGCATACCGCTGTCGGACTGCACGCCGCTCGGCAGGTCGATCGCGATCGTGTGCCGGTGGCCCACCGCGAGCCAGTTGAGCAGCCCGTAATGCTCGGGGCTCAGCGGCCGCGCCAGGCCGCTGCCGAACAGGCAATCGACCAGCACGTCGCCTTCGATCTCTATATCGGGGCCGTGGACCTCACCCTTGAACAGCGCGCGGGCGTTTTTCGCCGCGGCGGTCTTCGGCTCGGTCGCCGCGACGACCACCACATGGCCGCCGCGTTCGCGCAAGGTTTCGGCGATGACATAGCCATCGCCACCGTTGTTGCCCGGCCCGCACAGCACCGTCACCTTGTGGCGCCCGGCGATCCGCCAGACCCATTCGGCCGCGCCGCGCCCGGCCACGTCCATCAGCGCCTCGACGCTGGAGCCGGCCGCGATAAGCCCTTCTTCGGCCGCGCGCATCTGCGCAACGGTCAGGATCTGGTCACTGGGTGCCGGCATTTTTCGCCTGCGTCGCCGGGAAGCGATAGCGATCGCCGCCCACGGTCACTTCCAGCTTGCCGCCGTCCAGCCGCGACACGGCCTCCTCGGCCCCGTCGGCCACGGTCAGGCCGCGCCCGTCCTTGACCACGGTGAAGCGGCGGAACGCACCGTCCGGGTGGCGCACCGTCAGCGTCAGCGCGCCATCGGCCTGGGCCCGTTCGACCGCGCAGTTTTCCGCGAATTCCTTCGCCCCGCCAACAGCGCAGGCGATGTGCTCGTCCCCTTCGGCCACCTTGGGCGCATCGCCCTTGCCCGATGAGCAGGCGGCGAGGAGGATCAGCGGCAAGGCGGCGAACGCGGCCGAACGCATCATGCCCTCACCCGCGCTTCAACTGGCTGACATCGCGCACCGCGCCTTTCGCGGCGCTGGTGGCCATCGCCGCATAGGCCTGCAGCGCGACCGAGACCTTGCGCGGGCGCGGATGGACCGGCGCCCAGGCGGCATCGCCCTTCGCTTCCATGGCGGCGCGGCGGCTGGCCAGTTCCTCGTCGGAAACGGCAAGGTGGATCGTGCGGCTGGGGATGTCGATCTCGATGGTGTCGCCATTCTCGACCAGACCGATCGCGCCGCCCTCGGCCGCTTCGGGCGAGACGTGGCCGATCGAGAGGCCCGAAGTGCCGCCGGAAAAGCGCCCGTCGGTGATCAGCGCGCAAGCCGCGCCCAGCCCCTTCGATTTCAGGTAGCTGGTGGGATAGAGCATTTCCTGCATCCCCGGCCCGCCGCGCGGTCCTTCATAGCGGATCACCACCACGTCACCCGCCGTCACCTGCCCGCCGAGAATGCCCGCAACCGCCGCGTCCTGGCTTTCATAAACGCGCGCGGGGCCAGTGAACTTCAGGATCTTCTCGTCCACCCCGGCCGTCTTCACGATGCAGCCGTCGCGCGCGATATTGCCCGACAGCACGGCAAGGCCGCCGTCCTGGCTGAACGCGTTCGCGGCATTGCGAATGACGCCTTTCTCGCGATCGAGATCGAGCGAATCCCAGCGGCGCGACTGGCTGAACGCGGTCTGCGTGGGCACGCCGCCCGGCGCGGCCTTGAAGAATTCCTGCACCGAGGGCGAATTGGTGCGGGCAATGTCCCAGTGGTTGAGCGCGTCACCCATCGTCCGGCTGTGCACCGTCGGCAGATCGGTGTGAAGCAGCCCGGCGCGGTCCAGCTCGCCCAGGATCGCCATGATCCCGCCGGCGCGGTGCACGTCTTCCATGTGCACGTCGGACTTGGCCGGCGCGACCTTGGACAGGCACGGCACCCGGCGCGAGAGCCGATCAATATCGGTCATGGTGAAATCGACGCCCGCCTCGTGCGCCGCGGCCAGCAGGTGCAGCACGGTGTTGGTCGATCCGCCCATGGCGATATCGAGGCTCATCGCGTTCTCGAACGCCTGGAAACCGGCGATGGTGCGCGGCAGGGCGGTCTCGTCATCCTGCTCGTAATAGCGGCGGCACAGATCGACCGCCAGCCGCCCGGCTTCGAGGAACAGACGCTGGCGATCGCCATGCGTAGCCAGCGTCGAGCCGTTGCCCGGCAGCGAGAGACCGAGGGCTTCGGTCAGGCAGTTCATCGAATTGGCGGTGAACATGCCCGAGCATGATCCGCAAGTCGGGCAGGCCGACCGCTCGATGCTGCGCACTTCCTCGTCGGTGAACTTCTCGTCGGCGGCGGCGACCATGGCATCGACCAGATCGAGCGCCTGCTCCTTGCCGCGCAGCACCACCTTGCCCGCCTCCATCGGCCCGCCCGAGACGAAGACCGCCGGGATATTGATGCGCAGCGCCGCCATCAGCATTCCGGGCGTGATCTTGTCGCAATTGGAGATGCAGACCATGGCGTCGGCACAGTGGGCGTTGACCATGTATTCCACGCTGTCGGCGATCAGATCGCGGCTGGGCAGCGAATAGAGCATCCCGTCATGGCCCATGGCGATCCCGTCATCGACCGCGATGGTGTTGAATTCCTTGGCGACACCGCCCGCCGCCTCGATCTCGCGCGCGACCATCTGGCCCAGGTCCTTCAAGTGGACATGGCCCGGCACGAACTGGGTGAACGAGTTCACCACGGCAATGATGGGCTTGCCGAAATCATCGTCCTTCATCCCCGTCGCGCGCCACAAGCCACGGGCACCGGCCATGTTGCGGCCGTGAGTGGAAGTGCGGGAACGATAGGCAGGCATGGGTCGGCTCCGGTCGGGTGCTACGGGGGGTTTGCAGCGCCACTACGCCAAGTGGAGAGCGAGCCGAAGCAAAAAAATAATACTAACCCCCAATCTCAAGCGCAACTTTGTTGCAGATCCAGGCCAGCCGCTCCGCCCATTCGGCCTGGCCGGCGGCATCGCCGATCAGATCCTGCCGGATTTCGACGCCGAGATAAGGGCGCCCTTCGGCTTCGGCGTGGCGGTTCATCGTCGCGTTCAGCACCTTGCCGGAATAAGGCAGTTGATCGCCCACCATCAGCCCTTCGGCTTCGAGCAGGGGTATGGCGATGCGCGCGGCGCGATCATCCTGGTTGTAAAGCACGCCCACATGCCACGGGCGCTGCTGGCCCGGATCGCTGGCCAGGCGCGGGGTAAAGCTGTGGAGCGAGAGGATCAGCGCCGGCGGCACCGCGTCCAGCAGCGCGGCAAGGCCGTGGTGATAGGGGCGGAAGAAGCGTTCCAGCCGGTGCTCGCGCGCGCAGGCATCGATCCGGTTGCCGGGAATGGCGTGGCCGTCGCTGGTCTCGGGAAACAGGCCGGGGGCGTGCTCCTCGCGGTTGAGATCGCAGACCAGCCGGCTGATCCGGGCGACATGCGCGGCGATTCCCGCGCGCGCGGCCATGGCCTCGACGATGCCGCCCAGGCCGATGTCGACCGCGATGTGCGCGTCCAGCATGGCCGGATCGATGCCGAGGTCGATATCGTCGGGCACATGGTTCGAGGCATGGTCGGCAACGATCAGGATGCCGCCGAAGCGCGGCGTGCCGAGCAGGTGGAAGGCTTCTCCGCTCACCTGAGGGCCCCCGCCATCTGCCACCACTGCGGATGCGCGGCAGCGATCCGCGCCGCCACCGCATCGCGCGCGGCGGCATCATCGTAAAGCGCGAAGCAGGTCGCGCCCGAGCCGGACATGCGCGCCAGCCACGGCGCGGTCGCGCGCAGGGCGGCCAGCACTTCGGCGATCGCCGGGCACAGCGCGATCGCAGGCGCTTCCAGATCGTTACGACCGGCCAGCGCGATCGCGCGCGCGCCGCCTGCGGGCAGCGCCCCCCGATCGATGCCGTCCCATGCCCGGAACACCGGGCCGGTCGGTACCGGCACGCGCGGGTTGACCAGCAGCACGGGCACACCCGCCAGGTCATTGTCGATCGGTTCAAGCTCGGTGCCGGTGCCGCGCCCGATGCAGGCGCGGCTGAGCACGCAGGCTGGCACGTCCGCGCCCAGCCGCGCGGCGCGCGCGCGCCAGTCGCCGGGCAGGCTGCCCTGCGCCCGCTCGACCATGCGGAACACCGCGCCGGCATCGGCCGAACCGCCGCCCAGTCCGGCCGCCACCGGCAAGCGCTTGTCGAGCGTCACTGCCCAGCCCGGCCCATGCGGCAGCGCGGCCAGCGCCTTGGCGACGATATTACCCAGCGGATCATCGATTTGCCCGGCGAACTCACCAAACGACATCAGCTCGTCACGCGGCGCGGGAACCGCGCTCAGCCCGTCGCCCTGATCGACGAAGGCGAACAGCGTTTCCAGCGCGTGATAGCCATCCTCGCGCCGGTGCCGGACGTGCAGCGCCAGGTTGATCTTGGCAAAGGCGGTTTCGTTCAGCGGCAAAGCCCTCGCCCCTTCAGGGGAGCTGGCGACGGGCACATCTTTCCCCCAAGGGGGAGAGAGCAAGGTCTTGCATCGCCATCGTCACATGTTCGGATAGTTGGGCCCGCCGCCGCCTTCGGGCGCGACCCAGTCGATATTCTGGGTCGGGTCCTTGATGTCGCAGGTCTTGCAGTGGACGCAGTTCTGCGCGTTGATCTGCAGGCGCGCGCCGGCGCCATCGGGATCGACGAATTCATAGACGCCCGCCGGGCAATAGCGCGCTTCGGGTCCGGCATAGAGCGGCAGGTTGATCCGCGTCGGCACGGTATCGTCCTTCAGCACGAGGTGGCACGGCTGGTCCTCCTCGTGATTGGTGAACGAGAACGAGACGCTGGTCAGCCGGTCGAAGCTGATGACGCCATCGGGCTTGGGATAGGCGATCGGCTCGAACAGGTCCGCCCGCTTCAGCGCCGAGGCATCGGTGTGGTGCTTCATCGCGATCGGCAGGCCGATCTTGAGATAGCGCATCCACATGTCGATATCGGCGAGCGCCGATCCGAACAGATCGCCGTTGAACTTGGCGGTGAGCGGCTCGGCGTTCTGGACCAGCTTCAGTTCCCTGGCGATCCAGCTTTCGCGCACGGCGGCATCGTATTCGTCCAGGCTGTCCTGCTCGCGCCCGGCCTTGATCGCGGCGGCGATCGCCTCGGCGGCGAGCATCCCGCTCTTCATCGCGGTGTGGCTGCCCTTGATGCGCGGCACGTTGACGAAACCGGCCGAGCAGCCCGCCAGCACGCCGCCGGGAAAGGCCAGCTTGGGCACCGATTGCCAGCCGCCCTCGTTGATCGCGCGCGCGCCATAGGCCACGCGCTTGCCGCCCTCGAGCACCTTGCGGATTTCCGGGTGCTGCTTCCAGCGCTGGAATTCCTCGAAGGGATAGACGTGCGGATTGGCGTAATCGAGCGCGGTGACGAGCCCCAGCGCGACCTGGTTGTTCGCCTGGTGATAGAGGAAAGCCCCACCCCAGGTGTTGCTTTCCGACAAAGGCCAGCCCTGCGTGTGCAGCACGCGGCCGGGCACATGCTTGTCCGGGTCGATATCCCACAGTTCCTTGATGCCGATGCCGTAGATCTGCGGCTCGCAATCGGCTTCCAGATTAAACTGCGCTTTCAGTCGCTTGGTCAGATGACCTCGCGCGCCTTCGCAGAAGACGGTGTACTTGCCCAGCAGTTCCATGCCGGGCTGGTAATCGGCCTTGTGGCTGCCATCGCGGGCCACGCCCATGTCGCCGGTGGCCACGCCCCTCACCGCGCCGTCCGCGTCGAACAGCACTTCGGCGGCGGCGAAGCCGGGGAAGATCTCGACCTCCAGTTCCTCGGCCCGTTCCGCCAGCCAGCGGCACAGGCTGCCCAGCGAGCCGGTGTAGTTGCCGTGGTTCGACATGAACGGCGGCATCAGGATGTGCGGCACCGGGATCTTGCCGGTCTTGGTGAGGTACCAGTGCCAGTTATCGGTCACGGGCGTTTCGGCCATCGGGCAGCCCTGATCGCGCCAGTCGGGCAGCAGCTCGTCCAGCGCCCTGGGATCGACCACCGCGCCCGAAAGGATATGCGCGCCGATCTCGGAACCCTTTTCCAGCACGCAGACGCCCAGTTTCGGATCGACCTGCTTCAGCCGGATCGCGGTGGCCAGGCCAGCAGGCCCGCCGCCGACGATGACCACGTCATAAGGCATGGATTCGCGTTCACTCATGGCCTTCCCGATCCTGTCTCTGCTGCTTCTGGGCGCGATTTCGTTCTTGAAGTGCCTTGATTGGTGGAGTGCGGCAGGTCAAGACCCGCGACATGGACAAACGGGCAAATCCGGCGGTCGCGGAAGAATTCGCCGCCGCGCTGGACTGGTGGCGCGACGCCGGGGTGGACCGCGTCTTCGCCGACGAGCCGGCGCAATGGCTGGCGCCTCCTGAACCCGGCCCAGAATCCGCGCCCGAGCGTGATGGGCCGCGTGATGGGCCAGCGGCCGAGCGCGATCGCCCGGCCCCGCGCGCGGCGCGCGCGCCATCCGCCTTTGGCCCCGCCGTTGCCCCCCCGGCCCCCTCGCTCGACATCGCGGCGCTGCCCGCCGACCTCGATTCGTTCCGCGCCTGGTGGCTTGCCGATCCCGCGCTCGACGAAGGCGGCGCCAGCGGCCGCGTGCCGCCGCGCGGACCGGGGGGCGCGCCGATCATGGTGCTGGTGCCCGAGCCCGAGCGCGAGGATCGCGAAGTCCTGCTGTCCGGCGCGCAAGGGCGGCTGCTCGATGCGATGCTCGGCGCGATGCTCGGAGCGGCGGGCCTGGCGCGCGAAAGCGCCTATGTCGCCAGCGTGCTGCCGCGCCACACGCCGGGGTTCGACTGGGATGGCGCCCCGGCCGGCAACCTGGGCGCGATTCTCCGCCGGCACATCGCGCTGGTCGCCCCAAAGGGCATCATTTCCCTCGGATTCAACATTCTGCCGCTCATCGGCCACGAATGGCCGCAACGTCCTGCTATTTTACGCTCATTTAACCATGAAGGGCTGACGATACCCATGCTGGCCACCCGCAGCCTCCCCGCGCTTCTCGAAAGGCCGGGCTGGAAGGCGGCGGTTTGGCGGGCATGGCTGGATTGGGGGCTCGAATGGGATCGCGCCTAGCGGGGCCGGATTGGACCGGGGCCCATCGCGGCGCGAAAGAGATCGGGGACGGAATTTGAGAACGTTTGCCAGAACTGGGCTGCTCGCCATCGCCTGCGCCGCCGTGCTCGGATCGGTGCCGGCCTTCGCCAACAGCGCCGCGGTCGATTACTTCCGCAACCGGGCGGATCGCAGCGCGGTACCATCGCTGCTCAGCCATGATGACCGCGAATATTATCGCCAGGTGTTCGACGCGATCGACCGCAAGGACTGGAACCGCGTCCAGCAGCTTTTCACCCAGCGCCCCGATGGCCCGCTGCACCAGCAGGCCAAGGCGGAATACTATCTGGCCGCCGGCTCGCCCAAGATTGACGCGAGCGAGCTTCAGGCCTGGCTGGCGCAAGGCACCGAGCTGCCCGATGCCGACCAGATCAGCCGCCTGGCGCTGAAGCGCGGGGCGGAAAGCGTGCCGGCCCTGCCCACCGAACAGCAGTTCGCCCGCCTGCCGTCCATCACCAAGCGGATCAAGCCCGCCTCGATCAACGATGGCACGATGCCCGGCAATATCTCGGCCGGCATTCTCGATCGGATCAAGAACGACGACCCCATGGGCGCGCGCGTGCTGGTCGACGGGATCGACGCCGTGCTCAGCCCCTCGGCCCGCGCCGAGTGGAAGCAGCGCGTCGCGTGGAGCTTCTATATCGAGAACCAGGACGCGCCGGCCTATGAAGTGGCGCAGCTTGCCGCGACGCAGGGTCAGGGCCCCTGGGTGGGCGAGGCGTGGTGGACCGCCGGGCTGGCCGCCTGGCGCCTGGGCGATTGCGAAGGGGCCGCCGACGCGTTCAGGAACGCCGCCCAGCGCTCCGACAACGACGAGCTGCGCTCCGCCTCCTATTACTGGCAGGGCCGCGCGCTGGTGCGCTGCCGCAAGCCCGAACAGGCGGGGCAGGCCTTGCGCGCCGCCGCCGCGCGCGACGAGACGCTTTACGGGATGCTCGCGGCCGAACAGCTCGGCCTCAAGCTGCCCGAACAGCACGCCGGCGCCGATTTCAGCCAGGCCGACTGGCAGCAGTTGCGCAGCGTCGGCAATATCCGCGTGGCGGTGGAACTGGCCGAGATCGGCAAGGACGGGCTGGCCGACGAAGTGCTGCGCCATCAGGCCCGGATCGGCTCGCCCTCGCAGTTCGAGCCGCTGACCCGCTTGGCGCGCGACCTGGGCCTGCCCTCCACCCAGCTCTGGCTGGCCTACAACGCGCCTTATGGCGGCAAGCCCGAACCGGCGACCCGCTTTCCCACGCCCAAGTGGACGCCGGTGGGTGGCTGGTCCGTCGATCCGGCGCTGGTCTATGCCCATGCGCTGCAGGAATCGGTGTTCCGCGCCAACGTGGTCAGCCCGGCCGGCGCGCGCGGGCTGATGCAGATCATGCCGGCGGCGGCGCAGGACCATGCGGATTCGCTGGGCTACACCGGCTCGCCCAGCGATCTCAACAAGCCCGAAGTCAATCTCGCCTTCGGCCAGCGCCACCTTGACATGCTGCGCAACTCGCCCGGCACGCAAGGGCTGCTGCCCAAGGTCATGGCCGCCTACAACGCCGGCATCGCCCCGGTGATGCGCTGGAACAGCGAAGTGCGCGACCAGGGCGATCCGCTGCTGTGGATGGAATCGATCCCCTATTGGGAAACGCGCGGCTATGTGAACATCGTGCTGCGCAACTACTGGATGTACGAGCGGCAGGCCGGCGGCGATTCGGAAAGCCGCATGGCGCTGGCCGAAGGCATGTGGCCCACGTTCCCCGGCCTTTCCGGCTCGCAAGGCGTGCGCATGGCGGCCAACGGGGCGATCGTGCGTGCCCGTTGACGCGACGCGCGAATTCCGGCCACTCCAGATCGCCTTGCTCACCGTATCGGACACGCGCGGGCCGGAGAACGACACTTCGGGCGACATTCTCGCCGAGCGGATCAAGGCCGTCGGCCACCGCCTCGTCGCCCGCGCGATCGAGCGTGACGATGCCGCGCAGGTGGCGATCCGGCTGAACAACTGGATCGACGATGCCTCCGTCGACGTCATCATCACCACCGGCGGCACGGGCCTCACCGGCCGCGACGTGACGCCCGAAGCGCTCGACCGGATCAAGGACAAGGATATCCCCGGCTTCGGCGAGCTGTTCCGCTGGATCAGCTACAAGACCATCGGCACGTCCACCGTGCAATCGCGCGCCTGCGCGGTGGTGGCGCGCGGCACCTATATCTTCGCCCTGCCCGGATCGAACGGCGCGGTGAAGGACGGCTGGGACGGCATCCTGGCCGAGCAGCTCGACAGCCGCAACCGCCCCTGCAATTTCGTCGAGCTGATCCCCCGGCTGCAAGAGGTCTAGCCGCCTCGCCCCTGCGGCAAGCCTGGCCGCTTGCGTATTTGTTCCATATATGTTCTCATACGGGAATGTCCTCGAGTCATTCTCCTGCCCACAACCCTCCCATTCACGGGCCTCCCATCCACGGACGCGGCGCGCAATCGGGCGATCCCTCGCGCCGTTTCGGGCTGGCCGCGCGCGAGGCGGAAGGGGACTGGCGCGATGTGCAAAAGCTTGTGGACGGGCCTGTGGACAAGCTGCGGACAACCGTGACCGAGGAACACCCCAAGTCGATCATCAATTTCAACGCCTCGCCCGACATCGTCTTCGATCGCTCGATCAACGCCTATCGCGGCTGCGAGCACGGCTGCATCTACTGCTTCGCCCGGCCCAGCCACGCCTATCATGACTTGTCGCCGGGGCTCGATTTCGAGATGAAGCTCTTTGCCAAGCCCGATGCGGCGCGGCTGCTGCGCGAGACGCTGGCCAAGCCCAGCTACCGCCCCGCTCCCATCGCCATGGGCACCAACACCGATCCCTACCAGCCGATCGAGGCGCGTTACCGGATCACCCGGCAAGTGCTCGAAGTCTGCCTGGAAGCGCGCCATCCGGTGACGATCACCACCAAGTCCGACCGGGTGCTGCGCGATCTTGACCTGCTGGGCGAAATGGCGCGGCACGGTCTTGTCGCCGTGGGCATTTCGGTGACGAGCCTCGATCCGCGCCTGTCCGGCCTGCTGGAGCCGCGCGCCGCCTCGCCCGCCAAGCGGCTGGCCGCGCTGGGCGCGCTGGCCGGGGCGGGCGTGCCCGCGCATGTCTCGGTGGCGCCGGTCATCCCCGCGATCACCGACGAATATATCGAGGCGATCCTGGCCGAAGCGGCCGCGCGCGGCATCCGCCATGCCACCTGGATCATCATCCGCCTGCCGCACGAAGTCGCGCCGCTGTTCCGCGAGTGGCTGGAAACCCACTTCCCCGATCGCGCCGGCAAGGTCATGGCGACGATCCGCGATATCCGGGGCGGGCGCGACAACGATCCCGAATTCTTCACCCGAATGCGCCCGCGCGGCGTGTGGGCCGATCTGTTCCGCAAGCGCTTCCGCCTGGCGATGAAGCGGCTGGGCATGGGCGGACCGGACATCCGCCTCGATTGCGGTCAGTTCCGCCGGCCCAGCCGCGACGGGCAATTGTCATTGCTGTGATGCGATTGTCCTGATCCCGATCTTGCGCCTATCGCGGCGGCCAGGGCCGGCCGCACGGGCGACTGGCCGCAATGGAGTTACGGCGATGAACGACGCCCCCATCCTGATCGAAACCCGTGGCCCGATCGAGATCGTCTCGCTCAACCGGCCCGATGCGCTCAACACCTTCGATCCGCCGCTGACGTTCGCGCTGCGCGATTATTTCACCGCGCTGCACGATCGCGCCGATGTGCGCGTGGTGGTGCTGCGCGCCGAAGGCCGTGCGTTCTGCGCCGGGCTCGATCTGGCAGGCTGGCGGAATGACGGATCGCGCGGGCAATTGCAGCATTACTGGCGCTTGCAGCGCGCGATCGCCGGGCTGCTCGAACTGATGCGATCGTGTCCGCAGCCGATCGTCGGGCTGGGCCACGGGGCGGCGTGCGGCGCGGGCTTCTCGCTGCTGCTGGCGAGCGACGTGCGCTTTGCCGCGCCCGATCTTCGCATGAACGCGGCCTATATCAAGGTGGGCCTTGGCGGCTGCGATCTGGGGTGCAGCTATTTCCTGCCCCGGCTGGTCGGGGCATCGGTGGCGTCGGAATATATCCTCACCGGCAAGTTCATGAGCGCGGACAAGGCGCTGGCCTGCGGCCTCGTCAGCGAGATCGTGCCAGCGGCCGACCTGCTGGACAAGGGGCTGGACCTTGCCGGCGAGATGGTGGCCAACGCGCCGATGGGGCTGCGGCTGACCAAGGAAGGGCTCAACCGTAATCTCGATGCCCGCTCGCTGTCGGACGCGATGGCGCTGGAAGACCGCCAGCAAGTGATGATGCTGATGAGCGAGGATTTCACCGAAGGCGTCGCCGCGTTCCGCGAAAAGCGCGCGCCGCGCTACCGGGATCGCTAGCGTCCGCATCTCCTGATCGCGCCATCGGCAACCCTGGCCCGCTTCGGCGGTTTAACCCGGCATCACCAGGTTGAACGCGAAGGAAGCGACGACATGACCGAAGAACGTATCGTAACGACGGAAAGCGAAGCCGCCCCGACGAACCACACCACGATCATTCGCGAAGGCGGATCGGGCGGCGTGGCCGGCATCTTCCTGGGGCTGGTGCTGCTCGTCGCGGTGATCGGCGGCATCTATGTCTATTCGCGTTCCTCGGCGAGCGAAGCGGCCAAGGACAATGCGGTGGCCGAAGCGGCCAGCGACGTGGGCAATGCCGCCCAGGCGGTCGGCGATGCCGCCAAGGACGCGGCGAGCACGGTCGACAAGAATTGATCCGGCGGTGATCCCGCGCCCCTGACAGGCGCGGGGCCCGCCGCGATCGCCCGACGCAGCGACCGTCAGGCCACCAGCCGCAAGTGATCGTTCGCGCGCCGCGCGGTCAGCGACACGTTGGTGATGCCTTCGATCTGCGCGAGCTGCTCGGCGAATTCGCCGTCCAGCGCATAGTCGCGCCCCAGCCGCACTTTCTGAGCGCGCCCTTCGCCCAGATGCAGCTGCGCGATCACTTCGCCGCAGCCCCGGGCCCCCGGCCGCAGCAGCAGCGCCAGTTCCTGCACCGCCTCCACCCGATCGATATCGAGCGCCAGCAGCATCCGCGCGTCGGCCCGCACTTCGGCCAGCGGCTTGGCCCCGCGCACGGTGACGCGCGGCGGCTCATCGGGGCTGGGACTGTCGAGTTCGACAGTCAGCAGCACGCAAGTGCCTTCCCTGGCCCAGCGCACGAAGCTTTCGACCAGGCTTTCCTCGAAGCACGAGGCGGAGAACTGGCCGCTCGCATCCGAGAAATCGGCCATGACGAAGTCCTTGCCCTTCCTCGTCTTGCGCTTCTGCACGGCTTCCACCAGCACCGCCATCACCGCGCCCGAACGCCCGGCGGCGGCGCCCGAGCCGCCCGCGATCAGGCTGGCATGGGTGCGCGCGCCATTGGCCGAGGCGACCGCGCGATATTGCTCGACCGGGTGGGCGGCGAAGTAGAAGCCGAAATTCTCGCGCTCCTTTGCCATCTGGTCCATGCGGCTCCATGGCTCGCAATCGATCAGGCGCAACGATTGCTCGGCGTGATCGTCCCCGCCCAGGAAGCTGTGCTGGCTGCTGTTGCGCTCGCGCGCCGAACGGTCCGCCTCGGCCAGCAAGGTATCGGCATTGGCCAGCACGCGGGCACGGTTGGGCTCCAGACTGTCGAACGCCCCGGCGGCGGCCAGGCTTTCAAGCTGGCGGCGGTTCATCGAGCCGGCCGGCGCGCGGCGAAACACGTCGTCAAGGCTGACGAAAGGCCCATTGGCCTCGCGCTCGGCGACGATCGCGTCCATCGCCTTCTCGCCGACGTTGCGGATGCCGGCGAGGGCATAGCGCACCGCATGGCTTTCGGCCGTCTCCTCGACCATGAACTCGGCTTCGGACCGGTTGATGTCGGGCGCGGCCAGTTCGATGCCGTTGCGGCGCATGTCATCGACGAACACCGCCAGCTTTTCCGACTGGTGCATGTCGAAGCACATCGAGGCGGCGTAGAATTCGTGCGGGTAATGCGTCTTGAGCCACGCGGTCTGATAGGCGAGCAGCGCATAGGCGGCGGCGTGCGACTTGTTGAAGCCATAGCCGGCGAACTTGTCGATCAAGTCGAACAGCTCGTTGGCCTTGGCCTTCTCGATCCCCGAAACCGCCTTGCAGCCGTCGACGAAGCGCTGGCGCTGCGCGTCCATCTCGGCCTGCACTTTCTTGCCCATGGCGCGGCGCAGCAGATCGGCATCGCCAAGCGAATAGCCCGCCAGGATCTGCGCGGCCTGCATGACCTGCTCCTGGTAGACGAAGATGCCGTAAGTCTCGGCCAGGATGCCGGCGAGCTTCTCGTGCGGGTACTCGATCTTCTCCAGCCCGTTCTTGCGCCGGCCGAACAGCGGGATGTTGTCCATCGGCCCCGGCCGGTAAAGCGAGACGAGCGCGATGATGTCGCCGAAATTGGTCGGCTTCACCGCCGCCAGCGTGCGGCGCATCCCTTCGGATTCAAGCTGGAACACGCCCACCGTGTCACCGCGCTTGAGCAGGTCGTAGACCCGGCTGTCATCCCAGGCGAGCGTGTCGAGATCGACGGCGATGTGGCGCCGCCCCAGCAGATCGACCGCCTTGCGCAGCACCGAGAGGGTCTTGAGCCCGAGGAAGTCGAACTTCACCAGCCCGGAATCCTCGACATACTTCATGTCGAACTGGGTCACCGGCATGTCCGAGCGCGGATCGCGGTAGAGCGGGATCAGTTGCGCCAGCGGCCGGTCGCCGATCACCACCCCGGCGGCGTGGGTGGAGGAATTGCGCGGCAGCCCTTCCAGCTGCATCGCCAGATCGACGAGACGCTTGACCTCGTTGTCGTTCTCGTACTCACGGCGGAAATCGGCCGCGCCGTTCAGCGCGCGCTCCAGCGTCCATGGGTCGGTCGGATGGTTGGGCACCATCTTGCACAGCCCGTCGACCCGGCCGTAGCTCATCTGCAGGATGCGGCCGCAATCGCGCAGCACCGCGCGCGCCTTCATCTTGCCGAAGGTGATGATCTGCGCGACGTGATCGTGGCCGTACTTGGCCTGGACATAGCGGATCACCTCGCCGCGCCGGGTTTCGCAGAAGTCGATGTCGAAGTCCGGCATCGAAACGCGCTCGGGATTGAGGAAGCGTTCGAACAGCAGGCCGAGCCGCAACGGATCGAGATCGGTGATGGTGAGCGCCCAGGCGACCACCGAGCCCGCGCCCGATCCACGCCCCGGTCCCACCGGGATGCCGTTGTCCTTGGCCCACTTGATGAAGTCGGCAACGATCAGGAAGTAGCCGGGAAAGCCCATGCGGATGATGATCCCGGTCTCGAAATCGAGCCGGTCGGCATAATCGAGGAATTCCGCGCCCACGCCCGTGGGCTTCAGCCGCGCCGCATAGGCGGCGGCGCGCTCCTCTCCCGGCAAGGCGAGCACGGCGGCGATCTCTTCCTCGGCGGCTTCGGGCCAGTAGGGCGCGAGGCGGCGCGCGAGGCCCAGCCGGGCGTCGGTCGCCAGCATCCGCTCCTCACCCTCGCGGTCGCCGGCAAGGCTGGGCAGGATCGGCTTGCGCTTGGGCGGCGCATAGGCGCAACGCTGCGCGACGACGAGCGTGTTGGCGGTCGCCTCGGGCAAGTCGGCGAACAGCTCGGCCATCATCGGCGCCGACTTCACCCAGTGCTCGCGCGAGGAGCGCGGCCGCTCAGTGGCATCGACGTGGCTTGAATGGGCGATGCACAGCAGGGCATCGTGCGCGGAATGGAAATGCGGCTCGGCGAACTGCGCCGGATTGGACGCGACCAGCGGCAGGCCGCGCGCATAGGCGAGGTCGATCAGCGCCTCTTCCGAGGCGTCCTCCACCGGATCGCCCGAGCGCGCGATCTCGATATAGAGCCGGTCGCCGAACAGCGCCTGCAGCCGGTCGCAATAGGCCCCGGCCGCTTCGTCGCGGCCATCGGCCAGCAGCCGGGCCAGCGCGCCCTCGCCCGCGCCGGTCAGGCAGACCAGGCCCTCGCAATGGCCATCCAGCTGCGCCAGCGGAACATGCGGCTCCTGCTCCAGCGGCCGGTCGAGATGCGCCGCCGAGACGAGGTGGCACAAGTTGAGCCAGCCCGTTTCGTTGCGCGCATAAAGCGCCAGCCAGTCGATCACCGCTTCGCCGCCCGGCCCGGCCTCGCCGCGCGACACCGCCAGGAACGTGCCGATCACCGGCTGGATGCCGCCGGACCGGCAGGCGGCGGCAAAGGCGGTGGCGCCGTAAAGCCCATTGCGATCGCAAATGGCGATGGCCGGAAAGCCGCGTTCCTTTGCCAGCTTGGCGATCGCCTTGGGCTCGATCGCGCCATCGAGCATGGTATAGCTGGAAAAGATCCGCAGGGGGACGAACGGGGCGAAGGCCATGGCGCGATGCTACTCCCTCGGCCCCGCGCCGATCAAGCGCGCGGTCCTTCTGATCTGGGGAAAGGCAAACCCGCGCTTGCATGTTCGGCAGGATATTGTTCTATCCCCGGCAGGGGAAATTCCGAGGAGGTAAGCGATGGACAACGGCATGACCGGCGGGGGGAATCCCCTGGTCGAACGGGCAAAGGCGATCATCCTCAAGCCCAAGGAGGAATGGCCCAGGATCGCCGACGAAACCCGGACACAGGGCGATATCTTCAAGGGCTACGTGCTGCCGCTGGCGGCCATCGGCCCGGTTGCCAGCTTCATCGGCGCGCAGGTATTCGGCTATGGCGGGTTCGGCTTCCACTTCCGCCCGAGCCTGACCAGCAGTCTGGCCAGCGCGGTGATCGGCTTCGTCCTGACCGTCGCCGGCGTTTTCGTGCTGGCGCTGATCGCCGACTGGCTGGCGCCCAAGTTCGAGGGCACGAGCAACAAGCTCAATGCCTTCAAGCTGGTCGCCTATGGCGCGACCGCCAGCTTCCTGGCCGGGATCTTCGGCCTCATCCCCGCGCTCGGCGTGTTTGGGCTGCTGGGCCTCTACAGCATCTACCTGTTCTACACCGGCGCGCCGGTGCTGATGAAAGTACCAGAGGCCAAGGCGGCCGGCTATGTCGCGGTGACGATGGTCTGCGCCATCGTGCTGGCCATCGTCGTCGCGCCGATCACCGCGCTGATCACCGGCGCCCTGTTCGCCGGCCCGGCGCTGATCTCCTCGGCCGACAGCACCGATCAGGGCACCGTCTCGGTCCCCGGCGTCGGCTCGATCGACGTCGGCGAGGTCGAGAAGATGAGCAAGCGCATGGAAGACGCGGCCAACGGCAAGACCAAGCCGGTCGAGGCGGCCAGCCTGCAGGGCCTGCTGCCCGACGCGCTGGGCGCCTACAAACGCACCGCGGTAGAGACCACCGGCGCGGGCAATCTCGGCTCCTCGGCGCAAGGCACCTACACCGCGGGCGACCACAGCTTCACGCTCAAGGTCACGGACATGCACGGGCTGGGCGCGATCGCCGGCATGGGTGCGGCGATGGGCGTGGAGCAGAGCCGCGAGGATGCCGACGGCTATGAGAAGACCGCCACGGTGGACGGCCAGATGCAGACCGAATCATGGAGCAAGTCCGGCTCGCGCGGCAAGTTCGGCCGCATGGTCGCCGATCGCTTCCTGGTCGAGGCGGATGGCAACGCCAACAATATCGACGAACTGAAGGCCGCCGTCGCCGCGATCGACCCGGACGATCTGGAAGACCTGGCGGGATAATCCGCCGGCCCGCCCGGACCGTCACAGCAGGCGGGCGATGTCCTGCTCGATCTTCTCCGGCTTCGCCGCAGGGCCATAGCGGCGCACGACCTTGCCGTCGCGGCCGATCAGGAACTTGGTGAAGTTCCATTTGATCCGCCGGCTGCCCAGCAGTCCGGGCGCCTCGGTCTTCAGCCACTGCCACAGCGGCGGGGCATTGGCGCCGTTGACCTCGATCTTGGCCATCAGCGGGAAGCTGACGCCGAAATTGATCTCGCAGAAGCTGGAGATGGCGCCCGCGTCACCCGGCTCCTGTCCGCCGAACTGGTTGCAGGGAAAGGCGATCACCTCGAACCCCTGCCCCCGGTACTTGCGCCAGAGCGCTTCCAGCCCCTCGTACTGCGGCGTGAAGCCGCATTTGCTGGCGGTGTTGACCACCAGCAGCACCTTGCCCGCCTTGTCGGCAAGACTCACCGTCTCGCCATTGGGCAAGGCGGCGGTGAAATCGCCGATGGTGCGGGGCTCAGCCGCCGGCATTGCCCGGAAAGTCGGAACGGCGGAACAGCGTGCGAATCTCGCCGATCTCGATGCGGCGATCGCCGTTCTTGAGGATCGCGTAGCGCGGCTGCTCGGCTTCGGGCAGGTCCATGACGAAATCGATCAATCCCGCGAATGTCCCGCGCCGGATCGTCTTGAAACGATGGAGCAAGCCGCCGCCATCCTCCTGCATGTGCAGCTCGGCGGTATCGTTCCACTCGATGCCGGGGGTTCCATCCGGCTCGCCCTGGAAAGTCGTGGGGTTGTCGCTCATCGGTGTTCTCTCAATCCTGTGTGGAATCAAACGCACCTCTAGGGGGCGAGATTAGACCTTGCCCGCGCATTTTCAACGATTCACCGCCAAATATGCACGGAATATCGCCCCACCGAAACCGCGCGGCCTATTGCAGCACGCCCTCATGCAACCGCACGACCCGGTCCATCGAAGCGGCCAGCCGCTCGTTGTGCGTCGCCACCAGCGCGGCGCTGCCTTCGCCGCGCACAAGCTGGAGGAACTGTTCGAACACCTTGTTCGCCGTCGCCTCGTCAAGATTGCCGGTGGGCTCGTCGGCCAGCACCATCTGCGGCTTGTTGGCCAGCGCGCGGGCCACGGCCACGCGCTGCTGTTCGCCGCCCGAAAGCTGGCTGGGCCGGTGATCGAGCCGGGCGCCCAGGCCCAGCGCGTCGAGCAGCTCGCGCGCCCGCGCCTCGGCCGCCTCGCGCGGCACATCGGCGACGAGCTGCGGCAGGATCACGTTCTCGATCGCGGTGAAATCGGGCAGCAGGTGGTGGAACTGGTAGACGAAGCCCAGATGATCGCGCCGCATCGCCGCGCGCTGGTCCTTGCCCAGCCGCGCCGCGTCGGTGCCGGCGATCTCGATCTTGCCGCCAAAGCCGCCTTCGAGCAGGCCGATCGCCTGCAGCATCGTCGATTTGCCCGATCCCGAAGGGCCCAGCAGCGCGACGATCTCGCCGGGGCGGATCGTCAGGTCCACGCCGCGCAGCACGTCGATCCGCACGCCGCCCTGCTCGAAGCTGCGCGTCAGGCCGATGATGCGCACCACCGGGCTACTCATAGCGCAGCACCTGCACCGGATCGGTGCTTGCCGCCTTGAACGCGGGGTAGAGCGTGGCGAGGAAGCTGAGCACCAGCGCCAGCACGCAGATCACCGCGACTTCCACCGGATCGGTGCGGCTGGGCAGCTCGGTCAGGAAGCGGATCGAGGGGTCCCACAGGTTCTGCCCGGTCAGGATCTCCACGCCGTGGACGATCGGCTGGCGGAAATAGAGGAACACGAAACCCATGATCACGCCCGCCAGCGTGCCCAGCGCGCCGATAATGAAGCCGGTGGTGACGAAGATCTTCAGCAGCGATCCGCGCGTCGCCCCCATCGTGCGCAGGATCGCGATGTCGCGCGTCTTGGCGCGCACCAGCATGATCAGCGAGGACAGGATGTTGAACACCGCCACCAGCACGATGATCGACAGCACCACGAACATCGCCACCCGCTCCACCGCCAGCGCCTCGAACAGCGAGGCGTTGATCGTCTTCCAGTCGGTGACGACCGCCTTGCCGGCCAGCTGGCGCTCCAGCGGGGCCAGGATGCGTTCGACATGATCGGGATCGTTGGTCGTCACCTCGATCATGCCGATGGTGTCGCCGGTCAGCAGCAGCGTCTGCGCGTCCCGCACCGGCATGACCACGAAGCTTTCGTCATAGTCATAGACGCCGATCTCGAAGATCGCAGCGACGCGGTAGGCGATCTGGCGCGGGACCGTGCCGAACGGAGTCGACCGGCCCTGCGGATTGATGATGGTGATCGTATCGCCCACTTGCGCGCCCAGGTTCTGCGCCAGGCGCGAGCCGATCGCCACGTTCTCGGCGCCGGGGCGCAGATCGGCCAGCGAGCCGTCCTTCAGCTTGTCCTTCAGCGCGGCGATGTCGCCCGGCAGGTTGCCGCGCACCAGGATGCCTTCGGACCGGCCGTTGAAGGTGGTGAACATCGGCTGCTCGATCAGCGGCGAGGCATGGGTGACGCCCGGCGTCTTGCGGACCTGGGTGAGCACGTCCTGCCAGTTGTCCAGCCGCCCGCCATAGGCCTGGATGATCGCGTGGCCGTTCAGCCCGACGATCTTGTCGAACAGCTCGGCCCGGAACCCGTTCATCACGCTCATGACGATGACCAGCGCCGCCACGCCCAGCATCACTGCGACCAGGCTGATCCCCGCGACGATGGCGATGAACGCCTCGCTGCGGCCCGGCAGCATGTAGCGCTTGGCGATGGTCCATTCGAAAGGGGAAAGGATCACGCGAACGATCCGTCGATGGCCGGGGGCATGGCGTCGCATTTAGGGGGACATCGCCAGGCTGGCAAGCAATCCGCGTGGCCACCGCGCCTCGCATGGCGGCTCGGCCGCGGCGGCAGGAAGCGGGCAAGCGCGCACTTTCCCGCGACGGAGGCCCGCCGCTTTGCCGCGCCACAGTGGCAAATACGGTGGCAAAACCGTCATCGGGCCGTCACGCCCGATGGCCGGTGCAGCGGGTATGGGCAGCTTCCCCTTGCAATTGGACGCGTCAGGGGGCAAATGCGCGGACGATTGACGCGCCAAGCGGGCTCCGAAGAATCCATGAATCTGACTCATCCGTTTCTCGATCGGGACGGCGACAAGCTGCGCGAAGAGTGCGGCGTTTTCGGCGTCATCGGCGCCAAGGAAGCGGTCAACATCGCCGCCTTGGGGCTGCACGCGCTCCAGCACCGGGGCCAGGAAGCGGTCGGCATCACCACGTACGACGGCAGCGAATTCTATTCGCGCCGGGGCCTGGGCCATGTCGCGCAGGTCTTCGCCGACAAGGATCTCGACCAGTCGCTGCCCGGCGACATGGCATCAGGCCACGTCCGCTATTCGACCACGGGCGGTTCCGGTCTGCGCAATGTCCAGCCGCTGTTCGCCGATCTGGCCACCGGCGGCTTTTCCATCGCGCATAACGGCAACATCTCCAACGCGATGAGCCTGAAGCGCGAACTGGTGCGGCGCGGCGCGATCTTCCAGTCGACGTCCGACACCGAAGTGATCATCCACCTGGTCGCCACCAGCCGCTATCCCACGCTGCTCGATCGCTTCGTCGATGCGCTGCGCATGGTGGAAGGCGCCTATTCGCTGATCTGCATGGCCGAACAGGGCATGATCGCCTGCCGCGATCCACTGGGCATCCGGCCGCTGGTGATGGGCCGGATCGGCGATGCCACCGTCTTCGCCAGCGAGACCGTGGCGCTCGACGTGATCGGCGCCGAATTCACCCGCTCGATCGAGCCGGGCGAACTGGTGCAGGTCGATCACAAGGGCACGATCTCCAGCCACCGCCCGTTCGGCAGCCCTTCCCCGCGCCCCTGCATTTTCGAACATGTCTATTTCAGCCGGCCCGATTCGGTGATGGATGGCCGCTCGGTCTATGGTGTGCGCAAGCAGATCGGCGTGGAACTGGCCAAGGAAGCGCCCGCCCAGGCCGATATCGTCATTCCCGTGCCCGACAGCGGCGTCCCCGCCGCGATCGGCTATGCGCAGGAATCGGGCATCCCCTTCGAACTGGGCATCATCCGCTCGCACTATGTCGGGCGCACGTTCATCCAGCCGTCGGAAGGCGCGCGCCATGCCGACGTCAAGCGCAAGCACAACGCCAACCGCGCCATCGTCGAAGGCAAGCGCATCATCCTGATCGATGATTCGATCGTGCGCGGCACCACCTCGATGAAGATCGTCGACATGATGCGCGATGCGGGCGCCGCCGAAGTGCACATGCGCATCGCCAGCCCGCCCACCAGCCATTCGTGCTTCTACGGCGTCGACACGCCCGAACGGTCCAAGCTGCTGGCCGCCAACATGGATACCGCCGCGATGGCGCAGTTCATCAAGGCCGACAGCCTGGCCTTCGTCTCGATCGACGGGCTGTACCGCGCGGTTGGCGAGGCCCACCGCAAGAACACGTGCCCGCAGTTCTGCGATGCCTGCTTCACCGGCGACTATCCCACCAGCCTGACGGACCTTTCCGAGCGCGAATCGCCCGATCTGCTGACGCTGCCGGTCAACAAGGTCGCGTGAGCCTTTCGCGTTGAGCATTCCCGATTTCAGCGACCAGATCGCCCTCGTCACGGGCGCGAGCCGCGGCATCGGCGCGGCCACGGCGATCGCGCTGGCCCGCACTGGCGCGCATGTCGTGCTGACCGGGCGGGACACCGGGGCGCTGGAAGCGGTCGAGGAAGCGATCTACGAGGCGGGCGGATCGGCCACGATCGCCCCGGTGGACCTGACCGAGCCTGACGGCATCGCCCGGCTCGCCACCGCCGTGGCGCAACGCTGGGACCGGCTCGACATCATGGTGATGGCCGCCGCCGTGCTGCCCGAGCTGACCTCGGTGCCCGATATCGACCAGAAGGCGTTCAACAAGGCGCTGACCACCAATGTGCTGGCGACGCAGGCGCTGATCGCCAATTTCGACCGGCTGCTGCGCCAGAGCGCCAATGCCCGCCTGATCGGCCTGACCAGCAACCAGGCGACGAAGCCGCGCGCCTATTGGGGCGCCTATGCCGCGTCCAAGGCGGCCTTCGAAGCGCTTCTGGATTGCTATGCGCAGGAAACGCAGGCGATCACCCGGCTGCGCGTCGCCCTGGTCAATCCCGGCGCCACGCGCACCGCGATGCGCGCCCGCGCCTATCCAGGCGAAGACCCCGCTTCGGTCAAGCCGCCCGAAGCGGTGGCCCAGCGGCTCGTCTCGCTGCTTGATGAGCCCTTCGCCAGCGGGTATCGCGAGAGCGTTAACCCTATCTGATCGGCCATCGGCACCCGATCAGGGTCGCCACGCCGGCCGGCCGGCGCATTCGGAAAAAACCACGGCAATGCCCGAAGACGGACAGGACAGGTATTCGATCGCCGCGCAGGAAGACCGCAGCGCGCCGCGCACCCGGCGTGCGATCCCGGTGGCCCTGCACGCGGCGGGCGCGGCCGGCCAGGGGTTCAGCACGGTGCTGCGCGATCTGTCGATCTCCGGCTTTTCCGCCCCGCTCAGCGGCGCGCTCGATCCCGGCACGCCCTGTTCGCTGACGGTGCCGGGGCTGCATTCGCTGCGGGCGCGCGTGGTCTGGTGGAACAAGGGCCTGGTCGGCTGCGCTTTCGATGATCTGCTCAATCCGGCGATCTGCGACGATCTGCTGGACCACTGGCGCGGCGCCGGCTGCTTCGACGACGAGATCTGACGCGCAAGGCCGGTCCGCGCACCGTCCGGCGCCGGGCAATTCCCGTTTGGGCTGAACGGCTTGCGCCAGGACAATGCAGTACCATTAACCACAGGCGTTAGACCGCCCTTAACTTTCCGCTGACAGTTTGCAGAACGCTGGCCGCATTGCCGGACAGTGCAAGCAAGGCGTTCGGAACAATGATGGCCGATGCACGACAGGACAAATACGCGCTCGCGTCGCAGGAAGACCGGAGCGCCCCGCGCACCCGGCTCTCGATTCCCGCGGCGCTGCGACCATCGGGCTCCAAGGGGTTCCAGACGGCGGTGCGTGATCTTTCGCTCTCGGGCTTTTCCGCCACCGCGATCAACCGGCTGCACCCCGGCACGCTGTGCTGGCTGACGCTGCCGGGCCTCCATTCGATGCAGGCACGCGTGGTCTGGTGGGACAATGGCCTGGTCGGCTGCGCCTTCGAGAACCTGCTCAGCCCGATCGTCCACGACAACCTGCTGGCCCGCTGGCTGGGTGACGGGGTCTACAACGCCGAAGGCTGATCGCGCCGGACCAGCGTGACTTGCGCGACGTCGATGCCGCCGCCCAGAAAGCCGCCTTCGCAATACATCAGGTAATAGCGCCAGAGCCGGGCGAAGCGCTGATCGAAGCCGCGCGGCAGGCGGCCTTCCTCCACCGCCCGGTCGAAGCTTTCGCGCCATGCCGCCAGCGTGCGCGCATAGTCCACGCCGAAAGCCTCGCGATCGCGCCAGGCCAGCCCGCGTTCCTCGGCCAGCCGGCGAAAATCCGGCTCGTGGATCAGCATCCCGCCGGGGAAGATATAGGTCTGGATGAAATCGGGGCTGCGCGCATAGCCGGCGAACAGATCCTCGCGCATGGCGATGTACTGGATCGCCGCGCGGCCGCCGGGCCTGAGATTGCGGGCAATGCAATCGAGGAACGCCGGCCAGAATTCACGCCCCACCGCCTCGACCATCTCGACACTGACGACCGCATCGTAACGCCCGGCCACGTCGCGATAGTCGCGCTTGAGGAAATCGACCCGGCCCGCGCCCGGCCGCCAGCGATCGCGCGCATAGGCAAGCTGTTCGTCCGACAGGCTGATCGCATCGACATGGGCATCGTGCCGTTCGGCCAGATAAGCGGCCAGCGTGCCCCAGCCGCAGCCGATTTCCAGCACCCGGTCGCCCGGATCGAGCGCCAGCCGCTCCTCGATCGCGGCCACCTTGGCCGATTGCGCGATGTCCAGCGTATCGAAGAACTGGCCCATCATGTTCGGCCCGTCCGCCACCGCGCCGAACCGCGCGCTGGAATAGATCATCGTCTCGCCCAGCCACTGCTCGTAGAAATCGTTGCCGAGATCGTAGTGGGCGTGGATGTTGCGCAGCGATCCGCCGCGCGTGTTGCGGTTCAGCCAGTGCAGCGCCCGGCCCAGCAGCCGCCATGGCCCATGCGCGCGCCCGACATCGCCGAGCGTGGCGGCATTGTCCATGAACAGCGCGAAGAGCGGCACCGGATCGGGGCTTTCCCACTCGCGCGCTTCCCAGGCCTGATACCAGCCGACCGAGCCGCCGGCGGCCAGCCGCAGCAGCGCGCGATAGCTTCTGAGCACGACCACCGCGTCAAACCCCGGCGCATGGCCGCCCAGGATGCGGACCGAGCCATCGGGCAAAGTCGTCATGATCGATCCGCGCGCCAGCCCGCGATCGATCCGGTCAAGGATACGGTGAATGCCGCCGGACCAGACGCGCGCGAACCATCCGGGGCCCATGCCGAACGCGCGGCCGCCCGCGACAAGCTGCTCACCTCTCCCCGGCACCTGCGCGTTCATGTTAACCTTATGAACCCGTTGCGCCAGCGTTTCAATCAGGCTCGCGCGCCCTTCGCCGCGCCATGGGCCGCCAGCGCCCGCTCGCGCGCGGCGCGATGCTCGATGATCCTGGCCGGATAGCCCCGGGGCCGGCGATGATCGGGCGGATCGTGGATCTCGCTGTCGGACAGGCCGGCCAGCTCGGGCACCCAAGCGCGGATATAGCCGGCGGCGTCGAACTTCTCCGACTGGACCAGCGGCGCCATGATCCGCACGAACATGTTGGCATCGACACCCGATCCGGCGACCCATTGCCAGTTCACCGCGTTCGAACCGTAATCGGCATCGACCAGCGTGTCCCAGAACCACTGCTCGCCTTCGCGCCAGTCGATCAGCAGATGCTTCACCAGAAAGCTCGCGGCGATCATCCGCACGCGGTTGTGCATCCAGCCGGTCGCCCAGAGCTGGCGCATCCCGGCATCGACGATCGGATAGCCCGTGCGGCCGCGCCGCCACGCGCGCAAGTCCGCTTCGGCAGCGGGCCCCGTGCGCCAGGCCAGATCCGCGAATTCCGGCCGGGCCGCACGGGCGCCATATTCGGGAAATTGCACGATCACGTTCTGCGCATAGTCGCGCCAGCCCAGCTCGCCCAGGAACGTGCCCACCGATCCCCCGGCGCCGGCAACCGCGTGCCAGACTTGCGCGGGCGAGACCTCGCCGAAATGGAGATGCGGCGAAAGCAGCGACGTGCCGTCCCCGGCGGGCAGGTTGCGCGTGGCTTCATAGCGCGCCGCCTTGCCGGCGAATGCCTCCAGCCGCGCCCGGGCCTCGTCCTCGCCCGGCCGCCACGCCGCGCGCAGGCCGCCGGCCCAGTCGGGAGCGCGGGGCAGCAAGGCCCAGTCGGCCAGCGGCTCGCTGGCGGGCCATGCCGCCGGCGGCATGATCCGCGCCGGGGCCGGCAGCGGCGCGAGCGGCGGCATAAGCTCGCCCAGCGCCCGCCAGAACGGCGTGAAGATCCGGTAAGGCGTGCCCGCCCCGGTCAGCACCGTGCCCGGCGGCGCAAGGTAATTGCCATGATGCAGGTGCAGCGCCAACCGCTTGCCCACCGCCTTTTCGGCATTGCGCCACCACGGCTCGTAATGATGCAGCGCATGGACCGCGCTCGCGCCGGTTTCCCCGGCGATCGCGGCAAGCACCTCCTCGCACCGCCCGCGCCGCAGGATCAGCCGCGATCCGCGTTCGCGCAAGGCCGCGTCCAGGCTGGCGAGGCTGTGATGCAGCCACCAGCGCGCGGCACCGCCCATGCGGCGATGCCGGGGCGTCTCATCGTCGAGCACATAGACCGGGATCACCGGCCCCGTTGCCGCGACGGCGGCGAACGCGGCCTGATCGGCCAGGCGCAGATCACGCCGCAGCCAGACGATGCAGGGAGACGCCATCGTCAGCCCACGCTTGCCGGCAGGCCCCGTTCCAGCGCGCTGGAACGGATCGAACGGGCTCGCCGGACGCTCAGTCCATCAGGCCATGCGTGGCGGTTTCCTCGACCGTCCAGGTCTGCCCCTTGGCCAGCAGCTTGCCGAGATCGGCATCCTTGTTGGCGCTCGCCTTCCGGCGTTCCTCGGCCACCACGCTTTCGAACGTGGGGCGCGGATCGTCATAGATCACGCCCAGCGCCATCGGGAACGCGCCGAACGGCATTTCCACCAGCATGTGCGCCAGTCCCCGGTTCTTGACGTTGTGCACCGCGACGCCGGCCGCCTGCCAATCCCCATCGACCACGTCGACGACCTTGAGCGTCAGCGTCGCGGTGTCGAGCGCGAGGCCCTTGGCGCCCTTGGCGAAGAGCAGTGGCTGGCCATCGGTGCACCAGAGCTGCATCTCGTCGGCCACCGCCTTGGCGGTGAAATCGTCAAACCGATCCTTGTTGTAGACGATGCAGTTCTGGAAGATCTCGATGAAGGCCGCGCCCTGGTGCTCGTAAGCGGCCTTGAGCACGCTGGGCAGTTCCTTCGACACGTCATAGCCGCGCGCGACGAACCGCGCGCCCGAGCCGAGCGCGAAGGCGCAAGGGCTGGCGGGCCGGTCGACCGAGCCGAGCGGGGTCGAAGGGCTCGGCGTGCCGAGCCGGCTGGTCGGCGAATACTGGCCTTTGGTCAGCCCGTAGATCTCGTTGTTGAACAGCATGATCTGGCAGTTCAGGTTGCGGCGCAGCACATGCATCGTGTGGTTGCCGCCGATCGACATGCCATCGCCGTCACCCGTCACCAGCCAGACGTCCAGCTCGGGATTGGCGAGCTTGATGCCCGTGGCGAAGGCCGGTGCGCGGCCGTGGATCGTGTGGAAGCCATAGCTTTCGACGTAATACGGAAACCGGCTGGAGCAGCCGATGCCCGAGACGAACACCGTGTTCTTGGGGTCCGCGCCGATCTGCGGCAGCGTGCGCTGCACCGCCTTGAGGATCGCATAGTCGCCGCAGCCGGGGCACCAGCGCACTTCCTGATCGGTTTCCCAGTCCTTGAGCGTGGTGGCGATAGGGGTCATGTCATTCATCGGTCTATCCCCTCAGGCCAGCATGTCTTCGATCGCCGCTTCGATTTCGGCGATGGTGAAGGGCTGGCCGGATACCTTGTTGAGCGGCCGGGCATCGACCAGGAACTGGTCGCGCAGCACGGTCTTGAACTGGCCGGTGTTCATTTCAGGCACCAGCACCCTGTCATAGCTCTTGAGCAGATCGCCCAGGTTGCGCGGCAGCGGCCAGACGTGGCGGACGTGGATGTGCGACACGTCGAGCCCCTTGCGGCGCGCGCGGCGCACGGCCTGATGGATCGGCCCGAAGGTCGAGCCCCAGCCGATCACCGCCAGCTTGCCCGAAACATCGCCCAGGCTGACCTCCTGCGCGGGCACCGCCAGGGCGACGGCATCGACCTTGGCCTTGCGCGCCTCGGTCTGCGACTGGTGGACATCGGGCGAATAGTCGATCGCGCCGGTGTCGATGCCCTTCTCGATGCCGCCGATGCGGTGCATCAGGCCCGGCGTGCCCGGCTTGATCCACGGCCGCACGCCGCGATCATCGCGCTTGAACGGCAGGACCGGCCCCTCGCCATTGTTGCCCGCTTCGAGGAAGCTCACCGGGAACGGAGCGAACGTGGCCGGATCGGGCACTTTCCACGGCTCGGCGGCATTGCCGATGTAGCCGTCGGTCAGCAGGATCACCGGGGTCATGAACTGGGTGGCGATGCGGCAGGCCTCGATCGCGCATTCGAAGGCATCGGCGGGCGAACGCGCGGCGATCACTGGCAGCGGCGCATCGCCGTTGCGGCCATAGACCGCCTGATAGAGGTCGGACTGCTCGGTCTTGGTGGGAAGGCCCGTGGAAGGCCCGCCGCGCTGCGAATTGACGATGACCAGCGGCAGCTCGGTCATGATGGCAAGGCCCATCGCCTCACCCTTCAGCGCGATGCCCGGGCCCGAGGAAGAGGTGACGCCCAGCTGCCCCGCATAGGACGCCCCGATCGCCGAGCAGATCGCCGCGATCTCGTCCTCGGCCTGGAACGTGGTGACGCCGAATTCCTTCATCTTCACCAGGTTGTGCAGGATCGCCGAGGCCGGCGTGATCGGATAGCCGCCGAAGAACATCGGCAGCCCGGCCAGCCGCGCGCCGGCGACCAGGCCCAGCGAGACCGCTTCGGCGCCGGTGATCGTGCGATAAAGGCCCGGCTCTGCCGGCACCGGATCGACATGCAGCTTGCGCAGCGGCCCGGCCAGCTCGGCCGTCTCGCCATAGGCGTGGCCGGCATTGAGCGCGGCGATATTGGCATCGGCCAGCACCGGGTTCTTCGCGAACTTGCCGCGCAGCCAGTCGATCAGCGGCGCGCGGTCCCGATCGAACATCCACAGCGCCAGGCCCAGCGTCCACATGTTCTTGCAACGCAGCGCTTCCTTGTTGCCAAGGCCGAACGCCTTGACCGATTCCAGCGTCAGCGCGCTGATATCGAAGGCCAGCACATCCCACTTCGACAGCGAGCCGTCTTCCAGCGGACTGGTTTCGTACTTGGCCTTTTCCAGGTTGCGCTTGTTGAACTCGCCCGTGTCGGCGATGACGAGGCCGCCGGGCTTGAGCGCCTGGACATTGGTCTTGAGCGCGGCCGGGTTCATCGCCACCAGCACGTCGGGCGCGTCGCCCGCGGTGGTGATCTCGCTCGATCCGAAATTGATCTGGAAGGCCGAGACGCCGAACAGCGTGCCTTGCGGCGCGCGAATTTCGGCGGGGAAGTCCGGGAACGTCGCCAGATCGTTGCCGGCAAGCGCGGTGGAAAGCGTGAACTGGCCGCCCGTAAGCTGCATACCATCACCCGAGTCGCCCGCGAAACGTACGACCACGGCTTCTGGCGATGTCGCCTCGGGTTGCGCGGTGGTGGCTTTTTCGGCTGATAGTGTCGCCATTGTCATCCTCTGTGGCGGAGCTGCTCTTGCTCGATGGGGTGGGCCCTGATCCCGTTCAAGCAGCCACGCAATTTAGAAAAACTCTCAAGTGAAAAACCTGACATCGCATGAGAACCATAAAACACGCTAGTCAAGAGCGAGGGCATGGGCCATTCTTACAGGCATGAATCGCGACAGGCTGTTTCACCGCCCCGCTACATCGCCGCAAGCTATCCTTTCCACGCGGGAATCCCCATATCCATGATCGACATACCCAACCTGCCATACCGGCCCTGCGTCGGCGTGATGCTGGTGAATGCCTCGGGCAAGGCCTTTGTCGGCAAGCGAATCGACAATCGCGAGGGCGATTGGTGGCAGATGCCGCAAGGCGGCATCGACCCCGGCGAGGACTTGCGCGACGCCGCGCAGCGCGAGCTGTGGGAGGAAACCGGCGTCACGCGCGAGCATGTCACCTTCATCGCCCAGACCCGGGAGGAACTGCTCTATGACTTGCCCGAGGAGCTTCTGGGCAAGCTGTGGGGCGGCAAGTATCGCGGCCAGCGCCAGCACTGGTTCCTCGGCCGGTTCGAAGGGGTCGACGCGCATATCGACCTGAAGGCGCACAAGCCGCCCGAGTTCTGCGAATGGAAATGGATCGATCCCGAACTGCTGCCGGACATGATCGTGCCGTTCAAGAAACGCGTCTACCGCGCCGTGCTGGACGAGTTCCGCGCCCTGATCTGACGGGTATCCGGCCTGAGCGGCGAGGCAGCCCCGGCGCGATCAGTTCTCCGAGACCACGGGCTTGGGCGTCACCGCCTCGGCCGTGACCATGCGCGGGGCCGGTCCCTTGGCGATGGCGGCGGAAAGCTGGCGCGCTTCGGCGCAATTGTCGCCACACAGCGTCTTGAGCCGGGCGAGATTGCGGTTGGCTTTCTCGGTCGCGCCCTTTTCGGCCAGCGCCGCGCCTTCGCCGGCGATCGCCGCGAGATTGCGCGGATCGCCTTCCAGCGCCTCACGGTAATAGTGCAGCGCCTTGCCCTGCAGCCCGGTGCGCCGGGTGGCGGCGGCAAGATCGAGCAGGACCGTGACATTGCCCGGCTGCACCGCCAGGGCCGCCTCGAAATCGTCGATCGCATCGTTCACCTTGCCCGCCTCCATCGCGGTGCGCCCCTTGGCCAGCAGCGCGGTGGCGCGCGGGTCCATCGGATCGGACGGCGCGGAATGGATGACGCTGGAGGAAACGGCGACGGCGAGTGAAAGGGCAAGAGCAACAGGGGTATAACGCATCAACATGTCCTTGGCCGAGAGCTGCGTCTTGGTCATGAAACTGACGCTATCACACCCTGACGAGGCGCGCGATGAAAAACCCGTCGGTCCCGTCATGGGCCGGCGAGAGGCGGATTCCCGCTCCGCGCGGCGTGCCGGCGGGCAGCACGGGCGGCTCGGCGCGAAAGCCCGGCCAGCGCGACAGGAACGCCGCCGCCTGCTCCGCCCCTTCGGCATCGAGCAACGAGCAAGTGACGAAGACCAGCCGCCCGCCCGGCCGCACCAGCGCCGCGCCGATATCGAGCAGCCGCGCCTGCAAGCCGGTGTAGCGCGCCAGTTGCGCGGGATTGAGCCGCCAGCGCGCTTCCGGGTTGCGCCGCCAGGTGCCCGTGCCCGAACAGGGCGCATCGACCAGCACCGCGTCCGCCCGATCGCGCCAATCCGCCAGCGCCTCGGCCTCGCGGCCCGGATCGAGCAGCCGGGTCGCGATGCCCGGCGCCCCGGCCCGCGCCGTGCGCGGCTCCAGCCTGGCCAGCCGCCCGCGATCGGTATCACAAGCGAGAATCGTGCCCGAGGGCCCCGTTTCGGCGGCCAGCGCCAGCGTCTTGCCCCCTGCCCCGGCGCACAGGTCGATCACCGATTCGCCCGGCCGCGCGCCCACCGCCATGCAGGCCAGCTGCGATCCGGTGTCCTGCACCTCGATCATGCCATCGCGGAAGGCGGGGCTGTCCTCGATCCGCGTCCCGTGCGGATAGCGCCAGCCATGCGGCGCGGCGGTGCGCGCGCCGCCTTCAGGCAGCGTGGCGATGCCCGCCTTGAGCGCGTTCACCCGAATATCGAGCGGCGCGCGTTCGAGCAAAGCGGCGGCATCGGCGCCCGTCACGCCGCTCGCGGCCAGGGCCTCGGCCAGCCAGGCCGGGGCGGTGCCGCCCGGTGCCGCCGGCTCATCGGGCGCGATCGGCGCGGGGGCATGGCGCGATCCATCGAACAGGGCGGCAAGCGCGGAATCGTCGTTCGCCAGCCGCAGCATCGCCGCGCGGCCGCTCTGGGGCACATCGCCGCAAGCGCGGATGGCACGGAACACCAGTTCGCGCACCGCGCGCCGATCACCGCTGCCGGCAAAGCGGCGCGTGCGGAACCAGTCGGCGACGATGCGATCGGCCGGCGGGCCATTGTCACGCGCGGCGGCGATGACGAGATCGAGCACCTCGATCGCCGCCTGGACGCGGGCGGCCGGCGTCATGCGCCGGATACTCGCGGAAGCGGGCCGGTGCCGCCATGAAATGCGCGCTTCCGCGCATTTCCCGACAGACCCTTAGCGCGAGGGATAATTGGGTGCCTCGCGCGTGATGGAAACATCGTGCACGTGGCTTTCGCGCAGGCCCGCGTTGGTGATGCGCACGAACTTCGCCTTGGTGCGCAAATCGTCGATCGTGGCTGATCCGGTATAGCCCATCGCCGCCTTGATGCCGCCGACAAGCTGGTGGATCACGTCGCGCGCGTGGCCCTTGAACGCGACCTGCCCCTCGATGCCTTCGGGCACCAACTTCATCTGGTCCTTGATGTCACCCTGGAAATAACGGTCGGCCGAACCCGATCCCATCGCGCCCAGAGAGCCCATGCCGCGATAGGACTTATAAGCGCGGCCCTGATAGAGGAACGTCTCGCCCGGCGCTTCCTCGGTGCCCGCCAGCATCGAGCCGATCATGATCGTCGAGGCGCCAGCGGCCAGCGCCTTGGCGGCATCGCCCGAAGTCCTGACGCCGCCATCGGCGATCACCGGCACGCCCGACTTGTCCGCTTCCTCGGACGCTTCCATCACGGCGGTGAGCTGCGGCACGCCGACGCCCGCGACAATGCGCGTGGTGCAGATCGAGCCCGGCCCGATACCCACCTTGATCGCGTCCGCCCCGGCATCGATCAGCGCGCGCGCCGCTTCGGCGGTGGCGACGTTGCCGGCGATGACCTGCGCCGAATTCGACAGCTTCTTCACCCGCTCCACCGCGCGCGCGACATCCTTGTTGTGGCCATGCGCGGTGTCGATCACGACGACATCGCATTCGGCGGCGAGCAGCGCCTCGGTGCGTTCGAAGCCCTTGTCGCCCACCGTGGTCGCCGCCGCCACGCGCAGGCGGCCGGCGGCATCCTTGGTGGCGTTGGGGTATGTCACCGCCTTTTCGATGTCCTTCACCGTGATCAGGCCGATGCAGCGGAAGTCGTCATCGACCACCAGCAGCTTCTCGATCCGGCGGTGGTGCAGCAGGCGGCGCGCCTCTTCCTGGCCGACGCCGGTCTTCACCGTGGCCAGGTTCTCGCGCGTCATCAGCTCGCGCACCGGCTGGTGCGGATTGTCGGCGAAGCGCACGTCGCGGTTGGTCAGGATGCCCACCAGCTTGCCGCCGGGCTCCACCACCGGGATGCCGCTGATCTTGTGCACGCTCATCAGCGCCTGCGCATCGCCCAGCGTGGCATCGGGCGGGATGGTGATCGGGTTGATGACCATGCCGCTTTCGAACCGCTTGACCGCGCGCACCGCCGAGCACTGCTCGTCGATCGAAAGGTTGCGGTGCAGCACGCCGATCCCGCCCATCTGCGCCATGACGATGGCCATGTCGGCCTCGGTCACGGTGTCCATCGCCGAGGAGATCACCGGGATATTGAGCGCGATCGTGCGCGTCAGCCGGGTGCTGGTATCGGCCTGGGTGGGCACGATGTCGGACTGTGCGGGGCGCAGCAGGACATCGTCGAACGTCAGTCCCAGCGGTATTTCGATCTGCGCCACTCAAAAGCCTCCGGTCGGGAATCGTGGCGGCCCATGTAACCAAGCGGGTGGGTTTGGGCTAGGGGGTGTTGCGATTTCGTCGAAAGCGCCGGGCGCGGGCCTGCCCCGGCGCGGGCGCGGGCGGCTACTTCGCCTTCATCGGCACCCGGCGCAGATCGCCGAACCAGCGCGCCAACGCGGTGAGCAGCTTCACGTCGTCCACTTCGCCGCCCAGTTGCAGCGGGTGCGACAGGTCGTCGCTGGGGCGGTGGTAGTCGCCATCGAAGAAGGCCTTGATGCGGCTGATATCGCCATAGGCCGTCGTCACCATCACGGTCGGGATATCGTGCTGCATCAGCGCCCAGCCGTCCTGCCGCTTGACGTATTCGTTGGCCTCGTCGCTGGCGACGATCTTCACCTTCTCGTGCCGCGCGGCTTTCTCGATCTCGGCGTCGAGCCCGGTCATGCCGCGCCCGACGATGGCGAAGGGCGTGCCTTGCGGGGCCAGCGCGATCGAATCGATGTTGAACCCGGCAACGATCTGGTTGGGCGGCAGCGGCGGGTTCTCGGCAAAGGCGTGGGCGCCCAGCAGACCCAGTTCCTCGGCGGTGGTGGCCAGGAAATAGACGTCGCGATCGAGCTGCGGCCCGCGCGCCAGCCGCCGCGCGATTTCGGTGAGCGCGGCCACGCCGCTGGCATTGTCGATCGCCCCGTTGCAGATCAGGTCTTCGGCCGGCGGCGCGGCGCAAGTGCCGAAATGGTCCCAATGGGCCACCAGCAGCACCGCGCCCGCATCGGGGCGGCGGCCGGGCAGCTTGCCGATCAGGTTGTGCGTGCGGATCGTCGTCTCGCGCGTGGTCGCCTCGAGCGAGGCCGACAGATCGAGCATGACGGGCCGGAAATCGGGCCCGGCCGCCACCTTTTCCAGCGCGGCCAGCGTGCGCCCGGAATAGCGCAGCAGATCGTCCATGGCATCGCGCGTGACGAAGCCTTCCAAATCGCCGCCCAGCGAATCTTCGGCCAAGGCGTAGCCCGACCGGCGGCGGCGCGCCGCGACCTGGTCCAGCGTGCGATCGCCATCGAGCACGGTGATCACCGCCGATGCACCTTGCGCCAACAGCTTGCTTTGCCGTTCGCTGTCGATCCCGTCGCCATCGAGCATCACCGCCACGCGCCCGGCCAGTTCGTTGCGGGTGAAGTCCATGCCCTCCGCCCGGCCGACGAACAGCAGCGGCGCCTCGCGCACCAGGCTGCGCTTGCCCGATGTGAGCATCAGGATCTTGGCCGGATCGAACCAGACGCGCTTGCCCCTGCGGAAGAACTGCGCGGCCGAGGAGGCCGGCTCGCGCGCGACCAGCGTGACCGGCGCGAACCATTCGTTGCCCGGATCGTTGGTGCCCGAAACCAGGCCGATATCGTACCACTGCCGGCCCAGATAGCGCAGCGTCTTGGCCTCACCCTCGGTGCCCGGCTCGCGCCCTTCGAAATCGTCGCTCGCCAGCACCTCGATATGCGCGCGCAGCCGGGCTTCCAGCTCGCGGTCCGCGCGCGAGGGCGCGGCCTGCGCCGGCGGGGCAAATGCCAGGGCCGCGCCAAGCCATACGCTCACAGCCGTTCGTGCGACCCTGTCCATGTCCATGGGAATACTCACTAAAGATTCAAACGCGGCGGACAAGCGCGCGTTCGGCGGATCTTGCCATACCAGTGCGATTTCAGGTCTGATTCAGCCTACCTGAATCAAGGCTGCACGAACCGGCGCGAAGCGGGTGAAATCGTCGCGAATCGATAACGGGCCGGCCGCCGGTGCCAAGGCGGCTTGCATTTTGCGCGCCCGCGCCCTGAATAGGGGCACGATAGCAGGATGCCGGCGGCCGGATCGGCGCGCCGGCGGCAAGGCAGCAGGGAACGGCGCACAGTGAAGCTCAACAGATTCGATCCGGCGAATATCCGCGTCGGCAGCGGCGGCAGCGGCGGCGGCTTTCCCGGCGGTGGCGGCGGCAAGATCGGCTGCGGCACGCTGGTGATCGCGCTGATCGCCGCGCTCGTTTTCGGAGTCGATCCGGGCCAGATGCTCGGCACGCTGGAAAACGCGCAGCAGCAATTGCCGCAATCGGGCCCCGGCCAGGGCCAGCCGGACAACCCGAGCACCACCCAGCTTTGCGAGGCCAATGCCTATGCGCTGGAAGCCTGCAACGCGCTCAGTTCGCTCAACGCGACGTGGGAACCGCTGTTCAGGCAGGCGAACATCCCGTTCGAGCAGCCGACACTGTGGTTCTATACCGGCGGCACGAAATCGGGCTGCGGCGCGGCGCAAAGCGCGATGGGGCCGTTCTATTGCCCGGCCGACCAGGGCATCTACATCGACACCAGCTTCTATGACCAGCTTGCCCGCCAGCTGGGCGCGCCGGGCGATTTCGCGCGCTATTACGTCATCGCCCACGAATATGGCCATCACATCCAGAAGCTGACCGGGATCGAAAGCCAGGTGCGCAGCGCGCAGCAGCAGAACCCCTCGCAAGCCAACCCGCTGCAAGTGCGGATGGAACTGCAGGCGGATTGCTATGCCGGGGTCTGGGCGGCCAAGCACCGCGACCTGATCGAGCCGGGCGACATGGAGGAAGGGCTCAACGCCGCCAGCCAGATCGGCGACGATACGCTGATGCGCGGTGCCGGCCAGCAGGTGAATCCCGAAAGCTTCACTCACGGTTCCAGCGCGCAGCGGATGCAATGGCTGAAGCGCGGGCTGGAAACCGGGAACGACGAGGCGTGCGATACGTTTGCAGACCTGAAGCGATAACGGGTTCGCCATCCGGCGCCCGCATCCGCAAGGAGGGTTCGATGCGAAACGCATGTCTGGTTCTGGTCGCAGTGGGGGCACTGTTGGCCGGCGAGGCGCAAGCCCGCGGCCAGGACGCCCCCGTCACCAATCGCGATCCCGATGCGATGGACGTCGCCAAGACGCCGATGACCGATCTCAACCTGGGCCAGGACGAGATCCCGGCGCTGCTGATCGAGGCGCAGGCGCGGCCCTATGCGCTGACCGGGCTGGGCAAGTGCAGCCAGCTGACCGCCGCGGTCGAGGAATTCGACACCATCCTGGGCCCCGATCTCGATTTGCCGCAGGAAGAGCGCGAGCGGATCAGCACCGGGCGCGTGGCCAAATGGGTGGTCAGCTCGTTCATCCCGTTTCGCGGGCTGATCCGCGAGATTTCCGGCGCCAACGATCATGAGCGCAAGTTCGTCGCGGCGATCCAGGCCGGGCTTGCCCGGCGCGGGTTCCTCAAGGGCGTGGGCGCCTCGCGCGGGTGCAAGTACCCCGCCTCGCCGGCCACCCCCGCCGTGATCGCGGCCCGCAAGATCGAGCTGGACAGGATGGAGCCGGAGAAAACGGAAGCCAGGTCCGCCGGCGAGGCATCGCGCGACGCGACCCCGGCCAAGGCCGCCAGCAAGCCTTCGGGCAATGGCGTGACGTATACGTCGAAGGCGGTGGTGCAGCCCACGCCCTGACCTTGCGCCACCGGGCACTTGCGCGATTGCGGCGGCGGGGCTGCCTGGGCTAGAGCGCGGACATGCGCCTTGCCGATTGCCACAACATCGACGATTTCCGCCGGCTCGCCAGGCGGCGCCTGCCCTGGCCGGTGTTCGACTATATCGACGGCGCGGCCGACGATGAGGCGACCAAGGCGCGCAACACCGGCGCCTTCCGGTCGGCCGATCTCGTGCCGGACGTGCTGGCCGGGGTGGCGGAGATCGACACTTCGGTCACGGTGCTGGGGCGCAGGAGCGCCTTGCCCCTGATCCTTTCGCCCACCGCGCTGCAGCGCGTGTTCCACTGGCAGGGCGAGCGCGCGGTGGCGCGGGCGGCGGAGAAGTTCGGCCTGTGGTTCGGCATTTCCAGCCTTGCCACCGTCTCGATCGAGGAGATCGGCGCGCTGGTTGCCACGCCCAAGCTGTTCCAGCTCTATGTCCACAAGGACAAGGGCCTCAACGCCGCGATGATCCAGCGCTGCCGGGCGGCGAAGTTCGACGCCATCGCGCTGACGGTCGATACCATCGTTTCGGGCAAGCGGGAGCGCTGCGCGCGGAGCGGCTTTACCTCGCCGCCGCGCTTCACGCCGTCTTCCGCGCTGTCCTACGCGATCAAGCCGCGCTGGGCGCTCGATTACCTGCTGCGCGAGAAGTTCGCCCTGCCCAATCTCGATACGCATGTCTCGGCCGGCACTGGCGAGGCGGTGTCGATCGCGGGCTATTTCAACACCATGCTCGACCAGTCAATGACCTGGCGGACCGCCGAGCAGATCCGCCAGGACTGGGGCGGCACTTTCGCGCTCAAGGGCGTGATGAGCGTGGCCGATGCCAGGCGCGCGGTGGAGATCGGCGCGGACGCGATCATGATCTCCAACCACGGCGGCCGCCAACTCGACGGCAGCCGCGCCCCGTTCGACCAGTTGCGCGAGATCGTCGATGCGGTGGGCGGCCAGATCGAGATCATCTGCGACGGCGGCGTGCGGCGTGGCACCCATGTGCTCAAGGCGCTGTGCGCGGGCGCGACCTGCGCCTCGGGCGGGCGGCTCTACCTCTACGCGCTGGCGGCGGCAGGCCAGCCCGGCGTCGAACGCGCCATCGCCATCCTGAACCACTTACCGGCTGACGCCGGTAGGATCATGCGGAGGGGCTGAAGCCATTCTTGCCGATA
>NZ_JARESE010000045.1 GCF_029076845.1 Novosphingobium album (ex Liu et al. 2023)
AAGGCCGCCTGATCGTGCGGCCCGGTGACCACACCCGAAATTACACCTCATTGACGGACGTGACCCGAAATTCCGCGCCTGGGCTGGTCATGCAAGGCGCTCGGCTCAGTCCGTCGGATAGATCGCAGTATGACCGGCGCACTGCGGGTGGACGTCACTGCGGAGACGCCGGATTTGCTACGCAAGGCAGGAACCTGGACCCCGTCGAGGTTGGCCTTTCCTGAATATTCCCCGGCTTGAGGAAGTGATCATGGAACAGGATATTTGTGCTGCGGCTTCCGGCCGGGTCGAGGAGTTGCGCCGCGAGGGTTACTGCATCATTCGCGGGTTGTTGCCCGCGAGCATTGTCGGCGAGACCGCCCAGGATCTGGCGAAGCATTTTGCCACGACGCCGCATTCCGTGGGGCCGTTCTATGGGGCGAGCACCCGGCGGTTTCATGGGCTGTTACGCCGTTCCAGCCATGTCGCGCAATTCGTCATGCAGCCGATGATTCTCCAAATCATCGAAGCCATTCTTGGGCCGCATTGCGACAGGATCCAACTCAACCTGACCCAAGCTATCGAGATCGAGCCGGGCGGCGACCTCCAGCCTCCGCATCGCGATCAAGACATGTGGCCGATCCATTCGCCCGGCGTCGAATATCTGGTCAACGTCATGTGGCCGTTCACCCACTATACCGCCGAAAATGGAGGGACGCTCCTCTGGCCTCGTAGTCACTTGTGCCAAGATCGGATCGTGCTGCCCGAGAGCGACGCGATCGCCGCTGAAATGGAACCGGGCGACGTCCTCCTGTTTCTTGGATCTACCCTTCATTCCGGGGGAGCCAACAGCACCCATACGTCGCGTCGCGGCATGTGGCCTGCTGCCGGTTTGGTGGACACCGAGATAGGCTCATTTAGGCTACCCCAGCTTCTCGCTCG
>NZ_JARESE010000046.1 GCF_029076845.1 Novosphingobium album (ex Liu et al. 2023)
AAGGCCGCCTGATCGTGCGGCCCGGTGACCACACCCGAAATTACACCTCATTGACGGACGTGACCGGGACGAGTAATGGGACTATTGAGTTTCGTTATTCAATCAGCGCTTCTGATGGCGCCGCTGCTCTTCGGCCTCATCTACGATATGACCGGCAGCTACGTGATAATCTTCGCCATACTTTCTCTGGGGTCCGTACCTGCACTTCTTTGTGTTGCACGGATCGATCCATCATGGAGACCCCGATCCTAGCAGTGAGGGTAAGTGAAGTGCGATATCGCAGAACCACCGCAAAATTGTGCCGTATTTGAAGGGTGGCATAGCCTTTGTAGGCGTCGGCTTGGAGGACAGACACCACTTGCATTGCCCAGATGGGCCGGTACGTGCTCCGCTTTCCAGTTGGGAGCATAGCGGTAGAACGATGCCGGGCGGCGCGGTGCCGGCCCAACTGAGAGCGCCATTGTCCGACACGCTGCCGGAAAATATCTTCAAACGATCGAGTTCGCTGCAGCATTGCCGCCAGCTTCGCGGGCCGAAACGGCCGTACGGGTCTGCCAGCAAACGAGGAATCTGGCCAAGAGCCCGCAAAACGTGGACACGCACTCCACAATCGAAGTTGGCGGACAAGATCGCCTTGTGACTGTTTCGATCCGCCACGGGCGCAAGAGCAATTCCAGCCAATGAAAGGCTTCTTGATGAGGGCGCGCCCGAAATCGGTCAGGGCAAACTTCGTTTTGATCTGCTCAGACACGATTCCCAGTCCGACCCAATCCGCCCAGCTCAGCCTATGTGCTGGCCTCATGGCTGCCAGCACATAAATTCAGTAAACGGCTGCATTGCTATCCGAACTGCCATTCTAAAGGCTGCGCCAGGCGGATAGGGTCTCAGGATTTCCGTGGCTATGCGATAAAAGGAATGTCTATATTTTGAGGACGAAGGAACTCTCTCAAACCGTCTTCGCCCCATTCCGCGCCAACGCCACTTTTCTTGTAGCCGACAATCGGCGCGTCGGGACGATTTGGGCTACCACCATTGATCTGGACGGTGCCTACACGCAGCCGTGGTGCTATCTTGAGGCAATCACTGGTTGGACCGAAAATATAGGCCTTGAGCCCCAGTTCGGAATCGTTGGCGATTTCAATCGCCTCCTCGACGGTCCTGTACGTGATAATGACGGAGACCGGTCCGAAAATCTCATTCTGCGCCAGGTGCGACTTGTTCTCGAGCCCTCCAATAAGCACTGGATTGATATACCAGCCCTTGGGCATATCGGGACGCCCACCACCCGCAACAATCGTACCGCCTTCGGACAAGGCGCGTTCGACGCTGTCCTCGATCCGCCTGCGCTGCGCGTCGGTGACGACGGGACCCAGGATCGTTTCAGGGTCCCTTGGATCGCCCACCTTCAATTTGGCATAGGCCTCTCGGCTGACCTGAACGAATTCATCGTAACGCGACTCCTCGACGAGGATTCGCGTCGGGGATCCGCAACCTTGCCCCGCATTCCGGGCATAGCGAGCATGCAACTGGAAGGCATATTTCGCGAAATCAACCCCCGGCAGCAATATCGCGGCAGACTTGCCGCCAAGTTCAAGGACCACGCCAGTCAATTGGGTTGCCGCTTGCTGCATCACCATGCGACCTACTTCCACCGACCCCGTGAAGGTCACCTTGTCGATATCGGGATGTTCGGTGAGGGCTTTGCCGACATCGGCACCGCCGGAGAGAATATTGACGACGCCTTCTGGAAAATCAGCGCGCCGGACGAGTTCGCCTAACTGGCCGACCGCCAGAGGGGCGAGCGGAGACGACAAGAGCACGACGGTACAGCCGGCTGCAAGCGCCGCCCCGATTTTGGCTGCGGCGATAAAAATGGGATAATTGAAGGCACTGATCGCAGCCACCACACCAACCGGCCTGTAGGCGATAGTCGTTGTGGCGGTTTGCGTCACATTCAGGCCAAGATTCCGGGTTCGGTCGACCGAGGCGGCATCGGCATTCCAGCGGAGAAAGGAAACTGCCGTGCCAATGTGATTAGCCTTGAGGTTCGCTGGCGTGCCGAGTTCGGCAACCAACGTTTCCATCAGATTATCGGCGTGTCGTTCGATCTCGTCTGCGAAGCGATGGATCACATCGCGCCGAAATTGCGGATCGCCCCATTGCCCATTTTCAAAAGCGGACTTAGCCGCGAAGACGGCTTCGTCGACCTGAGAGATCGATGCGCCCGGAAAACTGGCGATCAATTCTTCGGTTGCCGGATTGACAACCTGCAAAATTGCGCCTTCGCCGATACGAGGCTCATTCCTTATAAGCTGGGCCGTGCCGCTGTGAACAAAATCTTCGATACTCATCCTGAAATCCTTTTACCATCCAGCAGGATCGGTGAGAGATCGCGCGCAATCAAGCGTCGGCGCGCAGCTCCGCATTGACTTCGTCCATGGCCCGGCGCGCGCGCGTCACCATTTCCACGATGTCATCCTTTTCGATGATGAACGGCGGCGAGAAGTGGATGCGAGCGTTGCCCATCAGGCGCATGAACAATCCATTTCGAATTCCAGCCTTCGTCAGGCGCGCGCCCAGCTGGCTTTCCGGACCGAAGACTGTCCGTTTTTCCCTGTCATCGGTCAGGTCAATGCCGCCGATCAAACCGATGCCCTGGTAATTTCCTACCAGCGGATGATCAGCGAGTGCGGCGACCTGCTCCTGGAAAAAGGGCGCGATTTCCTGGATATGACCAAGGATGTCCTCATCTTCATAGAGCTTGATGGTTTCAAGCGCGACAGCACATGCCACCGGGTGGCCGGCCCAAGTATAACCGTGCCAGAAACCGCCATATTTCGCGGACTCGTCCCGAACCACGTTCCAGACCCGCTCATTGAGCATGAGAGCGGAAATGGGCTGGAAACCCGCAGCGAGCGCTTTCGCGGTACTCACCATATCTGGCGTGACGCCGTAAACTTCGCAAGCCCAACGCTGACCCGTCCGACCAAAACCCGTCACCACCTCGTCGGCAATGAGCAGAATGTCATATTTTTTCAGGAGGGCCTGGATCTTCTCCCAATAGCCTGCGGGGGGCAGCAGGCCGCCCGAATTAGCCTGGGTGATATCAGCCAGGAACGCGCCGATGGTCTCGGGGTCCTCACGAAGGATCAAATCTTCGAGCGAATCAACCAGACGCTGGGAGAACTGCTCTTCGGTTTCTCCGGGTTTCCCATGGCGATAGTAATTGGTTACATCGGTCTTGAGCAGCTCGGGGAAGTTGAATCCGCATCCCAGGTGTGTCGCCGGATTACCGTTGAGGGCAGTCGTGATGATGGTGTTGCCATGATAGCTGCCGTCGCGCGAGATGATCTTGCGCTTTTGTGGCTTGCCCATAGCCGCCCAGTAATACCAGGTCAGCTTGACGGCGGTATCGTTGGCTTCTGAACCGGAGGATTGAAACATGACGCGCGCCATTGGCGTCGGCGCGATGGAAAGCAGTTTTTCCGATAGGTCGATCAGGTACGGATTGGAGATGTTCCGAAAACTGTGGATTGAACCCAGCGTGCTGATCGCTTCGTAAGCCGCCTTGGCGAGGCGTTCATTGCTGAAGCCCAGCGAACATTGCCCGAGGGAAGCGGCGCTCTCGAGATACGAGTTTCCCTGATCATCCCGGATATAGACCCCCGAGCCACCGGTCATAATGATCGGGGGTGTTTCAGCCTGCGCTTTCAGATTGCTGTGAGGATGAAAAACGAAGGCGGCGTCCCGCGCTGCGGCGCTGTTCGTAGAAGGAAGAGTCATATTTGGTTTCCCGCTGAAGATTGCCACCATGGTCTATCTCCGATGGTCGACGCAAAAAATCAGTGGTTGGATATGCACCCATCTCGAATGGAGATGGCAAGAGGGGCAGGCGGCAGGGTCTCGATAAATCCCGGCTTGTGTAACACTCTCTGGCTGCTGGAGAGCTCAAGCTGTTGGTTGTCCGTCGTGTCCAGATGGCGCTGGCGCCGACTTCTGTCATGATTCCGTCCGGTGGCGCTGATGTGGCGCGCGCCCAAAGGGGCCGGGATGTCTTGCATGGCCTGGCAGGCGGCAGGAGCGGGGTTGGCAGCAGGATGGCGGGGGGACCAGCTTGCTCGATACGTGACAAGGATTGAGCTGAAACATGTTACCATTGGCGCGATGGCTTCCGCGATTTTAGCGTATCCTCCCGCGCATTCGTCTGCACCCTTTCGCATTCCGCGACGCTTTGTTCCATCCAGCTGAAACGCGATAAGCTGAAGAACTGATCCGGCGGGTGTAATCGGTCCGGGACTGAACGCGCGCTGCGGTCTACGATGTCTACTGAGTCCTGTATCCAATTGACAGAGGGCCGCGGTCATGCTCAATGTGTCAGTGGATTTCAATCGGATGAGGAAGTATTCTGGTTTTATATTCCTGAACTATCCTCATTATTATTTCAATTATTATAGGATAAATATAATTAAGGTCATTTAATCATGTAAATATGATAATAATTGGGGGTGTTATGAAAAGAGGTGGGGGGACTTTACTATGGCGGTGTATTCTCGGCGCGCCCCTGGTCGCGATCCTGGCACATGCGCAGAGCGATGAATCGAGATCTGCGGCCAGCACCGTTGAGGGAGCGGCGTCCGAAGGAGGTCAGGAGGCTTCCGACATTGTTGTAACCGGATCGAGGATCGTTCGGGCAGGTTTCCAGGCCCCGACTCCGGTGACGGTCGCCCGATCTGAAGACCTCATACGCTCTGCGCCCAGTAATCTACCCGATGCGCTGAATCAGCTTCCCGTGTTCCAGGGATCAATTAGCCAGACCTCACGCGCAACGTGATGCATGCCGCGCAGATAAGCATCTCAGGTGATATTTTTAATACCTGGGCAGGGCCGGTGAAAATTGTCGCCGGTGCCGAATATCGCAAGCAGGCACTGGTTCAGACGAGCAACAGCGATCCGCGCAAGCCGGTCGACACCACCGGTGTGCGTGGCGTGGCGCAGCCGCCGACGCAGCGAACCCTCTACGATGTGGTCGGTCGCTATATGACCATAGTTGTGAGGGCGCAAATCTAGGCGCGCTGCGCAATCGCCGTTGAGTCCCGGGGCTGGAGGCCGATCGTCTGGATCGCTTCAGCCCGGGGGGGTGACAGCGCCAGGATCGTGAATGGGAACAATGATGGCGAAACAGAATATTACCGGTTGGTGGATGGTGGCGTGCCTGTTTCTTGCCTATGCCTTTTCGTGGCTGGATCGCCTCATTATCACGATGTTGGTTACACCGATAAAGCAGGATTTGCACCTCAGCGATCTACAGATGGGCGCTATGCTCAATCTCAGTTTCGCGCTGGGGTTTTCGATCTTCTGTGTCCCGATGGGTTGGGCCGCCGATCGGTTTGATCGGCGCAAGGTCCTCGTACTTGGTATTTCGGTCTGGTCGGCCGCGACGCTGGGAGCCGGCTTCGCACATAGCTTTCCCCAACTGCTCATTTGTCGCGCCCTTGTTGGCATCGGCGAAGCTTCGCTGCTGCCGGCCGCCTATTCCTTGATAGCGGACACCTTTCCACCCCAAAGGGTCACCTTCGCGACTTCGGTGTTCCAGACCGCCAGCAAATTCGGCAGCGCTGTCACCTTCGCGGTCGGTGCGCTTGTCATCACCTTGGCCAAGCACCTCGAGCAGACTACAATGGCCGTATCCCTTGGGGCCGGCTATTGGCAGATAACCCTCGCCCTAGTGGGGCTGCCAGGGCTCGTCGTTGCGTTGTCGATGCTGACCTTCAGTGAACCGCGACGACGCGAGTCAGAAAAAACGGCGCCCCCGCGCAAGGGCGAATTACGGGCGTTCCTTGCGGCGAACGCGAGACTGAGTACGGCAGTCGTCCTCGCCGCAACACTGATCGTGATGGTCGCCTATTCCTATCTGTCATGGATGCCGACCTACATGGAGCGTCGCTTCTCCTGGGGGCCCGAGCGCTATGGGCCGGCACTCGGGGCGCTGAATGTGTTCGGTGCGATCGCTGTTGTGTTTAGCGGAAGGATTGTCGACTGGCTCTTTGTTGGAGGGATGCGTGATGCCCATCTACGTTTCACCAGTTACAGCATAATTTTTCTCATCCCCGTTGTCTTCCTCGCATTCTACTTCAACAATCCGTATTTCTTTCTCTTAAGCTATGCGGTCAGTCAAATCGTTACGATACCTTTTGTGGTCTTTTGCGCGACGATCGTCGCATTGGTAGCGCCCGCAACGATCAGAGCGCAACTGATAGGCCTGCTGATGATGATCTATACTGCGTTCGGTCATGGGGTGGGGGCCTCGCTCGTCGGTGTCATCAGTGACAAGATATTCCGGAACGAGGCCATGCTGGGAATGTCGCTGGCGATCGTGATCATCACAAGCCTGATCCTGGCGGCCATCGTGCTCAGACTTGCGCTGCCAGAATTGCGGAGAGCGGTGGCTACACGAGGTGATCCGAACTCTCCTGACAGCCACTCCTAGCACTACTTTGGCAGAAGTGTAATTTTTGGGATTCCCATGACGCAAGATGCGTGATTCATGGGG
>NZ_JARESE010000047.1 GCF_029076845.1 Novosphingobium album (ex Liu et al. 2023)
CCAAGGGCGGCAAGACTCGGCGCTGCGGATCACCGCCGCAAGGTGGGGCTCAAGCTCCGCTTACCGTCTTCCAGCAAACGCTCAACATTCTCCGCGTTCCACGCGTAAGCGCGCTGGTAGGACGGGATCAGGCAGCCCTGACCATCGATCGTCAGGAACTCATAGATGCTCTGCGACTCAGCTGAGAAAATTTGCGAAATATTCATCGGCATGGCGCGCGACGTCCCCCATCTGCCCTGCTGTTCATACCTGCACGGCGTCGCTCGCCCGTATCGCTTCAACGACCTCGTCGATGTCGTCATCCGACAGGAAAGGCGCCTGGGCGTAGATGATCGTCGGCTCGCCGCTTAGCCGCGCCGCCAGATGCCCTAGGCCGAGCAGTTGCTCCGCGCCCTTCACCCCAAGAGCGATCTCGGACGTGCCGACGCTCGCGACCTTTAGGATGAGGCGATTGCCTAGATTATCACGGAGCTGCATCGGCATGACATTTGCGTCGGGACGTTGCGCCGCAAAAATGAGGTGCATGCCTGCCGCACGCGCCTTCACGCCCAGCCGCGAAACATTCGCGGTTACGGCCGCCTTATAGTCTTCGGTGAGCATCCATTCCGCGAATTCGTCGTGGACCAGAAAGACATATGGCAATCTTTCGGCGGCTGAAACCTTGGTGTTGTAGGCCCGGATGTCTCGGGCTCCATTTGCGCGAAAAAGCTCGTAGCGTCGCTCCATTTCGGTGACGAGCGCTTCCATGACTTCCACAGCCCGCGTTTGGTCGACGATCACGCCACCCTGAAGGTGGGGAAGCCGTTCGATAGCCGCATAGTCGACCCCCATTTTCGGATCGATCAGGTAGATATGGGCGAGATCGCTTGAGTTCGTCGCAGCAATGTCGAGCAGCAGCGCCTGGATGAGAACAGACTTACCCGATCCTGTCGCGCCCGCGACGAGGGTATGCGGTTCGTGCGGCTGGCCGCCGGCGAACGCCCCACCGAGATTGAGATAGAGAATATCTCCGTCGAGCTCCTTCAGCCCGAGGACGAAAGACGTATTCACGCCGGCTGCATTGCGGTTTAGCTCACGACGTCCCCATACATCCCAGAGCGAGACCACCTGACGCTGGGGTCGGGCGACACCGACCACGATTTCACCGGGAAGCGGCGAGACCGAGATCAGCCGGAGGCCGTGAGTGGTGAGCAATGCCGACTGCTTCGCCTCGATATCTTCAACGCGGAGGCGGTCGCTTCCCATGAAACGGATCAGAGCCGCGTTCGGCGTTAATCGCGTTCCGAGAACCTTGGCCTGCAGATTATACCCCATCAAAGCAGAGCGGAGCTTCTGCGCCGTGGAATCAAGCCAGGCCTGCTCTTCAGCAGAGTCTTCGTGGGCCCTTTGCGCGCGCGCGGCGATCAGGACGTCGATCGTCGTCGACCCGCCGGCGAGTGTTGCCCCCCCGGTGGCGGGGGGCTGGTCGAGAGCTTCGGCGGCGGGCGTCGAAATGGGTTCCGCCTCCACGATCTCTGCGGGCGAAACCGGCGTTTCGGATGGACCAGATACGATGTCTTGCTGTGCGGCCGCTTGAGGAGGGGTGGCCGGCGGAGACGCGGGTGCCGGCGATATCTCACCAACGTCCTCGTCATCGTCTTCATCGTCGTCATAATCGTGCTGGATCGGCTTGGACGAGACCGCCGCCTTTGGCTCGGCGGCGAGTTCCTTTGTCCAATCGACCCGCGGCGCTGGGTTGCGATACTCGGCATGGTCCCAGCTATCGGTGCCGCCCAGACTTGCGCGCAACGACTTCAGCGGCTGGCCGGCCTCATAGGCTTTGAGCAACTGTCGCAGACCCTCGCGAGTGAAGGTTTCCTGGAGGCCGCCGTTCACATCGGGGATCACATCCTGTTCGCCAATCGAACTCCCATCGGTCGCCGGGCCAGAGACAAAGATATGCGAATAGCCGCGTAAATCGATCGGAACCTCGCCGCGTCGGATGCCATCGCGGACCTGCTCGAGGAGACTGGCCTGACCAAGCGCAGCCGTACCGTCGAGAAGGAGGTCGGCGATACGTGAAAGCCAGAGGTCGCGATCGAGGCGCCCGGGGTCGCCAAACAGAGCATCGTCGATGCGGGCTACGGTCTGTCGTAGTTGCTGGCGTGATTTCCTGCTCGCTTCAGCCGACCCGCTCTGGTCGACATATTTCGCCTCGGTAACGATCGCCCGCAAATGCGGTGTCCCACCTTCGCCCACCACCAGGCACAGTGCGAGGATGTCTGCGATACCCTCCTCACGCTGGCCGAGCCACTCTGCGTAATCGTCAAGCAAGAACCACGCGACGGCAGCGTGTCCGCCCAACTCCTCAGCGACTAGCGCCCGGCTAAGCACGAGCCCGATTAGCTCGCCGGCGGATACACCGCGCTTGGCGGCACGCAGGACGATATCGCCAGAAATGGCGTTGGCGTCGTCAATGAGGCGCTTGGCCAGTTTTGAGAGACGCTCATCATCGAGCCCAAGAGAGAGCTCGGCCAGTCGGCGGCGAACGAGGACATTGAGGATTCGCAATTCGGAAGTGGATGAGACGACCATGTTACGGCCGTGGGTCCGTTGCCGGCGGTAGCGGATGACGTTGATACCCTGCGCAGCGAGCTGGCGCTTGTCGAGTAGATCGTCATAGGTCGCAACCCACTCAGCAAGCTCATGGACCTCATCGAACATGGCTTTCAGGCCAGAATCCTGGAAAGAAATCTGGCGCGCCGGGAGGTAGTGCTCATCGGGTGCGTGCGATTGCCGGCGGATCACGTTCGCCACTGCATCGATATAAGCCCATCCGGCATCCGGCTGTCGCGGACAAGTAAGGTAGACTGTCGCCTTCAGCTCATCCTCGGACGTGACGCGCCTATAGGACCATCGCGCCGGAACATGTTCCAGCAGTGACGGATTGGAAGCGGCGGCAGGAACTGGAAACCACTGTTCGCGGGCTTGGCGTGAAACCACATCGTGAAGGAAGGCGACATCGATTTCGCGAGCGGCGTTGCCCGGCCGGATCGCACCACTGTCGAGCATCACGCCGATGCGCAGCTTCGACATGAAGTTCCGCGATGTCTCGCTGACCACGACTGCATCGGGATCGCCTTCCGAGCGGTCGAGCAGCTCACCATAGACATGGGAGAGGCGGGAACGATCGCGATGACGGACGAGGACGTTGCAGTGAACCTCGTCCTGGTCCTGAACCGAGCTCAGGGCGTTGACAGTGGCTATCGGCAGGCCGGCAGCATCGCAGTTGAAGAGCATGATGCTGAGATTCGACCGCTCGTGCGGCTGCAGCTCGAGATAGCGCTCCAAGAGGCCTCGGATCTGGCGCGATGCTTCGGCAGGGTCGACATCGGTGGTCGCCTCGGACGGATCGCGAATAGGGCGCTCGAGCAGGCTATAGTCGTTTACCGTGCCCGTCGCGGTGAGGAGAACGGCCTCACTACCGTGATAGCCCACGGCGATTTCCGGGTAGAGTGGATGAGCCAACTCGTCGCGCAGGTCGGAGAAGAAGAGGCGAGAATCGCCGAAGTTCACGTCGACATCGGAGAGTAGGTAGTCGGCAAGCCCGGCGATCGAGCGCATCTGGATCGCGCCGGCCGCAAGCCGGAGGGGATGCCAGGGGGCAACGATGGCCGAAGGCGCACTTCCCGTTACGGGGATTACGCCGAGGCTGAGCACGGGCTCCCAAAGGTCACGTCGGTTGAGATCTCCCGGCGCATGGAGCGAGAGCGCGCGGAGTAGAGTGCCGTAGGCGTTGGCCTGAGAAAGCAGCCCCGGCGAAGCATAGCCCGACGACTGCAGCGCGCTGAGCGCCTCGACATATTCTGTCTGGAACGACGACCAGGCTCCCTCGATTGCGGCAAGTCCCGCCGCATCGACACGGCCATTCTGCCCGGCGGCTTTGAGGGCTTTCGGAAAGGTCTTGCCGACGTCTTCGCCCGCGGTGGTTCGCGGGACAAGCGTACCGGCGTCCTGCCCGAACGCAGGTTGGAGCGTGCCAACATCGGTCAGCGATACTGATTGGAGAGTGCCTTTCCGGCTGACCGGCAACCGGGCGACGCTACTGCGAGTGAGCGGCCGCTTCAGGAGTCTGCCGAGATCCTTGGGGAGCTCGAGTCCAATGGAATTCGGCTGAGCAATCCAGATGAGCTGAACGGTCGCGCGCTCCGAGCCTGACTCGAGGACGACGTCAAACTTGATCTGTAGCGCAGCGCGCGACGTGGACTCGTTGCGCCGATACTTCTTCCGCTTCTTGGCGCGATCGAGGACCTCCTCATAGTCGAAGAGATAGGGCGTATCCCATATTACACGCCCTCCCATCAGGGCACGCAGACCCCGATAACGCAGCCCAAAAGCGAGTCCGACGTCAGCGTTGATGTCGAGTAGCTGAGACCGATTGCGGCGGGCCGACCGGATAGTCAAAGAACGCTTGCCACCGGCCAGATTGACCTGGCCAAAAAGGCGTTCGAGTGCACGCAGAAGCCCTTCGAGGAAGTCGTGGCACTCGATGGGGCGGCCGAAGATGAACCGCTCCCATTTGACGCGGAGCGCTTTGTCCTGGCCGATGTCGTCACGATGAGCCTCGAAGAACTCTCGATCGTCGTCCCGGGTTTCCTTGAGCGACCGTCCCTTCAGCGCTTCAAGATAGTCAATGTCAGCGGGACTTAGCCGGTCCGGCAGCGTGAACTCGAAATAGGTGAGTGTTTCCTGCGGAAGCGTTGTCTTCTTGAGCTTGATGCCCGAGAAGAGCTGCAAGACGCTTTGGCCCTCCCACTCGAACAGGGAGAGTGCGTCAGCTGCTTCGTTCCAACCCGGCGTGGCGGCAATGAACGCTTCGATCGCAGGATGGACCTCGACAGGGATGTCCTCCTGCACCGCTTCGAACTGTGAGCGCAGATCATCGCCTTCGATGATCTGGCGGTTCGGACGCTGCTTGGCGAGCAACGGCTTCCGGTCGGAGACGAGCTTCTCGTACTGGCGCTTCCAACGTCGGGACTGCTCTAGTTCCTTTTCCCGGATGCTCAGGAAGAAGCCGCTGTCGCGTGGAAGATGGAGGGCGGGAAGCGCCCAGCCGAGCGCATCGGGAACGGTGGTTGATTCCGTGGCGATACGCTCGCGGGTGAGAGCGACATAGTTCGAGATCTGATGCAGCGTCCAATCGTCGGCAGCGTTGAGTCCCCGCAGTGCAGCCTTCCATGCCCCGATCTGGCTGTCCGGGAGTCCCAGAGCTGATGCAGCTGCTTCCACCCAAGGGTCGGCGTCTTCGGTAAGCTGTTTTGCCCCAATCAGCGTGACGTCGCCGAGCGAGGCGCCCTGATCATCATCGGTATTTGCCAAGAGCAACGCCGGACGATCGCAATCAGCATGACGGACCGCGACAGTTCGTTCGTCGGTGACGACATGGCCGGGCAGATCAAATTCACCGATCAGGGTGCGCGGTAGTGCGATTTTGAGAAGCGATTCGGTTGCGGGATCCTGCAATAGGGCGCTCGTAATCGCGGCGACCTGCTCGCCGGTGAGGCGATCGAGCAGATACCGTGCGACTCCGTCAGAGTCGGAGAGCGAAGAGAGGCGCTGGCGGATCGAAGCGGCGCCGGCTGCGCCGATCAGGTCTGATGGGGTCACGCGGCTTGGGCTCGCTCAAAGGGGTTTTCAACGTAGGCGCAGGAGTCGGAGAGGCGCTTGAGCAGGCCGAGGCTTGCGAGCCGCTCTTCCAGTCGTCTTGCATTATCGGAGAAGTCTTCCTGGTCCGCGTCGCCGCTGGCTATGAACGCGCGAGCCTGGGCGTCGCCGATTACGATGCCATATCGGTCATGCAGAAGGGCAAGGAAATCGCGAAACTCGAGGCGCTTGCCAACGCAACAGACGACAAGGGTTTTCAGTAACCTGTCAGTAGGCGCATAGCGGACACGTCGGCTGGACCGCCTGGACGAAAGGCCAATGGCACGCGCCCATGTCATATGGATTTTCCCGATGTGCTGCTTGTGGCGGCTGATAGCGCGATCGACGAGCTGTTCGACCAGCGCGGCAGGATCGGGGGCGATGTCGTCATCGTCCGTATCTGGCCATCCATAAGCCTTTTTCAGGATATCGGCGGCGTTGAGGATTGGGTCATCTGACACGATGGCAGCGCCCCATTCTCCGGTTTCGGTGATCTGTCTCACGAAGCGCTCCACCGCTTGCTGGGGGAGGCCATTGTTACGCTGGTAGGAGTCGGCGGAGAGGTCGCGAACTACCGATTTGCGGGGCGACACGATCTCGCAAACGAGCTGGATCGGGTCTCCATCAAGCACCTCGCGGGCGCGCTCGAGTTGATAGAGCGCGAGGTTGAATCCGGTCATCGTCACCAGATGAGGGATTGCGTCATATGCGGGGATGGGCAGGCTGAGGATTGCCAGCCAGTCCTCAGCGAGGCGATCGAATACCGGATGCGAGGCGCAAGGGAGGTAGGCGCCGGCGCGTTCGGCCTTCGAGAACTGCGGCTCGTTCTGAAGCGCCCGGGCCATGCTGTCGTATGGCGCTGGGTTTTCCAGGAAACGCGAGACGAGCAGGCCACGAAGCTGCTCGGCCACATTGCTGCGACAGAGCATGAGGTAGAGCAGCTCGCCCGTGCGTGCGAAGAAGCGACGATCGTTGGATACGCCGCCGCGCGGATTGACGTTGGCGTCCTCGTAAAGAGCATTCGGGCCGAAAGGGAAGACGAACTTGGACGACCAACGTTTGTTGCTGGAGCCTTCGATGGCGGAACCCTGCAAAAAGCCGATCACCGCCGCAAAGTCCTGGAAGCTCTCGAACCTGTCGCGGAGGTATGAGAAATCCGTATTGTCAAGGCCGCCGGCTGTCTCCGCCATCTTGCCGAGCCACATGGCCCAGGCCGCTTCGTCTGCGCGGTCTTCGGCCAGGACCGTCATGATATGGGGATTGTTGAAGACGAGGTTGCGCAGCCTCAGTTGAAGCTGTGGGCGATAGGAGAGGCTATTCGGCGCTTCCTCGCGCAGCGGGCGTCCGGCGCGGTGCTCGGCGAGCAATACGGTCATGAACTCTAGGAATGTGAGCCAGGGGGTTTGCTCGTCATAGAGCCGGTGGCCCCATATCGCCTCGTCGATCCAGAAGTCGGGACCCGTGCGATCGTCGAAGCTGGTGGGACGTGCCAGAATTTCCATGATCACACCCGAACGATTACACGGCGGGCGACGGCACGGCCGTCGCTGCCAAGGTCGATAAATCGGAGCATCAGTTCTCCGTCATTGATTTCGTCGTCCCCATCGAGCTTGCGGCGATTTTCCGTCTCGCGGAGGAGCCTCGCTTTGAAGGCTAGGAGATCTTCATGGCATTCGAGCGAGAAGCTGCTTGGAAGGGCTCCCTCGGCGACGCGCCCGAGAAACTCGAAGCGGGTCGGTGAAAGCGAGAGCGTGACCGGGGGGATCTCATTTCCGCGGACGAGCTTCACGGAAACACAGAAACCACCAGCGCCATCGGGCAGGATCGAGACCTCCTCCCCGCCTTGCCGCGGAACGGAAATCAGCTCATCGAGCAGCGGGCTGCGCTTCGATTGTGAATAGCTGCCGGAGGTAGCGAGGACGAGTTCGTCCTGGTTCTGCGCTAGCATGCCCGTGAAGATTCGGTTCAGACCGCGAACGACCATCGTCACCGCTTGGCGCGGGACCGCCTGCTTGGCTGCGACCTTCGCCGCGACGTCGAGATAGAGACCAGCATAGCGAAAGACTGTTAGATCCCAGAGATCATACTCTGCCGCGAGGGCCTCCGGCATCGTGAAAAAGAGTCGCTGCCGCTGGGACCGGAGGGCGGTGAGAAAGCCCGCTCGGTCGCTGCCCTCAGCACCTTCCAGATAAACCCGCTGCGCTGTCACATAGGATGGTGTCGCGCCATAAATAGGATCGGAAAGAACGAGCCCCGAATAGTCATCGGCATAGGCGGGGTCGTCGGCACCATAGACGAGGAGGTTGTCGACGCGATTGCTGGTTTCTGCGCCGATTCCGAACGCATTGAGCTTTCGGAAGAGCTCGGTCTTCTCAGCTTTGCTGGGCCTCAGATTCTCTCCGAAGATGTTCCGATAGATGCTGGCGAGGTCGGCACGTCCGCTCTGGACGATCGAGGGCACCTCCGCGCAACTCATCAAGCCGTCGCGGGCGTCGGGATGGCCCAGTATGCTATTGGCGACGAGCGCGAGCAACTGGCGCACGGGGAAATGGCTACCGTTGCGCTCGCTGAGCTCAATCAGCGCCGTGATGCGCTTCTTGAATGGGTCGTCGTCGCCTTCGCCGATCAGCCGGCGCCGGTTCTCGAAGATCGGGCAGATGTTCTCGCCGGTGTTCGCAGCGCAAGAACCGCATCCTTCCCAGCCTTCGTGCCCAGTGATCTCGCTGATGATGCGCATCGCCATGTCGGCGGCCGGCGAACGGCTGAGGTCGTCAAGGTCTACAGCAATGCCGCTGTCCGGGTTGTTGCCGGTGACGAGGAGTTCCTCCACGGCCGCCGTGACGCGTTCGATCTCGGGAATATGGGGGGCGGATTTGAGCTTCTCGAGCAATTGCCCGTGGTTGGCGGCCAACAGATAGCTCGTGCACGCCTGGGGGTCCGCGACGTCGCGTGCGAAGGTCGCGATGAGGGTCGCGCTCTCTTCGTCGCGAAGTTCGCTCAAATCCTTCACGATCACGAGCGACCGTGTGCCGAGCGATAGGGTTTGTACCTTGTCACCGCCATTCCAGACGGCCGGGTCTCCGCCGAGGGCAGTCCACACCTCACGGCAGTGATAGGTCTTACCATCGCCTGCCGTACCGGTGATAATATGCGAAACCGGCGTATCGCTGCGGAAATTCTGGACCAGTCGATCGACTAGGGGCGCGGGCAACGTGATGGGGGCGATCCTGTGGCGTTTCAGAGCACGTTGGATCGACTCATCGTACATGTTGTCGTTGGTTGGAATCGGCCCGTAGTTGCGCAGGAACCGAACCCAAGCCGTCGCAGATGAATGTGACGACAATCTTCCCCCCTTTCCCCAATGTTTTAGCTTCTAATGGATGGGCAGTTTCGATCAACGGAAACCGTCGGCGGCGGATCAATTTCGCAGGAGCCGCTCGTCGCGGAGGTCCCGGCGAAGTTGGGCCGCGCCTCCATATTCTCGAGGTTTCCGTATCCAAATCGTTCACAAGGCGCTCGATGAGGTGCGCGTTATCGCATTGCTTGCGATGCTGTGCCCTTGGGAATTCGGACGTGTATCGGCCGGCACGGGGCTCCTTGCGGCGGTCTGGATCGCTGAAAGGCGCGTGCTAGCGCAATCGTTCGCAACGAGCCGCCGTCGCCTCGTACTGCTCGAATAGCGCGTCAGGCGGCGTCATGCGTTGCCGCGGCCGCCTGCGAATGGTGCGGTTGCTGCGCAGCATCGTCGGCGAGGGCGAAGAACATCGGCGTGTCCGCGGCGGAAGCGACCATTTTACCCAGATCTCGGCCGAGTACGCGCCGCACCAGGATGCGCGTGGAGCGCAGGGCGATCCGAAGCGGGGCTGCCAGGCCGGGCCGGGAAGGGCGGGTGGTCGCCGCGGGCGTTTCTGTTTGCAGCAATCCGAGCAAGGCCCGTTCGTCGATCGTCAGCGCCGGGGTAGAAGGATCGCCGGCATGGAAACGTCGTCCGGACCAGGCTTCATGGACCGCGAGGAGCGCCGCGATCGCTGGCGCCAGAAATTCCGCGCCGCGCGACTCAAGGCGGCAACGAGGGTTGGCAGGACAGGGCGACGGCGGTCGATCGCATCTCGCCAACAGCGCGCTGCATCAACGATGATCGCTTCTGGCGCGAATGGATCGATGAGAGCGAAGGGGGTGGCGGCGGACAAGATGATCTCCTCTCATAAACCCCCCGTTCCCCGATGCTTGCCGCCCATGGTAGGGCGGGCATGTTGCACGGGCAAGACAATCGAATGCGGCACTTCTCGCGTATCATAATTGCACGGCGGCATCGAACCGAACCGAACCGGCCGCGGCGCGGCCTGGATTTCGGGCAGATCCGCCAGAAACCCGCTGTTTACGCATGGATGATAGTATCCTGGTAGAACGAGGGAAAGGAGGGTGCGCTGTGGGCAGGAACAGTTCGGAGAGCGAGCAGGAATTACGAAATATTCGCGCCTCTCTTCGGCATTTGCACAATGTGCCGGAGGATCATGTTTTCGATGATTTGCTCGCACGGTTGGACCGGGCGACGGCGAAAAGGCGGGAAGAGAGCACAGTGGCCCAAATGCGGCGTCATGCGCGCTCGTCGCGATAACCGCCGGGAGATTTGTCACCGCGGATGATCAGATCGCGCAAGCCATGGATGTTGTCATCCGCGCCCGCGCGATCGACGTAGTTCGATGGCGGCAGGCATTCGCATTTCCTACCGATCTCACAGTTCGCGGTTCGGCTTCCGGGTTGCCTGGCTCAACGAGACGATGAGCCGTCGGGATTTCTGCCGGTCATCATATACCACTGTTCCAGGGTTCTTGGCGCGCCGATCAGCCGCTCGATGGCAGTACATACCCAATAAGCCGCTTCATCTTCGGCCTGAAGATCGAGAATTGCCAGCGCGCGATCGAGCAACGCCTTTGCTTGTAATAATTCCTCGCTCAGCGCACGCTCGGTGAAATGCATCATCGACCACCTCCCGTGGCAGACTTACCATAAATCTGCGCGTCGATCCCCAGATTGCGGATCCGGATCGGGGCAAAGGGGTCGTGGTTATGGGTTGGCGCGATGTGTTGTTACGCACGCGATGGCGACAATCGATCCTTTTTAGTGGCTTGATTGTTTTGGTAATTTTATTGCGCCCTTGTATAACGACACCGGTCAGGAGGTGGTTATTCCGCACCTGGCCGCCGAAGCGTTGAACCCAAGTGAGGGGAAGCGGCTCGGGGACGCGGCAGGGGAGGGACGACATGGAGACGCCACCGGAGTCCGCTAGGGACGGGCGCATCGTGCTCATCGTCGAAGACGAGCATATGGTGCGAAACATGGCGGCCGATATGTTCATGGCATACGGCTATCATATCCTTGAAGCGTCCAATGCGGCGGATGCCCTTTGCGTTCTCGAAGCGCGCGGCGACATTGAGGCGGTGTTCACCGATATCGAGATGCCCGGACCAATGAACGGCCTTCTGCTGGCGAGCGAAGTCCGAGGCCGATGGCCGCAGATTGCCGTCCTCATAACTTCGGGGCGGCTTAGGCCGAGTGGCGACATGATGCCGGTCGGCGCGGATTTCGGCGGCAAGCCCTACCGATCAGACGACGTTATCCGAAGGATCGAGGCTTTGGCGTCCGCGGCATAGCCTCGGGCCTGGTCTCCCGACGGCAACTGTGCTGCCGCCGGGAGTGAGGAGTCACGCCAAGAGGGTTTGTCGTGACAGGTCAGGCCCTTAGCAAGGGGCGGGTCGTCCACCAACCGCGTGGGCGGGCAGCTATGGCAGCCCGTCGCGACTTCGACGCGGCTCGACGTGTTCCGGACCCCGCTGGAGCTCGGGCGATGTTCGATTTGAGATCGACCTCTGGAAATCGACACTCGCAAACCCAACCCGTCCCGACGCGATCTGCCACGGCCGCGGCGAGGTTTCGCCGAGGCCGATAAGGACTTTGCAACGCTCGAAAAGGCGATAAACCTTGGAGCGCCGGATCAGCGGCGTGAAGGAGGAGGTTCGCGATGGCGCACAAGTTCGAGATCTACAAGGACAAGGCGGGAGAGTTCCGCGTTCGCTTCAAATACAATGCCGAGACCATCTTCTCGACGGAAGGCTATAAATCGAAGTCTTCAGCGCAGAATGCCATCGACTCGATCAAGAAGAACGGTCCCGACGCGCCCACCGAAGACAACAGCTAATCTTCCCCCTTTTGCCGGCAACCCAACGTTGACGTCATCGGCGGTCTGGTCATGCGCACGGCCGCGTGTGGCTGGACCGATGGTGTCGATCCGGAAACCGTTCGTTTCGCGATTGGAACCGGGAGCGCAGCGGTTCAGGGGCAATAGCCTCGCCCCCATCCTGACCGGACAGTGTGCCCATGCCCGGCTCCCACCCGCCACGGCTCCGCGACACTCTGCTCTTAGCCGAACGCATGGCGCAGACGGGCCGGCATGGGCCAGCCCCATTGCCGGTACAGTTTCGCGATCACGCCGATCATGGCGGCAAGATGCGGCGAGGTGTCGGTGTTGCGATGGCTGATGATGATCGGTGAGGTGGCGTTCTGGACGAGCTCGCGAAAGACGATGTCGCGCCGGCCCATGACATGCACCGAGGCCGGGACGATGCAGATGCCGTCTTCGGCGGCGACCAGACCCAACGCGGTCTGAAGCTCGCGTACCTCATGAATGACGCGGGGCGTGATGCCCTGGTCGCCCAGCAGCGACAGCACCTGGTCGGCGTAGCTGGGGCGCGGCTCGCGCGGATAGATGATCACGGCTTCGTCGGCGAGGGCGGCAAGATCGATCGGTTTCTCGCCCTTGAGCAGGCGATGTCCCTGCGGGAGCGCCGCCACCAGGCGCTCCTCGCGCAGGACCTCGCGCTGGATCGCCGGATCGTCGAACCGCACCCGGCCGAAGCCGACGTCGATGCGCCCTTCCTTGAGCGCATTGATCTGCTCGATGCTCATCATCTCCACGAGGCTGAGATCGACGTCGGGCATGGCGCGGCGGGCCTCGCGGATGACGTCGGGGAGGCGCGCGTAGAGCAGCGAGGGGACGAAACCGACGACGAACCGCGGCCGGTTGGAGGTGACGAAGCTGCGCATCGCGGCCTTCAGTTCATCGAGGCGGCGTGTGACCTGGAGCGCATGCTCATAGAACAGACGTCCCGCCTCGGTCAGCGCCATGGGACGGCTTTCCCGGTCGAACAGCGGCGCGCCGACTTCCTGCTCGAGCTGCTGGATCTGCCGGCTGAGCGGCGGCTGGGCCATGTGGAGGCGTTCCGCCGCCCGGCTGAAGTTGCGCTCGGCGGCCACGGCTAGAAAATAGCGTAGTTGCCGGATGTCCATATCCATACTCCAAGGGTATAGCCGGGGACCGACTTAGTCTTTGCCCGACTCTGCGACAAGGCATACGCTGCCAAAAGTGGTTACAACCCATGGCAATCGTCAGGTGAGAGATGCTCGCGATCGAATCCGTTGATACCTTCCTGGTAGATTTGCCGACCATCCGGCCCCATGTCCTGTCGATGGCGACGATGATGCGGCAGACCGCCGTCTTCGTGCGCATCCGCTGCGCCGACGGGATCACTGGTACCGGCGAGGCCACCACGATCGGTGGCCTGAGCTATGGCCCGGAAAGCCCGGAGGGTATCAAGCTCGCCATCGATACCTATTTCACGCCGCTGCTGCTCAAGGCCGATGCCGATCGGCCGACTTCGGCGATGGCCATGCTGGGCCGGTCGATCGTCGGCAATCATTTCGCCAAATGCGCGGTCGAGACCGCCCTGCTCGATGCGATGGGGCAGCGCCTCGGCGTGCCGATCTCCGAACTGCTCGGCGGCCGCCGGCGCGATCGCCTGCTCGTCGCCTGGACGCTGGCGAGCGGCGATACCGCCAAGGATATCGCCGAGGCCGAGCATATGCTCGACATTCGCCGTCACAACATCTTCAAGCTCAAGATCGGCAAGCGCGGCGTCGCCGACGATGTCGCCCATGTCGCGGCGATCAAGCGGGCGCTGGGCGAGCGGGCCAGTGTGCGGGTCGACGTCAACCAGGCATGGGACGAGGCGAGCGCCGCGAGAGGCATCGCCATGCTTCAGGACGCCGGTTGCGATCTTGTCGAACAGCCGGTGGCCGCGCACGCTCGAGGCGCGATGGCCCGTCTCGCCCAGGCTGCCATCGTGCCGATCATGGCTGACGAGGCCCTGACCGGGCCCGACAGCGCCTTCGACTATGCCGCAGCGGCGGCGGCCGATGTGTTCGCGGTCAAGATCCAGCAATCGGGTGGTCTCCATGCCGCCTGCAAGGTCGGCGCGATCGCCGACGCGGCAGGGATCGGCCTCTACGGAGGCACGATGCTGGAAGTCGGCATCGCGACCGCGGCCTCGGCGCATGTCTTTGCGACCTTTCCCAAGCTCGCCTTCCAGACGGAGCTGTTCGGGCCCTTGCTCGTCACCGAGGAAGTCCTGGCCGAACCGCTCCAATATGCCGACTTCGCGCTGAAGGTGCCCGATGGCCCCGGCCTTGGCGTGACGCTCGACATGGAGCGCGTCGCCTTCTTCCGGCGCGATGCCGACCGCAAGTCCTTCCATGGCGGCGCGTCCGCCCAGCCTGCAGGAGACTGAGCCATGTTGTTCCACGTTCGCATGGATGTGAACATTCCCCACGACCTCGATCCGATCCGGGCCGACGAGTTGAAGCGCGTCGAGCGCGAACGCGCCCAGGAGCTGCAAAGACAGGGCAAATGGCGTCACTTGTGGCGGATTGCCGGTCAATATTCGAACATCAGTGTCTTCGACGTCGCCGACCCGCAGGAATTGCATGATCTTGTCAGCACGCTGCCGTTATTTCCCTTCATGGCGATCGAGGTGACGCCGCTCTGTCGGCATCCTTCGTCGATCCACGAGGACGAACGCTGAAACAATCTGATCCAAGGAGAGTGATATGGCCGAAAATCTCGTAAACACCCCCGAAGTCCAGGGGCTGCTCGACAAGCTGAGCGGTCAGGATCAGGCCGCCGGCGACGCGCGCCTGAAGGCGGTCATCCGCCGCATCATGGGCGACCTGTTCGCCACGATCGACGAATTCGATCTCACCGACAACGAAGTCTGGGGCGCGCTCAACTATGCCGCGGCCGGATCGGGCGAGTTCGGCCTGTGGGCGGCAGGCCTCGGGCTCGAGCGCTATCTCGATATCCGCGCCGATGCGATCGATGCCGGACATGGCGTCACGGGCGGCACGCCGCGCACCATCGAAGGCCCGCTCTATGTGGCTGGCGCGCCGGAGACCCAGGGCTTCGCCCGGCTCGACGACGGCGCCGATGACGGCAAGGGCGAGGTGCTCATCATGCACGGCCAGGTCCGCGACGTGGCGGGCAAGCCGCTTGCCAACGCCAAGGTCGAGGTGTGGCACGCCAATACGCTTGGCAACTATTCCTATTTCGACCAGACGCAGAGCGCGTTCAACCTGCGCCGCACGATCTATGCCGACAGCGAAGGGCGCTATGCGTTCCGCTCGATCGTGCCGGTGGGCTATGCCTGTCCGCCTGGGGGTTCGACCGAAGGTATCCTCAAGGCGATCGGCCGCCACGGTAACCGTCCGGCCCATATCCATTTCTTCATCTCGGCCCATGGCCATCGGCATCTGACGACGCAGATCAACATCGAAGGCGACCCTTATCTGCACGACGATTTCGCCTATGCGACCCGCGATGACCTGATCCCGCCCGTCAATCATGCCGGCAATGGCGACCTGGGTGCGAAATACGGCGTGTCCGACCCGTTCGCCGAGATTGAATTCGATTTCGTGCTGCAGGCCGCGACCGACGCGGCCGAGGAGGATGCGTCCACCCGGCAGCGCGCCGCGGCCTGAGCGCGCGCTGAAACGCATTGCCGATATGGTTGAAGGAGTGAGCTTCGATGCCTGACAAGATCTACGACAGTCCCTCCGCCGCGCTGGACGGACTGCTGTTCGACGGGATGACCATCATGTCGGGGGGCTTCGGCCTGTCCGGCAATCCGGAAAGCCTGATCCCGGAAATCCGCAGGAGCGGGGTCAGGGAGCTGACCGTCATCTCGAACAATGCCGGGGCTGACGGCTTTGGCCTGTGGATGCTGCTGGAAAGCCGGCAGGTGAAGAAGATGATTTCCAGCTATGTCGGTGAGAACAAGCTGTTCGAGCAGCAATATCTGTCGGGCGAGCTGGAGCTGGAACTGAACCCGCAGGGCACGCTCGCCGAGCGCATCCGCGCCGGCGGTGCGGGCATCCCTGCCTTCTACACCCGGACCGGGGTCGGCACCGTGGTCGCCGAAGGCAAGCCGGTGGAAGTCTTCGAAGGCGCGGAATATGTGCGCGAGACCTGGCTGCGCGCGGATCTGTCCATCGTCAAGGCCTGGCGGGCGGACCCGGCCGGCAATCTCATGTTCCGCAAGACCGCCCGCAACTTCAACCCCAACATGGCGACCGCCGGCAAGGTGACGGTGGCGGAGGTCGAGGAAATCGTGCCCGCCGGCACGTTCGACCCCGACTGCATTCACACGCCCGGCATCTTCGTCGACCGCATCGTCAAGGCGACGATCAACGAGAAGCGGATCGAGAAGCTCACGACGCGCGCAAGGGAGGATGCATGATGACCGACCAATCCGCCAAGGGCTGGACCCGCGACGAGATGGCCGCGCGTGCCGCGAAGGAACTGTGCGACGGCTTCTACGTCAATCTCGGCATCGGTAACCCGACGCTGGTGGCGAACCATGTGCCCGACGGTATCGAGGTGACGCTCCAGTCGGAAAACGGCATGCTCGGCATCGGCCCCTTTCCCTTCGAGGGCGAGGCTGATCCCGACCTTATCAACGCGGGCAAGCAGACGATCACCGCGCTGCCGACCTCCAGCTATTTCTCGAGCGCGGACAGCTTCGCCATGATCCGCGGCGGGCATATCGACATGGCGGTGTTGGGTGCGATGGAAGTCGCCGCCAATGGCGATCTCGCCAACTGGACCATCCCCGGCAAGATGGTGAAGGGCATGGGCGGCGCGATGGATCTCGTCGCCGGGGTCAAGCGCGTCGTCGTCGTCATGGAGCATGTCAACAAGGCGGGCGAACCGAAGATCCTCAAGGCCTGCGCCCTGCCGCTGACCGGCAAGGCCTGTGTCGATCTCATCATCACGGACCTGTGCGTGCTGGAAGTCGACAAGGCGAACGCGATCCTCAAACTGGTCGAGCTCGCGCCGGGCGTGACCGAGGAGGAGGTCCGCGCGAGCACGGCCGCGCCGATCGCCGAGAGGATATAGAGCATGAGCGAGGCATTCATCTGCGACGCGCTGCGCACGCCCATCGGCCGCTATGGCGGCGCACTGGCGCCGGTCCGCGCCGACGATCTTGCCGCGCTCCCCATCGCGGCGCTCATCGCGCGCTCGGGCTTCGATCCCGCGGCGATCGACGATGTGATCCTGGGCTGCGCCAACCAGGCGGGCGAGGACAATCGCAACGTCGCGCGCATGGCCGCGCTGCTCGCCGGGCTTCCCGAGACGGTGGGCGGCAGCACGATCAACCGCCTCTGCGCCTCGGGCCTCGATGCGGTCGGCAGCGCCGCGCGCGCGATCCGGGCCGGCGATGCCGACCTTGTCATCGCCGGCGGGGTCGAGAGCATGAGCCGTGCGCCCTTCGTGATGCCCAAGGCGGAAGGCGCCTTTTCGCGCGCCAATGCCATTTATGACACGACGATCGGCTGGCGCTTCGTCAATGCCAGGATGAAGGCGGCTTACGGCGTCGATTCCATGCCGGAGACGGGCGAGAATGTCGCGCAGGATTATGGCGTCTCGCGAGAGGACCAGGATGCGTTCGCCCTCCGCAGCCAGCAGCGCACCGCTGCGGCGCAGGCGCGCGGCTGGTTCCGGGACGAGATCACGCCCGTCACCATCAAGGACCGCAAGGGTCACGAGACCGTGTTCGACACCGACGAACATCCGCGCTCCGACACCACCGCGGAAGGGCTGGTGAAACTGAAGCCGATCGTCCGGCCGGACGGGACCGTCACGGCCGGCAATGCCTCGGGCGTCAATGACGGCGCCGCGGCGATGATCGTCGCCAGCGAGGCGGCGGTGAAGCGTCACGGCCTCACGCCGCGCGCGCGCATCCTCGGCATGGCAAGCGCCGGCGTCGCGCCGCGCGTCATGGGGATCGGGCCGGTTCCGGCGACCGAAAAGCTCCTGGCCCGGCTCGGCCTGAAGATCGACGCCTTCGATGCCATCGAACTCAACGAGGCTTTCGCCTCGCAAGGCATCGCCGTGCTGCGCGGGCTCGGGCTTCAGGCGGACGATCCGCGCGTGAATCCCAATGGCGGAGCCATCGCGCTTGGTCACCCGCTCGGCATGTCGGGCGCCCGATTGGCGCAGGCGCTGGTGCATCAGCTTGAAAGGGCAGGCGGCAAGCTCGGTCTGGCGACACTGTGCGTTGGGGTCGGCCAGGGCCTGTCGCTGGCGGTGGAGCGGGTGTGATGGACAAACAGCATGTCGCCATGATCGACGGCTGCCGTATCGCCTGGAGCCTCGACGGGCGCAAAAATGCGCCGGTGCTGATGCTCTCCAACTCGCTGGGCACCGACATGGGTATGTGGGCGCCGCAGATGGACGTCTGGGCGCGGGAGTTCCGTGTCCTGCGCTATGACAGCCGCGGTCATGGAGGCTCGGACTCGCCGCCCGGCGCCTATGCGATGGACCGGCTGGGGCGCGATGTGGTCGAATTGCTCGATGCGCTCGGTCTGGGCAGGGTTCATTTCTGCGGCCTGTCGATGGGCGGCATGGTCGGCCAATGGCTGGCCGTTCATGCGCCCGAGCGGCTCGAGCGCCTCGTTCTCGCCAACACCTCGGCCTATATGGGGCCGCCGTCGGGCTGGCAGGACCGGATCGAAGGCGTGCGGAAGAACGGCATGGTGCCGCTTGCCGACGCATCGATCGCCCGCTGGTTCACGCCCGACTTTCCGTCTCGCGTGCCCGGGGCCGTCGAGCCGATCCGCGCGATGCTGCTCGCGAACGACCCTGTCGGCTATGCGGGATGCTGCGCGGCGATCCGCGACATGGATCAGCGGCCGACGGCACGGCTCAACCGCACGCCGACGCTCGTCATTGCCGGTAGCGAGGATCCGTCCACCTCGGTCGGCGATGGTGCCTTCCTCGCCGACAATGCTCGTCAGGCTGAACTGGTGACCCTGCCGGCTGCCCATCTCTCGAATGTCGAGTGTGCGGAGGCGTTTGCGGATGCGGTCACAGCATTCCTTGGATAGCGGCGCAGCCTTGGTAGGTCACAGGTTGCGTCCGGCTGGGCGTGGCGTTCGGCGCGAGGGGAGCGCATCATGAAGGGCTATTGGGGGATAGTGCGGCGATGATCGAATTGCAGGCGCCGGACGAGCTGCTGCGCTCGCTCGTGCTCATCCTCGATCTGAGCGGGACCTTTGCCTTTGCGCTCAGCGGCGGGATGGCGGGGGTCAGGCGGCGGCTCGACATCTTCGGGGTGCTCGTTCTCGCCTTCGCGGCCTCTACGTTCGGCGGGATCACCCGCGACCTGCTGATCGGCGCGGTACCGCCTGCCGCGCTCAAGGATTGGCGCTATCTTGGGGTGTCGGTGGCGGCGGGGCTTATCTGTTTCTTCTGGTCGGCGTTGATCGAGAAGCTGCGCAATCCGGTGCGAATGCTCGATGCGATGGGGCTTGCGCTCTTCGCTGTCGCAGGGACGGAGAAGGCACTGGCCTTTGGGCTGAGCCCGCTCATGGCGGCGCTGCTGGGCATGCTGACCGGGATTGGCGGCGGCGTCGCCCGCGATGTGCTGCTGGCCGAGGTTCCGGCCGTGCTCCGTGCGGATCTCTACGCGGTCGCGGCCCTTGCCGGCGCGGCGATCGTGGCGGGCGGTCACATACTCCACTTGCCGATCATCGTCACCGCCTGCGGCGGAGGCTTCGTTTGCTTCGGCCTCAGAATGATGGCGATCCGGTGCGGATGGCGGCTACCCGTCGCCGGTGCGCGCGGTGCGCCGGCCTCCCCCGTGGACGGCGACGACACACGATGATGGTCGCGCCGTCATTACGGGCAGGTGGGATGATCCGGCATCGCTGGGGTTAGCTCCGGCGCCGGTCAGGCGCGGGTTTCGCCGGTGATATCGGGCCGTCCGTCGGTTCCGAGCCAGCGATAGATCGCTCCGCCAATGCTCGCGCCGATGAGCGGGGCAACCCAGAACAGCCAGAGCTGGCTTACCGCCTGCGCTCCGCCAAAAAGTGCGACCCCGGTCGAACGTGCCGGATTGACCGAGGTGTTCGTCACCGGGATCGAGATCAGATGAATGAGCGTGAGCGCAAGGCCGATCGCGATCGGCGCGAAGCCGGCTGGCGCCCTTTGATGCGTACTGCCCAGGATGACGATCAGGAACATCGCGGTCATCACGATCTCGCAGATTAGCGCTGCCTGAAGCGAATAGCCGCCTGGCGACATCGCACCGTAGCCGTTCGTCGCGAAGGTGCCGGCGGCGGAAGGATCGATGGCGAAACCCGCAGCGCCGCTTGCGATGGAAAACAGCGTCGCGCCGGCCGCGCTCGCCCCCGCGACCTGGGCGACGACATAGCCGGGCAGATCGGCAAGCGGGAAGCGCCCACCCACCCAGAGCCCGAGCGACACGGCGGGATTGAAGTGCCCGCCGGAGACATGGCCGAAGGCATAGGCCCCGGTCAGCACGGTGAGCCCGAAGGCAAGCGCGACACCGAGCAGTCCGATGCCGAGCGGATTGCCGGCGCCGCCGAACTTGGCTGCAAGAACCGCGCTGCCGCATCCGCCGAGCACCAGCCAGAACGTTCCGATGAATTCGGCGACGAGTTTGCGTATTGTCATGATCCCCTCCCGATTGTCGCTTCGGTTATGCGGACATGACGCGATCGCCGCCATTTGTCACGCACGGCGAACGGAGAGCGTCACGGGACTTCCTGCGCGTCGCGGCGCTTGGAATATAAGGGTTCGCATGGCCGCCAGGCCGTCCTTGTCTCGGACCGCTCCAGCGGGCACCCGCACCGTTCGCACAAGGCCGCGTAGCCTCCGCGCTTGCCGCGCATGATGGAGGCCAGGAACGGCTTGTGGCGGCCAAAGAAACAACGCAATGCCAACGCCCCTGGATAGCGCGGCCAGTCTTGCGTGCCAACACGGCCGATTAGCGGGGGCTTTGCTCGTGCGCGGCGTCGATGATTTTGGCAAGCCGCGGACCGGATATCATGTGTTCCGAACCATCCACGCTTGCCCAGATGCAGAATTCGTCGCCATTTTTGGTGTCCATCGCGGCGAGCCTGGAAACGGCGTCGGACAATTTCAGTCCCGCGACTTCCGGGCGGAAGTCAACGTCTCTCTTGCGTTTCACGCCGATCGTCGCCGGTGTGGATCCAGGCAGTTGGTGAGAGCCGAGCGAGAGGGCTGCGGGTGTGACATCGGTGCGTATCGCCAGGATCATGGCTGACAAGGCATCTTCGGCCCTCTCCCTGCGGGCCGCATCGTCGGATGCGAGATCAACGCGTATCCACTGGGGGATGTTCTTAACCATTGCTCCGACGGAATAGGCCCCTTTGCCAGTGCGGCTGCGATCCATTACTTTGAACCTTCATTTCGTTCCGACCCCGGTGGTGCGGTGTCGGGGTCGCGGGGACAAGCGCCGACAAGGCCATTGGTTCCCATAAATGGAGAGGCCGGGCCGCGACCGCCTTTCCAGGCGATTTGTGGAAGATGGTCCGGCGCAGACCGACTGCCGCCATCAGCGCCGATGAAATTCTGAACAGATGCTTCGTCTTTGCGACCCGGTCTGATCCGTGTTTTCGGACGCCTCGGATGTTCGAGAATTGTCCTCGCACCAGTCGAGTTCGCCGAAGGGCGGCTGGTAGCCAACCCTTTATATTGGCTGGCGGGAATTTCGAGCTCGTTGCCGGCCGGATAGCGGACGCAGACGCTGTCCTCGTAAGCCAGCCATTCCTGATTTTGCACAGACCCCGAACCATTGCATTCCTTCCGATCGGCCGGCGGCATATCGCGTTCTTTCGGGACCGCGAACAGACGCGCTATGGCGGCAAAGGCGGAGACCGATGCTGCTGAGCGGCCCTCGCGCGCGGGCGGCGGCCTGGCCCGAATTGTCGGCGGAACGAGGCTCAGCCATTGTTCGGCAATACCGTCAGTGCGCGCTCGATTCCACCGCTGCGCCGTTGAATGAACCTGGTGTGATCGCCTTGGAGCGCGGACGGATCCTAACCGCGTTGCGCGACTTCCGCCGCCAGGATCGTTGTCAGATTGAGGAGGCCCCTCGCGGTGATATTGGGCGCCAGGACGTGGATGGGCTTGGCCAGGCCCATGAGCAACGGTCCGATGGTGGGTGAACTGGACGATGCGGAAAGCGCGGTGAGCGCGATGTTCGCGGCATCGAGATTGGGCATGACCAGCAGGTTGGCCGGACCGTCGAAGCGGCTGTCGGGCACCAGACGCTCGCGCACCTGCTGTGAGAGCGCGGCATCGGCGTGCATCTCGCCCTCGACGAGCAGGTCGGGCGCGGCCTTGCGCAGCAGCCCCAGTGCGGTGCGCATCTTGCGCGCGCTGGGGCTGTGCGAGGCGCCGAAGTTCGAATGCGACAGGAGCGCGACACGCGGCGTCAGGCCGAACCTGCGCACTTCGGCCGCGGCCAGGATCGCCATTTCCGAAATCTGCTCGGCCGTGGGGTCGGGCACCATGTGCGTGTCGGTAATGAACAGCGCGCCGGCGTCGAGGATCAGCCCCGACAGCGCATAGACGCGGGCGGCATCGGGCGCACGGTCGATGATGCGTAGGACATATTCGATCTGCCCCCAATATTCCGAATTGCCGCCAACAAGCGCGGCGTCGACGTGACCGGTGCGTAGCAGCATCGCCGCGGTCACGGTCGGTCGGCGATAGACGTGGCGGATGATCTCTGCCGAGGGCACGCCCCGTCGCCCAGCTACCGCCTGGTAGGCCTCGACCAGCGGGCGCAGCAGCTCGTGATCGGTCTCGGGATCTACCACCTCGACGTCGCGGTCCAGTTCGAAGCGCAGGCCCAGCGTGGGCAGGCGGTCCTTGAGAACCCGCCGGCGCGCGACGATGACTGGGCGCACGATGCCCTCGTCGAGCGCGTCCTGCACCGCGCGCAGCACGCGTTCGTCCTCGCCCTCACCATAGGCGACGCGCGTCAGGCTGTGCCGCGCGGCTTCGAACACCGGCATCATCAGCTGGGCCGAGCGGGTATTCTGGCGGCGGAGCGACTGGCGATAGGTATCGATGTCGAGGCTGCGCCGCGCCACCCCGCTGTCCATCGCCGCCTGGGCGACGGCGGGGGCGATCTCGGCAATCAGCCGCGGATCGAACGGCGTCGGGATGATGTAGTCAGGCCCGAAGGTCAGTTTCCGCCCGCCATAGGCCTGGGCCACGCTCTCGGGCGCGGGCAGGCGCGCCAGCGAGGCGATGGCTTCGGCTGCGGCGACCTTCATCGCCTCGTTGATCGTCGTCGCGCCCACGTCGAGCGCGCCGCGGAAGATGTAGGGGAAGCACAGGACGTTGTTGACCTGATTGGGAAAGTCCGAACGGCCGGTGGCGACGATCGCATCGGGGCGCTCAGCGCGGGCGACGTCTGGGCGGATTTCGGGCTCGGGATTGGCCAGGGCGAAGATCAGCGGACGCTCGGCCAGCAGCGGCAGCCATTCGGGCCTCAGCACGCCGGGCGCCGACAGGCCCAGGAACACGTTGGCGCCCGGCAGGACCTCGGGCAGGCTGCGCGCGTCGGTCTGGCGGGCATAGCGCGCCATGTTCGGCGCCATGCCGGCGCGGCCCGCGTGAACGACGCCGTCCTTGTCGGTCAGGGTCACGTTCTCTTGCCGAAGCCCCATCGAGACGAGCAGGTCGACGCAGGCGAGCGCGGCCGCGCCCGCACCCGAGGTCACCAGCCGGGCTTCGGCCAGCGCCTTGCCCTGGAGGACCAGCGCGTTGCGGACCGCGGCCGCGACGACGATCGCCGTGCCGTGCTGGTCGTCGTGGAAGACCGGAATGTTCATCCGCGCCTTGAGCGCGGCCTCGATCGCGAAGCATTCTGGCGCCTTGATGTCTTCCAGGTTGATGCCGCCGAAAGTCGGTTCGAGCAGGGCCACGGCCTCGACGAACTTGTCGGGATCGGTCGTGTCGACTTCCAGGTCGAACACGTCGATATCGGCGAACTTCTTGAACAGGACGGCCTTGCCTTCCATCACCGGCTTGGCGGCGAGCGGCCCGATCGCGCCGAGGCCGAGCACGGCGGTCCCGTTCGACACCACCGCGACGAGGTTGCCGCGCGCGGTATAGTCGAACGCCTTGTCCGGGTCCGCCGCGATTTCTTCGCAAGGCGCGGCGACGCCCGGCGAATAGGCGAGCGCGAGGTCGCGCTGGTTGACCATGCGTTTGGTCGGTTCGATGCGCATTTTGCCGGCCCGAGGAGACCGGTGATATTCAAGCGCGGCGCGGCGGAGCGTATCGTCCATGAAATTCCCGTGATTGTGCCTTCGCGATGGAGCGGTCCACCAGCGCGCCTGGCCTTCTCGCGCGGGCATTCGCATTTGCGGTGCGCCGCGTCCGCGACCCGCCGACAGTCTCTAGCGACCCTCGACGACCAAGGCCAGCGGGACGCGGCCGCGGTGATCAAGGGACTGCGAGAAAGAAGAACAGCAGGAACAGGGCGACAATTGCGGCCTGTCCCCAGCAGCCCAGCTGGACGGGCGCGGTTTGCTCCTTGCGCGGTGCATGGCTCATGAAGCGATTCCATCCCTTTCGGGGAGCACCGCGGCGAGGGCCCGGCTGCGCTCGTGGAGGAGCGAGACCATTTCCAGCATGACCCGCCGCGCTTCGCCGCTCGCGCCCAGGCGCGGATCACACCATAGATCCGCATAGAGCGCGGCCCAGCGCGATAACTCCATGGCCAGATCCGCGTCGGCGTGGCCCGACAGGGCCCGTTCGATTTTCGCGGCGGCGATACCGGCGTCCTGGGCGAGCGCGGCTCCGTCTCGATTGGCTTGCCAGATCGTCCGTCTTTCCGCCTCGATCTCGAGCGAGGAGGCGGGTGTCCTGAAATAGGCGACCAAGTGATCGCAGGCATCGCCTCGCGCGGTTCTCGAACCCGCCAGGCGGAGCGCCACGGCGACGAATTGATCGACGGCCGAGGGCGACAGTTCGAGACGCTGAATGTCGCTCAGTCGATCCGGGCCTATCTGGCGAAGCGCAGCCGCAGCGTCGGGGGCGGACAGCAACTCCTTGGCGCGCTGTCCTGCCTGCGTGATCAGTTCGTCGATCAGTTCGGGTTTTCCGGAAGGCCAGCTCGCCGATCCGGGCTCCTGTGTCGTCATGATGCGGCACTCTGCTCCCGAACCGCCGGGCGGTCGCTGGCGACCGGATGCCGGACGTCGGCGTTTCTCGCTCCCTCGGCTACGAGTTGCGCGCTGCGCGCGCGCAAAGTGGTGGCCATCGCCAACATGATCCGCCTGGTTGGGGCATGGGCGCCCAGGCGCGGATCGCTCCAGAGTTCGCCGTAGAGCGATGCATAGTGCCAGAGCAGATCGGGTAGCTCGTGGCGCGGCGCGGCAAGCTGGCTTTCTAGCTTGGCCGTATAGTCGCCTGCCAGTTCCATCGGCAGCCCGCGCTGCAGAACCTCGGCTTCAACGGTTCGGCGCTGCGCCTCGATCGCGATGCCCGGTACGGGAGCACGAAAACGGTTCATGAGGCTCGTCCGGATTCCGCCGGCCAGACAGCGATCGATCGCGACCTGCAGGGCTGCTGCGGTGAGTTGCTTGTCGAGCAGCGGCGACAGTTCGAGATCGGACTTCAAGCGGCCGAATGCCGGCGAAGACGTGTCGTGCTCGTTGAGCAGATTTTCCGCATGATGGCTGGCAGTCTCCAGGAGACGTTCCAGGAGGGGGGAATGAACGAGAAGCATGAGACACCTATATTTTCGCCCCCCCGGGATCGAGGGGCGTGCCGGACGGATCGAGGGTTGAAGCAGGCTCGCTACGCGGCAGCCGCGCCGGCCGCCAACAACACGATCAGGATCATCATGAGGACAGTCGCCACTATGATTTCGACGGGCGTCAGTTTGTCGATGTGCGTCCGGCGAAACTCCCGGTAGCTGTCCCGATTGTCGAGATTGTTGGCAACCATCGCGACATCCATGGCCGACGCTTCCCGCTTGAACCAGTGAATGACGTCCCGGATCTTTTCGGGTTCCAGGTTCGGATACTGGGAAAGGGTTTGCTCGACTTCCCGTCTTCGCTGGATATTCTCGCTCAGGTTGGGGTCTCTGTGTCTCATTTCACACCATTGATCTGATCGTTGCAGAACCGACGACGCAAGGTCGCTAACGAACCCGGCAGGCGCGGTTGGGGAGCTCGGTGGGCACCGTCGGCACCGCCAATTCTTCTCCGGATCGGCCGGCGAAAAGCGCCGGTCGATCGCGATCCAACCTGTGCCTGCCGGCTAGACGAGGGCGGTGCGGGCGCCCTCGGGCTGGCTGCCGCGTCCAAATGCCTGGGCGAGTTCACGCACCTTGCGCGCCAGGGTGCGCGCCTTGCGGAAGACCTCGCCGTCGAGCCTCTGGAAGCGGGGATCGGAATGGAAGAAGCGGAAGCCCCCGGGAACGCGCACGGCAACGCCCGCGGTGATCTTGTTGGCCTCCACGATGAAATGCTCCGACACGGATACCTCCTCTTGCATCCTGCGGTTCGGGCCATTGCAGACCGGGCATGCGCAGGTATGACGGTTTGACCGAGCGCACGAAGGCGCCCCGCCACCACTTGGAGAAAGCCCTAGACGGGACGGTTCGAGCGTCAGCCGCCTAGGGCGTGCAGCCGTGCGGTGCTGCTGCCGGCATGGATTTCAGGAGGAAAAACCAGTTTCGACATAATATAAATATTATAGGTTTTTGGTGCGGGAAATCAAGGGTTGCCGGCCGTGCTCGTTTTTCAAGGTGGATCGCGCAAGCTATAAAGCATGGACTATTCGTCCTTGCTGGGAGGTGAATGAGATTGCGCTTGCAGAGATCTGATTTATTCTCTGAAGGCGAGTGATTAATACTTCTGCGTAATTCAATATATGCGCGATCTTCAAAAGAAGATGCGGTCCAAATCCCGGCATGATGATGAATAGGATCGTATCGATGTCGCATAAGGCATCCTACATCGGAGTCTCTGCTCATGCTGTTGATGGAGGGGCCGTGCCAAGCTGTCCGGGTTGGCAGGAGGGCTGCGGCGTTGATCTGTCTGTTTGCGCGCGCGGCCGGAGCGATCCTTGAGGAAGGTTCCGCTTGCGCCTGTCCTCGCCGGTCAGCGAAGCACATTATCGGATCTGTCTTTTGTCGAGCTTTCGGGCCAGGGTTCGGCGGTGCATGCCGAGGCGGCGCGCGGCTTCGGAAATGTTGAAGTCGCACTCGGCCAGCGTGGTCTGGATATATTCCCACTCGACGGTCTTGATCGATGACTTGCGGCCTTCGACCGGCACATCGGGATCGCCCTGGGACTTCCCGAAAGCGTCCTCGATGTCGTCGGTATTGGCGGGCTTGGCGAGGTAGTAGGAAGCGCCGAGCTTGATGGCCTCGACAGCTGTCGCGATACTGGCGAAGCCCGTGAGCACGACGATGAGCGTGGCCGGAGCCGCCCGATGCAGCGACTGTACGCAGGTCAGGCCTGATGCGGTTCCGAGCTTGAGGTCGATGACCGCATAGTCGAATTGGCGGCCCGCCTCGACCAGCGCCGACAGTTCGTTCGGATTGGCCGCATGGGTGATGGCATAGCCTCGCCGTTCGAACGACCTGAGCAGCGTGCGCGCAAGGGACGCGTCGTCTTCGACGATCAGGAGACGCCGATCATCGCCACTCATGCGGCAGTCTTCCCTTCATAGACGAAAGCATCGAGCGGCACCGTCAAGCGGACGCGGGCGCCTTGATGTTCGCGATTGGCCACGTCCACCCTGCCGCCCAGTTTGCGAAGGACGTTGACGACCAGGAAAAGTCCGAGGCCGCCGCCCGGCGTGGCTTTGGTGCTGGCATAGGGACGGCCGAAGTCCTCGAGCATCTCGGCCGAGAAGCCAGGCCCGTCGTCCAGCACTTCCAGCTCCAGCGCTGCCGCCGTGCGCCGGGCCTGGATGACGATGTCTTGGGCCGCCATGTCCACTGCATTCTCGACGATGTTGCCGATGACCTGGCGCAGCGCCGCGTCCGAGACGATGACTACATCGTCGTCCAACTGGTCGTGCAGGCGAATCTCGCCCGCCGTCCGGTCGCGCCAGTCCTCGACGATATCGGCCAGAAGGGCCTTCACCGTGGTGATCGACGGGTTCTCGCCCCGGACCTCGCCGGCTGAGTGCAGGATGCCGCTGACGATCTTCTTGCAGCGCTGCAATTCGGCCTGCATGTCGGTGATATCCGCCAGCAGGTCGTCATGCTCGATGACGGCAGGATGACGCACCAGGTCGCCCAGGATCACCGACATGGAGGACATCGGCGTCCCGAGTTCGTGCGCGGCACCCGAGGCGAGCAGGCCCATGCGCACGATATGGTCTTCTTCGGCCGCGCGTTGGCGCGCCGCGGCGAGGGCTGCATCCGCTTCCCGGAAATTGCGGTTGATACGCGTGACAAAGGCGACCAGCAGCACTGCGATCAGGACGAAACAGACCAGGCTGCCGGCCAGGTAGAGCGCCATCGGATCGGTGGCATAGCGCGGCGGCAGCACGAGCGGCTCGGGCTGGAGCGTGAGCGTTCCCAGCGCGACCAGCGTCGCTGCGACGATGCCCCAGGAGGAGCGCGGCTCGAGCAGGATCGCGCCGATCACTACCTGCAGCAGGAATAGCGAGGCGAAGGGGTTGCCAAGGCCGCCGCTGTGATAGAGTTGCCAGGCGAGCGCGATGACATCGACCAGCAGCGCGCTCGTCAGCTCGATATTGCGCACCGTGTCGCGGCGGCGCAGGTAGGGCAGGCTGACCAGATTGATTGCCGCGAGCAGGGCGGGGACGACCAGTAGCGGCGCCAGCGGCAGCTTGATCTCCATGAGCCGGTCGACGACCGCGATCGTGATCAATTGTCCGCCCACCGCGATCCAGCGGAGCTGGATCAGCAGATGCATGTTGCGCCGGCCGGCATCGGCCATCGGCGCTGTACTATCTCTCGAATAGGGTTCCGCCATCAGGCGAAGGCTTCCTTGCTACGCGACTGCCGCGCAGTCCATGCCGGCGGATATAGGGACAAAACGGCACTAATGCGAACCGTGTCAGCGCGCAGGTGACGGGCGGATAGGGGCAGGGCCGATTGATGCATGCCACCAGGTAAGCCGGTCGCCCGGCCGGCTCCGCTGCCGAGAACATGGCGGCGACGAGGGCGGAGAGGAGATCAAGGGGCGTCGTCGGAGCCGATGATCCCGCCTTCGCTTTCCAGGCGCGCAATCTGCCGCACATCCTGGCGGGTGAATTTCAGTCTGACGCCAGCCCCCATGCCGTCCGCCTCTGCGATGATGATCACGCCGAAAAATTCGAGGCCCCGGCCTACGGCCTCGATATCCGGTCCGGCTTCGATCCGGGCGCTGCCGCCTCGCTCCATCGCCTCCAGTGCCTCCACCGGTATCCCGGCGGCAGACGCGAAGTCTGGCCGGCTGACGCCGGCCAAGGCCCGCGCGGCTGCGACCAAGCGTCCAGTGATCTTGGTTCCCTCATGCATTCCGCGCCGCCTTTCCTTCATGGATCAAGAGCCCGCGGCCGCGAGATCTTTCCCGGAAGGCCTTGGCCGTTGAGCACAATATTCCTGCTGGATAAGTCCCAAATTATGAAGTTGTGCAAGGCCGCGCAACTCCTACCTTGATGATCAACCGATCTTCATTCGAGCTGACGGGGAAACCCGGCAGGGCGCGAGATCGGATCTGATCCTTGCGAGGGCATTCCTGAGTGAATTCGCGAGCCGGGATTTGGCGCACTGGCTTCATGGCAAGGCAGTCGACATGGCGAATTGCTTGCAGGATAGTGATGATGTCGTAGCGCTGAAGCGTGCGGCCGCCCACGCCGCCGTTGCCGAGATCGAGAGCGGCATGCTCGTTGGTCTCGGCACCGGAACGACCGTTTCTCTCGCTATCGCCGCCTTGGGTGAGCGTGTCTTGGCCGGTCTTCGGATAGACATCGTCGCGACCTCGCGCATCACGGCGCTCCAGGCCCGCGCAGCAGGCTTGTCAGTGCTTGCGTTCGACACGCGCGCAGGTGTCGATCTTGCAATCGATGGCGCCGACGAACTCGATCCCGATCTGCGTGCCATCAAGGGCCGCGGAGGCGCGATGCTGCGCGAGAAGATCGTCGCTGCAGCCGCTGCGCGCATGGTTGTGATCGTCGATGCGAGCAAGGAGGTGACCGCTCTGGGCCGCGGGCTGCTCCCCATCGAGACGCTGCCGTTCGCGGCTGGCTTCGTTTCTCGTCGCATCGAGCGGCTGGGCGCGGCCGTTAGCCTGCGTATGGCTGGCAGCGCGCCTTTTCTGACCGACCAGCGCAATATCGTGCTCGATTGCCGGTTCGGGGTGATCGGCGATTGCGAGGGGCTGGCGCAGGCGCTGTCGGCGATTCCCGGCATGCTGGGGCATGGACTGTTCCTCGATGAGATCGATGCTGCCTATGTCGGGCGAAAGGACGGGATCGCTCGCCTGACCCGCAGCGCCCCGGGAGCCGCCTCGTGACACGGCGCCGCGCTCGCAAGGACTGGACCGCCAATACACGCATTCTGGGTAGACCCTCTTGCGATGCGCGCGCCAATCCCTGGGAGCTTCGAAATGCCCACTGATCTTCCGGATCCCGCATCCAGGTGCACAAACGAGCTTGCCATCAATACTATCAGGACGCTCGCGATGGATGCCGTCGAGAAGGCGTCCTCGGGCCATCCGGGAACCCCGATGGCGATGGCGCCGCTCGGCTACACGCTGTGGAGCCGTTTCCTGCGCTGCGATCCCGATCGGCCGGACTGGCCGAACCGCGACCGCTTCGTGCTCTCGGATGGCCATGCGTCCATGCTGCTCTACGCGTTGATCCACCTCGCCGGGATATCCGAACTCGATCGGCAGGGCAGGCCGACCGGAGAACCGGCGGTCAGCCTTGATGACCTCAAGCAGTTTCGGCGGCTTTTCTCCAGGACGCCCGGCCATCCGGAATATGGGGTTACCACGGGTGTGGAGGTCACCACGGGGCCACTTGGACAAGGTTGCGCCAATTCGGTTGGGATGGCGATCGCCGAACGATGGCTCGCGGCCCATTTCAATCGCGACGGTGCAGTCCTGTTCGACCATGACGTCTATGTGCTGTGCAGCGATGGCGACATGATGGAAGGCGTGTCGAGCGAAGCGGCGTCGCTGGCCGGCCATCTCAAGCTCGCGAACCTCTGCTGGTTCTACGACAACAACCATATCACGATCGAAGGCGCCACAGCGCTCGCGTTCAGCGAGACCGTGGCCGATCGGTTTCGCGGCTATGGCTGGAATGTCCTCCATGTCGAGGACGCCAACGATACCGCCACGATCGCGCGCGCCATCGCCGCCTTCCAGGAAACCACCGATGCGCCGACCCTGGTCGTGGTCGACAGCGTCATCGGCTGGGGCTCGCCGATCGCCGGGACCGCCAAGGCGCACAGCGATCCGATGGGGGACGAGGTGATCCGCGCGACCAAGCGCAGCTATGGCTGGCCGCAGGATGCGCAATTTTTGGTGCCCGAGGGGGTCGCGGAGCATTTTCGAGCAGCGCTTTCCCAGCGCTCGAAACCACTGCGTGAGGCGTGGCAGGAGACGCGGGCGCGCTACGGCAGCGAATTCCCGGACTTGGCGCGCGAGCTCGATGCCTTGCTCGAGCACAAGCTGCCCGACGGATGGGACAAGGACATGCCGATCTTTCCGGCGGACCCCAAGGGCATGGCATCGCGCGACGCCGGCGGCCAGGTGCTCAATGCGATTGCGCGAAACGTGCCGATGTTGCTCGGCGGGGCCGCGGACCTGGCGCCTTCGACGAAGACCAGACTGACCTTCGACGGCGCGGGGGCGTTCGAGCAGGGCAGCTACGCGGGACGCAACATGCATTTCGGCGTGCGCGAACATGCGATGGGCGCGGTCGCCAACGGGATGGCTCTGTCCGGTCTGCGCCCGTTCGCGGCGACCTTCCTGGTGTTCAGCGACTATATGCGCCCACCGATCCGATTGGCGGCGATCATGGCGCTGCCGACCATATTCGTGTTCAGCCATGATTCGATCGGCGTCGGCGAGGACGGTCCGACCCACCAGCCCATCGAACAACTGGCGGGCCTGCGCGCCATTCCCGGCCTCGACCTCATTCGACCGGCCGACGCCAACGAAACCGCCGAAGCGTGGCGTGCGGCGATGGCCGAGGCCGACCGGCCATGCTGCATCATCCTGTCGCGGCAGGCCTTGCCGACGATCGATCGCAGTCACTACGCCGCGGCTTCGGGTCTCGCGCGCGGCGCCTATGTGCTGGCCGATGCGGCGGAGGGCGCGCCCGAACTGATCTTGCTGGCAACCGGCAGCGAGGTGTCGCTCGCCCTTGCCGCGCACGAACGACTGACACAGGAAGGCGTCCGGTCGCGCGTGGTGTCGATGCCGTCCTGGTCGATATTCGAAAGACAGCCGGTCGGTTACCGCGAGGCGGTGTTGCCGCCCTTGGTTCCGGCGCGCGTTGCAGTGGAGCAGGCGGGGCCGCTGGGCTGGGACCGCTATGTTGGCCCTGAGGGCGCGATGGTGACGATGAAGGGCTTTGGCGCCTCCGCGCCGCTAGCCGATCTGCAACGCGAATTCGGGTTCACGGTGGACAATGTCGTCCGTGTCGCGCGCGGGGTGATGGAGAAGATGTCATGACCAGCCGGGTGCGAGACCTTGGAACGCTGGGGCAGGCCGTATGGCTGGATTTTCTCGAGCGGAGCTTCCTGACCGAAGGCGGGCTGGCACGGCTCATCGCGCAGGACGGCGTCACAGGGGTCACCTCCAATCCGTCGATCTTCGAAAAGGCGATCGGACATGGCGACGCCTATGATCCCGACATCATCCAGCTGGTTGAAGGCGGTGCACGCGGCGTCGGCGATGTCTATGAAGAGCTCGCGGTCACCGATATCCGCACTGCCGCCGATACGCTTCGACCGGTCTACGACCAGTTAGGCGGCGCAGACGGCTATGTCAGCATCGAGGTGTCGCCCTATCTCGCCGATTCGACCGCCGACACCATCGCCGAGGCACGCCGGCTGTGGACGGAGATCGACCGCCCCAACCTGATGATCAAGGTTCCCGGGACCAAGGCAGGGGTTCCGGCGGTCCGCAGACTCACCGCAGCAGGCCTCAACGTCAACATCACGCTGCTCTTCGCGCTGGACACCTATAAGGCCGTCGCCGAGGCCTATCTCGCCGGACTGGAGGCGCGGGCGGCCGGGGGCGAGGATGTGTCGCGTATCGCGTCGGTCGCGAGTTTCTTCGTCAGCCGCATCGATACCCGCATCGACACGGTCATCGATGCGCGCGTGAAGGCGGGCGACGCCGAAGCCGAGGCATTGCGAGCTCTGCGCGGTAAGGTTGCGATCGCCAATGCCAAGCTGGCCTACCAATATTATCTCGAGCTGATCACGAGCGACCGCTGGCAGTCGCTCGCCGCCAGGGGAGCGCGGCCGCAGCGGCTGTTGTGGGCATCCACTAGTACGAAGGACGCCAGTCTGCCGGATGTCCTCTATATCGACGCGCTTGTCGGGCGGGATACCATCAATACCATCCCGCCCAAGACGATGGACGCCTTTCGCGATCATGGCACGCTCGCTGAGACCCTGGTCGAGGATGTCGATGGCGCATGCCGTGTGCTGGCCGAAGCCGATCGTCTGGGTCTCGATCTGGCCGGCATCACCGCCGCGCTGGTCGTGGACGGCGTCGGCCAGTTCGCCGCGGCCAGTGATGCCTTGCTTGGCGCGATCGCGGAAAAGCGGGCAGCCTTGCTCGGCGAACGGATCAACGGACTGCGCGCGAGCCTGCCCGGGCCGCTGCAAGATGCGGTCGACACGCGCCTCGAAGCGGCGCGCGCCGAAGGCTGGTCACGTCGTTTGTGGCATGGCGACGCGTCGCTGTGGACAGGCGGCGACGAGGGCGCATGGCTGGGCTGGCTTCAGGCGGGCGCGGTCGATCGGATCGATCTGGAGGACCTTGCCGCGTTTGCGGCCGAGGCGAGAAGCTTCAAGGATGCCGTACTGCTCGGGATGGGCGGTTCGAGTCTGGGCGCCGAAGTGATCGCGGGTGTCTTGGGCCGTGCCGAAGGCTACCCGCGGCTGCATGTGCTCGACAGCAGCGATCCCGGTCAGATCGCGACGGTTACGGCTGCGATCGATCCGGGGCGGACTTTGTTCTTCGTGTCGAGCAAGTCCGGTTCGACGATGGAGCCGGACCTGCTGCGGTCCTATTTCTTCGACCTGGTCGAACGGGCCGCCGGCACAGGCAGGGCGGGTCGCCAGTTCGTTGCCATAACCGATCCCGGTTCGGCACTGGAGAGAACGGCAAGGACGGATGGCTTTGCGCGGGTCTTCGCGGGAGATCCGTCGATCGGCGGGCGTTACTCCGTGCTGTCGGTGTTCGGCATGGTGCCGGCCGCGGCAATGGGTATCGATGTGGGATCGCTGCTGGCTGCCACGCGCCTGATGGTCCAGTCGTGCGCCCCCGACGTGCCGCCCAAGGCCAACCCGGGCTTCCGGCTCGGAGCGATTATCGGCGAGGCGGTCAAGGCCGGCCGCAACAAGTTGACGATCTTGCCGAGTGCGAGCCTCAAGCCCATCGGCGCGTGGCTGGAGCAGCTGCTGGCGGAATCCACCGGCAAGCAGGGCCGGGGTGTCGTGCCCGTCGACCTGGAGCCTGTCGGCGATCCGGCCGCCTATGACGACGATCGTCTCTTCGTCCACCTCCATCTCGCGGGCGACCAGGTTGGTGAACCGGGCGCGCGGCTCGCGGCCCTGGAGAAAGCAGGCCAGCCGGTCGTGCGGATTACGCTCGCCGGGCGCGACCGGATCGGACAGGAGTTTTTTCGCTGGGAGCTGGCGACGGCGGTTGCCGGTGCGATCATCGGTATCGATCCGTTCGACCAGCCCGATGTCGAAGCCGCCAAGTTGAAGACCCGCACGCTTGTTGATGCCTACGAACGGACGGGCCTCCTCGAGCCGGGGGCGCCGGTCCTGCGCGAGGGGGCGCTCAGTTTCTTCGCCGAGCGGAGTGCAGGAGATGGCGCGGCGCTGCTCAGGACGCATTTCGAGGCACTAAGGCCCGGCGGCTATGCGGGCTTCTTGGCCTATATCGAACGCAGCGACGTGCATGAGGCGGCGCTCGCCAGGATGCGTGTCCTGATACGTGACGCGCGGAGGGTCGCGACGGTTGCGGGCTTTGGCCCGCGCTTTCTTCATTCGACCGGGCAAGCCTACAAGGGTGGTCCGCCGGGCGGCGTGTTCCTCGAGATCACGCGCGATGCCGATCCCGACCTTGCCATACCGGGCCGCCGTGCCAGCTTCGGCACGGTGCAGATGTCGCAGGCCCTTGGCGATCTCGAGGTGTTGGCGGAGCGCGGGCGGCGATGGCTTCGCGTCCATATCGACGGCGATACGCAGGCGGGGCTTGTGGCGCTCGAGCGGCTCGTCGCCGCGGCGCTCGCCTGACAACAGCGGGAGCTGACGACATGCAGATCGGAATCATCGGATTGGGCCGGATGGGGGGAAACCTTGCACGGCGATTGATGCGGGGCGGTCATGAAGTCGTCGCGTGGGACCGCGGTCCGGCGGCGGTTGAAGCGGTGGCTGCCGATGGCGCTATGGCTGCCGCTTCGATCGAGGACATGGCCGGAATGCTGGCAAGCCCCAGGATTTTCTGGGTGATGTTGCCGGCCGGCGAGCCGACCGAGCAGACCGTGGCGATGCTCGGGATGGTCGCCGCATCTGGCGATATCGTCATCGATGGCGGCAACAGCTTCTACAAGGACGACATCCGCCGCGCCAGGACGTTGGCGACGCGCGGCATCGATTATGTCGACGTCGGTACCTCGGGCGGCGTCTGGGGGCTCGAGCGCGGCTATTGCATGATGATTGGCGGACGCGAGGAGACGGTGCGCTGGCTGGACCCGATCTTTGCGACGCTGGCGCCCGGCTTGGGAGCGATCCCGCGCACGCAAGGCCGTGAGAATTCCGATGATCGCGCGGAGCGCGGCTATGTCCACGTCGGGTCTGCGGGCTCGGGGCACTTCGTCAAGATGGTCCACAACGGCATCGAATATGGTCTGATGCAGGCTTATGCGGAGGGGTTCGACATCCTGAAGGGCAAGGCCTCCGACAAGCTGCCCGAGGATGAGCGCTTTACCATCGATTTGCCCGAAGTGGCCGAGGTATGGCGGCGCGGGAGCGTGATTTCGTCCTGGCTGCTCGACCTGTCCGCCGCCGCGCTCGCCCGGGACCATACGCTCGAACATTATAGCGGTCATGTCGCGGATAGCGGCGAGGGGCGCTGGACGGTCGATGCGGCGATGGAAGAGGCGGTGCCCGCCTATGTGTTGTCGGCGGCGCTCTTTGCGCGCTATCGGAGCCGGGTCGAGACGACCTTTGGTGACAAGCTGCTCTCGGCGATGCGGTTCGGTTTCGGCGGTCATGTCGAGATTCCGCAATGATGACGGGAAAACCGGACCAGGCGCCCGCCGCGACGCTCGTGATATTCGGGGCGACCGGCGACCTGACTCGCCGGCTCCTCGTACCGGCTCTCGTCAACCTTCTGCGCGAAGGTCTTGTTGGCGACGGACTGAACATCCTCGGTGTCGCCCGCGAGGATATGGATGACGAAAGGCTGCGGAGCCTGCTGGACGAGTTCGTCGATCCCGCGGCGGCGGGCTGGGCGGACCTGCGCCGGCGTATCGCCTATCTGAAGGGTGGCTTTGAGGACGACGCGACCTACCGGGCGATCGGCGAGCGGCTCGGCGGGGCGGACAACGCCGCCTTCTATCTCGCCACCCCGCCGGACTATTTCGGCACCATTGCCGAGAAGCTCGCCGCGGCCCGTCTGCTCGATGAGGGTGCTGGCTTCCGCCGCGTGCTCGTCGAAAAACCGTTTGGTCACGATCTTGCTTCAGCGCTCACGCTGAACGAGCGGATCGTGAACCTTGTCAGCGAGCGGCAAATTTATCGGATCGATCATTTCCTGGGCAAGGAAACGGTCCAGAACATCCTCGTCGCCCGCTTCGCCAATCCGATGATCGAGGCGGTGTGGAACAACCGCTATGTCGATCACGTCCAGATCACCGCTGCGGAAACCGTCGGGGTTGGCCGGCGCGGCAGGTTCTACGATGCGACCGGCGCGATGCGCGACATGGTGCCCAATCACCTGTTCCAGCTTCTCGCCATGGTCGGCATGGAGCCGCCCAACAGCTTTGCCGCCGATGCGATCGGAACTGAAAAGACGAAGGTGGTGTCCGCCATCCGCACGCTCACATCCGCGCAGGTGCGCACCGACATAGTTCGCGGGCAGTATGTCGCGGGCCGCATCGGCGGTGAGCCGCGGGCCGCCTATTCGGACGAGGCGGACGTCGATCCCGGGACCCGCACCGAGACCTATGTTGCGATGAAGCTGTGGATCGACACCTGGCGGTGGTCCGGGGTCCCGTTCTACCTGCGGACCGGCAAGGCCATGGCGGCGCGCGAAACCGAAATCGTGCTGCAGTTCAAGCCCGTGCCGCGCGCGCTGTTTCGGCACGCGAGCGTGACGCGCCTGCCGCCCAACCGGCTGGTCATCCACATCCAGCCCGACGAGGGCGTCAATTTCGATTTTCTGGCCAAGCTCCCGGGGCCGGTGATCGAGACCGCGCCGGTCAGCATGAATTTCCGTTACGCCGATCATTTCGCGCTGCGCAGGCTCACCGGATACGAGACGCTGCTTTATGACATGATGATTGGCGACCAGACGCTGTTCCAGAGCGCGGAGGCCGTCGAGGCGGCTTGGGCGGCGGTGCAGCCGGTGCTCGATGCCTGGAGCCGGGAGCGCGTTCGGCCGCAGGAATACAGGGCGGGTAGCGACGGACCGGTGGAGGCGGACGCGCTCCTCGAGCGCGACGGCAGGGCCTGGCATGGGCTTCGGGGATGAGTACGGCAATTCGTCTCCTCGTGTCGGATATCGACGGCACGCTGGTGCGCGGTGACAAGACGCTGTCCGACGTCAACCGGGCCGCGATCCAGGCTCTCGAAGCGGACGGCGTCGCTGTCACGCTGATCAGCTCGCGGCCGCCAGGCGGCATGCGATGGTTGGCCGAGACGCTGGGAATCGCCGGGCCGATGGCGGCCTTCAATGGCGGTACGGTGTTCGATGCCGATGGCACGATCCGCTTCGCCTATCGCCTGGTTGCCGACGATGCCGCCGCGGCGTTGTCGCTGACCGGCCGGTATGGAGTTACCCCTTGGGTGTTTGCCGACGGAGCATGGTTCACGCCCGATCCCGGCAACTGGCATAGTGAGCGCGAACGACGCGCGTCATGCCTTGACCCGGTACTGCGGACCGATTTCGCGGAACTCGACGCGCGGGTCGACAAGATCGTGGGTGTGAGCGACGATAGCGATGCGCTCGCACGATTTGAAACGGAGGTCGGGAATCTGATCGGTCCCCGCGCGGCGATCGCCCGGTCCCACCCCTATTGCGTCGATATCACCCACCGCCTGGCGAACAAAGGTGACGGGATCACCGCGCTGGCAACGGCGGGCGGACTCGATCTGGCCCAGGTGGCGGCGCTGGGCGACATGACCAATGATCTGCCGATGTTTGCGCGCGCGGGCTTCTCGGTGGCGATGGGCCAGGCGCCGGCGGACGTGCAGGCGGCGGCCAATGCGGTGGCCGCCGCCAACGAGCAGGACGGGGTCGCCGATGCGATTGAGCGCTTCATCCGGCCGCGGATCAACATAAATGATCCGGGCGGACGGTGCCCCTGAATTCGGCGAGATTGCCATCGATGGATCGGCGGCCGGCTATTGCTTGAGCCCGATTTTCGTCCGAATCGTAACCGTGGGCTGCAGACCGTTCCTCAAATATACTGGTCGCCTGGTCGGGCTACATTTCGATCCAGAGATGGTCGATCTGGATGCTAGACGTGATCCCTTTTGTCCGATCGTGGGTCGACGCGAGCGTGGCGACGCGCGTCGTCTTGTCGTGGCTCGCAAGCGTGAGCTTGTCGGCCACCGACCATCCAGGGATCGAGTTGTTGACGAGGTCGTCAATCCACGTTCCCACCGTCTTGTGCCAGTGGGTAACGTCGTTCTCCTGGACATACCCGATCATGGCGGCACGTTCATGCTGGTCGCCGTGATGGCCCGCCTTGAAGCGCTGAATCCCACCGGTGGAACCGCTGCCGGTGATCACATATTCGCGTAGGTCACGGTTCTTGCCCTCGGGAGTAGGCAGACGTTTGCACTCTATCGGGAGCAGGTACTGGTAATCGTCATAGCTGCGGCCGTTGATCCAGATGATGTTGCCGGCCGGGCTCGCCACCAAGTCGATTGCGCGACGGCCATCGGTCTCGCCAGGCTCTTCGCGGCGGAACTGCAAGAAGTCCCACCCGGGCGTATGGCGGCACAGGCTGTTGAGGCGACCACATAGCTGTGTCGAGAGCTTGTTCTCGCCCGCCTCCCCCGTGCGGCGGGGGTCGTCGCGCCACGCCGGAAGGGCACTGGCGATGAACGTGATGAGAGACGAGATCCACTCCATGGACAGTAGCAGATCATCACTGAGGGCGCCGGAATGGGCCGTAGAATCGCCTTCGTCTGCCAGCATATCAGAAGCCCTGTGCTCGCAGATCGGCGAGGACGTCGTCGGCGTCGCGCAGGGCAATCGAGCGGGTCCAGAAGCGGTGCCGATCGGGCTTCAGCAGGAACAGGTATTCCTTGTCGTAGAGGCGGACGATGCGGGTGATCGTCAGACCGGACTTCCGGCGCTCGCGCAGCAGGGCATCGAGCCTCTCGCGCAGTTCCTCTGCCCCCGACCAATCCACGCCGCCATTGCCGAAAGCATAGGCTTTGCAGACCGCGCCGGCCCAATGATAGGCGGAGAGGGCTCGCAGCGGCTTGCTGCCATAGGCCTGACCGAGTTGGGTGATGAGCACCTCGTCGAAGGTCGCGAGCGCTGCCTCCGGTACCTTCTGCATGACCCTGGCGTCGGTACCGAGCCGGATGAAGTCGCGCTGAAAGTCGACGATATCCTCGGCGATGATGCGTTCATTGGTGCTGATGTCGAGGTTGCCATCGGGGGGGAAAGGCAGGGCGAGGATGTCCGCGCTGAAGATCGCGGTTGCGCGCTGGGTATAGAGGCGCGAGCTGATCCCCGCGACATAGGCCTGCAGGATGGTCCGTTCGCCGGCCAACCAGTCCGCGGCCGCGCGTAGGGCTTTGCCTTGGCCGGGAGCCGAGAAGCCCACGATCTCGTTCTTGAACACGAGATAACCGTCTGCCCAGACGTCGAGGTAAAGATCCTGATGCTCCTTCACCAAGAGGAGCGGCGACTTGAAGCGGCTTTCAAACTTGGGATCCTTGATCCCCTTCTTCGGCACGACGGTGATCGCGTTGCGATCGATCCCGTTCGCGTTGAGCGCGCTGGTTGGAAGCAGCGGGCGCCCGATCAGGTGCGCGACATTGCTCGAGGCGTTTTTCTCCCCGCCGAGATAGCCTTCGCCGGCATCCCAGCCCTGCTTCTTGGCGTGGGCTTCCAGTGTCGGAAAGGTGCGGAGGCGCTCGATCAGGTCGCGCGCTCGATTGCCGCCGAGCAGGTTTGCCCGCCAGACGTCGCGCGACCTCTCCGCATCCGCGTTGCGTATCCAGTGCAAGTCGTAATAGTCGATGTCGAAGCCCTGCTCGGCGGTCGCCCGTCCGTTGCGGCGGAAGACCGCATGCAGGATGCGGCCATCGGCCTTGGGCGTGGTCGCCTCGGCGATGACGACCACGACCTTGGGATCGGCATTGCCCTTTTTGAACATGCCTCGGACCGACACGAAGTCGAGCAGCTCGCGCACGCGCCACTGCTTCAAAAAGGCCTGCCGAAAGCCCAGCGCATTCTGGTTGTAGAGGAAGCCCGCCGGCTCGACCATCGCGAGTACGCCGTTGTCGGCCAGCATGCCCATCGCGTCGTGCAGGAACAGATAGGCGAGCTGATTATCGGCCAGTTGGTCGTGCTCCTTGGCATAGGCCGCCGCGCTTCGCTTCGCGCCGTCCGTCGTGAGCGCGGATTCGAACGGAGGATTGCCGATCACGATCGAGACGGGGGAGCTGACAAGAGCCTGCTGCTTTGCGTCGAAGAAGCAGCTGTGGTGCAATGTTTCGCCGGCGAGCCGTGGGAACAGCTTGATGCTCGCGCGAATATCCATCGGCTCCAGCGCGTCGCAAAGGCTAAGGCACAGGCTGAACGCGGCGAGCTCGACCGCGCCATCTTCAAGATCGATGCCATGAACGCGGACGAGGAGGTTGCGCAGCACGTCCACGCCCGGTCGGCCCCACCCGTTGCGCGACCGCCAATGAAGAACGAGCCGCTTATAGGCTTCGACCAGGAACACGCCCGACCCGCATGCCGGGTCCAATATGACGCCGTTGCCGGCCATTAGCTTGTCGATCCGGTCCCAATCCAACACTTCCTCGAGCATCAGCCGGACGAGCGCGGGTGGCGTGTAGATCGAGCTGGATGCGTCCTTTACAAACAGCTGGTAGATGTTGCTGATGAGCTCGACGGGGAGGTCGCGGAACGAGTAGAGGCGCCAGAAACTGATCTGGCCGTTCTCGTCCTCATAGCCCTGGACCAGGCGAGCATAACGGCCAAGTTCGGTGCTTGAGCTCAGCACGGTGCGGTCCGCATCGGACAATCGGAAGACGTGGCCGTTGAAGCGCTCCTCCAGCGCCTCGAGCAATTTAACGAGAGCTGGCCCGTTGGCCAGCACTTGGAAAAAGCGCTCGGCGCCGGGTAGCGCCGCCGCAAAATCCTCGGGCAGCAGGACAAGCCGCTCTTCTAGATAGGCGATCAGCAGTGAGAGAATGAGGAGCCGCCGGCGCAGCCGTGCATCGAGGAGCTCGCTGTTCGACAGCTGGATGGCGAGTGCTCGCACGCCAGCAACGAGCTTGCGATGCGCCGACTTCGATGCGGACAGCATGAGGTCGCAGGCGTCAGGATCGTCCCAGATCGCGCCGTTATGGATACGGTCGAGATCCCACCAAATCTCCCGTGCGGCGATGTCCGCGCCGATCTTCAGCGTCCGGATCGGATTGATGATCGGTATATCGTTATCGCCCACGAAGTCGGGCTTGTGGACGCAGCGGAAGAGTTGGATGACGCCGGGACCAGCGCGATAGACGAGCGGGACGCCGCCCCAGCTCCACAGGCGCTTGTGGAGTTCGGCAAATTCGGTGTCGTCGCTATGGTCCTGCTGATTGAACACGAACGCCTGCGCGATCGGCGCGCGGCCATGGCGCTCCGCTTCGAACAATACGGCACGAGCGCCATAGCTCTGCGCTCGCTCGATGACTGAGACGACGTCGGGCAATTGCCCTTCCGGATTGAAGCCGTCGACCGCGACCAACCCTTCGGTGAGCGGGAGGTCGCCATTGCCAATGGCAAACAGCCACTGTCCCGCCGCAAAAGCGTCGTCGGGGTTGTGAATCGTCATCGCCGCGGCGCGTCCCGAGGGGCGGCCGCGGACTGTCCGGCGCGGGCGGTCATTTCTGCCGCTTCTTCTTCGAGAGCGCGAACCCTTCCTTGAGAAGTTCGGTCATCGTGATGCCCTGCGATCCCGCAAAGCCCTTGAACTCCTTCTTGAAGTCCAGGCTCACCTTGAAGTTAAGCGTTCTGTTGTCGCCGTCGACGGCGCTATCGAGCGCATCGCCACCTTTCGGGATGCCAGCCATCCGAAATCCCCTTATTCGCGGACGCATGCGTCGATATTAGCGGAGGTATGGTAATGATTTCAGCATTTCTGGCAAGACCGAAAAAACGATAGCCAGATAGCCAGATAGCCAGGAAGTCAGATAAGGTGGGAGTAAGCGGCGCGCCCGCTGGAGCGGTTCGGCAAGCGATTGTATCAGCTTTCAGGATCGTAGAGGTAGCGCCAGAACGACCGGACTACGGCGCGCGGCGGACTGGGATCGACGACCGGTGTATGGGTACAATGGGGGCGTTCTGGATGGGAGCTTAGGATATGCGATGGCCTGACGAGGGAAAGCGGCCGGCGACCTGGTTCGGGCGCCGGCCGAGAGGGTTACCGCGCTTTCTTTCTCATCATCAACGCGGCTAGGCGGTCCTTGACTGCCAGACGCATCTTCTTCAGCCGAAGAAGCTTCAGGCTGTCGGGTAGATGAGTCCCCATCTCCTTGGTGATGGCGTCGTCCAAATTGCGATGAATTTGGGTCAGTCTGTACTCTGTGGATGACACGATGTTCTCCAGCATATTGACGGCCGTGACGGGCCCGGATTGTCGCGAGGTCGCAGTGCGATCGATCCGGGCGCTGGAGGTGCGCGTGCTTTATATGAAGCCGTTCGGCTGGCGGGTAGTTCGAGAGCAGGCACGCGAGTGAACCGCGGCAGTGGCCTCGTTGAGCCGGCCTCGACGACGATCGCCAGTGGCGGCGGTGAGACAAAGGGGGCCGATCCGCCGTCGGCTATTCTCTCAGGAAGCGGGTACTGGGCGGATCGGACGATGGGTACGGCAGCACTCGAGCGGGCCGGCCCCAAACGGGATATCGTCTGGCGAATGTTCTGGGCCGAGCCAGCGGCCGGAACCAGGCCGACAAACAGGCTGAACAGGATCAGGAACGCCGCGAACGGCCTGCCGTGATCCTCAAACTGTGCCTTGCTCGGCACGCCCGCCCCGCTCCTTCTTGCGAACCCATGACTTGGGGCGGACGGTCCGTATTTTCAACCGCGGGTTGCCTTATGGCGTCGATGAAGCTTCGTCCGGGCATGAGATGTTCCGCGTGACTTCGTCCTCCATGCGCGCGCGTTTGGAGGATTGTCGCGCGACATCGTTCAACCCATCGTGACCAAGATCTCGTGCCTCTTGCCGTCATCCGGCAGGTCGAAGCGGAGCGGCCGCTCGGTGATGCCGGTGCCATCCATCGTCGCGGAGGCGACCCCGCGCGCGATACCGCCGGGATTGCCGACGCGAATGTCGAAGCGCGTCGAATCGCGGCGTAGGGCAATCTCGAAGCCCGGCCAGCCGTTCGGAATGCAGGGATCGAGATGGAGCGACGATCCTTGCAGGCGCAGGCCCAATATCTCTTCCATTCCGGCGCGATACAGCCACGCAGCCGAGCCTGTATACCAGGTCCAGCCGCCACGGCCCACGTGATCTGCCGCCGCATAGACGTCGGCTGAGACGACATAAGGCTCCACCTTGTAGCGGCGCAGGTCCGAGCGGTTGCGGGCGTGGTTGATGGGATTGAGCAGCGAAAAGAGCCCGGCCGCTTTCTCGCCTTCACCGAGCCGGGCGAGCGCGATGATCGACCAGATGGCGCCGTGGGTATATTGGCCGCCATTCTCGCGGATGCCAGGTGGATATCCCTTGATGTAGCCGGGATCGTGCGCGGTCCGGTCGAAGGGCGGGGTAAACAGCAGGGCCAGGCCGTCATCGCTGCGGATCAGTTCACGCTCGACGGCCGCCATGGCGCGGCTCGCCCGCTCCGCGTTCGCCGCGTTCGATATGACGGCCCAGGATTGGGCGATCGAATCGATCCGGCATTCGTCGTTTGCCGCCGAGCCGATCGCGGTGCCATCATCGAACCATGCTCGCCGATACCAACTGCCGTCCCAAGCCTCGCGCTCGATCGCCTCTTGCAGCTTCGAGGCTTCGGCGCGCCATTGGGAGGCGCGCGCGGCTTGGTTCCGCGCCTGCGCTATCGCCGCAAAGCGGGTCAGGGCCATGTGCGACAGCCAGGCCAGCCACACGCTTTCTCCCTTGCCCTGTTCGCCCACGCGATTCATGCCGTCGTTCCAGTCGCCGCCGCCGATCAGGGGAAGGCCGTGAGCGCCGCGTGCGAGGCTTGCGTCGAGCGCGAGCGCGCAATGCTCGTAGACGCTCGCGATGCGCTCGGAAACGGTGGGTGCAAAGAAGCTGTCATGCTGGTCTTCATTGAGTTTCGGGCCTTCGAGGAAGGGCATTGTCTCGTCGAGCAGCGAGGTATCGCCGGTCGTCTCGAGATAATGGGCGACGCAATAGGCGAGCCAGATCCTGTCGTCGGAGATCCGGGTGCGCACGCCTTGGCCGGAGTGCGGCAGCCACCAGTGCTGGACGTCGCCTTCGGGGAATTGCCGGCCTGCGGCGCGGATCAAATGCTCGCGGGTCAAGGACGGACGGATGGCCGCGAGCGCCATGCCATCCTGGAGCTGATCGCGAAAGCCGTAGGCGCCGCTAGCCTGATAGAAGCCTGAACGCGCCCAGAGCCGGCAGGCGATCGTCTGATAGAGCAGCCAGCCGTTGAGCATGATGTCCATCGAGCGATCCGGCGTCTTGACCCGCACCGTGCCGAGCAGATCTTCCCATTGCCCGTGAACCTCGGCCAGCACCGCGTCGAGGTCGGCATCGCGGTAGCGGGCGATGAGCGCGGAGGCGAGTTCCGGGCCGTCGGCGTCGCCGAACAGGATCACGATCTCGGTTTCGGCGCCGGGCGCGAGATCGACGGTAGTGCTCATCGCGCCGCAGGGATCGAACCCGGCTCCGACCGCGCCCGAAAGCCGGGCTGCGCCCGACAGGGCGATCGGGTCGGACAGGCAGCCGTTGCGACCGATGAACTCGCGTCGATCTGCCGTCCAGCTCGTTTGGCGGCCTCCAAGGTCGAGAAAAGCGACGCGGCGCGCGAAGGCCGCGTTCCATGGATTGCGTGCGAACATCGCGTTGAGTTCCGGGTCGATCTTGGTGCAGACAAATGGCGCGGCAGCCGCGCGGGACGTGCCGAGCACCCATTCCACATAGGCGGTTACCGACAGACGCCGAGCACTATTCGTCGTGTTGCGCAGCTTGAGCCGCGTGATCTTGATCGGATCCGCCACGGGCACGTAGACGAGCAGCTCCGACGCAATTCCGTGGGCCTCGTGCTCGAACCGGCTGTAGCCCCAGCCGTGCCGGGCGACATAGATGCCGGCATCGTCGCGAATGGGCAGCGCTGTCGGGCTCCAGAGCTCGCCGCTGTCCTCGTCGCGCAGGTAGACGGCTTCGCCCGGACGGTCGGTCACGGGATCGTTCGACCATGGGGTCAACTGATGCTCACGACTGTTGACCGACCAGCTGAAGCCGCAGCCTTCCGCCGAAACCTGAAAGCCGAACCCCTGATTGGCGATGACGTTGATCCAGGGCGCGGGCGTGGCCTGGCCGGGGCCGAGCGTGATGACATATTCATGTCCCTCATCGGCAAACCCGCCGACGCCATTGAACAGCTCCAGTTTGGGGGCGGTCGCCATGCGCGGTTGCGGTGCATGGCGAGATGTCTTGTTGGCCGCCGGCGTAGGCGCGGCCGGCTCCCTGATGCGGCCTAGCTGTTCGGCCAGTCCGCCCCCGTCGCCTGTAAGACGAACCCGCGCGGTCGATGCCAGCAGCGCGGATGTCTCCGACGGGATCAGATCGGCGCGCAGCACGAACACCTGGCCTGTCGCTCCCTCCACCGATACCGGCCGGCGCGCTTGGCTCGTGCGCAAGGTGTTCTCTATCGTGATCTGCAAATCCTGGACGTAGGAGGAGGCGCGTTCGTTCAGGATGACGAGGTCCACCTCGAGCCTGCGGGCGCGCCAATATTCCATGGCTTGCAGCAGTTGGTGAACGATCCTGATGTCCTCGACGTTCGCGATGCGCAGCAGGATGATCGGCAGGTCGCCCGAGATGCTCTGCGGCCAGAGACCCGATTGCGGTCCGGCGCCGCGGACGATCACCTCCGAGGACGGCCGCAGCGCCGGACCGGCATAGATGAGATGTCCTGCAAGGCGCTGGAACGCGCTTGCCTCATCCCGGTCGATGCCGAGATGATGGAGTTCCACCTGCGACTGGGTCCAGGCGAGCGTCACCGCCCGGCCGAACGCGCTGATGTCGTTGGTCTTGTCTACGGCGTCGATCAGGTCTTCCCGGGATTCGGCCACCAATGTCCAGAAGTCGATGCGCACGGCCGCGCCCGGGGCCAGGCGCACGCGCCGGCGCAGGACGAAGACGGGATCGAGCACCGCACCTGTCGACCGTGAGAGGAGGCGGCCGTCAAGCGCTGCCGCCGGAGTTCGAACACCGAGCCCGCGGCCGAGGAAACGGGCGCGGTCCGTCTCGAACTCCGCTTTCCCGACCCCCTCGCTCGACGCGACCGAATGATGCGCCGCCCAGATTTCGGGCTCGTCGGGTGATCGGCGGCGGCGCGTGGCGAGGATCGCACCCAGGCGGGCCACATATTCGGTCTCCACAAAGAGTTTCGAGAAAACCGGATGGGCAATATCTGCGGCCTGAGGAGCGATGGCGATCTCGGCATAGGACGTCACTTCGATTTCTCTTGGTCGCCTGCCATTGTTGGCAAGGGTCAGGCGGCGCACTTCGGCGTCGTCTTCCGTCGAGACCACCACCTCGAGTGTCGTGTGGAAATCGCCATCCTGGCGCGAGAATGTTGCGCGTTCTTCGCTGAATGCCACCGAATATTCGTCGGGTTCGGTGCTCGTCGGCTGGTGGGTTGCGGACCATAGCTGGTCGCTTTCGACATCGCGCAAATAGATGAATGATCCCCAGTCGTCGCAGGTGGCGTCCTCGCGCCAACGGGTTACAGCAAGGTCCCGCCAGCGGCTGTAACCCGACCCGGCGGCCGTGAGCATGACGGAATAGCGGCCGTTGGAGAGGAGGTGCGTGGCGGGGAAGGCAGCATGCGGGTCCGCCTCGCGCCATGCGGGCAACGCTTCGAACTCGCGGATGCGGGTATCGGGCTTGACGTCGCTCGCCCATGCTGGGGCGGCGGCGATCTCGCGCGGCATTCGCTCGTGGAGCAGCAGTTCGGTCGCGTGCACGATGGGCTCGGCATGGAAGCGTTCGCGCATCAGGTCGCCGAGCAGGGCATCGGCGATGGCGACGATCGTCATACCCTGGTGATGGGCCATGAAGGCGTGAACGACGGCGACTGTCTGTCCGTCCAGCAGGCGCCGCGGCGTGAAGTCGAGCGCCTCGAAGAACCCGAACCGACCGCGGGCGCCGTAAGTCGCCAGCCGTGAAAAATTCCGTGCGGCTGCGACCGGGTCGATGATGGCCGCGAGCGCTGTCGCGTATGGGGCGATGACGGCCTCTTCGCCCAGGCCGCGCTTGAGGCCGAGGTCCGGAATGCCGAAATTGGAATATTGGTAGGTATGCTCGAGGTCGCGCGCATTATAAGCGGATTCGGAGATTCCCCAGGGTGTCGCCAGGCTTCTGGCATAGTCGATCTGCTTGCGGATCACGGCGCGATTGGTGCGCCCGATGATGCTTTCACTGGGCGCGCGCATGATCAAGGCGGGCATGAGATACTCGAACATCGAGCCGGACCAGGACAATAGCGCCGCATCGCCGGCGACTGGCGTCACACTATGTCCCAGGCGGAACCAGTGCCGTGCGGGCAGGTCGCCCTTGGCGATGGCGAAGAAGCTTGCGAGGCGGGCTTCCGACGCGAGCAGGTCATAACAGCTTTCATCGAGTGCGCCGTCGCGCACCGCGAAGCCGATGGAAAGCAGCTGGCGCTCTTCGTTCAGGAGGAAATCGAACTCCATCGCCAATGCCATTTCCCGCGCCGTGCGGGCGATAGCCGTCAGGCGCGCGGCAAGCTCGTCGCTGGCTCCGATATCCCGCTGGTGGCTGGCGATCGAATGGCATACCGCTCGCGCCCAGAAGAGGATGTCCGCGGCATCCTCCCCCCGCTCGACCGCGAATGCCTTGGCAAGGTCGACGAGGAGTTCGGCCGGGCCGGCGAGCCGCTCGAGGCGGGCGGCGAGTGCTTCGCCCTCGGCCGCCGGCCGGTCCATTTGCACGAGAAGGAGGGCGAGCGCCTCATCGAGCTGGCGCCAGGTGACGGTTTCGGTCCGGCGGCGATCGCGCAGGGTTTCGACCTCTTCGCGCACGAGCGCAAGCGTGTCGGCGATACCGGCGATCCGTCTGGCATCTTCATGGGGCTGCCTGCACCAATCCTCGCAGGCTCCGGCGAGCGCGATGAGTTGGCCTGCAAGATTGCCGCTATCGACAGACGACACATATTGGGGGTCGAGTACGCGCAGGCTTTCGGTATCGTACCAATTGTAAAAATGGCCGCGGTACCGGTCGAGCCTGGCTATGGTTGCCATCGTGGCCTCGAGCCGCTCGATCGTATCGAGCGTTCCCAGCCAGCCAAAATCGTGTGCGCTCGCGGCGGACAGCAGATAAAGGCCGATGTTGGTCGGGGACGTGCGCCTCGCGAGGACCGGTGACGGCACCTCCTGGAAATTGTCGGGCGGGAGCATGTGGTCGCTCGGTGTCACGAAGGTCTCGAAATAGCGCCAGGTCTGCCGTGCGGTCAGACGGAGGGCCTGTCGATCAGCGTCGGCCAATGGACGTTCCGCGACCGCGCGCGAGGGCCGGCTCACCCATCGCGCGATCAATGGGGAAAGGACCCACAGGACCCCGAAGGGCGCTGCCAGATATACGGTTCCGTCCCCGAAATAGGCGGTTCCAGCGATCGCGACCGTGCCGATCACGACGGCGCCTGCCATCCACCCGCAGTAAGCGCCAATGGTGGGATCGCGGCCGATCGTCGCCTGCGCTGCCGGGGTCCATTGCAGGAGATTGCGCCGGGTGACGAACAATCGCAGCAGGGTTCGAACGACCGCATCGCCCATCAGCCAGGCCTGATGGGCGAGGAGTATGACGATCAGGAGGATCTGCGCGAGCGCGCTGCCGAAGTCGGAGAGGATTCTCGCAAAATGCACGCGGGTCGGAATCCCGGGATGCCGGCTCCAGACCGAGGCCAGGACCGGGGACAGGCTTGGCAAGGCGAGCGTTGCCAGGAAGAACAGCGTCCAGACCAGCGCGGCGTTGAACGGCAAAGCCCAGCCCGCGAAGAGCGCAAGGACGCAGGTCAAAGGCGTGACGGATCGGCGCAGATTGTCGACCATTTTCCAGCGACCGCTGGCCGGCATCTGGGCGGGCATGCGTCGGGATTGGCCCAGGAGCGGGCTCCAGCCGAGGATCCAGGGCAGCAACTGCCAATCGCCGCGAGTCCAGCGATGGTAGCGCAGCGATGCGACGTCATAGCGGGTCGGGAAAGACTCGACGACTTCGACGTCGGAGGCGAGACCGGTGCGGGCAAATACACCCTCGAACAGATCATGGCTGAGGAGGGTAGAATCCGGCACGCGGTCAGCGAGCACGGTTTCGAAGGCGTCGAGCGCATAGATGCCCTTGCCGGCATATGAGCCTTCGCCGAACAGATCCTGATAGACGTCGGAGACCGCCGCAGAATAGGGATCGATGCCGCTCGGACTGGAAAAGACGCGCTGATAGGCCGAGCCTTCGTCGCCGACTGGAAGGTTGGGGGTCACGCGTGGCTGGAGGATGGCATAGCCCTCGATGACGCGGCGCCTGGCGGGATCGACGACCGGTTGGTTCAGGGGATGCGCCATCTTGCCGATCAGCCGGCGGACCGTATCGGGGGGAAGGCGCGTGTCGGCGTCGAGCGTGATGACATAGCGGACGCCCTCGGGCGCTGCTGGCGGGCGGCCGTCGAGCGTCACGAAAGTCGTGTCCTGTTCGCCGCGGAGCAGGCGGTTGAGTTCGTGCAGCTTGCCGCGCTTGCGTTCCCAGCCAATCCACCGGCGTTGGCTCTCGTTCCAGACGCGGCGGCGATGGAGCAGCAGGAACCTGTTGCCGCCGGGCGCGGGTGGGTGTTTCCGGTTGAGGCCGGCGATGGCATCGATGGCCGCTTGCAACAACAGCTCGTCGCCCTCGACCGACTCGCTTTCCGCGTCGGTCCAGTCGGAGAGAAGCGCGAACTGGATGTCGCCGCTCACGCTCGCGAGATGATGGATCTCCAACTGCTCGACCTGCGCGAGGACCGCTTCGGGACGGGTGAGCAGCGTGGGCACGACGACCAGGGTGCGCAAGGATGCGGGAATTCCTTCCCGCAGCTCGAGGCCGGGGATCTGGGTGACGCCGAATTGGCGGGTCACGATCTGGTTCACGAGCGATACTGCCGAATCGATCGCCGGCACAGAGCCCAGCAACCCCAGCACGCCGAGCAATAGCCAGCCCATGTTCGCCTCGACATGGAAGATGACGGGGAAGCCCAGCAGTAGGAGAGCGACAAGCGCGCCCGCGCCGGCGTAGCCGCCGACGCCAAGCGCGCGATAGGCGCGGCTCACCAACGCCCACAAGGACGGACGATAGCCAAGAGCCGCTTCGAAGTCCGGGCGGCCTTCGGCGGTCAGGTAGTAACCAGGATCCTGGCGCCGCCGCTCGACCGCGCCCGCCGAGGCATCGATCGCCCGGTGCGCGACGTCCAGCTCCTCGCGGCCCGAGCCGCGGGCGAGCTTTTCGATGGAAGTGCGATAGAGGTTGCGTGTGGCGAAATCCATCTGGGCGAAATCGCAGTTCTTGGCGAGGACGAGATCGACCAGCGAAATGCGTTCGAAGAGGACCGCCCAATCCACGTCCGAAATGTGCCTCATGCTGGTTATGATGTTGCGCACCGTGACATTGGCCGCGATTTGCCTTTGCTGCTCGTCATGGATGGCGCTGTCCGTCGTCCGGCCGTCCGCCGCGAGCCGATCGTCGAGCCGGCCGAGCATGGCGGTAAGGGCTGGGCTCTGGTCTCGCAGACGATGGATTAGCTGCAGCGCCAGCGCATCGGAGGGCGCGGCCGGGCCGAGCTCGTCGATGAGGTCGTCTTCCGTCTGGTCGGCGGCCGGGGCGCTTAGCAGCCGGTCGGCGATCTCGTCGGCGATGCGGCGTTCGTCGCGGCTGTAGACGATGCGCTCGGCGATCCGCCGCAGGTTCTCTATCAGGATGATGCGCAAGGTGATGGCCGAGGCCCACAACTCGCCGATCGTCAGGGGCTGCACCTCCTGATAGGCATGGATGTAGGCGCACCAGGTGTTGCTGTCGAACCGGCTATCGGTGTGCGCGACGAATGCCCAGACCAGCCCGAAAACCCTTGGCAAACCTTGAAAAGGACCATCGGCGAGCTTGGGCAATTGCCGGTAATAGCCTGGCGGAAGATCGAGCCGGATTTCCCGGATCTGCCGTTCGACCAGATGGAAATTGTCGATGAGCCATTCCGCCGCCGGGGTGATGGCCGCCTTGTCGACGACGGCCGCGAGAATCGATCGATAGGATTGGATGAGGCTCGCTTCATTGGCCGCCAGGCGGTCGAGCAGGGGATGACCCAGTTGCCGATGCGGTTTGACGAGCTGGGCCTGCGCCAGGCTGCGCGCGTGCTCCTCCATTCGCTCGACGCTGAAGATGACCTCGCGGATGGCGGCGGTGTCGTTCCACGGCGGTTTGGAGTTCGTGCGTCCGAAACCCTTGAAGAGATCCCCGAGGCCAAAGATCGAGGCGGGAGGTTGCGCTCCATGAATGTCGCCGCGCTTCTGGCTCATGCCGTGCTCCCTCGCGCTTTCCGCCATTCTCCGTGGATCGGGGCGGGTGACGACCTGCGGCCTACCGGCTCACGAGCCTCGTCAGCGAACAGGAACATGTCCGCCAACGTATTTCCGACCTTGGGCGCCAGGGCGCGTTGTAGTCGGCGCCGGGCACGCAAGTGCCGGGTCTTGACGGTTGCCGCGTTGATGCCGAGGGTTTGGGCGACCTCTCCCACATCGCGTTCCTCGATCTGCCGCAAGATGAAGACCGTGCGGAACTGGGTTGGCAACTGATCGATCGCATCGTCGATGAAATGCTTGAGCTGGCGGCATGCAAACGCGCGTTCGGGAGAGCCCGACATCGATCCGCGCATCAGGCATGCGCTGTAATCTTCGAGCAGGGCGGTGGGATCTTCTTCGAGCCATGCTCGCCGACGGCGGCGACGGCGGGCTTGCGCAAGCGCCGCGTTGATGACGATGCGGGTCAGCCAGGTCGCAAGCGTCGACCTGCCCGCGAAGCCGCCAATGGCTGTGATCGCGCTCAGATAGGCACTTTGCACCGCATCTTCGGCATCTTCGCGATTGCCCAATATCCGCCATGCGGCCCGTAAAAGACGCCGATCGTTGCCTTGCATGACGAGTTGGAGCGCCGCAGCATCATGGTGTCCGGCGGCTGCGCTCGGTCCATGGTCGCAAAGCGCTTGGCGGCGAGGTTCGCCCGCGGCGATCATGCCATGTTCCCAAAGAGCGCGGCAGGACCTTCGAACACGATGACCTCCTTTCGAACGCGCATCGGCTGGCGGGATGCGTCGAGCGTCGCGACTGAGCGCGCGCGACATCGAAGAAGACTGCGCACTCAGTGAAGAAAGTTGCGAGGGCATGGTTCCGGGTCAGATCGGGCTATCTGCCGCCGCAGTGGTTATGGCTCCGAGGCCGTTCGCCGTTGGAGGACGAGACGGTTCAGAGCTGCGAAGCGTGCTGTGCTGCTGCCTGGATGAATTCCAAGACGCCGAACAGTTGGGAAATCATTGCGCTTCAACATTGTTCCGATCACTCGGTTTTCTGAGAACGACGCGGTGATTGCTTGAGGCAACGTCTCCAAAACTTTGTTGCCATCATCACCATCTTCTTGCTATTCTTATGAGGCAAGTGAATATTATTGGTATTTGAAATGAAAAATTCTGATATCAATACACGCGTCGCCCCCACAGCAGGGAAAGTGCTGGACGCGGGCCAACTGATCAGTCCCGCGGCCCTGGTCGAGGCTTATTATGCCGGGACGCCGGACCTGTCGCAGCCTTCGCAGCGCGTCCATTTCGGTACTTCGGGCCATCGCGGCTCTGCATTGCGCAACTCGTTCAACGAGCCGCACATCATCGCGATCGCCCAGTCGATCTGCCTCTATCGCAAACGACACGGGATCGACGGGCCGCTGTTCCTCGGTATCGACACCCACGCGCTTTCGCGACCGGCGCTGGCTACCGCGCTGGAGGTGTTTGTCGCCAATGACATCGTGACGATGATCGACGTGGACGAAGGCTACACCCCGACGCCCGTCATTTCCCACGCCATCCTCGCCTACAATCGCGGCCGAACGGAAGGGCTCGCCGACGGCGTCGTGCTTACGCCTTCGCACAATCCTCCGGAAGATGGCGGTTTCAAATATAATCCCCCGACCGGAGGACCGGCCGATGCGACAATCACGGGCTGGATCGAGGAGCGCGCGAACCGGCTGCTTGACGGTGGGGTTCGCGCCGTCGGACGCGTTCCCCACGAGCGCGCGCGGCGTTCGCCATGCCTGCGCCGCTGGGACTATATGCGTCGCTATGTCGACGATCTTGCCCATGTAATCGACATCGAGGCGATCAGGACGTCGGGAATGACGCTTGGTATCGACCCTCTCGGCGGGGCCAGCACCGCCTACTGGGCTGAGATCATCGCCACCTATGGCCTCAACGGCACGGTCGTCGAGACCAGGATCGATCCCACATTCGGCTTCATGACGGCGGACTGGGACGGAAAGATCCGGATGGATTGCTCATCGCCTTACGCGATGTCGCGGCTGATCGGCATGCGCGATCGGTTCGATCTGGCCGTCGGCAACGACACCGACGCCGACCGCCACGGCATCGTCACGCCGATCGGCGGCCTGATGCCGCCCAACCACTATCTTGCCGCCGCGATTGCCTATGTGTTCGAGCATCGCCCGGAGTGGAGTGCGCGCAGCGGAATCGGTAAGACGATGGTGAGCAGCACCATGATCGATCGTGTCGCGGCTCGTCTCGGCCGCCAACTCGTCGAAGTCCCCGTCGGTTTCAAATGGTTCGTCGACGGCTTGCACTCGGGCGCGCTCGGCTTTGCTGGCGAGGAAAGTGCCGGCGCCTCGTTGCTGCGGCGCGATGGCGCGGTCTGGACGACCGACAAGGACGGTTTGGCGCTCTGCCTGCTGGCGGTCGAGATCAAGGCGCGAACGGGACGCAATCCCGATGAGGTCTATCGGGGGCTGGCTCTTGAATTCGGCGAGTCCTGGTACGAACGCATCGATGCGCCGGCGACGCCGCAGCAAATGGACCGGCTGCGGCGCGTCGCGACCGATCAGGTCCGCGCGACCGAACTCGCCGGCGAGCCGATCGCGACAAAGCTCACCGCTGCGCGTGGCGGCGGCGCGTTTGGCGGCATCAAGATCTCGACCGAAACGGGCTGGTTCGCCGCCCGTCCATCCGGGACCGAACCGATTTACAAGCTCTATGCGGAGAGCTTTCGCAGCGCCGACCATCTGCGCGCTATTCAGCAAGATGCCGCGGTGATCGTCCAGGAGCTGTTCGGCGAGGACTATCCGCCCGGCAAGCCCGCCGGCTAGTCGTCTCCCGGATCGTCCCCAGACACCTGTCTTCCGCTTTCGGATCAAACGATTGTCGCATGCCGCGAGCGAGGCGCGGCGGTGCCGGAGGTCTCGCCGCGGGGCACGGGCTCACGGTGCGACAGTTGGCGATTGCGGAACGGCGGGCGGTTACAAGCCGCGCGTGAAGTCGCCGACCAGTCGCAATACGTCCTCCGGCGCCTCGCGGTGCGGCATATGGTGGCAATTCGCGAGCAGCACTTCCTGCACGGCGCCTGCCGCCAATGCGGCGATGCGATCAGGGTGTGCCCGTGAGCCATATTCGTCGTGATCGCCATGCACCGCGAGCACAGGGCAGCGAAGGCGTCGCAGGTCGTCGTCGAGCGACCAATCCGCGAACGAAGGCGCGAGCCACGTTCCGATCCACGCGTCGAGCACCCAGCGCGTCTTGGCGCCATGATATTTGGCCAGGCGCTCAAGCTGCGTTTCGTCCTGGAAAGTCTGTCGGGCTTGCTCGATCCCCGCGAGCGTTCGGTCTTCGGCAAATGTTTGGGCCGCGAGGGTGATAACCGCCTCCGTTTGCGCCGGGAACGCGGCGCCGGCGGCAATGGCCATGGCGCCGCCGACGCTATGGCCGAAGAGAAGCATGCGATCGGCCGCGAGCGCCTCGCGAATGTAGGGCAGGCCGGTGCGCGCCTCGTCTTGCACGAAATCGGGTTGCAGTCTTCTGGGGTTTGGGTCCGACCTGCCGAAACCAAGGCGGTCGTAGGCTATCGCGGGGCGGCCCGTCGCGGCGACAAGGCGTGCAGGGAAATCACGCCACTGATCGACTGAGCCGAGGCTGTCGTGAAAAAGAATGATTGGAGGTGCTTGGATAGCGTCTGCCGGTGGCCATGAACGCGTGAAAAGGCGGCCGTGAGGCGTCGCAACATAGGCATCGATGGGCGAGGGGTATTCCATGGCGCTTTCGTCGCAGAGCGGCGGATCGGCGAAAGCTGATCGGCCATTTTGACCGGCCCAGGGCGATTTGTTCTTGTGGGCTTTGCGACTTGTATGACCAGAACTCAGCCCTTCTGGACCGCCGGGTAGACGAGACCGGAGGCGCCGGCCCGGGCGGCAGCGGTCATCGTCGCCGGCTCTGCTTTGGATGTCCCCATGAGGTGGAAGACTGCCCTGTCCAGATGCAGCAGATAGTCGGCGATGATCCTGCGGTGACACCGCCACCAGACCGCCTCGGCGCACATGATCGCGCAGCGACGACTGGCGGCGAGTTCGAGCAGCCGATCCAGCCCCGCACGAAACTCGCCGGACAAGGCGTAATCGGCATAATTGTGGAAGCTCTGGTTGATCCAGAAACCGTTGACTTCGGGTGGAATGGTGCGGGATTTCTTGCGCAGCCCGCCGAGTTCCGGGATTTGGTCGTATCCGATCTGGCAGGCGGCGAGGGCGGCGGGCAGGCTATCGCGGTTATACTGCGGGTTGGCCCGCGAGCGCGATAGGCTGCGGACATCGACGACGGCTGCGATCTGGCCGACCCTTAGCAATTCGACGAAGTCCGCGATCGATTTCGTCGAATGCCCGATCGTGAAGGTGGGATTGCCGTTAGCCGCCGAGCGGTCAGACCCGCGTGTTTTGTGCGTCATCGCTATGCTGTCCGGCCTCGTTCAGCTCCGGCCAGATCTGCCGGAGCTCGGATCGCAACGCGGGAAGTACCTGCTTTTCGAACCACGGATGATTTCGCGCCCAGATTGCCGAGCGCCACGACGGGTGCGGGAGGGGAAACCATCGCGGAAGATAGGCCGCGAAATCGCGCACCCGTTCGGTCAGCGCGCTGGCTCCCAGCACATGATTTTGCGCGTAGCTTCCGACCAGGAGAGTGAGGCGCAGATCGGGCATCTGTGCGAGCAGGCGTTCTCGCCAGAGCCGCGCGCATTCCGGGCGCGGCGGTGCATCGCCGCTGCCCGAGCGCCCCGGATAGCAAAGGCCCATGGGAACGATGGCGATATTGGCCGCGTCGTAGAACTGATCGGGCGTTATTCCCATCCATTGCCGCAGCCGGTCGCCCGACGCATCGGAAAAGGGAATGCCGCTGGCATGGACCTTGGTGCCGGGGGCCTGGCTTGCGATCAGGATCCGTGCGGTCGCGGACATTTGCACAACGGGTCTCGGACCGAGCGGCAGGAGATCACCGCACGCGCGGCATGCCCGGACTTCCATCAACAACGCTTCCAGCTCTGTCACTTGTCCTCCGCCTCGAGCGGCAACATGTGGGTATGGGCCTTGTCCGCAGAATGTTTCCTGAGAATTGCGACGGCGCGTTCTTCGCTGGCGTGGTCCCGAACGCGCACCCATAACAACAGGCCCCCTCGCACGATCTGTTCCTCAAGATATTGCGCATGATGCTGGCCGAGCCGTTTGGCGAGCACCGAACCAACGAGGCCGCCGGCGCCTCCAGCGAGCGCCGCGCCGACGATAACGGCGAGCAGGGTGCCGCCAGTGGCCACGATCGCGCCGACCGCGGCGATCGCCCCCACATAGACGAGGCCGCCGATGATTCCGCCCTCCGCGTCTCCTATCGCCTCGGTGGAAACAAAGGCGGTGCGCGGCACCTCGGGATCGTCGGCCAGTATGTCTACCCGGGAATACCGATGACCCAGCTTCTTCTCCACGGTGTGTTCGCTGGCCAGCAGGCTGAGCTCGGCACGGTGGAAGCCCGAACTCAGCAGCTCGTCTATCGCATCCACCAGCCCCAACGGGCTGTGGAAGATGCCGACTGCTTCTCGCGACACATCGGCCGCCTGATCAATTTCCATGGTTGCTCCTTCCAGATCGTGGTGCCTTGGGCACGGACAGTGAACAGTTGATCAGCGCGCCGGATAAGCAAGACGGCTTCACCGTCCGCATGTCCCGGCAGCATGGTCCCTTCCGGCAGCGATGCGCGTGGGACGCCGAGGCTGAGATCGGGTCCGGACACTGCAGAGGTTTCGGTGCTCATGCGATGCTCCTGGGCGCCATTGGTGCTCGCCTGATCGCTCGATCATGCCGGCAGGCGCCGATTGCTCTCCTTGCTATTGATTGCGCCTAGTCCAATCGGTTCCCGATAATAGACGACAAATCCGATCGCACATGGCCTGGCGCTCATCGGGCGGAACCGTTCTGTTGGAGATAGGCAATGACATCGGCGCGATCCTGCGGTGATGCGAGACGAAATCCCATTGCGGTGCCGGGCACCATCAGGGTCGGCGCCGTCAGCCAACGATCGAGATTGGCGGGGGTCCAGACAATGTTCGAAGAGCTCAGCGCCCTGGAATAGCGAAAGCCGGGAGCCGTGCCGGATCGCCGTCCGACGACGCCACGATGTGCCGGGCCGACGCGATTGTTGTCGAGCGAATGGCAGGCTCCGCATTTCGTCCGGTAGAGATCGCCGCCCCGGGCGGCATTGCCACGCGGAGCGGCGGAGCCTGCGAGCAGCGCGCCGCCGATCACCATCCCCATCCCGAGGACGAGCACGCGCATCGTCGGCCGAAAGGGAAACGGAACCACGCGGCTTATCCGAAAATCGGTGCCGTTTGCGGAATTGGCTCGTTCAGGACATTTCCGAGTATCGCGGCGTGGAATGCCTCGTCGCCGGCAATTCGCGCGGAGAGCAGATGGAACTCGGTCGCTTCGAGCGACGGAATGAGGCCCAGATAGGCGTTCGCGGCGCCGCGCTCGAGTCCCAGTGCAAGCTTGAGGACGTCGTTCTGAGTCTTCAAAGCGGAGACGCCGAGCGCGGCGGCGTATTCGGCCGTCGACTTGCTGGCCGCAGCTTGTCCGCCCAGGCGGCGGATCGCCGTCGCCAGATCGTCGCGGTGGGTCTTATGGTGGCTCTGGAATGCGATGCCCACCTTGAGGATGTCCGCCGAGAGCAGTCCGCTCTCCGCTGCTATCTGGTAGGCGGCGATGCCTTCATGTTCGAGCGCCAGCGCAGCGTTGAGAAGCTGTACGTCCTGCCCGGGGCGGTTGGACTGCCTGGCTTCTGCCGGAAGGCTGCCGCCCAACAGGGCGACCAGTCCGGCGGCAGACAGCGTGGTGACACCTCCGGTCAGGACCGAGCGGCGACTGCTATGAGGGATTTCGATCATCTTGCCATTTCTCCATTGTGATCAAGCGTGGCTTCTGTCCGAACTGCTGCAGCACGCGCGCGGTGAGGGCGGCGCAATCGCCGCCGGCAAAGGGGAAGGTTCCCTGCAATGCGGTGCTGATTTCCGGATCGAGCAATTTGCGCAGCCGTCGTCTCGCGCGCAGATGCCGGGTTTTTACAGTCCCCTGCGGGATCTCGAGCGCCGTTGCGGCTTCTTCGACGCTCAGGCCATCGATGTCCCGCAGGATGAAAACCAGGCGGAAATCGCGTGGGAGGGCGGCGATCGCCGATTCGAGCATCTGACGCAGCTGCCGTCGGGCCAGGTCGTGGTCGGGCGATGCTCCGCTAGTGGAGCCGCGCATGAGTTTGTCCCTATATTCATCGAGCACCAGTACCGAGTTGCTGTCAAAACAGGCCGTTCGGCGGCGCGCCGTCCGAACCCGGCCGAGCGCTTCGTTGATGACAATCCGGGTCAGCCACGTGGAAAGGGACGATTGTCCGGCGAACCCGGCCATTCCGGCGAAGGCACGCAGATAGGCGCTTTGCAGCGCATCTTCGGCCTCGGCACGATTGGCCAGAATGCTGAATGCAGTTCGGAAGAGATGTTGGTTGTTGCGTTGGATGACGATCGCGGCCGCCTCGCCATCGCCAACCGCGATCCGGGCGGCCATGGCTGTATCCGGCAACTTGTCGAGATCAACTTTGGGTCGGCCCATGATCGGTGGCTCCCTTTCGCGCATTGGATGAATCCCATTGCAAAAGGTTCCCGCAAGGATGATGATCATGATCGGAGCCGGCTGCAGACCGCGACTGGCCTTGTCGCGGCTTGCTCATGGCCGCGGTTGTATTTATCAGCGACATATGTTCGCAAGCGTCCGCCTCAATCAACATGGTGTCACTCGCCTGTTGGTGCGTGCGTCTTGCACACCTCCACCGCCTGAATGGACCGATCGGTTCGGCCGCGTCGGGGCACCGCCTCCGCCAGTGTCGATCCACGCCGGCTGACGGCCGGGGCACTGTCCGCGCTCAGCGCGCGGGCCATACGACGTCTCATCAGGTGAAATTTCATGTTCAACCGTCATGTGTCGGCGCTCCTGCCGACGACTGCGTTCGTCCTGCTGTGGAGCAGCGGCGCCATCGTATCCGAGATCGCACTGCGGCACGGTTCGCCGCTTGCGATCCTCATTCTGCGCTATGCCATCGCTTTGGCGGTCCTGGTCGCTTTCGCGACCTGGAACGGCTCACTCTTACCCGCGCGGGGCACCCGGCTTCGCAATGCGCTGATAGGTCTTCTGATCGCAGGGTTTTACTCTGCCTTCTACCTCCTCGCTCTCGATAACGGGATCACGCCTGGAGCACTCGCCACCTTACTGGGGGTGCAGCCGATCCTTACCATCTTCCTGACCGAACGACGGGTGACGGCGCAGCGGCTCCTCGGGCTGCTTTGCGCCCTTGCGGGCCTCGCATTGGTCGTTTCGGACGGCTTGGCATCGATGCGATTCGACCTGCTGGGGCTTGCGTTCGCCGGCCTGTCATTGCTTGGGATCACGGCGGGTTCGATCCTTCAAAAGCGCGAGCATCAGGCGCCTTGGGCGGTGTTGCCGATGCAGTATTGTGCGGGACTCGCGCTTGCCGCTGCAGTCTCTCCGCTCGGCCAATTCCGCGCCTCGTGGGACGTCGGTTTCGTGCTCCCGGTTCTGTGGCTCGCCCTCGTGATCTCCGTCGGCACCACGTTCCTGCTTTACCGCCTGATCGCGCGCGGGAACCTCGTGAACGTCGTCAGTCTCTTCTATCTTGTTCCCGGCGTCACAGCCGCGATGGATTGGGCAATCATTGGTAATCCAATGTCGCCGCTGATGATGGGCGGGCTCGGTCTGGTTGTCGTCGGTTTGATTATCGTCTTCCGATACGATGCCAGACAGAAAGGTTGACCCAACAAATGACTACGCGTTGGCGGCGGGAAACACGCCGCCAACATCAGGCGGCCGTTCGCAGGAACTGGTATGGGGTTTCGCGGCTGCTGCCGTAGGTCGCGGGCGATGGCGGCCTTTCATTCGCCGGCTGCGACGCGGACGTGGCGGTGTAGTTCAGCGATCCTTGCATCGAAGAGGGCGCGTTTCCGTCCTCGACAGGCGCCGCGTTGTCTGGCGGCAGCGATGTCTTCGCGCTGTCGTTCCCGGATCAGGGCGCGCGCCAACCGTGATCCGAGCGGCCAAGGTTGCAGCCGGCAACTCGTCGAGGCCAACTTTGGGTCGGTCCATGACCGCTGTCTCCGTTTCGTGCATCGGATAAGTTTCATCGCGAAAGGTTCCCGCGTGGATGATGATCGGAGCCGGTCGCCGACCGCGATTGACCTCGTCGCGGCGGAGCTGACATTCAGGAAGAACGAGACTGGCAGGAAGAAGACCGCGGATCGGCGATCTCCGGCCGGGTTTTTCGGCCGGAGAGACCAAGAAAATTGCTGCCAGAAGGAAATAATATTCCTTCGACTCCACTTGAATTTGTGTCCACGTTTCATCCTGCGAAGCAGTTGCCCAGACGATACTGGACATCAGGCGGCAGGGAGGAACCCTGGTATGCCGGTTGAGACATCTTTGAGTCCCTTGTGTGAACGTGAGACCTCAGGCCGCGCGCTCGACAACGCGGCGGTCGGCAAAGAGGAGGCCCTCGCTGGGGAACTGAGCGCTTCGGCCCTTCAGCGGTCGGTTGCTCTGGGGCACATGAGCAGGGCCTTCGTGCATGATTTCCGGAATGTCCTGGCTGTGATTTCCGCAGGGTTGAATTTGGCGAAGCGTCACGGATCCGACCCGGCCGTGTCGAATAGCTTCCTCATGGGCGCTCAAGAGGGAGTGGACCGCGGGTTGAGGATGACGACGCGCCTGCTGGATTTCGCGAGCGGCCATGACTTTGAGATCCACGCTGCAAACGTGAACGACGCCCTGCGACAATCGGAAGCGCTCCTACGATATGCTGCCGGCATCGGTGTCCGGGTTGTCCTGCAACTTGGCGCGGACGTTCCGGATTTCGCTTTCGATCTTCCGCAGTTCAATGCGGCGGTCATGAATCTTGTCGTCAACGCTCGAGATGCGATGCCCAACGGTGGGGTCATCCAGATCAGTACGGCGGTTACGCAGGCGGCCGGCGCCGGCGAGGCTCCCCAATCCCATGTCCGTGTCCGCGTGCGGGACGAGGGCGAAGGCATGCCAGCAAGCGTCATGAGCAGGATCATCGATCCGTTCTTTACGACCAAGGTCGGTACGGGAACCGGGCTGGGGATACCGCAGGTCGACGCATTCATGCGGCAGACGGGTGGCTTCATGAGAATTGATAGTGCGGTCGGGGCGGGAAGCATATTCGACCTTTTCTTCCCGGCGCCGTCCCGTTCGCTTGCGCGATCGGACGGTCAGTTCCGCGTGAAAGATTGACTGCGGCGCTACGCCATCAGGCGAAGGCTTTCCTGCTACGGCGATTGCCGGGCACTATAGAGCGCGCCGCATAGGCGCACAGCAATGCCATCGCGAACCATGTCAGCGCGTAGACGGCATGGTTGTCGGCAAAGCGCACCACGGTCAACCCGGCTACCGGCCCGGTGGATGTGCCGGTCATGGCATCGGCGTCGATGAAGTAGGGGGCGGGGCGCAGGATCCCGCGTGCCGCGGCGATCGCAGCGACATCGCGCGAATACCAGTTGCCTGTCTTGGGGTCATTGCTGCGCAGGAAGCCGCCACCGGGCTCGGTGACGCGGAGAAGGCCCGAGAGAGCGATTGTGCCGACGGGATCGCGGCGGACTTTGTTACGCTCGCCCGGTGCGACGAAGCCGCGATTGACCAGCACGGTGAAATGGCCGGTGTCCAGCGGGGTGATCACCCAATAGCCCGAGCCGAGGTCGCTGACCGCGCGCACCAGCGTTTCGCGATCGTGCAGGAAGCGCCCGGTGACGCGCACATGGCGATAGGCGTCGTGCTCGGCCGAGAGGCTTGCCCAGTGCTCGGGTCCTGGTGCTGCGACCGGTGCGGCGTGGACGCGGCTTTCGACCGCGGCGATCAGCGCGTGCTTCCATTCTCGCCGTTCGACCTGCCAGACGCTCAGTGCGGAGAAGGCGGCGGTAAGGAGGAGCATGAGGCCCAGCACCGCCGTCCGCGCCTTGCCGCCGCGTGGGGCCGGGCGGGCGGCGGCGATCACGGCATCTGGCTCATGTCGTGGGGCATCGGCATCATATTGTGGTTGAGATGGTACATGACCCACAGCGATCCGGCGAGCATGATGACCACGATGATGATCGTGAAGAGCAGGGCCATCATCGTCCAGCCACCTTCGACTCTACCGTTCATGTGCAGGAAGTAGATCATGTGGACGACCATCTGCATCGCCGCGAAGGCGAGGATGACGGCTGCGGTCACACCGTCGGCCAGCGGGCGTTCCATCACCAGCCAGAAGGGGATGGCGGTGAGCACGACCGACAACAGGAAGCCGATCGTATAGTCGCGCATCGAGCCATGCGGCTCGTCGGCATGGATTTCATGGCTCATCGCAGCATTCCCATCAGATAGACGAAGGTGAAGACACCGATCCAGATGACGTCCAGGAAGTGCCAGAACAGGCTGAGGCACATCAGCCGGCGTCTATTGGCCTGGATCAAGCCGTTTCGGCCAAGCTGGACCATCAGCGTTACGAGCCAGATAGTGCCGAAAGTGACATGTAGCCCGTGCGTGCCCACCAGCGTGAAAAACGCCGACAGGAACGCGCTGCGCTGCGGCGTTGCGCCCAGGTGGATCAGGTGCTGGAACTCGTACAGCTCGATGGCCAGGAATGCCGCGCCAAACAGGCCGGTGACGGCCAGCCAGGCTTGCGTCTGGCGCAGCCGGTCCTGCCGCATCGCCAGCATGGCGAAGCCATAGGTGATCGACGAGAACAGCAGCATCGCGGTGTTGAGCGCGACCAGCGGCAGGTCGAACAGGTCCTTGGGACCCGGCCCCGCAGCGAGGTTGCCGCCGAGCACGGCATAGCAGGCGAACAGGATCGCGAAGATGAGGCAGTCGCTCATCAGGTAGATCCAGAAGCCCAGCATGGTGCTGTGGCCTTCGGCGTGGTCATGCTCGTCGAGGTCGTAGAAGCGGACCTCGGCGGCGGCGACAAGAGGGGATTGGATGGTCATCGCGTCAGGTTCCCGTCGCCAGCAGGCGCGTCCTCGCGCCCTCGGTGGTCTCCACCGTGGCGGCCGGAATGTGGAAGTCGCGTCGGTAGTTGAAGGTATGGCCGATCGCGACTGTCAGGATGCCGGCGAAGCTCAGCGCAGCGAGCCACCAGATGTACCAGATCAGCGCGAAGCCCATGATCGTGGCGAACGCCGAAAGGATCACGCCCGTCCCGGTATTTTTCGGCATGTGGATCGGACGGAAGCCCTGCGTCGGCCGCTCCGCTCCGCGCGACTTCATGTCGTGCCACGCGTCGAGCGAGTGGATGACTGGCGTGAAGGCGAAGTTGTACTCGGGCGGCGGCGAGGAGGTCGACCATTCGAGCGTGCGGCCGCCCCACGGATCGCCCGTGGTGTCGCGCAGTTGGTCGCGCTTCCAGATGGAGACGGCGAACTGCACCAGCATGGCACCGATACCGACGGCGATCACCGCCGCGCCGATGCCGGCGATGATGAACCAGATCTGCAGCGACGGATCGTCGAACACGCGCATGCGCCGGGTCACGCCCATCAGGCCGAGCACGTAGAGCGGCATGAAGGCGAGCCAGAAGCCGACGACCCAGCACCAGAAGCTGATCTTGCCCCAGAAGACGTCCAGTTTGAAGCCGAAGGCCTTGGGCCACCAGAAGTTGATCGCCGCGAACAGGCCGAACAGCACGCCGCCGATGATCACGTTGTGGAAGTGCGCGATCAGGAACAGCGAGTTGTGCAGCACGAAGTCGGCGGGCGGGACCGCCAGCAGCACCCCGGTCATGCCGCCGACGACGAAGGTCAGCATGAAGGCGACCGTCCACATCATCGGCAGCTCGAAGCGGATGCGGCCGCGGTACATGGTGAACAGCCAGTTGAACAGCTTGGCGCCGGTCGGGATCGAGATCACCATCGTCGTGATGCCGAAGAACGAGTTGACGCTGGGGCCCGACCCCATCGTGAAGAAGTGGTGCAGCCAGACGAGGTACGACAGGATCGTGATGACGATCGTCGCATAGACCATCGAGGTATAGCCGAAGAGCTTCTTGCCCGAGAAGGTGGATGTGACCTCGCTGAACACGCCGAACAGCGGCAGGATCAGGATGTAGACTTCCGGGTGGCCCCAGATCCAGATCAGGTTCACATACATCATCGGCGAACCGCCGAAGTCGTTGGTGAAGAAGTTGGTGCCGACGTAGCGATCGAGGCTGAGCAGCGTCAGCACGGCCGTCAGCACCGGGAAAGAGGCGACGATCAGCACGTTGGTGCACAGCGAGGTCCAGGTGAACACCGGCATCTTCATCATGCCCATGCCCGGCGCGCGCATCTTGAGGATCGTCGCGATCAGGTTGATGCCCGATAGCGTCGTACCCACGCCCGCGATCTGCAGCGCCCAGATGTAGTAATCGACGCCGGTGGCGGGGCTATAGGCGATGCCTGACAGCGGCGGATAGGCCAGCCAGCCGGTCTGCGCGAATTCGCCGACGAACAGCGACATCATGACCAGCACCGCGCCGGCGGTGGTCATCCAGAAGCTGAAGTTGTTGAGGAACGGGAACGAGACGTCGCGCGCGCCGATCTGTAGCGGCACGATGTAGTTCATCAGGCCGGTAACGAAGGGCATTGCCACGAAGAAGATCATGATCACGCCGTGCGCGGTGAAGATCTGATCGTAGTGGTGCGAGTTGAGGTAGCCCTCGGAGCCACCGAACGCCATTGCCTGCTGGATGCGCATCATGATCGCGTCGGCGAAACCGCGCAGGAACATGATCAGGCCCAGCACCATGTACATGATGCCGATCTTCTTGTGGTCGACGCTGGTGAACCAGTCGCGCCAGAGCCAGCCCCACAAGCGGTAGCGCGTGATCAGCCCCAGCACCGCCAGTCCGCCGATCACCACCGCGGCGAAGGTGGCGACGATGATCGGTTCGTGCAACGGGAACGATTCGAGCGAAAGCCGACCGAAGATTGGACTGATCGGGATGGGAGTCGGGTCAGCGGACATCAGCGGTTGCTCTTGGCAAAGGGAATGGGGGTGGGAATGGAGGTCTCGTCGGCGGCGGCGATGAAGGTGGCGCGGGGCAGAGAGCCGGGGCGCGACAGGCCCGCGCCGGTCAGCGGCGACAGGTCAACGCGGCGTTCCATCACCGGCTTGCCCTCGTCACCGGGGAGGGGGAGACACAGCGCCGCCACCATCTTGCGGTCGGGGGCGGGTCCCGAACCCCGGCCAGCGGTCTTGTCGTATTCCAGCGGGCGTACGTTGTGGATGCCGGCAAGGCCGAGGCCGCCCTTGGCGTCGAGCGCCATCATGTCGCGCATGCACATTTTTCCCGGCTCGACGCACATGTTGACGACGGCGTCGAACAGCCCGGCCTCGACACCGGCGAAGCGGCGCACGGGTTCGTTCTCGCTGGGGCGCTCGAGCCGAAGATAGGCCGCGCGGTCGAGCGTGCCGCCGGCGCCCTTGGTCTGGCTGGCCCATGTAGTGAAGCCCGCCCCGTCCATACCCCTTACTTTGAAACGCATCTTCGAGAAGCCTGCGCCGCTGTAATTGGCGGAGAAGCCTTCGTAGTTGCCCGGCCGGTTGAGCACCGCGTGGAGCTTGGTCTCCATGCCGGGCATGGCGTAGATCTGGCCGGCCAGCGCGGGGATGTAGAAGCTGTTCATCACCGAAGAGGCGGAAATGCGGAAGCGGATCGGCCGGTCGACCGGCAGTGCCAGTTCGTTGACCGTTGCAATGCCCTGCTCAGGGTAGATGAACACCCATTTCCAATCGAGCGCGACCACCTGGACGTCGAGCGGTTGGACTTCGGTGGCGACCGGATTTCCCGGTGCGGTGCGCGCCAGCGGGCGGTACGGGTCGAGGAGATGCGTACCGACCCAGGTCAGCGCCCCCAGACAGATGATGATGAGCAGCGGCGCCGCCCAGATCACCAGTTCGAGCTGGGTCGAGTGGTCCCAGTCGGGCTTATAGGTCGCTTCCTTGTTCGCCGCGCGATAACGCCAGGCGAAAAATATCGTCAGCGCCATCACCGGCACGATGATGAGCAGCATCAAGATGGTTGAGACGATGACCAGATTGCCCTGCTGCCGAGCCACGTCGCCAGCCGGCTCGAGCACGACCATTCCGCAGCCGGACAGCAGTGGAAGGGTGACGAGAGCGGGAAGAAGCCGCAGGGCAGGCCGGAATCGGCGTGCAAGCGCAAGCATGGTGATCTCAGGCATGGCGTGCGCCTAGGCCGGGCATGCTGCACTGCACATCGGACATTTTGTCCAATCCCGCAGCGCCGCCGCAAAGGTCATTAGCGGCTGGCAAGCCCCGCGCTTTTTGCGTTCCCGGGGGCCGATCCGCACTGGAGTGCAGTGCTCCGGAGCGACGCGTGCCGAAAGCCGAGTGAGATGACTGCACAGACTTCAGCCGAATACGATGCCCGCTCCCTTCAGGCGGGAGGCCACAAGGTGGCGCCTGGCGAAATCGCCGTCGGCGTGATCATCGGGCGGACGTCGGAATTCTTCGACTTCTTCGTCTATGCCATCGCTTCGGTGCTGGTGTTCCCCAGGCTGGTCTTTTCCTTCGCAGATCCGCTCACCGGCACGCTCTATTCTTTCGCGGTCTTCGCGCTGGCTTTCGTTGCGCGGCCTTTCGGCACGCTGATCTTCACTGCGGTCGACCGGCTCTATGGCCGCGGTGCCAAGCTCACGATCGCGCTGTTCCTGCTCGGCGGTTCGACAGCGGCGATCGCCTTCCTGCCCGGTTACGAGACGGTTGGCCTATTCTCGGTCCTGCTCCTCGCGCTGTTCCGCATGGGACAAGGTGTCGCGCTGGGTGGCTCGTGGGATGGCCTCGCCTCGCTGCTGGCGCTCAATGCGCCCGAGAACAAGCGCGGATGGTACGCGATGCTGCCCCAGATCGGTGCGCCGCTCGGTCTTGTCGTCGCCAGCTTGTTGTTCACGTTCCTCATCCACACGCTGCCGGCTGAGGATTTCCTTGACTGGGGCTGGCGTTATCCTTTCTTCGTCGCTTTCGCGATCAACGTCGTCGCGCTCTTCGCCCGTCTACGTATCGTCGTGACGCCTGAATATGCCGCATTGTTCGAGAGCCGTGAACTCGAGCCCGCCAGGCTAGGCGAGACGGTGCGGACCGAATGGCGCACGATCATCATGGGCGCGTTCGCCCCGCTTGCGAGTTTCGCCATGTTCCACATGGTCACCGTCTTCCCGCTATCGTGGGTGTTCCTCTTCACCGAGGACAGCCCCACGCGGTTCCTCATGATCGAGGCGGTGGCCGCTGGCTTCGGCATCCTCGCGATCGTCGCCTCGGGCTACCTGGCCGACCGTTTCGGCCGGCGCACACTGCTGGTCGTCTCGGCGGCCGCGATCGCCGCGTTCAGCGGTTTCGCGCCGCAACTGCTCGGTGCCGGGGAAATCGGAGAAGCGATATTCATGCTCACGGGCTTCGTGCTTCTCGGCCTGTCCTTCGGCCAATCGTCGGGAGCCTTGTCCTCGCGCTTTTCGCCGCGTCACCGCTACACCGGTTCGGCATTGACCTCGGACTTTGCCTGGCTGTTCGGCGCCGGCTTCGCGCCGCTCGCCGCACTGCTGCTGTCGAGCCGGTTCGGATTGCTGTCGGCCGGTGCCTATCTGCTGTCGGGAGCCATTTGCACCGTTGTCGCGCTCTGGCTGAACCGCGAACTGGGCAGGGCGATCGAATAGCGGGTCAATCGAGCCAGCCGAGGGCGTCCGCGCAGGACGCCAACCGGTCATGACACCCGTCTCGGCTTGGCCAGGCTCCGGCTAGGAGGTTCCCACGATTTTTGCTCGGCCCTGCGCGTCGGTGCCTGGCCGCTCGACCCGAACCTCGGCCGCGCTGTCGCCCTCGACGGTCTCGATCGCGGCGCCCGCGTGGAGTGTCCGGTGGACGGGGCATTTTTCCGCGATTTCGGTCAGTTTCTGTCGGTCGTCGTCGCTCAGCGAACCCTGCAGATGAAGGCGGCGCACGAACAGGTCCGCAGGTTGGGTGTCAGCGCGCCGGCTGTGGCCGACTTCCACTGATACGCGTTCGAGAGGCAGCTTCTTGTGGCGCGCATAGAGGCGAACCGTCATGGCGGTGCAGGCCCCCAATCCGGCCGCAAGCAGATCGTAGGGGGTGGGACCGGAACCAAGGCCGCCAACCTCGGGCGGTTCGTCCGCAAGGAAGCTCACGCCGCCGGCCGACACCTCCATCTGGAAGTCGCCCTCGCCGGTCTCCGTGACCGTCACCAGCCCGGATTGTGCGGCGGTGCGCGGCGGTGTGCCGGGGAGATAACGCCGCGCCCAGGCCGACACGATCGCTGCGACGAAATCGGCGTCTTCCTTGCGTGTCAGGAGATGGTCGGCGCCCGCCAGCGAGACGAAACTCTTCGGGTGACGGGCCGCCTGGAATATCGCGCCGGCATTCTCGATCCCGACCGTCGAATCCTCCGGGGCATGCATGATGAGCAGCGGTTTCCTGAGTTGGCGGATCCGTTCCGCCTGATCGTGCGCGCGAAGGTCCTCGATGAAGCTGCGGCGTATCCGGAAGGGCCGGCCGCCGATTTGGACCTCGGCTTCGCCCTGCGTCATCAGTTCGTCGAGATTGGAAAAGAGCCTTTCGGCGTGCGCGACATCGAACGGAGCGGCGATCGTCGCCACCGCCCGTGCTTCGAGCACATCGCCGGCCGCGGCCAACACCGCCGCGCCGCCGAGACTATGGCCGATGAGGAGGGAGGGCGCCCTGCCGGCAGCGCGCATGGCGGCGGCGGCGGCCACGATGTCGCGAACGCTGCCGCTGAAGGTGCTGTCGGCAAAATCACCGCCGCTTTGCCCCAGGCCAGTGAAATCGAAGCGGAGCACGCCAAAGCCCAGGCGAGTGAGCGAGCGCGCTAGATGCGCCGCGGCCAGGGAGCTTTTGGTGCAGGTGAAGCAATGGGCGAAAAGGACGAATGCGGAGGCGGGCTCCTCGGGCAGATCGAGGCGGCCGGACAGCGTCTGTCCGCTCTCACCTGGAAAATCGAAGGGTTCTGTGGACATGTGAGACAGCCTGTAAAGAAGCGGAGCGGACCTCGCTCGTGATCGCGAGGCCCGATTTTGGCCTTTTATTCTTCCAGCAGGCTGCGCAGCATCCAGGCCGTTTTCTCATGAACGTCGAGCCTCTGGGTCAGCAAATCCGCGGTCGGTTGATCGTTCGCGGCGTTCACGGTCGGAAAGAGTTGGCGCGCCGTGCGGGCGGTGGCTTCCTGCGCGTTGACCAGGTGGCGGACCATGTCCATCGCCTTGGGCACGCCGTCGACTTCCTTGACCGAAGCCAGCGCTGCAAATTCCTTGTAGGTGCCGGGCGCTGGGAAGCCGAGTGCGCGGATGCGCTCGGCGATCAGGTCGAGCGCCGTCCACTGCTCGGTGTATTGCTGCATGAACATCGTATGCAGGGTGTTGAACATGGGACCCGTGACGTTCCAGTGGAAGTTGTGGGTCATCAGATAGAGGGTATAGCTGTCCGCCAGCAGCCGTGAGAGGCCGGAGGTGATCTGCTCGCGTTCCTCCTGCGAGAGCCCGATATTGATAGCCATTGATTGTCTCCTTGGTCGGATCGATCACTACGGTGTCGGCGACGGTAAACCTCCAACTCGGCGACGTCGCCGTGGTTTCCAGCGCCATGTTGAATTCGGTCTGATCCCTACCGACGCGATAGTCTAGCCCGGTGCGCGCCGGTAGCGGATCTGACGCTATGCATCCTCGACATACCGGACGATGAGCAAGTCTCCTTCGAGCCTCTCTACCAGCCGTTTGGCATTGCTTCCGATCAGAGCATCGAAAATCGCGCCGCGTCCGTGGCTGCCGATCACGGTGAGATCGATGCTGCGATCGTCGATGAAATCACCCAGCAGGGCCTCGGGCGAGCCGTGTTGGATGACGACCGCGGTCCGGCTCTTCATTTTGGGCTCGATGCGGGGGTCGCTCATGAACTTCGCCGTGATTTCCTTCTCGATCGAGCGCAACTCGCTCTCGATGTCGCGGTCGACGATGAAGCCGGCGTAGGGAATATCGTAGCCGTGGAACAAGGTAAGGTCGCTTTTGGGGAAGAAGGCCGCGACCGACCGTAGCGCCTGGAGCGAGGCCTCGGAGAAATCGGTGGCGATCACAATGTCACGGTAGCGCCGTGTGGGCCTGTCATGCACCATGAGAACGGGGGCGGTCGAGCCTCGGACGATCCGGTTGACCGTGCTGCCGAAGATCATGCGGCTCAGGGATTCCGGACCGGCATCGCCGGTCACGATGAGATCGCATTGCTCGCGGATTGCGAGGTCGACGAGTTTCTCGGCAGGATTGCCCTCCTCGACGATCACGCGGATTTTCTCGGACGCACCTGCGAGATCGCGTTTCAACCGCCAGCGCATGCGTTCCACCGGATCGGGCAACCGGCGCCATGACCGGCGGCTTCGATCGATGTAGTATTGCGGCGTTTCCGTGGGATCCATGATATGGGCCGCAATAAGTTCGGCGCCGAATTCTTCGGCCAACTGGACGGCGCGATCCACCGCGCGGTCGCAGCGCGGTGTCAGATCGGTCGCAACGAGGATCTTGCGCGGTTGGATGAATGTAGGCTCAGTCAAGGGCGTGCTCCTCTATTGCGTCCATATGGGAGGTTAATCGTCCTGCACGGGCAAAGCCAGCCGAGTGCTGAGCGACCCGAGGAGGGGCGGGCGGTTGAACGTCGCCCATCGGCGGGCGACGACCTCGCACACCGATGGGCGAACCGAACGCCATCATGTCAGGATCAACGAGAGCCCGAGTGCGGCCAGAACCGCGCCGATCAGGAGAAGCGCAAGACGCTTTCCCGGCGGAGCCCGGAGCCTGGTGCGATGATCGCGCAGGAAATCGCCTAGCTTTGCCGCCAGCCGATCGTCCGCCGTGATCAGGGCCTGGTCCAGGAGGGGCAGATAAGGCATCAGGTCGATGAGCCTGGCAAGCTCCTGTTCGTTCAGGCGCGGATATCGGTCGAGCAGAGCCTCAACCTGCAATGCGATATCCGAGCGCGGTCTCAACCGATGATAGGCCGTTGCCATGGTAGTGCATCCTTTCCAACCGGCGGATCGCTCGCGCTGGGCGGGCGTTCGCCTTTGATGATGGGAGTGCGCCTGGCATCGAGAAGGAGAGGTGCTGCCGTCAGACAGCCGGCGCTCCAGATGCCGTGTCGCCGGACGCTGACGCGGGCGAGGCGAGCGTCCGGCTAGTTGCCGAACATCAGGCGCTGCGGCTCCCGCAAGGAAGGATGAGAAGACACGAACATAAAGAGTATATGGGGGATCGGGCCAGCAAATCAAATAATCGGCCGGCAGCGTGAGGCAATCTGCACGCCGATGCCGCTGTAGAGCGGAAATGAAAGGGAGATATCGCAGTCCTGCTGCGGCGTGCTGGAGTCTCATCCCCGCGTCGGCGGCGGCGGCAATTACGTCCCGTCTCTATCGAAATTCGTCGCCTCCGGTGAGCGTGCCGGTGAAGTTCGATGGCGGCGGGGATGATCGTTTGCCGTGAAGCCAAAGCGCGAGGGCGCAGTGACCCCCTGGAGCCCGCGGCCTATCGCACGACGAGCACCGGAATGTGGCCGTGCGATACGACTTCGTATGTCTTGCTGCCCAGCATCAACCGTCCGATGCCGCGCCGTCCGTGCGAACCCATGACGATGAGATCGCAATCATGCGATTTCGCCGCGGCAAGTATGGCTTCGGCCGGTTGGGCGTCCGCCACGTGCAATGTTTCGATTTGCACGCCGGCTTGGTCGGCTGCCGCCTTGACGGCCGCCAGTCGCGCATTTGCCCGTTCCCTTTGACCGGTTTCGAAGCTTTCCACCGTCTCCTGGCTGGGGACATAGGCAAATTCCCCTCCCGTGATCGGAAATGGCTCGGTCACGGTGACGAGCGTCGCGCGCGCGCCGAGAGACTTTGCGAGCGCGAGGCCGTGCTCGACCCCCTTCTCGCCGACATCGGAACCATCGGTGGCAATGAGTATATGCTTGTACATGGAGCCCTCCGGATAGAATTGGTCAGACGTAGCATGCCATTTCGGCGGCAAGCCGTATATGCATGCCCGTCGCAATGGACTGCACGCGCGCCGGACATAGCGTGTCTTCGCCCAATACGTCGACCGCATCTGGAGCACGATAGCTTTTGTGTCGCATATGGGATTGCCAGCAGGCTCCAGGCTCGGCTGGCAGGAGATACCTTTCGATCACTGCAGCCCAACTTCGCGATCCTGGCGAGAGGGTCTCCCGTCAGCGGCAGCGGACGTCGTTACGGCCGCCGCTGTCGATGGCCGCGCCGGCGGCTGCTCCGCCGATCGCGCCCAGGACGGTACCGATGGTTTTCGAACCGCCCGGCGCGATAACGTTGCCGAGCACGCCGCCCGCGACGCCGCCGACGATCAGTCCGGTCGTCCCGTCAGAACGGCGGCAATAGTACCGTCCGTCCCGCCCGCGATAGATGCGCTCGTTGTCCGATAGACGCCGCTCGCGATAGCGCTGGTCGTTGCGGTAATAGTTATCCGCGTAATACCCGCCCGCTCGGGGATCTGGGCGATCCCAGTCATAATTGCCGTAGCGCTGCGAATAGCCGCGGTCATAATATCCCCAGCCGTCGTCGCCATAGCTGCCGGTAGTCGCGCACCCGCCGAGCAGAGTTGCCGCCGCGAGCGAAAGGAATGCGAGCCCATTCATCCTTGAGTTCCCCTCTTTTTGTCCAGATGCGTGAAGCTGCGTCCGGGCGGCATTGAGCCTGCGTGGAGCAACCGATGAAGTGACGGCCGGTTCCCGCGCTTCACGACCAAGGGCGACACTGGCCACGTCGGCGAGGTGGGATATGTGTGTACGTAGTCTTCCCAATGTCGCGGCGGCAGGCTTGCTGCGAGCATTTCATATTCAGAAGCGCGATCTCCATCCGCGCCAGCAAGAGGAGAAAGTAGACATGGATACATCACATGCGAGCGCACTGCAGGAGAAGCATGCGGGCCTCGAACGTCGGATCCGGGAGGAAATGAGCCGTCCCATGCCTGACGATATGGTGATCCAGCAACTCAAGAAGCAAAAGCTCCGTGCCAAGGAAGAGATCGGGAGGCATTGAGTTCCAACCGGGATATCGCATTCGAGCCAGCCCTACCGTTTCGGGCCGTCGGGTGAGCGCTGCCGCCAGAATGTTCTGCGGATGACCCCGCTCGAGATAGTGCGTCCAGTTGGCGTGCGCGCCATGAGTGCGATATCCAAATCGGCATGGTGAAAGCGCCGACAAAGCTCGTGTTCCCCACGATCTGGCGGCAATCGAACTGACGGAGCGGGATAAGGAACGGACCTGCGAGATGGCGGCGAGTTGGTCGTAAGCGCCAGCGCTTATCGTCCTGTCGCCCTATATGTGCACCAGGCAGGTGGGCGCGCATGATCCTCAGCTTCCCAAAATGGGAGAACTCGCTGGTCCTTCAGCTGTTTGCGACCTGAACCGATCGGTCGTCCCGGTCCCGGGCCAACATCAGGATCATGACGCCGGAGACGAAGAAGCTAGCGGCAAATACCAGCGCGAAACTCGCGACCAGTTCCGATGTTGGCCCGAATATGACGACCACGAGCGTCGATATGTGCAGGCCGAGCAGGAGGACCAAAGCGAGCAACAGATCGGCCGACGCCCCAGCCCACAGCACGACACGCGCGGAGCCGGCCGCTCGGTACCCGCGGTACAAAATGAGCGCCACACGCGCGAACAACCAGCCCATGACGATGTGGACGGCCGCAAGAAATCCTACCGCAACATTGAGAATGAAAAGCAAGCCCGAAAGCATCGTCGCTAGGCCTATAAGCAGTGCTGGGGTGCGGTCACCGGAAGATCGCGCCAGAGCAGCGGCAACTTCCAGAATGCCGGCTGATATCAAAAGCCAGCCCACGACCTTTTCGCCCGGCCAGAATGGAACAAGCGGCAGTAGAAATGCGGCACCGGCCAGCACGATCGTGCCGATCCCGGCAAGACGGGCGAGACTATCTGTTTTCATGGATCAAAGCCCTTCATCCCTGCCTGCACGTGCGGCCTGCGCACAACGCAGGAGCCGCTCGGTCGTCAGACAGGGCCGCACGGTCGATGCCTCGACTGTTTTTCATGATGCGGCGTGAGCGCAAAAGCGAGAATGCGGACGCCAGAGGAGATGCCGACATGCAGGACTGGTCACCTTCCTGATTATCCGACGTGTTTGAACAATCATTCGCGGCGGACAAAATCAACCCTGGTTAGATGGTCCTTCGCGCCTTCATCGCCTACCCGGCGGTGGTAATGCCCGTCCGGTTGGGCAGCAAGCGGTTCCTTACCAAGGCCACGGCTTTCGATGCGGTTGTGGCAATCGCGTTCGGCTCGATCATGTCGTCAGCCTTCTCCGGTTCCTTCTCCCTACTCTCTTGCGCCAGGCGTCGGCGTCAGGCTCACGTTCACCGCCGAAGTTCGCCAGATTGCCCTCTCGAAGCGGGCGGTATCATTGCCTCGGACCGCGCTCTTCGGGCTCGCTTCAGGGCCGTGAGCCGCGCAGGCGCAGGGGCGTTGGCGATTGCAGCGTTTACAAGTCCTGCGGGTTATCGGTCAAAACATGCCGTTTGAATTGGCCGATTGCTCGGGAATGGTTTGCAGGGCGTCCCAGTGTTCCAAGATCTTCCCCGCATCGTCCAGCCGGAAGATATCAATGCCCGCGTAATCCTGATCGCCCGGCCAGTGCTGATGGCAGTGAAGGACAACATAGTTGCCCTCTGCAAGAGCGCGCTTCACGACGACCCGCTTCCCGGGCCACTCCAAAGCCATCCGCTCGAAATAGTCTATGAAGCCCTGTTTGCCGCTCGCAACATGCGGGTTGTGCTGGATGTAATCCTCGCCGACGAAGCGCTCGACGGCCTGCCGTGGGCGACAGTCGTTGAACATCAGTTCGTAGAAGGCAATCACGTTGGCCTTATTGCGCGCAAGGTTGGTCACTCCGGTTTCTCCGTGGGCATGTGCTTGACCAGCCTCCCAAGCCGCTCGTCGAAGCGTGGCTCGTCGTAGTCACACTCTATACCGCCTGCGGCCTGCTTGCATTGGTCGAGCTGGGATGGCTTGGGTTCGGTCAATGCGGACAAATACCAAGGTGGCTATCTGGCGCAAATCCGATAGTGTCGGCAAAGTGGCCGCCTCTTGTGGGCTGGTGAAAGGAGTTTGAGTAGCATGGCAGATTGGAACGATCCCCAGTCGACCCGACAGGGTGGCTTCGGCGCGTCTCCGAGCCTGAACGGAGACCTGATCGGCAGGGCAGGCGCCTATAATCAGGGGCTGCGCCGCCACATGCTCTCCATCTACAACTACATGGCTTCCGGCGTGCTGCTCTCGGGCGTGGTCGCGTTGCTCTTTGCCCGCTCGGGCATGGCCGCGCAGATCATGGCGACGCCGCTCAAGTGGCTGATCGTCCTGGCGCCGCTCGGCTTCGTGTTCGGCATGAGCCTGGGCGCGCACAAAATGAAGACCGCGACCCTCCAGGCCCTGTTCTGGGGCTTCTGTTTGGTCATGGGGCTGTCGATGTCGACGATCTTCCTCGTCTTCACCGGTGCTTCGATCGCGACGACCTTCTTCGCCACGGCCGGTGCCTTCGCGGGTCTGAGTCTTTTCGGCTACACGACGAAGAAGAACCTGTCGGCGATGGGTTCGTTCATGGTGATGGGCCTGATCGGTATCCTCATCGCGATGGTGGTGAACCTGTTTCTGCAGTCCACCGGTTTGCAGTTTGCCATCTCGGTTCTCGGTGTGCTGATCTTCGCTGGCCTCACGGCCTGGGACACGCAGCGGCTGAGGGACGAATACGACATGCTCGCCGGCACCGAATTCGCCGGCAAGGCCGTCGTGCTGGGCGCTCTGACGCTGTACCTGGACTTCATCAACATGTTCCAGTTCCTGCTGAGCTTCCTCGGCGATCGCGAGTAACGGTGCCGGGGTCTGCCATGGGCGTTGCTTGGCGCGCGGCATACATCTGGAACTTTCTGGAATATTATGTTATCGCGTCGTTGGAGCAGCTTCAAGGACGCGAAAGACATGGCGGATACAGCAGCGCTACCCGTGATCACGGGTGACATTGCCGCGGCGGCCGATGTGACCGTCAACAGCAAGGGCGGGTCGGCGACGGCGACCTTGAAGAAGGTGTTGCGCGACCGGCTCGGGCGAATGGGCAATCATTTGTCGGGCGCGGCCCTTCAGTTCGCCAATGGCCAGGCTATCGTGCTTCTCGCCGGCGCAGCCACCGACGCCCCTGCGGCGGGCGAGGTCAGGGTGCGCCAGACGGGTCGCAATCGGTTCGAGATCGAACTCGACGAGGATGGTGCCGACGAGATCGACGAAGTGACCGCAAGTTTTCTCCGGCTCAAGAAGGATCAGTTCGAGAAGGGCCAGCTCAAGCTTTCGGCGCCGATGAGCGCGAGCGACTGGAAGTCGAAAACCGACCAGGAGCTGGCCGAGGCGCGGCGGCTGATCGCCTCGCACGGTGCGAAATAGGCGACGCACGCTGCATCGCTGAACAGGGGGCGGGCATGACCGGGGGTGAGGCCTATTATGTCGAGGACGAACTGTCCTTCACGGGGCCGCGCGTGCAGGCAGTCGTGGATAGCGTCGCGGCGTTCAAGGATGCCTCGCGCAAGGTCAAGGGCGCGGAAGCACGGCTCAGTGCCGTGCTGGCCGATTTGCAGGCTCTCGACGTCTTTGCCGCCAGCGTCGGGAAGTTGATCGCCTCTCGCGGGTTTCAGGACCTTCCCGGTTTCAGGCGCGGACGGGAGCGGTTCGAGGGCTTTCATGCCCTGACTGTCGGTCCTTGGCGGGGCGTTTTTCTGGTCAGCCGGGATGGAGCGCATGTCGCCGGCATCGTGTTCTCGCGGGCTCCGCATGCCTTGGAAGGGCGGTTGGCGGAGATCGCTGCGGCCTATCGCAAGGATCCAGCCAGTGAATGACGGCAGCACCGAGAGATTGCCCCAAGGCACTGCGAAGCTTGGCATGGCGATGGCCGCGGCGATCATTCTGTCGGTCGCCGGCATTGCCTATGCCATCTGGTTCGGCGTGGCGGCCGATGGCGGCAGGGGCGGTGCTATCGCGGTGGGCCTCACATTTTTCATTCTCTTCATGGGGCGCGGAACGGCTGAGACCGCACTCGAGGCATCGCTGCCGCCGGCTGGCGATCCCCTCGCCGATCTCGAGCAGGATCTTGCCCGTGTCCGCGGGGCGGTCGCGGCGATGCTGGATTGGAGCCGGAAGGAGAAGGTGTACCTGACGGTCTCGAGTGTTGTCGGAACGCTCGCCTGGGGATTTGGTGATGTCGTCGCCAAATGGCTGGGCGCCGCATCCTGATGGCGGACAGTACCGGAAAGCATGCCGAGACTTCACAAGATGGCATTCGGCCTATAGCGAGAGCATAACCCCAGCATGCACCGGAGAATATGGAGACATGACGGAGAATTCTGGCCAGGAAGACATGCTCATCGAGCTGACCGCGGACATCGTCTCGGCGCATGTCGCGAACAACGCTGTCTCCGTCGCCGATCTGCCCACGCTGATCGAAAATGTTCATGCGGCGCTGCAGGACTGCGGGAAGCCGCGCGCGCCCGAGGCGGTCAAGCCGGAGCCCGCCGTCTCGATCCGCTCGTCGATCAAACCCGACTTCATCATATGTCTCGAGGACGGCAAAAAGCTCAAGATGCTCAAGCGCCACCTGATGACGCACTATCAGATGACGCCCGAGCAGTACCGCACGAAATGGAACCTGCCGCTCGACTATCCGATGGTGGCGCCAAACTATGCCGAGCAGCGCCGCACACTTGCAAAGCAGATCGGGCTGGGGCGCAAGCCGAAGTCGGCGCCGTCCCCGGTCGTGCCGGCCAAGCCCGGGCGCGGGACCAGGAAATCGGCGGAAAAGCCGGTGCCCAACTAAGCGCCGTTCGGCCTGGGCGCTATCGGCGCTGATCGCAATGCAAGCGGCCTTGTGTGCAAGAATTTGTCGCTATCCAGCAAAAACATTCATTTGCCGTATTGCATTAAATCTCGCACGGTCCCGGCATTAGGCCGTCATAGTGACACCTGGTTCAAGGTCTGGCCCAACGAGGAGAGGATGCCTCATGAAGGGGCAGGCGCCAGAACGTTCTCCGCCCGATGCCTCTTTCACGTGGCCGCGCGCTATGTGGACGGTCATTATGGCGGTCCTCATGTATGGCCTCTATTGCCTTCAGGACTATCATATTCTCAGTGAAGAGCAGATCATGCTGCTCATCTTTCTAGCGGTGCCCATTGCGGCTTTCGCCTTGTCGGGGGCTGGCCAGGTTCGCGCCGATCGCGGCGAGGAGGGCAGGGCCGGGAAGGACAAGCGAGACGGGTAGGGCGCTCCGGCGCTTGCCGACGAACTGCACCGGTGGGACGGGTCCGCTTCCCGATGTGAAGACGGACACAGTGCCGCATAGCGCAATATTTTTGCGCTTATCCATCAATATTTTGATTTACGGTTCGCGCCTTCGGTTCGTCTATCACCTGCCAAGTCCAAGGGAGGTGATGACCACGATCGCTGTGGGTCGTGACAAATTCCCACATTCATTTGTCACGGTTGCCAGAGATGATCGTCACGCTGACAGGCCGCGCGCGGCGGCCTTTGCCTTCCTTGCATGTCGATCCGCAGAAGCTGCTGTTCTCGCTCAGCACGCTGATCGCGGCGATCGCGACGCTGGCCATCGCTTTTTCGGCTAGCCTGCCGCGGCCCTGGTGGGCCTTGTTGACCGTCTATGTCACCGCGCAGCCAATGGCCGGCGCCTTCCGGCCCAAGGTGCTCTACCGTCTGGGAGGAATAGCCACCGGCGCGCTGGTGACGATCCTGCTCGTACCCAACCTTCAGAATTCGCCCGAGCTCCTCGTCCTGTGTCTCGCCGCCTGGACGGGTTTTTGCATCTATCTCGCGGTCCTTGACCGCACGCCGCGGGCTTTCCTGTTCCAGATGGCGGCATTCAGTAGCGCGGTCATCAGCTTTCCCTATCTCGATGATCCGGCGAATATTTTCGAGACGACGGTCGCCCGCGTGCAGGAAATGACGCTGGCGATCCTGTGCGTGACGGCCACCCATGCCCTGTTGCAGCCGTGGAGCGCCACACCGGTGATCCGCGCGCGGGCGCAATCCTTTCTCGGTCATGCCCGGCGCTGGGCCGCTGAGGCGCTTGGCAGCCAGCATACCCGGCTCGAGAACGACCATCGCCGGATGCTCGCCGCCGACGTGACGGAACTTGGGATGCTTGCCATCCATCTGCCGTTCGATCAGCGCTGGGCCCTGGCGACCCAGCGGCGGGTGATGGCGCTGCAGCAACAGTTGGCGGGCATCCTGCCGCTCGCGTCGGCGGCCGCCAATCGTCTGGACCTGCTGCGCGACGCGGGCATGCCGCCCGATCTGGAGCTCCTGCTCGATGACATCGTGGCCTGGCTGGTCGGGGAGGACAGCCGGCTTGACGAGGTGGGGCCGCTGGTCCGGCGGTGCGAGCGCCTGGCGACCGCATGCGAGGCACAGCGTGACTGGGGCTCGCTATTGGCGGCAAGCGCCTGTGTGCGCATGGCCGAGTTTCTCTCGGCGCTGGCGGCGAGCCGCAGGCTGGCCGACAGGATCGGTTCTCCCGGCCGGCCCAACTTCAAGGCCGTGCCGGCGGAGCGGTTCGCACTGGCCCGCGATCATGGGGTCGCGGCGCTGGCGGGTCTGGCGACGATGACCGCGATCATGCTCTATTGCGCGGTCTGGATCCTGCTCGCCTGGCCCAATGGTTCGGCGACTGCGGCCTTTGCGGCATTGATCACCTGCTCCTTTGCGACCCAGGACGATCCTGCGCCGGTGATCGGGCGGTATTTGCTTGCGACGCTCAAGACCTTCCCGCTCGCCGCGCTTTACCTGTTCGTCATCCTGCCGCGTGTCGACGGCTTCGAAATGCTGATCATCACCCTCGCGCCGGCGCTGCTGTGGATGGGGTACATTCAGGCCGATCCGAAGCGGTCGCCCGAGGCTCTGCCGATGTTTTCCTGCTTTATCGTTGCGATGGGCTTCCTCGCGCGCTTTCAGGCGGATTTCGCGCTGTTTCTCAACACGGGGCTGGCGCAGCTCGGGGGCATCGTAGCGACGCTTGCGGTCACCAAGCTGTTCCGATCGGCCAATGTGCTCTGGACAGCGAGACGGATATTGCGATCCAACTGGGGCGAACTGACCCAGCTTGCCGACATCCGGCGTCCGTTTCTCCCGCAGCGGTGGACGGCGATGGCCGTCGACCGGCTGGGGCAGGTGGCGGCGCGCATGGCGGTCGCGACGCCCGGAGACGACCTGCATGCGGCTGACGGGCTGGCGGACCTGCGCATCGGCCGCAATATCATCCCCCTTCGCCGTTCGCTGCCCCACGTCCCCCATGACGAGCGCCGTCATCTGGGCGTGGTCCTATCCTCCCTCTCCGCCTTCTATTCCGCGCGCTGGAGCGAGGGTCGTGCTTTGGCTCCCCCGGCCGCGCTTCTGGCTCAGATCGATCAGGCTCTCGAAGGATTGCTGAAGTTGGCGCTGGACGAACCGCGCCGCGGGGCGCTGCGGGCGCTCATCGGCATGCGTTGCAACCTGTTTCCACAGGCCGGGGCACCGGCCTGGGAGGGCGCGGCATGATCGAGGAGATCCATGTCCTTGGCGTCTACGTGCCGGCGGCACTTGCGTGGGGCGTGCTCGCAGCGATCTTCGTCTATCTGCTGCGCGCACCGATCCAGCGTCTGCCTGCTTATCGTCTGCTCTGGCACCCGAGCCTGCTCGAACTCGCGCTGTTCGTCCTGCTGTGGTGGGGGCTCAGCGCTCTCGCCGACGCATTTCTCTATCGATGGTTCGTTTCCTGATCATGTTGCATCGACAAAATCTGCTGCGTTCGGGCGTGACACTGCTCGTCATTCTGGTGATCCTCGGCGGCGTTTATGCCTTGTGGCTGCGCTACCAGGTGGAACCTGTCACCCGCGACGGTAAGGTTCGGGCCGATCTCGTGCCGATCGCCGCGGACGTGAGCGGTCTCGTCACCGAGGTCCGGGTCAGCGACAACCAGGTCGTGAAACGCGGAGACGTTCTGTTCATCATCGACAGGCCGCGCTATCGGCTCGCCCTTGCGCAGGCCGAGGCCAGTCTCGTCGGCCAGCAGACGTCGCTGGCGCAGGCGATCCGCGAGGATCGGCGCAACCGCGCGATGCCGGACGTGATTGCGGCGGAGGCGATCGAGCAGGGCCGGGCGCGGGTGGATGGACTTCGCGCGTCGATCGGCCAGGCCGTCGCGGCACGCGATCTGGCGCGCTTCAATCTCGAGCGTACGGTTGTGCGGGCGCCCATCGACGGGACGGTGTCGAACATGTCGCTGCAGCCCGGGGTCTATCTGACCGCGGGCAAGGCGGCATTGGCCCTGGTCTACGATCGTTCGCTGCGCGTGGAGGGATATTTCGAGGAGACCAAACTGCCGGCCATTCGCGTTGGCGACCGCGCAAGCGTCTATCTGATGGGCGTGGCCGATGAGATCGAAGGACATGTCCAGAGCATCGCAGGCGGCGTCGAGGATCGCGAACGGGGCGGGGGTGACGGGCAGCTTGCCAATGTGAACCCGTCCTTCACCTGGGTTCGTCTGGCGCAGCGCATTCCGGTTCGCATCGCGGTCGACAAGGTGCCCGCCAATGTCCGGATGATTCCGGGACAGACCGCTACCGTGATCGTTCATCCCAGGGCGGATGGTCGAAGCGTGCACAGGAGCCTGCCCTGGTGAGGCGCATCGTCCTGCCTATCATGCTCCTGGCCCTGGGGGGGTGTGCGGTCGTCGGTCCGGATTATCGGCTGCCGAAGGACGCGGCCGTCGCGGCCCCCGACGCGCAGGGGTCGTTCCTGTCGGCCGGCTCCCACGTCAGGAACGACCCGCTGCCGGACCATTGGTGGCGGCTCTACAACGACCCCGTGCTTGATGGTCTGGTCGAGGAGGCGCTTGCCGCCAACACGGACCTTCGTGTCGCCGAGGCCAATCTCGAGCGCAGTCTCGCGCTTCTCGATGCGCGGGGCGCGAGCAGGGAGCCGCAGGCGAGCTTCAATGCCGAGACGAGCTATGCGCAGCGCTCGGCGGAGGCGGAACTGCAGCATGTGAAGCCGCCGGTCCGCCAGATCTATAATGGCGGCGTGTCGGCAAGCTATGATCTCGACCTGTTCGGCGGACTGCGCCGGGGTATCGAGGCTGCGAGCGCCGACATGGAAGCGGCGGTCGCGGCGCGCGACCTCGTCCGGGTCAACGTGGCGGCGGAAACCGCGCGTGCCTATGCGGACATCTGCAATGCCGGCTATCAACTCGACATCCTTGGCAGGCAGGTTTCGTTGCAGGAGAAGGGGGCATCGCTCACAGATGTGCTTGTGCGCAACGGCCGCGCGGTGCCCTACGAGCGGGATCGCCGACAGGCCGTGCTCGATGCGACCAAGGCACGTCTGCCGCGTGTCGCGGCAAGGCAGCGAGGTGCCTTGTTTCGCCTTGCCGCCTTGCTGGGGCGCACGCCCCGGCAGGCCGACTTTTCGCTTCTCGCCTGTCGGCATCCGTTGATTCTTGGCGATCCGGTGCCGGTAGGAGATGGCCAGGCCTTGCTGAAGCGCCGACCGGACATCCGGATGGCGGAGCGCCGGCTGGCCGCCGCCACCGCGCGGATCGGCGTCGCAACCGCGGCGCTCTATCCGGACATCCATTTTGGCGCGACCTTGGGTTCGACCGGTGCTGCGGCCGATTTCCTGTCGCCGTTGACGAACCGGTTCGGACTGGGCCCGCTTATCAGCTGGTCATTGAACAGGCATGCCGCGCGGGCGCAGATCGCCGCTGCCGAGGCGCAAGGACGGGCGGAACTCGCGTCTTTTGACGGCATGGTCCTGAAGGCGCTGCGGGAAGCGGAAACGGCGCTCAATTCCTACGCTGGGGGGCTCGAGCAGCAGGAGAGCCTCGATCGGGCCCGGGACGAGGCGGCGCGGGTCGCGCGGCATACCAGACAGCTGCGACGCGGCGGAAAGATCGCCGAACTGCCGGCGCTCGACGCGGAGCGTGATCTCTTGCTTGCCGAGCAGGCGGCGATGGAGGGCCAGGCCATGATCAACGAGGATCAGATTGCCCTGTTTCTGGCGCTTGGCGGAGGTTGGTCCGCCGGGCCGGACGTTCCGGGGAAGACAGATGTCCGGTAAGGGACCGGCGATGTCCCGAGCAAGGCCGGGCGCCCGGCTCGAGGACGCCGACCCGGTCGGTTGATCGGCCGTCAGGGATGGGGGGAGACGGCCGATCGACTGCGAGGTTCCCGTAAAGCGAAGCGGGATGCAAGCATAAGTGCGTCTTGATTCACGCGGGCGATGCTGCCCTTTGGGGCACGGGCCGGCGCCAGAGGCTGACATAGCCCCAGGCTATCGCAACCGCCAGGGGCAGAACGCCTGCGAACATGAAGACGAGGTCGCCCGGCATCCGCAGCCATTCCAGGAGACGCGGCAATCGCGCGCCGGTGAAGGACAATTCGCGCGCATACCAATAGCCGTTCTCGATCACGGCGTGCAACTGCAGCAGCCCTCCGGGGAGAAGGCTGAGCAGGATCATCAGCGCGAGACCGGTATTCAGCCCCCAGAAGGCAATGGCGATCAGCGGTGATATCCTGCGCCAGACGGTGTTCTGTACCGACTCGCGCAATACGAACACCATGAGCCCGATGCCCAGCATGCCGAACACGCCCATCAGCGCGGCGTGGCCATGATTGGGCGTCAGGATCGTGCCGACCTCATAATAGCTGACGATCGGCGTATTGATGAGAAAACCGAACACGCCGGCGCCGAGAAAATTCCAGAAGCCCACGGCCATGATGAAATAGAAGGTCCAGCGGTGGCGCTCGACGATGGAGTCATTGCCTCGCGTCGTTCGCACGAACGACCAGGCATCGAGCGTGATCATCGTCAGCGGGACCACCTCGAGCGCCGAGAAGACCGCTGAAAGCGCCATGTTGGCTTCGGTCTGGCCAGTCCAGTACCAATGATGGCCGGTTCCGATCAGCCCGCCTCCGAAATAGAGGATGGCGTCCAGATAGATGGTCCGTAGCGCGGTCAGACGGTGGACGAGCGCCATCTTGTAGAACAGGATTGAGACGATGACGGTGACGAAGAACTCGAAAAACCCTTCCACCCACAGGTGAATGATCCAGAAGCGCCAGGCATCGACGATCGTGAAATTGGTGTCGGACCCGAAGAAGAGCGCCGGCAGATAGAACATCGGAATCGCCACGCCGGCCAGCAGGAAGAAGCGGGCGAAGGCCCTGTGCCCGGGGTGGCGCAGGGCGGGCGCCACCGCCCGCCACAGGAGAGCGAACCAGAGGCACAGGCCGACGACTAGCAGGATTTGCCAGAAACGGCCGAGCTCGAGATATTCCCAGCCCTGGTTGCCGAACCAGAACCATGAGCGCGGCAGCCACTGCAGGATCCCCGCCCATTCCCCCAGCATGCTGCCCACGATGACGATCGCGAAGGCGCCGAACAGCAGGTGGATGGCTAGGCGCTGCCGGGGCGGCGTTTCCCCACCCAGTAATTCGCTGACAAATAGCGCGCCTGCGACGAAGCTCGTGGCGATCCAGAAGATCGCCGCTTGCAAATGCCAGGTTCGCATCAGATTGCTGGGAAACCAGGACGCGAGATCAAAACCATAGAAATCGCCTGGATCGGCCCGGTAATGGGCAATCGCCGCGCCGAAGAAGACCTGGCCGAGAAGTAGGAGGACGGCCACGCCCATATATTTGAGCGTGGCGCGCTGAGCGTCGCTGATGGCCCATTTTCCCATCGGCTCCGGGGCCCCATGCCATCCCAGATAGTTGAAGCGGCCGAAGGCGAGCAGCGCCAGGGCCGTGCCGCCAAGCAAGGCGATGAAACTGATCGCGCTCCAGATGAGCGCTGCGCTGGTCGGCCGGTTGCCCGCGAGAGGGTCATGGGGAAAGTTGTTGGTGTAGGAGTGGCTGGTCCCGGGTCGTTCGGCGACCGATGCCCAGGCCGCCCAGGCAAAGAAGGCGGTGAGCTGTCGTAGTTCGCCCTTGTCGGTTATCAGGCCCGGCGCGAGGCCGCCATTGCCTTCGGGGTGCGCGAAATAATCGGCCCAGCGCTTTTGCTGCGCGTGAAACGTCTCGGCGCCAGCGGACGGCAGGGTCAGGGTGGCCGCCGCCGGGTCGTAGCGGTTGTAACGCAGCAGGGGAGGCACCTCGCCATCGACGGCGGCACGGTCCGCCGGGGCCAGCGCATCATGGGCCATGCCGAACCGGGCGCGTGCCCGCTCCTGCGCGGTGGTGACCGCCCAGGCATGCAGATAGGATGCGCTGAAGTCAGGTCCGAGATACCCGCCATGGCCCCAAATGGAGCCGTTGTTCATGAGGCCGTATTTCAGGAATATCTGTTGGCCTGCGCGGATATCGTTCCCGCTGAACAGGGGCCTGCCTGCCGTGTCGATCACCTGCTCGGGAACTGGCGGCGCGTTGGTATAGGTCTTCACCATCAGCAGCCCGAGCACGCTGAAGCCCAGCACCATGGTGAGGATCACCGCCCAGCGCCAGCGCGGCGACAGATTCTCGACCGCTTTGGCTTCCGTGCCCATCAACATCGCGCTCCTTCTCCCGATCCCGTCCGATTGGGATCAATGATCGAACAGGATCGTCAGGAGCAAGGAGGAGTCCTCGATGCCCATCAGGCGGTGCCTTGCGCCCCCTTCAAGAAAGATCCAGTCGCCAGCAGCCAGTTCGCGCTCCACGCCGGAAAGCCCCAGCGCTACGCGCCCTTCCAGGCAATGGAGCATGATGTCGCCGGCCACTTCGTGTGCCGGTATTGCCTTGCCCGAAGGGATGACGAGGCGGATCGCTTCAAAGCCCTTCCCCTTCACGATTGCGGTTGATGGCGTGTTCGGCAGGTTCTTGCCGAGCGGTCTCAGATCGATAACCTCGCCTGATCGTGCGTGGGGTTGCGCCATCCGGAGCGTCCTCTTGCCGTTGCGCCGGCATGTTGCGTCATCAAGGCTTATGGATCAATCGCTGACGTCGATGCGACCACAAACATCGAAAGTTGAAGCGATGATGTGGGTGGACAAGCGTACTAGAAATCACATCCGGACGTAGGACCTTGAGGGGGTGTGCGGCCATCGAGTCTGACTTCGACGGTGTAGTAACTTTGCATGTGTCCCAGAGGGGCGGTCTGCTGTTCGACGACCATGGTGAACGGGGCTCGACCCGGCGCATTTCCCGCGAAAGTGCGGGTGCCGGCGCCCGCACCTGTCTTCTCGCAGGAGCGCTGCGTGAGGGACGCGCCTTTGAGGCGCATGGCTTCGACGATGTCATGGGGGATCTCGGCGCCGACCTCGCTCCAGCCAAGGGAGACCGATCCCGGCTGGCCGGGTCCTGCGACCGCGACATCCAGATTGCCCAGTCGGCCGTTGGCGATTGTCGGGGCGGTGGGGCGGGCTGCCCACCGCACGGATGGGGCATGCCGCTTGAGTTCGTCGAGCGTGACCCGCGCGCCGGAGGCGGCTGGAAGAGTGCTCATGAGGAAATCTGCCGCCGGACTGCTGGCGACGACATGCTCCCATCGGGTCTTGCACTCATCGTCGGCCCAGCGAGCGGCGCTGGCGTCGCGGCGGACGAGATCGCTGCGGCACTTGACTTTCCAGACGACTTCGCTGCCTTGGGAGGGGGATGGATTCGGGAGAGACGAGGGACCTGGGGTTCCCGGCGGGACCATCGCGCCAGGCTTGGCATTGTTTACCGAGACAGCCTCGCCGAACCCCTGACCGTTCCAGGCGAGTTGCGCCGCACATTGCGTGGTCGGGGATGAGCCTGCGCCGCACAGCCCGCCCTTTCGGGCGATCTGGACCTTGGGCGGCGCTCCAGCGAGAACGCGATAGCCGACCAGCGTATCGGAATAGACCCGGCGAGCATTGTTCGCGCGGTCGGTGACGAAGATATCGACCCGGGCCTGACCATTCTGGCGAAACAGCACGGGGCGGCCGATGCACTCATAGTCGCCCTCGGATAGAAGATAGTCGAGCAGGCCGTCGCCATTAAAATCCTGGGCGATGACATAGCGTCTGGTACCTTCCCTGCCTCCAGCGGCCTTACAGCGAGTGTCGAGGGAGTGCATGTGGGTGAGGACGACTGCCGGGATCGGCGACCGTGTCTGGGCGACGAGTGGTGAACCGAGCAGGGCAGCCGCGAGGGTGCCGACGGATATGGGGAGAATTCGCATCGGATCATGATGGTCACATGCAGACTGGGGGGCAAGCCTTGGCTATGCGACGGGCACCAAGACGTTACCGAGTGGCCGCCATTGCGCGGGGTTCGTTCCGGACCTGGTGCGTTTGGGCCGATGCATAGCGCTGAAGATCAGGGTCGCGGCTTGAGGAGGACGTTTGCGACCTGGCGATAGCTGGCCGGATGAATCCGGTCGCGGGTCGGGAAGCGGTCGAGGTCCAGGGTTTCGTCATTGTAGCGGGCGGCCACGAGGCTGACGAGTGCGGCGCGCTGCCGGTCATAAGGTAGAAGCCAGATGACGCGGCGCGAGGGGATGCGCGCGCGAATCCGGGTAAGCTTTACCGATAGGCCAGGCGTTGGCGCGTCGTTGGATCCGATCGCCAGAACGCTCGTGCCGAAGATCCTTGGTGGGATGATCCAGGAGACCATCTGATGCGCGGTGGCGCGTTCGGCGGCGCGTACCTCGCATTGCGATGGATAACGTTCGTTGACGGCTCGAGCCGTCCCGAGCCCGATGCTGTCGCCGAAAATGAGGCATTCGAACATCGACTGACTTCCCATTGGTGCGTGGGCTGCTCAGCAAGTCTGCCGCAGCAGGCGGGTCGCTTACAAGCAGTCTGGGTATCCGATGCCTTGCACCCGGGCCTTCGGGCAGCCGCGCAGGAAGCGTTTCAATAGTTCCATTGTGGAGATATCCGAAGTCGTGCGATGGATCCGTTCGAGGCGCTCGCTCCGGGCTTGGCGCTGAAGTCTTGATGCACGGCGCGCCTTCTCCTTTCGCGCCGAGCGATGTGGAACCTTTGGCCCGCCGGGGAGGGGTATGACGGTTCGCGAGCGACCAATCTCAGCTGTCATCGCATCGGCGGCGGAACGGTTTGGTGCAGATGGTCCGGAACGAGTTCGAGATCGGTAACGTCGGTCGAAGCGAGCAGGTAGGCATCCTCGCCTTCGAAGAAGTCCTGGACACGCGTGTCATTGTCTTCTGGGCGAGGGGTGTGGCCAAAGCGAGTCTGCCAGTGCTGGTCTACAAACTGGAGCAAGGCATCCCAGGCAGCGGAAGCAGTGTCATAGACCGCAACAACCTCTTGCCCCTGCGAGAGGATGACGAGAACTGTTGCGTGCATGTGAGCGTCCCGTCGGCAGCATTGATATGGTGTGAGCAGATCATCTCATCTGGTAGATTCTGCGCATATTTGCACTCAATAAGTATTATTCCCAATCTTGAATTCGGTAGTTTTCGAATTAGCGAAATGCTCAGTCGATAAATACATCCAAAATGGCGATAAAAATCTTAAGTCATTAACAATGACTAGCTTGTCGGCAATGTGAGATCATTACTAATACATGTATTATATTTCTTCCATTATATCTCTATGGCCGCTCAATCTGACTGGTGCGCTGTTTCGGCCAGACTCTGCCACGGCCCATGAAGCGCGTGAATTGCCTGTCGCGATGGCCTGCGTTAGCCTTTCCTTGAAGCACGACCCCTGGACTGCGGAGCATGATGGGACAGCTTACCGAAATCGAAGCGGCTAACTGGATGGCGTTATACGTCGCAACGGGCATTTGTTGCGCCATGGCATTCGCACTGTCGTGCGGGATGGTGATGTGCGCGGTATACCGCGAGCACAGTTGGACCGCTATCACCTCCTTGCGGTCCGCGCTGTTGTTCGTGCCTCGGACCTGGTGGCGCTGGCAGAAGCTCTATCTGACGTCCATGCCTGTCACTCTGGTGATCGTCATCATGTTCGCAGCGTCGATGCGCTGGAGCTAGAGGCCTAATCCGCCCAGTGCATCCGTATTCTTGCAGGCAGTGCATCCGATCTCCGAAAATATCAGAAGACCGATTGCGCCGGAGGATGGCGCCAAGGCATCCGCGATGGAAACCTATGCGTATGAATGGCCCCTTGAAGCCGTTGGGGGTATGCGGCTGGTCTCTTGATCGAAGGTCCCTTGTGATCGTGTTGCCCTTCCAGAATTCCACGCTGAAGTCCGCATCGCCATATCTTGTTCTTGGTATGCTCACTCTTGGCAATGCGGCAAATGCGTAGTGTCGTCTTCCGAGCACTGCGCGATAGGGGGTCAGTGTTAAGCGGTGGAGACGCACATGAAGCGCTTTCAACGATTTTTCGGGAAGCCGCACAGGCGGCCGGGAGAGCCGCATTTCCCGACCAACTATGACGGCTCTGGCTGCTGGTGGGCTGAGGATGGCGTATTGCCGCTTGCTGCTGGCAGAGGCTTCAATCTTCCTGTCGTCGGCGAGCTGCAGTGGCAAGACACGATATCGGCGCTCGTCGGAGGCCGCTGCGAGGAAGGCCACAACTGTCAGATGCCTGCCCAGTTGGTGTTCGACGACACTAATTCGCGCGATCCGAATGCCATTGGCGTGATGATCGATGCGCGCGCGGTCGGCTGGATCCCCTGGGAGCGAGCAGCTGAGTTTCGGGCGGCGCTGCATGCGCTCAATACCGAGAACCTGCCGGTGACATGCAAGGCGAAGGTGGTCGGCGGATGGGATCGGGGCAGGAAGGATCGAGGCCTGTTCGGCGTCAAGCTCAGTCTGTCTATTCCGCTGAAGGTTCATCGCGATGCTCGTCGGATGAACAGAAAAGCGTGATCTGTGGCACGGCTGGCCAGGAATTCAAGCTCAGCGTCGGCCACAAATGACCTGGCGCAGCGGACCACGCTGATTCCGCATCGCAGACAAACTTATCCATCGAAAAATGGCGATGGGATGCTATCCGGCGTGTCAAATCAGCGATCCTTTTCCCTTCCGCGAACTTGGTGGCGTTGGCAGAGACTCCAGCTGACCTCCATGCCCGTGACGCTAGGGGTCGTTGCCATGTTCGCAGCTTCCCCGCATTGGAGTTGAGCTTCGGCTTCGTCATAGACCCAGGGCCCTCCCAACGAGACTCCCAACCCTGTTCTGCTCGACATCGGTCGGCGAGATGCACAAGAGGGGTGCGATTTGTTTCGTGCGTGCATGCGTGATCGCTTTCGCAGCGAGATAGGCCTCGTCAGTCGATCCCATGGCTTCGACGACGATCTGCCGAATTTCTCCGGTGGTGCGCGAACGCGCCTCGAGGAGGAAATCCGGCCGGCAAGGTCCAATCGGGGTCAGCGTATCGAAGACGGGCTTTTCGATCATCAGCTCGATACCGTAGCGCTCGAACGTCGAGCGCAGCTTGATCAGTTCGCGGAGCGCCGAGCGCTCGAACTCGGAGTCGACAGGAATGAACCGCCGGCCTGACAGAATGGGTTGGGCATATGCTCTGAGCGGTGCGTAGCCATGAGCCTCGGGATATTGTCCCGCCACGATGAGGACCAGATAAGGACCCTTGATCGGATTGCCGCGTACCGAAGGAGATTGCACGCGGTTGGCGATCACCACTGGATCCGATCCCGATACCTGGATCGTTGATCCGCGGAATGTCTGTGCGAACAGAGCGAGGAAGGCCTGAGGCGCATGGCCGTTTGGCCAGCGGCGGGCGATCTCGCGGAGACTGGCATAGACGCGCTTGCTGTGCAGGGCCTGAGCATGGGTCCAGAAGGCCCGTCCGAGCTCGATGCCCGGCGCGATCTCGATCTTTGCCGCTGCGGCTGCGAGAGTCCGGAACTCATCGCTGATCGAGCGGTCGATGTGGTCCTCGCAAGCCGGCGGGCAGCGGTTGAGACCGGAAATGTGAAGGAGGCGCCACAGCAGGCGAGCGAGCCGCGGAACCGAGCCCTGGCGGGTTCGGTCGTCGCTGGCAGTCTCGTCGGGCTTTTGCGCGAGTTTTTCCGGTGCCGGGCGCAAGACCTCGAAGTAGCCCGTTGGTGGTTCGGCGGGATTTTCGTGTGTCCGAACCTCGCTCAGACGGTTGGTGGCCTGCTCGCGAAAGAAGGGGCAGTCGGGATGGTGCTCGGGGCGACCCAGGCTCGTGAGGCGCCGCAGATAATAGGTTTCTGCCTCGGAGAGGAAAGCCGGGGTGAGGATGGGCGGGGGGTGTTCGGGCGAAAGACAATCGCAGGCGATCCACTTCTCGCCGATACGCGCCTGCTGGACGAGCGTGATGCCCGCCTCTTCGTCCCAGCGTGATCCAGTACCGGCGTACCAACGGATCAGCGCCTCCCGAACCGGGGCGGGCAGTGCGATGCGGCCGGGTCCCTGGCCATTGGTGTGGCGAGCGATCAGCCACATTTATCGAGTTCCGGAATGGGCGCCGCGCCATACCCGCGGCCGGGGGACCGGATTGACAGAACTTCATCCCATGTCCTCCACTTGCACCATTGCGGATTAGCGAGGTTCTCATGAGGACATGTTTGATCGGCGCCGCGGCGATGGCGAGCCTTTGGAACAACATTGGCGAGGCGGCCGCCGCGTCGTCCCGCTCGGTACGAAGCGCTCAGCTGATCTCGATGGGAGGGACGGCGGAGCAAGGCCCGATGCCAACGCCCGAGACGACGGAGCCACCTCCTTCCCAGGCCTTCCGCGTCCATGATCTCAGCCGGCGCTGGGTGGAGCATCAGATGGCCGACAGCTTCAATACGCCGGACGGGGCCGATGTCTTCGATGACAGCGATCCGTTCGCCAAAGTCGGCGTCGCGCAACCATTGCCTGCGCCGATCGGTGTCGTGGTGCCTCCGGCAGCAGCGATCACCGTACCCTTGTGGATGCGCACAGGACCTGCCGTCGGGTTCGCGGCATCGCGCTATGTGCCGCAGTGCTCGGCTATACCTTATCGACCGACGGGGTTTCTCAGGCCCGATGCGGAATTTCGCCGGGCCGGTTTCTATGACCTGATGAGCAGTATCGCGTGCGAACACGGCATTCCGGTCGGTCTGTTCGACGCGATGATCATTCGCGAAAGCCGCTATCGGCCGAACATCTATTCTGCGAAGAACGCGTACGGGCTGACCCAGTTGATGCCGGGCACCGCAGCCGAGCTCGGTGTGAACCGCTATCATGTCGAAGGAAATCTGCGCGGCGGGGCCAAGTATCTGCGCCGGCAGCTCGATCGCTTCGGTCAGTATCACCTTGCGTTGGCGGCCTATAACGCGGGTCCCGGGCGCGTTCGCAGCGGTTATGTGCCCCAGATCCGGGAGACGCGCGATTATGTGGACAATGTCCTGTTCGACTGGTCGCGATTGAATGGCTACCAACGCCGGGCGATGGTCGTGCCTGCGACCACGGCCTATCCTCCGGCACCTGCGCGGACAGCGGGACGCACTGCGACGATATCGGCGTTCTAGTCCTGCATGACCGCTCAATGACAGGGCGCGCAAGACCGCACGCCCGTTAGATCTGGAAATCATCGCCATCTGTTAGCCGCGCGCGCCGCTCGCGAATCTTGATGACTTCCTCCGCCACGCGTTTCACGACCGCCTTCTGAAGCGGGCCGCCCCAATCCCGTTTCACTTCGGAGCCGTCGATGCCGTTGATATCGTCGAGCGCCTCGATGATCTTGCGGGGCAGGCCGACGAACATTTCGCAAAGCATGGAAATGACCGTGGCGTAACGATCCTTGTCGAGCGGTTCGAAGCCCTTGAAGGTCTCTATACAGATATAGGCTTGCAGGACGTTGGTTCCGAGCGCGTGGAGAATCTTCTCGAGTTCGGGTTGGGTCATGACCGATCGCTTGTCCGGGTCGCTATGGAGGAGGAGGCCAAGGCGGGATTTGCTGATTCCGGTCAGGATCGCTAGTCGGCGCTGCGCGGTGTCCTGCGCAGCCATGGTATGCAAGATCAGGGGTATATAATCCCGCTGAGGCTCGTCGCCCTCGACGACCTCCACGGCTCACGCCCCCACCCAGGCAAGAGACGACATTTCAATCTCCCAAAGCCGATCGGATCAGGGGAGACAATCATAGGCGAATCGGCAATGCAACCCCGGTTTGAACCACAAGCGAGGATGATCGCCTGGCTAACTCGTTGTAGAGGAAGCTTCTTAACTTGATCCGCCGTTGGCGAAATCGCTCCGCTCGGACCGTTCGAGACCGTGGAGATCCAGCTTTTCCATGATGCACGCCGTCTTCTGTTCGACGACATAGTCAAACAGGAGGATCGACAAGGTGTCCGCCACGGTTAGCTCCGAACCGAGCTGGCGACTGAGCAATTTCTTCACTTCATCCAGATTTTTGACGCTCGTCCTGGATATATTCAGATTTAATCTGATGCTTCCATCGGACGGAATAGAAACAAGGTGCTCCTTGAGCGTACTCGTGTCGTGATCACCTATTCTATCTGCGCGAGATGTCTGGTGATCGACTAGGTTCGAAAGCGTCTGATAATGCAGGGTTTCGTTTGAATGGAGACGAATACCCTCGGTCGTCAGCCGAAAAAGGGGCTCGGAGATATCGAGGGTAAAATCTCGTGAGTCTGCGACCATTGTCCCCACGTCCTGAATTTGCAGTCCATAAGTGGCCCGATCTGAATGTCGGCCTTACCGCAGCGGTTATGAACCGATAATGGTTAACATTTGGCATTTTTACGCGCGACTCTACCGTGATTGGGGTGTGTCCGCAATTGCGGGGCAGTGTGCCCTGTCATCACGGCCGCATTGCCCGTCGAACGTGGGCAGCGTGCCCCCGATAGCGGGGCATCGCGCCCCGAACACGCGACCGGAATTGAAGAATCGCAAAAAAAGACGATCGCCGCGACGGGTCTAGCCCGGCTCTCCGTTGCGAGCGCGGGTGTCGTCTGGCCACCCTTTGCTTGGGCGCGGACCCGTCGCGTCTCCATGTGAAGGAAACTCCACCATGCAGTCAGTCGTCAAAATGGGCGGACGCGCGGAACTGGCGATTTTCGCTCTTGCCGTGCTCCTGTTCGCTTGTCTCTGGTTCGTGGGTCCGGCGTTCGCCGGCGCCGACACGACCTTCGATACCGCGCTCACCAAGTTCACCGATTTCCTCGAGGGGTCGGGCGGCAAGATCATCACCGTGCTCAGCCTCGCCGGCGGCATCGTCGCCCTCGCTTCGGGTCGCTTCTCGATGGGGCAGATCGCCATCCCCGTCGGCGTGGGCGTTGGCGCCGGCACCGGTATCCCGATCGTCACGTCGACCGTCACAGCGACGATCTGAGTCCCGCGATCGGGCGAGGTAGCAGCCTCGACCGATCCAAGGAGAGGGTGGTGCAATGGCCACGGACAAGTACGTCATCCCAACGCATCTGGACGATCCCGAGCTGATCGGGCTGTGGACCCTGGATGAGTTCCTGGCGATGGTCATACCGTTCGCATGGGGGATCCTGTCTCAGCACATCCTCATCGGCATAGCGCTTTCGAGTGCGGGCTGGTGGGGTCTCAGAAAAGCTAAGGCAGGCCGGGCGACATCGTGGCTTCTCCATTTGGCCTACTGGTATCTACCGGCCGGGTTCACCGGCCTCAGAGCCACGCCACCCTCGTACCTTCGATTGATGGCGGGGTGACATGGAACTTTCCTACAGCCATTCGCACAGCCAGCGCGTCCTGCGGCAGCGGAATATCCTGGCGATCGTTGCGGCCGCGCTCTGCGCGCTGACGATACTGCTTTTGATCTTCACGGTGTCGCGGGACCGGGAAGTTGTGCTGCAGCCCATCCTGCGATCTCCCGTCACGGTGAGTTCAGCAGGTGTCAGCCGCGAATATCTCGAAATGATCACGCGCGACACCGTGGTGCTCACGCTCAATCGCAGCCCTCAGAATCTCGAATACTGGATGAATTCGGTGCTCGATATCACGGCGCCATCGGCCCAGGGCAAGATCAAGGCTGACCTCTTGAAGATCGTCAACGAACAGCGGGGGTCATCGATCTCCCAGTTCTTCACGATCGAAAGGATGGAGCTCGATACCCGGAATCTCCGTTCGGAAGTCTCGGGCAGTCTGCACACCATCGTCGGAAACAAGGTGATTTCCAACGAGCGCCGGACCTTCCGGTACGACTGGGAATATTCGGGTCTGTCGCTGAAGCTGATCGGCTTTGGAATGGTGACGGCTCCCTCCAGCGAGCAAGCAGGGAAGGACAAATGATGTCGGTCTACGCCATCGGCGGCATCGCTGCCGGTACAGCTTTCCTGTCGCGCAGCGATTGCCCTGTGAGCCGCGGCATCGGCGCCGGCCTCGTGGCGGTCGCGATGTTGCTGGTGGCGGGACCCGCCTGGGCGGATCAGACCGTGATGGCTTCGGACAGCGCCCAGGTCGATTGCATGGCCTCGGCCAAGGATCTGACCCGCATAAGCCTGGTCGAAGACGAGTTTGCGTCGGTCTCGAAGATCTCGACCGGAAATCCGATGGACGACTTCTCCGTCGTCAACGAGCCGGTACGCGGCGACATCTATCTGTCCGTCCCCGACGGCTTCGTGCGGCCGGCGCTGTCCTTCTTCGCCACGAGCAAGCGCGGCTACGTCTACAAGTTCGTGTGTCGGATCAACGGCGAGCAGGCCGCACAGGTCTTCGTCTCGAACCCGGCGATCGCCAACGAGAAGGCGGCCGAGAACGGGCCGGCGCAGAAGCTCGCCCCGCGGGACGCGGCCGTCGAGCTCGTCCAGGCGATGTACTCGAACGCCGTCGCCGACGGCTACGAGATGCGTCAGCGCGCCTTGCGGCCAGTCTATGTCGGCACGCTCAAGGTGCAGATGATCGCCGAATATCGAGGTCAGGATCTCACCGGCAAGGTGCTGCGCATCGAGAACAAGGGCGACCAGCTCGTCGAGCTCACCGAGGCGATGGTTGCGCCGGCGAGCGCGCTGGCGGTTTCGGTCGCGGAAAACAAGCTCGCCCCGGGCAGGGTCACGACGGCCTACCTCGTCTCCCAGAACGGCCAATAGGCCCAGACACAAAGGTGAGGACATGGCCCTTTCCGACTTCCTGAATCGCAAGCGACCGCCTCTCGATGGAGGATCCGATGAAGGCGTGTCGCCGCTTGCCGGCGACCTGGCCGGCAATGAGGCCGTGCGCCGCAAGCAGCGGCTGCTCTTGGCCGGCGTGGCGGGTGCCGGGCTGATCCTGTCCTCGTTCTGGATCTTCGGCGGCGATGGGGCCAGCGAGAAGGCCGGCGAGGATGGCGTGGCCGAGGTCACGGTTTCGACCAAGGATCTCGTCAATCGCAACCTATCCCAGCAGGAGTGGATGGCGCTCTCGGAGAACCGCTTCCAGTCCACCGAAAACCAGCTCAAGTCGATCGGCGGGCAGAACCGCCGCCTCGAGATGCTGACGGCGCAGGTCGAAACGCTGAAAGGGCAGAACCAGGCGATGCAGGCCGACGGCCAGCGCGTGCTGTCCGCCTACCAGGCAGAGAACGAGCAGCTGCGGCGCCAGGTGAACGAGCGGCGGGCGCCGGCCGCGCCCGTGCCCGGTCCGGCCGCCCTCTATGGCCCCAATGGACCTCAGGCCTATCAGCGGCCCGATGGTGCGGGCGGCGGAGCCGCCGCGGGACCGATGCGCTCGGCAAGCGAGGTCAAGCTCGTCAATTTCTCGACGGCCGACACCGGCAATGCGACGCGGGTGGCCAAGGGCAGCACGGTCTATACCGACAGCGTCAACTACTTACCGCCGAACAGCTTCGCTCGCGCGAAGGTCATCGTCGGCGTCGATGCCAGCGCCGGGGTCAACAGCCAGACCGATCCGCTACCGGTCGTGCTGCGCGTAACGGGCCCGGCGCGCTCGGTCTATCAGAACGGCAGGCTCCTCACGACCAAGATCGAGGGTTGTCTCGTCAACGGCGCGGCGCGCGGAGACCTCTCGAGCGAGAAGGTCTACGTGAAACTGCAGAAGATGACCTGCCCGCAGCCGGGCGGCCGCTATGCCGTGTCCGAGGTCAAGGGCTTCATCGCGTTTGGCGGCAAGACCGGCGTCAGGGGCAGGGTGGTCTCGCGCGAGGGATCGCTCGTGACCCAGGCGTTCCTCGCGGGCCTCGCCGGCGGGTTCGGGCGCGGCTTTTCGGCCAATGCGAACAGCGTCTTTCAGGGCACCAACATCACGACCAACGGGCAGCGCGACAAGTTGTCGACCGGCGAGATCCTCGAGGGCGGGTTCGGCGAGGGCGTCGCCCAGACCGGCGACATGGTCTCGAAATATCTGATCGAGCGCGCCGAGCAATATCAGCCGGTCATCGAGATGCCGACCGGCGTGGATGTCGAAATCGTCTTCCTGGAGGGTGTATATGTCCGCAATTGATCGTTTGCGCCTCCTCGCGCGCCCATCGCGGCTCATGGCCGCGACCGTGCTTGGTCTCAGTGTCGCTGGCATCGCGCTCGCGGCCGATACCAGTTCTCCCGAGGACCGGGTCCGCGCGCTGCTCAAGACCCGGCTGCCCAAGACCGCCATCAGTGCGATCGATTGCGGCAAGATCGGCGGGCTCTGCGAGATCACGGCGGGCGACAATCTCTTCTATGTCGACACCGGCGCCCGCTATCTCGTGGTCGGCCGTGTCTACGATATGCAGACACGGCAGGACATCACCGCGGCGCGGCTCCTGGAAATGAACCCCGACATGCTCGTCGGCTCCGCCGCCAAGGCGAATGCTGCCGCGGCAGGCGCCGAAGAGGACGCGCCGCAGCGGCTCGCGGCGGCTCCCACCCGGCAGACGCCGACGGCTCCCGCCAAGGCGCGCAAGCTGTCCTTGTCGGGCCTTCCCCAGGATGGAGCGATTGTCTGGGGCAATCCCTCGGGACAGACGGTAACCGTCTTCACCGACTTCCGCTGCGGCTATTGCCGGGCGCTCACCGCCGTCCTCAAGGACATGAACCTCCGGGTCATCGAGCGGCCGATTTCCGTGCTGGGCAGCCGCGAGGTCGCCGACCGCGTCTATTGCGCGAAAAACCGTGAAGCGGCGCTTCATGCGGCCTATGCGGGTGAACCGTTGAAAGCGGGTCCCGCCTGCAACACGTCCGGCCTCGACGCCAATGAGGCGTTCGCGCATCGCCACGGCCTCAACGGCACGCCGGTCATCGTGCGCAGCGACGGCGCCGTCATCGAAGGCTACCGACCGCGCGCGTTCCTCGAGCAGTGGCTCCGGGAGACCCAGTCGTGAGCGCGCGGGACATTCGCCGCCGCTGGCTCACGGCATCCGTCGGCATGGCGAGCCTCGCGAGCCTCGCGGGCTGCGCAAGCTTCGGCGGGAACGTGAAGGGCAGCTTCTCCTGTGCTGCACCGGATGGAATCTGCGCCCCCAGCTCGAATATCGACGACCGCGCTCTGGCGATGATCTCCGGCGATGCATCCGAGGGCGATGCCCTGCCGGCCGGCGGCTTCGACCAGAGGTCATCGGGACGGGGCCATCGCGCCTCGGCGGGACAACCCGCCCGCCTCGCCGCAAGCGATCCGGCCCGCACGCGCGAGAAGGTGCTTCGCATCGTCTTCCAGCCCTACATCGACGAACGGGGGCGGCTCCATGAGGCCAGCGCCGTTCATGCCGTCGTCGCGAGCGGCGAATGGCAGCAGGCCATTCTCCAGTCCGTGCCGATGGCGGGTCGGTCGAGCGCGGCGCAGTTCGATCGTAGCGAATCCCTCGCCGACGCCGTCGATCGCGCCGACCCTCCCGGCGGTCTGGCCGCGATCGATCTCGGTCTTCCCGACCCTGCGGCCGTCGCCGCGGCCCGCGCGCGCGGTGCGGATCCGGTCGGCGCAATCAAGGCCGACGTCGCGGCACGCCTGGCACCCAAGCAACGGACCGCCTCGGCGCCAGCGATGGGCAGCACGGCTTCTGTGCCGCCGCCCAGCTCTGCCCTTGCGGAATCGAGCGCGGCGCCGCCGGTGCCCGCAAGCGGCGGCGCACCGGTCAAGGAAGTGCCTGCGCAGATGCAGGGACCGGTCTCCGCAGCGGGCGCCACGGCGGTCGACCGGGTCAAGGCCGATCCGGCCTATCAAGGTGTCGCCGGCAGCGTTGCCAAGGGCGCGCGCGAGGCCGCGGCCCAAACCGGCGCAGAGCCCGCCCCCGCGAAGGGCGGCACCGTCAAAGCGGCGAGCTTCCCCGCCGCCGTTTCCGAGGACAACTGACGTGGCGGGCGGGCGCGGTTTCATCGAGACCCTGATGTCGGGCATTCTTGGCGACGCCAAGCGTCCCGATGCCGGTCGGCCCGAGCTGGGCGTGCCGATGCTTGCGCATTGGCTGCCCTATCGCAGCTACGACGCCAAGACGGGGATATTCTACAACAGCGCGTCGCGCGGCTTCGTCGTCGAGGCTGCGCCGATGATTGGCGCTGACGAACGCACGGGCGAGATCCTCACCCAGTTCCTTTCGGAAGCGATCCCGGCTCCGGGCTGCCTGCAGTTCCATCAATGGATGAGCCCACGCGTGGGCGAGCGCCTGTCCAAATGGTACCTTCCGCGCTACTCGGCTCGCGGCGTTTACGAACGCATGGCGAAGCACCGCGTCGATTTTCTGACCGATGGCGTGTGGCGGTCGCTGTCCGCAGACGCACCCTTCTCGCTGCGCAACCACCGCGTGGCGATCTCCTATTCGACCCCTGAAGCCTCGAGCGTTTCTGTCGAGGAGATCACCGCGGTGATGGACGGGCTCATCTCGGCGCTGGCCTCGATCAACGTCTCGGCCCGCAAGATGGACCCGACCGACCTCATCGCCTGGATCGACGATATCACCTCGCCGACAACGGCGGCCGGCGAAGACGTGGTGAACTACAACCCGCTCGACCCGATCGCCGATCAGGCCATTCGTCGCGACGTCGAGCTGCACATCGAACCCGACCGGATGCTGCTCAGAACCGAGCGCTTCCGGCCGACCGGCCATACCGTGGATGATGCACCGGAGATCGGCGAGATTCTGCCGGATGTCTTCGACGTTCGCTCGTTTTCGGTCCGGAACCTGCCGACCCGATGGGCACCGTGGGACGTCGCGCGGCTGATCGGCGACATGTTCACCGACAAGCTGAGAATGCCTTGTCCGGTCGCGACCAACCTGTGTGTCGAATTTCCCGATCTGCAGGCGTCGACGAACAAGGCCGGCTTCAAGTTCATGCGCACGACGAGCCTGGCCGATTCCAAGTCGGCACGCTTCCTGCCCCAGCTCCGCGAGCAGAGCCAGGAATGGCGCTACGTGAACGATGAGCTTCGTCAGGGACGCAAGCTCGTCCGCGTATTCTTCAGCGTGACCTCGTTCTCGCCCAAGGGAAAGGGCGACGCCAATGAGCGGGTCCTGAAATCGGTTTACCGCGCGGCGGGCTGGGACCTTCTCGATGACCGGTATCTTCAGGTCATGGGTCTCCTCTGCGCGATGCCCATGACGATGGCCAATGGTCTGTCGCGGGATCTCGACCGCATGAAGCGCATGCGCACGCTGCTGACGACGACCGCCGCCAATCTCGCACCGATCCAGGGCGAGTTCCTGGGCGGCCACGTGCCGCATCTCATGCTGATCGGGCGGCGCGGACAGCCGTTCTTCTGGTCGCCGTTCGAAAATGCCGCCGGCAACCACAATGTGGCGGTCTTCGGCAAGTCCGGCTCGGGCAAGTCGGTGACGCTGCAGGAGCTTTGCGCTTCGCTGTGCGGCGCCGGGGCGCGAGTGGTCGTGATCGACGACGGCCGTTCGTTCGAGCACTCCGCGAAGCTCCAGGGTGGCGCGTTCGTCGAGTTCACGATGTCTTCCGGCTTCTGTCTGAACCCGTTCAGCATGATCGACGAAGAGCTTGCGGCCACGGACGAGGATTACCTGCTCGACTGCATGGCGATGCTCAAGGCCATCGTGAACCAGATGTCGCGCCACATCGACCGGCTCAACGACACCGAGCGCGGTCTCATCGACGGTGCGGTCAACAGTGTCTGGGCGGAAAAGGGCCGCCATGGCTCGATCGATGACGTGATCGCGGCGCTCGACGCGACGGGCAACAACCTGGCTATGGATCTCGGGATCGCCATGCGGCCCTTCTCGGCCGGCGGCACCTACGGCCGCTTCTTCCAGGGCGAAGTGTCTTTCGAGCTCTCGGCCCAGCTCACCGTGTTCGAGCTTTCGGATCTGTCATCGCGCGAGGAACTCAGAAGCGTCGTCCTCACCGCGATCATGTTCATGTCGCAACAGATGATGCGCAAGGTCGACCGCGCGATCCCCAAGGCGCTGCTTCTGGACGAAGCCTGGCAAATGCTGCGCGGCGGCGCGATGGCCGATTTCATCGAGACCTATGCGCGGACCTGCCGCAAATATGGCGCCTCGCTGGTGACCGCGACCCAGTCGCTCAACGACTATTACAAGTCGGCCGGCTCGATCGCCGCGCTCGAGAACTCCGACTGGTTCGTCATCCTCCAGCAGAAGCCCGAGACCATCGCGGATTTCAAGAAGCACGATCGCTTCGAGATGGACGATCACACCGACGCCTTGCTTCGCTCGCTGAAGATCAACGGCCGGGAATATTCGGACATTCTCATCAAGGGTCCGGAAACGCTGGCGGTCGGCCGCCTCGTGCTCGATCCCTTCTCCGCCGCGGTCTATTCGTCGAGCCCGGCGGTCTACGCCGCTATCGAAGGCCTGGTGGCGCAGGGCCTCAGCATGGACGAGGCGATCGAGCGGATCGCCTTTCCCGACAATCCCGAAAAATGGACGGCGCATCCCGATGCCGACCTCGCCGAAGCGGCGGAGTGAGCCATGGTGAGCATCCCTTCATCGATCGATAGGCCGCCTAGCACCCGCCCGCCGCTGCCGCAGGCGCGCGCGATCCTCCATTTCTACCTGCACCTCGCCGGCTTCACCGCGACGACGCTACTGCTGGCATGGGGTCTTTTCGCGCTCTTCTTCCTGGCCCTCGGTGGTTTCTCGTTCGACGGGCTCATGCACCAGCTGGGCAATCTAACCAGCAGGTATATCGCCGCGAGCCCCGAGCGGGTCGCCTCGTTCAAGCGCATCTTCGTCGCCGCGCATCTCATCCTGGTCGCGGGCCTGATCGTCCTTCGCCGCCACAGGATCGTGCCTTCGGCACTTTCGAGGAGGAGTGAAGACCATGGCTGAACAGCCCGAACTCGATCTGCCGGCGCCTGCCGTGCCCCCGACGCCCCGGCGACGGCGCGCAATCTTCGCCGGCTTCACGCGGCCGCAGATCCTCATCGGGATGCTCGTGCTCGCCGCGCTCATCTGGGGCATGTGGGTGACCAAGGCACTCGTTGCGCCCAGGCAGGATCGCATCGTCTCGGCGCGCCTTTCGTCGATCGTCGGCGAATATGTGCAAGCTCAGGCCCGCTCCGCGTCCCCGCCGGCGCAAGTCGAGGCCGAGATGCGCAGGTTCATGGCGTCGCTCGACACCGAGCTGCAGCGCCGCAGCGCCAGTGGACAGATCGTCCTCGTCGGCGAAGCTGTGCTGACGAAGAACGTGCCCGACATCACCGACAAGCTCAGGCAAGCGGTCTACGCATCGGGCGTGGCGCATCCCAAACAGGCGTCCGCCGTCCAGCTGCAGCAACTCGAACAGCAGGCGATGATGGCGGCGCAGCCGCAAGTCGCTCCGCCGGCACAGCCCGCGGCTCCGATGGGTTATGCCGATCCGATGGCGGCGGGTCCGATGGAGCCCGCCATGGGACCTGCCGCCGCCCCGCAATATGCTCCGCCGGCCGCGTCGGTCTCAACATTCGGAGGCGGCGATGGCAGCGGCGGTCAATGACGCGTTGGCGCGCGGGTGGCGACCCAACGGACGGCTCTGGCTTTTGTTCGGCGCGTTCGTCGCGGGCTGCGTGACGCTGGGAGCGATCAGCGATTGGCGGAATGATCATCTCTTCCTGATCAACACCTCCGACTCGCTTCCGAACTGGGCGTTCCTCATTCGCCGTGGTCAGATGCCGGCGAAGGGCGATTATGTCTTCTTCGACCCTCCGCCCAGCGCGCTGCTGCGCCGCCATTTCGGCGAGCAGCCGAAGATGTTCGGCAAGATCGTCTATGGCCTGCCCGGAGACGTCGTCGGTCACTCGGGGCCGGACGTCACGATCAACGGCGCGCGGGTGGCGCGAATGAAGTCCTCCACGAGGGCGGGCGAGCCCCTGACGCCCGGCGCGACGGGGCGGGTACCGCCGGGCTGCTTCTTCGCGGGCACGCCGCACAAGGATGGCTTCGACAGCCGCTATGCCGAGATCGGCTTCGTCTGCGCCCGGCAGATCGTCGGCACCGGGGAGCCGGTGCTGTGAGGGCCGTCCTGGGCGGAGGCATCGCCCTCCTGGGGGTCGCCGCGGCCGTGCTGCTGGTCGGCCCCATGCGCAGCGAGGCGAAGGACTACGGCCAGTCAGGCCAAACGTTTCCGATCATCGAGCCCGACCTTCTCTCGACCATCGAGGCCCGCCTGCGCCGTGCGGAGGCGAGCGGTGAGCTCGCGCGCATGAACGACGTGTTCGCCAAGCGGGTCGAGGCGAAGGTACGCCGGCCCCAGCCCGTCGAAGGCATCACGCCGGCACGGACGGCCAGGAGTTGGGATTACGACCCGACGGTCGCGATCGAACGCGATATCCGCGACCAGAAGGGCAATCTGATCGCGGCGGCGGGTCAGAAGATCAATCCGCTCGATTTCGTGGCGGTGAGGCAGGACCTCGTCTTCATCGACGGCGACAACGCGGCGCAGCTCGCCTGGGCCACCGCCCGCTACACCGATCTCAAGGCCAAGATCATCTTCGTCAATGGATCGCCGATCGAGCAGATGACCGCGAAGAAGCGCCGCTTCTACTTCGACCAGGAAGGCAAGCTTACCGGGACCTTCGGCATCGAGCACACGCCCGCTGTCGTCAGCCAGGCCGGCAAGGTGATGCGGGTCTCAGAGATGGTGATCAAGCCGGGGAGTCCGGGATGATGCCGCTCTGGCTCGACATGCTGCGCACACCAATGGCGGCGCCGGAGACCGTAGGCCTGAGGCGCCTGCGCTTCATCTGGCAGGGTCTCTGTCTCACGCTTGCGGCGAGCATTGCCGGCCTTGGCCCCTTGCGCGTGATCCTCGGCCGCGCGGCGCCCTGCATCATTGCGATCCTGCTCGTCACGACCCTGCTCGCGACGCTCATCTACCTTCGGCGAAAGCACCATGCCGATACGGTCTATCTGGCGACATTGGGGGAGGGTCGGTGATGCCTCTATTCCGCTCGATCGTGGCTGCCTTGCTGCTGGCTCTCGGCACTCTCGTTGTGCCGCAGGCCGCCCAGGCGGCAGGCCCGACCTGCAACGGCAAGTTCGTCAATCCGATCACGGACGTCTGCTGGTCTTGTCTCTTCCCGCTATCGGTGGGGGGCCTCAAGATCTGGCCGAGCGGGCGCCCCGACACCAATAACCCGGCATCTCCGATCTGTGCGTGCGCGGATCCCCTGCCGCGCATCGGCATCTCGGTCGGTTTCTGGGAACCCGCACGTCTGGCCGACGTGACGATGAAGCCGTGGTGTTTCCCTAACCTCGGCGGCATGCGCATCGCTCCCGGCTTCGACATCGGCCAGGGCTACCTCGCAGGCCCATCGATGGTGGGCGGTCGGTCCCAGAGCACCGCGAAATGGCACGTGCACTGGTACGTTTATCCGCTCCTGTACTGGATGGAGATCCTCACCGATTTCGTCTGCTTCGAGCAGGCCTCGTTCGACATCGCCTATATGACCGAGGTCGACCCGCTGTGGCAGGACGATTCCCTCGCGGCGCTGATCAACCCCGAGGCGATCGTCTTCGCCAATCCGATCGCGCAGGTCGCCTGCGCCGGCGACTGCATCGCCGGCACGGTCCACCTTCCCCTCGATCCGCTGTTCTGGTGCGCGGGCTGCCAGGGCAGCATGTATCCGCTTAACGGCAACATCCCGTCCTCGATCGGGCATGTCCAGTCCTCGCGGCTCGCGCTGTCGCGCTTCGCCTACAAGATGCATCGCCAGGCGCTTGCCTGGGGCACGATGGGCTCGGCCGGTCTGTGCAAGAAGTACCTGATGCCGATCATGCGCAAGCAGCAATATCGGTTTCAGATGACCAACCCGATCCCGACGGTGAACGGGCGCTTTGCCTGCTCGGCGATCGGGGCCTCGACCATGCCGCCCGACGCGGGCCGCGCCTATCCCGCCGGCGGCGAGGATATGGGCTACCTCGTCTGGCGCAAGCGCAACTGCTGCGTGCTTTAGGAGAGCTGGGATGCGACTTCTCGCCTGGAGCTCGGCCGGCATCATCGCCCTCGCCAGCGTATCGGTTCTCCTCGCCCAGACGATCGACGGACTGGATGTGCAGGCGATCAAGCAGCGCTCCGCCGATCTGCAGGCGGAAGCCCAAGCATTTGTCGACCAGGTGAAGGATCGCGGCGACGCCTTGCGCGAAGATGCGAGCACCGTTCGCGAGCATGGCATGGAGAACATGCAGCGGGTCGCGACCACGGACCTTCCCAAGGGTCCGGCGGGCCCGATCGATTTCGATGAGATCGTGCAGGGCGCTGCGTCCAACGCGACCGCCGGTGGCGGGGAGGCGCCACAACTCATCGCTTTCGCCAGCCTGTCCATGCCACCCAAGGCGCTGCGGCAGCTCATCCAGGATACGGCACGCGCGGGCGGTGTGGTGGTCTTTCGCGGCTTCCCGAACAATTCGATGAAGGAGTTTTCGCAAGCTCTGGGCAAGATCGTCGAACGCCAGGACGACTTCGCCAACATCGGTATCGACCCGCGCCTTTTTCGCGCGTTCGACGTCCAGGTGGTCCCCACCTACGTTGCCGTCTCCTCGGATTTCGACCTGTGCGCGGGCTTTTCGTGCCGCACCAAGGTTCCGCCGCATGATCGAATGATCGGCAACGTCACCGTCGAATATGCGCTCAGCTCTTTCGCGGATGGTAATGGGCCGGGCGCGCGGGTCGCGGCCGTCGGTCTTGCCAATCTCCGGAAGCCAGCGCGGTGAAGCTGCTGGCTGCCCTTGCTGCGGTTCTTGCGCTGTTCGCGCTGGCCGCGCCGGCGGCGGCTCAGATGACCGTCGAAGAAGCGCGCGAGGCGGGAAGGGCAATGGGCAACGAAAAGCGGCAGGATAGTACCCTGGTGCCCACCGACAATGCCCGCGCTGAAGCCGTTCCCGGATATGCGGGAACCTCGCTTCCCGAGGGCGCCTATTTTGGCGATCCGGAACGGCTCGAGGCTGCCGGGCAGGCTGCCAAATCGGCGAACGAGCAGTATCGGATCACCACCGACGCCGACGGGAGCCGGCCGACCTTCAGCAACGCCGAGATCCTCGCAACGACATCGCGCGCGACGTCGGTCGAGAACGATCCATCGACCTTCCTCGCGGGGGAGGAGATGAGCGGCACGTCCGGCACCTGTACGCCGTTGCCCCCGCCGGCCGGCAGCGACGGCTACTACGAGACCAGCTGCAACACCGGTAGCAAGGTCACGACCGAGAACCGCACCTGTTCTGTCAGTCTCGATGTGCGTGCCGAGACGCGAACGATCTACACCTATTACGCTGGCCGGCTCAGCATCATGCCGGAGGATGGCGGCCCTTATCCCGCCCGTGCTGCTTTTGACGACGAGATCGCGTCCGGCGTTTGCTGGGAAAGCCGCCCGATCGACTATTGCGACAACATGAGCGCCTACGGCTACACGGCGGCGGATACTTGCAAGAGCCTTGGTCACACCGCCGTCGAGGTCAAATGTACGGCCGAAGCCCTGGGGATTACGCCGGGCGCTTATCATCCGGGCTATGTGCTCGCGACCGGGCAATATTGGCTGTCTCGGGTCGACGAGCCCACGGTCACCACCGTTTCGCGCAACGAAGGGCTTTGCGCGCCGCTCGCCGGGGATTCGATGTGCACGCTCACGAGTGAGGTCTGCACGTCGAGCGATCCCGTGACGCGGATCGTCGACGGCGTGCCCGTCACCCAGCCATGCTGGGCGTGGGAGCGCAGCTACGAGTGCAACCGGATCTCGACCGGCCACAACGACTGCGGGACCCTCGAGGCCAACGGCAGCTGCACCTACACGCGGACCGAATGCCTCGACGACGATCCCGGTGGTTCCTGCCTGGTCGAAGAGCGCATCTATCGCTGCCGGACGCCAGGCGGAACGGTGGCCGAAGCCTCTCAATATATCTGCGGCAACGATGTCTACTGTATCAACGGTGACTGCGAGCCGATCGTCCGTGAGGCGTCGACCGAGTTCAAGGATGCACTCGTCGCGCTCCATTCGATCGACCAGGCGGGCAAGGAGTTCGACGAGTCCAATTTCACCGTGTTCAGCGGGGACAGGGAGACGTGCCACAAGCCCGTCTTCGGCCTCATCAACTGCTGCGCGGGCAAGGTTTCGGGGGTTCTGACAGTCGGTGCCGGCGCGGCAGCCCTGGCGGGTGGTCCCGCCGCGATCGCGGCGCTCGCAACGCCGTTCCTCGCGCTCTTCGCCTGCTCGCAGAACGAGATGAAGCTCGACATCCGGGACCGCATGGGATTCTGCCACAAGGTCGGGACCTATTGCTCGTCGAGCTTCCTCGGCATCTGCAAGACCAAGCGCACGGCCTATTGCTGCTTCGAGAGTAAGCTCAGCCGCATCCTTCAGGAACAGGGCCGCATCCAGCTCGGCAAGCCCTGGGGAGCGCCCAAGCGCGAGCAGTGCCAAGGCTTCACCATAGACGAGTTCGCCCGGCTCGACCTGTCGCTCATGGATTTCACCGAGGTCTACGCGGAGTTCGTGGACGCCGCGCGCCTGCCCGACGAGGTCGAAACGATCGCCCAGATCCAACAGAAGATTCAGGACTACTATGACCTTCACGGCAAATGATCCTCGCGCGAGCTGGCGCCAGAGCGACAATTCGCCGGTCAATCCTCGCGGCCTTCCCAGCACGCTCGGCGCAGCCTCGAGCGCGCCGCCTCATCCCTCCCATTCCCTTCCGCGCTTCTCCTCCGAGCCGCGGAAAGACCTGCGGAAAGGTGGTTCTATCATGGCTCGCTTTGCATTGCTGTTCGCTGCGATCCTGACCCTGGCTGGAGTTGGAACACCCGTCGCTGCGCAGTCGGTCGGCCCCGCTGATGATGGGGTCGAACGGTCCGGCGGCACCGACGATTTCTACTGCGGGGAACGCAAGCTCGGGCAGTGGTTCTATTGCGCGAAGCCCAGACCAAAGGAGAGCGGAGCGCAGCCAGCACCGCCTCAGAAATCGGCCGTCGAGCGCATGAGCGTGATCACCCGGCAGCTCGATGAGCTGAAGGCGCGTGCGATCCTCGATCCGAGCGAAGAGAACGTGATCGCCTATGTCCGCTTCCAGCGCGAACAGCTCGACCGCGCTTCGACCTTCTCGGATACATGGCAGCGGGCTTTGTGGCAGAACCCGGATCTCGATTACACGCTGCAGCGACCGGTCTCCACGGTTGGCAAGCGCGCCTGGCTCGACAACCGCAAAGCGGACCGCGATGCGGTCCTGACCAATCTAGGCCAGCGCTACGGCCTGTTCTACTTCTTCGCCCAGAGCTGCGGCGCCTGCGAGCTGTTTTCGCCGATCCTGCGGTCCGTTGCGGACAGCCACCGCATGGCGGTGATGGCCGTGTCGATGGATGGCGGACCGAGCCGTGACTTCCCGAACTATATGGTCGACGCGGGACAGCGCGCGCGCATGGGAATTCCCGGCAACGAGACGCCGGCGCTCGTGCTGTTCGATACCGCGACGAAGCGCACGATTCCGGTCGGCTACGGCATTCTGAGCGCGGATGAGATCATGGATCGGATCTTCGCGCTCACCAACACCAAGGTGGGGAGCGACTACTGATGGGACAGCTTCGTCGAACGGGCGCATGGCGCCGGCTCCTCCGCGGCACGGCAGGGTGGGTCGCTATGCTCGCCGTCGCCAACCTCGCCGTCACCAGCACGGCGAACGCCGACGTCGCCTCCGAGATGAACAATTTCTTTTCGGACGCCGGCGGCGCGGCCAACGTGACGGGTCCATCGGCCTTCCAGGGTCAGTCTGCGGGCTACTACTCGCTCGGCAATATCTGGACGCGCTTTCCGCAGAAGAGCGTGCAGCCGTTCAACCTTCAGCTACCGAGCGCGCGTGCCGGTTGTGGCGGCATCGATCTGTTCAGCGGCAGCTTCTCGTTCATCAACGCCTCCGAGATCATCGCGATGCTGAAGGCGACGGCCAACAATGCCTTGGGCTTCGCGTTCAAGCTCGCGATCGATTCCGTCTCGCCGGAGATCGGCAAGGTCATGGACGAGTTCAGCCAGAAGGCGCAGTTGCTCAACCAGATGAACATCTCTAGCTGTGAGACCGCCCAGGCGCTCGTCGGCGGAATCTGGCCGCAGATGGAAACGACGCGTGCGACCATCTGCGAAGCGGTCGGCAACAGCCAGGGCGTCTTCTCGGATTGGGCGGCGGCGCGGCAGGGCTGCAACAACGGCAACCGCCGGGATTCGACGATCGCGGGGAATACTGATGCGTCGATGAAGGACCAGCTCGTCGGAGAGCCCCACAACTACACCTGGGAAGCGCTCAGGAAGTCGGCGAAATTCGGCGCGTTCGACCAGAACTTCTCGGAATATATCATGACGCTCGTAGGGACCGTCGTGACGACGCCCTCGACCGATCCCACCGTCGGCGGCAAGGTCGTCATGTACGGACCGGCCGAGGATGCGGTGGTCACCGCGCTGCTCGACGGCACGGCCGATGCGCCGCCAGTGAGGATCCTGCGCTGCAACGACGAGAACTGCTACGACATCGGCGAGCAGACGCTCTCGGTGCCGGCCTCGGCGGCGCTGCGGCCGCGGATCGAGACTATGATTCAGTCGATGAGCGACAAGATCCGCTCGGATACGCCGCTCAATGCGGCCGAGAAGCAACTGCTCAATCTGGCGACAGTGCCGATCTACAAGATCCTCGCCGTCCATGCCTTTGCCCACTATTCTCTGACGCAGGGCGAAATCCAATCGCTGGCCGAGATCGTCGCCGTCGATCTGCTGGCTGCCATGATCGAGAACATGCTGGACCGGGTCGAGCAGGCAAAGGTCCACTACCAGACCTTCGACCAGGAAACGGCGACGCAGTGGCGGCAGCAGATTACCGCGACCCGCGCGAAATTCGGCCAGCGCGACGTGCAGCTGAAGAACAAGCTGCAGACGATCATGCAGGTCATCAATCGCAGCATGATGCTGGAATCGACGCTGCAGAACTCGATGACGCCGGGCATGGCCGCCGCGCTTAATTTCTCGCGCGGTCTCAACGCTCAGGGGCTGAACTAGGCACGGGGGCAGACCGATGCTTGAGGTCTTTACGGTTGGCGGCGGCGAGTATCTCGTAAACATCTTCAACGCGGTGGCGGCCTGGTCCGGCGGCGGAGGCTATCGTTCGCTCATCCGCGTCGTCATGGTGATGGGCCTCATCTACTCGCTGCTCGTGGTGGCCTTCACGCTCAACTACAAGGCGTGGATGAACTGGTTCCTGCAGGCGACTGCGATCTACCTTTGCCTGATGGTACCTACGGTCGACATCAAGGTCACCGATCGGCTGAATCCGAACCTCGCGCCCGCGACGGTTGACAATGTGCCGATGGGCCTCGGCATTCTCGCGAGCTTCACGACACAGGTCGGCGACTGGCTGACGCGGACCGCCGAGACCGTTTTCGTCATGCCGAGCGAACTCAACTATTCGACCAACGGCATGGTTTATGGCGCGCGCCTGTTCGATGCCACACGCAATTTCATCATTCGTGACGCCGAGTTCTCGACGAACCTGGAAAACCATTTCAAGAACTGCCTGTTCGGCGACGTCATGCTTTATCAAAAGTCGCTCACCAACCTCGCCAAGGCGACCGATCTGTGGGCAGCGATCGGGCCGGGCGCGGAGGCTCGATCGCAGGAGTGGCTCGAGCGCCAGGGCGACGGGACGGTCAACAGCTACATCATTACCTGCCGCCAGGCCTATCAGGCGCTTGATGCGCAATGGGGACCGATGATCGAGGCCAGCACGCCGCTCTGGGGGAAGGAGGCCTATCCCAAGCTGAGCAACGCACTCGCAGGCGACAAGCTCAAGCACGACGTGCCGATCATCAGTGCGGCGTTCACGGGTGCGAGCAGCAGCTATGCGGAAGTGATGCGACAGAATACTGCGATCAACGCTTTCATGCAGGCGAGGAACAGCATGGCGGGCGGCACCGGCGCGGCCGCGATCGATACCTTCGCGCAGACCCGCGCGGACATGCAGGCGCGCAACACCTACAATTCGATCGCGCAGCAGGCGATGGCCTGGGTGCCGATCCTCAACATCGTCCTGACCGTGGTCTTCTTCGCGATGTTCCCGGTCATCTTCCCGCTCTTCCTTATGCCGCAGACGGGTTTGAGCTCGCTCAAGGGCTATACGATGGGGTTCTTCTATCTTGCCGCATGGGGTCCGCTCTACGTCATCCTCCACATGATCTGCATGACGCGCGCGACCTCGGCGGCGACTGGGGTCGCCGGTGGTGGTGTTACGCTCGCAAGCTATGCGGGGATCGGCGCCGTCAACGGGGAGACCGCGACGATCGCAGGCTTCATGCTGATGAGCGTGCCGTTTCTCGCTGCCGGCCTCGCGCGCGGCGCGATGTCGATCGCAGGGCATTCCATGTCGATGTTGGCGCCGGCACAGAACGCCGCCGAAGCCGCCGCGCTGGAACAGACAACGGGCAACTATTCCTACGGCAATGTGAGCTGGGCGAATTCGACCGGCAACATGCGGCAGGCGGACCAATGGTCCACGGCGCCGACCTATATGGGCGGCGGGGCGAGCTTTGGCTGGCGCCAGGATAACGGCGCGATGGTGACGGGTTTCGGCAACGGACAGGAGGTTTTTGACACATCGGCTGCGATTTCGCGGCTCGGATTCACGCCGACGATGACGACGGGCTCCGTCGCGGAATGGCGCGAGATGGCGAGTGAGGCGCACCGGCAGTCGCAGGCCTATGAGAATGCCGCCAATGAAATCCTGACCGCGACGCACGCAAACCGAAGCGCTTTCGGCACTTCGACCGAGCGGTCGTCGGGCTGGGATTCGAGCAGTGGCAGTCAGGCCAACACATCCGTCGAGCAGTTTGACAGACGGACCGGGAGCAGCTCGCAGGGATTGGAAGAGCGAAACACGGTTTCACAAGGGCAGCGCATATCTCAGGGTCACGACCGTCAGGCGCAGACCAACGATCAGATTTCCGGATCTGTCACGGCAGGCACGGGTGGACGTCAGGGTGCAGCTCGGACGGGTGGTCGCAGCGGACCTTTGGGTCGGCTCCCGACCATCGGCGGCAGCGTCTCGAAGACCGGCAGTCAGATCGACTCGCTTCGCCATGGGACGGACGAAACTCGAGGAAGCGACAGCGCCAACACGTCGTCGAGCGGTGTGCGGGATGAGCACGCCAGCGGCACGGGTGCGTCGATGTCCGACGGGACCTATTCGCGCAGCGGAAGTTTCAGCCGGGCGTCTGCCACGTCCTCCGCGTCGTCGAGCACGGAAGACTCGCTGGCGCTGGCGAAGTCCTATTCGGAAACCGCCCGTCGCCTCGAGGAGCTCTCCCAGCAGCTATCTCGCGATGCCAGCTATGCAGAGACGCATGGCATGCAGCTCAGCGAGAATCTGAGCCAGGACCTCGCCCAATGGTATCGCCGCCAGCAGGTCGAGAATCCCGGCCTCGATGCACCCGAGCTTTGGGCGACTGACCTCACCGACCAGCAGCGGATTGTCCGGCAGGAAATGATCACGCGCTGGGTACACGATAAGCAGGATGGCATCCGGGCGGAGATCGCCGGTCGGCTGCACGACCCAGATCTTGTCGATGTGAGCCGACCGGGTGTCTCGAATGTGGCGGATGTGAGGGCATCCTACCGGCCACATGGACCCGGACGTTTGCCCGCCGGACCTGGTCGTCGCGAGGATGTGGGCGCTGCCGCTATCATCGAGGCCGGCAAAGCCGAAATGGGAGGGGATCGTGCGGCGGCGCAGACAATGCGGGGTCAGCGGGTTCAGGGGGCCGCCGATCTTGAGCAGGAAGTGAACCGCGATCATGGCCGCGGCTTCTTCCAGGATCCCAAGCTTCGGGAATAGGATCAGAGGAAGTAGAACATTGCTCCGACGAAGCCTGCCAACAAAGCATAGGCAAGGGCATAGCCGATGAGACCGCCGCGCGTCGGGTTGCCGTTTTCATCGGTGATCATCTCGATTTCAGGGACTTCCTCCTCGACGACGCCGTAGGTCGCACCGCCAGGAAGATCCTTGGTGAGATTGTAGGTATTGAGGTCGAACTTAACGATCCGCATTGCGAACTCCTACAGGTATAAGGATAGCCGGTTCGAGCTTGTTTCGCAATGGATTGAGGTCATTTCTTGACGCGTGATCAACGCGCTGCTCGTAGTATTTGATCCTGGAATGAGACATTTTTGGTCTGCGGAAGCATGCCGATAACGAACGACCGGCATCCGATTTCGGACGCCGCACTCAATCCCGCTCTAGTCGGAATCTTCGCTGGTGAGCACCGTAAGCGGCGCGCCAGTGCTTCCGCTTTGTAAGGTGTCGGGCGTGACAATCAGTGTGCTTCCAGGCTTGAGCACGGTCAGCAGCTTGCGCCTGAAGTCCTCCGGCAAGTCCAAGCGATCACGGTCTTCCCTCGAGACTTCGCCGGTTCTGGTGTTGCCGAGCATCGGCAGGAACATCCAATGGGTTCCGCGTTGATCGATCGAGGCCAGAGTGAAGGCCTGGAGCCCAGCGACTGTGCCGCGGATGGAAACGGGCGCGGTGCCGATCTCGATGCCGTTGCGAAGTACGACTGCCCGCTGATCGGACGCGCTGACGATGATGGAGACGGGACCGGTGGGCGCCTTATCCGGTTGCCAGGTTGGGACGAAGGCAGCATCGAAGGAGCTGCGGGATCGCTCTTGCAGGATTTGCGGTGCCGGGGCGAACCGGGGAACGTTGGGGGACTCGGTGATGATGACTGTCAGGCCGATCTGCGTGACAGCATAGAGGCGTTTCGCGAAAGCCAGCGGGAGCCGGATGCACCCGTGAGACGCGGGATAGCCTGGAAGGTTGCCCGCGTGCATGGCGATGCCGGTCCAGGTGAGGCGCTGCATGAAGGGCATCGGGGCATCGTTGTAGAGGTTCGACTTATGATCGACCTTCTTCTGCAGGATCGTGAATACCCCGGTCGGCGTCTCGTGCCCGGCCGTGCCGGTCGACGCGGTCGAGATGCCGATCAGCACCCCATTGCGGTAAACGTAGGCTCGCTGTTTGGCGAGGCTGATGACGACAATCACCGGCCCCTCGGGAGCGGCTTCGGGAGCCCAAAGATAGTCTCCCGGCCGCATGTCTTCGACTTTCGCCGCGACTGATCCTTCATTGAGTGCGACTTGCGCGAGCAGGGGATGGCCCGCGACAAATGCGACGGCGATGGCCGACATGCCGAGCAGCGCACGGCGCGTGAGGCCCGCCCGGGAGGCGATCGGATCAAAATTCATTCGCATTCGCGTCGTCTCGTTGATGGCGCTGCCGTCGGTTGCGTCTACGGCCCCGAGCGTCGATCTCCGGCGGTGTCTCAGTCGCCGCCGGGTTTGGTCGGCTGGGCAACCGGGTTCTGCATGGGCGTTTCCGGCAGCTTCACGTCGACGGCTGGTCCTTCAGGAGCTGGTGCCCACTCGGTCGACTGAGCGGCCGTTTTTGGTGTCGGTGCGTCCTCGACCTTCCCAAGCGGGTTCGAGAACCAGACGATTGCGAGGATGAAGAGACCGAGGAGCGTGAGAATCCAGAACCACCTGGCGCCCGATCTGGTCGATGGCGTCGGCTTCTTCATGACCCGTTCTCCTGTTTTCTCGTTCTGCTGCCCGCAAAGGCCGGTGGTTTCAGAAGTACCAAGCATGTCGGGCAAACATGGCAAATCCGTAAAATGCCGGATTGGTCTTTTGCTGTCAGGTCCGCGGCGGGACTCGTACTATGACCGCCCGTGTCGACCGATCGTCGGGGAATGGAATTCCCGCCCCTGACCAGATGATACCATCGACAGAGATCTGTAGATCCTCGGCACCGAGCGAGGGATCGGTCTCGATCGTCACATGTATTGCGCCACGCGGTTGTTGGAGCGTCAGATCGGCCCTGGGCCAGTCTTTCGGCAAAGCGGGGCGAACCTGAAGCTGGCCGCCCACCAGACGGACACCCAGGATTTCCTCGACGGCCAATCGCCAGGCCCAGGCGGCGGCGCCCGTGTACCAGGTCCAGCCGCCGCGACCGAGGTGGGGTGCGACACCGGCGATGTCGGCCGCCACGACATAGGGCTCGCTCCGGTAATGTTCCGCGCTCTGGCGGTTCGGTGCATGCAGGATAGGGTTGATGCGGTCGAACAGCGATTTCGCCCCGTCGCCATTGCCCATCCGGGCGAATGCGATCGCAAGCCAGGTCGCCGCATGTGTATATTGCCCGCCGTTCTCACGGATGCCCGGCGGATAAGCCTTGATGTAGCCAGGTTCGCGCGGCGTGCGGTCGAATGGTGGGTCCAGCAGGCGAACGAGGTTATCGTCCTCGCGGACCAGAAATCGCCTGGCGGACGCGAGCGCCGTCCGCGCGCGCGCGGCATCTCCGGTGCCCGAGAGCACGGACCATGACTGCGCGATGGAGTCGATGCGGCATTCCTGTTCCTCGGCTGTACCCCAGGGTCTGCCGTCGTCATCGAATGCGCGCAGATACCATTCGCCGTCCCAGCCGGACCGCTCAACTGCGGCCGCGAGGGAGTCAGCGCGGCCGTTCCACCGGTCGCGAAACTCGATCTGATCCTCATCGACGCAGTGGCGCGTGAAATTCCGGATGGTCGCGATGATGAACCATGCGAGCCACACGCTCTCGCCGTGTCCGCGGTTGCCGACGCGATCCATGCCGTCGTTCCAGTCGCCGGTGCCGATCAAGGGGAGTCCGTGGGGGCCGAAACGATAGGCATGCGAGAGCGCGCGGTCGCAGTGGACGAACAAGGGCTGCGTGTAGTCGCTCACCTCGAACCTTGCATAGCGATCGGTTTCGTCGGCTGCGAGCGGCGGCGCTCGCAGGAAGGGAATCTCCTCGGCGAGGATGGTCTTGTCCCCGGTCGCCTCGACATAGTGGGCAACCGCGTAGGGGAGCCAGACGAGGTCGTCCGAACAACGGGTTCGCACGCCGCGATCCGAGGGTGGGTGCCACCAATGGAGGACATCGCCTTCTTCGAACTGATGCGCCGCGGCAGCGAGGATATGCTTGCGGGTTGCGGTCGGATCGACTTGGATCTGCGCAAGGACATCCTGGAGCTGGTCGCGGAATCCGAAGGCGCCGCTGGCCTGATAGAAGCCGGCGCGCGCCCGCACGCGGGAGCTCACCGATTGGTGCGGCAGCCACCGGTTCACCATCAAGTCGAAGGCGGGATCGGGAGTTTTGACCTGGACCGCGCTCAGCCTGGCCGTCCAGGCCGCCGCGCAGTCCCGTGCCGCGGCTTCTATGACGGACGGCTCCTGCCAATGCCGCACGAGGGCGCGGGCGTGGTCCAGATCGTCTCCCTGGCCGAGCAGGAAGCAGACCTCCGCTTCGCCTTCGGGAGGGATGTCGAGATGAACCTGAAGCGCCGCGCAGCAATCGTCGCCGGCGGCCTCCTGCCTGTTTCCCAGATCCCAATTGAGCAATCCCGCAGGCCGCGCCGCGTCCGGTCGTGCTCCATGGAAGTCGCGGCGCGATGTCGTGAGGCTGTGGACGGGTAGCGTCGTCGTCAGAAAGGCGACGCGATCGCAAAATTCGTCCGTCCAGGGGTTCTGGCCCAGAATTGCGTGGCTGCCCGGGTCGTAGCGCGAGGTCCGCAAGGGAGCCTGCTCGCCCTGCACGGCGCCAAGCAGCCATTCTGCGTAGTAGGTGGCGGTGATCCGACGAGCGTGCGCCGTCTGGTTGCGCAGGCGTAAGCGAATGAGCTTAACGGGATCGGCCAACGGCACGAATACCGACAGCTCCTGTTCCAGACCCTCGCTGTGACGATGCCAGGTTGTTCGGTCGGGGCTGTGGTGGATTCGGCATGCGGAGTCTTGCCCCGCGGGCAGCGGCGTTGGCGTCCAGAGCCGCGCGTTTTCCTCGTCGCGGAGATAGAGGCGCTCGCCTTGCGGATCCTCGACGGGATCGTTGAACCAGGGCGTGAGCCGGTTTTCGCCGCTGTTGACCGCCCAGGTGAAGCCGAGGCCGCCTTCCGTCACGATCGTGCCGGCAGCGTCATTGGCCAGGACGTTGGACCACGGTGCCGGCGTGGGCGCGCCAGGCTCCAGATGGATCACGTAGTCGCCGCTATCGGGCGCAAAGCCGCCCCAACCGTTGTCGAATTGCAGATCGGCGGGCCGGGCGAGAGCGGCGGTCGGGGAAGGGGGCGTGTACGCGCCGACCGGCGTGAATGGTGGGCCGGGATGGGGCGGCAGGTCACGCCGCGCCAATTGCTCGGCAAGCGTGCCGCCTTCCTCCTCGAGGATCAGCCGGGCCACCCTCTCAAGAAGAGCCGCCCGATCGGCGTCGGATGGTCCGATACCGACAAGGTGGATGCCGCCGTGAGTGCCGAGGCGATCCTGCACGCCCGTCTCCCTCAGCACCTCGAGGAGGCGTTCACGAACGGGCTCGATGTAGCCGGACGTTCCCTCGTGCGCGATAACGAGGTCGATCGGCATGCCGCGTTGCCGCAGGAGTCGGTGGACCGCGAGCATGAGGCGGATCATGCCGGTTTGCTCTGCGGTTCCGGCCCGCAGTAACAGGATGGGATGATCTCCGGAAATTCCCAGCGCCCAGAGGTCACCGCGCCGGAATGGCCGAGAATCGGCCGGGGCGGGGATACTGCGTGCAGTGAGGAGGTGGGACAGCAGGGCTTGTGCCTGCGGTACGAGATGGGGTTGCAGGCCGATCCCGTGCATCTCGCGCGCCGCGGCGGTCGCCGTGTCGCTAACGGCCCAATCGAGCGAGGGAAGGGTGGTAAAGCGATCGGCGATGTCGAGCGCCGATTGCCGTGAGCCGGCCGCAATGGTGAGGAAGGCGAGCTCGCGTCGGCCGAGGGGAGGCAACTCTACCGCCACCCTGATGGCGCAAACGGGGTCGAGCGTCCAACCGAGCGTGCCGGCGAGGCGCTCTTCGTTCATGGCTGCGGGATGCGCGACCTGGCCATGTCGGCCCAGAAAGACCCTTCGATCGCCTTCGAGTCCAAGGAGCGTGAGTCCGTCGTCATCGCCGATGACACGGCTCAGCATGACAGGCGGGCGCTCGGCGGGATTGCGCGGCCGGCGTGTGAACAGCAGCCCGTCGCTGCCGGGCAAGGCCTCCGCGCCGACGAACATCTTGCTGAATGCGGGATGGCGCGCGGCGTCCTGGGCCGGTGCCAGGACAATCTCCGCGTAGCCCGTCACCTCGATTGTGCGAGGCCGGTCCTCCTCGTTGACCAGAGTAAGGCGGCGTATCTCGAGATCGTCGCCATTGGCGACATTGATCATCGTCGTCGCCGACAGGCCCTGCGTGCGTCGATGGAATTCGACCTGATGGGCGTGGAAGACCACCTCCGCAGGCTCATCGGATTGGGGCAGGGGCCCCCCGGTCGGCGACCAGAGATCGCCGCCCTCCAGATCGCGCAGATAGATCCGGAAGCCGGCGTCTCCGTCGCCGGTGTCCATGCGGGTGAGCGCATGTTGGTTCCAGCCGAGACCGCCCGCGCCGTCGCTTCTGATGCGGCTCGATAGGCGGCCATTGCCGAGGATTTGCCAGGCATGTTCTCCATGGCGTCTGATTGGAACCCAGCTGTGGAGGCCGGGAATAGCGCCTTCGGGCTCGGACGGCGGTTCGCGAACCTCGATCCGGGCGATCTCGGGCGGAAGTTCCCAGGGGATGCGCTCGTTGAGGAGGAGATCGACCGTGCGGATGTAGGGATCGGCGTGGAACCAGCGCACCAGCATGTCGTCACACAGGGCGTTTCCCAGCGCGGCGAGGCTCATGCCGTGATGATGGGCCATATAGGAGCGCACGAGCGCGAACCGTTCGCTCCTGGGAAGTCGCTCGGGCGTGAAGTCGAGCGCTTCGAAGAAGCCGTATCGGCCGACGAGTCCGAGTTCCGCCAGAGCTTTGAGGTTGCGGGTCGCCACCGCTGGCCGGATCGTCAGGGCGAGCGCGGTTGCATAGGGACTGACCACGAGGTCGCGCCCCAGACCGCGTTGAAGCCCCAGGGCGGGGACACCGAATGCATGATAGCGATAGACGCGGTCCTGTCCCATCGAAGCGAATGACGATTCGGAAATGCCCCAGGGAATGTCGTGCGCCTGGCCGAAGGCGATCTGGATCGCGATCGCGGTGCGGTCGCTCATGCCAAGCAAGGTTCCCGGATCGCTGTGGAGGAAGATGTTCGGCATGAGATATTCGAACATCGAGCCGTTCCAGGACACCAACGCGAGGCCCGCATGCTGCTTGGTGATGGGCCGGCCGAGATGGAACCAGTGCGAAGGCGCGATGTCACCCTTCGCGATCGCGAAGTAACTGGCGAGACGCGCTTCGCTGGCAAGCAGATCGTAGTGATGCGGATCTATTCGATCGGCGCTGACATTGTAGCCGATATGGAAAAGCCGGCTCCCAGTATCGAACAGCAAGGAAAAATCCATAGCATGCGCGTCGGCGTCGGCGCGGCGGCTGAGGCCATCGAGGCGGTCGTGGAGCTCGCGCGCGGCTGCCTGGCCCTGCTCGATCGCCGCCCGGACTTCGTTCGCCCATTCCTGGCTTGGGCCCGGCGCCGTCCTTTCCCTGAAGATATCGATGGCATTGATCGCTTGCGTGGCAGCCGGGCCGATCATGAGATCGGCGACCTTGCCTGCCATCTCCACGCAATCCGCAGGGTGATTTGCGATGATCTCCCACCACGGCGAGAATATCCGGAGATCCCGGCGCATACTGGAGAGGTGATGGTCGAGGCGTTCGAGCCACGCCTGGATGTCGCGCAGCGCGGCGATGTCCTTTTCGAGGATATCGCTTGCCATCAGCGCGACCTGCTCGCGCAGTCGGGGAAGGTCGCCCGAAACGAGATCGTCGATCCCCCATATCCATTCGGGTTCGTTTTCCGCGACCCGTTCGGCGGTTTCGCGCATCGTTTCGAGGATCGTTCCCGCAGCCGACGCCGCGTCGAGCTCGATCGCCCCGATCGCCTCGGCGAGCAGGTTGATATTGTCCTCCAGGCCTCGCCAGAGATCGGCGCTGACGGGCGGAGCGCTGCGTGCTTCGCGCAGCGCTTGCGCGACGGTGATGAGGCTGACGGCCAGATTGCCGCTGTCGACCGTCGAAACGTAACGGGGTTCGAGCGCGGCCAGGGTTCTCGTCTCATACCAGTTCAGGATATGACCGCGATAGCGCTCCAGACGATCGAGGGCGTCCAGCGTGTTGCGAAGCCGCGTCGCGACCTCGTTGAGACCAATGTGCCCGAGCCGCCAGGCGGTGAGCACCGAGACGATCATCATTCCGATGTTGGTGGGCGACGTGCGATGCGCGATGTCCTCGTCCGGCGGCTCCTGGTAATTGTCTGGCGGCAACCAATTGTCTTCCGGGCGCACGAACGTCTCGAAAAACAGCCAGGTTCGCCGGGCGACCAGCCTGAGGAATTTCCTGTCCGCTTCGCTGATCTCTTCCTCAGATGGTTGGAGGGGGCGGCTTATCCAAATTGCGATCTCCGGCGCGATGAACCAGAGCAGCAGCAGAGGCGCCGCGACGGGGATGGAACCAGGGGATGCTGCAATCAGGCCGCCGGCAATGAGCAATGCGAGGAGGGGTGAGGCCGCCATATCCCGCCAAGCCGCGAAACGTGGGTGCCGCGCCGCGTTGCGCGTGGCCATATGGGCGGCGGAGGTCCATTCGAGCCTGTGCCGCCCCGATCGAAGTCGCCAGAGCGTGACGGCGATCGCGTGCAGTGCGAGGACGGCATCGCTCACGAGAAACGCGATCGCGAGGAGCCATCGTCCCAGGTGATCGGTCAGGCGCCGCAAGACGCGCTGCATCACGCCGCGCCGCCGGCCCTGCGCAAATCCGGTCACGAGATCGGTGAACAGATAGGCGCCCGGGGCGACGACCGCGAGCAAAGTCCAGACCCAGGGCTGGCCGGTGAGGAGGAACCATCCACCGAGCAGCAGGGCGAGGATGCTGGCCGGGACCAGGCTGCGACGCAGATTGTCGAAGATCTTCAGGCGATCGAACCAGCCGAGCCGGTTGCGCAGCCATCGTCCGTCCCGGCCGGGGACGAACGGGAACAGCCAGGCGAGAATCTGCCAGTCGCCGCGCACCCAGCGGTGCCACCGCGATGCGAAGTCGAGATAGCCGGTCGGGAAGCCTTCGTAGACGATGACGTCGCTCACCAGCGCCGCCCGCCCGTGCAGACCCTCGAACAAGTCGTGGCTGAGCAAGGTATTTTCGGGGATGCGGCCTTCGAGACTCCGCTCGAAGGCGGCGACTTCGTACAGGCCCTTTCCGACGAACACTCCGGTGCCGAGAAGATCCTGGTACACGTCGGAAACTGCGCGCGAATAGATGTCGATCGTCGTATCGCCGCCGTAGAATCGCGCGAACAGCGATTGGCCGGTAGCCTCAGGAGCGAGTTCGACGCGGGGCTGAAGAACGGTATAGCCGCGTTCGACAGCCCCGGTTTCGGGAGCGAAATGGGCCCGGTTAAGCGGATGGGCGAGCGTGCCCACCAACCGCCGAACGACGCCGGACGGCAGCCGCGTATCGGCGTCGGCGGTCATCACGAAGCGGCAGCGACGCAGTCGTTCCGTTTTTCCGGCTGTGATGCTGAACGGCGTTGCGTCTCCGCGCAGGATGAAGCCGTTGAACTGCTCCAGCTTCCCGCGCTTGCGCTCCCAGCCCATCCAGCAGCCCTGCGATTCATTGAAGGTCCGCGGCCGGTGAAGAAGGTGAAATGGGCCATGCCCCTTCGCATTTGCATAGCGCGCGTTGAGCTCTTCGATGCCTGCTACCAGCGCCCGTTCGATCTCGGGATCGGTCGGCAGGGTCGGGGTCGCGGCATCCGCGAAATCGCTCAAAAGGACGAATTCGAGCGCTGTGTCGGAATTGCCGAGGCGGTGCGCCTCGAGGCGCTGGAGAAGAGGAGCGATATCCGCCGCGCGCGCGACCAGGACCGGTACGATGACCGCGGTCGCGCAATCCTTGGGAATGCCCTTCCGGAATTCGAGCTTGGGGAGGACACGAGGCGGCGTGATCAATGTCACCAGCCAATTGACGAAGGTGATGCTCAGCACCGAGGCGGGGAGCAAGGTGAGCGCGATGCCGAGAAGCCAGGACTTCGGCGATGCGTCGGTGGACGCCAGATAGGTTGCGGGAAGAGCGAAGGCCGCGAGCCCGGCGAGCAGCAGCCCAAGTGCGTAAAGCACACCGCGATAACGAAGCGCGCGGCGCAGCATCGAGCCCAGCGTCCACGGCCGAGGATCGATCGTGTCAGCGAAGGGGGAGCGACCGGTGTCGACAAGCCAGAACCCGACATGACCGGATGGGGTCTCGTCACTGCTGTGGCATTGACGCAAGGCGCGCTGGGCGACTTCCCATTCGGGAAGACCCGACTGCTCGGCGAGTTGCTCGACGGCGTGGCGGTATCGGTCGCGCGTGTCGAAATCCATACGCGGATAGACACCGGCCGGATCGCGTCTGAGTATGGCTTCGACCTGGCTCGTCCGATCGAAAAAGTCATTCCACTGGATCGTCGCAATCACGCCGAGGTTCGCGATCGCGCGGGCGACGCATTCGGTATCGTCGAAGGCGATGGTCGCGGCATCTGGCGTGTCGCTCAGCTGGAAAGGGGGGGCGACATCAGGAAAGAGGCGGGTGAAACCGGCGACCAGCAGCTCGAGGCAGACGATGCGAAGCATCGTCGGAAATGCCCAGGTCTCGGCGATGCTGAGCGGCATCTTCGTCTGATATTCTTCGACAAACTGGACTGCGGTGTTCAGCGATATCTGCAAGTGGGAGGCGTGGAACATCGCGTGCGCGAGCTGGTGGACGCGAGGTCGGCCAAGCCCGTCCGCGGAAAGTCCCGGCAATTTTGCATAGAACTCACGCGGCAGGTCCTCGCGGATCTGCAGGATGGCGCGCTGTATCTGATAGTCGTTGTCGAGCAGCCATTCAGCCGCGGCGCTGGCATGTTTCTCGGCATTGACGGCACTGTTGCGCGCGCGCGTTAGCCAACCTTTCATCGCCTCCAGATGCGTCCAGGCGGGGAGCGGCGCCGACTTGGCGAGCAGTCCGGTCAGCTGGTGGCGGGTGGCAGTTTCCTCCGCTGCCCCGGTGATCGGGTCACGCTCCTCGAAATCGGCCATGATCAGGCCTGAGTGGCGTAGGGTAACCGTAGGCGATTGTTGCCGACGGGGAGCGTTGTGGGGGGCGTTCCCGTCGTCGCCGGCAGCACGAGCATCGGCACGCTGCAGTGGGCCATGAGGTAGGAGGCGACCGTTCCATAAGGAACGTCCAAAACATGCTGATGGCTGTGTCCTCTGGCCGACATCACCGCAAGATCCGCCCGTTCGCGCTGGATCAGTGCGCTGAGCGCTTCACGCACATCGTCGCCCCGGCAGGAGATCGTGCGGACAGTAAGGCCCGTCCCCGAAAGGTTGGATTTGGTCCGATCGAGGTAGTTTCGGGCGGCCTGCTCGTTTCGGTCGATGATGCTTTCTCTGAGATTATTCTCCTCGACCTCGAGCGGGCGTGCCTCGATCATCTCGGGCATGGGAACGACATGGACCAGCAGCAGTTCGGCGCCGACAGTGCTTGCGAGCCGAGTGGCGAGCGGCAGGACACTTTCGGCCCAGCGCGAACCGTCGAGCGGTACGACGATCCGCCGATAGGCTGGCGCGGGCGCCGGCGCTTCGACCGGCACAAGCAGAACCGGAGCGGGGGCTTGAGACAGGACCTTGTGGACGGTGCCGCCCATGCCGCCGCGACCTAGCTCCTGCCTGCCGCGCCTCCCCAAGACAACCATACCATCGTCGCACTCGCGCACGTAGCGGCAGATCTCCTCCGCGGTTGGACCTTCCGCGAGCTCAACGGTGGTTTGGGGGCCATGTGCATCGATGGTGGCAGCGCAGCGATCGAGAGCGCGCAATGCCTCACGTCGCCGCAGGTTGTACTCGATCGGATCGGGGCGCGCGTCGGGTGACGTCTCCCCGTCGAGGACCTGGAGCAGGGTTACCGGAACGCCCAGTGTCGCCGCGAGCGTGAATGCGTGCGGATAGATCCATGCATTGCGATCAGTGCTGTCGATGCAGGCGACGACGCCCGACGTTTTCGGTGAAGTGTGAGATTGGGAGAAGGACGGAAAGGCGGAAACGGCAGACATGGGACGACCTCCAGTTTGCCGTCGGTTCCCCCTTGCCGGCGGCTCTAATTATGGCGGGTACTATCAACTTCATCCGGCCTGGTCCGGTGCCCCCGATTCGAGCCAGCATGGCGACGCTATCGAGGCCTGCTGCCAGGGGACATTAGGACTTTTACGAATGGCGGGGGACACCCTTCATGGTTGGCAAACGCGCGACGGGCGCGAAAGTGGCGCTTGCTAGAGCAATCGGAATATGCGGCTCAGACGGATTGTCCCTCCGCCTCGGCGACGGCTCTGATCGTGCGTACGAAGCTGTCGGGATTGAGTGATATGGAATCGATACCCTCAGCGACGAGGAAAGCGGCGAAGTCAGGGTGATTACTCGGTGCCTGGCCGCAAATGCCGATCTTGATACCGGCCGTGTGAGCCTTGCGGATGGCCTCGGCGATCATCCGGGTGACGGCCTCGTCGCGTTCGTCAAACAGACTGGCTAGAAAGCCCGAATCGCGATCGACACCAAGAACCAGCTGGGTGAGATCGTTGGAGCCGATGGAAAAGCCGTCGAAGCGCGCGGCGAACTGCTCGGCGAGGATGACGTTCGAGGGGATCTCGCACATCATATAGATTTGCAGGCCATTCTCGCCGCGCCGGAGGCCATTCTCTGCCATGGCTTCCAGTACGCGATCGGCTTCGGCTGGAGTGCGGCAGAACGGGACCATCACGATGACATTGGTGAAGCCCATAGTTTCGCGCACCCGCTTGAGAGCCCGGCACTCCAGAGCGAAGCCTTCACGGTAGCGCTCGTCATAGTAACGCGAGGCGCCGCGGAAGCCGAGCATCGGGTTTTCTTCCGTGGGTTCGAACACATCGCCGCCGACGAGATGGGCGTACTCGTTGGTCTTGAAGTCGCTGAGGCGAACAATGGCGGGGTGGGGGTGATAGGGACTTGCGAGTTTGGCGATGCCGCGAGCGAGAACGTCGACGAAATAGTCGGATGGGTGCGCGTATCCGCGTGTGAGCTCCCTGATCTGGCGCTGGGCTTCCGGGCTCGCCCGCTCGGGGTGGACGAGCGCCATGGGGTGGATCTTGATGTGGGCGTTGATGATGAATTCCATGCGGGCGAGGCCGACGCCCTTTGCGGGCAGCCTCCACCACTGGAAGGCGGCCGCCGGGTTCGCGATATTGACCATCATGTCGGTCCTGGTGGCCGGCAGGGAGCCGATATTCACCTCGGCCATCGAGAAATCGAGGATGCCGTCGTAGATCGTGCCGATATCACCATCGGCGCAACTGATCGTGATGTCCTGATTTTCGGCGATGACCTCGGTGGCGTTGCCTGTGCCGACGATCGCGGGCACGCCCAGTTCGCGGCTGACGATGGCGGCATGGCTGGTGGTGCCGCCATGGTTGGTCACGATGCCGGCGGCACGTTTCATGACGGGGACCCAGTCGGGGTCCGTCGTCTCGGTCACGAGGATTGATCCATCGCGAAATTGTTCGATGTCGGCGGCGGTGCGGATCACGCAGGCCTTGCCGGCGGCGATCGCGGTGCCGATGGCGGCGCCGGTTGCGATCGCGGGTCCCTTCGAGGTGAGGCGGTAATGCCGGAAGGTGGTCGCGCTGGATTGAGCCTGGACCGTTTCTGGCCGGGCCTGGACGATGTAGAGTTCGCCAGTCTCGCCATCCTTTGCCCATTCCATGTCCATGGGGCGCTGATAATGATCCTCGATCACGACGGCCCAGCGGGCGAGCCGGAGGATGTCGGCATTGTCGAGCACGAAGGCCTCACGTTCCTGCGCGGTCGTCTCGACAATCCGGGTACGGTGGCTTCCACCCTCGCCATAGACCATGCGGAAGGCCTTGCCGCCGAGTTCCTTGTCGATGATCGGCTCGGTTCCCGATTGTGCGAGGAGAGGCTTGAAAACCAGATACCTGTCCGGGTTGACGGTCCCTTGGACCACGGTTTCTCCAAGACCCCAGGCGGCACTGATGACGATGGCGTTGGGAAAGCCGGTTTCGGTGTCGATCGAGAACATGACGCCAGAACCCGACAGGTCCGAGCGCACCATCTGCTGGATGCCGATTGAAAGGGCGACGTCGAGATGATCGAAGCCCTTGGCTTCTCGGTAACTGATCGCTCTGTCCGTGAACAGCGAGGCGAAGCAGCGCCGGCAGGCATCCTGTAGCGCCAGCTGCCCTCTCACATTGAGAAAGGTTTCCTGTTGCCCCGCGAAACTTGCATCGGGAAGGTCCTCGGCGGTGGCACTGCTGCGGACGGCAACAGCGGGACGATCGATTCCGGTGCGTCGACCGAGTTCGACATAGGCGGTTGTTATATCGTCTGCGATGTAGGATGGCATTTGACCTTCCAGAAACAGGCTGCGAATAGCCTGTCCGGCGTCCTGCAAGGTGCATCTTCCAGAATGGAAGGCAGCAAGATGCTGGGCTATCCGCGGCGCAAGATCGTTGTGGCGAACGAACGCGCGATAGGCATCGGCGGTGGTCGCGAAACCCGATGGAACCTTGACGCCCTTTTGAGAAAGAGCCGCCGTCATCTCGCCCAGGGACGCGTTCTTGCCGCCAACGGCTGACACATCTGTGATGGCGATTTCCTCGAACCACAGGATCAATGGCTTGAGCATGGCTCTCCTCCAGCTTGGATATGGCGCCAGGCGAACTGCCGCTCTGATCGCCTCGTTTTCGGGACGACCATCGCCAAGGATGAGATGGGGGTCATTACGTAAGGGTCCTATGCACCTTTCAATTACCCACAAGTGTTGCGGCTGACGTTGGCACCGATTTTGATGTCCATCAGGCGAGACCATCCTCTCCAGATGACGATGTTGCCAGGCGGCGGGTCATGGGCTCGCGCAAGATAGCCTCCGAGCCGGGCGATTTGGGTTAGATAGTCGGAAAGGGTTCTGCCTGGCGGTTCATTCTTTCGGGAAGCTGCGAGGCGGTCGATCAGGGTAATTTCGACATCGGTCAGGACCAGCCGAGGCGAGGCGTCAGGAGCGGCGCGATTGATCATGGTCATCCAAAACAGGCGCCATGACAGAATGCAGAATATGGCGATCAGATTGGCGAGGCGTTCGGCGGTCCGCAGCCGTGCATCTTCGGCTCGGCAGCCAGATTTGAGTATCTTGTGGAAGAGTTCGATCTTCCAACGCTGGGCATACCAGTCAAGCTTTTCGATGGCTTCGTCAGGCGTTGTTACCGGCAGATCGGTGATGAGCCGCCAGTCGATTGGGGGGCGCCCTTCAGGCGTTCCACATTCACGGGCATGCAAGATGGTCAGGCTGAGGGAAGGATAGCGCTTTTGCTTTCCGATCGGCGGCAAAACTTGGATTCGCCTATAGCGTAGTTCGATGTCGGCATGATCGTCTTTGCCAATGGTGATCCGATGCATGCCTTGCACGGTGGTTTCGCTCATTTCGTCGGCGATCGTATGGCCACCGTCGCCAGCCAGACGATCGACACAGGTGCGGACCAGGAAATGCGTGCCGAGCGCCTGTGTTTCGCAGAAGAACTCGTAAATGTCGTTTTCCCGATCGCCAATGTGAACCAGTCGCTCCGGATCGCCCAGCAGGGTGGTCGATTGGCGCATATTCTCGAGCCAGCGGTAGCTCTCCTTCTCCTCGATCGGCACGCGCGTGGGATTGATCCGCCGCTTCAACGCGTTGGCGCCCTTGAACCTGGTACGGGTCCAGAATTTCGCCGCTGTCAGACCCAGTGGCAATCCCTCGGTTGTGATCGCAAGGCTGGAGTGCATGAGCAGGCCGCAGACCGTATGAAGCCGAAGCCGACCATTCTCATCACGCCGGCTCGGCGCAAGACCGATGGCGCCAATCGTTTCAGGATTGCGCCTTTGATAGGAGAATTCGGTGGTGTCCTGTAAAACCAGGATGAACCCCTCAAGCGCCGCCGCGCGTGCCCGTGTCGCCTGGAAATGCCCGGCAAGTATGTCTCCCTCGTTCACCGAGCCATTAGACAAAAAACGGTAGGCCGCCTTGGTATTGGCCCAGTCCTGGCACGCCATCGGTATCGGTGCGCCAATCGCTCCTGCCATCTGCTTAAGCATCGTTCGAAGCCGTTCGGCCAGTCGCTTATCACGAAAGGCGGCGGGATCGACTTCCCCGTCAGCCCATCCTGCCGCATCGAAAACGGACGTCTCCACGTTGCACCCCGCCAACCGCTTTAGGTGCCAGGGAATGAATCATGCCTGATTCCAGGCGAGCAATGCTCATGCGGCCAACGGAATCACGTTCGCGACCACTTGTGGGTAATTGAAAGCCTATGCACGGCAAAGCACAGGAGGACTGGGGTTAGAGGATGGCCGCGAACTGAAAAGTTTTGCTTTGGCTCATGCCGGCCCAATCCATCCGACCGGGCCAGTTGACCAGGGCGGCACTGTCGATCGCGGCGGGCTTCACCGTCAAAAGCTTGGCCAGCTCCGGCCGCTTCCGGTGATTCCTTTGCACCGTCCGCGGGACGGTGATCGCATTTCAATCACCGAAGAGTTGGGGATTGCGGGCGATGAAACGTCTGACCCAGTTGTCCAGATAGGAGGATCGGGCGCGACTGAGATAGCGCCAGCCAGCCACGCTGATCACGAGCGCGCCGATGGCGTTGACGATGAGATCCCACATTGTGTCGGTAAGTCCAGATGGGTCGCCGAGCATCGGCTTCTGCATCGTCAATCCGAAAACCTGGTCCATCGTGAACTCGAATATCTCCCAGATGGCGCCGATCGCCTGGGAGAAACAGAATGCAAAGATTGCGAGAAACGAAGGCCTCATATGAAGATCCACATGGCGATCTTCATTAAGGATGTAGACCGTCATGAACCCTTGAAGGCCCAGGAGTAGTCCTGCGGTTGCATGGAGGACCAGATCCCACCACCAGAAGCGCTCATAATAGTCGCGGACCTCACCGAGGAAGAGAGTGGCAAAACCAAACAGGATGGCCAGTATCTGTATTTCGGATGGTATCTGAACGGAAAATCGGGCCTTCAGTACGACAGGCAACGCCATCGTCAGCATGATTCCAGTCACCAGGAAGACGTGGACCCATTGCTGCTCGGAGATCAGGAATACAAGCTCCACTGCCATCGCGGACTGTAGGACAGCAAGGATAACGAGATGAACGATTCTGGCTCGTTTCTCTTCATTTCGCTTGTTACCCTGCATCGTCAGGTGCGATTCCCTGGATAATTTGCTGCTCCGGTCTGCTCGCCCGGCTGTTCTGTGGAACAAGCAGGACATCGCATTCAAGGCAGCCGACGAGGGCGCGGGCCGTGCTGCCGAGCATTGCTGTCGCCAGCGCCGAGCGTCCATGCGTTCCAATGACCGCGAGATCGACGCCGTTCGCCTGCACGTGGTCGTGCGCAACCTGGCAGACGTCACCATAGTCCACGCTGACATCGAGGAGTGCTTGCGTCGCAGGAGACAGGGTGGTCGCGCTCAGGAATGCGTCCAGCTCGTATGCGATATCCGCCTGTTGTGCCGCGGCAGGACCCTCGCGACCGCGCAATGTCTCGAGTCGAACATGATACGCATGCAGGAGCGTGATCGCCGCCGTCGGGAACAGGTCAACTGCGGTTATAAGCGCGGTTCGCGAGCATTCCGAAAAATCCGTGGCCGCCATCAGCTGCCGATATTCGCCTTCCGTGCGGCCCTTGACGATCAGGAGCGGCATGCCTGCCCGCCGTGCCAGTCGTTCGACCGTGGTTCCAATGAGAAAATCTCCGAGCTCGTCCTTGCGGGAAATGCCCGTGACGATGAGATCGACCGAAAATTCGGCAGCGACATCGAGAATGGTTGAAGTGACATCTCCGAACGCGACCCTCGTGCAAATCACAATATCATCATCTTGCACTTCGCTCTCAAGCTTCGCTTGAGCCCGATCCATGGCTTCTTCGCGATCCCAGGGTATCGTCGGATCGTCCTCGAGGACGTGAAGCAGCACCAACCTGGCGTCCCAGGTCCGTGCCAATAGCACCGCCCGGTCGCGGGAGCGATCGCACCGGCCGGTAAAGTCGGTGGGCAGCAGGATAACTCGTGGTTTGGGCATACGCTCAACAGGGGATGAACTGGTGAAAGGAAAGATATCAGCCGAAGAGGTCATCTGCAAAGGCCCTCGCCTCAGATCATCCCAATCTCACGATATGGGACACGGTTCTTTCGCGGGCGAGTGCGTGACGATACGACTCGCTTAAGTATGCCTCTTACTTTCGAGCCGCATTTCATCTGAACATCGTCACCGGCGAAGATCGGCGGCAGCCCTGCACGGCGGCGAAGGCCGCGGTTCGCTTGATAAAGCTGGGCGCGGCTTCGCCATTGTCGTAAGCGGTGTTCTCAACCCACGGCAGTCCAAGGCATGAGATCCCCGACGCCATTTGCTGGGTG
>NZ_JARESE010000048.1 GCF_029076845.1 Novosphingobium album (ex Liu et al. 2023)
CAAGGTCAACAACAGCTTTTAATGAATTGAATTTCTCCTTTCTTTTCAAACCCAACGCACGGAGCAGTGTCATGAAACTCGACTTCATCGCTTCCGACAAGATGTTCATCGACAAGACCAACATGCGCTACGGCAAGAAGCTGCCCGATGTCTCCGACATCATCGCGACGGTCCGCAAGCGCGGCGTCATCCAGCCGCTGATCGTCAAGCCCGCCGATGCCGATGGCCGGTCGGGCATCGTCGCGGGCGCGCGCCGCTGGACCGCCGACGCCCTGGTCCGCGCCGAAGGCATCGATCATGGGCCGCTGCCCTGCGCCATTCTCGAAGATGGCGACGATGCCGCCGCCATCGAGGCGTCGATGATCGAGAACCTCGCCCGGCTCGACCCCGACGAAGTGACCCAGTGGGAAACCTTCACGCGGCTGGTCAAGGAGGGCCGCGAGGTGGCGGATATTTCGGAGACCTTCGGGCTTCCCGAATTGATGATCCGTCGCGTGCTGGCGCTCGGCAATCTCATGCCGCGCGTCCGCGACCTCTATCGCCGCGAGGAGATCGACCGGGCGACCGTCCGCCATCTCACCATGGCGAGCAAGGCGCAGCAGCGCGCATGGCTGGCGCTGCTCGACGACCCCAGCGCCTATGTCCCGACCGGTCATCAGTTGAAGGCGTGGCTCTTGGGCGGGCAGTCGATCAGCGCCGCCCATGCGCTGTTCGACCTCGACGGATACAGGGGCGCGCTGGTTGCCGACCTGTTCGGTGACGACCGCTATTTCGCCGATGCCGATGCGTTCTGGACCGCGCAGAATGCCGCCATCGAGGCGCGGCGGGAGGCCTATCTCGAGGCCGGATGGAGCGATGTCGTGATCGTGCCCGCGTCCGAGCGGTTCGATAGCTGGGAATATGAGAAGGCGGCAAAGCGCAAGGGCGGGCGCGTCTATGTCGATGTCCGCGCCAACGGCGAAGTCGTTTTCCATGAAGGCTATCTGCCCCGCGCCGAGGCCCGCCGCATCGCGCACGGCGATCCGATCGTGGCGGGCGAAAAGCCCGTCCGCGCCGAGATCACCAGCGCCTTGGGCACCTATGTCGACCTGCATCGTCATGCCGCAGTGCGGGCAGCGATTGTAGCGCATTCCGGGGTGGCGCTGCGCTTGATGGTCGCCCATGCGATCATCGGCTCGCCGCTGTGGACCGTGCGGCCCGATCCACAATCGACCCGCAACGACGAGGTGCGCGAGAGCGTCGAAGCCAGCCTTGGCGAGGCGCGGTTCGACGAGCATCGCCGCGCCGTGCTGGCGGTGCTGAACCTTTCGCCCGACGAGCCGACCGTCACCGGCGGCAATGGCGACGACCATGGCCTTTGCCAGTTGTTCCATCGGCTGCTCGATCTGCCCGACGGGGTTGTGCTCGACATCGTCGCGGTCGCGATGGGCGAAACCTTGGCAGTCGGTAGCGCCGCCGTCGATGCGGTCGGCAACCATCTTGACATCGATATGGCCGACTGGTGGCAGGCCGATGCCTGCCTGTTCGAGCTGGTCCGCGACCGCGAGATCGCCTTCGCCTTGCTCACCGAAATTGGGGGCGGGGTGGTCGCCAAGGCCAATGAAGGCGAGAAGGCCAAGACGGTCAAGAAGATCGCCCGCGATCATCTGGACGGGGCGAATGGACGGGCGAAGGTCGAGCGCTGGGTGCCGCGCTGGATGCGCTTCCCGCCCGCCGCCTACACCACGCGGGGCGGTGTCGGGAGCGTCGAGGCCACGCGGCGCGCAGCGCGCGTCGAGCCAGAACCGCAGGTGGACAGGCTCGCGGCCTGACACGAAAAGAGACGCGGCGGGTCAAGGATCCGCCGCGTCTCCCCGGCGCGACCCGAGGGCTGAAAAATTCGCGCCGCGCGCCTCGGCTTTGCCTCGGCGCGCGGCATTTCGCCATTCAAGGCAAAGGTTCGCGCGACCCATCGGTGCTTGCCTTCCACCAGCGGCCGTTGGCACGAAGCGCGCCTTCCATCACAGGCGCCCCAGTTGTCTCGTCACGGTGTGGGTATACCTGAACTGCGACTATCTTACCGTCGAACAGCGGCTGCACGCGATCGACGACCGTATGCCCGACGAATATCCTCCGTACCCGGAACCGCTCGAGGCCGGCTTCAACGTCCTCTGCGCTTGCCTTCGCCGTGGCGCCCTTCACTGGGAAGTAGCCCCGATACCACATGGGGCCATCGCTGCCGGTAATCAGCTTCTCATCTTCGCTGAGGCTTGCGTTTTCAGTCGAGGGTATGTCGAACGTTGATCGATTGTGCCTGTTGATCGCATCGATGGACAGGCCGCGCGCAGCAAGTCGCGGCGAGACGCCGCCGTGCAGGAACAGCAGATCGCCGAGCTTCAGGATCGTTGGCCGGGAGCGAAGCCAGGCGCCAAGCAGTGTGTCTGACCCAAGTACTTCGCGATAGGAAGAAAACCCGAGCAGGGAGGCGGTTGCCGGATATTTGGGATGAAGATAGCGCAGGTCGCCGCGCAGATTCATCGCCTCGTGATTGCCGATGAGCACGTGAACGGCCCCACCGCTCGCTCGGGCTTCCCCTTCAAGTTTGTAAAGAAGCCAGAGTATCTCGGTCTGGTGTGCACCGCGATCCAGCATATCCCCAAGCACGACAAGACGGCCATTGCCGAAACGCCAACGCAAGTCTCGATCGACGATCCCCTGCCGCCGCAGGAGCGTCGCCATGATCTCATATTCGCCATGGGTGTCGGCCATCACAAATACCGGCGTTCTTGGATCGAGCGGCAGGTTGGCGGGCGGTGCTGTCCGGATCGGCGCACGCAAAGAAACGCTGAACCCTGGCACGCCGCCAACCGCATCAACATGGATCATTCCGACAGGCTTGGCGGGCTGCAGCCTGCCGCTCTCGGTCCAGTTCCGCACTCTCCAGGCCTGCCCCGAGCGATCTACAAACGGTGCGTCAGGACCAGATGGAAAGCCATTTGCGCTCTCAAGAAGTAGCGCCAGCGTGAGCATCACTCTGCGTCCAAACCCGATTTGCGGCTTTCTCCTCACGATTTGCTCGCCCGTGGAACCGGCCTAAATCCTGCCCGTTCGAGCGCGCCGAGCACCGCACCGCCATGACCCACGTCCTGCACCTCGACGACAAGATCGATCGCCGCACCCTTGGGGTTGAGCGCGAGTGACAGGCGGTCGTGGGCGACGTCGACGATGTTGGCGCCCGCCTCGCCGATCACGCCTGTAGCGCGACGATTACGGAGTCCGGTCGGCGTCAATTTTGATGGCCGATAGGTGGCCGCGCCG
>NZ_JARESE010000049.1 GCF_029076845.1 Novosphingobium album (ex Liu et al. 2023)
CAAGGTCAACAACAGCTTTTAATGAATTGAATTTCTCCTTTCTTTTCAAACCCAACGCACGGAGCTTGTCCCATGAAAGTCGCCTTCGCCACCCAGGATCTCGAACGGATCGACGCGCATTTCGGCTGGGCGCGCAATCTTGCGATCTATGATCTCACGCCTGAAGGCTGGTCGCTCGACAAGGTCGAGGAGTTTTCCGGCGAACTCAACGAGGACGGCAACGAGGACAAGCTGGAGCCCAAGCTGAAGGCGCTGCGGGGCGTTTCGATCCTCGTCGTCGCCGCGATCGGCGGATCGGGCGCGGCGCGGGTGGTGGCGCAGAACATCCACCCGATGAAAGTGGCCGAGCCCGAACCGATCGAGGGAATGCTCGAAAAACTGCGGCAAGTGCTGTGCGGCACGCCGCCGCCGTGGCTGCGCAAGGTGCTTGCCCGCGATGGCGAGCGCCAGTTCGATGCCAATGCGTTCGATTTCGAAGAAGAGGAAGCGTGAGATGACCGGAACCGTTATTGAAACGCCCGTGATCGAAGGATTCGCCGCTGCGCTGGTCCGCCAGATCCGCGCGCAGGACACCCACGGCCACTGGGAGCGCAAGAGCGACCACCAGTTGCTCGAAGACTTCATCCTCGACAGGGAAAAGCGCCGTGCGATCCCGATCATCGGCGATCCCGATCCCGATACGCTGTGGCGGCTGGAGCTGTTCTATGGCGCGCTGTGCCTGGAGATCGAGCGGCGCTGCCGCCGCATGGTCCAGCCGATGATGAAGATGAGCCACGAAGGCTTCGGCCGCATGGTGCTGATCGCCGGGCGGCTGGTGGTGGTGAACAAGCAGTTGCGCGACGTGCATCGCTTCGGCTTCGACAGCCTCGACAAGCTCAACGCCGAGGCCGAGAAGCTGATGGCCTCGGCCATCGACCTGATCGAGCGGTTCCCCGCCGTCGCCGATTATTGAGGAGGCGGCCCCCATGTCCGACATCGAGAGCCTGAAGGGCGAGCTCAAGAAGCTTTCGGCCAAGGCGATGCAGGCGAAGATGGACTTGCACGACTTGTCCGAGGAACTGCCCGCCGGCGTCGAGACGGTGATGGCCGTGGCCCAGCGCGTGCGCGATGCCTATGCCGCGCTCGATGCCAGGCGCGCCGAGCTGAAGGCGCTGGAGGCGGCGGCGTGACCGCGCTGCTGACTCGCGGCGGGCACGAATGGGTGCCCGACTATCTCGTCGCGATCGACCCGGACCTGTGCATCGGCTGCGGCCGCTGCTTCAAGGTCTGCGGGCGGGACGTGATGACGCTCAAGGGCCTTACCGGCGATGGCGACATCGTCGAGCTTGAAGAGGATGACGACGAGGAGGATATCGAGAAGCGGGTCATGGCCATGTCCGATCCCGATGCCTGCATCGGCTGCGGCGCCTGCGCGCGCGTTTGCCCCACCAATTGCCAGACCCACGCTCTGGCGGCATGATCGCGGAGACCTGAACATGAGCCGGGCCGGAGACATCTACGCCGAACTGCTCTGGCTTGGCACGAAGGCCGGGGCGGCGCTGTTCGATACGCATGTCGCCGCCTCGATCATGGCGCTCGCCGTGGCCGAGGCCCAGGCCGAGGGCACATCGCTGTGCGAGGCGATCGGCCTCGACGATGGTGAGCTGGCCGAGCTGATCGCGCAGTGCTTTCCCGAGGCGCGGATCGAGATCGCCGGCCGGCCGATGCTCACGCAGGAAGAGCAGGCGCTGCGCGACATCCTGTGGATGAATGCGGCGCAGGCCTCGGTGCTGGAACTGTTGCTCGCCCGGATGATCGCGCGGCGCTGCCAGCGGCCCAACCACTTGTGGCAGGATCTGGGGCTGGGCGATCGGGGCGAGCTGTCCATGCTGATGGAACTGCATTTCCCGCGCCTTGCCCGCCGCAATTCGGCCGACATGAAGTGGAAGAAGTTCTTTTATCGCATGATGTGCTCGTCCGAGGGGTTCCGCCTCTGCGCCGCGCCGGTCTGCACCGAGTGCGACGATTTCGAGGCCTGCTTCGGCAGCGAGGACGGCGAGGCGCTGCTGGCGCGGATCGCCAACGGGCGTACCGGCGCGATGGAGGCGCGGATATGAGCGGCGATGGCGATCCCGAAGCGGCGATCATGGCGATGGTGCGCCGCTTCTATGACCTGTGCCTGGCCGATAGCCTGCTGGGCCCGATGTTCCGTGCCAAGATCGCCGATTTCGCCGAGCACTATGGCATCGTCGCCGATTTCTGGTCGCACTCGCTGCTGGGGACCGACCGCTACCGGCGCGGCACGCCTTACGTGCATCACGTTGGCCTCAAGGTGGAGGAAGACCACTTCACCCGCTGGATGGCGGCCTTCGAACAGGCGGTGGCGGAAACTCTCCCGGCCGGGTTGGCCGAAACCGCGATGAAGCGCGCGCGGCACATGACGCAGAGCTTCCGCATGGGGCTGCTGCCGCTGCCCAAGCCGGCGCCACAGACGACATGACCGGAGCGGTCTTCGCGATCTGCGCGGCGCAGGACATTCCCAACCGCCGTGCCGTTCCCTTCGTGCTCGCCAGGCGCGACGGGAGCGGCACGGTGCGCCCCTGGCCGATCTTCGTGCTGCGCTGGGGCCGCAACGTGCGCGCTTACGAGAACCGTTGCCCGCACCAGGACACCAACCTCGACTGGGAACGCGGCGAGTTTCTCGACGGCGCGGGAACCCGCATCCAGTGCGGCAAGCACGGCGCGCTGTTCGATCTCGGCTCCGGCGAATGCGTCGAGGGGCCGTGCCTGGGCGCGCGGCTTGCCGCGATCGACGTCTCGATCGACGCCGAGGGCGACATCTGTCTGGCGGGGGGCACGCTGGTCGAGGACGACGATGTCGACAGCGGGCAGGGGCTCGAATAACCGACCTGTCCGCCGCCCGCTTGACCGTGATCAAGGCATGTCGCCGCCGGCCGGGTAGCCTGCGGACATGACTCGCATTCTCGTCATCAACGGCCATCCCGACAGCGGGCGGCATTTCCTCCATGTCGCGGCCGATGCTTATGCGGCGGGCGCCGCGACAAGCGGCCACGAGGTGCGGCGGCTGGATGTCGCCGCGCTGGAATTCCCGCTGATCCGCTCCGAACAGCAGTATCACGACAATGCCTTGCCCGAGGATATCGCGAAAGCGCAGCAGGACATCCTCTGGGCCGAGCACCTGCTTATCCTGTTCCCGCTCTGGCTCGGCGATGCCCCGGCCTATTTCAAGGCATTCCTGGAGCAGGTCGCCCGGCCCGAGTTCGCCTTCGTGCCGAAGGAGCACGGCTTCCCGCAAGGCCGGCTCGCGGGCCGTTCGGCGCGACTGGTGGTTTCGATGGGGACGCCGACGCCGATCTATTCCTATTACTACGGCGGGCACGGGGTGAAGAGCTTCAAGCGCAACATCCTGGAATTCGTCGGCATCCATCCGGTGCGCTATGCGATCATCGGATCGGTGGGCGGCCCGGCGCGGCACCGCGAGAAGTGGCTCGCGCGGCTGAGGCACTGGGGCGAGCAGGCCGCCTGACGCGCAGGCGCGCCCGCCCCGTCGCCGCGGATCAGACCGGGCGGTTCTCGTTGCGGTTGCGCACCGGTTCCATGATCGCGACGCCGTCCTCATAGCCCAGCATCGGGAATTCGAGCTTCGCGCCCGCGAGTGCATCGAGCACGTATTCAAGCTTCCCGGCGCCGTTCATCTTCTTCACGTCGTTCTTGTCGATGCCGACGAGTTCGAGCGTTTCCTTCCACACGGTGGATTCGTCGAGCGGCAGCACGCGCGCGATCACGCCGCCGGGCAGCGGCACCGAATACTTCTTCAGGAAGTCGATGTTGTTGACGAAGAACACATAAGTCCCTTCCGGCACGAGGACGTCGCCCAGCACGTCGCCCACGTCCTTCAGCCAGGCGAAATTGTGCAGATAGCCGGCGAGCACCGGGATCTTGCCGGTCGCGCTGTCGGCGACGGCAAGCACCTGCTCCACCGAATAGGCCGGCGGGCGCGCCTCGTCGGCGACCTGATCCTGGAAGGCGAGGGCGATATCGCCGCGAAAGCCGAAAGTTCCGGCCCTGGGCAGCGGCTCCTTGAGGACAGCGTTGAGCAGGCGGTGCTGGGCGGCCAGCGTGCCGAAGGCGGTGTCTTCGAGCCGGACGGCGGAGAGAGTCGACATCTGGGTTTCCTTGGGTTGCAGGGCAGGGTTTGCACCGCGCCGGGTTGAGCCTGGCCCGTCATGCACGAACCGCGCCGTTTTCCTTTCCCCGGGCGAATGCGCGATCCGGCCGCTCCGCTTTGTGTGCAACGCAACAAGACCGCTGTCTCGATTGTGACGAATCCGACATGCGGCGCGTGTCGCGAAGCCTTTCCCGTCCCCGAAATGCGGGCGATTTCGCAATTGGCACGGGGCTTGCTGCAAGGCCGTCAGGAACAGTCCCAGCGGAGCAGGCCATGATCGTCCTTACCGACAGCGCCATCGAAGCGGTCCGCACCGCGATCGCCAAGGCCGCAGCCACCCCGGCGGGGCTGCGCATCCAGGTCGAGGCGGGCGGCTGCGCCGGCTACAAATACATGATGGGCCTGGTCGGCGCGCCCGATGCCGACGACGTCGTGATCCAGAACGACGGCGTCGCGGTGTTCATCGATCCCGTCAGCCAGCCGCTGATCGAGGGCACCGTCATCGACTTCGTCGTGGCGCTCGAAGGCTCGGGCTTCACTTTCGAGAATCCGAACGCAAGCAACCGCTGCTCGTGCGGCAAGTCCTTCGGTTGAGGGAGACCGGCAATGTGGGAATACAGTGACAAGGTCAAAGACTACTTCTTCAACCCCAAGAACAGCGGGGTGCTGGAAGACGCCGACGGCGTCGGCGATGTCGGCGCGATCAGCTGCGGCGATGCGCTGCGCCTGATGATCAAGGTGGACGAACCCACCCAGTTGATCACAGACGCCCGCTTCCAGACCTTCGGCTGCGGCTCGGCGATCGCGTCTTCCTCGGCGCTGACGGAACTGATCATCGGCAAGACGATCGAGGAGGCGATGACCATCTCGAACCAGGATATCGCCGATTTCCTTGGCGGGTTGCCGCCCGAGAAGATGCACTGCTCGGTCATGGGCTACGAGGCGCTGCAGGCGGCCGTGGCCAATTATCGCGGCGTCGAATGGGTCGACGACCATGAGGAAGGCGCGCTGATCTGCAAGTGCTTCGGCATCGACGAAGCCATGATCGAGCGCACCGTGCGCGCCAACGGCCTCACCAGCCTGGACGAGATCACCAACTACACCAAGGCGGGCGGCGGCTGCTCGACTTGCGCCGAGGGCATCGAAGGCGTGCTTGAGCGCGTCAATGCCGAGATGGTGGCCACAGGCGATCTGGCGGCGGACCGGGCCTTCGTGCCGGGCGCCATGCCGCGTCCTGGCAAGCCGAAGAAGGTCGCGCCGATCGCGCCGGCCGGCGCCAGGGCGAAGGGCGCGCCGCTGACCACGCTGCAGAAGATCCGCCTGATCGAAGAGACGATCGAGACGATCCGCCCCTCGCTCCAGCGCGACGGCGGCGATTGCGAGCTGGTCGATGTCGACGGCAACCGGGTGATCGTCAAGCTCACCGGCGCCTGCGTCGGCTGCCACCTCTCCAGCGCGACGATCGAAGGTGTGCAGGCCCGGCTGGTCGAGGCCGTGGGCGTGCCGCTCATCGTCGTTCCCGCCGCCCCCGTGCACTGATCGAACAGGAAAGGCACGCCGCCATGGAACCGGTCTATCTCGACAACAACGCGACCACCCGCACCGACCCGGAAGTGGTGGCGGCGATGTTGCCCTTCTTCACCGAGCAGTTCGGCAACGCCTCCTCGATGCACGCGTTCGGCGCCGAGGTCGGCGGCGCGATGGCCACTGCCCGCAAACAGCTCCAGGCGCTGCTCGGCGCCGAGTTCGACCATGAGATCGTCTATACCTCGGGCGGGACCGAAGCCGACAACATGGCGATCCTCTCGGCACTCGAAACGCAGGGAGATCGCGACGAGGTCGTGACTTCGGCGGTCGAGCATCCGGCGGTGCTGAGCCTTGTCGCGCATCTCGAAAAGACCGGGCGGGCCAAGGTCCACGTAATCGGCGTCGACGCCAAGGGCCGGCTCGATATCGAGGCCTACCGCAAGGCGCTCGGCCCGAAGACCGCGATCGTCTCGATCATGTGGGCCAACAACGAGACCGGGACGATCTTCCCGGTCGAGCAGCTCGCCGCGCTGGCCCACCAGGCCGGAGCGCTGTTTCATACCGACGCCGTGCAGGCGGTGGGCAAGATTCCCATCGACCTCAAGACCTCGGAAATCGATATGCTCTCGCTCTCCGGCCACAAGCTGCACGGGCCCAAGGGCGTGGGCGCACTCTTTGTGCGCAAGGGCGTCCGCCTGCGCCCGCTCGTTCGCGGCGGCCATCAGGAGCGCGGCCGGCGCGCCGGTACCGAGAACGTGCCGGCGATCATCGGGTTGGGCCGGGCGGCCGAACTGGCGCTGGCGCACATGGCGGACGAGCAGACGCGCGTCGCCGCCTTGCGTGACCGGCTCGAACAGGGGCTGCTCCAGCGGATCGGCAATTCGTTCGTCACCGGCGATCCCGACAACCGCCTGCCCAATACCGCCAATGTCGCTTTCGAATATATCGAGGGCGAGGCGATCCTGCTGCTGATGAACCGCGAGGGCATCGCCGCGTCATCCGGCTCGGCCTGCACCTCGGGCTCGCTCGAACCCAGCCACGTGCTGCGCGCGATGAACGTGCCTTACACGGCGGCCCATGGCGCGATCCGCTTCTCGTTCAGCCGCGAAAACAGCGAGATCGACGTCGACCGGGTGCTCGAAGCAATGCCGCCGATCATCGAGCGCCTGCGCGAGATGTCGCCCTTCTGGCGCGAGCGCGACAAGGCCGCCGGCGCGTTCAACCCGACTTACGCCTGAGGAAGGATCACGCCATGGCCGGACTGAAGCTCCCGATCGTCATCAACGACAGCACGCTGCGCGATGGCGAGCAATCGCCCGGCGTCGCCTTCACTTTCGAGGAAAAGCTGGCGATCGCCGCCGCGCTCGACGCGGCCGGAGTTGACGAGATCGAGGCGGGAACGCCGGCCATGGGCCCGCAGGAGATCGAGGCCATCGCCGCCATGGTCGATCGGGTCGAGCGTGCCGCGATCATCCCCTGGTGCCGCATGACCCGCGACGACGCCGGCCGGGCGCTGCTGACCGGAACCGGGCGCGTGCATCTTTCGGTGCCCGTGTCCGATCGCCAGATCCGCGCCAAGTTCGGCACTGGCCGCGCCGACGTGCTCGCGCGGATCGCCGATGTCGTCGGCTATGCCCGCGATCTTGGCCTGCGCGTGTCAATCGGCGGCGAGGATGCGAGCCGGGCCGACATGGATTTCCTCAAGCGCGTCGTCGTCGCCATCGAGGAAGCCGGCGGCCACCGCTTCCGCTTCGCCGACACGCTCGGCGTGCTCGATCCGTTCCGCACTTGCGACATCTTCCGCGAACTGGCGCGCGAGACCGATATCGAGCTGGAATTCCACGGGCACGATGACCTGGGCCTTGCCACCGCGAACACGCTCGCGGCGGTGCGCGGCGGCGCCACCCATGCCAGCGTCTGCGTGCTTGGCCTGGGCGAGCGGGCGGGCAATGCCGCGCTGGAGGAAGTGGTGACGGCGCTGGGTGAGACGCTCGGCCTTGCGACCGGGGTGGACCTCACCCGGCTGCCGGCGCTGGCCCAGATGGTGTCGGATGCCTCACGCCGCGCGATTCCCGAAAGCAAGCCGATCGTCGGCTCGATGATCTTCACGCACGAATCGGGCATTCACGTCTCCGGCCTGCTGCGCGATGCCGGCACGTACGAGGCGCTCGACCCGGCGAAGTTCGGGCGCGAGCGGCGGATCGTGCTGGGCAAGCATTCGGGCCGCGCGGCGGTGCGCTCGATGCTGCGCTCGATCGGCCTCGAAGCCGATCATGAACGCATCGCGCGCATTCTCGCCGAAGTGCGCGAACGCGCGCAACGCACCAAGCAGAGCATCGGCGTCACCGAACTTGCCGCGCTCCATCTCGCCAGCGCCGAACCGCAGGGCATGGCCTGATGCCCGCCGCCCCCCCCTTCGACCGGGTACCCATCGCCCGCCGCCAGCCATCGCTCCTTGCCTTGGCGCGCGACGATATCGCTTGCGTCGCGGCGCGCGATCCGGCGGCCGGGGGGCGGTGGGAAATCGCGCTGACTTATCCGGGCGTGCACGCCATCATCTGGCACCGCATCGCCAACCGGCTGTGGCGGGCCCGGCTGCGCTTTCCCGCGCGCTTTCTCGCGTGGGTGGCGCGGCTGCTGACCAATGTCGATATTCATCCGGCGGCGCGGATCGGCGCGCGCTTCTTCATCGATCATGGCGCCGGCGTGGTGATCGGCGAGACCGCCGAGATCGGCAACGACGTGACGCTTTATCACGGCGTCACGCTGGGCGGCACGAGCTGGTCGCCGGGAAAGCGCCATCCGACACTGGAAGACGGCGTGCTGGTTGGCTGCGGCGCGAAGATCCTGGGGCCGATCACGATCGGCAAGGGCGCGCGGGTCGGCGCGAACAGCGTCGTCGTCGATCCGGTGCCGCCGGGCATGACGGTGATCGGCATCCCCGGCCGCCTGGTGCGCCCGCAAGGCGAGCGGCGGCGGCTCTCGGGCCGGATCGACCTGGACCATCACCTGATGCCCGACCCGGTGGGCGACGCGATTTCCGAGCTTCTCGACCGGATCGACTTTCTCGAAGCGCGGCTGGCGCATCGCGAGGCGGGCCGGCGCGAGCGTCCGGTCCGCGAAACGGAGGACCGCCATGAGCCTGCTTGACGAACTGCAGGGCCTGTCGAGCGCCGAGGAGTTCTTCACCTTCCTCGACGTGCCGTTCGAACCCGCCGTGGTCCATGTCGCCCGGCTCCACATCATGCGCCGCATGGGCCAGTACCTGCGCGGCAGCGAGGTGGAAGGCGCGTTGAGCGATGCCGGCGACGCCGCGCTGTTCGCGTTGTGCCGCGAGCATCTGGCGCAGGCCCATGCCGATTTCGTCGCCTCATCGCCGATCGAGCAGCGCGTGTTCAAGGTCCACAAGGACGCCGTGGCGCCCAGGCCCGAGCCGAGCCGGCCCTTCGTTCCCCTTTCAGCCCTGACCGGAGAATAACCCATGCATATCGTGGTGTGCATCAAGCAGGTTCCCGACAGCGCGCAGATTCGCGTCCACCCGGTGACCAATACGATCATGCGCCAGGGCGTGCCGACGATCATCAACCCTTACGATCTGTTCGCGCTGGAAGAGGCGCTGCGGCTGAAGGAGCGCTTTGGCGCCACCGTGACCGTGCTCACCATGGGCCCGCCGACCGCCGCGGATTCGCTGCGCAAGGCGCTGACCTTCGGCGCGGACCGGGCCGTGCTGCTGACCGACCGCTACTTCGCCGGCTCGGATACGCTGGCCACCAGCTTCGCCCTGTCGATGGCGCTCAGGAAGATCGCCGCCGATTTCGGCGCGCCGGAGATCATCTTCACCGGCAAGCAGACGATCGACGGCGATACCGCGCAAGTCGGCCCCGGCATCGCCAAGCGGCTCGATTATAACCAGCTCACTTACGTCTCGCGCATTGTCGAGACCGATCTCGATGCCGGCACGATCCGCGTGGAACGCCGGGCCGAGGGCGGCATCCAGGTGCTCCAGACCCGGCTGCCCGTGCTCGTCACCATGCTGGAGGCGACCAACGAGATGCGGCGCGGCTCGATCGAGAACGCGCTGATCGCCGCGCGCGCCCCGGTCGTGACGTGGAACGCCACTGATGTCGGCATCGAAGACCTGACCAAATGCGGCCTGCGGGGCTCGCCCACCATCGTCAAGAAGGTGTTCGCGCCAACCGCGCGGACCGAGAAGGCCGTGATCGTCGATGCCGATGGCTCGGCCGACGCGAAGGCGCAAGCGCTGGTCGAGGCGATTTTCGCGCGTGCGCCCACGGTCGAACACGAACTCAACGAACAGGCCGCGCACCATTACGTCTGAAGGAGGCGAAGATCATGGCTGAGGAGAAGAAGCCCGCTCCACCGGCCGCCGGTGGCAGGGCCAATACCAAGAAGGAACTGCCCGAGCACTTCAAGGCGTACAAGCACGTCTGGGTGGCGGTGGAGATCGAGCACGGCCAAGTCCATCCGGTATCCTATGAACTGCTTGGCGAAGGCCGCAAGCTGGCCGACAAGCGCGGGGTGGAGCTGGCGGCGGTGGTCATGGGCGATGATCGCGCCAGCCTTGAGGACGCGGCCGTGGCCTGTTTCGAATATGGCGCCGATTGCGTCTATCTCGCGCAGGACCCGGCGCTCGCGCATTACCGCAATGAGACCGCGACGCGGGTGCTGACCGATATCGTCAACACCTACAAGCCGGAAATCCTCCTGCTGGGCGCGACCAACCTCGGCCGCGATCTGGCCGGTTCGGTCGCGACGACGCTGCTGACCGGGCTGACCGCCGATTGCACCGAACTGGCGATCGACGAGGAGGGCTCGCTCGCCGCGACCCGGCCGACTTTCGGCGGATCGCTGCTCTGCACGATCTTTACCCTCAACTTCCGGCCGCAGATGGCGACAGTGCGTCCGCGGGTGCTGGCCATGCCCGAGCGTGAGGCGGGGCGCACCGGCCGAATCGTCGAGTTCGCGCCCGGCCTGGTCGAGGACGACATCGTCACCAAGGTGCTCGATTTCATCGCCGATCGCGACAGCGACAAGGCACAGCTGCCTTATGCCGATATCGTCGTTGCTGGCGGGCTGGGGCTCGGCTCGGCGGAGAATTTCCAGCTCATCCGGGAACTGGCTGGAGTGCTGGGCGCGGAATATGGCGGCTCGCGCCCGCTGGTGCAGAAAGGCTGGATCACCTCGGACCGCCAGATTGGCCAGACCGGCAAGACCATCCGGCCCAAGCTCTATATCGCCGCCGGCATCTCGGGCGCGATCCAGCATCGCGTCGGCGTGGAGGGAGCGGACGTGATCGTGGCGATCAACACCGATCCCAACGCGCCGATCTTCGAATTCGCCCATCTCGGCATCGTCGCCGATGCCGTCACGCTGTTGCCGGCGCTCAGCCAGGCATTTGCCCGGCGCCTGCGCGTCAACCGGCTCGCAAGCTGAGGAGGACCGGACAATGATCGAGGAGAAGTTCGACGCGATCGTGGTGGGGGCGGGGCCTTCGGGCAATGCCGCCGCCTATACGATGGCCAGGGAGGGGCTCAACGTCCTCCAGATCGAGCGCGGCGAGTATTCCGGCTCCAAGAACGTGCAGGGCGCGATCCTCTATGCCGATGCGCTGGAGAAGATCATCCCCGATTTCCGCGAGGATGCCCCGCTCGAACGCCACGTTATCGAACAGCGCATGTGGATGATGGACGACAAGTCCCACACCGGCGCGCATTATCGGTCCGAGGATTTCAACGAGGAAAAGCCCAACCGCTACACCATCCTGCGCGCGCAGTTCGACAAATGGTTCAGTTCCAAGGTCCGCGAGGCGGGCGCGCTGGTGCTGTTCGAGACGACCGTGACCGAGCTGGTCAAGGATCTCTCGGGCCAGGTCATCGGCGTGCGCACCGACCGGCAGGGCAGCCCGATCATGGCCAATGTCGTGATCCTGGCCGAAGGCGTGAACGGGCTCGTCGGCCAGCGTTCGGGCCTGCGTGACGAGGTTTCGCCCGACAGCGTCGCGCTCGCGGTCAAGGAAATGCACTTCCTGCCGCGCGAGACGATCGAGGCGCGCTTCAACCTCACCGGCAACGAAGGCGTGGTGATCGAGGCCATGGGCACGATCACCCGGGGGATGACGGGCACCGGCTTTCTCTACACCAACGAGGAATCGATCTCGGTCGGCATCGGCTGCATCGTCTCGGACTTCGCCGAGAGCGACGTGACGCCCAACGAACTGCTGGAGGCGTTCAAGAACCATCCCTCGATCAAGCCGCTGCTGGCGGGCAGCGAGTGCAAGGAATATGCCGCGCACCTGATCCCCGAGGGGGGCTACCGGGCGATCCCGCGGCTGACCGGGCCGGGCTGGATCGTCGTCGGCGACGCCGGGCAATTCGTCAACGCGGTGCATCGCGAGGGCTCGAACCTTGCCATGACCACCGGCCGGGTCGCGGCCGAGACGGTCGTCGCGCTGACCCGCAAGCGCGAGCCGATGACGGCGGCGGCGCTCAAGGATTACGAGAAGCGGCTGGAACAGACCTTCGTCATGAAGGATCTGAAGAAGTACCAGGGCATCCCAGCCCTGCTCCACGCCAGGAAAGGCGCGTTCTTCGGGGCCTATCCCCGGCTGGTCAGCCAGGCGATGCAGACCTGGTTCCGCGTCGACGGCACGGACAAGAAATCCAAGGAACAGGCGATCTACCGCAACTTCCGCGAAACCCGCACGCTCTGGGGTATGCTGGGCGACGCTTTCAACCTGGTGAGGGCATGGCGATGAGCAATGCAGTGACGGCGCCGCGCGCCAAGGTAGAGGAAAAACTGTTCCAGAACCGCTATCTGGTCGATGCCGGCAGGCCGCATATCAAGGTGCGGCCGCATGATGTGCCATCGGCCAGCCTGCTGGCGATGATCACGCTGTGCCCGGCCGGCTGCTATACCACCACCGAATCCGGGCAAGTGGAAGTCGCCGCCGACGGGTGCCTCGAATGCGGGACATGCCGCATCGTTACGCGCAAGACCGGCGAAATCGAATGGAACTATCCACGCGGCGGCTTTGGTGTCCTTTACAAGTTTGGATGATCCGATCACCGAATTCCGCTTGTCGAATCGGCGGAAACCTGAGACTTTTCTGGTTCTGTTGCAAAGCGGCGGCGGCAAGCGTGGCGCACCAGCGGCAGATCGGGAGGCGAATGTCCTGACGGCAGAAAGGTTTCCGTCATGGGCAGCTTTGCCGGTAAGGCCAGACCAGACATACCCGGACCGATCGTGAGTTCCTACAGCCGTCAACCGAGCCATACGCGCGCGGACATCGCGTTGCGCGGCGTCTACGAGATTTCCAAGGTGCTCGCGGTGCCGGGCCGGCTGGAATCGACGCTGGCCAATGTCCTGACGCTGCTGTCCAGCTTCCTCGACATGCGGCACGGCCTGGTGACGCTGGTGGACGAGCGCGGCGTCCCGCTCAACGTCGTCGGCATCGGCTGGAGCGAGGAGCGCGCCCGCGCCTGGCTGGGCCGGGTGCCGGAACGGGCAGTGGCGCAGATCTGCGGCACCGGGATGCCGGTGGTGGTCCATAACATGGAAACCAGCGCCCTGTTTCCCGAGTGGTCCTTCGACGGGCCGCTGCCGCTGGACGGCCGCGTCTCGTTCATCGGCGTGCCGATCAAGGATCGCAACAAGGTGGTCGGCACGCTGACGATCGAGCAGATCTGGGACGAGACCACGACCTATCATGCCGCCGACGAGGACGTGCGGTTCCTGACCATGGTGGCCAACCTGATCGGCCAGACCATCCGCCTGCTCGAAATGGTGCAGCGCGATCGCGAGCGGCTGATGGACCAGCAGCGCCGGCTGGAAAAGGAACTGGTGCGGGAACCGGCGGTGCCCGCGTCGGGCCGGGGCAAGGTCAGCGATGTCGGCATCGTCGGCTCCAGCGCCGCGCTCAAGCACGCGCTCGACCAGATCCGGCTGGTCGCGCGCAGCCACTCGGCCGTCTTGCTGCGCGGGGAATCGGGCACCGGCAAGGAACTGTTCGCGCGGGCCGCGCACGATTTCTCGCCTCGCGCCAAGAAGCCCTTCATCAAGCTCAACTGTGCCGCCTTGCCCGAATCGGTGCTGGAATCCGAACTGTTCGGCCACGAAAAGGGAGCCTTCACCGGCGCCGTCGCCCAGCGCAAGGGACGCTTCGAACTGGCCGATGGCGGGACGCTGTTCCTGGACGAGATCGGCGACACTTCGCCCGCCTTCCAGGTCAAGCTGCTGCGCGTGCTGCAGGAAGGCGAGTTCGAGCGGGTGGGCGGCAACCAGACGATCAAGGTCGACGTCCGGCTGGTCTGCGCGACCAACCGGAACCTTGAGGAAGCCGTCGCCAGGGGCGAATTCCGCGCGGATCTGTATTACCGGATCAACGTCGTCTCGGTGCGGCTGCCCGCGTTGCGCGACCGGCGCGAGGACATTCCCGATCTGGCGCGCGAATTCCTGCGCCGCTTCGATGAGGAGCACCATACCGCGCACCAGCTGTCTCCCTCGGCGATCCGCGTGCTGGAAAGCTGCTATTTCCCCGGCAATGTCCGCGAACTGGAGAATTGCATCCGCCGCACCGCGACGCTCGCGCATGACGACCGTATCGGCGAGGATGACTTCGCCTGCCGCAACGACGAATGCCTTTCGGCGACCTTGTGGAAATCCGCCGTCTCGCCGCCGTTCCCGATCGTGCAGCCGCGCCCGCGCGACCTTGCCCAGACCGCGCCCGAGCCGCCGCGCCGGCTGACGCTGGACGACGAGGAGGAGGACAGCGAGGACGCGCCGGTCGACAACGTCAAGGTTGGCCGCCGCGAACTGGTCGATACGCTGGAAGCGACCGGCTGGGTGCAAGCCAAGGCCGCGCGCAGGCTGGGCCTCACCCCGCGCCAGATCGGCTACGCCATCCGCAAGTACGGCGTCGAGGTGCGCCGGCTGTAGGGCCGCTCGCCATTCCGCCCTGGCCGCCTGAAAATGGCGGTTTTCCGTGCTTCCGGTGCTCGCGTACGGTTAGTACGCTGCGCTCCGGGTCACGAAAAACCCTCATTTTCGGCGCGCTGTCTTCTGAATGACGATCGGCCCTAGAAGGCCGCGTGGCCGTCGGCGTCGGGCATCGCGATGCGCAGCAGCCCGGCCACGGTCGGCGCGATGTCGCGCTGGTCGATCAGGCCGATGTCGCCGCGTTGTGGCACGCCGGGGCCGCTGGCGAAGAAGGCGGAGTTCATTTCCGGCTGGTCGGGGAAATAGCCATGGCTTCCCCCGGTTCCGGTGGGCTGCACCATCGGGCCGGCCGGATCGCCGCCGGCAAGATAGCCGCTCTGGAAATCGACCCAGAAGCTGGCTTGCGGCGAGCCGCCCATGCGCGCGATCCCGGCCGCGTCGATCACGCGGCGGATGTGGTTCGCGGGGTCGGCGGCCAGCTTGTCCAGCAGGGCCCGGGTCCGGGCCTTGAGCGCCTTGTCCCGCGGATCGGCCAGCATGATCGGCACCGAGGCGCCGCCCCAGGGCGCTGCCCGCCAGGTGACGATCCGGTGCGAGGCGGGATCGAGCGTGAGCAGCCCGGCCTGCGCGAACGCGCGCAGGAGATTGACGCTGTGATGCGTGGGGGCAAAGCCATGGTCGGAAACGATCACCACAACGAGGTCGGGCTCGACCCGGCGCGCCGCGTCCACGATCGTGCCGACGGCGGCATCGACCGCATGGAGCGCGGCCCTGGCCTCGTCCGAGCCGGGGCCATGGACGTGCTGGACATGGTCCAACTCGCCCAGATGGATGGTGAAGAAGCGGGGTTTGCCAAGGGCATAGATCGCGGCGGCGAAGCCCGCCTTGGCCATGTCAGAACAAGGCGAGGCGCCGACCCGGCCACCGACATCGAAGCCGACCGCGCGATCCACGGCTTCGGCCTTGCTCGTGCCGCCCAGCCGGCGCAGCAGCTTGGGATCGCTGCGGTCATGATCGCGCGGATAGTCCGGGAAATTGTAGGTGATGTTGGGCGATCCGACGCTCGCCGGCCAGGAGATCGACGCGGTCGTGCCGCCGGCGGCGTGCACCAGATCCCACAGCGTGGGAACCTTGATGTCGTCGGCATACCAGTACCAGCCCATCGTGTTCAGGCCGGTCGGATCGAAGCCTTCGTTGTCGGTAATGCCGTGGCGGGCCGGGGCAACGCCGGTGATCAGCGTGAGGTGGCTGGGCCGGGTAAGCGTCGGCAGCGATCCGCGAACGCCGCTGGCATAGCTTCCCGCCAGCATTACCCGCCGCATGTTGGGCACCGAGATGCCGCGCTGTTCGGCCTCGATCACATCGCCGGGGCGCAGCCCGTCGATCGAGATCATCAGCACCGGCTCGGCCCGCGCGGTCCAGGGCAGGCCGGCGGTCAGCAGGAGGGCGATGGCGGCGCGGGCGAAGACGGACATGAGGGGAAGCCTTTCTGGTCGGCCCGCTCCTGCGAGCCACGCGAAGGATCGGGGCCGGCGGGCCGGCCGCCCCTGGCTTGACGGCTCCCCCCGGATCGACCGGAGAGAGCCGCGTTCGCCATTCCGGCGGCGGCGGGCCGCCCGCCGTCAGAAGGTGAGCGTCAGACGGCCGTAGTAATAGCCGCCGTTGATCCCGAACGACCCGTCGGTCAGATAGCCGTTCCAGGAATAGCCCCGGTCGCCGGTCAGGTACTGGTTCTTGCGGATCTTGTCGTAAGGCAGCTTGGACGGATAGTGATTGGTCAGGTTGTTGGCGCCGATCGCCACTTTCACGTTCCGGGTCAGCTGGTAGGCGGCTTCCAGATCGGTGATGAATGCGGCGTGGTTCTTGTAGACGAAATCGACCCCGGAAATACTGGTCAGCGTCGATTGCGACGAATAGTAGTTCTCCCGCAGGTTCAGGCTGAAATCACCCATCGTCCAGAACGCGTTGAGCACGGCGCGGAACTTGGGAAAGCTGTTTTCCCATGACCAGATCGAATACTTGTTCATCAGCGCGGTCGCGGCCGGGTTGATCGTGCTCTGATAGAGCTTGGAAGGCGGCGCGCCGACCTTGGTGACTTTCAGCTCGTTGTAATTGGCCGCGAGCGACCAGTCGATCCCGCCCAGGCTGCCCAGATCAGTCTTGTAGTTGACCATCAGGTCGATGCCGCGATTGCGTGTGTCCATGCCGTTCACGAAAGTCTGGATCGAGACCGCGCCGTCGACATTGCGCGTGCCCGCCAGGTTCTTCAGGATATAGCTTGGAATCTCGCCGCCCAGCGAGGCCGCGACGGCGTCCAGCACGGCCTGCTGGTTGTAGATCGCGTAGGTATCGGCATTGTAGACACCGCACCGATTGGCGTCGAACGCGCCCGATTCCTTGTAGCCTTCGGGGCAGGCATTGCCGAGATAGCCGTAATAGCTGCCCGACATGACGATGCGATCGCGAATGGTCGTCCAGTATCCGTCGATCGTGATCGACAGGTTGCGCGCCGGCTTGAACACGAAGCCAAGGTTGTAGCTCGTTGATTTTTCCGGCTTCAGGCCGCCGAAGCCCAGGCTGACCGCCGCGTTCGATCCGGGCGGGAACAGGCCGCTGACGCCGACGGTGCCGACATTGACGCCCGAATAGAAGCTTTCGCCCAGCGTCGGCGCGCGAAAGCCGGTGGAGATGGTGCCGCGCACCGCGAACGCGCTCGACAGGTCGAGCCGGGTGGTGAGCTTGAGCGCGGTGGTATCGCCGAAATCGCTGTAGCGTTCGTGTCGCACCGCGCCCTCGACCAGCCAGCCGTCGACCGGCTTCACCGCCAGATCGAGATATTGCGAGAAGTTGGTGCGGTGGTGGCCGCCGGCGTTGTTCGGGCCATAGCCGATGAAGGCCTGCGCGCCGCTGGCGTAGTAGGAGGCAGGATCGCCCTGGCCGATGCCGTAAGTCTCGCGCCGCCATTCCAGGCCGCCGGCCACGGTCAGCGGGCTGGCAAGGCCAAGGTCGAACTCGTGCGTCAGGTCCAGCGTGTTGCTCCACTGCGAGGCCGTGAAGGTGCCGTCGTAGAAGGTGTCGGGCGTGAAGCCCTTGTCCTTGTAAAGCGAGGCATTGGCCGATTTCTCGACATAGACGGCGAATTCGTCGCGGCCATAGGTCGAGGCGATGTCGAAGGTCGTGCCGCCGAGGTTGCCCTTCAGCCCGGCCGAGAACGAATAGTCGGTATCGTCACCCCGCAGAACCGGCGCGAAGCCGCCGGGAAACAGCGGCGTGCCATTCGCGCTGGTGACGACATCGGGCGGACGGTAGTTCTGCCGGGCGCGCACGATCTTGTGGGCCCAGCTGCCGAACGTATAGAGTTCGACATCGCCGAAATCGTAGCCGCCGTTGAAGTTCACCGTCGTCTGCTTGGACTGCGGATCACCCAGCCGCTTGTTGACGTAAGGATAGTCCGGCATCTGGGCGATGGCGGGATAAGTCGACAGATAGCGCTGCGCGACGGCGCTGGGGCCATAGACCAGCGGATTGACGTCACCGCGAAAGCTGTAGTCGTGCCGCTTGTTCTCGGCCGTGAGGTTCAGATAGGCGTTCTCGAACGGGGCGATGCCGATATTGCCGGACACCGAATAAGTCTCGCCGCCCTCGTCGAAATACTGGCCGGCGGTGGCATTGATGGTGCCGCCGTGATCGGCCTTCTTCTGGATGAAGTTGATCACGCCGGCGATCGCGTCGGTGCCGTATTGCGCGGCCGCGCCGTCCTGCAGCACTTCGACCCGGTCGATCGAATCGGGCAGGATGAAGCTGACGTCGGGCGCCGCGCCGCCGTTGAACACGCCGCCCGCCACCGCGACGTTGGCCGTGCCGTGGCGGCGCTTGCCGTTGAGCAGGACCAGCGTGTGGTTGGGGCTGAGGCCGCGCAGGCGCATCTGCTGCGTCGCCGCCTGAAGATCGCTGCCGAACGCCTGGACCTGCACCGTGGGCAGGTTCTGCGCCAGGCTCTGGATCATGTCCGGCTGGCCGGTGCGCTTGAGCTGGTTCTGGTCGATCACCTGGATCGGCGTCGGGCTGTCGGCCGCGCGCATCCCGGCCACGCGCGTGCCGGTGACGATGATTTCGGCCTGCGCTTCGCGTTCGGCCAGAGCCGTGTCGGAGAAGCGGGCATCGCTGGTCGTGTCGGCCACCAGGCTGATGGTCTGGCCGTTGCGGGCGCCGACGCGCAGGCCGGTTCCTTGCAGCAGGTGGGCCAGCGCCTGGTCGACGGCGAGCCGGCCTTTCACCGCACGGGTGCGCTTGCCGTCAAGGCCGCCGGCCGGCGCGACGATCTGGACGCCGGCCTGCCGCGCGAACGCGGGAATGCCGGTCACGGCCGACTGGGCGGGAATATCGAACAGGCGCGCTTGCGCCAGGGCGGGCTGCGCCGTGCACACCGCGACGACCGCCGAAGCGGCGCCAAGAGCATATTGCAGTTTCATAAAGTCCCCCGGATATGTGGCCGGCCAGGCCGGCGACAGCCGCTAGATGCGGGGGCGGGCGAGTTCCTCCACTCGCGCCGGGGGTTTTTTTTACCGGGGCTATCGCGACAGGTGGATCTCGTCCTGACCGGCGCGGACTTGCGCGCCCAGGCTGACGGCGATCGCCGTGGCGAAGCCCTTGGGATCGTTCGCGGCGAACAGCCCGGTGATCCGTTCCTCAGCCAGCTTCGGATCGTCGATCACGATGCGGTTGCGGCCATAGCGGTCAAACCGCGAGACCACTTCGCCCAGCGTCTCGCCTTCGAACGAGAGCATCCCTTCGCGCCAGGACAGCGCGCGGCCGATCTCGTCCTCGTCATGGCGCACCGGCGTGGGCGGCGTCCATTTGTCCGCGTCGAGCAGGTTGACCGAATAGTTCGATTCCACCAGCAGCGGCGCGGCGGCCCTTGGCTGGCTCAGGCGCGAGACCGAGACTTTCCCCTCGCTCACCAGCACGAGCACCGGCAGGCCATCGAACACGCGCACGGAAAAGGCGGTGCCGACCGCGCGCACCACCAGATCGCGCGCGTTGACGTAGAACGGGCGCGCCTTGTCGTGCGCCACTTCGAAATAGGCCTGGCCCGACAGCAGCGTGACCCGCCGCGCTTGCGCGGTGTAGGCGACGGTCACGCGCGTATCGGCATCGAGCGTCATCACCGATCCGTCTTCCAGCGAGATCCGCCGGATCTCGCCCAGCGCGCTCGTCATCGGCGTGGCATCGCGCGTGAGCCGGGGGATGAGCACCACCGCCGCCAGCGAAGCGGCCAGCGCCGCGCTGCCGATCAGCGCTGCCCGGCGCGACAATACCGGCAGGCGCCGCGCCCGATCGGCCTCCAGCACTTCGCTGCCCAGCGCGCCCGCGCGTTCGGCATGGAACCAGATCGCCTGCGCGCGCGCCAGGGCGCCGATACGGCGCATGTCGCCGGCCAGCCATTGATCCAGCCTGACGCGCTCCTCGTCCGACAGACCGCGATCGCTCAGGGCGGCCCAGTTGGCGGCCTCCTGATCAATGGCCTCGGCGGTCTCTTTCATCGACATTCGGCGCGGGGTCTTCCTGAAGATCGGCAGCGTGTTCGGACATGGATGCAGTGCGAGCCGATTTTCCGCCACGTCCAAATTGTTTCATCAATTGCTGTATCGCACGAGCAATGTGTTTTTCAACGGTACTTTCGGCCAGCCCCATGGCGGCGGCGATCTCGCGCTGCGAGAGCCCCTCGACCCGGCGCAGGGTGAAGGCCCGGCGCGTCTGGGGCGGCATCGCGCGGATCGCGTCGGCGACGCGCTTCAACTCGTCGCGGCCCATGGCATGGCGTTCGGGCGAAAGCGTCTCGGACTGGACATCGAATTTCTCGATGTCGCTGACCGCTTCGATGCGCACCACTTTCGATCGGCGCAGGCCCTGCAGGACCAGCGATTTGGCGATCTGATAGATGTAGGTGCGCGGGTTGCGGATGTCGTCCACCGATTCGCGCGTGGCCAGCACCGCGTAAGTCTCCTGGATCAGATCGTCGATATCCCAGGAAGAAAGGCCGGCGTAGTGTTTGAGCCAGCGGCGCAACTCCGGCTCCAGCGGCACCACGTGGGCGGTAAGCCATCGGCTGCGCTGAGGATCGAGCGGATGCATTGGCGCGCATATCGGGCCGGTTTATGACATCAGGAGGTCGATCGGCGGGCGCGCGGCCCGCGGCCCATTGCCCGCGCGCGGTTGCGACGGGCGCGCGATCGGCCCGGCGGGACGGTCATTCCACGGCGGCGGCGGCGCGGCGAAGCTGCGTGGGCGCGCGATCGGCCCGGCGGGACGGTCATTCCACGGCGGCGGCGGCGCGGCGAAGCTGCGTGGGCGAGCGGCCGAACCAGCGGTTGCAGCTTCGCGTCATGATCGATTGCTCGGCAAAGCCCAGCCGCTCGGAAATGCGCGCCAGATCGAGGTCGGTCTGCTGCAGGTAGTATTGCATCACGTCGCGCCGCACTTCGTCCTTCACCTGCTGGAACGAGGTGCCCTCGCGCGCCAGCCGGCGGTGCAGCGTGCGCACGTGCAGGTTGAGCGCGCGGGCGACATCGGCGTTGGTGCAGGCGTTCTGCCCCAGCCGGCGCATGACGATGCCGCGCACTTCGGCGTGGAACGGCGGGTGCTGGCGTGTGAACCGATCCGCGATATAGGCCGTCACCCGGCGCAAGGCGCGGCTGTCGCCATGGACGATCGGGCAGGCGAGATCGGCGGCGGAGAACACGACGCCGTCGGCTGGCTCGCCGAAGCGCACCTCGCAGCCGAAATAGCGGCGATAGACGCGCGGGGGAGAGACCGGCTGGTGGCGGAAATGGATGCGCCGCGCGCGCGCATGGCCCTGGGTCAGCTCGATAGCGGCAAGATGGCCCAGCAGCAGGATCTGCTCCATCGTCTGCGCGCGATGGGCCAGGTGATCGAGCAGGATGTCGTGCCCGGCGAACACCAGCTTCTCCTCGGGCAAGGGGTGCAGCCAGACGCGCGCGGCCAGGCTGTGCGCATAGCTGTGCCGGCTGACATAGCCGAGCGCATCGCCCAGGCTGCGCGAATGGCGCATGACTTCGCCAAGCGGTCCGAACACGCCGGCCCCGCCTTGCCGCACCGCCAGCCGCATCCCCAGATCGGGGCAATCGAGCGCGTGCGCGGCCCGCTCCATCAGCCGGATTGCCTGCCGGTAGGTCAGTTCCGGCTCCGCGCGCGAGGGCCCGGCGTCATCGGCATCGACCGGATTCCCGCGCAGCGCGGCGGGATCGCCGCCCAGGTCCGCGACCAGTTCGGGCAGGAATTTCAGCAGCCGCGCGTGGACCCGCTCGAAATCCTCGTCCCGGATCGCGGGGGCAGGCAAGGGGGAGGCGGGCAAGGTTGGCGCGGGCGGGGCGGGGGATGGGCCGGGCATGGTCATGGCGTTCCTGATCGGCGGGCCGGGACCATCGGCGCTTTGTCCGAATCAGTCAAACCGCAGCGGCGATGACGGCTGGCCTCAACAGGCCCCGTCCAGTCGCACGATATGGCTGGCCAGCCGCTCGACCTCGCCGCTGTCGTGGCTGACGTAAAGGATCGGCAGGCGCAATTCGTCGCGCAGCCGTTCGATCACCACCATGATCTCCTCGCGCCGCGCCAGATCGAGCGAGGCAAGCGGCTCGTCCATCAGCAGGAAGCGCGGGCCGCTCAGCAGCGCCCGGCCGATGGCGACGCGCTGCGCCTCGCCGCCCGAAAGCGTGCGCGGCCAGCGATCGAGCAAAGGCGCGATGCCCAGGAAATCGGTCGCTTCCTCCAGCGCCATCCAGCGGCTTTCGGGCGGGGCCAGCTTCCAGCCGTAAAGCAGGTTGGCGCGGACCTTCATGTGCGGGAACAGGCGCGCGTCCTGGAACACATAGCCCGCGCGGCGCTGCTGGGGCGGCAGGTCGATCCCCGCCGCGCTGTCGAACAGCACGCGGCCTTCGATGGCGATGCGGCCGCGATCGGGCCGGAGCAGCCCGGCGACCATGTTGAGGATCGAGCTTTTGCCTGCGCCCGACGGGCCGAACAGCGCGGTCAGGCCATCCGCGCTGGCGAACGCCACGCGCACTTGCGCATCGCCGAGCCGGCGTTCCACCGCCACGTCAAACAAGGCCGCTGCCTCGCCCGCCGCGCCGCGTCAGCACTTCCGATGCGGCCAGCGCCAGCAGCGAAAGCACCACGGCGATCACCGCCAGCCGCGTGACCGCGTTCTCCTGGCCGGGAACCTGCAACGCGCCATAGATCGCGATCGGGATCGTGCGGGTTTCGCCCGGGATGTTAGAGACGAACGTGATCGTCGCGCCGAATTCGCCGATCGAGCGCGCGAAGCCCAGCACCGCGCCAGCGGCCAGGCCCGGCATGGCTAGGGGCAGGGTGATCGTGCGGAACGTGTGCCAGGGCGATGCGCCCAGCGTGCGCGCGGCGCTTTCCAGCCGGCGATCCACCGTCTCGATCGAGATCCGCATCGCCCGCACCATCAGCGGCAGGGCCATCACGGCGGCGGCCAGCGCGGCGCCGGTCCAGCGGAACATCAAAGAGATGCCCAGCCATGCCTCCAGCCAGCGCCCCACCGGCCCGTTGTTGCCGAAGGCCAGCAGCAGCAGCCACCCGGTCACGACCGGCGGCAGCACCAGCGGCAAGTGCACCAGCGCGTCCAGCGCCAGCTTGCCCGGCAGGCGCGTGCGCGCCAGCACCCAGGCGAGGCCGAACGCGATGGGCAACATGCCGCCCACGGCGACGCCGCTCACCCTGAGCGACAGCCGGATGACCTCCCATTCGTCGGGCGTGAGCAGCAAGCCGCCGGCCCTCAGCGCGCGGTGAAGCCGTGCCGCACGAAGATCGCCTTGCCCTCGCGCGAGATCAGGAAGCGGCGGAACGCTTCGGCCTGCGGGTCGGTCGATGTCTTGAGCAGCGCGATCGGATACGTGATCGGCGGGTGGGTGGCGGGCGGAAAGACGCCGATCACTTTCACTTGCGTGGAAGCGCGCGCATCGGTGGCATAGACGATGCCGAACGGCGCGGCGCCGCGCTCCACCAGCGCGAGGGCGGCGCGCACGTTCTCGGCACGCGCCACTTTGGGCGCGACCGCGGTCCAGACGCCCAGCCGGGTGAGCGCTGCCTTGCCGTATTTCCCGGCCGGCACCGCATCGGGATCGGCCATGGCCAGCCGCCCGTTGCCCAGCGCCCGTGCCAGCGGGAAGCCGCGCGCGATCGTCAGCCGCGCGGTGCTGGCGGCCGGCGCGATCAGCACCAGCCGGTTCGACAGGAAGGCGGTGCGCGTGCTCGGGCGGATCAGCCCCTTGCCGGCGACATGGTTCATCCAGTCCTCATCGGCCGAAACGAACAGGTCGGCCGGCGCGCCCGCCTCGATCTGGCGGGCCAGCGCGGCGGAACTGGCGAAGGAGATGACGGGCCGGGGATGCTTGCGCGCGGCCCAGGCATCGGCCGCCTGGTTCATCGCTTCCTGCAGGCTCGCGGCCGCGAGGACCAGTGGCCCCCGGCCTTGCGCGTGGGCGGGCCCGGCTGCGAGCAGGCAGGCGAGGAGGAAAATCGCGATCTTGCGAAGGATCGACAGCATGGCGTTCCCGGTGAAAACTATATCGCCACGTATATAGTAGGGCGCCGGTGCGGGCAATGCGAAAGGCGGCGCGGGCGGCGGGGCGAGATGGGGTGGGGCGAGATGGGGCAGGGCGGGACGATCCGGCTTATTCCTTCTGGCTGGCCTTGGGCTCGGCCAGCATCTGGCCCATCAGCGCGCGGTAATCGGCGCAGTCGGCCGAGAGGTCGAGCTGTTCCTGCAGCTTGCGGTAATGGTCCAGCACCATCTCGCCAAACGCGCTGACCCGGGCGCCGCCGCTGCTGCCCGGCGCGGTTTCGACCAGCGGTTCGCGCCAGCAGCGGTTCATCGCGTCCACCAGCAGCCAGGTGCGGCGATAGCTCATGGTCAGCGCCCGGCCCGCCGCCGAGATCGAGCCATGGGCGCGAATGGCATCGAGCAGGTCAGCCTTGCCCGGACCCATTGCGATCTCCTCGCCGCAGTAGAGCTGGACTTTGATCTTGAGGGCCATTGGGGACATGCCGCAAGGATAGGCTGCAAAGGCCGGCGCCTGCAATCGGATCAGTATCCGCTTGCGATATCGCAACGGGCGCCGGGCCGGGCGTGGCGCGGATCGGTGGTGATGGTCCGGTCGGTCAGTTCGCCCATGAAGGCGACGAGTTCGGCTGTCCGCGCGGGCGAAAGGGCAAGGCCGTGGCGCGCGATCGCCGCTTCCAGCGTCGGCGCGCTACCGTCATGCAGGTATGGCGCGGTGATCGCGGCATTGCGCAGCGATGGCGTGCGGATCATCCCGGCATCCTCCGCCCGGCGAGTCGCGCGGGCAAGGCCGGCATCGCGGCCGGAATCGATGACAGAATCGAGGTCGGCATCGGCCGCGCCGCCGGGCAGGCGATGGAATCGCAAGTCGGTGAAGTTCGGCCCTGCGTGGCAGCCGGCGCATTGCGCGAACGCCGCTTCGCCGCGCCGCGCCGCCTCGGGCAGCGGATCGCCGCCGGCGCGCGCGCGATCCCACGGTGTATCGTAGCTGACCAGCGTCCGCTCGAACGCGGCGAGGGCCCGCGATACCGAGGCCAGATCGATCCGCCCGCGCGTTTCCGGGAAAGCCTTGCGGAACAGCTTGCGATAGCAGGGGTTGCCCGAAAGCCGGCGAGCGAGTTCGGCCTCCTGGCCTTTCATGCCCATCTCGATCGGATCGTCGCCGGTGATCGGCACGAGCGCCTGGCGTTCCAGCGTCGTCTGCGCCGGATCGCCCCAGGTCAGCGGGGTGAACCACGCGACATTGACCAGCGAGGGCACGTTGCGCAGCCCTGGCTCGCCATGCGCGCCGGGATGCGCGCGCACGCCGTCGCTGAAGGCACGGCGCTGGTCATGGCAGGTGGCGCAGGACAGCGTGCCGTTGATCGACAGGTCGGCATCGTGGAACAGGCGCCGGCCCAGCGCCACTTTCGCCGCGCTCATCGCATTGCCCGGCGGGACCGGCGGCGGCGCGATGCCTGCCGGCAACTGCCACCATCCCGCGCCGGGCCGGCCTTGGGCCAGCGCTCCGCTTGCCGCCAGCATCAGGACCGCGAGCGCCAGGGCCCGCTTGCCCATGGGCTTCACGGCAGCCGCGTGACCATGATCGTCAGCGCCGGTTCGCCCTGCGCCGCGATCTGCACGATGTGCCGGCCGGGCTGGAGCGTGTAGTCGACCATCTTGGCAATGCCCGAGCAGGCGGGGCCATGGCCATGCGCGACCGAGCCGAGCGCCTTGCCGCCCTCGATCACATCGACCCAGGACCGGCCGTCCTGCGCCACGCGATACGTGCCCGCCTCGGGCACGTCGAAGGCGAAGAGGCCGCCATAGCTGACCGAGCCGCCCGGCTTGGCCGGCTCCACCGCGTAACGCACCCTGGGCGTCTGGGCGAGCGTGGCATCGGCCGCCTGGCCCAGCGTGAGCAGCGCCTTGCCCGCCGCATCCGGCCGGGTCGCGGCGGTGAGCGCGACGTGCCTGCCGGCCCAGCCTTCCATCGGCGCGGGCGGCGGCGCGGGGGCGGTGCAGGCGGCGCCGTCAGGTTCGGGTGTCATCGCCGGTTCGGCCGCCATCGCCGCGACCGGGCCACCGCCAAGCCATGCCGCAGATGCGAGAACAATTGCCGCCCGAAATCGAATCATGCTTGCGCCTCCCTGAATTCGATGATCTATATACCGTGAAATATAGATGAGAGCCAAGCGCATTCTGGCGCCTGGGGTTCACGGAGGACAGAATGAAACACCGCATTTCCGCGGCTGCCCCCCTTTTGCTTGCCGGGGCGGCCTGTTCAGCACCGGCTTTGGCCGAGGATGCGGCCGAGACGGACAGCCCGTTCGAGCTGGGCCAGATCGTCGTTGTCGCACCGCGGCAAAGCGGCGCCGACATCACCACATCCTCGGTGAATGCCAAGGCGATCTACGAATACGGCCGCGATACGCTGGATGACGCGGCCCGGCTGATCCCCGGCGTCACCGCCGGCACCACCGGCAATTCGCGCAACGAGCGGCTGATCTATGTGCGCGGGTTCGATCGCTATCAGGTGCCGCTTTCGATCGACGGCATCCGCGTCTACCTGCCCGCCGATGGCCGGCTCGACTATGGCCGTTTCCTCACGCCCGACATCGCCGAGATCCAGGTGGCCAAGGGCTATGTCTCGGTGCTCAACGGCCCCGGCGCGATGGGCGGCGCGCTCAACCTCGTCACCCGCAAGCCCGGCAGCGCGCTCGATCTGGAAGGCCGCTTCAGCCTCAATCTGGACAACGACGCCGATTACGCGGGCTACACCGGCTTCGCCTCGATCGGCACCAGGCATGACATGTGGTACGCGCAGGCCAGCTACGCGCGCAATTTCACCGATCACTGGAGCCTGTCGAACGACTTCAAGCCCACCGCCAACGAAGACGGCGGCGAGCGCGACCTGTCGCGCACCGAGGACTGGCGGGTCAACGCCAAGGTGGGCTTCACTCCCAACGATACCGACGAATACGCGATCAGCTTCACCCGGCAGGAAGGATCGAAGCTGGCGCCGATCCACGTCTCGGACACCACCGGCCTGCGGTACTGGACCTGGCCGTGGTGGGACCTGCAGAACATCTATTTCCTTTCGACCACCCGACTGGACGATATCGCCACGCTGAAGACGCGCATCTATTACAACACGTTCAAGAACAGCCTCGACAGCTTCGACGACAAGACGCGCACAGCCCAGACGCGCGGCAGCAGCTTCAACAGCGCCTACAGCGACCGGGCCTATGGCGGCTCGGTGCAGCTCGATCTCAGGCCCTCGGAGGCCGAGCGGCTGAGCATCGCCTTCCATTACCGCAACGATCGCCACCGCGAGTATCAGGAAAGCTTCGCGCCCAGCCACTTCGTCGAACCCTGGCAGACCGACGAGGAGGAAACCTACAGCGCGGCGATCGAGAACGCCTACAAGCTGAGCCCGCAGCTTGAATTCATCGTCGGCGCAAGCTTCGACTGGCGCCAGCTGCGCCGTGCCGAAGACTATGCCAACAACGCCTTCCTCTATTACAGGCGGCGCAACGGCGATGCCTGGAACGCGCAGGGGCAATTGCTCTGGACGCCGGATCAGGACACCAGCCTGCACGCCTCGGTCTCCTCGCGCGCGCGCTTTCCGACCATCTTCGAACGGTTCAGCACCCGCTTTGGCGGCGCGGTTTCCAGCCCCGATCTGGCCGCCGAACGCGCGACGCAGTTCGAGCTGGGCGGCGCGCACCAGTTCGGGCCGCTGCATGTCGAGGCTTCCGGCTGGTACGCGCGGGTGAGCGATGCGATCATCGCGTTCCCGTTCATCTATACCACCTGCACGCCGGCCGGCGTGTGCACCGACAACGCGGTGACGCAGAGCCGCAACCTGGGCAAGGGTGACTATTACGGCGCGGAACTGTCGTTCACCGCCGAAGTGGCCGAAGGCTTCAGCCTGGGCGGCAACTATGGCTGGGTCCATCGCAAGCTGAAAGACCCGTCGAACGCCGCCTTCCGCCCCACCGGCGTGCCCGAGCATTCGGGCTTCCTGTGGGCCAACTGGTCACCGCTGCCCGCGCTGCACATCGTGCCCAACGTGGAAGTCACGTCCGATCGCTGGACGGTGAACACGGCCGGCACGCGCTATTACAAGATCGGCAGCTACGTGCTGGCCAACTTGCGCGCCGATTTCGACGTGACCCCCTGGGCGACGCTGGGCATCGGCGGGCGCAACCTGCTCGACAAGAACTACATGACGGTGGACGGCTATCCCGAAGCCGGCCGGACCTTGTTCGTCAGCCTGCGGCTCAAGAACTGAGCCGCAGGTTCGGGGCTGCCCGCGCGGCGCGCGCGAGTCAGGTGAAATCGACGCTCGCGCCCTGGCGGGCGAACGGCGCGCGGCGGATGGTGAAGGTGCGGTAATCGGGCGAGAGCACGGTATCGACGCCGATGAAGCTGGCCAGGCCGCGCTCGCGCTCCAGCTCGATCCGCACATAGCCCTGGTGCATGTTGTCGGTCCAGACGATCTCGGGCACATGCTCGGCGAAGGCGGCATCGAGCTTGCGCGCGGTATCCGGGGCAAAGCCGCTGTCGATGAAGTCTCCGGGCGACGAGATGCCGGCGGTGCCGATCTCGATGCCCGCCGGGCGGCCCGCGTCGTCCTTCAGGCGATTGGCCCAGAAGCTGTGGCTGTCGCCCGACAGGAACACGAGATCGCCAGCGCCCACCCGGCGGCTGAGCGCGTAGAGCCGCTCGCGCGCCCAGGGATAGCCATCCCAGGTGTCGGGGTAGAACGGCAGGTTCCAGTGGCCTTTCCACGCCAGGATCGTCGCCGGGCTTTCGGCCGCCCTGGCCAGATCGGCCAGCGTGGCGGTGGCGAGCGCGGGATAGGGATCGGGTACCAGGCCCAGCGCGGCCAGATCGGGCACGTCGCAGCGGGCGATGACCATCGGGTTGCCGATCAGCCGCCAGGGCTGTCCGGCCTTGACCGAGGCGGCCAGCGCCACTTCCAGATCGGCTTCCAGTTCGGGCGCCAGCAGCCTGCGGCCGGGTTCACCCAGCACGTCGCGGCGGAACTTCGCCGCTGCGTCCTTGCTGGTGATCGTGGTGGCGTGCGCCAGATAGTCGATCTGCCTGGCGCGCGCGGTGTGCAGGGTTTCCAGCGTGTGCAGCGTGGCCAGATCGCCGAAGCTGTAGCCGCGCCAGAACTGCGCGCGGGTGCGGCCCGGCGCCGGCTCGCGGATCGGCATCCATTCGTAATAGGCCTGGATCGAGGCGGCGCGGCGCGCGGCCCAATCGCCTTCCTTGGCCGGCTGGTGGTTTTCCGCGCCGCCGATCCAGGGATCGTTGGCGCTTTCATGGTCGTCCCAGCAGGCGAGCAGCGGGTGCGCGGCGTGCATCGCGCGCGATCCCGCGTCGGTCTTGTACTGGGCGTGGCGGGTGCGATAGTCGGCCAGCGAGACGATCTCGTTGGCCGGCGCGTGCACGCGGTCGATCGTATGGGCCACCGGGCCGCCCCATTCGTCCGCGCCGTATTCGTAGATGTAGTCGCCGGTGTGGAGCACGAAATCGACATCCGCATCCCGCGCGATCGCGTCATAGGCATTGAAGAAGCCGAAGGCATAGTTGGAGCACGATGCCAGCGCGATGCCCAGCCGGTCCAGCCGGCCTTGCGGCAACGTGCGCGTGCGGCCCACGGGCGACCAGGCATCGCCCAAACGGAAGCGGTAGTAATAGGTCCGGCCCGGCGCCAGCCCTTCGGCCAGCACTTTCACCGTGTGATCGCGCTCGGGCCCGGTCGCGGCGATGCCGCGCCGGAGCACGGGATCGAACGCGGCGGTTTCGGCCAGTTCCCAGGCCACTTCGGCGGCGCCCTGATGCGTCACGCGGGTCCACAGCACCACGCTGGTCGCATCGGGATCGCCGCTGGCGACGCCGTGGCGGAACACCGGACTGCTCGCCGGCACGTGCGCCCAAAGGCCGGCGGGCAGGGCCAGCAGCGCGGTGGTGCCGGCAAGCCCCGACAGGATCGCGCGGCGCGAGACGCCGGCCGAAAGGCGGAACTTGGCACAAGGCTCGGTCATGGGGCTCGCTCCCGCGATGAAATCAGTGGGCTGCCCGGTGCCACCGAAGTGCGTCGCCTTCGGAAAAGCGCGCCGGGCGCAAACGAGGCGGGCCGGCGCCAAGGCCGGCCCGCAAGGTCTTTCAGCTTAGGCGCGTTCAGAAGTCCGCGGTCACGGTCAGCACCGCGCTGCGCGGCGCGCCGATCCACGCGGCGTTGCCCGAGATGCCGCCGAGGTAGTTCTTGTCGGTCAGGTTGTTGACCGTCAGGCTCACGTCGATGCCCTTGAGCAGATGGCTGAACGCCTCGCCCTTCAGGCCGATGTAGGCGTCGGTCAGCAGGTAGTTGTCGGCCTGCCAGGTGTTCGACGTGTTGACGAAGCGCTTGCCGGTATATTTGCCCGAAACGCCGACGCGCAGTGGCCCGGTGTGGTAATCGGCCGAAAGCACCCACATGTTCTTGGGAATGCCGGTAACGCGGTTGCCGGGGTGCATACCCTGCTCGGCATCGAGCGCGTCATTGCCCGTGCCGCGATAGGTCGCGTCGATGTAGGTGTAGGAGGCATAGAGGTTCAGGCCCGGCAGCGGCCGCGCTTGCGCGAGCAGTTCGAAGCCCTGCGCATCGATGCCGCCGGCGTTGAAGAACTTGCCGTCGCCTTCGCTGAGGTAATCGTTGCCCGCCTGGGTCGAGTTGGGCACGAAGATCACCTGGTTGGAGAACTTGCTCTTGAACCAGGTGGCCGAGCCGTTGAACCAGCCGGTCTGGTACCGCGCGCCGGCTTCCCAGTTCTTCGCCGTTTCGGGCTTGAGCTGCGAGATGTCGGCGTTGTTGTATTCCAGCAGGGCGTCGGTCAGCGCCTTGAAGTTCTCCGCATAGCCGCCGAACAGGTTGAGGCCGTGGACCGGCTCGAACTGGACGCCGCCGGAGAACAGCACTTTCGATGTCGACTTGAAGCGGGTGTTCTCGCTCTCGCCGAACGCGTCGATCCGCTCGATGTGGTTGATGAACTGCTTGGCGCCCACGGTCACGGTCACCGGGCCGTAGATGGCCTGATCCTCGACGTACCACTTGAACGTGTCCTGCGGATATTCGCGGCGGTACTGCGTCCAGTAGGCCAGCGAATCGTAGGCCGGGCCGACCGAGGTGTCGGTCACGTTGTGCCAGTCGCGCCATTCCTGGCGGTGGGTCTTCTCATACCACGCGCCGCCGCGCAGCCGGTTGTCGACTTCGCCGAACGTCGCGTTCCAGGCCACGTCGGCGGTGCCGCCGGTGCGGTCCTTGCGGTAATGCGTGTGGCGGTAGGACTGCGCGCCGATCGCGCCGGCCGGATAGCAGGCCGGGTCATAGTTCGGATCGGAAGTGCCGCCGTAAGGGAAGGTGATGTGGCCCACGCAGCCCGCGCGCGGCGTCAGCGCCACGCCGTTGGCATCGACGAAGAAGATCTGGCCCAGGATCGCGCCGCCATCCTTGTGGCCGCCGTTCAGCTCGCTTTGCGGCTTGCCCGCGCCATCGGCGATGACATCGACGACATATTGCGGCACCCAGTCGCCCCGGCCGGCCATGTCGTGGTAATAGCCCGCCACCTTGACGTCGAGCGTGTCCGCGATCTTGGTTTCGGCCTTGAGGTAGGCGAAGAAGTTCTGGCGCAGCGTGGCCCAGGCGCGGCGATAGGCCTGGTCCTCGTAAGGAACGCCATACCACTGCGCGGTCAGCCCGTCGGTCTTGGGCGCGGCGGCATACTGGTCGGCCGAATAGATCTGGTCGTAGTTGTTTTCCAGCGCGTCATCGAACGAGACATAGCCGGTGAGCTTGACCGGCGTATCGACGATGAACTTCATCGCATAGTTCTGGCGGTTGTTCTGCGCCGACTGGGCGACCCAGTCGCTGCCTTCCTGATAGGAGGCGGAGAACCAGGCGCGCACCACGCCGCCCAGCACATTGCCGGTATCGAAGCGGCCATAGATGCGCTTGGCCTGGAAATCGCCCACCGCGCCCGAGAAGCGCACGCGCCGCTCTTCCAGCGGGTCGGACGTCACGAAGTCGAGCGTGCCGCCCAGCGCTTCGTTCGAGAGCGAGCCGATGTCGGCGGTGCCTTGCGAGACCGCGATCGTGCCGATGTTCATCGTGTCGATATAGCGGTTGGCCTTGGCGCCGCCGCCATAGCCGGAACCGCCGTTGGGCAGGCCGTCGATGGTGATGCCGACCTGCTGGGTATCGAGGTTCGACTGGAAGCCACGCACCGAAACCGCCGTCGACCAGTCGTCGAAGCCGAAGGCGTCGCCTTCTTGCACCTGCACGCCCGGCAGGTTGTCGACTAGGTCGAGCGCGGAGGCGACCGGCGGCTGCTGCAGGATCATCGCCTCGTCGGTGGCCGAGTTGTTGTAGGTCGCGGGCATCCCGGTGACGACGATTTCCGTCTCGGCGCTCGCATCTTCGGCCGCGTCGGCTTCGGCGGCGTGGGCCGGCGTGGCAATGGCCAGCGCGAGCAGGCTCACGCCGAGGAAGCCGGGATTCCGGCTCAATTCGATTCGCATGGATGTTCCCCCTGAACTGCGATTTTTCGCAGCGCAGCATCTGCTCTCCGATTCTGACCGCCGTCGGTCACTTCAGTGACGTTTCAGATGCGGTTTCGAGACGGTTCAGGGAACGTTGCGTGGCCGGCGTATGACGGCCCGCGGGGGTCACTTCACTTTGTAAGGGGCGTACTCGGGCGGATGGGCGCCGGTGCCGATGCGGACCGAGGGCGGGAAAGCGCCGCCGATATCGGTGATGCCGTAGTCCCGGCCCGCTTCGGCGCCGATCAGCGTCTTGCCGTTGTGCCGCATCATCTCCGGGTCATTGAGCAGCGCCCAGGCGACATGGCCGGTGTAATCGGGCGATTCCAGCGTGCCTTTCAGGTGGGCGAAGCGATCGGGCATGGCCTCGATCATGCCCAGCAGCCGCTCGGTGGCGAGCGCGCCCATCCAGATCGAGACCGCCGCGACATTGGCACCCGCGTCGGCGAAGTCCACGCCCATGTCGAAGGCCATCTTGTCGAGCCCCGCCTTGTGCGCGCCATAGGCGGGGCCGAAGCAGTAATGCATCGAGCCGGGCGAGGAGGTGAAGACGATCAGCCCCTTGTCCTGCTTCACCATATGCGGCGCGGCGTGCCAGCTGGCGACGAAGCCGCTGCGCACGCCCACGGTGATCATGTTGCCGATCTCGATCGGCTTTTCCCAGAACTGGCCGGGCGCATCCAGCCGATCGTGCACCGCGCAGGCATTGTTGACCAGGATGTCGATCCGGCCCGCCTCGGCGATCACCCGGTCGATCAGCGCCTTGACTTGCGCATCGTCGCCCGCGTCGCAGGCCACCGCGATGCCCCGGCCGCCGGCCTCGGTCACTTCGCGCGCGGTGGCGTGGATCGTGCCCGGCATCGAGGCATCGCCTTCCTTCTGCGACCGGCCGGTGACGTAGACGGTGCAGCCATGCGCGCCGAGGGCCCTGGCGATGCCCCTGCCGGCGCCCCGGCTGGCGCCGGTGACGATGGCGATCCTGCCTTGCGGTGCCTGTGTCATGATCGCTTCCTTCTTCCGATCAGCCGAGCGTGAAGTTCGCCGGCGCGATCTTCACGCCGGGCACTTCGGACCGGCCGCGATAGAGCGTCGAGGTGCCCGACAGCGGCTTGCCGTGCTTCAGGCACTCGCCGGCGTCCTGGGGCACGATGTTGAGGTAGATATCGCGGCCGTCGCTGCCGCCAAAGCGCACTTGCGTGGTCGTGCCGGGCGGGGTGTGCACCGGCGCCAGTTCCTCCCCGCCGGGCGTCACGCGCCGTACGATGCCGGGCGAGAACACGCCCGCGATCCAGACGTTGCCTGCCGCGTCGATCGTCATGCCGTCGCAATCATCACGGTCGAGCAGCACGCGCCGGTTGGCCAGCGTCAGGTCGGGCGCGACGTCCCAGGTATAGGCCTTGCCGAAGGTGTCCGAGCAATGCAGCAGGGCGCGGGCCGGATCATGGGCGATGCCGTTCGAGAACCTGAGGCCCTCGGCCAGGCGGATCGCCTGCCGGTCGCGCGTCAGCCGGTACACCGCGGTGGGGCGGCTTTCCCTGGCGGCGATGACGTGTTCGATATCGTTGGTGCCGAAAAAGATGCCGCCCGTGCCATCGGGCCACATCTCGTTTATGCCGTTGACCGGCCGGCCTTCCAGCTCGGCGATCAGCCAGCCCGACTTGCCGGTTTCCGGGTGGTTCCACATGATCCCGCCCTGGCCGGAAGACAGCACCGCGCCATCGGCGTTCATCAGCACCCCGCCGGTCCACATCCGGCCTTCGTTGAGCACGCCGAGCCTGGTCCCGTCCGGCTTCACGCCGTGGATGCCGCCGCCGATCACGTCGCTGTACCAGATCGCCTCGCGCTCATGGTCCACGGCGAGTCCTTCGAGGTAGATGCCCGTGGCGATCGCCTCGAACTCACCCGGCAACAGTTCGGTCACGCGCGTCTCTCCCGGAATGATCGTGCGCGGTCTCTCGATTCGCCGCGCGCGGCCGGCGCGTTGGCCAGCGTGTTCGTCCTATTGTTAGCGCGCGCAGGCTGTCAACCGGGCGGTGTTCGCCGGGACGATGCGCCGGAGGCGGCTTCGCCTGCACAGCGGAAGAGATCGCGTTGCCATGGCGCGATCGGCAGGCTAACAATCCGACGAACAGGGGGGCGGCCGCATGGCCGCGCAAGCCCCCGGCAAAGCCGTGAAGCGAGAGGGATGAAGGGACGATGGCCGACGAGTTACCCGATTTCTATTCCGACCCGAAGCTGATCGACGATCCGCGCCCTTATTACGACGCGGTCCGCGCGCGGTGCCCGGTGTTCGCCGAGCCCTATCACGGGTCGATCATGGTCACGGGCTATGACGAAGTGGTCGAGGTGCTGACCACGCGTGACGGCACCTATTCCTCCGCGCCGTCAGTGGTCGGCCCGGTCCTGGGCCTGCCGTTCGAGCCCGAGGGCGACGATATCACTGCCCAGCTCGACGCGCACCGTGCGCGGATGCCCTGGTCGGAGCATCTCGTCTGCTTCGATGGCCAGAAGCACGCCGAGAACCGCGCGTTGCTGACCAGCCTGCTGACCTTCAAGCGGCTCAAGGCCAATGAGGACTATCTCTATGCGCTGGCCGATCGGCTGATCGACGGCTTCATCGACCGGGGCCGGTGCAACGTCGTTACCGATTATGCCCATGCCACCACGACTTACGCGATCTCGGACATCCTCGGCATTCCCGAGGAGCATCGGGCCGAACTGCTCGAACTGATCGGCCCGGTGCCCAGCCAGCTCGATGGCGATGCCGCGCACAAGATCGGGCCCGACCCGCTGGTGTTCCTCAAGGACCGCTTCGATGCCTATATCCGGGAGCGGCAGGAGCAGCCGACCGGCGACTTGCTCTCCGACCTTGCCAATGCGCGCTACAAGGACGGCACCGTGCCCGATCCCGACATGCTCTCGCACCTTGGCCGCTTCCTGTATGGCGCCGGGCAGGACACCACGTCGCGGCTGATGGCGCGCTGCGTCCTCGAACTGGTCGACGATGCGGACCTGCAGGCCCGCCTGCGGGCCGAGCCCGCGCGGATACCCGATTTCATCGAGGAAGTGCTGCGCTATGACGGGCCGGTCAAGGCCGCCTACCGTCTGGCGCTGACCGACACGACCGTGGGCGGGCAGCCGATCAGGGCGGGTACCATCCTCAACGTCAGCCTGACCGGCGCGAGCAACGATCCCCGGCACTTCGCCCATCCCGAAAAGCTCGATATCGACCGGCCGGGCAATCGCGATCACCTCAGCTTCAGCCGCGGCGTGCACGGCTGCCTGGGCGCGCCGCTGGGCCGGCTGGAGACGCGCGTGGTGCTCGAACGCCTGCTGGCGCGCACCGCCTGGATCGATATTTCGGAGGAACACCACGGCCCGCCCGGCGCGCGCACCTATCGTTTCGAGCCGACGTATTCGTTCCGCAGCCTGGCCGACCTGCACATCAAGTTCACGCCGGCCTGATCCCTTGCGGGCTTCCCAGCGCGATCACGACGTATCAATCCAAGACGATCACGCGCTAGGCCAGCCGCAGCAGGTGCAGCCGCGCGCGGCCAGCGTCGCGCACGGTTTCGGCTTCGAAGCCTTTCACCGCGACCGCCTCGTCCCGGCCCGTCTCCAGGCTGATCCAGGTCGCCGGGGCGATCCATCCCAGCCGGTTCAGCTTGTCGAGCGCGACCGCGCCGGCGCCGGTGCCGTAAGGCGGATCGAGCAGGACAAGGTCGAGCGGCTCTTTCGCGGGGCCCAGCGTGAGCGCCGAGCCGGCGCGCACCTCGCATCGCGCCTGCGCGCGCAGGGCGGCAATATTGGCGCGGATCGCGCGGATCGCCGCCGCGTCCTGATCAACGAACAGGCAGTGCGCCGCCCCGCGCGACAGCGCTTCCAGCCCCAGCGCGCCCGATCCGGCGAAAAGATCGGCCACCTTGAGCCCCTCGAACGCGCCCAGCCGGCTGGTCAGCATCGAAAACAGCGTCTCGCGCGTGCGGTCGGCGGTGGGGCGCGTGGCATCGCCTTCGGGCGCGGCAAGCTTGCGCCCGCGCCATTCGCCGGCAACGATCCTCATGCGCGCCGGCCTCCGGCAAGCTCCTTGCGGAAGCGTTCCAGATCCTTGGGGGCGATTTCCACCGCCGCGCCCTTGGGCAGTTCGTCCAGCGCGAAAGGGCCATAGCCGATGCGGATCAGGCGGCTGACCTGGAGGCCGAGATGCTCCAACACGCGGCGCACTTCGCGGTTCTTGCCTTCGGTCAGCGTCATTTCGATCCACTGGTTGCGCCCGGTGCGGCGATCCATGTTGGCATCGATCCGGCCATAGCGCATCCCGTCGATCTCGATGCCCTCGATCAGGTCTTCCAGCTGCGCCTGCGTCACGTCGCCGAAAGCGCGCGCGCGATAAGTGCGCGTCACCTTGGTCGCGGGCAGTTCCAGCAGGCGCTTGAACTCGCCATCGTTGGTCAGCAGCAGCAGCCCTTCGGTATTGAGGTCGAGCCGGCCCACCGGCATCAGCCGGGGCGTGGCCGGCGGCAGCGCATTGCGCAGCGCGGCATAGATCGTCGGCCGGCCGGCGGGATCGCGCTCGGCGGTGAGCAGCCCGGCGGGCTTGTGGAAGGCGAACAGCCGCGTCGCCTCGGGCGCTTTCACCGGCTTGCCGTCCACCGTCACGCCGCGCAGGTCGGGCAGCACGGTGGCGGGCGTGGTGATCGTGTCCTCGCCCTGCTTGACGCGGCCTTCGGCGATCATCCGCTCGGCCTCGCGCCGGCTGGCGACGCCCGCGCGCGCCAGCAGCTTGGCGATGCGTTCCCCCTCGCGCGCGTCGCCGGGCCTGGCGGCGCCATCGCGCGGGGGGGCCGGCTTGGCCGAAGCGGGCTTTGCAGGCGCGGGCTTCGGGGCCGCTGGCGGGCGGGCACTCGGGCGCGGGCCGCCGCGACGCGCGGTCGGACGTTTGGCACCGGGCCGGTCGGTTGGTCTGGACATAAGCCGCGCTTAGCTGTTGATCGCGCAATCATCCAGCCTTCCCATCGCGGGGCGGCGCGCTAAGCATGGATCATTCGCGAGCAGGGGAGCACGGCGTGGAGACCGAAACGATCGAACCGGCGCCGGCGCAGCGGCGCGACTTGTGGGAATCGATCCGGCCCTATCTGGAAAAGGAATCGCTCGCCGCCTTCTTCCTCGGCGTATCCTCGGGCTTTCCCTACGCGATGATCGGCGCGACGCTGACCACGCGGCTGGCGCAGGATGGTATCGAGAAATCGACCATCACCGCCTTCACCCTGGCGTTCCTGGTCTACAACCTCAAGGTCTTCTGGGCCTGGATCATCGATGGCGTGCACTTGCCGGCGATCGGCCAGCTGGGCCAGCGCGTCTCGTGGATGCTGGTGACGGGGCTGCTGGTGATCGCCGCGACCATCAACCTGGCGCTGGTCGATCCGGCGGGCGATATCGGCGGCACGGTGCTGGCCGCCGTGCTGGTGGGCGCGGCCGGGGCGAGCTTCGACATCGTGATCGATGCCTATCGGATCGAAACGCTCAAGCCCTATCAGCTCGGCACCGGCTCGGGCATGAGCCAGTATGGCTGGCGGATCGGTTCGACTGGCGCGGGCGCACTGGCGCTGGTCGTCGCGGCGCGGTGGGGATGGAGCTCGGCCTATGTCGCCTGCGCGGTCTTCGCCATCCCCGCAATGGCGGTGGCGCTGCTCTTGGGGGAGCCGGCGCGGCACGTGATCGTGGCGCGGCGCAAGGGGCTGGCCGAAGTCTGGGCCTCGATCGTCGGGCCGTTCATCGAATTCTTCCAGCGCAGCGGCGCGGTGCTGGTGCTGATCTTCATCCTGGTCCACAAAGTCGGCGATACGCTGGCGAACCTCACCTTCCGCCTGCTGTTCGACGATCTGGGCTTCTCGAATGACGAGATCGCGATCTACGACGTGGGCGTGGGCTTCTGGGCCTATTTCATCGGCATCTTCATCGGCGGCATCGCCTATGCGCGGCTGGGGCTGAAGCGATCGGTGCTGATCGCGCTGGTATTGATGGGCATTTCCAACCTCAGCTTCGCGCTGCTGGCGGCGGCGGGGCACAGCAATATCGGCATGGCCGGCGCGATCGGCTTCGAGAACGCGGCCTCGGGCTATGGTGGGGTGGTGGTGGTCGCCTATTTCTCGGCCCTGTGCGACTTGCGCTTCACCGCCGCGCAATATGCGCTGATCTCGGCCGGGGCCAGCGTGGTCGGGCGTTTCCTGACCGGCACCACGGCTGGCGCGCTGATCGAGGCGATGGGTTATGTGAACTTCTACCTGCTCACCACGCTGGCGGCGCTGCCCGGCATCGTCCTGTTCTGGTGGATGAGCCGCACCGGCCTGGTCGACGCGGCGATGGGCACGGCGGGCGAAGTGGGCGAGGGCGGCGCGCGGAGCTAAAGCCTGATTCAGCGTGGCCGGAGCGGGCTGGTGCCGCCCTGAAATGCGCTCTTTCGCGCATTTCCAGACAGACTCTAGAATACCCCGCCCGCCAGCGCATCGATCGCGGCTTGCAGGATCACCGCCGCCGCCGCCGAATCGATTCGCTCGGCGCGCTTGGCCCGGCTCATGTCCTGGTCGATCAGGCCGCGTTCGGCGCTGGTGGTGGACCAGCGCTCGTCCCACAGCAGGATCGGCAGGCCCAGCACGCCCAGGTTGCGGGCATAGGCGCGGCTCGATTGCGCGCGCGGGCCTTCGCTGCCGTCCATGTTGAGCGGCAGGCCGATGACCACGCCCCTGATCGCGCGCTCGTTCGCCAGGGCTTCGAGCACGGCCTTGTCCGCGCCGAACTTGCCGCGCTTCAGCGTCTTGCCGGGAGAGGCGATGCGCCAGCCGGCATCGCAGAAGGCGGTGCCGATGGTCTGCGTGCCAAGGTCAAGCGCGATCAGCGCGCCGCCTTCGGGCAAGGCGTCGCGATATTCCAGCGCGCTGGTCGTGATCAGCGGGATGGCCGCCATGCCTTCACCCTGCGTTCGAAATCGGCGCGCAGGTTAGCCCAGAACAGCGGGATATCGTAAAGGTGGTAATTGTTGCCGGGCAGCACATAAGGGCCAAGCTGGAGATCGGGCGGCGGGCCGATGTGCAGGAAATGATCCTCGCCGCAGAACGCCGGGACCGCGCCCGCCACCAGCTCGCCGCTTTCGGCCGCGACATCGGGCACCAGCGTGCCCAGGTTGTCCCTGGCCAGGGCGCGGCCATCGCGCGCGCCGGTGATCGGATTGGTGCACAGGAACGCCGTGTCACCCATGCCGGTGCCATCAAGGCGTTGCCCGTCAAGCCCGGGGCGGCGGGCATAGGCCTTGAGCAGCATGGCGGTTTCGGCTGGATCGGCGACGGACAGCCAGCTCATCACGCAGCCCGCCTGATCGGGGGCGGTGCAGGCCGGCAGGCCCATGGCGGGCAGGTCATGGGCCAGCGAAACCGGCCAGCCGACGACATAAGCGGCCGCGACGCGCGCGGCGAGCGGCGTGCCGGCGATCCGGTCGCGCATCAGGCGGCGCAGCAGGAACGCGCCCTGGCTGTGCCCGGCCAGCACGATCGGTTGTCGGGGATCGACCGTCCTGATGAACACGTCGAACGCCTCCAGCACATCGCCATAGGCCAGGTCGAGCGCGCGGGCCGCCTCGGGCGCGTCGGTCAGGAAAGCGCCGACCGCCGCCTGGCGGTAACGTGGCGCCCAGATTGCGGCGGCGCGGTTGAACGGGCTGGCCATGCCCTTGACGAACAGCGCGGCGCGCTGGCGCGATACCGGATCGTCGAGCGAGGCGTTCCAGCTGTCGCGCGTGATGTGGCTGGTGGGGTGGATGAAGAACACCGCGACCGCCAGCGGCTTGCCGGCCTCGCCCGCCGGCTCGCGCAGCCCCGGCGGGCGCCACGCGGCGGGATCGGCCGCGCTCATGCCCGGCCGCGCGATCCACATCCCCGGCGCGGCATAGGCGGCTTCGGGCAGGGGCGGCTGGGGGGTGAACGCGGCCGAGGGGACGAAAGCCATCTCGGTCAGATCCTCGGCGAAGATGCGCAGCGCGATCAGCCCGGCCAGGACCAGCACGACGATGCCGGCGATCACGTAAAGGAACTTGCGGGCCATGGCGTCAGGCCGCGTCCGGCGCCGGCTCGGGGCCAGGTTCGGCAAGATCCGGGTCCATGCCGGCCGCCGCCGGATCGTGGCGTGCCGCGCCGCGTTCCAGCCAGACCTTGATCATCGCCACCAGCGGATCGGCCAGCGCCAGGCCCAGGATGCCGAACAGCACGCCCATGATGAGCTGCGCGGCCAGCACCAGTGCGGGCGGCAGGTCCGCCGTCTTGCGTGCGATCATCGGCACGATCAGGTAGCCGTCCACCGTCTGCACCACCAGGTAGACCACGATCGTGTAGATGCCCATGTCGAACCCGCCCGAAAAGCCGACCATCACCATGATGAAGCCGGAAATCGGCGCGCCGATATTGGGCAGGAAGGCCAGCAGCCCGGTGATCAGGCCCAGCAGCGCGGCCATCGGCACGCCGTAGACCTGCAGCATGAGCCAGGTGGCGACGCCTTCCACGGTCATGCCCAGCAGACGGCCGAACAGCAGGCGGCGCAGCTTGAAGCCCATGATCTGGGCGGTGCCTTCGAAATAGGCGCGCCGGTCGGCCGGCATCATCCAGGCGACGCCGCGCCGGTACAGCCGGGGTTCCAGCGCGAAATAGATGCCCAGCACCAGGATCAGGAACAGCGTGGTGAACGCGCCGATCAGCCCGCCGACCGCGCGCGTCACCTGGCCGATGCCGCCCATCGCCTGCGGGGCCAGTTCCTGCACGTTGCCCACGTTGATGACGATGCCGTGGCCGCGCAGCCAGTCCAGCGCGCGGAAGAACTGGGTCTGGATCGTCGCGGGCAGCTCGGCCGCCTGCTGGGCGATCTGCGATCCGGCGAAGCGCGCGGTCCAGGCCAGGAACAGCACGGCCGCGATCAGCACGATCGCCACCCGCCAGCCGCGCGGGCTCGGCAAGACCCGCCCCAGCAGCCGCGCGCCGCCGTCGATCAGCGCGGCAAAGACGATGCCGCCGAAGATCACCAGCAGCGATTGCGAAAGGAACACCGCCAGCGCCAGCAGTGCCGCCATGCCCAGCCAGACGAAGGCGCGGCGCACTTCCTGCCGGATCACCGGATCGGCGATATCGGTGGGCCCGGCGCGGTGACGCGGGCCGGGCCGCTCGTCGCTGCCGGGGCCGGCGGCCATCAGCGCGCGGTCCCGTTGGGTTCGACGCGGGGCCGCAGGCTGGTGCCCGCCCGGCCGCCGCGCAGCGCCGACCACCAGGTCAGCGGATTGAGGCTCTGGCTGCCGTCGAGCGAGAAGGTAAGGAATTCGGCGCGTCCGCCAATGTCGGACAGCGGCACCGGACCGCCCAGGCCGTTGCCCGCCAGCGGCTCGCGGCTGTCGGCGGAATGATCGCGGTTGTCGCCCATCAGGAAGACGTGGCCAGCGGGCACGGTGATCTCGGGGAAATGATCAAGCTCCTGGTCGCGATGGTCGATGATCAGGTAACTCGCCCCGTTGGGCATGGTTTCGCGCAGCACCGGCAGCTCGCACACCTCGCGGCCCGAAGGCAGCCGCGCCTTGAGGCCGGGAAAAGTCATATCGTCGCAAGGCTGGCTCTGGTCCACCGCCAACTCCAGATCGGGCTCGACATGCTGGGGCACCGGCTTGCCGTTCAGGATGATCTGGCCGTTGCGCACCGCGATCCTGTCTCCGGGCAGGGCGACGACGCGCTTGATCAGGTCATCGCGGCGATTGCGCGGCACGACGATGACGATGTCACCATATTCGGGCGTGCCGCCGAAAATCCGCCAGGTGCCGCGCGGCAGCAGGTGAAAGCTCATCGACGACCAGTTCCAGCCATAGGGGTACTTGCTCACCACCAGCCGGTCGCCCACCAGCAGGTTGGGCATCATCGAGATCGAGGGGATGTAGAACTGCTTGGCGACCAGGCTGTGGAAGCCCAGCACCGCCAGCAGCATCAGCGCCAGCCCGCGCAATTCGGCCAGCCAGTCGATCCGTTCTTCTTTGGCCGCGCCCGGGGCCGCCGGTTCGCTTTGCGCTTCGCTCATAAAGGTCTCGCTTCGATCACCACGAAGGCTTGTGCCCATGGGTGGTCGTCGGTGAGCGTGAGGTGAACCAGCGTTTCATGGCCGGCCGGCGTCAGCGCGGCGAGTCGCGCCGCCGCCCCGCCGGTCAGCGCCAGCGTCGGCGCGCCGCTGCGGGCATTGACCACGCCGATGTCCTTCATGAACACCCCGGCGCGAAAGCCGGTGCCGATGGCCTTGGAAAAGGCTTCCTTGGCGGCGAAGCGCTTGGCGTAGGTCGCCGCGCGGGTCAGCTGGCGCCGCTGCGCCTTGGCCCGCTCGATCTCGGTGAAGACGCGCAGTTCGAATCGCTCGCCGAATCGATCCAGCGAGGCCTGGATGCGCTCGATGTTGCACAAGTCCGAGCCGAGGCCGATGATCACCGCGCCGCGTCCATCAGGTCGCGCATTCGCCGCACGCTGGCCTCCAGCCCGGTAAAGATCGCCTCGCCGATCAGGTAATGGCCGATGTTCAGCTCGGCCAGTTGCGGGATCGCCGCGATCGGCTGGACGTTCTCGTAAGTCAGGCCATGGCCGGCGTGCGGTTCGATACCGTTCCTGACGGCGAGCGCGGCCATGTCGGCGATGCGCTTCAGCTCCACCGCCACCTGGGCGCCGGTGGCATGGGCATATTCGCCGGTGTGGAATTCGACCACCGGCGCGCCCAGCTTCATCGCCGCCTCGATCTGGCGCGGCTCGGGCGCGATGAACAGGCTGACGCGGACCCCGGCGTCGGAAAGCCGGGCCACGATCGGCGCGAGCTGGTTGTGCAGCCCCGCCGCGTCGAGCCCGCCCTCGGTGGTGCGCTCCTCGCGCTTTTCGGGGACGATGCAGGCGGCGTGCGGCGCGTGACGCAGCGCGATCGCCACCATCTCGTCGGTCGCTGCCATTTCCAGGTTGAGCGGCAGGCCGGTGGCCGACTGGACGCGGGCCAGATCCTCGTCGCGGATATGGCGCCGGTCCTCGCGCAAGTGCACGGTGATGCCGTCGCCGCCGGCCTGCGCGACGATCTCGGCCGCGCGCGCCGGATCGGGATGGTCGCCCCCGCGCGCGTTGCGGATGGTGGCGACGTGGTCGATGTTGACGCCAAGGCGCAAGGGCAACGGCCGGGGAAGCGGCGCGGGCAGGGGGGCGTTCATGCCGGGCTGGTCGTTCACGGCTGCGCGCGGCTGCCGGGCTTGACCGCCGGCGTGGCCGCCAGTTCGGGCGGCAGCGCGTCGACCGCGTAAGTCGGGAAGTTGATCGCGACGAGCGGGTGGAACGGCACGCCCAGATCGACCGTGCCGGCCGACCGATCGACCAGCGCGGCCGCGGCGATGACCTTGCCGCCCGCCGCCTCGATCGCGGCGATCGCCTCGCGCGAGGACTTGCCCGTCGTCACCACGTCCTCGACCATCAGCACCTTGTCGCCCGGTTCGAGCGAGAAGCCGCGCCGCAGCTCGAACGTGCCTTCGGGCCGTTCGACGAACATCGCATCCACTTTCAGCGCGCGGCCCATCTCCTGGCCGATGATCACGCCGCCCATCGCGGGGGAGACCACCTTGTCGATCTGCCGGCGCACTTCGTTCGGCAGCTTCGCGGCCAGCGCCACCGCCAGCCGCGCGGCGCGATCCGGGTTCATCAGGACTCGGGCGCATTGCAGGTAGTGCGCGCTGTGCCGGCCGGACGACAGCAGGAAGTGTCCTTCCAGCAGGGCCTTGCTGGCGCGGAATTCGGCGAGGACCTCTTCCTCGTTCATCGTGAACCTGTTCCTTCGGGCCGTTTTGGAGCGATATGGGGCAGGCGCGCGGCGCGCTCGCCCAAAAATTCCCCTAGAGGCGCTTGAGACGCGCCGCAAGCGCGCGTATAGGCCCGGCGCAAGGGGTATCATATCCTCACTAACGGGGTGCGCGTCGGGGTCAGGATTCCCGTGCGCCGTCAAGGGAAACGGAAGCGGGAAAACGATGAAATCCGGCGAAATAGCACGTGCCGCAAGCCAGGCGTTGAAAGCTCTGGGGCTCTCTTTTGCACTGGCCCTCGCGCCGCAGGCGGCCCTTGCCGTCGCGCCCGCGCCAGCAGCTTCCGCCCCCGCCGTGACCAGCACCGCCGATGCGGCCGCGCCCGCGGCTGACGCCGCCGCTCCGGTCGCCGCCGCCGCCGGTTCCTACACGCCGCTGAAGCCGATCGAGGGCGTGGGGATGCCGGTCGATGGCGCCATCGGCCTGCAGCAGCAGTATTCTCCGCTCGGTGAATATGGCCACTGGATGCACAACGTGGTGCTGCTGCCGATCATCACCGTGATCTGCGTGCTGGTGCTGGTGCTGCTGCTGATCGTCATCGTGCGCTATAACCGCCGCGCCAATCCGGTCGCGTCGAAGACCAGCCACAACACGCTGATCGAAGTGATCTGGACGCTGGTTCCGGTGCTGATCCTGATCGGCATCGCGGTCCCCTCGATCGACCTGCTGGCCAAGCAGTTCAAGCCGGCGCCGGCCAAGGCGCTGACCATCAAGGTCACGGGCAACCAGTGGTTCTGGACTTACGGCTATCCCGACAACGGCGATTTCGAAGTCGTCTCCAACATGCTCAACGTGCCCGGCCAGCCGACGATCAACAACGGCGTGCGCGACGTCGGCTCCAAGCCCTGGGACGGTCCTTCGCACCTGGAAGTGGACAACCGCATGGTGGTGCCCGTGGGTGAGCCGATCCGCCTGCAGATCACCGCGGCCGACGTGATCCACTCGTTCGCCGTGCCCTCGCTGTGGTTCAAGCTCGACGCCGTTCCCGGCCGCATCAACGAGAAGGTGCTCTTCGTCGAGAAGCCGGGCGTCTATTACGGCCAGTGCTCCGAACTGTGCGGCGTCAAGCACGGCTACATGCCGATCGCGGTCGAGGCGCTGCCGCGCGACAAGTACAACGCCTGGGTGCTGACGCACGCGGGCGGTGTGATCGACGGGCAGAAGAAGCCCGAAGCGGCTCCGGCCGCCGCCGCTCCCGTGGCCGATGCCACGGCCGACGCGGCCGCAGATGCTTCCGAAGCTCCGGCCGCGGATGCTTCCGCGGCTCCCGCCGCCTAAGCCCGAAATCGCAGACACAGGTCCCAGAATCATGGCAACCACCGCAGAACACTTCCAGGCCCACGGCGATGACCACGGCCACGCCGATCATGATCACAAGCCGGCGTTCTTCGCCCGCTGGTTCATGTCGACCAATCACAAGGACATCGGCACGATGTACCTGATCTTCGCGATCTTCGCGGGGATCGTGGGCGGCGCCTTCTCGGGCATGATGCGGCTGGAACTGGCCCATCCGGGCATCCAGTACCTTGATACCTTCGCCCGCTGGTTCGGCGCGACCAACCCGGATTTCAACGCGACGCTGCACACCTGGAACGTGCTGATCACCGCGCACGGCCTGATCATGGTGTTCTTCATGGTCATGCCCGCGATCATCGGCGGCTTCGGCAACTGGTTCGTGCCGATCATGATCGGCGCGCCGGACATGGCGTTCCCGCGCATGAACAACATCTCGTTCTGGCTGACCGTTGCCGGCTTCCTCTCGCTGATGACCTCGGCCTTCGTGCCCGGCGGCCTCGGCAACGGCGCGGGCACCGGCTGGACGGTCTACGCTCCGCTTTCGACGTACGGCTCCACCGGGCCGGCGGTCGATTTCGGCATCTTCGCGCTGCACCTTGCCGGTGCCGGCTCGATCATGGGCGCGATCAACTTCATCACCACCATCTTCAACATGCGCGCGCCGGGCATGACCATGCACAAGATGCCGCTGTTCGTGTGGTCGGTGCTGGTCACCGCGTTCCTGCTGCTGCTTTCGCTGCCCGTGCTCGCCGCGGCGATCACCATGCTGCTGACCGATCGCAACTTCGGCACCACCTTCTTCGATCCGGCCGGCGGCGGCGATCCGATCCTGTACCAGCACCTGTTCTGGTTCTTCGGCCACCCCGAAGTCTACATCATGATCCTGCCCGGCTTCGGCATCATCTCGCAGATCATCTCGACCTTCTCGAAGAAGCCGGTGTTCGGCTACCTCGGCATGGCCTACGCCATGGTCGCGATCGGCGTGGTCGGCTTCATCGTGTGGGCGCACCACATGTACACCACCGGCCTTTCGGTGAACACGAAGATGTACTTCACTGCCGCCACCATGGTCATCGCGGTGCCCACCGGCATCAAGATCTTCTCGTGGATCGCGACGATGTGGGGCGGTTCGGTCGAGTTCAAGTCGCCGATGGTCTGGGCGATGGGCTTCATCTTCCTGTTCACGGTCGGCGGCGTCACCGGCGTCGTGCTGGCGAACGGCGGCGTGGATGACGTGCTGCACGATACCTATTACGTCGTCGCGCACTTCCACTACGTGCTCTCGCTTGGCGCCGTGACCGCGCTCTTCGCCGGGTTCTACTACTGGTTCCCGAAGATGAGCGGCCGCTGGCACTCCGAACTGCTCGCGCACATCCACTTCTGGGTGTTCTTCGTGGGCGTGAACATGATCTTCTTCCCGATGCACTTCCTCGGGCTGCAGGGTATGCCGCGCCGTTATCCCGATTACGCCGAAGCCTATGCGCAGTGGAACTCGGTGGCCACCGATGGCTACATGATCATGGCGGCTTCGCTGGTGATCTGGTTCATCAACATCGCCTATGCATTCACCGCCGGCAAGAAGGCGGAAGGCAACTACTGGGGCGAAGGCGCGACGACGCTCGAATGGACACTGTCGAGCCCGCCGCCGTTCCACCAGTTCGAAACGCTGCCGGTGATCGAGGCGACTGCGCATCACTGAGCCCGGCCTTGCCCGGTCATCGCGATCCGCGCACGCCAATCCGGGGCCCCGCCATGGGTGCCCCGGATTTGTGCCTCGCAATGAACCGGCAAGGGTGTAGGATCGACAGGCAGCCATGACCGCGACGACAACCGCAAAGCATATCCCGGCCGACTGGCGCGATTTCTTCGCGCTGACCAAGCCCAGGGTGATGAGCCTGGTGATCTTCACCGGGCTGTGCGGGCTGATCGCCGCGCCCGAGCGGATTCATCCGGTGCTGGCCTTCACCGCGATCCTGTGCATCGCGGTGGGCGCGGGCGGCGCCGCCGCGCTCAACCAGTGGTGGGAAGCCGATCTCGATGCCGGGATGAAGCGCACCGCCGCGCGGCCGCTGCCCACTGGGCGGATCGGCCGCACCGACGCGCGCGATTTCGGCGTGGCGCTCTCGGTCGGATCGGTGCTGCTGATGGGGCTGGCGATCGGCTGGCTGGCCGCCGGCATCCTGGCCGTCTCGATCGTCTATTACGCGGTGGTCTATACGATCTGGCTCAAGCCGCGCACACCGCAGAACATCGTCATCGGCGGCGGTGCCGGCGCGTTCCCGCCGCTGATCGGCTGGGTCGCGGCCACGGGCCAGATCACGCTGATGCCGGTGCTGCTGTTCGCCATCATCTTCTTCTGGACGCCGCCGCACTTCTGGTCGCTCGCGCTGTTCGTGCAAAGCGATTACGCCAAGGTGGGTATCCCGATGCTGCCGGTGGTCGCGGGCGAGAAGGTCACGCGGCGCCAGATCCTGATCTATGCCGTCCTGCTGCTGCCGCTCAGCGTCCTGCCCTGGTGGGTCGGCGGTGCCGGCATGGTCTATGGCGCGTCGGCTTTCGCGCTGTCGTTGCTGTTCCTGGCGCTGTCGCTGCGCGTCGGGCTGCGCGAACGGACTGGCCCGGATGACCGGATGAAGCCGGAAAAGCAGCTTTTCGCCTATTCGGTGCTTTACCTCTTCGCGCTGTTCGCGGCGCTGGTGGTGGATCGGCTGGTGGGCGCATGACCGAGGGACCGGACCCCGAGCGCATCCGCCGCAGCCGCAATCGCGTGCTCGGGCTGCTGCTGGCCGCCTTCGTCGTGCTGGTGTTCTTCATCTCGATCGCGAAGATGGGCTGATGCCGGCCGTTGGAACCCTGCACAAACGCAACAAGCGAGTGGGCGTGATCGCGCTGGCCATGGCGGGCGCGATGCTGGGCCTCGGCTTCGCCTCGGTACCGCTTTACCGCATGTTCTGCCAGGTGACGGGATTCGACGGCACCACCCAGCGCGCCGACGAGGCCAAGGCCGCCAGCGTTTCCGTCACCGGGCACACGATCTCGATCCGCTTCGACGCCAATGTCGAGCGTGGCATGGACTGGCAGTTCAAGCCGCTGCAGGTGACCGACACGATCTCCATCGGCGCGCGTGACATGGCGCTGTTCTGGGCGAAGAACACGTCTGACCATGCGATCACCGGCATGGCCACGTTCAATGTCGAACCGGAATATGTCGGCAAATATTTCAACAAGATACAGTGCTTCTGCTTCACCGAGCAGACACTCAAGCCCGGGCAGGAAGTGCGTATGCCCGTGCTTTACTATGTAGACCCGGCCATCCTTGACGATCCCGATGCGAAGGACGTCGAGCAGATCACGCTGAGCTACACATTCCACCCCTCGGCGGACAGCGGCGCAAAGGCACTGGACCGTACCGGGTCGGGCGTTTAAGGGGCGCACGGGCTAACCATCGCGGCTTCCGCGCCGCAGGCATTCGAGAGACGGGGACGAAGGCATCATGGCCGGAACCAAGCACCACGATTACCACATTCTTCCGCCGGACATCGTCCCGCTGCTGACCACGATTGGCGCCTTCACCTTCACCTCGGGCATGGTGCTGTTCATGCACGACATGCCGGGTGGCCACTTCGTGCCCTGGCTGGGCCTGGCGCTGCTGCTGGCCTCGATGTTCGCGTGGTTCTCCAAGATCGTGAAGGAAGCGCACGCCGGCGATCACACCCCGGTGGTCCAGCTTCACCAGCGCTATGGCATGATCCTGTTCATCGCTTCGGAAGTGATGTTCTTCGTCGGCTGGTTCTGGGCCTTCTTCGATTTCTCGCTGTTCCCCTCGACGATCGCCGAGACGGTCGGCGGCCAGTGGCCGCCCAAGAGCATCGAGGCGGTGATGGACGCCTTCGACCTGCCGCTGCTCAACACGCTGATCCTGCTCTGCTCGGGCACCACGGTCACCTGGGCGCACCACGCGCTGATCCACGGCGATCGCGACGGGCTGAAGAAGGGCCTGTGGGCCACGGTGCTGCTGGGTATGCTGTTCACCTCGATCCAGGCTTACGAATATATCCACGCGCCGTTCCCGTTCGGCGTGAACACCTTCGGCTCGGCGTTCTACATGGCGACGGGCTTCCACGGCTTCCACGTCATCGTCGGCACGATCATGCTGATCGTCTGCCTGGTGCGCGCCTATCAGGGTGATTTCACGCCGCGCCAGCACTTCGGCTTCGAAGCCGCCGCCTGGTACTGGCACTTTGTCGACGTGGTCTGGCTGTTCCTCTTCGTCGCGGTCTATGTCTGGGGTGGCTGGGGCTACCCGACGCACTGACGGCCGGCGCGTTCCGTGGCCGATACCGAACCAGAACACGCAGGGCAGCCGGGGATCGCCTCGGCTGCCCTTTTCGGTCTGTGCCCGCGCTGCGGCGCGCGCACGCTGTTCGGCGGCCTTGCCAGCTTCGCCCCGCGCTGCCGCGTCTGCGGGCTGGATTTTTCCGGGTTCAACGTGGGTGACGGGCCGGCGGCCTTCCTCACGCTGATCGTCGGCGCGCTGATCGCGGTGCTGGCGATCTGGGTGCAGCTTTCGTTCGAACCGCCGTTCTGGGTCCATATCCTGCTCTGGGTGCCGCTGACGACGCTGGCGGTGGTCGGTGGGCTGCGCGCGGGCAAAGCGGCGCTGCTGGCCGCCGAATACCAGCGCCGCGCGGGCGAGGGCCGGCCGAGGGACGAGTGATGCGGCGCGTGCCTGTTTTCGCGACCCTGCTGGTCCTGGCCGCGGTCGCGACGATGATCGCGCTCGGCTTCTGGCAGATCCGGCGCCTGCACGAAAAGGAAGCGCTGCTCGCGCATTATGCCGCCGCGCAGGCGACGTCCGCCGAAGTGCCATGGCCGGCGGACGCGCAAGCAGCCCAAGCCGCGCTCTATCGCCATGCGCGAGTACTTTGCGGCAAGGTGCTCGATCGCACCAGCATCGCCGGGCGCAGCGCTCGCGGCGAGGCGGGGGTGGCGCAAGTGGCGGACTGCGCCTTGCCCGGCGGCGGCACGGCCCGCGTCGTGCTGGGCTGGTCGCGCCAGCCGGCGGCTGGGCTCGGCTGGCAAGGCGGCGAAGTGCGCGGCATCCTCGCGCCCGGCCCGCGCCTGGTCGCCGATCCGCCGCTGGCGGGGCTGGAGGCCAACGCGCCGCCCGATCCGGCGGAGATCCCCAACAACCACCTGGCTTATGCCGTCCAGTGGTTCCTGTTCGCGCTCACCGCGCTGGTGATCTATGCGCTGGCGCTGCGCAAGCGCTGGAACGCCGCGCCCGGAACGCCGCGCACCTGATTATCGGTCGATATGCTGGTGGTCGCGATGCCCAGCGCGAATCGGTGCGGGATGCAGCGCGCTGGCGCTGGCCTGATCGATGCGTCCCCGGCGTGCGAACCGCCAGTGAATAGGCCCGCGCTGCCGGAAGCGATTGCCACCGCGCGCGTGCGCGGCTAACCGCGCTTCGCAATGGATTATGTCAGCACCCGGGGAAGCGCGCAGGCGCTCGATTTCGCAGGCGCGACGCTGGCCGGGCTGGCGTCGGACGGCGGGCTCTATGTGCCGCGCGAATGGCCGCGCTTCACCGAGGCCGAGATCGCGGCGATGGCCGGGCGGCCTTACGCGGAGCTTGCCGCCACCGTCATGGCCCCGTTCGTCGGCGAAAGCCTGACGCGCGAACGCCTGCTGGACCTGTGCCGCGCCGCCTATGGCCGCTTCGCGCACAAGGCGGTGACGCCGGTGCGCCAGTTCGACGAGCAGCAGTGGCTGCTGGAGCTGTTCCACGGGCCCACGCTGGCGTTCAAGGACGTGGCGCTGCAATTGCTCGGGCTGCTGTTCGAGGAATTCCTCGGCCGGTCGGACCGTAACCTGACGATCGTGGGCGCGACCAGCGGCGATACCGGATCGGCGGCGATCGACGCGGTGGCGGGCCGCGCCAAGGTCGATATCTTCATGCTCCACCCGCGGGGCCGGGTGAGCGAGGTGCAGCGCCGGCAGATGACCACGGTGCTGGCGCCCAACGTGCACAACATCGCCATCGAAGGCAGCTTCGACGATGCGCAGGCGATGGTGAAGCGCATGTTCAACGATGCGGCGATGACCGACCGCTTCGCCATCGGCGCGGTGAATTCGATCAACTGGGCGCGGCTGATGGCGCAAGTGGTCTATTACTTCGCCGCCGGGCTCCAGCTTGGCGCGCCGCACCGCCCGGTCGCCTTCTCGGTGCCGACCGGCAATTTTGGCGACGTTTTCGCCGGCTACGTCGCTGCGAAGATGGGCCTGCCGGTCGAACGGCTGATCGTCGCCACCAACGTCAACGACATCCTCCACCGTGCGTTGACCAGCGGCGATTATTCACAAGGCACCGTCACGCCCACCGCCGCGCCTTCGATGGATATCCAGGTCTCCTCGAACTTCGAGCGGCTGCTGTTCGATCTCGGCGGCTGCGACGGGGCCGCGCTCGCCGCGCAGATGGCGGGGTTCGAGGCGACCAAGACGATGCAGCTCACCAATGCGCAGGCGCAAGGCGCGGCGGCGCTGTTCACGAGCGCGCGGGCCGATGCCGACGAGATGAGCCAGGCGATTCGCTGGGCCTGGGAGGAATGCGGCGAGCTGATCGACCCGCACACCGCCTGCGGCGTCCACGCGGCGCGCGGCGCCGGGATCGACAAGGGCGTGCCGGTGGTGACGCTGGCGACGGCGCATCCCGCCAAGTTCCCCGACGCGGTCGAGCGCGCCACGGGCCAGCGCCCCTCGCTGCCCGTGCGGGTGGGCGACCTGTTCGAGCGCGAGGAACGCTGCGTCGATCTGCCCGGCGATTACGCGGCGGTGACGGCCTATGTGGCGGAGCACGCGGTTCCCAAGGGCTGATGGCCGGCCTCGCGCAACAGCCCCTGATTCTCACCGGCGAGGGCTGGGCGGACTATGGGCTGGTCGATTCGGGCCATGGCCGCAAGCTGGAACGCTATGGCCCCTATCGCTTCATCCGGCCCGAGCCGCAGGCGCTGTGGACGCCGCGCCTGACGGACTGGGACGCGCATGGCGAATTCGTGCCCGGCTCCGACGAGGACGGCGGCGGGCGCTGGCAGTTCGACAAGCCGGTTCCCGAAAGCTGGCCGCTGGCCTGGCGCGAGGTGAAGTTCACCGCGCAATGCACGCCGTTCCGCCACCTGGGCTTCTTTCCCGACATGGCGCCGGTGTGGGACTGGATGCGCGAGATGCTGGATGGCGTCGGATCGGGGCCGGCCGCGCCGTCCCCCGCGCGCGGCACCGGCCCTGAGGGCGGACAGGGACTCTCCACCCTGAATCTGTTCGGCTACACCGGCGTCGGCACGCTGGCGCTCAGCGGGGCGGGGCCGGTGGCGCATGTCGATGCCTCGAAGAAGTCGGTGGCGCAGGCGCGCGAGAACGCGGCGCTTTCGGGGCTGGAGAATCGCCCGGTGCGCTGGCTGGTTGACGATGCGGCCAAGTTCGCCGCGCGCGAAGTGCGGCGCGAGCGGCGCTATGACGGGATCATCCTCGATCCGCCCAAGTTCGGGCGCGGCCCGAATGGCGAGACCTGGCGGCTGGAAGAGCATCTGCCGGCGCTGGTGGCCGATTGCCGCCGGCTGCTCGATGCACAAAGCCGCTTCCTGTTCCTCACCGTCTATGCCGTGCGCATGTCCTCGCTGGCGCTGGCCGGCCTGCTGGCCGAGCTGTTCGCCGACTTGCCCGGCACGGTCGAGCACGGCGAACTGGCGGTGCGCGAGGAGGGCGAGGGCGCCCGGCTGCTGCCCACGGCAATTTTCGCGCGCTGGCGCAACCCCTGAAATTTTTGCGCGCTGATCCGGCATGACGCACAACTGAAACATTGCCCATTCATGACGCCTTCCTGACAAGGAGTTCTGCGTGGACACAGTAATGCGGACCGAGGGTGTCGCTGCGGCCTATGACCGCTGGGCGCCCGTTTATGATCTCGTTTTCGGCAATGTCTTCAAGTCGGGCAGGCAGCAGGCGATCGAGGCGGCGGAAGCCGTCGGCGGGCGCGTGCTCGAAGTCGGCGTGGGCACCGGCATCTCGCTGCCGCTCTATGACCGGCGGCTGAAGCTGACCGGCATCGACATCGCCGATGCCATGCTCGACAAGGCGCGCGACCGGGTGCGTGAGCAGAAGCTCGACAATGTCGAGGATCTCGCGGTGATGGACGCCGAGAACCTGCGCTACGAGGCGGACAGCTTCGATGTCGTGGTGGCGCAGTATGTCGTCACCGCCGTGCCCAACCCGGAAGCCGCGCTCGACGAATTCGTCCGCGTGCTCAAGCCGGGCGGCGAGATCATCATCACGACCCGGATTGGCGCCAACAAGGGCGTGCGCGGCGGGATCGAGAAGGCGCTGATGCCGCTGACCAGCCGGCTCGGCTGGCGCACCGAGTTCCCGATGAGCCGCTATGAGGCCTGGGCGCGCGCGCATCCGCGCGTCACGCTGATCGAGCATCGGCCGCTGCCGCCGCTCGGACATTTTTCGCTTCTACGATACGGCAAATTGCCGGGCTGAACCTTCAAGCGAGAGCTGCCACACCCATGGGACAGAAGATCGAAAGTTTCCGCGAAACCCTGCGCGAGCAGCGCTGGGACGACCACCGCTATTACCATCACAGCCTGATCAACCAGAGCCTGCACTTCGTCAGCGCGGTCACGTTCCTGACCGCCTATGTGCTGGTGTGGAAAGACCCGGCGCTGGCCGCGCTGCTGGCCTGGGGCGTGGCGATGACGAGCCGGCAGGCCGGCCACTTCTTCTTCGAGCCGCGCGACTACGACTACGTCAACGATTGCACGCACGAGCACAAGGAAGAGATCAAGGTCGGCTACAACCTTGCCCGCAAGGTCGTGTTGATGGGCCTGTGGGCGCTGAGCCCGCTGGTGCTGCTGATCGATCCAACGCTGTTCGGCGTGTTCGAGCCGCATGTCGGCTTCGAGGAATTCGCGCGCCATGTCGGCCTGATGTGGCTGGTGCTGGGCGCGGGCGGTCTCGTGTTCCGGGTGGTGCAGCTGTTCTTCATCCGCGACATCGAGACCGGGCTGGTGTGGGGTGCCAAGATCCTCACCGACCCGTTCAACGATTTCCGCCTCTATTGCCGCTCGCCCGGCAAGCTGGTGCGCGCCGGCATCGAAAACCGCCGCTCCGCCAAGGCGGGCTGACAGACTGTCGGGCGTCCTCTTCGCGATTGCGAGGAGGACGAGCCCGGGCCGCAATCCAGAGCATCGCGGCATGATCGCTCTGGATTGCTTGGGCCATTGGCCGCGCAGTGACGAGGGCCCGATTTCAGTGCTTGCGCAACCGCGCATCGAAGAATTCACGCACCAGCCGCCGGTTCAGCTTGGGCGCGGCGTTGGCTTCGCCGCTCCACCACCAGCCGTCGTCCGCCATCGCTTTCGCCGCGCGCACGAAGCGTTCCTCGACTTCGGCGAAATCGGCCTCGGTATAGGCGAGGCTGAAGATGAACCGGCCGCTGCCGACCCAGCTCAGCGCCAGCCCCTCGGCGCGCAAGTAGAACTGGAGCATCCAGTGATAGCGCGACGCCTGCGTGTACCACACCGTCCAGATCGTCGAGAGATTGGCGACGCGCACCGGCAGGCCCTCGGCCGCAAGCCGGGCGTTGAGCCGTGTCGCCCGCGCGTCCCAGCACTCGTCGATGCCGTCATGCAGCGCCTTGCCCTCGGGCGTTTCCATGTGCCGCAGGAAGGCGTCCATCGCGCCCATGACGTAAGGGTGCGAGTTGAACGTGCCACGCGCGAAGCAGATGTCGGCGGGGCGATCCTCGCGGAAGCGCTTCATCAGGTCGGCCCGGCCGCACAGCACGCCCACCGGCAGTCCGCCGCCCAGCGTCTTGCCGTATGTCACCATGTCGGGCTTCAGGCCGAAATACTCGCAGGCGCCATGGCGCGCGAGGCGGAAGCCGGTGAACACCTCGTCGACGATCAGCGGCACGCCCGCCGCCTTGCACACGCCGGCCAGCCGGGCGAGCCAGGCGGCATAGTCCTCGCGCGATACGCGCCCGTCGCTCCGGCCCGTCACCAGCGTCGAATCGCCCGGCGCGTTGCGGTTGGGGTGCAGCGCCTGCAGCGGGTTGACCAGTACGCAGGCGATATCCCTGCGGCTGGCGATGACCTTGAGGCTCTGCTCGCTCATGTCGGCGAGCGTGTAAGTGTGGTCGGCCGGGATCGGGTTGCCGACGCCGGGCTGCACATCGCCCCACCAGCCGTGATAGGCACCGGCGAAGCGCACCAGATGCGTGCGCCCGGTGTGATAGCGCGCCAGCCGCACCGCCTGCATCACCGCCTCGGTGCCCGACATATGGAACGAGACCGCCTCGAGGCCCGAGATCGCCTGCAAGCGCCGCACGTTGTCGGCGACCACCGGGTGCAGCCCGGCCAGCGTCGGCCCCAGCTTCGCGGTCGTCGCCTCGCCTTCGGCCACCAGCCGGCGATAGGTGTCGACGCCCAGCAGGTTCACGCCATAGGAGCCGGTGAGATCATAGAAGCGGTTGCCGTCCAGATCGGTCAGCATCACGCCTTCGGCGGCTTCGTAGAAGTTGCCGGCCGAAAGGCATTCGCGCACCACCGGGCTGAACTGGAACGGCACGCGGTAAGTGCTGGTGAACTGGATGTCGGGAATGCCGTCGCGGATCTGGGCGGTATAGGCTGCGGTCTTCGCGAAGCGTTCGGCATAGAGCGCGGACAGTCGCGCGAAGCCGGCCTCGCGCGCCTGCGCCACGGCATCAGGTGCGTCATCGGCGCGGAAGAAGGCGGCGCGATCGAAGGCGTAGTTCGGCATCAGCCCGGCCACGCGCTTGGCCATGCGCGAATGGCCGGCGAGCGAGCGGTGCTTGGCCCGCGACAGTTGCAGCCGCGCGCGCGCCTTGTCGGCGGCGATCAGCGTTCCGGCGGCGCCGAGCAGCGCGGCAAGCAGCGTTTTCCTGTTCAAATTCCCTATCCTCCAGCGCGGCGGAGAGGCCAGCGATGAGCCTGCGTTCCGCCTTGAGCCGCATCGGCGCGCGGGAGGACCTCAATTTCCTCCTCACCAACCGCATTCCCCGCCACGCGCTGACCCGCTTCATGGGCTGGTTCAGCAAGCTGGAGACGCCGCCGGTGCGCGATGCGTCGCTCGCCCTATGGCGCTTGTTTTGTGACGTTGATCTGACAGATGCGGCCGAATCCCGCTTTCCCAGCCTGCACGCCGCCTTCATTCGCCGCCTGCGCGAAGGCGCGCGCGCGGTCGATGCCGATCCCATGGTGCTGGCCAGCCCCAGCGACGCCATCGTCGGCGCGTTCGGGCGAGTCGCGGCAGGCACCGCCCTGCAGATCAAGGGGATGCCCTATGCGCTGGCCGATCTGGTCGGCAGCGCCGAAGAGGCGGAATCGTTCCGCGACGGCTGGTATGTGACGCTGCGGCTGACGGCGGGCATGTATCACCGCTTCCACGCGCCGCATGACCTGGCCGTGGAGCAGGTGCGCTACATCTCGGGCGATACCTGGAACGTCAATCCGATCGCCCTGAAGCGCGTCGAGCGCCTGTTCTGCCGCAACGAGCGCGCGCCGATCGCGGTGCGGCTGGACCGGGGCGGGCACCGGCTGATGCTGGTCCCGGTCGCGGCGGTGCTGGTCGCCAGCATCCGCCTGCCCTGGCTCGATGCCGGGCGCAACGTGCGTGCCGGCGGCGAAGGCGTCCGCCCGTCGGCCGCGCGTTTCGCCAAGGGCGAGGAAATGGGCTGGTTCGAGCATGGCTCGACCATCGTCGTGCTCGCGCCCGCCAGCTTCGCGCCCGCGCCCGGGATTGCCGAGGGCAGGCCGATCCGCATGGGCGAGGCGCTGCTGCATCTGCCCGGCTGACGGCCCCGGACTGGACTTCGATGCCGCGAAATGCCAAGCGCGGCTCTTGTCCTCCAGCCGGAAAAGAGCGCTTTGGCCGACAGCCTGATCCTTGAAGTCGCCGATTTCGAAGTCGATGTCCTGACCGGGATCTATTCGGAAGAGACCGGCCAGCCCCAGCCGCTGCGCATCTCGATCGCCGCCAGGCTGAAGCCGATCCCGCGCTACGCGCCCGATACGCCGCTTTCCGCCAGCAAGAACTACATGGACCTGAAGTTCGCCGCGTCCGAGGCGTTTCCGCCGGGGATGCATTTCAAGCTGATCGAGGCGGTGGCCGATCATGTCTGCGAGACGCTGTTCCTGCAGGACGGGCGGATCGAGGCGGTGACGGTCAAGATCGTCAAGCTGGCGATCAGCGAGAATGGCGAGCACATCGGCATAACCCTGACGCGCGAGCGCCGGTGATGCCCATGCTGCGCGTGGAAAGCCTGCCGGAAGGGCCGCTCGATGCCGCCGCCGCGTTCCATGCCAGCCTGCTTCCCCAGGCGCTGGCCGCGCTGGGCCGGGGCGAAGACCTCACGCTGGTGTTCCCGCCGGCTGGCCATGCGCATCGCGCCTGGCGGCTCGCGGCGGTGCAGGCGCTGGCGCGCGAACATGCGCCGCTCAGGGTCAATGCGCTGGAGAGCGACGATGCCACGGCGATTCGCGCGGCGGACGCCTGGCTTGCCGGCGCGCCGGGCATGACCGGGCAGCTCTTGCCGCTCGATGGTAATGGCGCCGGGCCGGTGCTATATCAGTCGCCATGACCGGCCCCACTCTCCTTGTCGACCAGTTCCAGCGCAGGATCACCTACTTGCGCCTGTCGGTGACGGACCGCTGCGACTTGCGCTGCGCCTATTGCATGCCCGAGCGGATGACCTTCCTGCCGCGCAAGGACGTGCTGAGCCTTGAGGAGCTGCACGATCTCGCGCTCGGCTTCATTGCCCGGGGCATCACCAAGATCCGCCTGACCGGCGGCGAGCCGCTGGTGCGGCGCGACATGATGGAGCTGGTGCGCGCACTGGGCCGCAAGGTGGGAGACGGGCTCGACGAGCTGACGATGACCACCAATGGCACGCGCCTGGCCGAATTCGCCGAGGACCTGTTCGCGGCCGGGGTGCGGCGCATCAACGTCTCGCTCGATACGCTGGACCGGGATCGGTTCGTCCGGCTGGCGCGCCGCGATTCGCTGGCGCAAGTGCTCGAAGGGCTGGCGGCGGCGAGGGCCGTCGGGCTCAGGGTCAAGCTCAACACCGTCGCGCTCAAGGGCATCAACGAGGATGAGCTTCCCGAAATCGTCGCCTGGGCGCACGGGCAGGGCTTCGAGGCGACGCTGATCGAAGTGATGCCGCTGGGCGAGATCGAGGAAGACCGCTTCGATCACTACCTGCCGCTCTCGGCGGTGCGCGACCGGCTGGAACGGCGCTGGACGCTGACCGAAAGCGAGCATCGCAGCGGCGGCCCTGCGCGCTATGTCGACGTGGCCGAAACTGGCGGCCGGCTGGGCCTGATCACGCCGCTGACCAACAATTTCTGCGAGGGCTGCAACCGCATCCGCGTGACCGCCACGGGGCAGCTCTACGCTTGCCTTGGCGGCAACGAGCAAGTCGATCTGCGCGCCGCGCTGCGCTCGGACGATCCGCAAGGCCGGCTGGACGCGGCGCTCGATCTGGCGATGCGGATCAAGCCGGCGCGCCACCACTTCGCCATCGATGGGCACGGGCAGGCGCCCGCGCTTTCACGCCATATGTCGATGACCGGCGGTTAGGTTCATGCCGTTGAAGCTGGTGTTCCTGGGGCGGCTTGAAGACGTGGCCGGCGCGCCCGACCGCGAGGTGGCCGGGGCCGATTCGATCGAGGGCGTGCTGGCCGCGCTCGAACCGGAACTGGCGGCGGCGCTGCGCGAGCCCCGGATCAGGCTGGCGGTCAACGGCGTGCTGCTGGCGGGCGGCGATGCGCCGGCGCTCAGCCACGGGGACGAGATCGCCTTCCTGCCCCCGGTCAGCGGTGGCTGACATGGACGCAGGCGCCAGCGACGTCAGGCTGCTGACCGAAAGCTTCGATCCGGCGGCGGCGCTGGGCGCCTTCACCGATGCCCATCGCGCGGCGGGCGGCGTGGTCGGCTTCATCGGGCAAGTGCGCGCGGGCGACGGGGTGGAGGCGCTGGAACTGCGGCACTACGATCCGATCACGCTGCCCGCGATGTGCGATCTGGCCGGGCGCGTGCGCGCGCGCTGGGCGCTGGACGGGCTGCTGATCGTCCACCGCACCGGCGTGATGCACCCGGGCGATCCGATCGTGCTGGTCGCCGCCGCCGCGCGCCATCGCCGCGATGCCTTTGCCGCCGCGGATTTCGCGATGGATCACCTCAAGTCCGAAAGCTGGTTCTGGAAGCGTGAGAAGGCGCATGGCGCATGGCGCTGGATCGAGCCGCGCGCCGAGGATTTCGAGGATATCCGCCGCTGGGGCTGAGCGGGCCGGCGCGGCGCGAATCTTCGTTTCGTTTGATATCGGTCAAGGCGCTGGCCGGCGAGGGGCGCAAAGCGTTTCGCGTGGGCTTCGCTTCGGCCGTGAGACTGGCACGGTCGGGGCGAGGCCCCAAAGGCCATCGCGACGAAGCGACGATCACGACACAGCGCGCATAGTGACACTTCGGGCGGATGGTCGGGCGCGTGGCAGCGGCCGCTCCGGCTGCCGACGCCATCTTCGCGTTCGACAGGGGCGGGGGGCTCTTGCCCGCCTGAAGGACCCCTTCCCTCGCAAGGGGGGAGGGGTCATTCCTCGCAAGGGGGGAGGGGTCATTTCCTGCCGGTGGGTTCAGCCGCGCAGCCGGGCGGCAAGGCCGTCGATGGCCTGATTCTCCTCGCTCACCATGGCATCGATCCGGTTGCGCGCCTCGGCGATGGCGAGCGCGGAGGGCGAAGGCGGCGCTCCGGCGCCAGCGTCGCGCTCGGCGACGTAGAGTTGGTCAAGCTCGGCCAGGGCGGTGACGGCGGTGCTGCGCGCCGCTTCCAGATCGGCGATCGCGACTTGCGCGGAAATCCACGTTTCGCTGGCGACACCCGCGCCGCGCGCGGCGCTGACCGCGCGTTCGGCGGTGCCGCGCCTGGCCTCGAACGCGGCATGGCCCTTGCCGGCGCCGGCCAGCAGGCCGGCGAGCCGCGCCTGCAGGTCGGCGCTGGCCGGCGGCGGGACGGGCGTGGGCGCGCCTTCGCCGGGAACCGGCTGCGCGGTGAGCGCGACTCGCTCGGCATCGCGCAGCGCGAGCGAGGGATAGTCCCCGGTGGAAGCGCAGGCGGCGACGAGAATCGGCAGGACCAGAAGGGTGAGACGGGCAGGAGCGCGGGCCATGGCGCCTGCCATAGCATGGCCGCCACGGATCGCGAGCCGGATTTGGTCGGAGCAGGCAGGCCGGGGCCCTGCCGCAAGCGCGGCGGATCCGATGCAGCCGCAAGCGCGGTGAATCCGATTCAAACGCCCGGTCCCCCGTTGACAGCGCCGGGACGTTCGACTAACGGCACCTCTCTTTCCGGCCCCCGTGCCCACACGGGGTGTCCGGCGCGTCGCCCGCAAGGATACCCGATCAAGGCCGTTTCGGCCTTCTTCGGTTTCACAGCGGCCGGGGCAGGTTGTTTCGGCTCGTTTTCGGGCAATTGGATTTAGGTAAGGGCACCATGTTCGCAGTAGTGCGCACGGGCGGCAAGCAGTATCGGGTTGCCGCCGGAGACAAGATCGCGGTCGAGAAGCTGGCGGGTGAAGCCGGTGAGACGATCACTCTGGGCGACGTCCTGCTCGCCGGCAGCGAAGGCGAGATCGCCGACGCGGCGGGTGTCACGGTTTCGGCCGAGATCATCGCGCAGGCGAAGAGCGAGAAGGTGATCGTCTTCAAGAAGCGTCGCCGCCACAACTATCGCCGCAAGGCCGGCCATCGCCAGCAGATGACGCTGCTGCGCATCCTCTCGGTCGGTGGCGAGGACAAGAAGGCCGCCAAGCCGAAGAAGGCCGCCGCCAAGCCCGCTGGCGAAGCGGAAGCTCCCGCCGTCGAAGCCCCCGCGGCCGACGCCGAATAAGATCTGGAGTAGTACGAGATGGCACACAAGAAAGCTGGCGGTTCATCGCGTAACGGTCGCGACTCCGCGGGCCGTCGCCTCGGCGTGAAGAAGTTCGGCGGTCAGGAAGTGGTCGGCGGCAACATCATCATTCGCCAGCGCGGCACCAAGGTCTATCCCGGCGTCAATGTCGGCATGGGCAAGGATCATACGCTGTTCGCCCTCGCCGAGGGCCGCGTGCGTTTCCACGATGGCAAGCTGGGCCGTAAATACGTCTCGGTAGACGCCATGGCGGAAGCCGCCGAATAATCGGATGGTCGATGACGGGGCCATCCTGCGGGATTGGCCCTGCCGGACGCACTGAAGCCCGGCCAGCGTGAAGGGAGAGGGCCAGTCCCGCTCCCTTTTTTCGTGTCTCCCTCACTTTGCCGGCACGATCCGCGTGGAAATGCGTTCCGCGTCGTAAACTGCCGTAACGCCAGTGTAATCCGCGTCGCCTAAGCGGCCGGCGCGGGGCAGACGAGTGGAGGAATTCGCATGTTCGTTCGCAGCCCAAGGCTGTTCCTGCGCCCGCCCTGGGCCGAGGACTGGCGCGAGATCCGCGCGGGCATCGCCGACGAGGCGATCGTGCGCAACCTCGCGACCGTGCCGTGGCCCTATACCGAGGATCACGCCCGCCAGTTCGCGCAACAGGCGCAGGAGCGGCATTTGCCGCATTTCCTGATGACGCTGCCGGATGTGCCCCAGGCGCCGGTTATCGGTTGCATCGGGCTTTCGCGGCGCGAGCGCGGCGAAGTCGAGCTGGGCTACTGGGTCGCGCGCGCGCACTGGGGCCGGGGCTATGCCAGCGAGGCGGCCCGTGCCGTGCTGCCGCTCGCCCGGATGCTGGGCCACAGGCGGATCGTCGCCGGCCACTTCGCGGACAATCCGGCCTCGGGCCGGGTGCTGCTTAAGGCTGGCTTCCGCCCGACCGGCTTTCGGGCCGAGCGTTACAGCGAGGGGCGCAAGGCGCTGGCGCAGACGGTCGAATACGCGCTCTCGCTGGATGCGCCGTGCGATTTCGATGGCGACGAGCCGCTTTCGATGGCGGCCTGAAGAGGCGCTTCGAACCGGGCGAGGGGGCCGCGTCAGGCCCCCTTCCGGGGCATCGCGCGCGCTGCCCATCCTGACGCAATTGTCGTGCAATCCGCGCCTGCTTCCGCCATGGTCCGTCATGCGGGAAGAAGGATGGAAAGACACAATGTTCATCCGCACGGAGAGGCTTTTCCTCCGGCCAGGCTGGCCGGAAGATCTGGACGAATTGCTGGCGGTGCTGCGCGATGACGCGGTCCTGCGCAATCTTGCGCTCGCGCCGCTGCCGGGCACGGCCGAGGAGGCGCGCGAATACCTCGCGCGGCCACGCCACCGGCTGCTGCCCAACTTCTTCATCTATGCGCGAAGCTTCGGCGGCCCGCGCCTGGTCGGCGGGATCGGGCTGGGGCGCGATGGCGACGATGTGGAACTGGGCTACTGGATCGTGCGGGCCCATCGCGGCAAGGGCTATGCGGCCGAAGCGGTGCGCGCGGTGCTGGCGCAGGCGCGGATGCTGGGCCATCGCCAGATCGTCGCGCGCCATTTCGCGGATAACGAGACATCGGCGCGCGTGCTGGAAAGCACCGGCTTCAAGCCCACCGGGGAAACCCGCCCGCGCTTCAGCACCGGGCGCGGCGGGGAAGCGCCCGCGATGCTCTATGTGGCGGTGCTGTCGGAAAATTCCGCGCGGCCCGATGGCGCCGGCACGCGCGCGCGCCGGAATCCGGGGCCGGAGCAATACCTCAAGCGAGCTTGAGCCAGTCCGGTGCCAGCGCGGGATCGATATCCTCGATCCGCAAATGATCGACCGCGAGGGCCAGTTCGGGATAGGCGGCGCGGCGGCGCTTCTCGTCCGAACGGCCCAGCGGCACGACGATCAGCCGGCGGTTGACCTTCTGCCGCCAGTTCATCCGCGCGGTGTTTTCCTGCCCCACGTAGCAGCCCTTGGCAAAGTTCACGCCGTTCAGCTCGACCGCGTTGCATTCGAGCCATAGCGTCGCGTCCTGCCCCAGCTCGGCCTGTCCTTCGGCCACGCCGAGCGCCAGGCGATGCGCGCGCCAGGCGGCATCGGCGCTTTCGTCGGTTTCGTCGACCGGGGCGATCCAGCGTTCGCCCAGCGCCGGCAGGCGCGGATCGCTGGCCGCGCCGTCGCCGGTGTGCGGGCGCCAGTGCACCGCCAGGGTATCGTCGCGCGCGATGGCGATCGCGCGGCGCAGGCGGTAGAGTGAAAGGCGCCGCGCCAGAAGGTCGGCCGCGGCGGCCTCGCAATCGATCAGCAGGTCATCGCCCGCCGGCCAGACGATGAAATCGAACAGCGCCTTGCCTTGCGGGCTCAGCAGCGCGGCCCAAGCCGGCAGCACGCCTTTCACATCATTGGTGACGAGGCCCTGGAGGAAATCGGCGACATCCTCGCCGCTCCCCTCGCGGGGGGACAGGCGGATCACGGCGCGATCGAACAGGCGGGTTGCGGTCATGCGGGCAAGGTGGGGATGCGGGCCGGGGTTGGCAATCGCCGGCTGGGGCGCATGTGCCTATCGCGGGCATTGTCCATCGCCGGCCGCCAGCCGTTCGCGCATCGCGTCGAGCACCCAGATGGCGGCGGGGCCGGGTGGGGCATCCTTGCGCCAGAGCGCGACCAGCGCATAGTCCATCGCCGGCCGTTCGGGCAGCGCCAGCTCGATCAGCGCGCCGCTGGCCAGATCCTCGCGCACCGCGTGGCGCGGCATCGAGCCCCAGCCGATGCCCTGCCGCAGCAGCGCGTGCTTGGCGCCAAGGTCCGCCAGCCGCCACGAGCGCGGGCTGAACACCGAGAAATCGCGCCCGGCGGTAAGCGGCGAACGATCGGTCAGGACCAGCTGCAAGTGCTTGCGCGCTTCGCCCGGCGCGATCCGCGCCATCCGGGCCAGCGGGTGATCGGGCGCTGCCACCGGCACCAGCTCGACCGCGCCCACTGCCTCGCGTTCCAGTTCGGGCAGGTCGAGGATGTCGGGCCCCGCGATCCCCAGCGTGGCGCGGCGATCGAGCACCAGGGCGGCGATCCCGCCCAGCGCCTCGACATGGAGGCGCAGCGGGACGCTGGGAAACATCGCCTGGAAATCGCGCAGCAGGCGGGCCAGCGCATCGCCGGGCACCATCACGTCCACTGCCAGCGAGAGTTCGGCCTCCAGCCCCTGGCGCAGGCTGCGCACTTTGGCGAGCAGCGCATCGACATCGTCGGACACCGCGTGCGCCTCGGACAGCAGCGCCTGCCCCGCCGTGGTCAGGCGCGGGCGGCGCGAGCCTTCGCGATCGAACAGGCGCACGTCGAGCTGCGCTTCGAGCTGGGCGACGGCATAGCTGACCACCGAGATCGCCCGCCCCAGCTTTTGCGCGGCGCGGTTGAAGCTGCCTTCCTCGACGACGGCAAGGAACACGCGCAAGTGATCGAGGCTGGGCGGGACGAGATCAACCATTCAACTTTCTCGAATATCTTGGCCGATTTTATCCCAATTATCCGATAGCGCCGCAAGCCCTATCTGCCCGTCATCACAACACTTCACGACGGGAGCAACGGACATGATCGAACTTCGCCCTTTCAACACGCTCGGCGCCGCCAATCACGGCTGGCTCGACGCGCACCACCACTTTTCCTTCGCCAGCTATCATGACCCGGATCGGACCAACTGGGGTCGCCTGCGGGTGTGGAACGATGATACGATCGCGCCGAAGACGGGCTTTCCCACCCATCCGCACCACGACATGGAAATCATCACTTATGTGCGCAAGGGCGCCATCACCCACCGCGACAGCCTGGGCAACGAAGGCCGCACCGAGGCGGGCGACGTGCAGGTGATGAGCGCGGGCACTGGCATCCAGCATTCCGAATACAACCTGGAGGACGAGGAAACCACGCTCTTCCAGATCTGGATCCTGCCCGATCGGCGCGGTGAGAAGCCGAGCTGGGGCGCGCGTCCGTTCCCCAGGGAAGACCGCGCCGGCAAGTTCGTGACGCTGGCTTCGGGGATCGCGGGGGACGGCGATGTCCTGCCGATCCGCGCCGATGCCCGCGTGCTGGGCGCCACCGTGCGCGCCGGTGACAGCGTGACTTATCCGACCGAGCCTGGCCGCCATGCCTATCTCGTGCCCGCGAAAGGCCGGGTCAGGGTGGGCGAGGTCGAGGCCAATGCCCGCGACGGCATCGCCGTCACCGGGCTCGACAGCATTACCGTAACCGCGATCGAGGATGCTGAACTGGTCCTCGTCGACGCCGCCTGATTACCCACAACCCGAAAGGATATTGCCATGACCGAACGCCATGAAGCCAACCCCCGCGTCGAAAAGCTGTTCGTCGATCGCTGGTCGCCGCGCGCCTTCGACGGCAGCGAGATTCCGCAGGCGGATCTGGACGTGATCTTCGAAGCCGCCGGCTGGGCGCCTTCGGCCTTCAACGCGCAGCCCTGGACGTTCCTCTACGCGCGGCGCGGCGATGCCAACTGGGATCGCTTCCTCTCGCTGCTGGTCGAATTCAACCAGGGTTGGGCCAAGGATGCCTCGGTGCTGGTCTTCGTCGTCTCGGATACGCAGATGCGTTCGGAAAAGGGCAATTCGGACAACCATAGCCACAGCTTCGATGCCGGCGCGGCCTGGGCGCAGATGGCGCTGCAGGCGACCGCCATGGGCTATCACGCCCACGGCATGACCGGCGTCGATTTCGCCCGGGCCGTGACCGAACTGGGCATCCCGGCCGACCACCGGCTCGAAGCGGCGGTGGCGATTGGCAAGCAGGCGCCCAAGGAGAAGCTGCCCGACTACCTTCAGGAACGGGAAGTGCCGAGCGGCCGCAAGGCGATCGGCGAATTCGCGAAAGCCGGCAACTTCGGCTGATTCCCCCCGCCAGCCGGCTTTCCCACAGGCCCGGTCCGCGTCCTCCCTCGCGCGGATCGGGCCTTCTTTTTGGCCTGCGAGGTTAAGGTGGTCCGCATGGTCCGCCGCGCGTCAGAACCTGATCTTGACGTCCACCATGACCCGGTTGCTGGTCATGCCATTGGCCAGCGTATTCGCCTCGACATGGGCGCCAAGCCGGGCGCTGTCGCTCAAGGCGATTTCGCCGGGCGGCGGCGGCGCGGGCAAGTCGGGCAGGGCGCGCAGCCGATCGCGTTCGGGATCGGGCGCGCAGACGACGATCTCGCCGGGCCGGCTGTCGGCGCAGCGCGGGCGACCGATGCGAAAGTCCGGCGCATCCGATCGCGCGGCCAGATCGGCCAGGTCGAACCCGCCGGCTGCCGGCTGCGCCAGCGCGGGCGGTGGTGAGGGAAGTTCCGGCATGAGGCTCCGCGCGAGTGATTGGCGCAGTTCACGACCGGAAGATGGTGATTTGATGGCGCGCGCCGCCAAAAAAAGCGAAGGGCCGGCACTTGGTCGACCCTTCGTCAAAACCGGAAAATGGCTCGCGAGGTCAGTCCTCGCGCGCGGGGCGCGAGGTCAGCGTATCGACCATCAGGCTGGTGAGCAGTTCCTTTTCTTCCTGCAGCCGCTCGATCGCCGGGCGTTGGCCGGGCAGCCAGTCAGGCGTCAGCAGCATGGCCAGCTCGGTCGCGCGGGTGAGGCACAGCCACGTCACCTGTTCACCATAAGTCAGCGTCACGCGGCTGATCTTCTCGAACTCCAGATCGACGTAGCGCACCTGATCGATGAAATGCCGCCCTTCGGGCACGCCATCGGGGCGCGGCGTGGGCTTGGTGACGGCGATCTGCCAGTACCGGCGCTCTTCAAGGCAGCGCTCGGTCATGCCCGGCAGGTTGACGACGGTAATCGGTTCGAGGCTTTCCTCGTCATAGATGACGACGCGCATGGTTCGGAATTCCTTTCACCTGGCAAGATAGGCCGTGGCCCAGCATTGCTCAATGGGGCTTGCGGCGAAATGAACGAAGCGCAAGGTTCGCCCGCCGGCTGTCGCGCGCGGTGCCATCGTGGCATGGGCGCGGCCATGCCGGGAGCATCGGCGATTCGGCCGCGATTCCAGGCGGCAACACGAAAGGGTCATGACAATGAGTGCCAGCAGCCCCGAACTCGTTCTGGCCGGTGGGCTGGTGCACACGCCTGCGGGCGCGGCGGTGGCCGATGTGGCGGTGCGCGACGGCAGGATCCTGGGCATCGGCAGCTATCCGCAGGCCGCGCGGCGGATCGACTGCGCCGGGCTCGATGTGCTGCCGGGCGTGATCGACAGCCAGGTCCATTTCCGCGAGCCGGGGCTGGAGCAGAAGGAAGACCTGGAAACCGGCGGTCGCGCGGCGGTGATGGGCGGCGTCACCGCCGTGTTCGAGATGCCCAACACCTCGCCCAACACCGATTCGATGATGCGCGTGCACGACAAGCTCGAACGCGCGCATCACCGGATGTATTGCGACCATGCCTTCTATGTCGGCGCCACCGCCGACAACGCGGCCGAGCTGGCCGAGCTGGAGCGTATTCCGGGCACGGCCGGCGTGAAGATCTTCATGGGCGCGTCCACCGGCAGCCTGCTCGTCGCCGAGGACGAGGCGCTGGCCCGCGTGCTGGCCAGCGGCACGCGGCGCGTCGCCATCCATGCCGAGGACGAGGCGCGGATGAACGAGCGCAAGCACTTGCGGGTCGAGGGCGATCCCGCCTCGCATCCGGTCTGGCGCGATGACGAGAGCGCGATCCTCGCCACCCGGCGCATCCTCAAGCTGGCACGCGCGGCGCGCCGGCCGATCCATGTGCTGCACGTGACCACGCCGGCCGAGCTGGAACTGCTCAGCCAGCATCGTGACATCGCGACGTGCGAGGTGACGCCCCAGCACCTGACGCTGGCGGCCGAGGAGGCTTATCCCGCGCTGGGCAGCTTCGCGCAGATGAACCCGCCGATCCGGTCGGCGGCGCACCGCGACGGGCTGTGGCACTGGCTGCGCCAGGGCGTGCCCGACGTGCTGGGATCGGACCACGCGCCGCACACGCGCGAGGAAAAGGCGCGGCCCTATCCGCAAAGTCCCAGCGGGATGCCCGGCGTGCAGACGCTGCTGCCGCTGATGCTCGATCATGTCGCCAGGGGGCACATGACGCTGGAACGCCTGATCGACATGACCAGCGCGGGCGTGCAGCGCGTGTTCGGGCTGGTCGGCAAGGGCCGGATCGCGGCCGGCTATGACGCCGATTTCACCGTGATCGACCGCAAGGGCCGCTTCACCGTGACCGAGGACTGGCTCGAAAGCCGCTGCGGCTGGTCGCCCTTCACCGGCATGGACCTGCAAGGCCGGGTGATCGGCACGATCGTGCGCGGGCATCTGGCGATGTGGGAAGGCCAGCTCGCCAACGCCGCGCAAGGAGAGCCGCTGCGCTTCGCTTCGGCGCTTTAGTCGCGTGCGGTCATGTTGGTCTGGCGCGGTCAGGACCTGCGTCATGACCTTTGCGGCGCCGGCCCGCTCCCGTGCCTCGGCCTCGCCGCCGCGCGAGCAGGTCGAAGCTGAACACCGCGATCGCTGACCAGATGAAGCCGAAGCAGGCGAGTTGCACCGGCCGCAGCGGCTCGCCAAAGACGGTAAGGCCCAGCAGGAAGAGGATCGTCGGGGTCAGGAACTGGATGAAGCCCAGCGTCGAATATTCCATCCGCCGTGCCGCCACCGCGAAAAGCAGCAGCGGGATCGCGGTGACGAGCCCGGAAATCGCCAGCAGGAAATCGGTGCCCGGCGTCACGCCCAGGCTCGATCCGGCCGGGCTGGCGGCATACCACAGCACGATCCCGGCGGCGGGCAGCGCCAGGATCAGCGATTCGATGGTCAGGCCGGGCAACGCCTCCACCGGCGCCAGCTTGCGCACCAGGCCATAGCCCGCGAAGCTGAACGCCAGCATCAGGCTGATCCACAGCATCTCGCGCGCGCCCCAGGCCAGGATCACCACGCCCACCGTCGCCAGCGCCACCGCCAGCCACTGCGGCCGGGTCAGCCGTTCGCGCAGGAACAGCGTGCCGGCCAGCACGTTGACCAGCGGATTGATGTAGTAGCCCAGGCTGGTCGCGAAGACATGGCCCGACTGGATGGCGAAGACATAGACCAGCCAGTTGCTCCCGATCAGCAGTGAGCTTGCGGCCAGCGCGCCCGGCACGCGCCGATCGCGCAAGGCAAGGCGGACCGGGGCGAACTGGCCGCGCCAGGCGACGATCGCGATGCATACCGGGATGGTGAACAGGATGCGCCAGCCGACCATTTCCAGCGCCGGCACGTGCCGCACCAGCCGGAAATAGAACGGGAACAGCCCCCAGAGCAGATAGACGCCGATGGCATAGGGCAGGCCGCTGGGCGGGCGATCGGTGCGGGTGGGCATGAGGGGGACGGGCTCCTTGGCCCCCTTAAGGTCAGGCCGGGGCGCGGGGCAAGCCACGGTTCGTCGCAAGGCGATGCTCGTTTCGTCGAAACCACGGAATCTGACGAAAGTGTTGCCGTCCGTTCAGCTTATTCCTTCTATTCCTGAATGCGTACCGCGATCCGGCCTTATGGCAGGATCGGCCGGAACGGAATGCCCCGCGCGGACGGCGACGCGCGGGGAGCACGGCACGGATGGCGCTTCGGGCGCGAGATGTGCCGCGAGGGCGCTTCCGCCGCCTGGCTGGAAGCGCCCTCGATCCCCGCATCGCCGGGCGGGCGGGATGCCGATACGATCGCCCCGCGATCCATCCCGATTTGGCACGTCCGCGCCGAAACCGGCGGTTTAACCATGCTCTTCAAGACTTCGTTAACGCTTGCCCTACAGGCTTAACCGCGCGTTAAGCCAGTTTCGGGTGGTGTCCCGCCCTGTCGGGCATCTGTCCGAGGAAGGAATGATCCGATGAAGTCTCCTGCCCGTTTCCTCCTTGCCGGCCTTGCCAGCGCGGCCTTGCTGGCCGGCTGCAACCCGGCGCGCAAGGATGCCGACGACGTCACCGAGAAAGACCCGGCGATGACCGGCGCGCTGGGCGACCAGATCATGGTCGATCCCGAACTGGCCGGGCAGAACGGCGCGGCGGTTTCGGCGAACGGCGGGCAAGTGGAACTGCCGCCCGAGCAGCGCTCGCCCGAAGCCATCGCCGCCGCGCGCGCGGAAGCCGCCAAGCAGGCGGGCGGCACGCTCAAGCCGGCGCCGCAGCCGGGCACGGGCGGAGCCACCTCGCTGGTCGAAGGCGCCGCCACCGCCGCGCAAGTCGCGCAGCAGTCGAAGGCGGCGAGCACCGATTGCTCGCAGAAGGCGCAGTATTCGATGGACTGGGCGGCCAAGCTGCCGGCGGAGTTGCCGGTCTATCCGCGCGGCGCCGTGCAGGAAGCGGCGGGCGCCGACAGCGAGGGCTGCCGCCTGCGCGTGGTCAATTTCGTCACCCCGGTGACGCCGGGCGACGTCATCAGCTTCTATTACACCAAGGCAACCAAGGGCGGCTACGCCGCCGAATACCACATGGACGGCACCGACCATGTGCTGGGCGGCAAGAAGGGCGGCGCTTCGTACCTGATCTATGCCCGCAAGCTGAAGAACGGCCTGACCGAAGTGGACCTGATCGCCACGGGCGAATGATTTTCCAGCCTGGTGGGTTGGTTATCCAGCCTAACGGCTGGGGGGCGTGGGCCGGTGCCGCAAGGCCATGACGGATGTCATGGCCGCACCCAACAAAGACTCGGGCTGGTGCCGCTCCCAGCCGTGAGGCTGGAAAAATTACCGCAAACCCACGCCGATCACCGCGCGGGGCTGTTCCATTTCGCCGGACGTCACCGGATAGGCGCAATAGTCCGCCGCGTAATAGCCGGTGGGGCGATGGTTGCCCGAAAGCCCGATGCCGCCCATCGGGGCGCTGTGCGCCGGGCCGACGGTCGGGCGGTTCCAGTTGACGATCCCGGCGCGCACGTTGGCCCAGAAGCGGTTGTAGTCCTGCGGGCTGCCGCCGACCAGCGAGGCGACGAGGCCGAAGCGGGTGTTGTTGGCTTCCGCGATCGCCTCGTCCAGATCGTCGACGCGGATCACTTGCAGGATCGGGCCGAACAGCTCGACATCGGGGCGATCCTTCATCGCCGTCGTGTCGATGATCGCCGGGCTGAGGAACGGTAGCGCGTCGTCCGGGCGGACGAGGTGCTTGATCGCCTTGCCGCCGTGGCTGAGCAGGTAGACGAAGCTTTCGGTCAGCCCGTCGGCGGCGGCATTGTCGATCACCGGGCCCATGAACGGCGCCGGCTCGTCGAACGGGGCGCCGAAGATCAGGCGATCGGCCAGCGCCTTCACTTCGTGGACCACGGCATCGTAGAGCGAGGACTTGACGATCAGCCGGCGCGCGGCGGTGCAGCGCTGCCCGGTGGAGGTGAAGGCGGACTGCACGACCAGCGCGGCCGCGTCGGTGATCTTGGGCGTGTCCCACACCACCAGCGGGTTGTTGCCGCCCATCTCCAGCGCGCAGACCTTGTCCGGCCGGGTTGCCAGCCGGCGGTTGATGGTGATGCCGGTGTTGGCCGATCCCGTGAACAGCACGCCGTCGATATCCTCGTGCGCGACCAGCGCCTGCCCTTCGGCCGGGCCGCCCGCGACGAACTGCATCACCGCCGCCGATATCCCCGCCCGGTTGAAGCAGCGGGCCAGCATCTCGCCGGTCGCCGGGGCCTTTTCGCTGGGCTTGAACACCACCGCGTTGCCGGCGATCAGCGCGGGCACGATATGCGTGTTGGGCAAGTGCGCGGGCATGTTGAACGGGCCCAGCACCGCCAGCACCCCGTGCGGCTTGTGGCGGACGGCCAGCGTGCCCTGCATCGCCGAATCGAGCTTGCGCTGCGCCGTGCGCTCGGCGAAGGCGCGGATCGAGATTTCCACCTTGGCGATCACGTTGTCGACTTCGGCGCGGGCTTCCCACATCGGTTTGCCGGTTTCCCGCGCGATCGTCGTTGCCAGCTTTTCGGCATCCTTGCGCACTTCGTTGGCGAAGCGGCGGAGCAGTTCCATGCGGGTGGACAGCGGCTGCGCGGCCCAGGCGGGCCAGGCGCGCCGGGCGCGCTTCACCGCCTCGTCGATATCGCTGACCTTGCCGCGCCAGATCTCGGAGCCCGTGGCCGGCTCATGGGAAATGATCTCGGCCGTGCTCCCTTTGCCTGCGGGGCCCCGGTCGCTGCCTGTGCCTGACGTGCCTGTCGCTACCGCGTCCATGACCACTAAAATTCCGTTATCCAAGAAAGTTCTAGAATTGAGGGTCTATGGCACAGGTAATCCTACCGTGTTGCTAACGTGCCAACGGCTCATCGCGGGGAACGGTGCTTTCGCCGAGCGCGGCGCCCAGCCGGCGGATCGCGGCGACTTTCTCGTGGAGCGGCGCCCAGTCGTCATGCGCGTCGATCGCCGACCAGGTGCGCTCCACTTCGTCGATCAGCACGCCGGGCGGGGTGGGCTCGGCCCAGATCGGATCGTCCAGCGGCGCGGCGGGCGCGTATCCGGCCAGGATATCCGCCAGTTCGCCTGCCGGCGCCGCGCGGCCGCCGCGATGGGCGAAGAAGAAGCTCTCGGGTGCCACGCCGCTTTCGCGCATAGACCGTTCGGCCGCGAGGATGAGCGCGGTGTCGTGCTCCTGCCCGCGCGGCGCCACGCCGAGGCGGGCGGTAAAGCGCCGGGCCATGGCGGCGGCGTAAAGCGGGCCGAAACGGTCGAGCGCGGCGATCAGCGGCTCGCTTTCGGCCAGCAGCCGCAGCGCGACCGCGAACTGCCCGCAGTTCCACAGGATGGCCTCGGGCTGGCGGCCGAAGGCATAGAGGCCCGTATGGTCGAAATAGGCGGCGGTGAAGCCCGGCTCCCACCGGGGCAGCCAGCGCCACGGGCCATAGTCAAAGCTTTCGCCCGAAATGTTCATGTTGTCGGTGTTGAGCACGCCGTGGACGAAGCCCGCGACCATGTAGGACGCGGCGAGATCGGCCATCCGTTCCACCACCTGGTGCATCAGGATCACCGCCGGCTCGTCGCGGCCCGGCGCGTCGGCGGGCGGCTCGCCGCCGGGATAGGTTTCCAGGCAATAGGCAACGAGCGCGGCCATATGATCGCGTTCGTCATGCGCGAGCAGGCGCTGGAACGTGCCGATGCGGATATGGCCATGGCTCAGCCGCACCAGCACCGCCGAGCGCGTGGGCGAAGGCTCGTCGCCGCGCCACAGCGCTTCGCCGGTCTCGATCACCGAGAAGGTCTTGCTGGTGTTGACGCCCAGCGCTTCGAGCATTTCGGTGGCGAGAATCTCGCGCACCGCGCCTTTCAGCGTCAGCCGCCCGTCGCCGTCGCGGCTGAAGGGGGTCTGGCCCGATCCCTTGGTGCCCAGGTCCAGCAGCCGCCCGGCCCCGTCGCGCAGCTGCGCGAACAGGAAGCCGCGCCCGTCGCCGATGTCCGGGTTGTAGGCGCGGAACTGGTGGCCGTGGTATTTCAGCGCGAGCGGCTGCGCCAGGTTGCCGGCCAGCGGCTCGAACCGGGCGAAATGCGCGATCCATTGCGCCTCGTCCAGCCCGTCCAGCCCCACCGCGCGGGCCCAGCGGCCATTGCGGAAGCGCGTGACGTGCCGCGGGAACGCGGCCGCGGCGACCGGGGCGGCAAGCCAGGCGGAAACTGTCTCGATACGGGGGTCGGGACGATAGGCACTTGCTTGCGGTTCGCTTCGCATCAGGCGATAGTGGGCTGAGGGCGCCCGCCATGCAAGCCGGGCGGTGATGGCTAAATGACCTAGGCAGGGGCGCCGGTTCAGGAAATGACGCGATACGAGGATCGGTTCTGGACGAGCCGTGACGGGCTGAAGCTCCACTACCGCGATTACGCGGGGCCCGATCACGGGGAAGGCGCGGGCCGTCCGCCGATCGTCTGCCTGCACGGGCTGGCGCGCAATGCCCGCGATTTCGAGGCGCTGGCCGAGCGTCTCTCGCCCGCATGGCGCGTGCTTTGCCCGGAAATGCGGGGCCGGGGCGAAAGCGAATATGCCCGTGATGCGGCGACGTATAACCCCATGCAATATGTCGATGATCTTTCCGCGCTGCTGGATGAACTGGGGATCGCGCGGATCGTCGCGGTCGGCACGTCGCTGGGCGGGCTGATGACGATGATCCTGGCGATGCTTTCGCCGGGCCAGATCGCCGGGGCGGTGATCAACGATGTCGGCCCCTGGCTCGAACCGGCCGGGCTGACGCGGATCAAGGACTATGTCGGCCAGGGCCGCAGCTTTCCCACCTGGGTCCACGCCGCCCGCGCGCTGGAGGAAACCCAGGGCACCGCGCATCCCGGCTACGACTTGTCCGACTGGATCGCCATGGCCAAGCGCGTGATGACGCTGTCCAGCAATGGCCGCATCGTGTTCGATTACGACATGAAGATCGCCGAGCCTTTCGTCGGGCTGGACGTCCATGCCCAGCCCGATCTCTGGCCGGGGATCGAAGCGCTGGCGGGCAAGCCGGTGCTGATCGTGCGCGGCGCCCTGTCGGACCTGCTGTCGGAAGAGACGCTGGCCGGGATGCGCGCGCGCCTGCCCGATGCCGATGTCGTCACGGTCCCCGGCGTCGGCCATGCGCCCAGCCTGTCCGAGCCCGAGGTGGAGGCCGCGATCGACCGCCTGCTGGCGAAAGTGGCCTGACCTTGCGCCTGCTCCATCTTCATTCCAGCTTCAATCCGGGCGGTAAGGAACTGCGCGCGGTGCGGCTGATGAACGCGTTCGGCAAGGGCGTGTCGCACGATATCGTCTCCGCCTCGCCCGGCGCGCATGGCGCGGCGGCCGCGATCGCGCCGGGCATCGCCTTTGCCTTTCCCGATTTCCCCTCGCTCGAAGGACGGCCCCTGCCGGGCCGGCTGCAGCGCATTGCCCGGGCGATGAAGCCCTATGACCTTGTCCTGACCTATAACTGGGGGGCGATGGATGCGGTGATGGCGCATACCCTGTTTCGCGATTTTCTCGGCCTGCCGCCGCTGGTCCACCACGAGGACGGGTTCAACGAGGACGAGGCCGATGGCCTGAAGACCGCGCGCAACTGGTTCCGCCGCATCGCGCTGGCGCGGGCCTCGGCGCTGGTGGTCCCGTCGAAGAGCCTGGAGGCGATCGCTCTGGGCCCCTGGCAGCAGCCGCGCGGGCGCGTGCGGCTGATCGCCAACGGCATCGACGTGAAGGCCTACCGCGCCCGGCCCAGGGCCGACGCGCTGCCGCGCATTGTCAAGCGGCCGGATGAAAAGTGGGTCGGCACCCTGGCCGGGCTGCGCGCGGTCAAGAACCTGCCCCGGCTGGTCCGCGCTTTCTGCGCCATGCCAGAGCCGTGGCAGCTCGTGATCCTGGGCGAAGGGCCTGAGCGCGAGGCGATCCGTGCCGAGGCGCGGCGGCTCGACGTGGCGCACCGGGTGCACTTGCCCGGCTTCGTGCCCGATCCGTCGAAGGCGGTGGGCCTGTTCGATCTGTTCGCCTTGTCATCGGACAGCGAGCAGTTCCCGATCTCGGTGGTGGAGGCCATGGCGGCCGGGCTTGCCGTTGCGTCGCCGGCCGTGGGCGACGTGGCCGGGATGGTTTCGGTGGAAAACCGCCCCTTCGTCACGGCGCCGGGGGATGAGGGCGCGCTGGCGCAAAGCCTGGAAACGCTCGCTGCCGACGCGGACTTGCGCCGGCGCGTGGGCGCGGCCAATCGCGCCCATGCCGAGGCGCATTATGATGAAAAGACGATGATTTCCGCTTACCGGGCGACTTATGGCGCGGCCTTGCGCCGCCCGCGCTTTCCCTGAGCGGGCCTTTCGCGCCAGGCCCATTCAGCCGGGCTTCACGCATATCCGTGCAGCGATCAATATCGTTGAAAACCCACGCCCATCCGCTAAACAGCCCGGCAATCTCGCAACCATCCGCAGAAAGCGCCCGCATTGGCCCTGCCTCCTTCCGCAAACGGTGACTCCGAAAAGTCGGTCCAGCGCAAGGCCGCGCAGCAGGACGTGTTCCTGCGCGAAGTCGACGATGCGCTGCGGCATGACCAGATGGAAGGTTTCTTCAAGCGCTATGGCGTGCCGGTGCTCGCCGCGCTCGTCATCGGGCTGCTGGCCTTCGGCGGCTATCTCTACTGGCAGCACCGTTCGCGTGCGCAGGCCGAGGAACATGCCGAAAAGTTCGTCCAGGCGCTCGACGATCTCGACGCCAACAACCTGAAGGCGGCCGACGAGAAGCTGGCGGCGCTGGCGGGCCAGGGCGGCCCCGGCGCGGACGCCGCCGCCCGGCTGATGCGCGCGGGCATCGCGCTGGAACAGCAGCGCACCGCCGAGGCGGTGAAGCTCTATGGCGAAGTCGCGCAGGACAGCGCGGTGCCGCAGCCGCTGCGCGATCTGGCCACCGTGCGCGAAGTCACCGCCGGGTTCGATACGATCCCGCCCCAGGCGGTGATCGACCGGCTGAAGCCGCTGGCGGTGAAAGGCAATCCCTGGTTCGGCCTGGCGGGCGAACTGGTGGGCATCGCCTATCTCAAGCAGGGCAAGCAAAATCTCGCCGGCCCGCTTTTCGCCCAGATTGCGCGCGATGAAACCTTGCCGGATTCGCTGCGCAGCCGCGCGCGCCAGCTTGCCGGCATTCTCGGCCAGGACGCGCTGGACGATGTGGTCGAGGAAAAGAGCGCCAGTGGCGAGAATGCCGCGGCGGCGCCCGGCCCGGCGGCCGAATGAACCTGTTTGCTGGTGAGGATGTGTGCATGAAGTCTGGTAATCCCTCGACCCGCAAGGCCATACCGATGCTCGCGCTGGCGCTTGTCCTCGGCCTGTCGGGGTGCAAGGTCTTCGGCAACAAGGAAGGGCCCAAGACGCCGACGGTGGGCGAACGCGTGCCGATCCTCTCGCGGATCGAGGCGGGCGCGAAAGTCGATCCCGAAATGGCCGGGGTCTCGGTGATCCTGCCCCCTGCCGAGGCCAACCCCGACTGGCCGCAGGCCGGCGGCACGCCCAGCAAGAGCTATGGCCACCTCGCGCTGAGCGCGCAGCCCGCCAGGCTGTGGACCGCCAATGTCGCCGGATCATCGAATCGCCAGCGCCTCGCCGCCTCGCCGGTAATCGGCGATGGCCGGCTCTACGTGATGGATACCGAGGGCAACGTCAGCGCGTTCAATGCCGATAACGGCACCAAGCTGTGGTCGCGCAGCTTCAGCGTTTCGGGCGACGGTTCGCAATCGGTGTTCGGCGGCGGCGCCAGCTTCGATGGCGGCCGCCTCTATATCACCACCGGCGTGGGCGAAGTCGCCGCGCTCGATGCCACGAACGGCGATGTGGTGTGGAAGGCCAAGCCGAGCGGACCGCTGCGCGGATCGCCGACAGTCGCGTTCAACGCGGTCTACGTGATGACGCAGGACAACCAGATCCTCGCGCTCGATGCCGCCGACGGCAAGCCGATCTGGACCGAATCGGGCTCGGTCGAGCAAGCGGGCGTTTTCGGCGTGGCCGCCCCGGCGGCGGGCCAGGGCACGGTGATCGCGGGCTATTCCTCGGGCGAGCTGGTCGCCTATCGCTATGAGAACGGCCGCCAGCTCTGGTCGGACGCGCTGGCCCGCACCTCGATCTCGACCGAGGTGGGCAGTCTTACCGATGTCGATGCCGATCCGATCATCGATCGCGGCCGGGTCTATGCACTGGGGCAGGGCGGGCGCATGGCCGCTTACGAACTGCTCACCGGCCAGCGCATCTGGGAACTCAACCTGGCGGGCATTTCCACGCCGGCGGTGGTGGGCGACTGGGTGTTCACGCTGACCGATGACGCGCAGATCCTGGCGATCGCGCGCGGCACGGGCAAAGTGCGCTGGCTCACCGATCTGGGCAAGTACCGCAATGTCAAGAAGCGTAAGGACCAGATCTTCTGGGTGGGCCCGGTGCTGGCCGGCAATCGCCTGTGGGTGGCCAATTCGCGCGGCCAGCTGGGCTATGTCGATCCGGCCGAAGGCACCTACACCAGCTTCGCCGAATTGAACGGGCCGGTCTCGCTGGCCCCGGTGGTGGCCAACCAGACGCTTTACATGCTGGATGACAGCGGCCGGATCACCGCGTTCCGCTGATCGGCGGGCGCTTTCGTTCGGGCGTTTCACGCCGATTAACCTTTTGCCGCTAGGCCCGGCGGCATGAGCGACGCGAAGCACGCCGTGGCCGTCCGGCCGGCCAGCGATGTCTCGCCGGCCGTGGGGCTGGTGGGGCTTGCCGGCCTGTTCGTGTGGATCGTGATCTGCCGCAACTGGGCCGGCATCGCCGAAGCCTTCGCCATTCCCGGCCCGCGCGAGCCGCTGTCCGGGCCTTACGCGGCCTTGACGACGATGCTGTTCACCGGCGTGCCGATGGTGCTGTGGTCGGTGCTGGTCGACAAGGTGCACTTGCGGGCCTCCACCGGGATCGACTGGACGCTGCGCCGCGCGCCTGGCGCGACGCTGGATATCTCGATCACCAAGCTGGCCGGCCTGTGGGCGACCTGGGCGATGATCGGCTTCTTCTACTGCGTCGCGCGCTGGTACTGGTCGGGCCAGTACCTGTTCGCGATGGAAGTGATCGGCGCGGCTGCGGTGCCCACCTTCCTGCTTTCGGTGCCTTACGTGCTGTGGCTCGATCGCTACCTGATCGAGCCGCGCGACGGCGCCTGGCATTTCGGCGCGATGCTGATCGGGCGCGAGAGCTGGGATGCCGAACGGGTCAAGCGCCATTGGCGCGCCTGGGCGATCAAGGGCTTCTTCGGCGCCTTCATGATCTCGATCCTGCCGCCCGGCTTCTACACCGTCGTCACCGCCGATTTCGGGGCCATCGCCGCCGATCCGGTCGCGTTGGCCGGCGTGCTGATCGAGGCGCTGTTCCTGATCGACGTGCAGATCGGCACGGTGGGCTATCTCGTCACGCTGCGCCCGCTTGATGCGCATATCCGCAGCGGCAATCCCCATCTCGCCGGCTGGGTCGCGGCGCTGATATGCTATCCGCCGTTCGTCTGGGGCACGATGGGCAATGCCAATGTGCTGGCCTACGAAGTCAACACCGCCGGCTGGGCGCAATGGATGGCGGGCAATCCGGCGTTGCTGTGGATCTGGGGCGCGCTGCTGGTGTTCCTTACCGGGGTCTATGCCTGGGCGACTTTCGCCTTTGGCCTGCGCTTTTCCAACCTCACCTATCGCGGCGTGCTGACCAACGGGCCTTACCGCTTCACCCGGCATCCGGCTTATCTGTCGAAGAACCTGTTCTGGTGGTGCTCTACCCTGCCGTTCCTCGTCACCAACCATTCGTTGACCGACGTGGTGCGCAACACGGTGATGCTGGGCGTGGTCAGCGGCATCTATTTCTGGCGTGCGAAGACCGAGGAGAAGCACCTCCTGGCCGAAGACGCGAAATATCGCGAATATCACGCCTGGATGGCCGAGAATGCTTTCATCACGCGGCTGTTTTCGATGGCGGGCCAGCGGCTGCTGCCGCGTCCCCGGCCGATGCAGCCGGCCGAATGATCAGGGCACCGCGGCGCTTGCCATCCGATATGCGGTGATCCGGCGCCCGCTTGAGCCCCGGACCGCTCGGGCGCGTCCACGATCGCGTTTAGAAGCTTTCCTCGTAGATGCGGCTGATATCGCCGCCCCATTCGCCGTGGAACTTGTCGAGCAGGCGCTGCGCCGGCACTTTGCCGGACTTGACGATCTCGGCCAGCGGCTCAAGAAAACCGCTCTCGTTGTTGCCGCCGGTATCGAGCCGGCCGCGCGCGTTGAGCCCGGCCCGCGCGATGTCGACCACTTCGCCCGCGATCTTGCGCAAGGTGCCGCCGCCGGGGATCGGCGCGTCGAGCCCCAGCCGGGGCACCGCGTTGCGCAGGGTCTCGCGCCCTTCCATGTCCCAGCCGCGCACCAGGTCCCAGGCGGCATCGAGCGCGCCCTGATCGTACAGCAGGCCCACCCAGAACGCGGGCAGCGCGCAGATCCGGGTCCACGGGCCGCCATCGGCGCCGCGCATTTCGAGGAACGATTTCAGCCGCACTTCGGGAAAGGCGGTGGAAAGATGGTCGGTCCAGTCGCTCAGGCGCGGCAGTTCGCCGGGCAGGGCCGGCAAGCGGCCTTCCATGAAATCGCGGAAGCTCTGGCCGGCGGCGTCGATGTATTTCCCATCGCGAAAGACGAAGTACATCGGCACGTCGAGCATGTAGTTCACATAGCTTTCATAGCCGAAATCGCCGTCGAACACGAAAGGCAGCATCCCGGTCCGCGCCGGGTCGGTGTCCGACCAGATGTGGCTGCGATAGGAGAGGAAGCCGTTGGGCTTGCCCTCGGTGAACGGGGAATTGGCGAACAGCGCGGTGGCGAGCGGTTGCAACGCCAGGCTGGTGCGGAACTTGTGCACCATGTCGGCCTCGCTGGAATAATCGAGGTTCACCTGGATGGTGCAGGTGCGCAGCATCATGTCGAGACCCATCGTGCCGACGCGGGGCATGTGCCGCAGCATGATCGCGTAGCGGCCCTTGGGCATCACCGGCAGCTCGTCGCGCCGCTTGTCGGGCCACATGCCGAGGCCGAGGAAGCCGGTGCCGGTCCGCTCGCCGATGGCTTTTACTTGTTCGAGGTGGCGCCCGGTTTCGTTGCAGGTCTCGTGCAGGTTTTCAAGCGGGGCACCCGAGAGTTCGAGCTGGCCGGCGGGTTCGAGGCTGACGGCGCCGTCCTCGCCGCGCAGGGCGATGACCTTGCCGCCTTCCTCCACCGGCTCCCAGCCGAACTCGGTCAGCGCCATCAGCATGTCGTGGATGCCGCCAGGTTCGTCATAGGAAGGCGCGTGGTGATCGCCGACATCGTAGACGAGCTTTTCATGCTCGGTGCCGATGCGCCATTTCTCGCGCGGCTTCTCGCCCGCCGCCATGGGTTCGGCGAGTTGGGAGATGGATTCGATCACCGGATCGATATGATCCGACATCTCGCGCGTGCTCATGGGCGTGCCGTTAGGGGAGAGACCGGGGGAGCGCCAGCTATTTATGCCAGTCGCCCGCCAGCCCCATCCACAATGCCGTCGCGGCGATGGCGGCGGTCTCGCCGCGCAGGATGCGCGGGCCCAGCGAAATCGCGCGCGCTTGCGGATGCGCGCGGATCGCAGCGCGCTCGGCATCGTCGAACCCGCCTTCGGGGCCGACCAGCAGCGCCGCCGGGCCGGCATGGGCGGTAAAGGCGGTGGCGGCGGGCGCGCCGCCCGTCTCGTCGGCGAAGAACAGCGCGCGGTCCCCGGGCCAGTCGCGCAGCAGCGCATCGAGCTTCACCGGCTCGGCAAGCTGGGGCAGCGCGGTGCGCGCGCATTGCTCGGCCGCTTCGGTGACGATGGCGCGCGCGCGTTCGGCGTTGAGCTTGTCGGCCACGCAGCGCCGCGTCACCACCGGCTGGAGGCGCCGCACGCCCAGCTCGGTGCCTTTTTCGAGCACGAGATCGAAGTTCGGCTTCTTGAGCAGCGCGGCGCAGAGCGTGAAATCGGGCACCTGCTCACGCAGGCGCAAGCGGTCGCGCACGGTCAGCGTGATCTCGCGCTTCGCCACGGCGCTGACCGTGGCGGCCCATTCGCCCGTCGCATCGTCGCACAGGATCACCGCGTCGCCCGTGGCCACGCGCATCACCCTGGCCAGATAATGCGCCTGCCCCTCGCCGATGGTCACGGGGACGCCGGGTGCCAGGACATCGCCCACGAACAGGCGCGGCGCGCTGCGAGGCGGCCAGGCGGGCGTCGCGATCAAAGCCGGCGGCCTTACCGGGCGATCGTGCGCAGCACCGTTTCCCACTGCTTCACGCCGGGATCGAGCGTCGCCAGCGGCAGCCGTTCGTTAAGCCCGTGGGCGAACTCGTCCTCGGGCCGGATGAACGAGGCCGAGACGGCCAGCGCGGTGATGCCCTTGGCGCGGAAATGCATCGAATCGGTCGCGCCCGCGCTCATGCCCGGAACGATGGCGATGCCCGGCGCGCGTTCGTGCACCGCCTTGTCGACGGCGGCCATGATCCTGGGGTCCAGCGGCGATTCGATCGATTCGAGCGTGCCGTTGTCCTTGAACGCGATGCCGATCGCCGGATCGGCGATGATCTCGCCCAGCGTCTGCTGCACACCGGCGCGGCTGGTGCCGGGGAAGATGCGGCAATTGACGTTGGCTTCCACCGATTGCGGCAGCGCGTTGGGCGCGTGGCCGCCGTTCACCATCGTCGGCACGCAAGTCGTGCGGATCACGCCGATATATTCGGGGCGCGCGGAAAGCGCGGCGATCGCCGCCTCGTCCTTCGGGTTGGCGGCATAGGCGCGCATGGCCGGCGCGATATCGGCGGGGGCCTGCGGTGCGCTGCCTTCGAGGTAGGCCTTGGTCAGCGGGCTGAGCTGCGGCGGGAACTTGTAGGCCCAGATCCTGGCCAGCGCGGTGCCCATCGCGGCGATCGGGTTGGTCTTGCCCGGCCGGCTGGAATGGCCGCCCGGATCGCTGATCTTCAGCGTATAATCGGCGTAAGTCTTCTCGCCGGCCTGCACCTGATAGACGAACGGCGTGCCATCGGCGGAAAGCTCGCCCCCGCCTGCGTCGGCATTGAGCACCAGCGCGGCATCGGCCAGCGCGTCGGCCATGGCCTTGGTGGTGGCCATCTGGGTTTCCTCGTCCCCCGAAAAGCCGATGACGATATCGCGCGACGGCACCCAGCCTTCGCGCTTCAGCTTGGCGATCGCGGCCATGACCATGGCAAGGTCGCCCTTGTTGTCGATCGCGCCGCGCCCATAGACGAAGCCGTTCTCGACCACCGCCTTGAACGGATCGCGCTCCCAGTCGGCCGGCCTCGCCTCGACCACGTCCATATGCGCGATCACCACATAGGGCTTGGCCTTGCGATCGCGGCCGGGATAGCGCGCGGTGAGGTAGCCGGTCTCGCCCAGCGGGGTGAACGCCACGTCCTCGGCCCTGAACCCGGCGGCGACGAGCCGCGCCTTGAGCTTTTGCGCCAGCACCGGCACTTGCCCGCGCCCGGCGACGGTCGGCACCTCGATCGCTTCCCTGAGGATCGCCAGCGCTTCCTGGCCGGCCGGGGTGGCGGGGCCGGAGGCGCCCGTTTGGGCCGAGGCGGGCAGGGCGGCCGCCAGCAGGGCGGGAACGGCAAGCAGGGCTGAACGCATCAAGGCTCTTTCCAATTCGGAGGCTGTCATCGCGGGACTGGTCCTGCCCTTGTCGCGCGATGCCAGGCCAAGTGCAACGCCCATGACAGGCCCGCGCACAGCCGCTAGGGCATTTTCCGGTCGACCGTTGCCGGTCGAAGGCTCGGAAAAATCCGGCGACCAAGGCAGGCACGCCGCTGTCGAGGCTTGCGGCGGGATGGCTCGGCACACAGCGGGAAGGCGCAGGAACATGGCGATATTTCCAGGTTTTTCGACGCGGCGATGGGCCATCCCGGGCAAGTTCCCGTGGCACCGCGCGGTTCGCTCGCTTGTGGCCTGGCCCGCCCGATGATCGCGCACCTTCCCCTGTTCCATCGCATCGCCGGGCAGCCGGTGATCGTGCTGGGGACCGGGGACATCGCCGAGGCGCGGCGCCGGCTGGTGGAGCGCGCGGGCGGCGAAGTGATCGGCGATGCCGCGCAAGGCATCGACCGGGGCGCGCGGCTGGCCTTCGTTGCGCACGCCGACGAGGCGGATGCCCGCGCCGATACGCTGCGGCTGCGCCATGCCGGCATCCTGGTCAACACCGCCGACCGGCCCGAGCTGTGCGACTTCATCGTGCCCGCGATTCTCGATCGCGCGCCGGTCCTGCTGGCGATCGGCACGGGCGGCGCATCCGCCGGGCTGGCCAAGGCGCTGCGGCTGCGGCTGGAAGCGCTGCTGCCGTCCTCGCTGGGCCGGCTGGCCGAGGTACTGGCTGGCGCGCGCGCGGCGCTGCGGGCGCGCTGGCCCGATGCGGGCGATCGCCGCCGCGCGCTCGATGCCGCGCTGGGCCAGGGCGGCGCGCTCGATCCGCTCGATCCCGCGAGCGCCGGGCGGCTCGACGGCTGGCTGGCCGGCGGGCCGGACGGCACGCGCGATGCCATGGTCGAGATCGTGCTGGCCAGCACCGATCCCGAAGACCTGACGCTGCGCCAGGCGCGCCTGCTCGGCTCGGCCGATTGCATCGCGCACGAGCCGCGGGTGCCGGCCGCGATCCTGGATCGCGCGCGGGCCGACGCGGCCCGGGTGCCGATCGCCCCCGGCGAAACCCCGCCGCTGCGCGCCGGCCTGGTGATCGTGCTGCGAAGCTGATTATCCGCCCGGCGTTCCCGCTTTCGCCGCGCGGTGCCGGAGCAGAATCCACGGTACGCGCTCGGCATCGAATTGCAGGCGGCTGCGCTGCTGGGTGAAGGGCGGCATGTGATCGCCGACGATCAGGATGTCGGTGGGCGGGAAGTCCGGCCGGCCGATCTCCTTCACCAGCGCGTCGGCGGTGTGGCCCCAGATCGAGAACAGGCGGCAGATCATCGGGAAATCGCCATCGAACTTCGCGCCGAGCCCTTCGCAATGCTCGGTGCCCAGCGCCTTGTTCTCGACGATCGGCAAATGCGAATTGAGCGTCAGCCAATAGATGAACTGCGGCTGCTTCGCGGTTTCGAGCTGGCGGCGGATGAAGCCCGGCACGCTGCGGTCGCAGGCGCCGGGAAAGACGTTGGGACACAGGCCCGCGCCGTGATCGAGCAGTTCCTGCCCGAAGACCATGCGCTGGAAGCCGATCAGCGGATACCAGCGGCTGCGATCGAAGAATTCGGGCTCGAACGCATGGTAGGACGTCGTGCGATAGCCTTGGCGCGCCAGCAGGGCGGGCAGGCAATCGGGCTGCGGAGCCCGGATCCTATCGTAATTGCCCCAATGCCCGCACAGTTCGCGGATCTCGCCACTGGTGGTCGATCCGAAATAGGGCGTGGTGCCGTGGATCATCTCGTAACGGCCGGCGAGTTCGGGGCGCATCCAGAACGCATCGAGCCGGGCGCGGAGCGCCGGGTCGCGCGGCTCTCCCATCGCTTCCACCACGATAAGGAGCAGGTTGGTCTTGCCGTCGGCCAGCGCGGCGAAGCCGGCCTGCGAGCTGGCCGAGCTGAACGGCGCGCCGTGCGGATCGGTGCGCGCGTAGGAGCCCATCGCGTCCTTCGAGATCGCATAGTCGCCGCCCGTCAGCAGCAGCGTGGCGCCCACGGCGGCGAACAGCCAGCGGGGTCGGCGGAAATCGCTGGGCTGGCGTAGCAGCCACAGCCCGGTGCCGAGGATCAGCAGCAGCAGCGCGGCGCCCGCGACATATTCGATCGAGGCTTGCGGGTTCATGTCGAAGACGAGGCCGATCACCGAAAGGATCATCGTCACCGCCATGTTGAACATGCGCGCGATGAAGCTGATGACGAGATAGGCCATCAGCGCCAGGAACAGCCCGGCGCGGCCCGCGTAGTTCAGCCGCCGCGCGATCAGCCCGGCCAGCCCGCAAAGCACCACTTCGGGATAGCGCGGCGGCCCGCCCATCAGCGTGATCGGCAGGAACGGCAGGTTGGGCAGCACCAGCCAGCAGGCCAGCCAGTTGAGGAAGGCGCGGGTTTCCGTGTTCCGGCGGGGCGTGGCCGCTGGCCGGTCGGATCCATCGAGAACGTCGGGTCCATCGAGAGCGTCGGGTCGGTCGAGAGCGATGGTGAGCGACATGCCTTCCCTTTCGCAGCCTCCATGCACCAGGATGGTTAACGATTGCTTGCGCGCAGGGGATGATCGCGGGGGCCACGCGCGGCTTGCCTCTTGCAATCCGGGCTCCCCTTGCGTATGGGCGCGCCTTCGAAATTCCCTTCCGCATGCGGCAAGGGCGCGCGAACCCTTGAAGAGCTGCGATCGGGGGGTTTGGCGAGGTGGTTTCCCGCTTTGGCGGAACCGGAAAAAATCGGTCACGCAGGCCATGCCTTCGGGAGCGCCATACCGGCGTTCGGGCGGGTTCTGCCTCTGGCGCGCGGCGAAAAATGAAGGACCAGGGTCAATGAACCTGATTCAGCAGATCGAGGCCGAGGAAATCGCCAAGGCCGCCAAGGAAATCCCGACGTTCCGTCCGGGCGATACGCTTCGCGTCGGCGTGAAGGTCGTCGAAGGCACCCGCACCCGCGTGCAGAACTTCGAAGGCGTGTGCATCGCGCGTTCGAACCGCGGCATGGGTTCCAACTTCACTGTCCGCAAGATCAGCTTCGGCGAAGGCGTGGAGCGCGTGTTCCCGCTCTATTCGCCGAACATCGATTCGATCGCCGTCGTCCGCAAGGGCGTGGTGCGTCGCGCCAAGCTGTATTACCTGCGTGGCCGCACCGGCAAACGCGCCCGTATTGCCGAGCGCCGCGACATTAAGCCCGGCGCCGAGGCCGGGCAGGGTTGACGGGAGGCTGATCCCACAAAGTTCAGTCACCACGAAATCAGACCGAAGCGGCCGGCTCCACTACCAGGAGACCGGCCGTTTTTCTTATCAAGGGATACGTGAAATGGGTTATCGGGTAGCCGTCGTCGGCGCGACCGGCAATGTCGGCCGCGAAATGCTGAACATCCTCGCCGAGCGCGAGTTTCCCTGCGACGAGATCGCCGCCGTCGCCAGCCCGCGCTCGACCGGGACCGAGATCGAGTACGGCGATACCGGCAAGATGCTCAAGGTGAGGAACATCGAACATTTCGATTTCACCGGCTGGGACATCGCCCTGTTCGCCGCCGGCTCGGGCCCGACCAGGATCTATGCGCCCAAGGCGGCCTCGCAGGGCTGCGTGGTGATCGACAACTCCTCGCTCTATCGCATGGAGCCCGACGTCCCGCTGATCGTGCCCGAAGTGAACCCGGATGCGATCGATGGCTACAAGGCGCGCAACATCATCGCCAATCCCAACTGCTCGACCGCGCAGATGGTGGTGGCATTGAAGCCGCTGCACGATGCCGCGAGGATCAAGCGCGTGGTCGTCTCCACCTACCAGTCGACCTCCGGCGCGGGCAAGGCTGGTATGGACGAGCTGTTCGAGCAGAGCCGCGCGATCTTCGTCGGCGATCCGGTGGTGCCTCACAAGTTCACCAAGCAGATCGCCTTCAACGTGATCCCGCACATCGACGTCTTCCTGGATGATGGCTCGACCAAGGAAGAATGGAAGATGGTGGTGGAAACCAAGAAGATCCTCGATTCCAGGATCAAGGTCCATGCCACTTGCGTGCGCGTGCCGGTCTTCGTCGGCCATTCGGAATCGCTCAACATCGAGTTCGAAAGCGAGCTTTCGGCCGAGCAGGCGCAGGACATCCTGCGCGAGGCGCCGGGCGTGATGCTCGTCGACAAGCGCGAGGACGGCGGATACGTCACCCCGGTCGAATGCGTGGGCGACGGCGCGACCTACATCAGCCGCGTGCGCGAGGATCCGACGATCGAGAATGGCCTGGCCCTGTGGTGCGTCTCGGACAACTTGCGCAAGGGCGCCGCGCTCAACGCGGTGCAGATCGCCGAGCTGCTGGGACGGCGCCACCTCAAGAAGGGGTGATCGGCGGAGCGCACCCGCTTGCCAAGCGGGTGCGCCGCCTCCACCTATCTAACCTGCAAGGCAAGGGAGATAGGCATCATGGACAAGCGCGAAGCATCGGCGGCCCTGGAACGGCTGGCGAGCCGGCTGGCAACGCTTTCGGGCATTCTCGACAAGGCCGAAGCCGATCCGGCGGGCCGTGCGCTGGAGGAGCTCGCACAGGCGCGGCTCGCGCCGGACATGCATCCGCTGGCCTGGCAAGTCTCGGCGGTCTGCACCCAGGCGCTGCAGTTCCTGGAATGGAGCCGGGGCCACGAAGTACCTCATACGGTTGCCGAAGTGACGGGCTGGGCCGAAGCGCGCGCGGCCCTCGCACAGACGCGGGACCGGCTGGCGCAGGCATTGGCGGACGCCGGGGAAACGCCGGAAGGCAAGCGTATCGTCCTGGGGCCGCTGGGGCTCTATCTCGATCTTTCGGCACCGCGCTATCTGGACGACTGGATCGTGCCGAACCTCTATTTCCACCTCACCACGGCTTACGCCATCCTGCGGATGCAGGGCATCGCGCTCGGCAAGGCGGACTTCATGGCGCACCTGATGGGCGATCTGAAGCCGATCGAACCCGAACTGGCGGCATGACCCGGGCGATGACCGGCGGCTGCCAGTGCGGCCGCATCCGCTACACGGCCCTGCTGGCGGACGACGAGGCCTATCTGTGCCACTGCCGCATGTGCCAGCGCGCCACTGGCGGCTTCGCGGCCGCTTTCGTGCATGTGCCGGCCGACGCGGTGACGTGGGAGCACGAGCCGGACTGGTACGACAGTTCGCCTATCGCCCGGCGCCCGTTCTGCGCCGGGTGCGGCACGCCGCTGGGCTTCCGCTTCCGCGATGGCGGGGGCATGGACCTGACCGTGGGCAGCTTTGATGATCCCTCCGCCTTCGTGCCGGTCGCGCACGCCGGGGCAGAGAGCCTGCACGCGGCCTGGCTCGACACGCGCGACCTGCCGCGCCAGTACAGCGCCACCACCGAAAGCGTGGCGAAACGCTGGAAGGCGGCAGGGCTGGCGGTGCCGGAATAGCGCTGTGTTGCGGCCATGCTATCAAAATGATATCATCATCGCATGGGCCAGATCCTGATCCGCAACCTTGATGACGACCTGATCGCCGACTATCGCGAGGCGGCGGCGCGCAACAACCGCTCGCTCGAAGCGGAAATCCGCGAGGCGCTGCGGATCTTGCGGCCCAAGAGCGCCAAGCGGCGCGAGGAACTGCTGGAACTGTCGCGGCGTATCAGCGCGATGACGCCCAAGGGCGTGGTTCAGACGCCGTCCGAAGATCTGGTCCGCGCGGATCGCGATGGCAAGCGCGAGTGAAGCGGATTGTCGATACCAGCGTTGCCATCAAGTGGTTTGTCATCGAAGCGGATCATGAAGCGGCAAAGGCGCTGATCGGGCAGGATCTGGTTGCCCCGGATATCCTCGTGGCGGAAATGTCCAACGCGATCTGGAAGAAGTGCCGCCTTGGCCAGATGGATCGCGCGCAGGCGGCGCTGGCGCAGTCCATGGTGGGCTCCTTCATCGAGCTTCTGCCTTCCGTTCCCCTGGCTGAGCGGGCCTTGCGCATCGCCATCGAACTGGATCATCCGGTCTACGATTGCTTTTTTCTGGCGCTTGGCGAAATGCTCGATCTGCGCGTGATGACGGCCGATCGTCGTCTTGCAACCCGCTGTCAGGGTTCGCCATTCGCCGAACAGATCGAGGTTCTCTAGATGACTGCCCCCCGCACCGAATTCCATGAAGGCTGGGGCGGCGCGAAGCTGGCCGTCCATCGGCTGGGCGCCGGGCGGCCCGTGCTCTTGCTGCATGGCCTGTTTTCCAGCGCCGGGGTCAACTGGATCAAGTTCGGCACGGCGGCGCGGATCGCCGATGCCGGGTTCGAGGCGATCATGCCGGACTTGCGCGCGCACGGGCAAAGCGATGCGCCGCACGATCCGGCCGCCTATCCCGAAGACGTGCTGGTCAAGGACGCGCTCGCGCTGGTCGCGGGGCTGGGGCTGGCCGACTATGACCTTGGCGGCTTCTCGCTGGGCGCGCGCACCTCGGTGCGATCGGTGCTGGCCGGGCTCGCGCCGCGCCGGCTGGTGCTGGGCGGCATGGGGCTGGAGGGACTGGCCGGCTGGGCGCGGCGCAGCGCCTTCTTCATCGACGCGATCGACCGCTTTGACGAGATCATGCGCGGCGATCGCGCCTACTTCGCCAAGTCCTTCATGAAGACGCAGAAGGTTGACCGGGTGGCGACGCGGCTGCTGCTGGGATCGGTGGACGACACTCCGCCCGAGGCGATCGCGCACGTCACCATGCCGACGCTGGTGGTCTGCGGCGCGGAAGACCGGGACAACGGCTCCGCGCCCCGGCTGGCCGAAGCGCTGCCCCAGGCGCGCTATGCCGAAGTGCCGGGCACGCACATGACCTCGGTCAGCCAGCGCCAGTTCGGCGATGCCATCGCGGAATTTCTCGCGGCTTGACCCGTGGGGGTGGGGGCGCCAAGCATGGCGCATCCGCAAACCCAAACAACGGGGCAGCCATCATGAAAATGCACATCGTCTCGCTGGCAGCGCTCGCCGGAGCGCTTGCCGCAACCCCCGCGCTTGCCGAGGACGCCGCGCCGTCCAGCCAGAGCGCCGGGGATTTCGTCAAGCAGGCCGAAGCCACCTATGCGCAGAAGCTGGTCGAAGGCGGCCAGGCCGAATGGGTCTATGAGACCTACATCAACCAGGACACCGAGGCGCTGACCGCGCGGGCCGGGGCCGATTACACCCGGTTCACGGTCGATACCGCGCTGACGGCCGCGAAATACGCCGCGCGGCCCGACCTGCCCTATGACGTCAGCCGCAAGCTCAACCGGATGCGCACGATGATCGTCCTGCCCGCGCCGACCCGGCCCGGCGCGGCCGAGGAGATCGCCACGCTCACCGCGCGGATGCAGGGCATCTACGGCAAGGGCAAGGGCACGTTGCGGGGCCAGCCGATCAACGGCAGCGATATCGAGGCGGCCATGGGCACCAACCGCAATCCCGACGAGCTGAAGGAGATGTGGACGAGCTGGCACGACAATGTCGGCACGCCGATGAAGGCGGATTACGCCCGCATGGTCAGGCTGGCCAACGAAGGGGCCACGGAGCTGGGCTATGCCGATGCCGGCGCGCTGTGGCGTTCGAACTATGACATGACGCCCGAGCAGTTCGCCACGCTCACCGAGAAGCTGTGGCAGGAAGTGAAGCCGCTTTACGAACAGCTCCACTGCTACACCCGCAGCAAGCTCAACGAGAAATACGGTGACGGCGTGCAGGCGAAGACCGGCCCGATCCGCGCCGACCTGCTCGGCAACATGTGGGCGCAGGAATGGGGCGGCATCTATGACATCGTCGCGCCGCCGGGCGCGGGCGACCTGGGCTATGACATCGGCGACCTCCTGACCGCCAAGGGCTATGACCCGATCAGGATGGTGAAAGCGGGCGAGGGTTTCTATTCCTCGCTGGGTTTCAAGCAATTGCCGTCCACCTTCTGGGAACGCTCGCAATTCGTGAAGCCGCAGGATCGCGAGGTGGTCTGCCACGCCTCGGCCTGGGACATCGACAACAAGGACGATCTGCGCATCAAGATGTGCATCAAGGTGAATGCGGACGATTTCGTCACGATCCACCATGAGCTGGGGCACAATTACTATCAGCGCGCCTACAACACGCAGCCGGCCTATTACCTCGATGGCGCCAACGATGGCTTCCACGAGGCGATCGGCGATACCATGGCGCTGTCGATCACGCCGCAATACCTGGTCCAGATCGGCCTGCTCGATCCCGCCCGCGTGCCCAGCGCGGACAAGGATATCGGCCTGCTGCTGCGCCAGGCGATGGACAAGGTGGCCTTCCTGCCGTTCGGCCTGATGATCGACCGCTGGCGCTGGAAGGTCTTCTCGGGCGAGATCGCGCCCGAGAACTACGAGCAGGCCTGGACCGACATGCGCCAGCAATATCAGGGCATCGTCCCGCCGGGTGCGCGCCCGGCCGGCGCGTTCGATCCGGGGGCGAAGTATCACCTGGCCGCGGTGGTGCCCTACACCCGCTATTTCCTGGCGCGGCTGCTGCAGTTCCAGTTCTATGAGGCGGCGTGCAAGCAGGCGGGCTGGAAAGGGCCGCTGCATCGCTGCAGCTTCTACGGCGACAAGCAGGTGGGCGAAAAGCTGAACGCGATGCTGGAAATGGGCGCATCCAGGCCCTGGCCCGACGCGCTGGAAGCCTTCACCGGCAGCCGCGAGATGAGCGGCAAGCCGATGCTGCGCTACTTCGCGCCGCTGCAGAAATGGCTGGAAAAGCAGAACGCGGGCAAGACTTGCGGGTGGTGAGGGCAAGGAATTCCTCCCCGAGCTTGTCTCGGGGAGGTGGCAGCCGCATGAGCGGCTGACGGAGGGGTAACGGCGCAAGATCCCCCTCCACCCCGACGCCTGCGGCGTCGCGGTCCCCCTCCCCGAGCAAGCTCGGGGAGGAATTCGCTCACCGGAATGGCGGTTCGTTGAACGCGCGCAGCTTGCGCGAGTGCAGGCGCGCGCCTTCGGCGTGCAGCAGTTCGCAGGTCTTGAGGCCGATCTTGAGGTGCGAGGCGATCGCTTCCTCGTAGAAGCGGTTGGCCTGCCCCGGCAGCTTCAACTCGCCATGCAGCGGCTTGTCCGAAACGCACAGCAGCGTGCCGTAAGGCACGCGGAAGCGGAAGCCCTGGGCCGAGATCGTCGCGCTTTCCATGTCGATGGCGACCGCGCGTGACTGGCTGAAGCGCTTGGCCGAATGGCTGTAGCGCAGTTCCCAGTTGCGATCGTCGGTGGTGACGATGGTGCCGGTGCGCATCCGCTTCTTCAGGTCCATGCCGCCCGTGCCGCTGACCACTTCGGCCGCCTCGGCCAGCGCCTGCTGGACTTCGGCGATGGCTGGCAGCGGGATTTCGGGCGGCAGCACGTGATCGAGCACATGGTCGTCGCGCAGGTAGGCGTGGGCCAGCACGTAGTCACCGATCTTTTGCGAGCTGCGCAGGCCGCCGCAATGGCCGATCATCAGCCAGGCCTCGGGCCGCAGCACGGCCAGGTGATCGGTGATCGTCTTGGCGTTGGACGGGCCGACGCCGATGTTGACCAGCGTGATGCCCGAACGATCCTCGCGCGTCAGGTGATAGGCGGGCATCTGGTGACGCCGCCAGGCGGTGTCCGACAGGCGATCGCGCGCGTTGTCGATCGGCGCTTCCAGATAGAGCCCGCCCGCGCCCGACAGCGCGGTAAAGCCGTTCGATCCCACTTGCTTGCCGGCCCAGTCGACGAATTCATCGACATAGCGGTGATAGTTGGTGAACAGGATATAACGCTGGCAATGATCGGGGCTGGTGCCGGTGTAATGCGCCAGGCGGGCCAGGCTGAAATCGGTGCGCAGCCCGTCGAACAGCGCCAGCGGCAAGTCGTGGAAGCTGTCCATCTCGACCCCGTCGGCGATCTCGTCGCCGATCATGGCCAGCTCGGTCGCAGGGAAATGCGCGGCCAGATCCTGCGGCGTGACCGTGCCGAGCGGCTGCCCGTCAAGCACGTAGGGGAAAGGGATCTCCTGCCGCGATCGTGCGACCTCGATCCTGACGCCGTAGTCGGCGGTCAGCAGTTCGAGCTGCTCGGTCAGATAGTCGCGGAACAGGCCGGGCCGCGTGATCGTGGTGGAATAAAGCCCGGTGGTGTCTAGCCGGCCGAACGAACGGCTCGATTCCGGGCGATATTCGTGGCCCGAGTAGTGAACCCGCAGCTCGGGATAAGTCCAGGCGTTACTCAGGCGCCGTTCCGCCGGGGGCAGGGTGCCGTCCCGGACGAAGGCGGCAATGTCGGATTGCAGGGTGGCGACGGCTTCGTCGTAGACGCGGACCAGTTCCGCGATGATCGTTTCGATGGATTGCATCGCGATTTCTTACGCGCGCCATGTTGCAATGCAAGGGCGAGCTGCGCCGCCGCGCGCCGCCGCGGGCCGGGAAGGCGCCGCAGCCGCATGGCGCCGGCGGCCCGGCGCGCCGATCTTGCGCCTGCTTGCGCGGCCGGTTGACATCCGAAATTTGCCGAAGTAGGTTTTGTACCGCTAAAAAATATACCGTTACATACGATTTGTAGCGGTACATAAAAACGGGCCGCTGAACTCCGGGAAACGAGCCGGCCTGCGAAGAGACTGGGAGGTGCGACACTGTTCTTCAGGTCATCGCTGGCGCGTGGCAGCCGCCCGGCGCGCGATGCCGCAAGCCGCGATCAAGTAAATCCATAAGAAGCGACCAAGATATCTTGGCGTGAATACAGTCAAAGATTTGGGATTTTGGGGAGGGTTATGAAAGCTGATTGCTGGAAGCAAAGCCTGTGCCTGTCCGCCGCGGCGGGCCTGGCATTCATCGGAACCGGTACGGCCCACGCGCAGGAGAGCGCACAGGCGCAAGGTTCCCATCCGCAAGCGACGGTCGATACCAGCGAGATCATCGTCACCGCGCGCAAGCGCAGCGAGTCGCTGCTGGAAGTGCCGGTGATCATGACCGCGATTTCCGACGACAAGCTGCAGAAGCTGCAAGTCAACCGGATCGACGATCTGCCCCGGCTGGTGCCGGGCCTGACGATCGGCAAGGGCCCGCTCGCGATCGGCGCGCTGGTTTCGCTGCGCGGCGTCGGCACCTCGCAGCAGGACCCCAGCATCGACCAGTCGGTCTCGCTCAATATCGACGGGCTGTCGCTGGGGCAGGGCCTGGCGTTTGCCAGCGGCATGTTCGATCTGGCCCAGATCGAAGTGCTGAAAGGGCCGCAGGCGCTGTTCTATGGCAAGAGCAGCCCCGGCGGCGTGATCGCGCTGCGCACCGCCGATCCCACCGACAGCACCGAAGTCATCGCGCGCGCCGGCTACGAATTCGAAGCCGACGAGAAGACGGCCGAACTGATCGTCTCCGGCCCGATCGGCAATACGTTGAAAGCGCGCCTCGCGGGCCAGTATTCGCGGGCCAGGGGCTATTTCCGCAACGAAGCGGTGGCGATCCCCGGCACGGGCGCGCGCGATCCGCTCTATCATCGCCTGTCGCGCTCGCACAGCTATCAGGTGCGCGGCACGCTGTTGTGGGAGCCTTCGGCCGATTTCCACGCCCGGCTGAAGATGAACCTGGTGCGCGATTATGCCAACGATGCCGATCAGCGCCAGCTCAAGAGCTGCCCGGAAGGCACCGAGCAGCCCGTCGCGCCGATCCCGGTCTCGTTCATCAGCGGTGACGATTGCAAGCTCAACCGCGTGCTGCATTCGGTCTATCACGATCCGGCCGCGTTTCCCGGCATCATCAACGATGGCGTTCCGTTCCTGCGCGTGCTGCAGAAGTACGGCACGCTCGAACTCGATTACAATCTGACGCCGCGCATCACCCTGACATCGACCACCGGGCTTTACCGGCTGCGCTCGCTGAGCCTTACCAACACGCACGGCAGCACCGCGCTGGGGCCGACGCTGGGCATTTCGAGCGGCTATGACCGCAATGAATTCACCCAGGAATTGCGGCTCAACAGCGATTTCGTCTCGCCGCTCAACTTCACGGCCGGCGCGTTCTACCAGAAGGGCCATTTCAAGGATGGCGTGACCATCCAGGGCAATGCCGCCCTCGGGCTCGATTCGATACATAGCGATGGCTACACCAAGGTCGATATCGAGACGTTCTCGCTGTTCGGGCAGGCGCGCTGGAAAGTCGTGCCCGATCTGGAAATCGCGCTGGGCACGCGCTGGACCGACGAGCGGCGCACGCAAGATCCGTTCAACCTGCTGACCCAGGCGCCCGTGCCCGTGGCGGTCGATCGCATCCACACCAGCAATTTCTCGCCCGAGCTGACGCTGAGCTATACGCCCACCGACAGCCTGACGGTGTTCGGCTCGCTCAAGCAGGCTTACAAGTCCGGCTCGTTCAGCGCGGGCACCGTGCCCAATCCGGGCGCGGACAATTCGTTCGGCGATGAAAAGGTGCGCGGCGGCGAGGCGGGCGTGAAGACGCGGCTGGCCGGCGGCAGCCTGCAGGCCAATCTGGCGGCCTATTACTACAAGTATTCCGGCCTCCAGGTCGGTGCGATCGAGCCGGCGGACAATGGCGTGCCGATCATCCGCGTGGTCAATGCCGGCGCCGCGCGGACCTATGGCGTCGAATTCGATGCGACCTACCGGCCGCCCACGATCGACGGGCTGACGCTGACCGGCGCGCTCAACTACAACAACGGCCGCTACAGCGAGCTTAACACGGTGCCCTGCTGGAGCGGCCAGACCATCTCGCGCGGGTGCGACCAGTTTCCCAATCCGCAGACCGGGCGCAATACCGCGCAGGATCTGTCGGGCACGCCGCTGATCCGCGCGCCTGACTGGCAGGCGACGTTCGGGTTCGATTACGAACTGCCGGTGGGCAACAACATGGCGATAGCGATCACCAATTCGAACCAGTATTCGTCCCGCTTCGTCACGTTCATCGCGATCGGCCGGCCGCATGACGACAATTTCCAGAAGGCATTCCTCAAGTCCGATCTCAGCGTGGCGCTGCGCGGGCCGGACGAGCGCTGGGAAGTCGCGCTGGTGGGCAACAACCTCACCGACAAGATCACCGCCGCCAACTGCTCGGCATCGAACGCGCAAGGGGGCCTGATCTTCGGGGATGTCACGGGGGCGCAGGATCCGGGGGATTCCGGGCTGGGCGAGGCGAGCTGCAATGTCCAGCGCGGCCGCTCGGTCTGGCTGCGCCTCACGTTCCGGCCGGGCTTCTAGGCCGCGCCGGGCGAATGGGGCGGGAGAGGGGGCAGCCTCTTCCGCCCCGCATGAAGCGAAGGCGGGGTTTCGGGCACGGCCCGATGCGCTCGCGAAGCAGGAGTGGATGCGTGATGGGCCAGCCAGTCGAAACGAAGCGCGGTTACTGCAAGGTCTGCACCGCCCAGTGCGGCGTGGTGATCGATGTGGCGGGCGACCGGATCGTCCAGGTCAAGGGCGATCGCGCGCATCCGCTGACCAGGGGGTACACTTGCCCCAAGGGCCGCGCGGTCGGCCAGTGGCACCACCATGCCGATGCCATCACCGCCCCGATGATGCGCAAGCATGGCGAGCTGGTGCCGGTGAGTTGGGACGAGGCGCTCGACGATCTGGCCGCGAAGCTGGCCGGCATCGTCGCCCGGCATGGCCCGCACGCGGTCGGCATGTTTTTCGGCAGCGGGCTGGGCGTCGATTCTTCGGGCTATCGCATGGCCGAGGCGCTGCACGCGGCTTGGAACCATCCGCCGCGCTTCTCGCCGATCACGATCGACGGGACCGCCAAGATCATGGTGGCGAGCCTGATGGGCGGGTTTCCCGGCTTTGCCACCAAGATCGATTTCGACAATGCCGACATGGTGCTGTTCGTCGGCAGCAACCCGATGGTCAGCCACGGGCACAACAACGGCATGTTCAATCCCGCCCCCAGGCTCAAGGCCATGGCCGCGCGCGGCGAGGTCTGGACGATCGACCCGCTGTTCACCGAGACGGCGAAGTTCTCGACCCGGCACATCGCGCCTTATCCCGCGACCGACCATGTGATCCTGGCCTGGCTGGCGCGCGAGATCATCGACAACGGGCTGGTCCATCCCGCCCAGCCGATCACGGGGCTGGCGGAACTGCGCGCGGCGCTGGAGGACTTCGACCGGGCGCGCGCCGCCGCGATCGCCGGCGTCGCCGAAAGCGACCTGGCGGACCTGTTCGCGGCCGTGCGCGCGCGCGGCAGGGTGGTGGTGGAAACCGGCACCGGCGTGACGATGTCGGAAACCGCCAATGTCTCGCACTGGCTCGCCTGGGCGATCATGATCCTGACGGGCGCGATGAACCGGCCGGGCGGCGTGTGGTTCCACCCCGGCTTCCTGACGCGGTTCGATGCGATCGAGATGCCGCCGATGCACGATCCGTTCACGCCCGGCCCGCCGACGATGCCGGGGGTGGACGGGCTGATCGGCGAATGGCCCTGCGCCGCGCTGCCCGGCGAGATCGCCGCCGGCAACATCCGCGCGGTGGTCAACCTTGGCGGCAGCCTCATCCGCTCGTTCCCCGATGCCAATGCGCTGGCTCCGGCGCTGCGCGAACTGGAGGTGCTGGTCTCGTTCGAGATCATCGCCAACGAGACGACCGCGCTTTCCACGCATGTCCTGCCGACCAAGGACCAGATCGAGCGGCCGGAAATGACGCTGTGGGATACGCTCGGCTCGCAAGTCTGCATGCAGTATTCGCCGGCGATGGTCCCGCCGATGGGCGAGCGCCGCTCGGCCTGGTGGGTGCTGGCGCAACTGATGCGGCGCATGGGCATGGCCGTGCCCGATCATGTGCCCGACGACGACCGCGCGCCAGGCGCCGATCATCACATGCTCGCCCGGATGATGACGCCCGAGGCGCGCTGTACGTTCGAGGAACTGGTGGCGACCGGCTATGTCGAGCGCGCGCACGAGATCGGCGGCGCCTGGTTCGATCGGCATATCGCGCGGATGGGCGGCTGGCGGCTGGCGCCGCCCCGGCTGCTGGAATTCTGGCGCGGCCTGCGCGCGGCCGAGCGCGCCGCGCCGGGCGCACGGCCGCGCCTGCGCTTCATCTCGCGCCGGCAACGGCGCAAGCTCAACGGCTCGCTCGAATTCCTCGGCAGCCCGGCCGATATCATCCTCAATCCGGCCGATGCCGCGGCCTATGGCATCGCGCACGGGCAGCAGGTGCGGGTGTTTTCCGATCGCGGCGAGATCAGCCTGACCGCCAATGTCGATCCGGCGATCCGCCAGGGCGTCGCCTCCATCCCGCACGGGCATGGCAAGGCCAACGTGAATTATCTGACCGATACCACCGAGGTCGATCCGCTGGGCGGGCAAGTGCTCTACACCGGCATCCCCATCGAGCTGGAGGCGATCGCCTGACTTTCGCGGGGGGCTTTGGTCCCGGCCGGCGATCCACGGGCCGGCAATGCAAATGCGCGTGGGACAGAACATGGACTGGAGGAGACAGGATAATGCGAGAGCCGAACAATTTCGACGAAGCGCTCAAGGAAGCGACCGGGCCCAATTCGCGCAAGGTGATCGAATATTCGCGCGCGATGTACGAAGGCGTGAAGGCAGCCAAGTTGCCCGATTTCACCCCGGCCGGCTGGGACGAACTGGGCAAGCTGATCGACACCGGGAACTTCGTGCGGATCGGCAATTTCCGCGAGAAGGTGGTCTGGGACCAGTACGTCGGCCTGCTCACCCAGTGGGGCCAGTCCACCGAATGGGACATCACGATCAACCGTGTCACCGAAGGCGACGGCTGGGCCATCCAGGAAGCCTATGAGTTCGCGCGCTATCCCGATCGCGATGAAGGCTATGATTCGGTGGCGGTCTACGATTTCGGCGAGGACGGACGGCTGGTGAAGCTGGCCATCTACCTTTCGAAGGAAGAGCACCTGAGCTCGGCCCAGTCGCACCAGTGGGATTGGGACAAGGTCGGCGCCGACAAGGCGTGAACCGGCCGTGCCGGCCAGGCCGCTCGCCTGGCCGGCGGCCATCGGGGAGAAGGACATGCTGCTGAAACAGCGATACGGCCCATGGGCGCTGCTTGTCGGCGGGTCCGAAGGCGTGGGCGAGCATCTGGCCCGCCAGCTTGGCGCGGCGGGGATCAACGTCATCCTCGTCGCCCGCAAGCCCGAGCCGCTGGCGGAAACGGCGCGCAAGGTGCGCGCGGAAAGCGGCGTCGAAGTGCGCACCTTGCAGCTTGACCTGATGCGGCCCGACATTCTGGAGCGGCTGCGCGAAGTGACCGAGGATGTCGAGATCGGCCTGCTGGTGCACAACGTGGCCGGCAACCAGGCCTATGGGCCTTTCGTCGATACCACGCTGGAAGCGGCCTTGTCCGCCGTGCTGACCAGCCCGGTGGCGCTGACCAAGCTGGCGCACCACTATGCCATCCCGATGGCGCGGCGCGGGCGCGGCGGGGTGCTGTTCACCGGATCGCTGGCGGGCAATGCCGGCAGCTACAGCCTCACGACTTACGCGGCGGCCAAGGCTTTCACCCAGATCTTCGGCGAGGGGTTGTGGGCCGAACTGCAGCCGCGCGGCGTCGACGTGCTGGTGTTCCCGCTCGGCGCGACCGACACGCCGTCCCGCGCACGCTATGGCACCGGGGATTCCGACGAGATGCCGGTCGCAAGCTCCGAGGAGGTGGCCCGGCAGGCGCTGGCGCAGCTCCCCAACGGCCCGGTCTATGTCGCGCCGGAGAACCGGCCGTTCTTCGAGCTGATGTGCACGCCCGACCGCCGCCGGGTGGTGGAGATCCAGCGCGATCTGCAAGTCAGCATGTTGCCTGACGGCGTTTGAATCCGCTGCCGCCCCGCTGTTCAATCCCCGGTCGAGGCGCGCGGGATGATCGTGTAGTCGAGCAGGGTGGAGGAAACGGGCATGGAGCGCGGGTCCGTGCCGGCCCGGATATGCCGCACCAGCCGTTCCACCGCCTGATCGGCCATGGCCGCGTAAGGCACTTTCACCGAAGTCAGCGGCGGCCACACGGTCTGGGCGATATAGGTGTCGTCGAAGCCGGCGACGGCAAGGTCACCCGGTACTTTCAGCCCGCGCGAAAGCGCCGCGGTCAGCGCGCCGGCGGCCATCTCGTCATTGCTGGCGAAGATCGCCGTCGGCGGATCGGGCAGGTCGAGCAGCGCGGTCGCGGCCGCGAGCCCTTCCTGCACGGTATATTCGCCCTGGGCCACCAGCGCCGGGTCGAACGTCAGGCCGTGATCGGCCAGCGCGCGCGTGTAGCCTTGCGAATGGGTGTGGTGGATCGAGAATTCCTCGGGCACGCGGATGAAGCCGATCCGGCGATGCCCCTTGGCGATCAGGTGGGTGGTCAATTCGTAGGCGGCGGCGGTCTCGTCGATGCGGAAGGTGGAGATCTTCTCCAGGTTGCTGCCCGCGCCCACGCAGGCCAGCGGGAAGTCGATCTGGTCCAGCTCGGCGCGGTTGGCGATGGATTCGCCGTAGATCGGCGTGACGATGCAACCTTCGGCCCCCCGGTCGCGCAAGGCGTTCACCGATGCCCACATGTTGCCGATCTCGGCATAGACGATCGGCTCGAGCAGGAGCTGCACGTTGAGCCGCGAGGCGGCGGTCAGGGCGCCGGTGAGGATCGCGGTGGCGATCGGGTGCTCGTCATTCGAATGGACCAGGCCGATGAACATCGGCCCGGCGCTGGCCAGTTGCCGCGCGGCCTGGTTGGGCACGTAGTTCAGCTTTTCGACCGCGCGCAGCACTTTCTCGTTCATCACCGCCGAGGCGGACCGGCCGTTGAGCACGTTCGAGACGCTCATCGGCGAAACGCCGGCATGGGCCGCCACCATCCTGAGCGTCACGGCCGATTTCGATCGTCTTGAATTGCGCGTCATGGCCTTCTCGCAGATTGTCCCTTCTCGCCGATGGGCCGGTCTTGCGGGAAATTGTTGACTTGTCCAATGTAGCGCTACATACCTGAGCCCGCCTCGATGGGCAAGCGGCCGGAACCGGCGGCGGCCTTTCGCGGCGGGAGAGGGGACAAGCCTTGGCGCATGAGTATGACGTCATCATCGTCGGCAGCGGTGCCGGCGGCATGGCGGCCGCGATTACCGCGAAGCTTTCGGGCCTGCGTCCGCTGCTGATCGAGAAGACCGCGCAGCTGGGCGGTTCCTCAGTGCTGTCGGGCGGCGTCCTGTGGATGCCCAACAACCCGCTGCTGGCGCGTGAAGGCGTGCCGGATTCGCGCGAGGCGGGCCTGCGCTATCTCGCAAACTTCGTCGAGGAAGGCGATCCCTGCTCGTCGCCCGCGCGGCGCGAAGCGTTCGTCGATGCGGTGCCCGCGGTCATCGCGCTGCTCGAAGCGCAGGGGATGCGCTATGAACGCTGCCCCGGCTATGCCGACTATTACAGCCACTTGCCCGGCGGCCACGCGGCCAGCCGTTCGCTTCAGGCGGCGCTGTTCAACGCCAACCGCCTCGGTTCGTGGAAAGCCCGGCTGCGCGCGCCCAGCCTGCCGCTGCCGATCCGCACGTCCGAAGGCGCGCAGCTCATGCGCGTGGGATTCGCCTGGGATGGCAAGGCCATGGCCGCGCGCATCGCCGCGCGCTACCTGGCGGCGCGGCTGACCGGGCGGACGGTCCACGGTGCGGGTGGCGCCTTGCAAGGGCGGATGCTGGAAATCGCGCTACGCCTGGGCGTGGAGATCTGGACCGATGCCGCGCTGGTCGATCTGGACATGCGCGGCGGTGCGGTGGTCGGCGCGCACTTGCGGCGCGAGGGCGAGGATATCACCGTCGCGGCCGGGCGCGGCGTGATCGTGACGGCGGGCGGCTTCGCGCGCAACCTGGCGATGCGCCAGGCCTATATGCGCGCGCCGGCCTCGATCGAATGGACCAAGGCCAATCCCGGCGATACCGGCGATGCCATCCAGGCGATGCGGCGCGCCGGCGCGGCGCTGGGCTGGATGGACGAGGCCTGGTGGGTCATGACCTTCCAGGCCGGTGCAGAGACCTACCAGATCGTTCCCGAACTGATCAAACCGCACAACATGCTGGTCGATGCCGGCGGCCAGCGCTTCGTCAACGAGGCGCGTTCCTACATGGAAGTGGGCCGCGCCTGCTATGCGCGCAATCCCGCGTCGCGCGCCATTCCCGCCTGGGTGATCGCCGACAGCCGGCATCGCCGGCGCTACATGTTCGGCTATCAGCCGCCGGGGCGCATTCCCGAAAAGTGGATCGAGAACGGCTGGGTCCGCCGCGCCGACACGATCGAGGAACTCGCCGGCCAGTGCGGCATCGACCCGGCCGGGCTCGCGCGGTCGGTCGCGCGCTTCAACCGCTTTTGCGAGACCGGGATCGACGAGGACTTCCACCGGGGCGACAATGCCTATGCGGCTTATTGGGGCGATCCCACCGCGCGGCCCAACCCCAGCCTGGGCACGATCGCCAAGCCGCCGTTCTGGGCGGTGCCGCTGGTGCCCGGCGATGTCGGCACTTGTGGCGGGGCGATCACTGACGCTTGCGCCCGCGTGCTGCGGGAGGATGGCGGCGCGATCGACGGGCTCTATGCCGCGGGCAATTGCGCCGCGCCGCTTGCCGGCCCGCACTATATCGGCGCCGGCCTGAGCCTCGGCGCATCGACCGTGTTCGGCTATCTCGCCGTGCGCCATGCCGCCAGCGGCTGAAAGGACCCCGCATGTTGGAAACGCGTGACATCATCGACATTCAGCAGCTTGAGGCCTTCTGCCACCACGCCGTCGATCATGACGACCAAAGCCTGTTCCACCTGGCCTTCACCGAGGATGCCCGGTTCGACGGGCGCCTGTGCGGCGGCCCGCTCTGCGTCGGGCTGGACGAGATCCGCGCCTTCTTCGCGCTGGGCAAGCCGCCGCATCCCCCTTCGCACCACATGACCAATTGCTGGGTGCACGAGGAAGACGGGCGCGTGCGGGTGAAGATGAAATGGATCTGCCCCGATCCGCGCACCGGCACGATGGTGGTGGGCGACAATGACGATTGGGTCGTGCCCACCGATGCGGGCTGGCGCATCAAGGAACGCATCGCCATGATCCGCTATCCCGGCGGCTTCAGCGGATCGGGCGAGGGATAGGGCGGCGCGGCGCCCGTCGCGAAGCGGCGATCGCACCGCTTCGGCCCTGCTTCCTGTTGCCAGGCGCTGATTTTCCGGCAGTCATCCCGCCTTCATCGCGGCGTGGCTAGGCTGCGCCGCAGCGGACCTGGATCGGGTGCGGTCCTGGCGGGAGAGACGTGGATGCGGCTGGCGATATTCCTCATGGGATCGGCGTGTGCGATCGTGCCGGTGCCTGCATTCGCGCAGGCCGGGCAAGGCGACGTTTCCGTCACGATCTACAACAACGATCAGGCGCTGATCCAGGATGCGCGCCGGATCGATCTGCCCGCGGGCATCAGCCGGCAGGAGTTTCCCGGCGTTTCCGCGTCGCTGCGGCCCGAAACGGTCACGCTTTCGGCCAGCGGCACCGGCGTGGTCGAGCAGAACTTCGATTATGACCTGCTGACGCCGGCAAAGCTGATGGAAAAGGCGGTGGGGCAGACCGTCACCGTCGTGCGCACCAATCTGGCCACTGGCGTGGAGACCAGCGAGCAGGCGCTGGTGCTGGCGAACAATGCGGGCACGGTGCTGCGCATCGGCAATCGCATCGAGATCCTGCAGAACTATGGCGCGCGCGTGGTCTTTCCGCGCCTGCCCGAAAACCTGCGCGCCAATCCCACGCTTTCGGTCACGCTCGATACGCAGGCCGCCGGCCCGCGGCCCGTCACGCTCAATTACCTGTCGCGCGGGCTCGGCTGGAAGGCCGATTATGTCGCCCTGTTCGATGAGACGGCGGGCAAGCTGGACATGCAGGGCTGGATCACGCTGATCAACAACAGCGGCACCACTTTCGGCAACGCGCGCGTCCTGCTGGTCGCCGGATCGCCCGGCCAGGCGGGGCCGGACGCCCGCTATCGTCCCAGTCCCCAGCCCGTGCGCGCACCGTCCGGCAATCGTCCAGGCAGCGAAAGCGCCGATCGCGAGAGGCTGGGAGACTATTACGTCTATCCGCTTGCCGGCCGCACGACGGTTGCCAATGCCCAGCAGAAGCAGGCCAGCTTCCTCGATGTCGAGGGTGCGCCGGCCAGCAAGGGCTACTTCTATCGCAACGGCTGGATGGGGCAGAGCGACGAGCCGGTCAGCGCCGATACGGTGCTGCGCTTTTCCTCCTCGCGCGAAGGCGGCCTTGGCGATGCGCTGCCGGCGGGCACGGTGCGCGTCTACATGCGCGACGCGCGCGGGCAGTCGCAGTTCATCGGCGAGGATACGATCGGACACACGCCGATGGGCTCGCTGCTGGCGCTGAAGACGGGCGAGGCCTTCGACGTGAAGGTCAAGCCCACGCTGGAAAACCGCGAGAAGATCACCACCGACGAGTGGGAGCGGACCGCCCGCTATCGCATCACGCGCGACGGCAAGACCGAGGACGTCACCGTTGATCGCACCAGAACCTATTGGCGCACGACGATGAGCTACACCCTGACCAATGCCCGGCCCGAGCCGGTGACGGTGGAGATCGTCCAGGCCGGGCTCGACAACGGCTGGCAGGATACGCGGATTCCGTCCGAAAGCGTCAAGGGAGAGCAGCGCTCGCGCGATGAACGGGCCTGGCTGGTGCCCGTGCCTGCCCAGGGCGAGGCCAGGCTGACCGTGCAGTTCGACACGCGGTATTGAGCGGCGGGCCGATGATCCGCCGATGCATCGCGCGGCTCTGGCCGGGAGTGCTCGCGCTCGGCCCGGCGGGCCCCGCGCTGGCGCGGCAGGTGGTGACGTCGCCGGCGCCCGAACAGGTCGCCGTCACGATCTATCGCGCGGCCGACCGCGGCGATGGCGCGGCGATGGACCTGGCCTGGCTGCGCGGCTTCGCCCTCGTCACCGAGACGCGCACGGTCGATATCCCGGCGGGTGAGGGGGTGATCCGCTTCGAAGGCGTGGCTGCCGGCATGTTGCCCGAAAGCGCGCTCGTCACCGGATTGCCGTCCGGCGTGCGCGAAAAGAACCTCGATGCCGATCTGCTCTCGCCCCGCAGCCTCTACGCGCGCGGCCTGGGCCGGCCCGTGACCCTGCGGCGGCGCAACCCGGAGACCGGCGAGGCGCGCGAGGAGCCGGCGATCGTGCGTGCGAGCACCGATGGCGGCGTGATCGTGCAGACGAAGGACGGGTTCGAGGCGGCCGATTGCGGCCCGCTGAAGGATGCGCTGTCCTTCGATGCCGTGCCCGAAGGACTGTCGGCCCGCCCGACGCTGTCGGTGGCGACCGATGCGCCGCAGGCCTCGCGCGTGACGCTGACGCTGTCCTATCTCGCCTGGGGGTTCGACTGGCAGGCCAGCTATGTCATCCGCTTGCGCGAGAACGGGCGCAAGGCGGATGTCCTGGCCTGGGTCACGCTGGCGAACGGCGATCCCATCAGCTTTCCCGATGCCCGCGCCGCCGTGGTGGCCGGCAAGGTCCATCGCGCCGAACCGGACGGGCAGGCCGGCGCGCGCCGCCCGCCCGACCGTCTGGTCTATCCCTGCTTCACCCAGAACAAGCGTTCCTTCGGGATGCCGCCGCCAGGTGGGGCCAGTGCCCCGCTGGCGATTGTCGTGACGGCGCAGAGGCGCGAGGAAAGGCTCATGGACGTTCCGCTCGCCGTCACGGTGACGGAGGAAGGGCTGGGCGATCTCAAGCTCTATCGCGTGCCGATGCCCACCACCATCGCTTCGCAGGCGCAAAAGCAGGTGGCCCTGTTCCATCGCGGCGATGTTGGCGTGGTGATCGTCCATGCCGCCGAGATCCGCGGCGATCGTGCCGCCGGCAGGGTCGGCCAGCGCTTGCGGATGGGCAATCGCCAGGCGGATGGGCTGGGCGTCGCGCTGCCGGCCGGAACCGTCACCGTATTCGAGCCGCACGGCGGCCAGCCGGTGCTTTCGGGTGAAGGCACGTTGCGCGATGCGGCGGTGGGCCAGGATGTCGAGGTCATGCTGGGCGACGCTCCGCAAGTGCAACTTGCCATCGAACCCGTCGCGCGCGATGCGAACCGCCACGACCGTGAGGATTACGCCGCGACCGTGACCAACGCCAACCCCTGGCCCATCGCCTTCGAAGCGCGCCTTGCGGCCCCTGAAGATGATGAACGGATCGTCGAGCCGCTATCGGCCAAGCTGGCGCGCAAGAATGGCGCGCTGCTCTGGAAAGTGACGGTTCCGGCCCAGGGCACGGCCAGGCTGACGTACCGCCTGCGCCGGCGGTAGACAGAACCGGCCCAAGTGGAATGCCCGGTGGCCTTGCGGGGGTCTGGGCGTATGATCCGCCACCGTCAGGACCGTCCCTTTCGCCGGATCGTCGAACAGACCGTGGCGCCAAGGCCCAGATAGCTTGCCGCGCTGCCGATCGCGACCGACCAGGCGATGCCCGGCCCGCCCCGGTCGAACAGCAGGGCGATCGCCGTGGCCATGCAGACCATGCCCAGAATCCGGCAGGCGAGCGCGGCGCGCGCGCGGCCTGAGGCGTGGAGCACGGGTTCGAATGCGACGCTGCCCAGTTCAAGGCTGGCCGCGATCGACAGCGGCACGAGCAACGCCGCCGCGCCGGTGAAGCCCGAGCCGCCGATCAGCGCCAGCAGCGGCTCGCCTGCCAGCAGTGCGATCGTGACGACGATGGCGCCCGCCGCCGCCGCCAGCAGGCTGGTCTGCACCGCCAGCCGGCGAAAGCCGCCAGCGTCGGCGGCGACGCGCGAATGGGCGATCTCGGCATAGACCGAGCGGGTCAGCAGCGCGGAAAGCTTGCCCAGGGCCTGGGTGAGCTGGCTGGCGAGGCGATAGAGTCCGGCCGCGCTGGTGCTGGCCAGCGCGCCAGCGGCCATCAGCGGCCCGTGCCGCATGGCCGCGTCGATCGAGCCGCCCGCGTGCGTGACCAGCAGGAACGCGGGCAGGCCGGGATTCTCGCGCAGGGCCAGGCGCCAGTCGCGCAAGTGCGACAGGCGCACGGCGCGCGGGCACAGCCGGCGCGCCATGGCCCAATAGCAGGCCGCCTCGGCCAGATCGACCAACGCCCAGGCCAGCAGGAAGCGGCCCACGCTGGGCCCCGTCTGCCAGATCGCGATCGCCGCGATCAGCCGGCCGGCGGGCACGATCGCCTCGACATAGACCGCCCGGTCGAAACGGTGCAGCGCACGGACCATGCCCGTCGGCGCGGAGACGAGCGCCCAGACCATCGCGCAGCAGAAGGCGAAGCCCATGTCGATGAAGGCGGTGTTGAGATCGAGCAGGTCGGCAAAGCCGTAGAACGCGATGAAGGCGATCAGGCAGCCCAGCACCGCGCCCAGCGCGTCTATCAGGCCGCACAGCATTCCCAGCCGGCCGAACCGTTCCCAGTTCGCCTGGTGCACGTGCCGGGCGCCATAGCGCACGACCACGCGCCAGGTCTCGAACCCGGCCAGCGCGATCAGCGCCTGCGCCGCGCCGAAGATCAGCGAGAAGTGCCCGAACTCCTTGAGGCCGAGCGCGCGCGTCAGGATCGCCAGATAGCCCAGCCCGCACAGCGCGCCAAAGCCCTTGCCGCCGATCAGCCAGCCGGTATTGGCCAGGATGCGCGCCAATGGCGAGCGGGCCGGCGCGTGCCCGGCCGGTGGGGAGGCGACACTGGCGGCTTTCATCGCTTGCCGGTCGGTCAGGCGGCGATCGCCAGCCCGCCGGCGCCTTCCAGCCCGGCGATCCGCGCCACAAGGTCGGCCGCCGCCGCGACGGGAGGCTGGCCCTTGAGCACGGGGGTGCCGTCCGGCAGCCAGGCGATGCCCTCGATCGCATAGCGCATCCGTTCCTTCTGCCAGGTCCGATAGGCGCCGTGGTCGGCAAAGGCGCGGTCGATGGCGGCGACGGGATCGGCATCGGGGCCGATCACTTCGCCGAAGTGCCACATCGCGTAGTCCTCGCTTTCGCGCCAATCGGCCCCGTGCGCGTCGACGAACAGGCAGGGGCGCGGGCGGACGAGGAATTCGTAGACCTGGCTGCTCACGTCGCCGAGGTAGAGATCGGCGCCCAGCGTATAGGTCATGTCGTTGCTGCGCGGCGAGCCGAGGTCGATCAGCACCCGGTCCGGCACGGCCATGGCTTCCCACGCGCGCCGCCGCCGCGCGCTCCACCGCTTCGCGAGCCGGACATGCGGGGCGACGACAAGGTTGTAGCGCCCGTCACGCACCACGGCCTCGACCAGCCGGCGGCCGAAGCGGTCGATCGAGCGGTGCCGCGTCGAGAAGTGCGGATTGTAGAGGATCACCGGCCGCTCGTTGGCGAACAGCGGCGCGCGCGCGCCGGCCTGGCGCAGCATGGCGGAAAGCTTGACCGGCCCGGTGACAGTGCAGTCCGCGCCGTTCACCCGGCCGCCGGCGACGAGCCGGTCACGATCCTTCCGCCCGGCGACCAGCACGTGATCGAACAGGGCGAAGCGCTTTTCGAAGCCGACCGCGCGGTCGCCCGCGCCGTGCGGGATATGCAGGATCGGCGGGCATTGCGCCGAAAGGCGGCGCAGGATCGTGGTGGTGCGTTCCGCGCACAGGATCAGCGCGGCCTGGCGCAGCCGCTCGGCCCAGACCAGCAGGCGCGCGATCTTGCGCAGGCCGGCGGGCAGCACGGCTTCGGCCATGGGCGGCAGCCGCATCTCCACCAGTTCGGGCAAGGGCTGGCCGATCGCGCGGGCCAGCGCGCGCACCGCCTGCGCGTCCTGCCGCGCGGGAACGAAGATCCGCGCCTGCCCCGGATAGCGGCGTTCCAGCTCGCAGGCGACCGGCACGATATGCGCGAACTGGTGCGCCCCGCCGATGGCCAGCACATGGATGCGCCCCGCCCCATCCGGCGCGAAGCCGCGCGGGGCGGTGGTAGACGGGGCGGCGGGGCAGAGGGGGGAAAGGCGCGGACGCGCCGGGGCGAACGGGATGCGGACAGCCATCGCATGGCCATGCCGGGCCCACCTCGCCGGCAAGTGGCGGGTTCGTTTGATTTTGTCCATGTTGGCGCCTAGGGGGCAGGCGGACCTCGACGGCGGATCGCGGGCCGGATAGCGCCCGGATCGCACGCCATCCGTTCCCACGACACTCATCAGGCCCTGTTGCTTTGCCGACGATGCAGATCCTCCTTGTCGAAGACGATGAAAGCCTTGCCGGCCACGTCGCGGCCGGGCTGCGCGAGGCGGGCCATATCGTGGAGCATTGCCGCGACGGGCGCGAAGGCCTGGTCCGCGCGACCTGCGAGACGTTCGACGTCATCGTCCTCGATCGCATGTTGCCCTCGCTCGACGGGCTGAAGCTGCTGGCGGCCTTGCGCGCCACAGACAATGCCGCGCCGGTGCTGATCCTGAGCGCGCTGGGCGACGTGGACGAGCGGGTGCGGGGCCTGAAGGCTGGCAGCGACGATTACATGGCCAAGCCTTTCGCCATGTCCGAGCTGCTGGCCCGGGTCGAAAGCCTGGGGCGGCGCAACCTGAGCCTGGCCGAGCCCGCCGACCATTTCCGCGTCGGCGATCTGGAGATCGACCTTGCGTCGCACACGGTGACACGCGCCGGGCGGCGGATCGCGCTCACGCTCAGGGAACTGCGGATCGTCGCCTGCCTTGCACGCAACGCCGGGCGCGTGGTCACGCGCTCGATGCTGCTGGAGAACGTGTGGGACTATAACTTCGATCCCCAGACCAACATCATCGACCAGCATATCAGCAAGGTGCGCCAGAAGATCGCGCGCGATCACGAAACCCAGCTGATCCACACGGTGCGCGGTGTCGGCTATATGATGCGGGCCGAATGAAGCGCCTGCTGCGCAGCCTCTCGTTCCGCCTGACCCTGATCTACGCGGGGCTGTTCTGCCTCTCGGTCGCCTTGCTGATGGGCACGGGCTACTGGTTCCGGGTGGTCCAGCCGCTGGATCAGGCGCGGGCGAGCGTGGAGCGCGAGGCCGAGCGGTTCGGCGCGATCTACCGCGCGCAGGGGCTGGCGGCGGCGCGCGCGGCGCTCGACCGGCGCTCGCACGCGGCGAACCAGCGCAAGCCCTTCCACGCGCTGATCGCCGCGAACGGCAAGGTGGTGACGGCCAACCTGCCTAGCTGGCCGCGCGCGCGATCGGGCAGCATCGCCCTGATCGAAGCGGATATCTTCATCGACGGTTTCGAATCCGATTACTACGCGCTGCTGCGCGATCAGGTGTTCCCCGATGGCACGCGGCTGCTGGTGGGGCGCGATGTCGAGGACATCATGCGCCAGGAAGAAGTGCTGCGCACCGCGGCGATCTGGATCTTCGGCGGCACCCTGCTGCTGGGCCTGACCGGGGGCTGGCTGATGAGCCTTGCCATCGGCCGGCGCATCGACATGGTCTCCTCCGCCGCGCGCCAGGTCATGGACGGGGACTTGTCAGGGCGCGTGCGGGTGCGGGGCACCAACGACGATTTTGACCGGCTGGGCGAGACGCTGAACCTGATGCTGTCGCGCATCCAGACGCTGTTCGAAGCGGTGCGCCGCGTGTCGGACAATGTCGCGCATGAATTGCGCACCCCGCTCGCGCGGCTGGTCGGCAAGCTGGAAGCGCTCGAACGGCAGGCGGGCGACAATGTCGAGATGCGCATCGCCATCGACGAGGCGATCGTCCAGGCCGACCAGCTTCGCCAGATCTTCGCCGCGCTGCTGCGCATCTCGCGCCTGGAAGGCGGCCGCCACCCCTTGCGCGCGCAGCGCACCGACGTGGTACAACTGCTTGAGGACGTGGTGGAATTCTACCAGCCCGAAGCCGAACGCCGCGATGTCCGGCTGGTGCTCGACGCGAAGCGGCCGCTGATCGCGGACCTGGACCTCGATCTGGTGTTCCAGGCGCTGTGCAACCTGCTCGACAATGCGCTGAAACACGTTCCCCCCGGCTGCCGCGTCGACGTGGCGGCCGCGCTTAGCGAGGGGAGCTTGCACCTTGCCATCTCGGACAATGGCCCCGGCGTCGAAGCCGGAGAGATCGTGCGGATCACTGAGCAGTTCTATCGCGGCGCGGCTTCGTCCGGGGTGCCGGGCGAGGGGCTGGGTCTGAGCATGGTCGCGGCCATCGCGCAAGTGCACGGGGCGACCATCGCCTTTGCGGACAATGCGCCGGGCCTGCGCGTCACGCTGAGCTTTCCGGCGGTGCGCGCGCGCGGAACCTGACGCGCGCCATCCGCGCCGTGCGCCGCCAATGGCCAGCAGGCGGGTTACGCGCCGGCCATGGCCAGCGCGGCCAGCCCGGCGACATCGCAATGGGTTTCGAGCGCGGCGGCGATCTCGTCGAGCGCGGCGTCGACCGTGCTGGCGTGGTCGATGCCGTCGGACGCGGTGTCCAGCCGCTCCAGCAAAGCGGCGCGCAAGGGGGTGCTGGCCAGGGCACCGTGCACATAGCTGCCGATCACGCGCCCGTCCGCGCTCTTCGCGCCGTCGCGCCGGCCGTCCCGCAGCGTCGCGAAGGCGCGCGCGCAATCGGGCCCGGTGGTTTCGCCGATATGCATCTCATAGCCCGCGAACCGCGCGCCCAGCGCGGTGCCCTCCACATGGTCGAGCCGCTTGCCCGGCGAAAGCACGCTCGCCACGTCGAGCAGGCCCAGGCCCGCCGCTGCGCCGGCCGGCCCCTCGATGCCCAGCGGATCGGCGATCGCGGTGCCCAGCATCTGGTAGCCGCCGCACAGGCCCAGGATCATGCCGCCGCGCCGTCGGTGCGCGGCGATGTCGATATCCCAGCCTTCCGCCCGGATCGCGGCCATGTCGGCCAGCGTCGCCTTGGAGCCGGGCAGCACGATCAGCGCCGCCTCCGCCGGAATCGGCCTGCCGGGCGGCACCATCACCCGATTCGGCCTTGAGCGGATCGAGATCGTCGAAATTGGCGATGCGCGGCAGGATCGGGCAGGCCACGCGCAGGCGGCCCGCCGCCGGCGCCCTGGCTCGCTCCAGCACGACCGCGTCCTCGCTCGGCAGCCGGGCGCTGGCGGCCAGCCATGGCACCAGCCCCAGCCCGCGCCAGCCCGACAGTGCCTCGATCTGGCGATAGCCATCGGCGAACAGCGCGGGATCGCCCCGGAACTTGTTGATGATGAAGCCGTGGATCATCGCCGCGTCCCCGGGATCGAGCACGGCCCTGGTGCCCACCACCGCCGCGATCACGCCGCCCCGGTCGATATCGCCGACAAGCACCACCGGCACGCGCGCGGCGCGGGCGAAGCCCATGTTGGCGATGTCGCCCGCGCGCAAGTTGATCTCCGCCGGGGAGTCGGCCCCTTCGACCACGACGATATCGCATTGCGCGCGCAATCGGGCGAAGCTTTCCAGCACTTCGGGCAGCAAGGGGCGGCGCGCTTCGCGGAAATGGGCCGAACCCAGCGTGCCGCGCATCCGGCCCTGGACGATGAGCTGCGAGGTGTGATCGGCCTGGGGCTTGAGCAGCACCGGGTTCATGTCGCTGTGCGGCTCCACCCGCGCCGCGATCGCCTGCAAGGCCTGGGCGCGGCCGATCTCGCCGCCATCGGCGGTGACGGCGGCGTTGTTCGACATGTTCTGCGGCTTGAACGGGCGCACGCGCAGCCCGCGATTGGCGAAAGCCCGGCACAGGCCGGCGACCAGCACCGACTTGCCGACATCCGAGCCGGTGCCTTGCAGCATCAGCGCGCCCACGCCAGCCCTCCCGCGATCGGCCACAGCGGCACGCGGGCGCGCCGGCCCGGCGCGAGCGCGGCGCGAATGTCCGCCGCCGCAGCCTGCGCGCGGCCATCGCCGATCCGGTCCTTGTCGATCATTGCGTCGTCTTAGGCGATCGGCCCGGCCAGTCGAGGCCCGGGCGCGCAGGCCATTGGCCAGCGTCCATGGCGGGATCGCGCCGGGGGTTCCCGGCGCGGCTCCTCGCGATCAGTCGTTCGCGTGTTCGAACGCGATGATTTCGCTGGATTTTTCAGCGGCCAGCTTGTCCCGCTCGTGCTTCACGCGCGATGCGCGATCGGCCATTTCGCGCCAGGCGGCTTCGGATCGAAGCCAGCGGTCGCGCACGTTGTCAAGCTCGCTGTCCTCGGCTTGCCGGGCGCATTGCTCGGCGCGATCGAGGAAGATGTCGCTGTTGCTGGTTGACATGGCGCTGGTCCTTTTGGCCGTGGCGGGAAACTCTGGGCAAGTCAGTCGATCATCTGGGCGACGATCCGTTGCAGTTCGCGGCGCGAGAGCGTCTGTCCGGCGGTTTGCGGCATGGCCGCGAACTGGGGGAGGGCGCCGCGGGGCAGGATGGAGGAAAGGGTGGAAAGTATGCGTTTCATGGTATCCTTGCGCGCGTTTCGCGCGTCATCTCGGCAATAAGGGGCCGCGTCCGCGATTGTCGCGGAGGGCTTTGCTATGGGTATGAAGGTTGGCCGCGCGATGCGGCGAAGCGGTGCCGGCGGGCGGTATCCTGCCCGCAAGGCAGTGGCGCGGGGCGCGACCCGTGATCGCCGCGAACGGGATCGTGGGCCTGCCCCGCGCCAAAGTTCAGGTCAGACCAGCGCCAGGTTGACGGCGGACTGCTTGCCGCGCTTGTCGACCTCGATCTCGTAGCTCACGCGCTGATCCTGACGGAGCGCCTGGAGCCCCGAACGTTCGACGGCGCTGATGTGGACGAAGCTGTCGTTGCCACCGCCGTCGGGGGCAATGAAGCCGAAACCCCGGTCGGTGTTGAAAAACTTGACGGTGCCGATGGGCATGAGATTTTTCCTCGAAATTGTAGAGTAAAGTTGACCAGCGCCATCGCTGGCCAAGCCGGTAGCATGTTGAGGAAATATCTGCGGTAAAGCGTCAAGATCCGTCGCAGGCGACGTTAGCATCTTTCAATCTGGAGCATTTGCCCCACAATTGCAAGGCTGGTGATGGAATCGCGGCGAATTCAACGGCGCGACTGTTGAATTCATGAGGCAAATTTTCGTGCCGGAAAGGCACCAATCGCGCGGCCCCGGCGGGTTTGCGCGGGGGGCATGAAAACAATTGCAGCCAAACGCCGCGATAACCTGTATCGGGCCTGCGATGCGGTGCGCCACCAGGCGAGTCCGCCCGCCAACGCGCCCGCCGGCGCCATGGCATTCCGAACGATCCCCCCGTTGCCGCGCGGTGCCGCGCGCACGACAGAATAAAGCGAGTTCCATGTCTTTCCCCAATATCGTGCCCGTGCTGGGCGAAGCGCTTGCCGAGCATGGCTATGCCGAGCCCACGCCGGTCCAGGCCGCGGTCCTCCAGCCCGAGGCGGCCGGGCGTGACCTGGTGGTTTCGGCGCAGACCGGATCGGGCAAGACCGTGGCGTTCGGCCTGGCCATCTCCGCTGACCTGATCGCCGCCGACGGCACCGTGCCGCTTGCCGAGACGCCGCTGGCGCTGGTGATCGCGCCAACGCGCGAGCTGGCCTTGCAGGTCAGCCGCGAACTGGCCTGGCTTTATGCCAGGGCCGGCGCGCGCATCGCCACGTGCGTTGGCGGCATGGACCCTTCGAAGGAGCGCCGCGCGCTGCGTTCGGGCGCGTCGATCGTGGTGGGCACGCCGGGTCGGCTGCGCGATCATCTGGAACGCGGCGCACTCGACTTGTCGAGCCTGCGCGCCATCGTGCTCGACGAGGCGGACGAGATGCTCGACATGGGCTTCCGCGAGGATCTGGAGGAGCTGCTCGACGCGTCGCCGACCGAGCGGCGCACCCTGCTGTTTTCCGCGACCATGCCGCGCCCGATCGAGGCGCTGGCGCGCCGCTACCAGCGCGATGCCTTGCGCATCTCCACGGTGGGCGACGATCGCGGCCATGGCGACATCGCCTATCAGGCCGCGACGGTTTCCCCGTCCGAGATCGAGAACGCGGTGGTGAACCTGCTGCGCTATCACGAGGCGGAAACCGCGATGCTGTTCTGCGCCACGCGCGACAACGTGCGGCGGTTCCATGCCACCTTGCAGGAGCGCGGCTTCGCGGTGGTGGCGCTTTCGGGCGAGCATTCGCAGTCCGAACGCAACCAGGCGCTGCAGGCGCTGCGGGACCGGCGCGCGCGGGTATGCGTCGCCACCGACGTGGCGGCGCGCGGGATCGACTTGCCCACGCTCAGCCTGGTGATTCATGTCGAGATCCCGCGCGATGCCGAGACGCTGCAGCACCGTTCGGGCCGCACGGGGCGCGCGGGCAAAAAGGGCACGGCCGTGCTGATCGTGCCTTATCCGCAGCGCAAGCGCGTGGAATTCATGCTCAATCGCGCCAAGATCCGCGCCGAATGGATCGACGCCCCGCGCCCCGAGGCGATCCGCGAGCGCGATCGCGAGCGGATGCTCGCCGCGCTGCTGCAACCGGCCGAATACGACGAGGAAGACCGCGAACTGGCCGCGCGCCTCATGGCCGAGCGTCCGGCCGAGGATATCGCGGCGGCCCTGGTCCGCGCCCATCGCGCGGCGCTGCCCGAGCCCGAGGAACTGGTCGAGAACACGCCCGAGGCGCGCAAGGCCGCGCAGCAGGAGCGGCATCGCCCCGGCTTCGAGGATGTCGTCTGGTTCCGCATGAACATCGGCCGGCGCCAGAACGCCGATCCGCGCTGGCTGCTGCCGCTGCTGTGCCGGCGCGGCCACATCACCCGCAACGAGATCGGCGCGATCCGCATCGGCCAGGGCGAAACCCATTTCCAGGTGCCGCGCGCCATCGCCGCCAAGTTCAGCGCCGCGATCGAGCGGACGGCCGGGTCCGAATCGGAAGAGGAAGCGATCCTGATCGAACAGTCGGACGGCGCGCCGCGCGAAGCCGCGCGGGAAAATCGCCGCGAGGGCCGGGGGATGCCGCAAGCTGACGGCGCGCCGCCCAACCGGCCCAAGCCGCACCGCAAGGGCCATGTCCGCTCGCCCGACAAGCCGGGCGCGCTCAGAGGCGATGCGCGGCCCCATGGCAAGGCGAAATTCGGCAAGCCACGCCCGGCCGGCCGCTGAGCCGGCGAGAGCCGGGCCCTGCCGCGACGGCACCGGCAGCGTGCGGTCGAAGCGGGCCGGCGCCCTTTGGGTGGCTATCGCGCGCCGCAAGTGCTATATAGTGGCCATCGTCGATCCACTTTCGCAAATCGACGACTGAGAGACCACCGGGCTCCCGCACAAAGGAGAGCGCTGTTGGACCTCAATCAGCTTTTGCATCACCATCAGGTTGCGCTCATGCGCGATGCTGGCCTGTCGTTCCTGCCGGCCCTGGGTTCGTCGTTCGATATCGTCTCGCACTATGCGCGACGGATCACGAAGCTGCGCGACGACATGGGCGTGCCGCAATATCCCGCGTGGGTGCGGGCGGACGCGCTCGCTTCGGGCCCGGTTCCGGGCTGATGTCGCGGCTGCGCAGCCGGTTCGCCGCGCCGCATCGCCTGCCGCGCGAGATTCCCCGGCCATCGGCCAGCCTGCGACGGCGGGGCGAGGTTTCGCAACTGGCGTTCCTGCTGTTGGGCGGGCACGCGGCGGCGGGGCGGTTCCTCAATGGGCTGCACCTTGGCCTGCGCGAGACCCCGCTGGCGATCGCCATGTCATCGCCGCTCGGGCAGATCGAAGTGACCCGGATATTGCGTCGCCTGGCGGCGGGCCAGCCGGGCGATCAGGACCTTTAAGGCCAGGCTTTCACGCCCGCGCAGGCGGGGGGGAAACCCGGCAGCAAGCAGGAGAATCCGATTGACCGATGCAATCGACGAAGAGCCGAAGCAGATACGCCGCATGGGCTTTCGCAAGTCGAACAGCCCGAAGCTGGCGGTGGACGCGGCCAAGCGGCAAGGCACCGTCACGCGGCTCGCCTTTGACCTGCTGGGCGGCAAGGATCAGGCCATCGCCTATCTCAACACCGATCGCGCCACGCTGGGCGGCCGGCCGCTCGATCTGGCGATCGCCAGCCGGGAAGGGCTGACGGCGGTGGAAAACGACATGCGCTTGGTCGCCGGGCGCCCGGCCGAAAGCGTGACCGGGGCACAATAGCCGCGCCGCGCTGAACGATTGCGTCGGGCGGCCTGATTCGCCCGCGCGCGTGGGCGCTGCCTTTGCCATGGCGCGCAACGTCCGGCCGGGCGGGGGTGATGCCATCCTGCCCGGTCGCGTCGCGACATTATCCCATCATCGCCGGCCAGCCAGCTCGCCATCGCTTTCGCGATGCGCGGGATGCGTCTGCTTGACCCTGCCGCGTTCCTCTGCAAATAGCCTGCAAATGCGAATCACTCGCATTTGCAGGAAGGATCAGGAATGGGGGTAATCTCACTATCCGGGGGCGCAAACCGGCAAGGCTGCTCGCACTGGACGCGCCCGGCCGATCGCGCGGCGTGGCGCCATGCGCGGCCGGCCTGCGCCTCGCTCGCGCTGGCTTTCGCCATGCTCGCCGCTCCCGCGCAGGCGCAGGACGACGATGGGCTGTTCTGGCTCAACCGGATGCGCCAGATCGTCGTCACGGCCACGCGCACGCCCGTGATGGTCGAGGATCTGGCAGTCACGGTCTCGGTCAAGAGCGACGAGCAGATCGCCGACGAACTGGCGACCGACATCAAGGACCTGGTCCGCTTCGAGCCCGGCGTCAGCGTGCAGCGCCAGCCCGCGCGCTTCAACGCGGCGCTCAGCGCCACGGGCCGCGCGGGCAATGATGGCTTCACCGTGCGCGGCATCGGCGGCAACCGCGTGCTGATCCAGGTCGATGGCGTGCGCGTGCCCGACGGGTTCAGCTTCGGCGCGCAGAATGTGGGGCGCGGCGATTATGTCGATCTGGGCCTGATCAAGTCGGTCGAGATCCTGCGCGGCCCGTCTTCCGCGCTTTACGGCAGCGACGGGCTGGCCGGCGCGATCAGCTTCATCACCTCCGATCCCACGGACTTCCTCGAAGGCGGCAAGGCGACCGGCGGGCTGGTTCGCGCGGCCTATTCCAGCGCGGACGACGAATTCACCGAAACCGCCATTGTCGCGGGCCGCAGCGGCGACTGGTCGGGCATGTTGGCCTATACCCGGCGCGACTATCACGAGCTTGACAACCAGGGCACGGTCGGCGGCACCGGCGCGAACCGCACCCGGCCCAATCCGCAGGATGGCCGCTCCAACGCCGCGCTGGGCCGGATCGTCTATGGCCCGGCCAATGGCCACAAGCTGCGCCTGACCGGCGAATACCTCGACACGCGCCTGTTCACCGATGGCCTGACCAACCTCAGCCCCAGTGTCGAGCTGCTGCAGGGCATCGACACCGGCAAGCGCAAGCGCGTGAGCCTGGACTGGAGCTGGGAAGGCGACGGCGTGATCGATTTCGCCCGCGCCGCGGTCTACTGGCAGGACGGCGAGGACCGCCAGTTCACTGACGAGGATCGCACCCCGGCGGTCGATCGTGAGCGGCTGAACACGTTCGAGAACCGCGTCATCGGCTTCGCGGCGGACGCGCGGTCCGATTTCGCGACCGGCGCGATGCGGCACCGGCTGGTCTATGGCGGCGACATCAGCAAGACGCGCCAGCGCGGCCTGCGCGACGGCACCGTGCCGCCGGCGGGCGAGACGTTTCCCACGCGCGCGTTCCCGACCACCGATTTTACCCGCGCGGGCCTGTTCGTGGGCGACCAGATCGAGATCGCGGGCGGCGCGCTGACGCTTTATCCGGCGCTGCGTTTCGACTGGTACAAGCTTTCGCCGCGCGATGACGCATTGCTGCCCAGCTTCGCTGGCGCCGGCCAGGACGGATCGCGGCTTTCGCCCAAGTTCGGCGCGGTGTGGAAGATCAACGAGACGGTGCGGCTTTTCGCCAACTACGCCACCGGCTTCAAGGCGCCCGAGCCCGGCCAGGTCAACCAGTTCTTCGAAAACCTCGCCTTCGGCTATACCTCGGTGCCCAATCCCGATCTGGGGCCGGAGCGGAGCGAAAGCTTCGAAGGCGGCCTGCGCATCTCGAACCGCGCCGTCAGCCTGGACCTGACCGCGTTCACATCGCGCTACAAGGATTTCATCAGCCAGGAAGTGGTGAGCGGCGATTTCACGCCCACCGATCCGGCCATCTACCAGTTCATCAATCTCGACCGGGTCCGCGTCAAGGGGGCCGAGGCCCGGTTCGAGGGGCGGGCGTCGAACGGTCTCAACGCGACGCTCGCCCTATCCTATGCCAAGGGCGATGTGCTCGATCCCGCGGGCGGGCGCACGCCCTTGTCCTCGATCGACCCGCTCAAGCTGGTTGCCGGCATCGGCTATCGCGATCCGCAAGGGCGCTTTGGCGGGCAGATCATCGCCACCCATTCGGCGCAGAAGGAACTGTCGCGCTCCACCGGCCTGTGCACGCCGGAATGCTTCCGGCCCGGCGCCTTCACCATCCTGGACGCGACGGCCCATGCCCGGCTGTTCGCAGGGCTGACGCTGCGCGCCGGCATCTTCAACATCCTCGACCGGAAATACGCCTGGTGGAGCGACGTGCGCGGCCTTGCCGCCACCTCCACCGTCACCGACGCCTACACGCAGCCCGGCCGCAACGCGAGCGTCTCGCTCAGCTACCGCTTCTGATTTACCAGGGAGGGAAAATCCATGACACGTTTGAAGACCATGATCGGCGCCAGCCTGCTGGCGTTCGCCTGCTCGCTCAGCCCCGCGCTGGCCCATCCGCCGATCGCGGCCACGCAGGCGGCGGCGACGTTCGAGCAGGACCGGGCCGATATCCTGGCCATGGCGGGCAATTACAAGGTCCGCTTCGACATGCAGGAATCGACCCGCTGGGACCCCGCCTACACCCCGCTCGACCGCAAGATCTCCGGCGGCAACGAAGTGGTGCGCGTGATCGAGGATACCGGCCGCAAGATCGTGCTCCAGCACATGCTGGTGATCGAGCATGAAGGCGCCAGCCACATCATCAAGCACTGGCGGCAGGACTGGGAATACGAGCCGGCGCGCGTGCTGGTCTATGCCGATCGCAACACCTGGAAGTGGGAGGACGTGCCCGAGAAGATGCGCACCGGCCGCTGGTCGCAGACGGTGTGGCAAGTCGACGATTCGCCGCGCTATGGCGGGTGGGGGCAGTTCGAGACGCAAGGCGGCGTGCGGCGCTGGCGCTCGAACTGGACCTGGCGCCCGCTGGCCCGGCGCGACGCGGTGCGCAAGCCGGTCTATGACCGTTACCTGTCGATCAACCGCCACCAGAACTCGCCCGATGGCTGGGTTCACTGGCAGGACAACACCAAGATGGGCGGCAAGGACGGCAAGCTCGTCCCCATCGTGCAGGAATACGTGCTCAACACTTATACGAAGTTCGACGGGTACAACGTGAAGGCCGCCGACGATTATTGGTCCGCGACCAAGGACTATTGGGCCGCGGTGCGTGCCGAGTGGGACAAGGTGGCCAATGAGAACGGCGGTATCGTCATCCAGGAGGAAGCCGAGACCGGGACGGTGATCAGCGCCCGCCTGCTCCAGATCGCCGACGACATCGTGGAGGGCAAGACCGATACGCAGAAGGCGGTGAGCGAAGCCCGCAAGCTGATCGCGGAGAACACCGGCAGGATCTGATCGGGTGCCAGGTTGGATGGCGGGCCCATCGCGCCGATACAAATCCTCTCCTTGCCGGGGAGGTGGCCACGCACCGCGCTGACGGAGGGGTGTTCCCGCTGGCGGTGATACCCCTCCACCCCCGCTGCGCGGCGGTCCCCCTCCCCCGGGCCGGGGGAGGACGGGTTAGCGACATGGCCGGCTTCTCAGGCCCCGGCGGTATCCTTGCGGGCCAGCTTGCGCGCTTTCGCCCTGGCGTCGAGCGTGAAGCGGGCCAGCGATTTCGCTTCGTATTCGCGTGTGAACACGGTGGACATCCCGACATAGTCGGCCTCGGCCCGGTCCGGCGTCAGCGTGAGCAGGATATAGCCCTTGGCGCGCTGGTCGCAGAAGGCGACTTCGGGGCTGGCCTGCGCCAGCAACTGGCCCAGCGGCAATTGCGGCATACTGTCGCCGACCGAAGGGCTGCTGATCGCGCTGGTGCCGAATTCCACGGCCACCGGCTGGCCCTTGGCATCGGCCAGGTTGTTGGCCCAGAACGCGTGGCTGTCGCCCGCCAGCACCAGCGGCTCCGATCCGGCGCGGCGGAAGCTGGCGTAAAGCCGCTCGCGCGCGGCGGGATAGCCGTCCCACGCGTCAAGATTATAGGGCAGGCCCAGGCGATAGCCGGCCAGCGCTTCCTCGATCTGGGCGCGGAAGGCTTCGGGCTGGGCGGCGAGCATGGCCTTGGCCGTATCGGCGCCGAACGCCTTGTCCAGATCGGGGCCGTTGACCCGCGCCATGACCACCTGGTTGCCGATCACCTGCCACGGCACCCCGGCCTTGACCGAAGCGGCCAGGCCCTGTTCCAGCCATTCGCGCTGCGGCTCGCCCAGCATCTCGCGATCCGGGCGGTTGACCCTGGCCAGGACCGCGCCGATCGATTCGGCGGTGGGCGCGGCGCTGGCGATGCTCACTTGCTCGCTGCGGGCGAGCAGGCGGGTCTCCACCATCATCAGCGTGGCCAGATCGCCGAACGTGAAGCCGCGATTGATCGCCGCCCAGGGCTTGCCGGGCTGGGGGTCGCGGATCGGCAGCCATTCGAAATAGGCTTGCAGCGCGGCGGCCTTGCGCGCGGCCCAATCGCCTTCGCTGGCCGGCTGGTGGTTTTCGGCGCCATCGGTCCAGCTGTCGTTCGCCGTCTCGTGATCGTCCCACACGCAGATGAACGCGGCGCGGGCGTGCGCCGCCTGCAGGTTCGGGTCGGACTTGTACCAGGCGTGGCGCGCGCGGTAATCGGCCAGCGTGACGATCTCGTGCGCGGGTTCCAGCGTGCGGCCGATCTTCGCGCCGATGCTGGCGCCGTACTGGTCCGGGCCATATTCGTAGATATAGTCGCCGAGGTGCACGACCGCGTCGAGCCGGTCCAGCTTGGCCATGTGATCGTAGGCATTGTAGAAGCCGCTGACGAAAAGCTGGCAAGTCGCCACCGCGAGCACCAGATCGTCGGCCTTGCCCACCGGCAGCGTGCGGAAGCGCCCGACGGGCGATCGGGTGCCGTCGGCCAGCTCGAACCAGTACCAGTAATCGGTGCCGGCCTTCAGCTTGGTGGGCTCTACTTTCACGGTGAAATCGCGCGCGGGCCGGGCTTCGGCCGAGCCGCTTTCCAGCGGCTTGCCTTGCGCCGATGCGGCGACGTGCCAGCGCACCGGGACGGCGGTGGCATGGGCGGCGTCGGCAGGCGTCACGCGCGTCCACAGGATCGCGCCGCGCGGCGTGGGATCGCCGCTGGCGACGCCGTGGCGGAAAGTGGCGGGGGCGGCCGGCGCGGCGGCCAGGGCCATCCCCGGCAGCGTGGCGGCGGGCAGGGCGGCGCCCGAGCCGATCAGGCCCAGCGCGGCGCGGCGATCAAGCTTCACTGGTCCCCTCCGAAGCGGAAGCTGGCCGATACGCCGTAGAAGCGCGGCGGGCCGGCGATGAAGGTCGGCAGGCCCAGGCTGTCGCCGGTATTGCCCGCGTCGATGATGAACTTCTTGTCGAACAGGTTCTCGACATAAGCCTCGACGCGCCAGCTCTTGTCGGCCGCTTCGTAGCCGAGCCGGGCGCTGGCCAGCGCATAGCCCTTCTGGAACTCGTTCTGCAGGTTGTCGGCGACCAGCGCGGCCGGCGGCTGCTGCAAATCCGGCCGGTCGTTGTCATCGTCGAAGAAGATCTTCGATTGCCAGGTCAGCGTCGGCGAGAAGGCGATGCGGCCCGGCCCGGCGGGAACCGAAAGGATCGCGCCCACCGCGGCCGAATGGTCCGGCGTCAGGCGGAAGCGGTTGCCATCGCGCACGCCGGTCGAAAAGCGGCTGTGGTTGTAGGCATAGCTGGCGAAGAGGCTGAGCGTTTCGCCCGGAACCCAGCGCACCTGGCCTTCGAAGCCATAGCCTTCGGCCTTGCCGGCATTGGTGACGATGAACTGCGTGCCTTGCTGCACCGTCGTCTGGAAGTTGTCGTACTGGTAAAAGAACACCGCGCCATCGAGGAACAGCGTGCGGTTCATCAGCGCGGTCTTGGCGCCGGCCTCATAGCTGTCGACTTCCTCGGAAGGCAGCACGTCGAACGTGGTGGCGCCGAACGGCGCGCCCGGGCCGGAGGCCGAGAGCACTTCGGGGCGCCGGCCGCGCGCGTAAGTCGCATAGAGGCTGGTGTCGTCGCTGGGGAAATAGCGCGCGGTCAGGCGCCAGGAAAAGCCATCGTCCTTCAGCGTGGCCCTGTCCACGCCGCCATTGCCGGCGGTGGGCTGCGCGCCCAGGCCGAACAGCGGCACCGGATAGGCGGCCGAAGGCGGGATCGTCGCCGCGCCGGGCGCGGCCAGCGCTTGCAGCAGCGCGGCGCGCACTGGCGCCGGCTGGCTCAGCGCGCCGATGAAGCCGCCCAGGATCGAGCGGCCGTTGAGCACGGCGGCGGTATAAGTGCTGCGCTTGTCGTCGTGCGAATAGCGCAGGCCCGCGCCCAGCTCGAACCGGGTGCCCAGGCGCAGCGTCGCGTCGCCGAACAGGTCGATCGCCTTGGTCCGCCCGCCGTTGGTCGAGGTTTCGAGGTGATTGGACTTGAGGTTCGCCGCGATCGCCTGCGCCAGCGCGGGGTCCAGCGCGACGCCGTAACTGCCGGCCACGCCGCGCAGCAGCGCGCCAGTGAAGGCGGGATTGCCGAACAGGGCGGCAGGGGCGGGGTCGGTCGCCGGGCGGCCGGGCAGGATGCCCGCGCCGTTGAGCGCGCCGGCCAGCCCCGCCAGCGCCTCGCGTTCATCGAATTGCGACGGGACGCGCTGCGTGCCGCTCTCATGGAAATAGCTCGCGCCGACGAAGGCGGTCAGCGGGCCGTCGTCATAGGTCAGGCGCAGTTCCTGGCTGGTCTGCTTGCCGCGCGCGTCTTCCGCCGCCGTCAGGATCGGCAGCGAGATGCCGTCCGCATCGAAGATCTCCAGCGCCTTGAACCGGCGATAGGCGGTGATCGAGGTCAGCGTGAAGCGCTCGCCCAGTTCCAGGTTGGCGATGCCGGTCACGCCCCAGACCTCGCGGTCAAGGCCCAGCGGCTTGCCGCCTTCGAAGCCATCGGCGGCGACCAGCGCCGCGCCGCTGTTGCGGCCATTGTCGCCCAGCACCGCGCCGGTGACGGGATCGGTCGGGTTGAAGGCGATCGACTTGAAGCCGGTGCCGGCCGGCTTGTCCTTCTGGTAATTGCCGATGACGTCGACGGTCAGCGCGCCGGTCTCGGCATGGAGCGAGCCGCGGATCGCGCGGGTGTCGGCCGAATTGAAATCGTCGCCACCCAGAAGGTTGTCGGTATAGCCGTCACGCTGGCGGATGCGGCCGGCCAGGCGCACGGCGACATGATCGCCCAGCGGCGCGTTGACCATGGCTTCGCCGACCAGCGCGTCGTAATTGCCATAGCTGAGCATTCCGGCGGCTTCGAACGCGCCGAGCCGGGCCTTGTTCTGGATCACGTTGACCGCGCCGATCAGCGCGCCGCGCCCATAGAGCGTCGATTGCGGGCCCTTGGCCACCTCGACGCGGGCGATATCGAACAGCTCGACGTAAGAGCCGCGCGACTTGGAGATCGAGACGCCGTCCTGATAGATCGAGACGCGCGGCTCGTTCGTCGCCGCGCCGCTGTCAGACGTGATGCCGCGAATGACGAAGCCGGGGTTGTTGGGCGACTGGTTCTGCACCTCGAATCCGGGAATGAAGCGCGACAGCGCATCGAATTCCCGCAGGCCGAAGCGATCCATCTCCTCGCTGCCGACGACGCTGAGCGTCATCGGCACGTCGATTGGGTCCTGTTCCCGAAGCTGCGCGGTGACGACGATTTCGGAGTCGGCATTGGCCTCCTCCGCATGGGCGGCGCCCGACGCAAGCGCGCCCAGGCTGGCCGCCGCCAAAAAGACGACGCGATGTGACATATGCAAGAACCCCTTTGCCGCCGCGCTAGACCCGAACCGTGAAAGCGGCGTGACACTTGCGTGTCGGCGGGGCGAGCGGCCGGGCGCGGCCATGGCGCCATTTCACTGCCAAATTAACAGAAAATCCGTTTTCGATTGAATTTTGCCCACGCGAACAGCGGATTTATTTCATGAATCACCAAAAAAATCAATCCGTTGTGGATGCGGTTGAAATTGCTGCACTTGCGAGGCGAGGCATATCCATAACTCAGTCGATTCTCGAAGAAATTGTAAGGCGCTGATCTAGCGATATATTCATGATACTTGGCGATGAACCTGAGAAAATGGCCGGCAGGCAGCCGGAATTGCGATCGGGCCGTCATCCCCAATGGTATGTCGCCGAAACGCTTCCCCGGAAAGAAGCCTTTGCCATCGAAAACCTGGAGCTTCAGGAATTCGCCAGCCTGTGCCCGCGTTTTCGCAAGTCCAGCCGCCATGCCCGCAAGGTCAGGACCGTGCTGGCGCCGCTTTTTCCCGGTTATGTCTTCGTCCAGATCGATGTCGATCACGATCCCTGGCGGGCGATCAACAGCACATTCGGCGTTAAGCGCCTGCTGAGTTCGGACGGCGGGCGGCCGCAGAAAGTCCCGACCAACTTCATGCAATGGCTCGTCGGGCGCTGCCGCGACGGCGTTGTCGAAAAGATGGTCGAAGCCCCGCAAGTCGGCGATGCGGTCAGGATCATGACCGGGCCGTTGCATGACCGGATCGGCCATGTCGAATCGCTCGACGACAAGGGGCGGGTCCGGGTGCTGCTCGATATCCTGGGCGGCATGGTTCCCGTCAGGGTCTCGGCAAGCGATCTCGGGCCGGTATGAGATCGCCCGGTCCTTATATGGCCGATCCCTGCGCGATCGATGGCCACCGCGAGGCACTTCCCCGGCCCGCCGGAACGGGATCGTGCTGAACCGGCCCATCGTCTCGATGCCCAGGCAGGCGTGCCGGATCTGGCCGAAATCGCGGCAGACGTTATTCGCCCAATTGCTGGCGACCAATCGCTTCGTGCTCAGCATGGCCCTGCTGCTGGCGATCGAGCTGCCCGCGCTGGTCCACCCCTTGCTGGCGGATTTCGGGCGGTGGTTCGTGCGCGAGGCGGAGGGCGACAAGGCCTCGCTGCTGGGCGCGGCGGCGGCGCTGGTGGGCGCGCATCTTGCCTTGCAACAGATGGGATCGCTGCCGCTCATCCAGTCGCGCACGCTCATCCTGCCGGCGTTCTTCACCACTTTCAGCGGGGTGATCGTCCTGCTCTATGCGGCGCGGGTGCCGCTGGAGCCTTATCACTTCTGGACCGCGTTCCTGATCGGCGCGGTGTGGTATCTGGTGGTTTCCGTGCTGCGCGCACGCATGATCCGGCCGATCATCGGCCTGATCGGCGTGCCCGACGATTTCGGCAGCGACTTGCCGGGCAATGTCGTGTGGATCGGCCTGACCGACCCCGAGATCGACTATCGCCTCGATGCGGTGGTGGTCGATCCGCACGCCTCGCTCGACCTGCCGTGGTCCAGCTTCATCACCCGGCTCGTGCTCGATGGCATCCCGGTCTATCATCGCACCCATATCGAGGAAGGGCTGACCGGGCGCACCCATTTCGAGCGGCACGCGGACAACAATTTCGGCGCGCTGCTGCCCTCGCTGCTCTACCTCAGGATCAAGCGCGGGATCGACCTGCTGGCGGTGGCTCCGCTGGGGCTGCTGGTGCTGGCGGCTCTCGCGGTGGCGGCCGTCGCGATCAAGCTCGACAGTCCGGGGCCGGTGCTGTTCCGGCAGACGCGGATGGGTTTTCGCGGGCGGCCCTTCACTTGCTACAAGCTGCGCACCATGCGCGTGGACGCCGGCGGGCCGGCCTATACGCGCGCCAATGACGACCGGATCACGCGCGTCGGCCGGCCGCTGCGCAAGTGGCGGATCGACGAGCTGCCGCAGATCTACAACGTATTCAAAGGCGATCTGAGCTGGATCGGCCCGCGTCCCGAGGCGCTGAGCCTGGCGCAGGCCTATGCCGCCGAAGTGCCGTTCTATGATTACCGCCACGCCGTGCGTCCCGGCATATCGGGTTGGGCGGCGGTGCATCAGGGCAACGTCGCGCTGGTCGATGCCGCGCGGATCAAGCTGGAATACGATTTCTACTATATCCGCTACTTCTCGATCTGGCTCGATCTGCTGATCCTGCTCAAGACCGCGCAGACCATTATCAGCGGGTTCGGCTCGCGATGACGGCCCGGTCCAGCCATGCGCGCCTTTGGGGCGGCAAGCCTTGACCGGCGCCAGCCTGCGGCGCTTCGGCATGGGGCGGAGCAATGGCGTGCGTCTCGCGGCTTGGGCCGCGCTTGCGGACAACCGGGCCTTCTGGCTGCTCTCGGGCTGGCTGGCCTGCGTCTTCCTGCTCGGCGGCGCGTCGCGCGGCGATGTCGCGTCGCTGCCCTACCTGCGCCCGGCTTCAGTGCTTGTCCTGACTTATGCGCTGGCCACGCTGACGGCGGCGCAAGTCCGCGCCAATCGCGGCCTGCTGATTGTCGCGAGCGCGACCGTGCTGCTGGTGCTGGCGCAGCTCGTGCCGCTGCCGCCGGCGATCTGGTATGGCTTGCCGGGACACGCGCCGTTCGCCGAGATGGATCGGCTGGCCGGGCTGGAGCCGGTGTGGCGCCCGCTCAGCCTGACTCCGGCGGCGACGCGCAACGCGCTCTGGGCGCTGATGGCGCCGCTCGGCGTGATCGCATTGGCCATCCAGCTCGACGCCGGGCAGCTTCGCGCGCTGCTGCCGGTCGTGCTGGTGATCGGCGCGGTCAGCGCGGTGCTTGGCCTTGCGCAAGTGCTCGGCCCACCGGACGGCGGGCTGTATTTCTACGGCATCACCAACAACGGGTCTGTCGTCGGCCTGTTCGCCAATCGCAATCATCAGGCGTTGTTTCTCGCCGCGCTGTTGCCGATGGTGCTGGTCTGGGCGCGGCTGGCCGGATCGCGCGGGCCATCGCGTCGCCTGTCCGATCGCGGCGCGGGGTGGCTCATGGTCGCGGCCTACATCGGCTTTGTCCTGCCGCTGATTCTGGTGACGGGCTCGCGCTCGGGCATGGTCGCCGCGCTCGTGGCATTGGTGCTGAGCCCGCTGCTGCTGGTCCGCCGCGAAACCGGGCGGGGAGGGGCGCGGCCGGGATTGGGCCCGGCGGCGCGCCTCCGCCTCGGCGCGCTGGTCGCGGCGGGGCTGGCCGGTCTGGCGGCGCTGACGATCGTGCTGGGTCGGGCGCTGGCGTTCGATCGCCTGATGGCGACCGATCCCGCGGATGAGCTGCGCCTGCGCATCGCCCCCACGCTCTGGGCGATGATCGGCGAATACTGGCCCTGGGGCACCGGCTTTGGCGCGTTCGAGGCGGTCTATCGCGTGCATGAGCCCGACAGCCTGCTCAGCGCGATCTACATGAACCATGCGCATAACGACTGGCTGGAATTGCCGCTGACCGGGGGGCTGCCGGCGCTGGTCCTGCTTGGCGCCGGTCTCGCCAGTCTGCTCTGGCGCGGGGGACATCGCGCCTTCGCACGCGCGGTGCCGGTCGCGGAAGCGGCGATGGCGCGGCTGGGCCTGCTGGTCCTGGCGCTCTTCGCGCTGGGCTCGGTCAGCGACTATCCGCTACGTGTGCCTTCGCTCGCCTGCCTGGCGGCGCTGGCGGCGGTCTGGGCCGTCGCGGCTCCGGCTGCCGACAAGGCGGGCGGCGAACATCATGGCTAGCGGCGGTTTACTCGGGTTCGCGATCGCAGGCTTGCGGTCGTTTCATCGGTTTTGGGAGTGCATGCGTTTGAAGGGTAACAGGTCATTGCGGATTGCGCGGGGACTCGTGCTGGCCAGTGGTGTCGCCGCCCTGGCGGCCTGCGCCGGGCCGGCCGAGCTTGGAGGCAATCCCAAGCTGGAAGTGCTGGCCGGAAACCAGTTGCCGATGCCGGGGCGCACCGACGTGCAATCCAGCACGACGCCGTATTACGTCGGCCCGTTCGACCGGCTGGTGATCGACGTCTTCGGGATCGAGGAGCTTTCCGCACGGGAAGTGCAAGTGGATGCCAGCGGCCGGATATCCTTTCCGCTGGCCGGCACCGTCAACGTATCGGGCATGACGCCGGTCGAGATCGAGGGCGAGCTTTCGCGCCTGCTGGCCGCGCAATACATTCGCAACCCGCAAGTGACGGTCAACCTCAAGGAAACGCTCAGCCGCGTGGTCACGGTCGAAGGTCAGGTGAAGAAGCCGGGCCTCTATCCGGTGGTCGGCAGGATGACGCTGATGCGCGCCATCGCCACGGCCGAGGGGACCAGCGAATATTCGCAGCTTGACGATATTGTGGTCTTCCGCACCGTCGACGGGCAGGATTACGCCGCGCTCTACAATCTCGATGCGATCCGCCACGGTGCCTATCCCGATCCCGATATTTTTGCCGGCGATGTCGTCATGGTCGGGGAATCGCGTGGGCGCCTGCTGTTCAAGGACGTCCTGGCGACCGCGCCGGCGCTGCTGACGCCGCTGGTGATCGCCATCGATCGCTTCACACGATGACCAATCAGGGGCCCATGGCAAATTCACCCAACAACCCGCTCGCCCCATCCGCGCAGTCCTATGCGGCGGCATTCGATTCCGCCCGCGATGACGAGGGCGGCTTCTCGCTCCAGCCTGTGCTGCTGCAGTATTGGGAAGCGGCGCTGCGCTGGCGCTATGTCATTGCCGGCATCATCGCGCTGTGCCTCGCGGTCGGGCTCATCGCCACCTTGCTGATGGCGCCGCGCTATACCGCGCGCACCCAGGTCGAGATCAGCCGCGAACAGAAGAACGTGACCAATGTCGAAGGGCTGGAATCGCAGCAGGAAGGCCGCGACCTTGAATTCTATGCCACGCAATATGCGCTGCTGAAGGCGACATCGCTGGCGGAGCGCGTCGCGCGTCGCCTGAATCTGGCCGGGAACGAGGCTTTTTTCGCGGCCCACGGCGCCAAGCCGGTCGAGGCGGCGGCCAGCGATGGCCCCCTGGATCCCCGCCAGATCGCGGCGAAGCGCGAACGGCAAGTGCGTGACTTGCTGCTGGCCAATGTCGCGATCGAGCCGGTGCGTACCTCGCGGCTGGTCGATATCAAGTATACCTCGCGCTCGCCCGAGCTTTCCGCGCGGATCGCCAATGCCTGGGTCGCCGAATTCATCGGTTCGACCATGGACCGGCAGTTCGCCTCGACCGCCGATGCGCGCCAGTTCCTCGAACAGCGGCTTTCCGCCTTGCGCGAAAGGCTGGAACAGTCCGAGCGCAGCGCCGTGGTCTATGCCACCGATCGCGATATCGTCACGCTCGAATCCCGGCAGGACGAGAATGGCCGTACCACCAGCCAGCGCACCCTGGCCGCCGCCGATCTGGAATCGCTGAACACGGCGCTGATGCAGGCGCGCGCGGAACGGATCGCGGCCGAAAGCCGGGCGCGCTCCGGCTCGGCGGAGAACACGACCGAAGTGCTGACCAATGCGACGATCTCCGAGCTGCGCGCGAAGCGGGCGGAACTGGCCGCCGAACACGCCAACCTGATGGTCCGGTTCGAGCCCGGCTATCCCGCCGCGCGCGCGGTCCAGCGCCAGATCGAAACGCTCGACGCGGCGCTCGCGCGCGAAACCGGCCGCGTTGCCGGCAGCCGGCAGTTGTCCTTCCGCGAAGCGCTGGCGCGTGAGCAGGCGCTTGAGCAGAAAGTCGCCGGGCTCAAGGCCGGTCTGGACAAGCAGCGCCGCGATGCCATCCAGTTCAACATCTATCAACGCGATGCCGATACCAATCGCCAACTCTACGATGCCTTGCTGCAACGCTACAAGGAGATCGGCATTGCCGGCACGGTCGGCGCCAGCAACATCGCGATCGTCGATCAGGCGGAAGTTCCCGGCGCGCCCTCTTCGCCCAACCTGCCGCTCAACATGGCGTTGGCCCTGCTGATCGGCATCGGCCTGGCGGCGGTAACGGTCTTCGCGCTCGAACAGATCGACGAAGGCGTGCGCACGCCCGCCGATGTCCGGCGTATGCTCAGCGTGCCGCTGCTGGGCAATGTGCCCTTGGTCAAGGACGATCCCGTCGTCGAACTGGCCGATCCCAAGTCCTTCGTCTCGGAGGCCTATTTCAGCGTCCGCTCGACCTTGAGCCTGACCACGCCGCACGGGTTGCCGCGGTCCTTCGCGATATCAAGCTCGCGCTCGGGCGAAGGCAAATCGACCACCGCGCTGGCGCTGGCCGAAGTGATCGGGCGCACTGGCAAGCGCGTGCTGCTGATCGACGCGGACTTGCGCTCGCCCTCGCTGCACGCGCTGCTTGCCATCGACAATGACGTGGGTCTGGCCAACATCCTGGCGGGTGAGAACCTGGTCTCGCCCCTGATTCACGAAACGCAATGGCGCGGCGTCTCGCTGATCCCCGCCGGTCCTTTGCCGCCGAGCCCGGCCGAACTGCTCAGCAACGAGCGTTTCGCCGAAATCATCGAAGCCCTGCTGGGCGAGTTCGACCACGTGGTGATCGATGCCCCGCCGGTCGTCGATCTGGCCGATGCGCCATTGATCGGGCGCGCGGTGGAGGGGCTGGTGTTCATGGTGGAAGCGGAAAAGACGCCGCGCCGCGTGATCGTCTCCTCGCTGGACAGGCTGCATAACGGCGGCGCCAAAGTGTTCGGCGTGGTCCTGTCCAAATTCGACGCACGCCGCCAGGGCTATGGTTACGGATATGGCTACGGTTATGGATATGGTTACGGCCAGGGGGCAGAGCAGGAGGGCGGGCGGCCCACCGCGTGAACCCTTCGCGGGCGAGGCCGGCCATGTCCCTGCGCTTCGCGCTTCGGCTGGCCATCGCACTCGTGGCGATCGGTCTCGCATTCCTGAGCTGGCGCGATGCCGCGCGCGCATACTGGCTGGCTTCCGATCCGCGCAAAGCCCCCGCATGGCTTCGCGGCGATCCGCGTCTCGCGGCGGCGCAAGCCGATGTGGCGAAGCTTTCCCTGGGCCAGATCGATCCCGTGGCGGCGGACGCAATCGCGCGTAACGCCCGGCGACAACTGGCAATCGAGCCGCTGTCGCCCACCGCGATGCGCGACATCGCGCTGGTCTCGCTGGTTCGGGGGGATAGCCGGGCGATTGCCCAGTTGCGCTTCGCCGAGCGGCTTGGCCGCCGGGATGCCCTGACGCAACTGGCGCTGCTGGATCAAGCCGCCGCGACCGGCGACAACGAAGCGCTCGCGCGCCACTTCGACCGGGCCGTCACAGTCCACCCCGAACTGGCGAAAGCGCTGTTCGCCCGCCTGGCCCCGCTGCTCGGCGAGCGCGATTTGCGCGCCCAACTCGCGCACTACGCGGCCAAACCCTGGTTCGCCGCCTTTCTGAACACATCGCTCGACCAACCCGAGAAGCTTGACTGGCTCGCCGATCTCATGCTGCGCACGAATATCGACCTTTCGGGGCAGCGATCGGCCCTGCTAGCGAAAACCTTGCGCACCTTGACCGCAGCGGGTCGAAACCGCGAAGCCCGCGCAATCGCGCAAAAGCTGGGCCAAACCCCGCCGGGCGCGCTCGACGACTTCGCGCTCTCCGCCATCACCACCAGACAGGATCTCGCCCCCTTCGCCTGGCGCCTGGGCAACGATCGCGGCGTGACCACGCAATGGTCGAAGGCATCGGGCCTTCAGATCGATCTTGATGGGGGAACATCCGCCGTGCTGCTCGATCGCCAGACCAGCCTGGCGCCCGGCCTCTATCAACTCGATCAAAGGCTGGGAAACCTGAGCGGGGCCGGCACGCCCGATCTCCTCTGGCAAGTCGATTGCTTGCGCGCCGTCCAGGCCACAGCGATCTGGCGCCAACCCGTCCCGCTCGGCCCGGACCCCAAACACTATCGCTCGACGCTTCGCGTCCCGAACGATTGTTCCGTTCAACGCTGGCGGTTGCGCGCATTGGCGATGGACGGACAAACCGGGGCATCCTTCACCATTGCATCGCTCTCGCTGGAACCGATCAGGTAGCCCTGCGGATGCGAGGGTGCCAATCCGCCCAAAGCTCGAGCAAGCGCAAGCCGGAGCAGGCAAATTGCCGACAGGAAAACGAAACCATCACAAACCGCAGCTAAACCACAACTGATCCGATTTTGCGGCGACAATCACAAGAAATCCCTTCACAGAACAACTTGCTCTCAGTATTGTTCAAAATTGAACAAGGCTGAAGAATCGAATCGATTTACTCAGCCGAAACACAACGGGCGCGTTTCACCCGTTGTGCGGTAGCTTGTCCAAAGCGACCTTCCAGCAATTAGAGATGCCCAACCGCCTCACTGACGAAGCGCGCGAAGACGTCCACTTCCGCATCATGCGCCTGATCGCCGAACACCCCAACCTGAGCCAGCGCCAGATGGCAAACGAACTGGGCATCAGCTTGGGCCGCATCAACTATTGCCTCAAGGGCCTAATCGAAAAGGGCCTGGTCCGCATAGAAAACTTCCGCGCATCGAAGTCAAAGCTGCACTACATCCATGTCCTGACACCCAACGGTATCGCCGAGCGCGGAAAATTGACGGCAAACTTCCTGAAGCGACGCCTTGCGGAGTACGATGCGCTGGCAAGAGAGATTTCGGATCTCCGGGGGCAAGCGACCGTCGGGGACGATGAGGCGCGACGTTGAGAGCGGCTTTGCGTTATCGGCAGTTTGAGAAAAGACCGACCAAAAGAGTCGTCTGGCGGCGGGGCTATATGATCATCGGGGATGAGACACCTACGTTCTCACCCGCAAGGGCATTGCCGAGAAATCCGCCCTCACCGCCGATTTCCTCAACCGCAAACTCGCAGAATACGAAGCGCTGCGAGCAGAAATCGAAACCATCCGCCAGGAAATCGGGTATGAGTGACACCGTGATATGTTCGCAGGCACGAACGAAGGCGGGGGCATTTCACGTTCGATGGGCAACATGAGCCTCAAGCAGCGTGTCATTGCCGGCCTTAATAGCGTGGCGGTGTTACGCTGGCAGGTGCCCGCGCGCCTTGTCTTCGCGCTCCAGGGGTGGGCGTGGCCAAAACAGCTGAAAATCCTTGGGCCGATTGTGCTGCGCGGCCACGGCACGCTCGTCTTGGGCACAAGGGTCAAGATCGTAAGCCTGTCGCGTTACAATCCTGCTGGCGTGAACCATCCTACAGTCCTGACTGTATTGAAGGGGGCGCGGATGACAATCGGCGATCGAGTCGGCATGTCCGGAGCGGCAATTTTCTGCGCTACCGGAATCAAGATCGGCAACGACGTGCAGATCGGCGCGAATGTCAGCATTTTCGATACCGACTTCCATGCCCTCGATTATGTCGATCGCAGGCTCGACCGCCATACCCCAACCGCACCGGTCCATATCGGTGACGACGTCTGGATCGGTGCGAATTCGATCGTGCTGAAAGGGGTCACGATTGGGGAAAGGGCGGTGATCGCCGCAGGCAGCGTTGTCACCTCAAACATCCCTGCCAACACGTTGGCGGGTGGGGTTCCCTCCAAGGTTATCAGGTCATTGTCGCCAACCACACAGGAGCACGTGGAGCCATGATCCGAGACGGCGCCGGGCGCTCCAGGCTTGGGCTGTCGCAGGTCCATGCTGTGGTGGATTCGTCCCACGGAATGCGCCTGTGAAAGTCGGCTCGGTCTCCCGCAACACTCTGGCCGCGCTCGGTCAGGCCGTGCTGGTCTCGGCGTTGATGTTCCTGGTCTACCGCGTCGTGGTCCACTCGGCCGGGCTCGAAGAGCTGGGTATCTGGTCGCTGATCATGACCGGGTCAACGGTTGCCCGGGCCGCCGACGTCAGCGGCGCGGGAGGTCTCGGCCGGTTCATCGCGATGATCCGCGCAGGAACCGATATAGGCAGCGACATCGTCGAGACCACGCATACCGTTCTGTTCACATCCGCCGCGATCAATCTCACCATCGGGACCGCGCTCTATTTCCTTGCGCCGTTCGTCCTGCGCTTCGCGCTGACGCCCGAGTTGCTCCCCCGTGCGATCGCGCTCTTGCCCTTCGTCGTCGTCATCATCGTGCTCGGCGGGCTCGCCGGGGCCGTTATTTCTGGTATCGACGGCACCCAACGCGTTGACCTGAGGGCGATGGTGGCCGTGTCGAGTGCGGTGGTGTCTTTCCTGATCGTCTTGGTTCTTGTGCCACGCATCGGGATCGTCGGCTTTGGCATCGCCCAGATCTTGAGCCCGCTTGTCACAATTATCGCCGGCTGGACCGTGCTGCACCGGCAAGTGCCCGAGATCGGTTGGTTCCCCTGTCGCTGGCAGCAAAAGGCTTTCCGGGTCACGACCGGCTTCGGGCTGAAACTCAACGGCATCTCGTTGCTGAACCTACTGTTCGAGCCACTGGTGAAGTTTTCATTCGGGGCGACAGGCGGAGCCAGCCAGGTCGCGCTCTACGAAATTGCCTCTCGTGTGATTACACAAATCCGTGGGTTTGCCGTAGCTGCATCGATGGCGCTGATCCCAGTGTTCGCAAGCCTCCAGCCGCACGAACAGGCTCGCCGCATCGTACTGCTTGAGAAGGCGGTAAAGGCCACCGCCTACGCAGCCGTTGCCGCAGCCGCGGCCGCGATCTTGCTAGCGCCAATCGTCAGCCTCATCGTCCTCTGCAAGGTTTCCGCGCCACTTCTATATATGTCGGTTCCGCTCATTTTCGGCTGGACGATGCAATTGCCTACGGTGCCGGTCTATCTTGCCGCCCAGACCGACGGAAGGATGCGGTGGAACGCGCTGAGCCACATACTTGTGGCGGTGGCGGTCATTGCCGGCGCCCTGCTCGAACGGGCCGGCTTCGCGGAAACACTACTGAAATCAATTGTTGTCGGCCTGCTACTGAGCGGTCTTACTGTCTTGGTCGGCAATGTTCCCATGCTTGGACTTGCCGACATGATGAAGAAATCGAAGAATCGGCTCGCCCTTGCCGCTGTTGTCATCGTTTTGCTCTGCGCGGCAAGCTGGGTTGGCGTGGGTGTTCTTGCTAAATGAACGCGCCGCCTACCCATTTTGGTTCTTCGGCTGCCCGCCACGGACTGCGGAATCGTCGGCTGGCCCTTTTGATGCTTCTGTTCGGCGCCGGCTGGGCGTTCAGCGTCAGCTTCTTTGGAGCCATCTACGGCTCGGAGCTGCTTGCTATAGCCCTCCTGCCCACTCTTAAACCTCTCCGACTGATCCGGACCAATGCCAATCTGCGGTGTGTGCTGACGGCCTATGGTCTTATTTTGCTCGGTCTGGTCGTCTCCGATATTGCGAATGCCACCGCGTTTGATCTTGCTCTGAAGGCTTGGGCCATCCCGATCTTCGCGGCTGTCTTGTTGATTTTCGTCACCGCTGCGCTCGGCAAGGATCCGATCTCGAACTTGAAATACTATCTGTTTGCGAGTTTTCTCGCCAACCTGCTGCTCGGCAACGCTGCTTACAGGGTCACAGGTGTTGGCGGCAGTGGCATCAATTGGGCGGATATCTCGGCGAACGAGAACCTTATGAAAGTGGCTGTCGTGCCATTCCTGATGCCGCTGCTGGCTTTGACTATTTTTCACCTTCGCGAGCGCAGGCGCCTTGTGGCGCAGCTGATCGCACTCGGCGCCGCAGCTTTTCTGTTTGCCCATGATGCGCGTAGCGCCGGCCTTATAGCCTTTGCGATGGCCATGGCGGTCAAGGCTTTTCGGCGGCCGAGCCAAGTTCACGCGAAACAACTCTTCAGGCTGCTTGGGGTCGGACTGGTTGCAGGCTATCTGGCCTATGCCGGCTATGTCTACTATTCGTTCAACTACAATCCAGATGGCCACAACGCGAGCCAGTTATCACTCGTCGAACACCCGTACAACCCTGTCATGCTGCTTGGGATCGGTCGGCCCGAATGGCTCGTCGCGCCCGAAGTGTTGGCCGGGAGGCCGATTGTGGGCTACGGCTCATGGGCGGAGGACAAAGACCAGAGTTTCGCTCTGATCCGCGCCATTGCGACTGATACCGTGGACATCTACTATACCACATTTGGGGAGCGGAATTACTGGATCCCAACCCATTCGGTCGTCCTCGCCTCGTGGATCTGGGGCGGGCTGATCGGCCTATTTGGGGCGCTGCTGCTCGTTGTCGCCTTTCTGCGTATCGCTGCAAAAGCCCTGAATGCGAGGCCAGAAGCAATCGTCTTCATTGTCTATTTCAGCACCGGGCTGCTCTGGGACCTGTTTTTTAGCCCGATCCAATCGCTTCGGCTCACCGCGCCAATAGCGCTTGGATTCCTCATCGCCGTCGCCGCATTGCCATCGCGGCGCGCGCCCCGCCTAGGGTCAGGACCCATTGATGTGAGGGCTGCGATCTGATTCAGGCTCCGTAAGGAGACTGGATA
>NZ_JARESE010000005.1 GCF_029076845.1 Novosphingobium album (ex Liu et al. 2023)
GTTTCCCAACCGACTCTCCACCGGCCAAGGGCCGAAACGGCGATGTAAAGACTTGCACAAAGCGCATCGGCTCGCGAGAGAGGCGACCATGTCGAATCCTCACGATCCCGCGCTGCTCGCCAGGGCCGCCACGCTCGTCGATGCGCTTCCCTATATGCAGCGCTACGCCGGTCGCACTTTCGTCGTGAAATATGGCGGCCATGCCATGGGCGATCCCGAACTCGCCAACGATTTCGCCGAGGACGTGGTCCTGTTGAAAGCGGTGGGGATCAATCCGGTGGTGGTCCACGGCGGCGGCCCGCAGATCGGCGCGATGCTGAAGACCATGGGCGTCGAATCGCGCTTCGTCGACGGCTTGCGCGTGACCGATGCGCAGACCGCGCAAGTGGCCGAAATGGTCCTGTCGGGCGCGATCAACAAGGAGATCGTCGGCTGGATCGCCCGCGCCGGGGGCAAGGCCATGGGGCTTTCGGGCAAGGATGGCGGCCTCGTCACCGCCCGCAAGGTGACGCGCGCCAGCAAGGACCCGGACAGCAATATCGAAAAGGTCGTCGATCTCGGCTTCGTGGGCGAGCCTGACCGGATCGACACCAGCGTGATCGAGACGATCTCGGCCGCGGGCATGATCCCGGTGATCGCGCCGATCGCGCCGGGCGAGGATGGCCAGACCTACAATATCAACGCCGATACCATGGCCGGCGCGATCGCCGCCGCGCTCAACGCCGCGCGGCTGTTCCTGCTGACCGACGTTTCGGGCGTGCTCGACAAGCAGGGCGAGCTGCTGACCGACCTTCGGCCGTCCGACATCAGCCGGCTGCAGCAGGACGGGACCATTTCGGGCGGGATGATTCCCAAGCTGGAAACCTGCGTTCACGCCGTGGAAGCCGGGTGCGAGGCGGCCGTCGTGCTTGACGGACGAGTCTCACATGCCATGTTGCTTGAAATATTCACGCAGGAAGGCGCCGGTACGCTCATCAGGGCGGATTAGGCATCGCGCTTTCGCAAACGGGGGGAACCGTTCAACTGAAGGGTGCTTGTTCGACTATGGATTACCGTGCCGTACTGACAGCCGCGACATCCTGCTGCGCCCTGTTCCTGGCGTCGTGCGGCAGCGAGCCCGATGCCGCGCCCGACTCGGTCGAGGCGACCGCCACCGTGGCGGCCGAGGATACGCCGGCGATCGAACCCTCGGACATGGCCAGCGGCGCGGCAGCGGGCGGTGTCGCCGCCGCGCTCGATGTCGAGGCGCTGAAGGAGCATCGCGATCCCGAACGGCTGCTGCGCTATTACACCAATGCCATCCGGCTGGGCGACTGGCAGGCTGCTGCCCGCGCCTGGAGCCTGGACGCGCAGATGACCCCCGAACGGCTGGAAGCGGAATTCGGCGGCGATGCCGGCCCCAAGATCGCCGTGGGCAAGGGCGATACCGAAGGCGCGGCCGGCTCGCTCTATTACGAGGCGCCGGTGGTGATCGATTTCGCCGACGGGCGCGAATCGCGGCGCGGCACGATCGTGCTGCGCCGGGTCAACGACGTGCCCGGCGCGACCGAGGAACAGCTCGACTGGCGTATCGAGCGCAGCAGCACGCTTCCGCAGTAACCGCGGGCGGGCCGGGAAGGATCGTCCCGGCCTTGCCGCACGGCTTCGCGCCCGGTATCAGCGGGCGCAACCACCCCGCGTGAAAGGCTGATCCTTGCTGTTCTACACCCTGTTCGAGATAGTCGGCTATCTCATCTCGATCATCGTCATGCTGGTGATCGTGCAGTTCGTGTTGAGCCTGCTCATCTCGTTCAACGTCGTCAACATTTCGAACCAGTTCGTCGATGCGGTCTGGCGGGCGGTGAACGCGCTGCTCGATCCGATCCTCAAGCCGATCCGGCGGCTGATGCCCAATACCGGCGCGATCGACTTTTCGCCGCTGGTGCTGATCGTCGGGCTGGAGATCGTGCGGATCGTCCTGCGCAACCTCGCCTACGCGACGATGTAGGCCCGGCATGAACGACACAGCGGTTATCGACACCATCATCGACGGCAAGGCCTTTGCCGAGGGCTTGCGCGGGCGCGTCGCCGGCGTGGCCGCGCGGTTCGCGGCGGCGGCGGGGCGCCAGGCGGGTCTTGCGGTCGTGCTGGTCGGCGAGGATCCGGCCAGCCAGGTCTACGTGCGCTCCAAGGGCAAGCAGACCGTGGCCTGCGGCATGGCCAGCTTCGAGCACAAGCTGCCGGCCGATACGGCCGAGGCCGATCTGCTGGCGCTGGTGGCCCGGCTCAATGCCGATCCGGCGGTGGACGGCATCCTCGTGCAATTGCCGCTGCCCGGCCACATGGACGAGCGGCGCGTGATCGCCGCGATCAACCCGGACAAGGATGTGGATGGCTTCCACGTCATCAACGCCGGGCGGCTCGCCGTCGGCCTGCCGGGCTTCGTGCCGTGCACCCCGCTGGGCTGCCTGATGCTGCTGAAGGACCGGCTCGACTCGCTCGCGGGACTCGACGCGGTGGTGATCGGCCGGTCGAACATCGTCGGCAAGCCGATGGCGCAATTGCTGCTGGGCGAAAGCTGCACGGTCACGATCGCGCATTCGCGCACGCGGGACTTGCCCGATGTGGTGCGCCGCGCCGACATCGTCGTTGCCGCCGTGGGCCGGCCCGAGATGATCAGGGGGGACTGGATCAAGCCGGGCGCCACCGTGATCGATGTCGGCATCAATCGCGTGCCCGGTGCCGAGGAAGGCAAGACGCGACTGGTCGGCGATGTCGATTTCGCCGGGGCCAGCAAAGTCGCGGGGGCGATCACGCCGGTGCCGGGCGGCGTCGGCCCGATGACCATCGCCGTCCTCCTGCGCAACACGCTGGTCGCCGCGCACCGCAACGCCGGGCTCGCGCTTGACGAGGCCACGCTCTGATGCAGCGCCGGGCGCCGCTGCTGCTGGCGCTCGCGGCCCTCGCCGTGGCGAGCGGCGCGCATGGGCAGGGACGGCCGCGTGGCGGGCCTTGGGGCGGCGGGCGGCCCTATGCCAATCCCAGCGCGATCGTCGCGGCGGAAATCGCCTTCAACCGGCTCGCGCAGGAAAAGGGCCAGTGGACCGCGTTCCGCGAATTCGCCGCCGAGGATGCGGTGATGTTCGTGCCGCAGCCGGTCAACGCGCGCGGCTGGCTGAAAGGGCGGGCCAATCCGCCGGCCTCGGTGCGCTGGCAGCCGGGCGCGGTGTGGATGAGCTGCGACGGCTCGCTCGCGCTCAGCAAGGGCGCGTGGCAGCGGCCCGATGGCTCGACCGGCTATTTCACCACGATCTGGCGGCGCAACAAGAAGGACGCCTACGAGTGGATTCTCGACCAGGGCGATGCGCTGGCCCAGCCGCTCGATACGCCTGACATGATCGCCGGCACGGTCGCCGATTGCGACGCGGCGCGGCGCGGGCCGCCGCCGGGCGGCGGCAAGGTGAAGTTCGCGCCGGCCGCGCCGGGGCCGCTGGCGCCGGGGGCGAGTGGCGGCGGCGCCTCGCTCGACGGCACGCTGAGCTATGCCTACAGTGTCGGCCCCGACAACGGGCGTACGCTCACCGTCAGCCTGCGCAAGAACGGGGCGATGGAACAAGTGCTCGACAGCCGGGTCGCGCCCGGGCCGGCAAGCTGAGCGGCGCCGCGTGTACGACTTGTTCATCTCCGCCTTCGTCACGCTGTTCGTGGTGATCGATCCGCCCGGCTGCGCGCCGATCTTCGCCGGGCTGACCGGCGGCGCCACGCCCGCCCACGCCCGGGCCATGGCGGTGCGCGCTTGCCTGATCGCGGGCGCCATCCTTGTCGTCTTCGCGTTGTTCGGCGAGCATTTGCTGGCCGCCCTGCATATCGAGCTGAACAGCTTCCGTATCGCCGGCGGCATCATGCTGTTCCTCATCGCGCTCGACATGGTGTTCGAAAAGCGCACCCAGCGGCGCGAGGAGCGAGTCGAGAAGATCAAGGCCACGCCCGAGGTGGAGGACGTTTCGGTCTTCCCCATGGCCATGCCGATGCTGGCCGGGCCGGGCTCGATCGCCACGGTCATGCTGCTGATGTCGCGCGCCGAGGGCACGCCGGCCACGCTGGTGATCCTGGCCGCGCTGGCGGCGGTACTGGCGCTTTCGATGGTCGCGCTGATCGCGGCGCTGCCGCTGATGCGCTTGCTGGGCAACAAGGTGGAAGCGGTGATCACGCGCCTGCTGGGCGTGCTGCTCGCCGCGCTGGCGGCGCAATACGTTATCGACGGCTTGCGCGAGGCGATCCCGGCCTGATCTGATCCCGGCCTGATCTATTGCAGGGTGGCAGTGCCTTCGTCGTCGGCGTCGCCACGCCGGCCGAAGAACTGCATGAGTTGAACCAGCAGCTCGCAGCGCGATGACAGGTCGGGCGTTTCCAGCAGCGCCTGCTTCGATGCCGGATCGAACGGCGCGATCTGCGACACCCCGTTGATCAGCGAAACGTCATCCAGCCGCGAGACCTGGTCCCAGTCGACACTATAACCCTGCGCATCGGCGAAGCGCATCGCCTCGCGCTCGAACCCCGCGCGCTCGATCGGGGCGAGCACTTCGTCGCCCGGCTCGCCCAGCAGCTCGCCTTCCACCTGGCGAAACGGCGTCGTCACGTCCAGCTCGCGCAGCACGCGAAAGCGCGCTTCGCCTTCCAGGATGATGTTGAACCGCCCGTCTTCCAGCGCCTCCACCTCGCCGATCCGGCCCAGGCAGCCGATCTCGAACAGCGGCGCGCCTTCGTGCGGGCGCTGTGGCTGGATCATGCCGATCCGCCGGTCGCGCACCAGCGCATCGCTCACCATCGCGCGATAGCGCGGCTCGAAGATATGCAGCGGCAATTGCAGGCCCGGATAAAGCACCACGCCCGGCAGCGGGAAGATCGAGATCCGGGCCACGGATCAGCCGAACAGGATGGTCGAAAGCCGCCGCCGCGTCGCCGCGACCCACGGGTCTTCAAGGCCGATCGCCTCGAACATCTGCAGCAGCTTGGCGCGCGCGGCGCCTTCGTTCCACGCGCGATCGGCCGCGATCATCGCCAGCAGCGTGTCGGCCGCGGCATCGCGCTCGCCCGCGGCGAAGGCCGCGCCGGCAAAGGCGAACTGCGCGTCCATGTCCGCCGGCCGTTCGGCGGCGGCGGCGCGCAGCGCGGCCAGCTCGCTGTCGTCGGGCCGGTCCTTCGCCAGCTCCAGCGCGGCGCGCGCGCGCTCGATCCGCGCATCGGCCGCCAGCCCCGGATCGAGCATCGCGAGCGCGGCCTCGGCTTCCTCGACATGGCCGGCCAGCACCAGCGCGCGGATCAGGCCGGCGTGCGCCTCGGCATTGTCGGGCGCCATTTCGGCGATCTGGGCGAAAATGCCGGCGGCGCGCTCGCCGTCGCCGCTGGCCAGCACGTCCTCGCCCATGGCCAGCAGCGGCGCGAGATCGGGCGCCGCGGCATCGCCGGCCTCGACCGGCAGCTTGGCCAGAAGCTGGTCCAGCACCGAGCGAAGCTGCGATTCGCTGCGGGCATTGGTCAGGTCGGCCACGGGCTGCCCCTGGAACAGCGCATAGACCGTGGGGATCGAGCGGACCTGGAACTGCGAGGCGATGAACTGTTCCTCATCGACATTGATCTTGGCCAGGACCACGCCCTTGTCGGCATATTCGGCCGCGACCTTTTCCAGCACCGGCGTCAGCGCCTTGCACGGCCCGCACCATTCCGCCCAGAAATCGAGAATGACGAGCTTGGTCATCGAGGGTTCGGCGACCTCCTGGCGGAATCGATCCACCGCTTTCTGCTCGTCGAGGCTGAGACCCATGCTGGCCAAGGCGGATGCTCCCTATCCGTAACGTCGTTGGGCGCTCAATTTGGGGGTTTCGCAGGATTTGTGAAGGGCGAACGCACCCATTTGCACAAGGACCGGACATTCCTTTCGATAAATTGCGATTCCCCCTTGCAGCCCACAAGGACCGATGCTAACCGCGCGCCTCACCCCGGCCCGCCAGCCAATCGCAGCGGGCCGCAATCGTCGAGAGCGGGCGTAGCTCAGGGGTAGAGCACAACCTTGCCAAGGTTGGGGTCGAGGGTTCGAATCCCTTCGCCCGCTCCAGTTTCTCCAGTAAAATCATATACTTAGAAACTGGTCGCCGCGGCGAGGTTGCCCGCGAGAACGGCTGGTCCGCACATGGTCCGCACGCCAAATCATGGTCGCGGGCGCTGACCCCACAAAAAAAGATTCACCTCGGGGCCACTGGTGAAGTGCCAGCCGCCCCAGTTTCGCGATGCGTCAGAGACAGGTGCAACCCGGCAGCATCGACCGGCCGGCTGTGCATTCGCGCGCCGGAAGCACCTTCCTCTCGTGTTGCAGTGGGATACATCAAACGCGATCATCCGACTGATGTCAGCGTGCATGTGCCGGTCTCGTCTTCTAGACGTGATGGATGTCCTTCGGTCCCTCGATCTCAGCGATCGGTCAAAGCGAGCATTGCTGGACTTGCCGACGAACGATTAGGCCTTCGCACAACCTACCAAGGTCCGTCGGTCCGCTGAAGGCCACGAACCGTCATCAGTTGGTGGGTGGGTGTTTCCATGCGGCATCGGAAGTCGAATTGCATCTGCGCTGGGCCGCCCACGCTTCCAGTTCGTCGGCCGCGTACATCACGCGACGGCCGAACTTGCGAAACTGTGGCCCGCCGCCCACCACGCGAAGCTTTTCTAGCGTCCGCGGCGAAAGGTTCAGATATTCCGCCGCCTGCCCGTTCGACAGAAATGGTGATGGTCGTGGCGGCAGATGAGGCAGATCGTGGTGATCAGGCACCTTTGCGCACTCCCCTCTTCTGGAATGCAGGGTCGCTCTCCAGAAATCCCGAGAGCATTGCCGGAATCAGCTCGGCGATCGTTTCTTTCTGCCCATAGGTTTCGGCATAGAGCGCGGCGTAATCGGCAAGCGCCTGATGCAGCTCCGGCAGAACGGAGATCGTCAGCTTCACGGGTTTGCGATCGGGCAGCTTGCCGAGTTTCAGTTCGGCCATGACTTTCCTCCTATTCTTTCCAGCGAGTCAAAATGAGATCGCGATGTACGACCAGCCTGACCGGGGCGCCGGGGCGGATCGTGATGGTCGGTTGGATTTGAAGATTGCGAGAGGTGATCTGATCGCCGGCGCGGGACACATTCTGCTGGGTGGATTCGCGGATCGCCTGGACGAGATCGCTCTCTCCGGAGAAGGTCACGTTCGCACCCACGCCAAGCAGGGTCGAAATCGCGACGCCCTTGAGCAGCGCCCAGGTGTGGAAATCGACTTTATCGGCAAGCCCCGCATAGCCTGACGGGTCGGTCGCGGGCACGTTGTCGAGCCGGATCGAACTGCCGTCGGGCAAGATGATCCGCTGCCACACGACCAGCGCGCGCTTCTGCCCGAAGGCGACCACGCTGTCGTAACTGCCGATCAGTCGCGCGCCCTGCGGAATGAGAAGAATGCTGCCCGTCGCGCTGTCGAAGACCTGCTCTGTGACCTGGGCGGTGACCAGGCCGGGAAGGTCGGACCTGAGCCCGGTGATCAGGCTCGCTGCGATGACGCTGCCAGCGGACAGCATGTCCGGCGACGCCGGTGGACTCAACCGATGCTCGTTTACGTCGCCGCCGGTGTCGCGCGCCGCGACGAAATCGGCCTTGCGCTGCTGGGCATTGGGATCGCGATCTGGATCGATCGCGAGCCGGTCCCTCTCCGCAGCCGTTACCGGGGGAGAAGATGGTGTCGCATCCGCGCTGCGGGTCGGATCGGCGCGGTTGCCGGATTGCACCAGCAATCCCGACTCGCGCGCCGCCTTCAGCTCCGCCGCGCGCCGATCGCGTTCGGTCGCGGCGGCCTGGTCCGCGCGCCCGGTATCGCCGCCCGTCGGCGCGATGCCCATTGCACGCTGATGATCGAGGATTGGCCGGCCGAGGTCGCCCGGCAATGGTGGTCCAAGCTTGGGCACGTCGCCATAGCTGCCCGGCAGTCCGCTCAGTGTATCGGCCGGTGCCTTCGCCGCGACCGTCTGGTCGTCGGCTTGTCCAGCGAGGTGCAGCGCGGAAGGCCGCAGCGCGACCCAGGCTGTCGCGATCAGGCTGACCGAACCAAGCGCCGCGATCGCCACCACGGCGCCCCGCTTGAAACGGATCGCGCGCGCCGGCTGGGCGCGAAGCGCCAGCGTTTCCGGGTCCACCTTGCCCGGTGCGGCGGGGGCTTCTGACGCCGATGGAGCTGCCGCCTCGACGGTCATGATCCCCTCCGCTTGGGCGCGCCTTCCGCCACCCGGCTGATGCGGACGATCTGCTGGTGCTTCGTACCGAGGCGAAGTTCGGCGACGTCGAAGATGCGATCCACGACATAGAAGCGGCCCTTGACGCGATAGTTGACGAGCTGGGCCTCGCCTTTCCCGTCCACCAGGAAAATCGGCGGCGCCTCGCCGACCGCCAGCGTCGCCGGGAACTCGATGAAGGTCTGGCGCCCGTCGTCGAAAGCACGAAACGGCCGCCAGGCCGGTCGATCGCCCGATACGGCATAGTTGAAATGGAGCTGCTCGACCTCGATCCCGGCCGCCACCGGAGCCGCCGCCTCGGTCGCCGCGGCGGCGCGCTTCAGTGCGATCAGCGCATCCTGGGGATAGGTCCAGGAGAGCGCGGCCATCGCCGTCTTTGCCATGCTGGTCAGCGCGACATGATAACTGCGCCGATCGGTCGTGATCACCAGGTTGGTGGAAAGGCCGGCGCTGAACGGCTTGATCAGCACATGGGTTCGCTTCTCCGTGCCCGACCCGCTGGTGGTATCACCGATCACCCAGCGCACCGTGTCGCCACTGGCCACGGCAACCAGCGTTTCGCCCGGTTGAAGCGCGATGTCCGTCACCCGCTCGGGCGCGGTGATGACATGATAGATCGCGCCGTCGGCGAACGGATAGATCTGCACGGCGTTGATAAAGCCCTGCGCGATAGGTTCGATCGTCGCTGCGCGGTTGGCGGCGGCGACCGGCGTGGTTTTGTGCGTGGTCGCCTTTGCGGGTTGGGCAGCAAGGATCAGGCAAGGCGCCATCAGCGCGGCGGCTGCGAGAGTTCGGGTCATGGCTGGGTCTCCGTATTGACGGTCGGTTGAGCGGCAAGGTTCGGGTCGAGCGGCGAGCCGAGCGGCACGTTGCTGGGGGGCAACACGGTGCGCGGGGGTGCGGTCGACGCCGCAGGCTCGAGTTCGCGGCTCCAGTCGATTGCGTCGATGTAGATGCCGAGCGGGTTCTTCCGGAGCGTGTCGGCCGATACCGGCGGCTTGGTCAGGATCGTCAGGATTCCGGTCCAGTGAGAGGAGCCAGCCTCGCTCCCACGCTCATAGACCGTCTCGGTCCACTTGACCTGGAAGGAGCGATCCGATGCGCGGACGACGCTGGTCACCTGGACTGACACCGTGCGCTCGCCGATCCTGGCGAAGGGGTCCGCAGCCCGGGCATAGTCGCCAAGGAACTGGCTCCCTCGCGTGGTGGCGAAGTCATAGGCGGACAGCCAATCGCGGCGCATCAGCACCGGGTCGAGCGAGACCCTGCGGACATTCTCGATGAACTTCGCCAGATGCCACGCGATCTGGGGATCAGTCGGGTGATAGCCCGCTTCGGCCTCGGTCACGGCCCGGGCCTCCCCAAGGCGATCGACCTCGACGACATAGGGCGTGACCCGGCTCTGCAGCGACTGCCAGATGAGCGCGCCCGACATGGCGGTCGACAGCGACAGCGTGCCGAACGCCATCAGGCGCCAGTTACGGGCCTGGACACGGGCCGACCCGATGCGGTCGTCCCAGGCCTGGCCGGCGCGTTGATAGGGCGTCTCGGGCTCGGGCGTCTGCGCGTAGCGCTGGACGGCGCGCTTAAAGAACATGGGGCTTGAAGATCATGGCTCAATCTTCCCTTTCCTTGATGTCGGGGGTGGCGGAGGCGCCGCCGCGATCGCCCTGCTGGAGAGTGTGCAGCGCGACTTGACGGTGGTGGCGAGCGGTCTGCTGCGCGCGCAGCGAGCGTGCCCAGGACGGCGCGCCATCGCTGCCGGCGTCCGGAGCTGATCCTTTAGAACCGGCGCCGCCATTGAGCGCAGACCAGGCGGCGTCGCGGCCGCGCTCGGCGGCTTCCGACAATCCCAGCGCCGCCGATGCCTTCTGGCGGACCGCATTGCCGGCCGCCTGCGCCATGCCGCCGATGCCGGCACCGACGCTCGAAGATCCGGCTGCGGTCTGGCCGAGTTGGTAAGAGGCCGAAGCCGCCGATCCCATCGAGGTGCCGGCGCGGATCGCACCCAATGCGCTGCCTCCGATCGCGCGCGCCGCGCCCATCGTGGCGCCGCCGGCAAGCATGGTGACGCCCGCCGCGCCGACGGCTGTACCGAGCGCGGCGCCTGCCCCCAGTTGTGGCGCGCCGGCGACGAGGCCCGAGGCGATGCCGGGGCCGAAGATCCCGAGGCCGAAAAGCGAGAGCGCGCCGAGCGTCAGGCTCATCGCGGCGCCGAGATCGGGTTCCTGCCCCTGCATCGATGTCGTGAACTCGGCGAAGAAATTGGAGCCGATGCCGACGATCACGGCGAGCACCATGACCTTGATACCCGACGAGACGACGTTGCCGAGCACGCGTTCGGCCAGGAAGCTGGTGCGATACCAGAGCGCGAAGGGCACGAGGATGAAGCCGGCCAGCGAGGTCAATTTGAACTCGATGATCGTCACGAACATCTGCACGGCGAGGATGAAGAAGGCGAGGATGACGATCACCCAGGCGAACAGCAGCACCGCGATCGTCAGGAAATTCTCGAAGAAGCTGACGAACCCCATCATGCTCGACGCCTGCTGGAGCAGCGGCCACGCGGCCGAGAATCCGGTCGAGGCGACGCGGCCGGGCCTGAGCAGATCGTCCGCCGACAGGGTTCCGCCCCCGGCGGTGAGGCCGGCTTGCGCGAAGGACTTGAAGATGATGTCGGCAAGGGTCGAGAAGCTGTTCAGGATGAACGCGAACGCGCCGATGTAGAGGATCTTCTTGATGAAGCGGCCGATGACATTGTCTTCGCCGCCCATTGCCCAGAACAGGCCAGCCAGCGTGATGTCGATGCCGATCAGGGTCGCGGTCAGGAAGTGGACGTCGCCGCCCAGCAGCCCGAACCCGCTGTCGATATAGCGGATGAAGGCCTGCATGAACCGGTCGATGACGCTGAGGTCGTTCACGTAACTTTTCCATCAAGAGGGGTGCCGCGGGGAGCGCAAGGGGAGCATCACGCCCCCCGCGGCGACGGCGGCGGGAGGCGAAACCGCCGCCGCCTGGCCGGCGTCCGACTACTGGGGCGTGTAGGCGGAGCCGGTACCGAGGAACTTCGTCGTGGCGGCCCGTCCTTCGGCCTCCGCCTGGGCGCGGCGGGCCGCTTCGGTGGCTTCGGCGCGGTATTGGGCCGCCATCAGGTTCTGGATCTGGAACTGCTGCTTGGCGGTCAGCGCGAGCAACTGGTTGGTCGCCTGTTGCGCCTGGAGCGAACCTTGTGCTCCCTGGCTCTGCGCAACGATGCCGCTCATTGCATTTGCGTCGGCCTGGACGTTCGCGACCACTTGGGACTGGACGCCCATCGTCTGCCGGTACCCGGCCATTGCGGCATCGAGCCGCGCGTTCGCATCGATCACGCGCTGGTTGGTGGTCAGTGCCTGGTTGAAGTCGTTCGGAAACAGGCGGCTGAACTGCTGGTCGAGGCCGTCGATCCGGAAATCGATCCCCTGGGCCTGCGCCATCAGCCGGTCGATCGCTTGCAGGTTCTGGGTGAGTTGCTGAAGCTGGGGGAAATCGATGCGAGTCAGGTTCTTCGCCTGGTTGGTCAACATCTGCGCTTCGTTCTGGAGCGACTGGATCTGGTTGTTGATCTGCTGGAGGGTTCGCGCGGCGGTGAGCAGGTTCTGGCTGTAGTTGCTCGGATCGAACACGGTGAACTGCGCATGGGCGGGCACACTCGGCACGATCAGTGCACAGGCCAGCGAACCGATGGCTCCGGCCCCGAGCGCGGTCGCGATCAGATATTTGCGGGTTGGGATACGCATCACTCTTTACTCCTTGGCTTGGGGGGCGGTAAAATCGGCGAGGAGATCGGCAGCCCAGTCGAGGCCGGCCCCTTCAAGGAAGCGGGCCGCGAAATCTTCGGGGCCGTGCTCGGCCAGCAGAGCTTCGATGCGCGCCTGGGTCGCGGGATCGGAGGCGCCGCACAGCGCCAGCGCAATCGGGCCGAGGCCCAGTTCGAACAGGCGGTTGCCGCGGGCGGATTGCAGATAATAATGCCGCTTGGGGGTGGCGCGGCTGACCAGCTCGATCTGGCGGTCGTTGAGCCCGAACCGCTCATAGGCGGCGCGCGACTGCGGTTCGATGGCCCGGTCGTTGGGAAGCAATATGCGCTGCGGGCAGCTTTCGATGATGGCGGGCGCGATGCTGCTGTCGGCGATGTCCGCAAGGCTCTGCGTCGCGAACAGCACCGCGACATTCTTTTTTCGCAGCGTCTTCAGCCATTCGCGGATGCGCGCGGCGAAGAGCGGATGGTCGAGGAAGATCCACGCTTCGTCGAGCACCAGCAATGTCGGCCGGCCGTCAAAGCGGTCCTCGAGCCGGTGGAACAGATAGGTCAGCACCGGGGCGACCACGCCGGCCTGTCCCATGAGCGACTCGGTCTCGAAACACTGGACGTCGGCGAGCGCGAGATTCTGCTCGGCCGCATCAAGGAGGCGGCCATAGGGGCCGTCGAGCGTATAGGCGGTAAGCGCGGTGCGCAGCGCATTGGACTGGAGCAGCATGGCGAGCCCGGTCAGCGTGCGCTCCTCCGGGGGCGCCGATGCGAGACTGCCCAGCGCCGACCAGACGGCGTCCTTTACCTCAGGGGTGACGATGACCTTCTCGTGCGCCAGCAGCGCCGCGATCCATTCCGCCGCCCAGCTCCGCTCGCTGGCATCGTCGATGCGGCGGAGCGGCTGGAACGCGAGGGTGTCGCCACTGTCCGCGCCGAGGCCGAGGGCATGATGCGCGCCGCCCATCGCCAGCACCGCCGCGCGTGCCGAATAGCCCTTGTCGAAGATGTAGAGTTGGGAGCCGGCATAGCGCCGGAACTGCAGCGCGATCAGCGCCAGCAGCACCGACTTGCCCGCGCCGGTGGGGCCGACGACGAGCATGTGCCCGACATCGCCGACATGGGTCGAGAGGCGAAATGGCGTCGATCCGCTGGTCTGCGCATAGAGCAGCGGCGGGCCGCCGAGGTGCCGGTTTTCCGTCGGGCCTGCCCAGACGGACGACAGCGGCATGAGATGGGCAAGGTTGAGCGTATGGACCAGCGGCTGGCGCACATTGGCGTAGGCCTGGCCGGGTAGCGACGACAGCCACGCCTCGACCGCGTTGACGCCCTCGCGCAGGCAAGTGAAGCCGAGGCCGTTGACGATCCGCTCGACCGCGCGGACTTTGTCTTCGGCACGATTACGGTCTGCGTCCGACACCGTGATCGTCGTGGTCAGATAGCCGAAGGCGACGTGATCGCCACCGAGCGCCTGGAGCGCAAGATCGGCATCGACCACCTTGTTGTCGGCGTCGGTGTCGAGGAGCTGGACGGGCTGGTTGTACATCACCTCGCGCAGCAGCGCGGTGATCGATTTGCGCTTGTTGAACCATTGGCGCCTGATCTTGGTCAGCGCCTTGGTCGCGTCGGTCTTGTCGAGCGCGATGAAGCGCGTGACCCAGCGGTAGCCGAAATCCTGGTGGTTGAGCGCATCGAGGATGCCGGGCCGGCTGACGTTCGGAAAACCGAGCACGGTCAGCGTGCGCAGATGGCGGCCCCCAAGCATGGGCTCCAGCCCGCCGACCAGCGGCGTGTCGGCGAGCAGTGCATCGAGATAGATCGGTGTCTCCGGCACGGCGACCGGATGACGGCGGCTTGAAATGGTGCCGTGGAGATAGGTCAGCGTCTCGGCGTCGCTCAAGGGCCGCGCCTCGGGCATGAAGCCCGACAGGAGGTCGAGCACACGATCGGTCTCGGCGATGAAGCCGGCGAGGCCGGCGTGCCAGTCCCGCCCTTTCGCGTCGTCAGGCCGCTCGACCAGCGTCCGTCCCGCCGCGTCGCTGCTGTCGGCGGGCGGCAGCCAGACCAGCGTGCCGTGGAAGCGGCTTTCGAAATGCTGACCCTCGGCTTCGAACCCGGCTCGCCGCTCCTGCTCGACCAGCCACGACGCAGGATCGGGAAAGGCGCTCTCGGGATAACCGAGCGCCTCGCGCCGTTCGGCCTCGAAAAACAAGGCCCAGCCCGAGCCGAGCCGCTTGAGGACATTATTGGCGCGCGCGCAGGCCGACACCAGTTCGGCCTCGGTCGCGCTTTCGAGATCGGGACCGCGAAAGGCGAAGCTGCGCTGGAAGCTGCCGTCCTTGTTGAGGATGACGCCGGGCGCGACCAAAGCTGCCCATGGCAGATGGTCGGTGAGCCGATCGGCGCGCGACCGGTATTCCGCGAGGTTCAGCATGCCAGATATCCTTTCTGGCGCAGATGGCGGAGCAGCACGGGCACGAAGTCCGGATCGCGGCGGGCCGCGAACACCGCGATGCTGTGGCCGATCGCCCAGATCGCGATCCCGACCAGCCATTGCTGCAGACCCAGCCCGACCGCGGCCGCGATCGTGCCGTTGACGATCGCGATGCCGCGCGGCGCGCCACCCAGCAGGATGGCTTGCCCCAGGCTGGCGTGGATCGGCGCCTCGAATCCCTCGATGTGGCTCACGCGACGAGCGCCCCGCCGCCGAAGCTGAAGAAGGACAGGAAGAAGCTCGACGCGGCGAACGCGATCGACAGGCCGAAGATGATCTGGATGAGTTTGCGAAAACCCCCGGCGGTCTCGCCGAATGCGAGTGCCAGCCCTGTGGAAATGATGATCAACACCGCGACGATCTTGGCGACCGGTCCCTGCACCGATTCCAGCACCTGCTGGAGCGGCTGTTCCCACGGCATGCCCGCACCGCTCGCATAAGCGCGGCTGGTCATGGTGATCGACAGGCCGAGCATCAGCCCGGTGACGAAGAAGCGGTCGCGGTTGGGAATACGAAAGATGGTCATGTCAGTCTCCTTCACGGTCAGGGGTCAGGGTCGGGGTGAGATCGACGACGGCGTAGCCGCCGTCGGGGTCGAGCCCGGCGACGCGGGCGATCGTCTCGATGCGCCGCGCGGTGCCGCGCCCGGCGATGAAGACGATCATGTCGATGGCCTCGGCAACCAGGCGGCGCGGTACGGTGACCACGGCCTCCTGGATGAGCTGCTCGATCCGGTAGAGAGCGGACGCGGCGCTGTTGGCGTGGACGGTCGCGATCCCGCCGGGATGGCCGGTGTTCCAGGCCTTGAGCATGTCGAGCGCCTCGCCGCCGCGCACCTCGCCGACGATGATGCGATCGGGTCGAAGGCGCAGCGTCGAGCGCACGAGATCGCCCATGGTGACGGCGCCGGGTCGGGTCCTGAGCGCAACCGTGTCGCGCGCCGGCGATTGCAGTTCGCGGGTGTCTTCGATGAGGATTACCCGCTCATCGAGATGCGCCATCTCGGCGAGCAGCGCGTTGGCGAGCGTCGTCTTGCCCGAACTGGTCCCGCCGGCGACGAGGATGTTGCGGCGGTCGACGACGGCGAGCGACAGCAGGCGTGCGGCCTCCGCCGACATGATGCCGTCGGTCACATAGTCCATCAGCGTATAGATCCGCGCCGCCGGTTTGCGGATTGAAAAGCAGGGAGCGGTTGATACGGGCGGCAGGATACCCTCGAACCGCTCGCCCGCGCCGGTGCCGAGTGGCGGCAGTTCGGCCGACACGATGGGCTTGTCCCCGTGCACCTCGGACCGGACATGGGATGCCACCAGCCGGATGATCCGCTCGACCTGGGGCGCATCGAGCTTAACGTCGGTATCGACACGGCCTTCGCCGAGGATATCGACGCGCAGCGCGCCGTCGGGATTGACCATGATCTCGATCACCCGCGGGTCGGCGAGCGCGGCGGCAATCGCCGGCCCCATCGCGGTGCGCAGCATGGCGCGGCGGCGTTCCGCAGAGACGCTTGTCGTCTGAGCGGACATCACGATGCGCCTCCAGCGGGGTCGATAGGCGCCAGCGTGCGGGTGCCGCCGGCGATGTGGCGGCCGACCTGCGAGACGAACGCCTCGAAACGATCCCGACCGATGGCGCGGGCTGCGGCATCGGCTTCGGGCAATGGCGCCGTCACCATCAACTGGTAGCGGACGAACAGCGACAGGCTTTCCAGCAGCACGTCGATGTCGCGCCGCGCGCCGGCGAGTTCGCGTGTCAGGCGGTCGAGGCGAACCTTGAGGAGGTCGTCGATTTCCTTGGTCCCCCGGCGCGCCAGCCAGTCTTTCAGCGCATCGTTGACGAGGTGGCTCTTGTTGCCGCGCGGACCGGCGGCGAGCGCTTCCAGCGCATCGCTGAGTTCGCGGTCGATATAGAGGTTCTGGCGGATCTTCATCGCGACCTCAGAAATCCGGTATGAGGTCGCGCTTCGCGCCCTCGTTGATGGCATGCCCCCGGACGACGGCGTTCTGCCCTTGCGCCTGGTCCATGGCGCGCTTGTCGGCGGCGACATCGTCGTCATCGGGCACGATCTGGGGATCGCGCGTTTCAGCAGAGTCGGTTGCCTTGGAAACCTGTTCGGGAAGGCCGGGATGGCGCTGCTGCTGCATGCCGCCATCATCCTCGCCGCCTGCGGCGTCCTCCGTCTGGTGTAGGCGGTCGTCGGTGCTGCGTACCTGGTTGGACCAGTCGTCGGCGCGCGACTTCGGCCGATCGGCGTACTGGCCCGACGCCAGTTTGGGTGCGGCAGCCACGCGCGTGGCGAAGTTGCGATCGCGAAAATAGCGCAGCTTGCGCGCGCGGATCGGCGCGAGCCCGGAGATGAGCACAAGCTCCTCGTCGGGCGAAAGCTGCATGACCTCGCCCGGCGTCAGGAGCTGGCGAGCGGTCTCCTGGCGGCTGACCATGACGTGGGCGAGCCAGGGCGCGAGCCGGTGGCCGGCATAGTTGCGCATGGCGCGCTGCTCGGTCGCGGTGCCGAGCGCGTCGGAAATGCGCTTCGCGGTCCGCTCGTCATTGGTCGCGAAGGCAACCCGGACATGGCAATTGTCGAGAATGGCGTTGTGGTCGCCATACGCCTTTTCGATCTGGTTGAGGCTCTGCGCGATCAGGAAGGCGCGGATGCCGTAGCCGGCCATGAAGGCGAGGCTGGTCTCGAAGAAATCGAGACGGCCCAGCGCCGGAAACTCGTCGAGCATCATCAGGAGCTGGTGCCGGCGGGCAGAGGTTCCGGGCTGGTCGAGCCGCTCGGTGAGGCGGCGGCCGATCTGGTTGAGCACGAGGCGGATCAGCGGCTTGGTGCGGCTGATGTCCGATGGCGGGATGACGAGATAGAGCGAGATTGGCCGTTCGGCCTCGATCAGGTCGGCGATCCGCCAGTCGCAGCGCGAGGTGACCTCCGCGACGGTCGGATCGCGATAGAGGCCGAGGAAGGACATCGCGGTCGACAGCACGCCGGAGCGTTCATTTTCGCTCTTGTTGAGTAGCTCGCGCGCAGCGGACGCGACGACGGGATGGACCCTGGGGTTCTTGTCGTCGCCGAGATGATTGGTGGTCATCATCCGGCGCAGCGTGGCGACAAAGCTGCGCTGCGGATCGGACAGGAAGGTCGCAACCCGCGCGAGCGTCTTCTCCTCCTCGGCATATAGGACGTGGAGGATCGCACCCACCAGCAGCGAATGGCTGGTCTTCTCCCAGTGATTACGGCGTTCGAGCGCGCCTTCAGGATCGACCAGGATATCGGCGATGTTCTGGACGTCGCGCACCTCGTTGATGCCACGCCGGACCTCAAGCAGCGGATTATAATGCGCCGACGCGGCGTCAGTCGGATTGAACAGCAGGCAGTGCGAGAACCGCGCGCGCCAGCCGGCGGTCAGCGTCCAGTTCTCACCCTTGATGTCATGGACGACGGTTGAACCGGTCCAGGACAGCAAGGTCGGGACGACAAGGCCCACGCCCTTGCCCGATCGCGTTGGTGCGAACGCCATGATGTGCTCTGGGCCGTCATGGCGGAGATAGCGGCCAGCGAGCGTGCCGAGCATGACGCCGGCGTCGCGATGCAGCCCGGCGCGCTCGATCTCCCGGGGGCTTGCCCAGCGCGCCGATCCGTAGGTGGTGACGTTGCTCGACTGGCGCGCGCGCCACAGCGAGCCGAAGATCGCCGCCGCGCAGCCGACAAAGCCGCTGGCGCCGGCGAGCATGCCCGCCTTGTCGAAGACGATTGGGGCATAGGCATCATAGTGATACCACCAGCCAAACAGCGCCCAGGGATGATAGACCGGCACTGTGCCGAGCCGGAACCAGGGCAGCCCTAGTTCGGGCTGGTAGGCTAGCATCGCCGCCGCCCATTGCGTCGCGGCCCATACCCCCGCGATCACGAGTCCGAAGACGACAAGGATCTGGCCGATGAGCAATTTGGTGGGTGTCACGTCGGGGCTCCCGCCCGCCGGACAGGATCGGCTCGGGCGGATTCAGACTCGGTGACGGACAACGAAAACGGAACAGCGCTGATGGGTGCAGATGGGCTCGCGTCGGCCGGCTTTGGCCGAGAGGGGGAACCGGAAGCTATCGGGCAGGCGCCGTCCGACCTTCCTGAAGCGCGAATGATGTCAGTTTGATCCCGCTGCCACGTCGGTCAATCACGAGATCGATTTCCATTCAGCGTCGCGCATGACACCGTCAACGCTCTATACAAATCGATCTGGACGCTTGTGATGCTCTCCCGCCGTTCCGCACCGATGCTGTCAAAGCTATTCCGAGACAGCCCTCGGCAAATGGCAGCGCCTAGAGGCCCGCGTCGCTCCTGAGCGTTTCGATGCGCTCGCGAGATATTACCTCGACGATGTCGCGTAGCGAACGGACCGACTGCGATAGGGCGTCCAGATCGTCATTACCGATCTCGTAGCTGGCCGAATAGCGCGCCTCCACATACGCGCGCTTCAGAAGTTCGAAGCGACGGCGGTCAATTCGGGTCGCGCGCGGCCACGCCTGAATCAGCCGCGGCTCGCTGTCCTCGGCCAGCGACCGTAGGAATTTGATGTTGTGCGAGCGCGGAAAATAGAGCGTGCGGACGAGCAGAAAGCAGATGTAGGCCCGTTCCGTCGCCTGATGCAGCGTGAATGCCGCGTCCTTCCGCTTGCCCTTTTCGATGCAGAATTCAGCGATCTCTATCGCGTCATTCACTTTCGCAAGCCAGTCCGAGAAATAGGCATGTGCCATTTCGTATGCATCGGCGGCTGTCAGCGGTTGCGGCGTGGCAAGTGCGCTCCCGGGCAATTCGTAGAGAATGATCCCGTCACGGGCGATATCGACCCAGAAATACTCGCCGCGGTTCAGCGCCTGGTTCACCTCCTGCAGGGTATGGACGATGATGTTCACCGGCCGCGCGATCGCCGTATCCCGCAGGATCTTGTCCTCGGCGACGTACCAATAGTCGGCAATGTCGGTGAGATCGGGATGGCTGACGATGATCAGCAGGTCATAGTCGGACTGGTAGCCATTCTCGGGTTCGTCGACCCAATCGTCCCGCGCATAGCTGCCGAACAGGATGACCTTGAGGATCCGCCCGTTCTTCTTCCAAGGTTGGTTGGCGCGCGCCGTTGCCTCGGCGAACTCGCCCATCAGCAATTGCTTCGCCCGATCCAGTTCGCCTTGTTGGACCGAGGGCAGATGATCGACATCAGAACGCACGGCGGCGATTCTCGCGAGAGACCAGGCGCTTGGCAAGCCTTGACCGCGCGCATGGGCACGCCGATGGTGCCGCCTCACGCACGAGCGCAGCCTCGTAGATATCGAACACGCCAGCGTTTCACCCGGTCTTCTCCCTTATTTAAGCCCGCTTACCTTAGCCTGTTTGCTAATTAAGCCAAGAGCCAGTTGCTTAAATAAGAGACTCTCCGCATATTGGGTCCGCATGGTTGATCCCGAATCCAATCCGCGGCTGGGCCGCCTCGTCGAGACCCCCGTTGCGGGCGAGGTTGTCCGGGCCTTCGTACCACCGCCGCTTCCACCAGCGCCACCCATCGACGTGCTGGGCCTGCTCGACCGTCTCAGCCTGGCCGAGCGCGCATTGGGGCGCCTCGACGGCATCACCATGCTCCTGCCACGCCAGGAACTCTTTCTCTACATGTACGTGCGAAAGGAAGCGGTGCTGTCCTCCCAGATCGAGGGCACGCAATCGACCTTGTCGGACCTGCTCCGCTTCGAAACCGAGGCGCAGGCCGGACAGCCGATTGACGATATCCGCGAGGTTTCGAACTACGTCGACGCCATGATGTACGGTCTCGAACGGCTGGAAGAACTGCCACTGTCGCTTCGTCTTATCCGAGAGATGCACGAACGGCTGCTGCAAAGCGGCCGCGGCGGCACCAAGAGCCCCGGCGAATTCCGCCGTTCGCAGAATTGGATCGGCGGCACGCGGCCGGGCAACGCCCTGTTTGTCCCGCCACCGATCACCGAGCTGGATGGTTGCTTGGACGAGCTCGAACGCTTCATGCACGAGAGTGAGTCCCGGCTGCCAGCACTGATCAAGGCAGGTCTCCTCCACGTCCAGTTCGAGACGATTCACCCGTTCCTCGATGGCAATGGCCGCATCGGCCGTCTGCTGGTGACGCTGTATCTCTGCGTCAACGGCGTACTGCGCAAGCCACTGCTCTACCTCAGCCTGTATCTGAAAACCCACCGGACCGAGTATTATCGGCTGCTTCAAGAGGTGCGCGAGCATGGCGCATGGGAGGCTTGGTTGGACTTCTTCCTTGCCGGCGTCGCCGACACTGCCAACCAAGCTTTTGATGCCGCCACCCGCATAGTCGATCTTTTCAAGGACGATCGCGAACGCATTACGGTGGAGAGCGACCGTGCTGGTTCAGCGCTTCGGGTTCATGACCTTTTTCAGCAGAACCCGTTTCTCACCGCAAACCAACTTGTCGAACGGACGGGGCTCTCGGCGCCAACGGTCAATGCGGTGCTGGCAGACCTTGAACGCCTCGGCGTGGTCGATGAAATCACTGGCAAGAAGCGAGGACGGGTTTTCGGCTATCGTCGATATCTGGCCATTCTCAGCGAGGGCACGGAGCCGCTGTCATCCACGACGGCATCTCTGCCAATCGATGCTGTTGCGCCGGGTACGTTTGGAGCTAAGTAGTATTAAAATCGGGGGGAATTGGCTTGCGCGTTGTACATGTACCTTGCGGTCCGTTTGCCAATGCGAGCGAACTCAGGGCCTTCAACGCTATCGACCAAGAACTTCGTCGTACCGAAGGGCAGAACACTGCCTTCGTCTTGACCAACCTCACGCATCCAAATCCGCGTGGTCAGGCCGACGAAATTGACATTGTGATCATTGGCCCGGGCGGTGCCGTAGTCGTCGAGGTCAAGCACTGGGACGCTGCCGCGCTGCGACAGGGAGACCTGTCGGATCCTGCGGCCGAGCTGATTGTAGCGAAATCAAAGCGGATCGCGGGAAAGCTTCGTTCCGTCGATCCGCGCCTCGGATTTGTCCCTGCGGCATTTTTGTTCACGCGCGAAACCGGATCGCTTAAGCGTAACGGCCAGCTACCACGGCACGCAATGGGCGTTCTCGCCTATGGGCTAAAGGACGTTCCCGACCTTGTCGCCGGTCCCGGGGCGCCGGGGTCGGTAGATGGTAACAAGCTCGCGAATGCTTTGGCGGTCCGATATAATCTCGCCGATGCCGCTCGGCTCAAGCGATTGGGGCGCTTCGATGAGCTCCGTCTCCTGACCGACGAACAGGATCGCTTTCAGCGCATTTTCACCGCGCGCGATCCCTGGACGGGCGATCGTGTTCTTCTTCATACCTACGATCTATCGGCGGCGCCCCCCGGCGAGGCTCCAGCACTAACCGCGCGACGCGCCCGCCGTGAGTTCGATGTCATCCAGCGGTTTCAGAAATCACCATATCTGCCAAGCTTGGTTGATACGTGGCAGGCGCTTCCTGGCCTGCTGCCGGTTTGGTGGACACCGAGATAGGCTCATTTAGGCTACCCCAGCTTCTCGCTCG
>NZ_JARESE010000050.1:0-167500 GCF_029076845.1 Novosphingobium album (ex Liu et al. 2023)
ACAACCGATCCTACCGGCCATCATAGTCGCCGCTCAACCGGCCATCGTAGTTGTCGCCGCGCACGCGCGATCCGCATGAGGAGCACCGCGCCTCCACCCCGCTGGAGCTGCTGTTCGATCTGGTCATCGTCATCGCCATCGCCTCGGCCGCCGCCGGGCTGCACCATGCCGTTGCCGGCAACCACGCGGGCCAGGGCGTCCTGACGTTCGCGCTGGCCTTCTTCGCCACCTGGTGGGCCTGGGTGAACTTCACCTGGTTCGCCTCGGCCTATGACAACGACGGGCCGGTCTATCGCCTGATCACCTGCTGGATCATGGGCGGCGCGCTGGTGCTGGCCGCCGGCATCCCGGCGATGTTCGAAGGGATCGACCTGTCGCTGGTGATCATCGGCTATATCGTCATGCGCATCGGCATGGTGGCCTTCTGGCTGATCACCGCCAGGAGCGATCCGCCCCACCGCAAGACCGCGATGGCCTATGCGGCTGGCATCGCGCTGGCGCAGGTCTACTGGACCGTGGCCTTGCTGCTGCTGCGCCCGGAGGGGCAGGGCGCGGTCGTCGCGCTGTTCCTGATCGGCGTGGCGCTGGAGCTTTCGGTCCCCGCCGTGGCCGAGCGCCAGGGCATCACCCCCTGGCACCGCGAGCACATGATCGAGCGCCACGGCCTGTTCATCATCATCGTGCTGGGCGAAGTGCTGCTTTCGGGCGCGACCGCGTTCGAGCTGGGCGGCGAGGGGCATGGCGATCTCCCCCGGCTGGTGCTGCTGGCGGTTTCGGCGCTGACCATCACTTTCGCGATGTGGTGGCTCTATTTCTCGCAGGAAGGGCCGTTGGAAAGCGACGATCTGGGCAGCGCCATCCGCTGGGGCTACCTGCATTCGGTGATCTATGCCGCCGGCGCGGCGGTGGGTGCGGGCTTCCTCGTGCTGGTCGATGTCCTGCGCGGCCATGCGGCGGCAAGCCAGCAACTGGGCAATCTGGCGGTGGCGGTGCCGCTGGCCGCCTATCTCGGCGGGATCTGGCTGGTGCGCGATCGCGCGGTGCTGATCGGGACGGGGCGCCACGTGCTGCTGCCTTTCGCGGTCGCCGTGCTCGCGGCCGGAACCTGGCTGGGCCAGGCGGCGCTGCCGGCCATGGCCCTGCTCTGCGCGCTGGCGGTGCCGGTGCGCGGCCACGTACGCTGCCAGAGCGCTTGACTCTTCGGCCGGTTTCGGCCATTGGCCCGCCCCGACCGGCAGGGCTCGCCTTGCCGATCATCCGTCCGAGACAGTCGGTGCCCAGGGATCTGCCGGGGCTTAATTTCCGGCCTAGACGGGGAACAGGAATTCCAACGGCCCACGCATTCCCAACTGCGCGGTGCCTTTTTCGCGTTTCTTGAACGCGGCTCCTTCCCCTTCGACGGACTCGCCCCGTGCCGTGATCGCGGCATGGGACAACGTAGCCGGCCGTCCGGGGCGCCTTGGGCACTCCGGCGGTCACATGTGAAGGAGTAAGGCATGGATCGTTCGCAGAAAGCCGAATCGGTCGCCCAGCTCAACGCAACTTTCAACGAGGCGGGCGCGGTGGTCATCACCCGCAACCTCGGCATGTCGGTGGCCCAGTCCACCGTCCTGCGCACGAAGATGCGGGATGCGGGCGCGACCTACAAGGTTGCGAAGAACCGTCTTGCCAAGCTTGCCATCGTGGATACCGACTATGCCGGTATCGGCGACTTCCTGACCGGCCCGACGGCCATCGCGACTTCGGTCGACCCCGTCGCCGCTGCCAAGGCTGTCGTCGACTTCGCCAAGACGACCGACAAGATCGAGATCGTCGGCGGCGCGATGGGCACGCAGGTGCTGAACGCGGAAGGTGTCAAGGCGCTCGCCTCGATGCCCTCGCTTGACGAACTGCGCGCCAAGCTCATCGGCCTCGTCCAGGCTCCGGCGACCAAGATCGCCCAGCTTTCGACCGCTCCGGCGGCCAAGCTGGCGCGCGTCTTTGCCGCCTATGCCGAAAAGGATGCCGCGTAAGCGCAAGCCCAAGACGTTTCGAAACGATTTATCCCCGGCGATCCGGTTCGCGGACGCGGGGACCACAGATCAGGAGTGAAGTATCATGGCCGATATCGCCAAGCTTGTTGAAGAACTGTCGCAGCTGACCGTCCTTGAGGCGGCCGACCTTGCCAAGGCGCTGGAAGAAGCGTGGGGCGTTTCCGCCGCCGCTGCCGTCGCCGTGGCCGCCGCCCCGGCCGAAGCCGCCGCCGCGGTGGAAGAGAAGACCGAATTCGACGTCATCCTGACGGGTGACGGCGGCAAGAAGATCCAGGTCATCAAGGAAGTCCGCGCCATCACCGGCCTGGGCCTCGCCGAAGCCAAGGCTCTCGTCGAAGGTGCCCCGAAGGCCGTCAAGGAAGGCATCAACAAGGCGGAAGCCGAAGAGATCAAGAAGAAGATCGAGGAAGCCGGCGGCACCGTCGAGCTCAAGTAATCTTCTTTCCGGTTCTTGCCGGACGAACACGGGAAAGGGGCGGTCCTGCGGGGCCGCCCTTTTTTCGTTCCGGGTGGAGACGGCCGCGAGGGGCAACTTTCCCCGTCCTGTAATCTCCGGTTCAGCTTCGGGGAGTAACCTTCGACTTGCAAAGGGCCGAGTCACGGGAGTTACCCCAATGCGAAATTCCTCCAGGTATCTGCTGGCCGCCGCTGGCGTGGCGCTGCTCGGCGCTGGCGTTGCCCAGGCAGCCACCGCCGGCTGCCACACCACGCAGGTCGCCTTGCCCGACGGCGCGGTGGCGCAAGTCCGTTACACCGGCGATATCGCCCCGAAAGTCGCGGTGCTGCCGGCCGACGCGATGACGCTGGCCGATTTCGATCCGCTGTTCATGCCGATGCCCGCCGCTTTCGCCCGGATGCAGCAGTTTGCCGCGATGATGGACCAGCAGGCGCAGGCGATGCTCCAGCAGGCCGCGGCTGGCGGTGCCGCCGCGCCGGGCCTCGTCATGGCCGGCAACTTGCCCCAGGGCGCGCATTTCAGCTACGTTTCGACCACTACCGACGCTAGCGGCTGCACGCGCACCGTGTCCTACAATTCCGATGGCTCGGGCGCGGCGCCGAAGATGACCCAGGCGGCATCGGACGGTTGCGACGCGGCAAATCCCGGCGGGGCCGCGATCCCCGCCAAAGTTGAAGCTTCTGGCTCGGTACGGGCCATGTCTGGCCAGAAGACCTGACGCGCATCCCCGCGCAGAATGAGGGGGCGGTCCCACGTTGGGGCCGCCCCTTTTTCGTGGCGATTGCAAGCCCGGTCACGCGGGCTGCGGTATCCTCCTCCGACAAATATTACACTTTAATGACATCCGTGCCATGATGCTGGCCACGGCCGTTGGGGCAGCTAGGACCGGCGCATGGCATTTCGGGTCAAGGGCAAGGACGGCACCGTGCAATCGGCCGTGCGCCGCATCGCGTGCGAGCAGATCGATGCGGCGCTGGCGGCGGTCGACGGGCAGGATGATGGCGATGTGGTTCACGATGTGCGCAAGCGCTGCAAGAAGTTGCGGGGGCTGGTGCGTCTGGTGCGCCCCTCCTTTCCCGGCTACGCTCGCGAAAACGCGGCTTTCCGCGATATCGCCGGGCTGATTTCGGCCGCGCGCGACGCCAGGGTGATGCAGGATACCTATGACGCGCTGGTGGAGCATTTCCACGCGGAGGTCGATCGCCGGGCGCTCGGCTCGATCCGGCGCCGGTTCACCTTGCAACGCAAGGGCGAGCTGGCGGATGATGGCTCGGAGCGGGCCTTGCCGCAAGTGCGGGCGCGGCTGCTGGAGGCGCGTGAGCGGGCGGCGGCCTGGCGGCTGGACGATGATGGCTGGGCGGCGGTGTCGGGCGGGCTGGAAAAGACCTATCGCCAGGCCCGCAAGGCCGCCGCCGCCGCGCGCGCGAACCCGCATGACGAGGCGTTTCACGAATTGCGCAAGCATGTGAAATACCACTGGAGCCACTGCCTGCTGCTGGAAGGGCTGTGGCGGCCGATGCTGGTGGTGCGCCAGGATGCGGCGCTATCGCTTTCGGAACTGCTGGGCGATCACCACGACTTGTCGGTGTTCGCGCACAGGCTGGACACGGACCCGCTGGCTTATGGCCGCCCCGGCGATGTTGTGGCCGCGATCGGCCTGGCGCGCCGGCGGCAAGCCGAGCTTGAGGCGAAGGCGTGGCCTCTGGCCGGCCGCCTGCTCGCCCAGTCGCCCGAGCAGCTTGGCGATCATTTCGGCGCGCTGTGGAAGGTCTGGCGGTCCGCCGCCAGGGCCCCCGCCGAGGCGGCCTGAGCCATGGCCCGCGAGATCGAGCGCAAGTTTCTCGTCGCCGGGGATGCATGGCGGCGCGCGGCGGGCGAAGGCCAGCGCATCCGCCAGGCCTATCTCGCCAGCGGCGGCCCCGCCGAGATCCGCGTGCGCATCTGCGATGGCGCGCGGGCGGTGCTAACGATCAAGTCCGCCGCGCCGGGCCTTTCGCGCGCCGAATTCGAATATCCCATCCCGCTGGCCGACGCGGAGGAACTGATCGCCCTGCGCACGGGCGGCTGCCTGGAAAAGCGGCGCTTCACCATCCCGGCGGACGCGGGCCTGCGCTGGGAGATCGACGTGTTCGCAGGCACGCACCAGGGCCTGTGCCTGGCCGAGATCGAGCTGGCCAGCCCGGACCAGGCATTCGCCATGCCCGATTGGCTGGGCGCGGAAGTGACGGGCGATCCGCGCTATTACAACGCCACGCTCGCGCGCACGGCATAGCCGCGCTTCAGCGGCGGAGCACGCTTGCCGTGCTGATCCACAAGGTTCGGGGGCGGCGATGCGCGATCAGCCATGCATCGCCCACCCGGCGCAGGGCATCGACGTAATAGCCGTTGTGATCGAGCCCGGCCGCGCTTGTCACCAGCCAGTAGGTGCGCGCGCTCGCGCTGTCCTCGCCCGTGAATTCGACGCGGCAGGTGGTAAGGTGATGGCTGATGAAGCCGGGCACGCCGCCGCCCGGCTGGGGGATCACCGATGGCCCCCGCATCCAGGCGCGGATCGCCTCGCGCCCGGCGATCGCCGCGTCGAGCTGGAGCACGCCGTCTTCGGTGAAGCATTCGGCATAGGCATCGGCCTTGCGCGCGTCGCCGGCCTGCGTGCAGGCGGCCAGGCGCTGCTCGATCACGGCGAGCGCGCGAACCTGGGCATCGGTCATTTCAGCGTCTCAAGATAGTCGATCACCGCCTTGCGCGCTTCGGGATTGGGCACCGAGATCACCATCTTGGTGCCGGGCACCATCTTCATCGGCCCTTGCAGCCACTGGTCGAGCGTCGCGCGGTCCCAGACGATGCCGGACCTGGCGAGCGGTTCGCTGAAGGCATAGCCGGGCACTTCGCCCGCCTTGCTGCCGACGATGCCGAACAGCGTCGGGCCGATGCCGTTGCGGCCGGGCTCGACCGAGTGGCACGAGGCGCACTGGAAGAACGCGGCCGGCGGGCCGGCGGCTTGCGACGGTGCCGCCGTCGCTTCGCCGGCCGCGGGCGCGGGGCCGGGGACGGGATCGGCGCTTTCGCTGGCGGCCGCCGCCGGGCTCTCGCCGGCATTGCCGCTGCAGGCGCACAGCAAGGCAAGCGGGGTGGCGGCGGCGAGGAATCGGCTGACGGTCATGAAGCTCTCCTTGATCGGCGCCAGCGATATGCAACGCGCGGCGCGGGTCAAGCCGGCATGTGCCGGGCGCGTGACGGCGGCAAATCGCCGGGACGGCGGAAGCGGGCGGAATCAAAAGGGCTTTCGCTCCGCGCGGCGAGCGCATACCGCCGCCGGCGACATGGCCCATCGTCCGACCCTGACCTTCCGCGCCGAACTCGGCGAGACCGCCCGGCTGGCGGCGCCGCTGGCGCTTGCCAATATCCTGCAGATGGCGGTCTTCGCGGTGGACGTGATGTTCGTCGCGCGGCTGGGGCAGCACGCGCTGGCCGCCGCCAGCCTGGCGGTCGCGCTGTTCGCGCTGCTGATCATGGGCTGCAACGGCATCACCGGCGCGGTCGCCCCGCTGATCGCGGCCGAAGTGGGGCGGCGGTGGAATGCGGTGCGCGAGGTGCGCCGGTCGGTGCGCATGGCGCTGTGGCTGGCGGTGCTGCTGGGCGGCGCGGGCATCGGCCTGTGCCTGTTCGGCGAGCCGATCATGCTGGCGACCGGGCAGGAGGCGGATCTTGCCCGGCTGGCCGGGGGCTTCCTGGCGGTGCTTTCGCTCAGCCTGATTCCGATGATCGTCGCCAATGTCCTGCGCACGTTCGTGTCTGCGCTGGGCCGGCCGGTCTTCGCCACCGCGATCACCGCCATGGCGATCCTGGTCAATGCCACGGGCAATTACGCCTTCGTCTTCGGCAATCTCGGCGCGCCGGCGCTGGGCCTTGCCGGATCGGCGATTTCTAGCCTGATCACCACCTGCTCGATGGTCGCGGCCTATGTGCTGGCGATCGGGGCCGACCGGCGCTTGCGGCGCTACCGCATCTTCGGGCGCTGGTGGCGGCCCGAATGGTCGCGCCTGCGCCAGATCCTGGGCATCGGCCTGCCGATAGCGCTGACGCTGATCGCCGAGGGTGGGCTGTTCAGCGGCGCCGCGTTCCTCATGGGCCTGATCGGCGAGGCGCAGCTTGCCGCGCATACTATCGCGTTGCAGGTGGCCGCGCTGTTCTTCCAGGTGCCGTTCGGCATCGGCCAGGCCGCGACGATCCGCGTGGGCTATCACTATGGCGCGGGCGATGGCGGCGCGATCGGCCGGGCCGGCTGGGCCGCGCTGGTTTTCGGCTTCGCCTTCGCCTGCGTTTCGGCCAGCGCCATGGTGCTGTGGCCCCGGCTGATCCTGTCCGCCTATGTCGATGTGCACGCGGCGACCAACGCGGTGATGATGGGCTTCGCGCTCCAGTACCTGGCGGTGGCCGCCGCGTTCCAGCTGGTGGACGGCACGCAGGCGGTGGCCGCCGGCGTGCTGCGCGGCGTGCAGGATACGCGCGTGCCGATGGTCATCGCCGTGGTCAGCTACTGGCTGGCGGGTTTCGCCACCGCCGCCGCGCTCGGCCTTGTCACGCCGCTGGCGGGCGTGGGCGTGTGGATCGGGCTGGCCGTGGGGCTTTCGGTCGCGGCGGTGCTGCTGCTGCTGCGCTGGCACTGGCGGGAGCGGTTCGGTCTGCTGCCGGCCCCGCAGGTCCGTTTCGGAGCGTCCCGATCCTGAGCCGGCTGGCGGTTTTTTCCCTTAACAGCGCTTGACGACCCCTCAAGGGCGAACCATATGGCGGCTCGCTGGCACTCTCATGCAGGGAGTGCCAAAGCAGTTATGTTCATTGGATGAGGGAGTATCCCATGAGTTTCCGTCCGCTGCACGATCGTGTTCTCGTGCGCCGCGTCGAAGCCGAAGAGAAGACGGCCGGCGGCATCATTATCCCCGACAGCGCCAAGGAAAAGCCCGCCGAGGGTGAAATCGTCGCTGCCGGCAATGGCGCCCGCGCCGACGACGGCAAGGTGACGCCGCTCGACGTGAAGGTGGGTGATCGCGTGCTGTTCGGCAAGTGGTCCGGCACTGAAGTCAAGGTCGATGGCGAAGACCTGCTCATTATGAAGGAAAGCGACATCCTCGGCGTCATCGCCTGAGCCTGGTCGTTTTCACCAACCCCGTTATCTGAGAGGAATTACCAATGGCAGCCAAGGACGTACGCTTTTCGCGCGACGCGCGTGAGCGCATTCTCGCCGGTGTCGATACGCTGGCCAACGCGGTGAAGGTCACGCTCGGCCCCAAGGGCCGCAACGTCGTGATCGACAAGAGCTTCGGCGCCCCGCGCATCACCAAGGACGGCGTCACCGTCGCCAAGGAGATCGAGCTCAAGGACAAGTTCGAGAACATGGGTGCGCAGATGCTGCGCGAAGTGGCCTCGAAGACCAACGACCTGGCCGGTGACGGCACCACCACCGCCACCGTGCTGGCCCAGGCCATCGTGCGCGAAGGCATGACCTCGGTCGCCGCCGGCATGAACCCGATGGACCTGAAGCGCGGCATCGATCTGGCCGTGACCAAGGTGGTCGAGGATCTCAAGGCGCGCTCGAAGCCGGTTTCGGGTTCGCAGGAAATCGCCCAGGTCGGCATCATCTCGGCCAATGGTGACCGTGAAGTCGGCGAGAAGATCGCCGAGGCCATGGAAAAGGTCGGCAAGGAAGGCGTCATCACCGTCGAGGAGGCCAAGGGCCTCGAATTCGAACTCGACGTGGTCGAGGGCATGCAGTTCGATCGCGGTTATCTCTCGCCCTACTTCGTCACCAATCCTGACAAGATGACGGTCGAGCTCGACAGCCCCTACATCCTGATCCACGAAAAGAAGCTCTCGAACCTGCAGTCGATGCTGCCGATCCTTGAGGCCGTGGTGCAGTCGGGCCGTCCGCTCCTCATCATCGCCGAGGATATCGAGGGTGAGGCTCTGGCCACGCTCGTCGTCAACAAGCTGCGCGGCGGCCTGAAGGTCGCGGCCGTCAAGGCGCCGGGCTTCGGCGATCGCCGCAAGGCCATGCTGGGCGACATCGCCACGCTGACCGCTGGCGAGATGATCTCGGAAGACCTCGGCATCAAGCTCGAGAACGTCACCATCGGGATGCTCGGCCAGGCCAAGCGCGTCACCATCGACAAGGACAACACCACCATCGTCGATGGCGCGGGTTCGGCCGAGGATATCAAGGCGCGGGTCGAGCAGATCCGTTCGCAGATCGAAGTCACCACTTCGGACTATGACCGCGAGAAGCTGCAGGAACGTTTGGCCAAGCTGGCTGGCGGCGTTGCGGTCATCAAGGTCGGCGGCGCTTCGGAAGTCGAAGTCAAGGAGCGCAAGGATCGCGTCGACGACGCGCTGCATGCGACTCGCGCCGCGGTCGAGGAAGGCATCGTCCCCGGCGGCGGCACCGCGCTGCTCTATGCCACCAAGGTGCTGGAAGGCTTCAAGGGTGCCAACGACGACCAGACCCGTGGCATCGACATCGTCCGCAAGGCGATCCAGGCCCCGGTGCGCCAGATCGCTCAGAACGCGGGCCATGACGGCGCGGTGGTCTCGGGCAACCTGCTGCGCGAGAACGACGAGACGATGGGCTTCAACGCCGCCACCGACGTGTACGAGAACCTCGTCGCGGCCGGTGTCATCGACCCGACCAAGGTTGTGCGCACGGCGCTGCAGGACGCGGCTTCGGTCGCCGGCCTGCTGATCACCACCGAAGCGGCGATCAGCGAGAAGCCCGACGACAAGCCCGCCATGCCGGCCATGCCCGGCGGGATGGGTGGCATGGGCGACATGGGCTTCTAAGTCCTCGTCCACGCAGGGAAAATCAGGGGCCGGGGGAGCATTCCTCCGGCCCTTTTCCTTTGGCGATCTGTCGCTGGCTAGCCCGGCCACGCGGGCCGCAGTATCCTCCCCCGGCAGGGGGCGGGGAACCGCCGCGCAGCGGTGGTGGAGGGGTATCAACGCCAGCGGGAACATACGCGCTGCCACCTCCCCTACCAGGGGAGGATCTGGCTCCCGTCTGCACTCGCCATTTTGCTTGCAAGCGATACCGCGCTCTTCCCATCGGCACCCGTATGGTTGGTGAGCGTAGTAAGCAAAACCTCCCGATGAGCCGCCTGGCCGTCGTTCCACCTCATCATGCCGAACCTGTTTCAGCATCCATGGCGCCGCGCGAACCGCGCGCGCTCGCTCGATCGCGCTTCCGACAGGATCGCCTGTTTCGCGCCCCACGCGGCTCACGGAAGGCCGGGCGCGCCGCCTCGTCCGCTATGGTTTGGTTAAGGAGTGCCCCGTAGGATATTTCCCTGGATGAAATTGTGTCCCGCCTGTGGCAATCGCCGCAATTCAGCGCCGTTTCGTCGAGCCGGGACTGGTCAGGACGCGCGGCGCGGTTAAGCATTGCTCAAGGTGGATTAAATTAGGGTGGTACCTGCATGGCACTCGCAGGCAAATGGCACGTCTGGAATCGTATCTTCGGCCTCGCGGCGGCCGGCGCGGCCACGCTCATGCCGATGGCGCCCGCCCTCGCGGATAGCGCGGCCAATTTCGAAAGCGCGTTCGACCAGACGTTCGGCACCGATACGCGCGGACCGCGAGTCTATGCCTCGCCGTTCGAGGCGCGGCTGGCGAGCCTGGCGGAAGCCTCGAAAGGACGCATCGGCGTGGCCGCGGTCGATCTGGCCAGCGGCCGCTCGATCGACGTGCTGGGCGACCAGCGTTTCCCCATGGCCAGCACCAGCAAGATCGCCATCGCCGCGACATTCCTCGAAGGCGTCGACAAGGGCCGCTGGAGCCTGACCAGCGAATTCCCGCTGATGATCCCGGTCAAGTCCGCCCCGTTCTCGACGGCGGTCGCCCCGGTGCGTGAAGGCCAGTACCTGAGCGCGACCGACCTGATCGAACTGATGCTGACGCGCAGCAACAACTACGCCACCGATGCCTTGCTCAAGGTGGTCGGCGGGCCGCGCGCGGTGAACGAATGGGTGCGCCGCGCCGGCATTTCCGATTGGCAGATCGACCGCGACATCGCCACCCTGGTGCGCGATGACGGCGCGATTGATCCCGCTTCGGTGGTCGATACGCGCGACAGCGCGACGCCTTACGCCATGGTCCAGCTGCTCACCGGCATCTACCAGGGCAAGTGGCTGAGCCCGCAGAGCCGTTCGGTGCTGATGGGGGCGATGAGCCGCTGCGTCACCGGCAAGCGCCGCATCCCGGCGATGCTGCCCGAAACCGCGCAAGTCGCGCACAAGACGGGCTCGCTCTACAACACCTCCAGCGATGTCGGCATCATCGAGACGCCCGATGGCCATGCCTATGCCGTGGCGATCTACGTCACCGGGCAAGGCACGCGGGTCAATCGCGAAGCGCGCATCGCCAGCATCGCCCGCGCCATCTACGATGGCTATCAGGTCGAGGGATCGAGCCTGCGCCGCACCGCCTCGCGCTGAGGCGCTGTTTGCCGTCGCCCATCGGTTCGGGCGGCGCGAAACCCGGCCCGCCCAACGAAAAGGGCGCGCCGGTTGCCCGGACGCGCCCTTTCTGAATTCTTGTGCTGAAGCTGCGAATTACTGCTTGAGGGCAGCTTCGGCTTCCTTCGCGGCGCTCTTGGCGGCGTCGGCAGCGTCGCCAGCAGCGTCGGCGGCATCGCTCGCGGCGCCGGCAGCGGCGTCGGCGGCTTCCGCGCCGGCGGCCTTGGCGGCATCGGCGGCATCGCCAGCGGCTTCCGAAGCATCGGCGGCGGCGTCGGTGGCGGCGTCAACCGCGTCCGAGGCAGCGTCGGTGATTTCGGCCGAATCGTCGGCCTTCGAGCAAGCGCCGAGCGACAGTGCACCAACGGCGACGGCGGCGGCGAGAACGATCTTGCGCATGTTTTGGCAATCCTTGAACAGCGTTTAACCAGGTACGGCACAAGCCGGACCAAAAGCCTACCTCCTGGATAGACTTCGCCGCAGGAAATAGTCGCCTTGTCGCATTGATGCAAGCGCTTGTCGCACTGCAAGGCCAATAAAGCCAAAATCCGGGCTTCTGGGAAGCAATTAGAGCCAAACTGTGGCAAAGATATGTCCGACCCCGCCATCGATGACATTTTTCCTTCTGTGCGCCGCCGCGAGGCGCACCGCGCGCGCCTCACTTGCGGGCTGACGGCCCGCGCGGGCACTGCTACGGCAGGCATATGGAGCCCAAGCAGCATCTCTACCTGGTCGATGGTTCGGCCTATATCTTCCGCGCCTATCATCGCCTGCCGCCGCTGACCGACCCGGAAGGCACGCCGGTCGGCGCGGTCTATGGCTATACGACGATGCTGTGGAAACTGGCCGAGGATCTCAACAAGGCCGACGGGCCCACCCATCTGGCGGTGATTCTCGACAAGGGCGCGATCTCGTTCCGCAACGCGATCTACGAGCACTACAAGGCCAATCGCCCGCCGCCGCCCGAAGACCTGGTGCCGCAATTCCCGCTGATTCGCGATGCCACCCGCGCCTTCTCGCTCCCCTGTATCGAGGAGGAGGGGTTCGAGGCGGATGACCTGATCGCATCCTATGCCCGCGCCGCCGCCGCGCGCGGCTGGGACGTGACGATCGTCTCGTCGGACAAGGATCTGATGCAGCTTGTCGGCCAGACCCCCGGCGAGGGCGAGATCGACATGCTGGATACGATGAAGAACCAGCGCCTCCATGTTCCCGACGTGATCGAGAAATTCGGCGTGCCGCCCGAAAAGGTGGGCGACGTGCTCGCGCTGATGGGCGATTCGGTGGACAATGTGCCGGGCGTGTTTGGCGTCGGGCCCAAGACCGCATCGAAGCTGATCCAGGACTATGGCGATCTCGAATCGGCGCTGGCGGCCGCGCCGGAAATGAAGAAATCCAAGCTGCAGGAACGGCTGATCGAGCAGGCCGACATGGCGCGGCTGTCGAAAGTGCTGGTCACGCTCAAGGAAGATTGCGCGCTGCCGATCCCGATCGACGATTTCAGGCTGGGCGCGATCCCGCCCGATCCGCTGGCCGCGTTCCTGGCCCGGCACGGCTTCACCAGCCTGCTCAAGCGCCTCGATATCGGCGCGGGCAGCCCGGCGGCGGCGACCCGGCTGCATCCGGCCAGGCCGGTGACGGCCGGTGCCGGCCCCGCCGAAGGGGCCGCTCGCCAGCCGCTGCCCGAAATGCCCGCGCTCGATTACGAGGCGTACGAATGCGTGCAGACTCTCGACGCGCTCGATCGCTGGATCGAGCGCGCTTTCACCGCGCGGCTGGTCGCGGTCGATACCGAGACTTCGGCGCTCGACGCGATGCGGGCGGACCTGTGCGGGGTGAGCCTGGCGTTGGGCCCCAACCAGGCCTGCTATATCCCGCTGGGCCACGGCGGATCGGACATGTTCGCCGAAAAGCCCGAGCAGGTGCCGCTGGCCGATGCGCTGGCGCGGCTGAAGCCGCTGCTGGAAAGCGATGCCGTGCTCAAGGTGGGGCAGAACATCAAGTATGACATCAACGTGCTCGCGCGCCACGGCATCGCGGTGGCGCCGGTCGACGACACGATGATCGTCTCGTTCTGCCTCGATGCCGGCCGCTCGGTCGACGGGATTGGCGGCGGCCATGGCATGGACGAACTGTCGGAGCGTCACCTTGAGCACAAGCCGCTGGCGTTCAAGGATATCTGCGGCACTGGCAAGAAGGCGATTCCCTTCGGCGAAGTCCCGCTCGACCGCGCGACGCGCTATGCCGCCGAGGATGCGGACGTCACCTGGCGGCTCCACGCGCTGCTGCGCCCGCGCCTGCCGGACGAAGGCGGCACGCGCATCTATGAAAGGGTCGACCGGCCGCTGATCCCGGTGGTCGCGCGGATGGAGCGCAACGGCATCAAGGTCGATCGCGATCGGCTGGCGCATCTTTCCGGTCAGTTCGCCGAGGCGATGGCCGCGCTGGAAAGCGAGATCCACGCCATGGCCGGGCAGGAATTCACCATCGGCAGCCCCAAGCAGCTGGGCGACATTCTGTTCGACAAGCTGGGCTACAAGGGCGGACGCAAGGGCAAGAGCGGCCAGTATTCGACCGATCAGGCCATCCTCGAAGGACTGGCCGCGCAAGGCGCCGAAGTCGCCACCAAAGTGCTCGAATGGCGCCAGCTCACCAAGCTGCGCTCCACCTATACCGAGGCGTTGCAGGCCGCGATCAACCCGCTGACCGGGCGTGTCCACACCAGCTATTCGCTGGTCGGCGCGCAGACCGGGCGCTTGTCCTCCACCGATCCCAACCTGCAGAACATCCCGATCCGCACCGAGATCGGCCGCCAGATCCGCGACTGCTTCGTCGCCGAGCCGGGCCATGTCCTGCTTTCGGCCGACTATAGCCAGATCGAGCTGCGGCTGGCCGCGCACATGGCCGACGTCCCCCCGCTGAAGCAGGCTTTCGCCAATGGCGAGGATATCCACGCGCGCACCGCGATGGAGATGTTCGGTCATGTCGATCGCGACACGCGCGGGCGGGCCAAGACGATCAACTTCGCCATCCTCTACGGCATTTCGCGCTGGGGCCTGGCGGGCCGGCTGGGGGTGGAAGCAGACGAGGCGCAGGCGATGATCGACCGCTATTTCGATCGCTTCCCCGGCATCCAGCGCTATATCGTCTCGACGCTCGAAACCGTGCGTGAGCGCGGCTATTCCGAAACGCTGTTCGGCCGCAAGACGTGGTTTCCGCGCATCCATTCGAAGACCCAGCACGAACGGCAGGGCTCCGAACGCGCCGCGATCAACGCGCCGATCCAGGGCACCAGCGCCGATATCATCAAGCGGGCGATGGCGCGCATGGACCCGGCGCTGGCCGAGGCCGGGCTCGGCCATGTGCGGATGCTGCTGCAAGTGCACGACGAACTGGTGTTCGAACTGCCCGAAGGCGATGTCGCCGCCGCGTCCCCGGTGATCGAGCGCATCATGGCCGAAGCGGCGCTGCCGGCGGTCCGGCTCGACGTGCCCCTCGGCGTCGAGATCGGCTCGGGCCTGAGCTGGGGCGCGGCGCACTGAGAGCTGGTCGCGAAATGCGCGAAAGAGCGCATTTTGTTGCGGCACCGGCCCACGCCCCCACCCGACCTCCCATCAAGCATACTGCCCGGAAGGCCGGGTGGAGGCGTGGCCCGGTGCCACAATCCCGCGAAAGTGGGCGTCCGGGCACTTGCCGGGACGAACGCGGTATCCGCGCGGTTGATTCTGCCGCGCCGCAGCATACCTTGAACCGATGATCGACCTTATCGAGCCGCTGACTGCCGATCTTCCGTTCTGGGCCGGGCAACTCCTCGTCGCGCTGATCGCCGCGGGCGTCGGCATGGTGCTGGCTCTTGCCGTCCACGCCGTGCTGTTCCGCGTGCTCCAGCGCATCGCCCGGTCGAGCCGGAGCGAGACCGACGACATCATTGTCAAGCGGCTGGTCCGGCCTTCGCGCTATGCCTTCGTCGCGCTCGGCGTGGTGCTGGCCGCGCGCGAGACCCCGGCGCTGGCGCTGGCGTGGGAGCGCGTCGCGGGCTTCGTCATGCCGCTGCTGGCCGGCTGGATCGCGATCGCGGTGCTGCACGCCTTCGTCGAGGCGATGGTGCTGAAGAACGACATTACCGTGGCCGACAACCGCAACGCGCGGCGGCGGCGCACGCGGCTGGCGATCTTCAGCCGGATCGGCACCTTCGTGATCGTTTTCCTGACGATCGCGCTGATGCTGTTCTCGATCCCCGGCGTGCGCGAGATCGGCGTGACGCTGATGGCATCGGCCGGCCTTGCCGCGCTGGCGGTCGGCGCGGCGGCGCAGCCCGCGCTCAAGGCGCTGATCGCCGGCTTCCAGATGGCGCTGACCGAGCCGATCTCGATCGACGACGTGGTGATCCTCGATGGCGAGTGGGGCCGGATCGAGGATATCCGCACGACCTACGTGGTGGTGCGCCTGTGGGATGAACGCCGGCTGGTGGTGCCGTCCAATCGCTTTCTGGAGGACACCTTCCAGAACTGGACCAAGACCACCTCGCAACTGCTCGGCACGGTGATGCTTTATCTCGACCATGCCACCGACATCGCGCCGATCCGCGCCGAATATACCCGCCAGATCACGGCTCACCGGCTCTGGGACCAGCGCGCGCAGACGCTGCAAGTGACCGATACGAGCGACGATTCGATCGAGGTGCGCCTGCTGATGAGCGCCAAGGATGGCCCGACGCTGTTCGACTTGCGCTGCGAGATTCGCGAATCGATGCTCGACTGGATCAGGCGCAACCAGCCCGAGGCGCTGACGCGTCGTCGCACCCAGGCGATCACGCCGGTGGAAGCGGCTGGGGGCGTGAACCCAAGTGCCGTGGGTCCCGGCTGACCGGGTTCATGGAAAGCGTGCGATCAACGCGTGCGTTCCCGCCTCGATCCCGCCGAAATAGTCCTGCTGGCGGAAGCGGGGGATCATGTCGTTATCCAGGATCTGCTGGCACGACGCATGGGGCAGGGCCTGTTCCAGCCCATAGCCGACCGCGATCCGCGCCTTGCGCTCGCCGGGGGCGACCAGCACGACGATTCCGTCATCGTCATCGCGACGGCCGATGCCCCAGGCATTGGCGAGATCGCGGGTGAACACCGCAATGTCCTGTCCACCCAGGCTCCTGACCGTCACGACGACCATCTGGTGCCGGGTCCGCTCCTCGAACGCGGCGAGAGTTTGCGATAGCTGGCTTTCCTGCGTCGGCGTGAGGAGATCGGCCGCGTCGGTCACGCGGCCCGCCAGCGCGATAGCGGGTCGAGGCTCCTCGCGCGCCTGCTTGCAGCCGCCCAGCGCTGGCACGCAGGCCAGCAGGCCAAGGGCGAGGATGGCCGCCGATCGCTTCATGGCGTGAAGGCTGGGCCGAGGTGCGGCCCCCGTCAATCCCCGCCGGCTGCCTTGCCCGGCGGATCGCCCAGCCGGATCGTGCTCGTCAGGCCCAGCGCCTCGCGAAACGCGGCGTCGTGGCTGACGCAGAGCAGGGCGCCGTCATAGGATCGCAGCGCGGTTTCCAGCATTTCCACCGAGGCGATGTCGAGGTGGTTGGTCGGCTCGTCCAGGATCAGCAGTTGCGGCGGTTGCGCGCGGCTGAACAGGCAGGCCAGCGCCAGCCGCACGCGCTCGCCGCCCGATAGCGTCGCCACTTCGCGCGCGGCCCACGCGTTGCGAAAGCCGAAGGCGGCCAGCGCGGCATGGGCCGCCTGCTCGGCCATTCCCGGATTGAGCCGGCGCATCGCCTCGATCAGCGTGCCCGTGCGGCCGATCAGCGCGCTCTCCTGGTCGAGCAGGGCGATCCGCGCGGCATCGCGCCGGATCGTGCCCCGGGCGGGTTCGCGCTCGCCCGTCAGGATGCGGATCAGGCTGGTCTTGCCCGAACCGTTGGGGCCGGTCAGCGCGATGCGGCGCGGGCCCCGGATCGTCAGGTCCAGCGGGCCGAACAGGCGCTTTCCCCCTGCCTCGGCGACAAGCCCGGTAGCCTCCACCAGCCCATGGCCCGAAGGCAGGCCGCACGAAGGCAGCGCGATGCGGATCGGTGCCAGCACTTCGACGTGCCGTCGCGCCGCTTCGAACGCCTCATTGGCCTGCTCGATCCGTTCGCCGCCGGTCTTGGCGAGGCGCGCGGCGGTTTCCTGCGCGCGCCGTTCGCGCGCGCCCAGGACGATGCGCGGCTCGCTGCCGCCCGCGGCCTGCCTGCGGCCCCGGCTGTCGCGCCGCGCCTGCTTTTCCGCCTCGTGCTGGCGTTCGCGCCTGGCTTGCCGCAGCGCGGTTTCGCCGCGCGCCAGCGCTTCGTGCGCCCGCGCGCGTTCGGCCGCGCGGTGCCGCTCGAACAGATCCCACCCGCCGCCGACCATGTGGACGCCGGCACCGGTCAGCTCGATGATCGCGTCCATTCCGCCAAGCAGCGCGCGGTCATGGCTGGCGACGATCGCGCCGCCGTTCCAGCCGGCCAGCAATTGGGCCACCGCCTCGCGGCCCGCGCGGTCCAGATTGTTGGTCGGCTCGTCCAGCAGCAGGACATCGGGTTCGCCCAGCAGCAGCGCGGCCAGCATCAGCCGGGTGCGCTCGCCGCCGCTGAGCGAGGCGATGGGGCGGCCGGGATCGGCCAGCGATAGCCCCGCGCCCGCCGCCGCCTGTTCCAGCCGGGCGGGCAGCGACCAGTCGGCGAGGGCGAAGTCCTCCTCACCCGCGTTTCCGGCGGTGATGCGATCAAGCCGCGCGAGCGGTTCGGCAATCGCCAGCGCGTCAGCGATGGTGGCCTGCTCGCCGGGCGGAAGCTGGGCCAGCATACCGACCGAGCCGGTGCGCGCGATCGTGCCGGCGGATACCGGCACTTCGCCGGCGATGGCGCGCAGCAGCGTCGATTTGCCCGCGCCGTTGCGGCCGACCAGGCCGACGGCCTCGCGGCCCAGCGAAAAGGTGAGGCCGGAAAAAAGCGGAGAACCATCGGGGGCCGCGCAGGCCACGCCGTCAAGCGTCAGGAATGTCATGGGAACACCGGGCAGATAGCGGAAACGAAACTGTGCTATGTGCTTAGATGTTCACGGTTCCAGTCCTTCGCTCGGGAAGCCGTAACGTAGGCGCCGCCCCCTCGGCTGGCAAGGGGGCGGCGATTTTCGGGTCGGAACGCCGAAGGGCTGGCCGGCTATTCCCCGTGCTTGCGTTCGCGCGTGGGTTCCAACATGCCGGGGACGATGAAGCCGATCGGCGCCACTTCCATGGCGCGCTTTTTCAGCTCGCCTTTCATCTTGGCGTATTCGGTCTCCATTTCCTCGGTCACGGTCGCGCGCGAATCCTCCAGCGCATCCTCGAAGTCCTCGCGGCGGACCACATCGACTCCGGCACCTTGCTTGCGGATCGCGATCAGGCCGGCGCGGCGGACCACGTCTTCCAGATCGGCGCCGGTGAAGCGCTCGGTGCGCGCGGCGATATCGGCAAGCGAGACGTCCTCGGCCAGCGGCATTTTCGCGGTGTGGATGCCCAGGATGTGCTCGCGGCCGGTCTGATCGGGCGTGCCGACATAGACCAGCTCGTCGAAGCGGCCGGGGCGCAGCAGCGCGGGATCGACCAGCGCGGGGCGATTGGTCGCGCCGATCAGCACCACCGATTGCAGTTCCTCCATGCCGTCCATCTCGGCCAGGATGGTGTTGACCACGCGTGCCGTCACTTGCGGTTCGCCCACCGATCCGCCAGTGCCGCGCGCGGGCACCAGGCTGTCGATCTCGTCGATGAAGATCACGCATGGCGCGACCTGACGGGCGCGGGCGAAGAGCCGGGCGATCTGCTGCTCGCTCTCGCCGTACCATTTCGACAGCAGGTCGGACGACTTGATCGAGATGAAGTTCGCCTCCGCCTCCTTGGCCACCGCCTTGGCCAGCAGCGTCTTGCCGGTGCCCGGCGGACCGTAGAGCAGGAAGCCCTTGGCCGGCCGGATGCCGAGCCGGTGGAAGCTCTCCGGGTTCTTCAGCGGCAGCTCGATGCCTTCCTTGAGCTTGAGTGCGGCATCGTCGAGCCCGCCGATGTCGTCCCAGCCGATGTTCGGCACCTGCACCATGACTTCGCGCATCGCCGAAGGCTGCACGCGCTTGAGCGCGGCGACGAAGTCCTCACGTTCGACCGAGAGCGTCTCAAGCACTTCGACCGGGATAGTGCGCGCTTCCAGATCGAGCCTGGGCATGATCCGGCGCACTGCCTCGATCGCCGCCTCGCGCGTCAGCGCGGCAATGTCGGCGCCGACGAAGCCATGCGTGGTGCGGGCGAGTTCCTTCAGGTCGACGCCTTCGGCCAGCGGCATTCCGCGCGTGTGGATCGCCAGGATCTCGCGCCGGCCCGTCTCGTCGGGCACGCCGATCACGATCTCGCGGTCGAAGCGGCCGGGGCGGCGCAGCGCCTCGTCGATCGCGTCGGGGCGATTGGTGGCGGCGATGACGACGACGTTGGCGCGCGCGTTCAGCCCGTCCATCAGCGTCAGCAACTGGGCGACAAGGCGCTTTTCCGCCTCGCCGTGGACTTGCGTGCGCTTGGGCGCGATCGAATCGATCTCGTCGATGAAGATGATCGAAGGCGCGGCCTTGGCCGCCTCGTCGAACACCTCGCGCAGTGCCTTCTCGCTATCGCCATAGCCCGATCCCATGATCTCGGGGCCATTGATGGTGAAGAAGTTGGCGTCGCTTTCGGTGGCGACCGCTTGCGCCAGCCGCGTCTTGCCGGTGCCCGGCGGGCCGTGCAGCAGCACGCCCTTGGGGGGATCGACGCCCAGGCGGGTGAACAGCTCGGGATAGCGCAGCGGCAGTTCGACCATCTCGCGCAATTGGCGGATGGTATCGCCCATGCCGCCGACATCGTCATAGTTGACGTCGCCGCGCGTCGCGTGCGCTTCCTCGAAGACCTCGCGCAGTTCGATCTCGGTATGCTCGTCGATATGGACGATGCCCTTGGGCGTGGTCGAGACCACGTTGAGCCGGATCTGGGTGAGCGCATAGGCCGGCGCGTTGAACATGCGCCGCAGCTGCGGCGGCAAGTCCGCGACCTGCTGCTGGCCGGTGGTGGCGACGAGATCGCCCTGCACCATCGGCCGGCCGAAGAAGTTGCGCTTCAGCGCGATCGCCGGGCCTTGCAGGCGCATCTCGCGATGCGCCGGGGCGAAGACCACGCGCTGCGCGGGGCGCGATTCGGCCTTGCGCACCTTCACATGCTCGCCCGATCCGGTCTCGGCGTTGCCGCGCTGCAGGCCATCCAGCCGGATCACCTGCAACTCCTCGTCTTCCGGGTAAGCCAGCATGGCGCGGGCCACGGTCGGGCGCTTGCCGGTGATTTCCAGCACATCGCCTTCCATCGCCCCGATCGCCGAGAGCGAGGCCCTGGCAAGGCGCGCGATGCCGTGGCCGCTTTCTTCCTGCCGGGCGGCCGCGACCTGCAGCTTGATTGTCCGGTCTTCCACTTCGATTGCAGCGTCCGCCATGCGCGTCCTTCCCGTCTTACGGCCCCATCGCGAGTTCCGTTGGTGCATGGGAGAGCTAGGGACTGGGACGGTGGTTTTCAAACCGGGCGGTTTCGAATCATGCGCCGGGCATGGCACGGGGCCAGGGCGCGTTCCGGCGACGGGAACGATGTTCCCGGAAAACCAAGAAAAAAGGCCCGATCGCGAACGACCGGGCCCTGGAAGTTTTGGGAGAGGATGCCTGAAAGGCAGTTTCTGTATGACCCTGATCCCGGTTTTGTGCAAGTGCGAAATGACTATTTACGGTTGCAAACTATGCAATTGAATATGCGTTCAGGTTTATCGCATTGAAAATAATGTGAAATCTTCTGTAACATCGCCCCGGCGAAAATCACGAGCCGGCCGATTGCCGAAATGCGCAATCATCGCGGCGCAGCCTTGCTGCGTTGCGACAAATGCCAGTGGCCTCAACGGTTTGGGATAAGGCCCGCGCGGCGCGGAGGCCGATCGGCGCGGACCCGTCCCGGCGGGCGGCATTTTGCCGGTCCGGGATGGGTCCGCGCGTCGAATCAGTGTGCCAGCAGCAGTGCCGGCCCGCCCTTTTCGGCGGTGAAATAGGCGGTGACGCCGCCGAACAGGAATTCGCGCACGCGGCTCTTGCCGTAAGCGCCCATCACCAACAGGTCGGCATCGTGCCTGGTGACGGCGACGGCCAAGGTTTCCTCGGTCGATCCGCGCCGTTGCAGCTCTTCCAGCTCGGCATGGATGCCGTGGCGCGAGAGATAGCGCAACGCCTCGGTCGCCGGGAAGCCGCCGGCCTTTTCCGCCACGGTCAGCAGCCGCACCGCACTGGCGCTGGCCAGCAACGGCACCGCGCTGCGCAGTGCCAGGGCGGATTCGTCGCCGCCGTCCCAGCCGATGCAGACACTGCGCGGCGGAACCGCAAGCGGCTTGCCGTCGGTCAGCGCCAGCACCGGGGTGCGGGTGGACAGCGCCAGTTCGCCGGCGATCCCGCTCGACCGCGAGATCACGACCAGATCGGCCAGCCGCGCCGCGCGGGCCAGCGCCTCGACCGGCTCGGCCTCGCTGCGAATCACGTCGAACGGCACGTCGTCGCGCGCCAGCCGCGCTTCGACTTCGGCGGCGCGCGCGTCATCCTCGGCGCAGGCCTGCTCCAGCGCCTCGGACACGACATAGCTGCCGCCCATCGGGTCCATGGCGATATAGCGCGAGATCGGCGTGTCGATCAGCACGGTGACATGCCCGCCGACGCTCCGTGCCAGTGCCAGCGCGGTATCGATCCGCGTGTCCAGTTCCGGGTGGTTGTCGGCATTGACCAGTATCGAGCGCATCTTCAGCCTCCTCTTCAGCGTTGGGGGGTACCGTATTCTCTTCGGGCGGGCCTGCCATGATCGCGATCAATTCGCAAATGAGTAACCCAACTGGACCACAAGGCCTGCCTTGGGCTATCGCTCCGCCTGTCGTTGCAGTGCAATGGGAACCGAGCCTGCCCCGGCAACCCGAACGAAGGACCCGTCAATGAACAAATTATATCCCGATGCCGCCGCGGCGCTCGACGGCCTGCTGCGGGACGGCCTGCTGATCGCGGCCGGTGGCTTCGGCCTGTGCGGCATTCCCGAGCGCCTGCTTGACGCGGTGCGCGACAGCGGGGTCAAGAACCTGACTTTCGCCTCGAACAACGCCGGCATCGATAACGAGGGCATCGGCAAGCTGCTGCGCACGCGGCAGGTCAAAAAGATGATCTCCTCCTATGTCGGCGAGAACAAGGAGTTCGAGCGGCAATACCTTTCGGGCGAGCTGGAAGTGGAATTCTGCCCGCAAGGCACGCTGGCGGAGCGGATGCGCGCGGGTGGTGCGGGCATTCCCGGCTTCTACACCCGCACCGGCGTGGGCACGCAAGTGGCCGAGGGCAAGGAAGTGAAAGTCTTCGATGGCGAGGAATTCATCCTCGAACGCGGCATCTTCGCCGATCTCTCGCTGGTCAAGGCGTGGAAGGCGGACGAGACGGGCAATGTCGTGTTCCGCAAGACCGCGCGCAATTTCAACGTGCCGGCCGCCACTTGCGGCAAGGTCTGCGTGGTGGAAGTGGAGGAGATCGTCCCCACCGGCAGCCTGGATGCCGATTGCATCCACTTGCCGGGCGTTTTCGTCCAGCGCCTGATCGTGGGCGCGCCTTACGACAAGAAGATCGAATTCGTCACGACCCGCGAAAGGGAGGCCGCCTGATGCCCTGGACACGCGATGAAATGGCCGCCCGCGCCGCGCGCGAGCTGCGCGACGGGTTCTATGTCAATCTGGGTATCGGCATCCCCACGCTGGTGGCGAACCACGTGCCCGAGGGCATGACCGTGACGCTCCAGTCGGAAAACGGAATGCTGGGCATCGGCCCGTTCCCCTATCCCGACGAAGTCGATCCCGACCTGATCAACGCGGGCAAGCAGACCGTCAGCGAATTGCCGCATTCGGCCTATTTCGACAGCGCGACCAGCTTTGCCATGATCCGGGGCGGACATATCGATCTTGCCGTGCTGGGCGCGATGGAAGTGGCCGAGAATGGCGACATCGCCAACTGGATGATCCCCGGCAAGATGATCAAGGGCATGGGCGGGGCGATGGACCTGGTCGCCGGCGTGAAGAAGATCATCGTGGTGATGGAGCATACCAGCAAGAACGGCGATCCCAAGTTCATCCCGGTCTGCACCTTGCCGCTCACCGGCAGGAACGTGGTCGACATGATCGTCACCGACCTCGCCGTGTTCCAGCGGCCGGACCATTCCTCTCCGTTCCGGCTGGTCGAACTGGCGCCGGGCGTCACCGCCGAGGAAGTGGCCGCCAAGACCACGGGGCATTACCAGAGCTGAGACCGGCGCCATGCGCGTTCTGCTGACCGGCTCGTCGGGCTGGCTCGGCCGGCACCTCGCGCCGCTGCTCGCGGCCGAGGGGCACGGCGTGACCGGGCTGGACGTGGCGCCGGGCGTGGCCACCACGATCATGGGTTCGGTGGCGGACCGCGATCTGGTGTTCGCTACGGTGCGGCGCCACGGGATCGAGGCGATCGTGCACGCCGGCGCGCTGCACAAGCCCGATATCGCGCGCTATCCCCGGCAGGCTTTTATCGACACCAACGTCACCGGCACGCTCAACCTGCTGGAAGCGGCGGCCGGGGCCGGGCATCGCCGCTTCGTCTTCACTTCCACCACCTCGCTGATGGTCCGCGCCGATGTGCGCCAAGGCGCGGGCACGGCGGGCGCGTGGTGGATGGACGAGGGTTTCGGCCCGCTCGCCCCGCGCAACATCTATGGCGTCAGCAAGCTTGCGGCCGAGCACTTGTGCCGCGTGGTCGCGGGCGATAGCTGCATGGCCGTGGCGATCCTGCGCACCGGCCGGTTCTTTCCCGAGGATGACGATACCCTGGCGGTCCCGTCCGGGCCCAACCTGAAAGCCAACGAATTCCTCAACCGGCGCCTCACCGCGACCGATGCGGCGCGCGCGCATCTGGCCGCGCTGGCGCGGATCGAAGGGTGCGAGACGTTCGTGATCTCCGCCCCGCCGCCGTTCGCGCGCGAGGAGGCGTGCCAACTGGCCACGGATGCGCGCGCCGTCATCGCCCGGCATTTTCCCGATGCGGCCGCGCTTTACCAGAGCCGGGGCTGGGTGCTGCCCGAAACGATCGAGCGGGTCTACGATCCGGCCAAGGCCGAGCGCCTGCTCGGCTGGCGAGCGCACACCGATTTCGCGGCGGTGCTGGCCGCCTTGCGCGAGAACGCGGAACTGCCCTTTGCGCACGATCCCGACTGGATCTCGCCCGTCACGCTTGGCGCGCCCTGATCCGCCTCCCATCCGCCGGGCCGGCACGCCCGGCCTTGCGGGGGGCATCGGCGCGCCGCATAAGCAGCGGCGAAGTTAGCCCATGGGAGAAGTCACAATGAGCACCGATATCGCCGCGATTCCGCTCACCCGCATCGACGGCAGCACCGATAGCCTCGCCAATCACGCGGGCAAGGTGCTGCTGGTGGTGAACGTCGCCTCGAAATGCGGCCTGACGCCGCAGTACGAAGGGCTGGAAAAGCTTTACCGCGACTACCAGGACAAGGGCTTCGAAGTGCTGGGCTTTCCGGCCAACGACTTCGGCGCGCAGGAGCCGGGCACGCACGAGGAGATCGTCGAGTTCTGCTCGGTCAACTACGGCGTCTCCTTCCCGCTTTTCGCCAAGGCCGATGTGACGGGCGAGGCCAAGCAGCCGCTCTATGCCGCGCTGACCGGGGCGGTGCCGACCAAGCAGGGCGATGTCGAAGGCATGAAGGAACGCTTCCGCGGCTATGGCATGACGCCCAACGACGATCCCGAAGTGCTGTGGAACTTCGAGAAGTTCCTCATCGCCCGCGATGGCACGGTCGCGGCGCGCTTCGCCCCCGCCATGGAACCGGGCGCGCCCGAGCTGATCGGCGCGATCGAGGCCGAGCTGGCGAAATAGGCCAGTCCGGCCTTTGAAGCCCCACCTCAGAAGCCGCGATGGCGCGCCAGTTGGGCCGGGATGGTCAGGCCGGCGCCCATCGCGCCCAGCGTGAAGATCACGCGCAGCAGCGCGGTCAGCGATGTCGCGATGGTCAGGCTCGCTTCCTCGGGCGGCAGCGAAGTGAGCGACAGGAAGCCGAGCAGCGCGTTGATGAAGAAGGCGCCCGGCACCATGGCGATGCAGCCGGCGATCGACAGCGCGTTGGGCGCCTGCCCGCGCTGCGGCCCGCCCAGATAGACCGCGCAGGCCGTGGTCAGCGCGGCCACGAACGTGGCGGCCTCCAGGCTCCAGCCCGCGTTCTGGCCCATGGTCCGCACGCTCAGCGCCACCGCGCCCAGCAGCGCGCAGCGCACCAGGTTGCCCGGCCCGATGTTGAACAGCACGCCGAAGCCCACCGCCGCGATCGCGCCGAACAGGGCCTGATGCGCCACGTGGGGCGCGGCCGCGATCAGCCCGGCGATCACGACAGGCTCCGTATCAGCGTCTCGGCGAACCAGATGCCGCAGGCGGTGAACACCATCAGCATGGCCACGCCCACCGCGCGGGCGCTGCCCACCGTGGGAAAGCCGTCCATGATATCGGTCTGCGCGTTGGTTGCCGGCACGCCGGGGACCAGCAGCAGGGTCGAGGCGACAGTCGCCAGCGTGACCGTGGACGAGCCGACCGCCAGCGCGCCCAACCCGCCCAGCGTCGCCGAAAGGAACGCGACGATCGCGGCCATGACATAGACGTTGATGCCGCGATGCAGGAGCTGGTGGCGGGCATATTGCCCGATCGTGCCGCCGGCGAGCACCGGCGCGATCGCCAGCCAGTCCATGCCGAGCAACTGGCCAAAGGCGGCGCAGGCCGCGCCGGTGCCCACGGCCACCAGCCAGGGCGAATAGCGCGGGGTCTGCTCCACCAGCTTGTCCAGCCGGGCGCGCACGCTGGCATGATCGCCGCCCTGCTCGGCGACTTCGAGCGCGAGCTGGCGCACCGCGCGATCAAGCCGGTGGTTGACGACATGCCGGCCCACCGGGCGCATCCGCGTGACGCGGTGGCCGCCGCCCGAAACCGTGAAGGTGAGCGAGGCATAGCCGGTGCGCAGCCCGATCGGGCGGGCGCCCAGCCCGCGCGCGACCAGCGTGGCGCCTTCCTCGATCACTTTCACGCTGGCGCCGCTTTCCATCAGCACCCGGCCGAAGGCGATGGCGGTGTCGGTGATCTTCTCAAGATCGTGATAGAGGTCTTCGGAGGCGCCGGGAAAGGGCGTGACGACGGCAACCGGCCCGGCGGCGCCCGCCGGATCGTCCTGTTCGCTTCCCCTGATCGATTCCCCTGACATTCGGCCGCGAATCTATCCCGGGGGGCCGGCGTATCAAGCCTTTTCGCAACCGCCGCAACCGGCAGCCGGGCAGCGCTCCCGTGCGCCGTGCCGGCGCAGCCTCAGGCCAGCGCGGCCTTGAGCGCTTCGGTCAGGTCGGTGCGTTCCCACGGGAAGAAGTCGCCATCAGCATCGCGACCAAAATGGCCGTAAGCCGCCGTCGGCTGGTAGATCGGCTTGTTGAGGCCGAGGCCGACGCGGATGCCGCGCGGCGTCAGCCCGCCCAGCCGCTCTTTCGCCACCGCCGCGATCGCCGCTTCCAGCCGCTCGTCATCGGCCGTGCCGGTGCCGTGGGTATCGACATAGAGCGACAGCGGCTCGGACACGCCGATCGCATAGGAAACCTGGATGGTGCAGCGCTTGGCCAGCCCGGCCGCGACCACGTTCTTGGCCAGATAGCGCGTGACATAGGCGGCCGAGCGATCGACCTTGGTCGGGTCCTTGCCCGAGAACGCGCCGCCGCCGTGCGGGCTGGCGCCGCCATAGGTATCGACGATGATCTTGCGGCCGGTCAGCCCCGCGTCGCCATCCGGCCCGCCGATCTCGAACTTGCCGGTGGGATTGATGTGATAGACGGTCTCGTCCGAAAGCAGTTCGGCCGGCAGGATATCGGCCACGACCTGCTTCACATAGGCCTTGAGCCGCGCGTCCTGCTCACCCTCGTGATAGCCGGGGCTGTGCTGGGTGGAGACGACGATGGCGGTGGCGGCGACCGGCTTGCCGTTCTGGAAGCGCAGCGTGACCTGGCTCTTGGCATCGGGTTCGAGGAACGGCGCGGCGCCGGACTTGCGGTCGGCAGCCATGCGGTGAAGGATGCGGTGGCTGTAATAGAGCGTCGCCGGCATCAGGTCGGGCGTCTCGTCGCAGGCATAGCCGAACATGATGCCCTGGTCGCCCGCGCCCTCGTCCTTGTTGCCGCTCGAATCGACGCCCTGGGCGATGTCGGCGCTTTGCGGGTGCAGGTGGTTCTCGAACGTCAGGTTCTGCCAGTGGAAGCCCTTCTGCTCATAGCCGATGCGCCGCACCGTCTCGCGCACGACGTGCTGGATCTCTTCCTGTGCGCCGTCTTCCCAGTTGCCCTCGGTGTCGATCATGCCCTTGCCGCGCACTTCGCCGGCCAGCACCACGAGCTGCGTCGTCGTCAGGGTCTCGCAAGCGACGCGGGCTTCGGGGTCTTTCGACAGGAACAGATCGACGATCGCATCGGAAATCTGGTCGGAAACCTTGTCGGGGTGGCCTTCCGAGACGCTTTCGGAGGTGAAGACGTAGTCGCTGCGCATTGCTCACCGTGATATAAAGAATTCTTTATGTCCGATGATCTCTATTCCCTCGAACGGCGCAAGGCAACCACAGAAACGCCCAGCAGGAGAATGGCATAGGCCAGCGGCAGCGCGTTGCCGAACCGGGCGAACGGCGTGGGTTCGTGCGCGGGGGGAATCGCGCCGTCCAGCCGCCCGGCGGTGTGGCGGCGGATATGGCCGCGCACGATCCCGTCCGCGTCGATCACCGCGCTGATCCCGGTGGTGGTGGAACGCAGCACCGGCAGCCCTTCCTCGATCGCGCGCAACCGCGCCTGCGCGAGATGCTGGGGCGGGCCCCAACTGCCGAACCAGCCATCATTGGACGGGTTGAAGATATAGTCCGGCCGGTCGGCGCGATCGACCACTTCGCCGGAAAAGACGATCTCATAGCAGATCTGCACGCCCGCCTTGCCCCAGTCGCCGAAATCGAAGCTGCGCGGGCCCGGCCCCGGCCAGAAGTCCAGCGTGCCGGCCACCAGCCGCGTCGCGCCCAGCGGTTCGAGCAGCCAGCGCAGCGCGAGATATTCACCGAACGGCACCAGATGGGCCTTGGAATAGCCGGCCAGGATGTGGCCGCCGCCGTCGATCGCCGTCACCGAATTGCGCGCGGCGACTTCATCGCCATCCTCTATCACCAGATCGACCGCGCCGGTCAGCAGCAGGCCATAAGGGCCGATGACCGTGCCGATCCGGTCGCGCGCCAGATCGGGATCGGCGGCATAGGTCATCTGCCGGTAGAGCCAGGGCGGATAGCCGTCGCGCAGATAGTCGGCGAGGCCGGATTCGGGCCAGAACACCACGCGCCGCTCGCCGCGCGATCGCGGCAGGGTGAGGCGCGCCATCTTGAGGAAATGGGCTTCGAACAGGCGCGGATCGCCCAGCGTCTCCTGCCGCAAGTCGGGCTGGATCAGGGTGTAGTGGATCGCGCCTTCCTCGCGCGCGAGATAAGCCGCCGGGGCGATCATCACCGTGCCGAGCGCGACGCTGAGCGCCGCCAACCCGGCGGCCCAGCCGATCCGCGGCCCGCCCGCCGCGCGCGCGGCCCGGCACAGCAGCAGGCGCACCAGCGCGGCGATACCCACCAGCAGGCCGGACAGCCCGTATGTGCCGATCCAGGGCGTGAGCAGGGCCAGCCCTTGCGTCTCGTACTGCCCCAGCAGCGCGACGCCGAGCGGGTTCCAGGCAAAGCCGGTGAACACCCAGGCGCGCATCCATTCGGTGATGATCCAGCAGGCCGGCAAGACGAGGCCGACGAAGCGCAGGCGCTCCGGCGGCGGTGGCGGCCCGTCCGGGGCGGAATCGCGCTGCGCGCTCAGGCGTCGCACGAACAGCCAGCTTGCCAGTATCGCCAGCGCGGGGAAGATCGCCAGGTAAAGCGAAAGCAGTACCACCGCGATCGCGCCCAGCCAGGTCGGCATCTGCGCCTGATAGGTAAAGGCGGTCGCGATCCAGTTGTCGCCGACCGTGAAGTGGCCCAGCCCGAAGCACCAGCCGATCAGGAAAGCACCGCGCGCGCTGCGCGCCCGCGCCAGCAGTTCGATCAGCCAGGCGAGCGCGACGATCGTCAGCGGCCAGAGCGACAGGGGTTGGAACCCGCAGGCGGCCAGCGCCCCTGCGAACAGCGCGCCCGTGCGCTCAAAGCGCAGGCAGGCTGAAAGCGCGTCTCGGATCGAATCCATGCGCGCCGCCATGGAACGGGCCCGGCCGCGAGGCAAGCGCGCTTGCGCCGCCTGCGCGACCAGTGGCTCAGTTCACGGCTTCGAGCGCCTCGCCCGCGTCGTCGGACGGAGGGGCCGTGCGGCGGGTGCGGCGGCGCGGCTTGGCGGGCTTTTCCTCACCTTCGTCCTTGGTGGCGGCCTTTTCGCCTTGCGCCGAGATCGACGGCGGCAAAGTGGCGGGATCGAGGCCGGCAGTCACGTTCGGGCGTTCGCCGGTATCGGCCTGCTGGTCTTCGGTCCGGTTTTCCCCGGTATTCTGGGCCTCGGCGTTCTGGGCCGGGCGACGCGGCTTGCGCGGCTTGGCGGTGCCACGCGCGGCGCGGCTGTCGCGCACGAAGGGATTTTCCGTCGGCTCGTAGACCGAACGCTCGCCCTCGCCGGCGGGCACGCCATCGTTGCCGGCCGCGCGTTCGTCGGATGCCTCGATGCGGTCGCCCTCGCCACGGCTGTCACCCCGGCTGTTTTCGCCACGGCTATTCTCGCTGCGGCCATTTTCGCCGCGCCCGTTTTCGCTGCGGCCATTTTCGCTGCGATTGCCTTCGCCCCGGCTGCTTTCGCCATAGGGGCCATTGTCCCGGCTGGCGGCCGGGCCACCACGGTCGGCGGAACGCTCCATCTCGTCGTCGTCGTTGCCGTAATCGTCGCCATAGTCCGACATGCGATCATCACGGCGCGGCGGGCGCGTTTCGTCCAGGCGCTGGCGCTGATCGGCCATCACGCGAAAGTAATGGTCGGCGAACTGGAGGTAATATTCCTCTGTTACCCGATCACCGTTAAGATGCGCGTCATGGGCCAGCTTGCGGTACTTTTCGAGCAACTGGGGCGCGTTGCCGCGGGCCCTGCTGTCGATCCGGTTGGTTTGCTGGTTGCCTTGCTGGCGATTGTTACCGCGGCCACGCCTGCGGTTGTTGTTACCACGATTATTGTTCAAGGATAAAGTTCCTCAAAAGCCCCTGGCATCCACCCGTCGTCCGGGCCGGTATGCTGCCTGTCGCGCCATCACGGATCGCATCGCGAGAGCCGTGATCCCTTCACTTGCCTTGGTGAGGCTCTCCTGCCACGACCGGATGCAAATGCTGGAGTTGAACCGTGCATGGGAAGCTTTCGTCCATCGGCCGGTTCGGACTGCTACTTAGGCTCTGTGCTGGCCAATTCCAAGCGAAAACTTACTTAATCACCGATAATTCGATAGCGCGCGGCCGGCCGGCAAGATCTCGATGAAGAATGGCCGCCAGCCCCGTTTCCCCGGCGATCGCGCTGACCGCCCCGGCCTGCCGAAAGCCGATCTCGACCAGCGCGATGCCTTGCGGGGCCAGCAGGGCGGGCAATTGGGGAACCAGCGCGCGATAGGCATCCAGCCCTTCCGGCCCGGCGAACAGCGCGCCATGCGGTTCATGATCGCGCACCGAGGCGTCCAGTACGGCCTCGTCCTCGACATAAGGCGGATTGGCCAGGATGAGGTCGAAACGGCCGAGATCGGCGTGCCAGCCCGCCACGTCCCAATCGCGTTCCAGCCAGCGCGCGCGATCGGCCAGGCCGGTGCGCGCCGCGTTGCCTTTCGCCACCGCCAGCGCGGCCGGCGAACGGTCGATGCCCAGGCCTTGCGCCTGCGGGAAGATCGCCAGCGCGGCCAGCAGCAGCGCGCCCGAGCCCGTGCCGCAATCGAGCACGCGGGCGGGCGGGCGAGCGGCCAGCGCCTGGCGCGCGGCCTCGATCAGAGTTTCGGAATCGCCGCGCGGGATCAGGACATCGGGCGTCACCGCCAGGTCCAGGCCGTGGAACGACGCGGTGCCCAGGATATAGGCCACCGGCTCGTGCGCCAGCCGGCGGCGCAGCAGCGCTTCGAACGCATCGGGCGCGGGATCGCCCATGTGCCGCAGCAGCAGGTCCGAACGGTCGACGCCCAGCGCGAAGGCCATCAGCAGCTCGGCATCGAGCCGCGCGGCCGCGCCTTCCGGCGCCTCGCCCAGCGCCACGGTCGCCGCGCGCAACCGCGCGGCGACCGTCGCCACGCTCATGTATCCATCGCCGCCAGCCGCTTGGCCTCGTCCTCGGCGATCAGCGCGTCGATCAGCTCGCCAAGGCCGGGCCCTTCCAGGATTTCCGGCAGGCGGTGCAGCGTCAGGTTGATGCGGTGGTCGGTCACGCGCCCTTGCGGGAAGTTGTAGGTGCGGATGCGTTCGGAACGGTCGCCCGATCCCACCATCGCCTTGCGCGCCTCGGCCTCGACGCCGTGGGCTTCCTCGCGCATCTTCTCATAGAGGCGGGCGCGCAGCACCTGCATCGCCTTGGCCTTGTTCTTGTGCTGGCTGCGCTCGTCCTGCTGGATGACGACGATGCCTGAGGGCAAGTGGGTGATGCGCACGGCCGAATCGGTGGTGTTGACGTGCTGCCCGCCCGCGCCGGACGCGCGGTAGATGTCGATCTTGAGATCCTTGTCCTCGATCTGCACATCGACTTCGCTCGGCTCGGGCAGCACCGCCACCGTCGCCGCCGACGTGTGGATGCGCCCGCCGCTTTCGGTCACGGGCACGCGCTGCACCCGGTGGACGCCGCTTTCGAACTTCAGCTTGGCGAAAACGCCCTGGCCGGTGATGTTGGCCACCACTTCCTTGAAGCCGCCGATGTCGCTGGCGTTGGCCGAGATCATCTCGACCCGCCAGCCCTGCTCGGCGGCATAGCGCTCGTACATGCGATAGAGGTCGGCGGCGAACAGGGCGGCTTCGTCGCCGCCGGTGCCGGCGCGGATTTCGAGCATCGCCGGGCGCTGATCGGCGGAATCGCGCGGCAGCATCGACAAGGCGAGGCGATGCTCGGCCTCGGGCAGCTCGGCCTTGATCCGCGCGATCTCCTCCTCGGCGAGCGCGCGCATGTCGGGATCGGGATCGTCGAGCCGCGACAGGCTGGCCAGCTCGCCGCGCATGGTCACGACTTCGGAGGCGACTCGCGCCACGGGTTCCAGCTCGGCATAGTCGCGGCTGGCGGACACGAATTCGTCGCCTTCGAGCGTGCCCGAGGCGAGCCGCGCTTCCAGCTCGGCGAAGCGGTTGGCGATCTGGGCAAGGCGGGCGTCGGAGACGGACATCAGCGTCTCGCGCTCCCGCCCGGGCCGTCATGCCGTGTTTGGTGTGGTACCCATCGCGCGATCGCGGCCGACGGTCCGGCCGGCGAAATGGACCCTGAAACAAGTTCAGGGTGACGGAGCGTGGAAGCGTCGGGAGTTTTCATGACCGGAGCGACTGGATCACGCTTTCGACCGCGATATAAGCTTGGGTGCGTTCCGCCGCGCGCATGTTGGCGACCGGCGCCCCGTCGCGCATGGTGAACGAGACGAGCACCCCGGCGCCGGCTTTCACCGCCTTGTCGAAGCGCTTGCGCGGCGATCCGGTGGCGATCATTTCCGCATCGATCCCGCCACGGCGCAAGGCGGCGATCGCCTTTTGCGCATAGGCCAGCGCCTCGTCGTGCTCGACCGCGAGGATCGCGGTGAGCGCATCCTCGGCGATTCCCCCGGCATCCGCCACCAGCATCGCCAGCCGCTCGATCCCCGCCGCCCAGCCGACCGCCGGAGTGTGCGGGCCGCCCAGCGCTTCGAGCAGGCCGTCATAGCGGCCGCCGCCCAGCACGGTGCCTTGCGCGCCCAGCCGGTCGGTGACGAATTCGAACGCGGTGTGGCGATAGTAATCGAGCCCGCGCACCAGCGAAGGCGCGCGCGTCCAGGCGACGCCCGCCGCGTCGAGGCCGCCCGTGACCTTGCCGAAGAAGCCGCGCGCCTCGTCGGACAGGAAATCGTCGATCCGCGGCGCATCGGCGGTGAAGGGCTTGTCGCGCGGGTCCTTGGAATCGAGGATGCGCAAGGGGTTGCGCTCCAGCCGGTCCTGCGAATCTTCCGACAGGATGGCGCGGTGATCGCGGAAGTATGCGACCAGCGCGGCGCGCCACGCTTCGCGGCTGGGGGCATCGCCCAGCGTGTTCAGTTGCAGCGTCACCCCGTCCGCGATGCCCAGTTCCTTGAGCAACTGGTCGGCCATGACCAGCAGTTCGACATCGGCCTGCGGCTCGGCGGCGCCCAGGATTTCGGCGTCGAGCTGGTGAAACTGGCGATAGCGGCCCTTCTGCGGCCGCTCGTAGCGGAACAGCGGCCCGTGCGTCGCCACTTTCAGCGGGGCGTACTGCTGCCAGCCGTTGGTCAGATAGGCGCGCGCGATGCCGGCGGTGAATTCGGGGCGCAGCGTCAGCGATTCGCCGCCGCGATCGTCGAACGAATACATCTCCTTGGAGACGACGTCAGTGGTTTCGCCCAGCGAGCGCGAGAACACGGTGGTCTTCTCGAAGACCGGCATCTCGACCCGGCGGAAGCGGTAGAGCTTGCGCACCCGCTCGAAGGTTTCGACGACATGCGCGAAAGCCTCGGCATCGGCGCCGAAGATGTCCTGAGTGCCCCTGATGGCCTGCGGTGTTTCCATGGGTTGCGCGCTTAGCCGCATTGGCGCGCCGGGAAAAGTCCGGCCTGTCGCAAGAGCGTCGTCCCGGCGTGGTACGTAAGGCGCACGGTTGCGGGATCGGCGCGCCGGCGCCATGAGGGCCGGCATGAGATCCGCCCTCGCCGCTGCCGGCATCTGCGCCGCCGTTTGCCTTGCCGTATCCGCCGCCCCCGCTTTGAGCCAGGGCGAACCACCCGCCGCCGCGGCGCCATCGCCGCCCGTGCCCGATGCGGTGGACAGCCCCTGGCCCGGCGGCGCGATCCGGCTGGACATCGATGCCAGCGACACGCGGCGCGGCCTCTTCCGCGTGGTCGAGACGATCCCGGTGGCGCCCGGCACGCGCGATCTGACGCTGCTTTTCCCGCAATGGCTGCCGGGCAACCACGCGCCGCGCGGGCCGCTGGCCGAGCTGGTCGACTTGCGGTTCTTCGCCGATGGCAAGCCGATCGCGTGGAAGCGCGATCCGGTGGACGTCTATGCTTTCCGGCTCGATCTGCCCGCCGGCACGCGCGAAGTCACGGCCCGGTTCATCCACACCTCGCCGCTGCAAAGGGACGAAGGGCGCATCACCATGACGCAGGAAATGCTCAACCTGCAATGGGAGAAGATGAGCCTCTATCCCGCCGGGCACTACGTCAGCCGCATCCGCGTGCGGCCGAGCGTGACCTTGCCGGCGGACTGGACGCCGGCCGCCGCGCTCGACGGCATGACGCGCAGCGGCAGCCGGTTCGCCTGGGACGAGACCGATTACGAGACGCTGGTCGACTCGCCGATCTTCGCCGGGGCCTATTTCCGCAGCTGGGACCTGGGCCATGCGGTGCGGCTGAGCGCGGTGGCCGACGCGCCCGAACTGCTGACGCTGCGCCCCGCCGACCTCGCCAAGCTGACCGCCATGGTGGACGAGACGCTGCTGGTGTTCGGCAAGCCGGCGTTCGACCATTACGAGTTCCTCGTGGCGCTGAGCAACCGGATCGGTGGCATCGGGCTGGAACACCTGCGATCCAGCGAGGACCAGCTCGAACCGCGCAATTTCGCGGCGTGGGACAGCTTCGACTGGGACCGCAACGTGCTGCCGCACGAATTCGCGCATAGCTGGAACGGCAAGTATCGCCGCCCCGACCAACTGTGGACGCCCGATTACCGCACGCCGATGCGCGACAACCTGCTGTGGGTCTATGAAGGGCAGACGCAGTTCTGGGGGCTGGTGCTGGCGGCGCGATCGGGCGTGCAGGGCAAGGACGTGGTGCTGGGCGCGATGGCCCGCGCGGCCGGATCGCTGGCCGAGGCGCCGGGGCGCGGCTGGCGCTCGGTCGAGGACACCACTTTCGATCCGGTCTTCGCCGGGCGCAAGCCCAAGCCTTATGCCTCGCTCTCGCGCGGCGAGGACTATTACTGGGAAGGCGCGCTGGTCTGGCTGGAGGCCGACCAGGTGATTCGCGAAGGGACCGGCGGGCGCAAGGGGCTTGACGATTTCGCGGCGGGCTTCTTCTCCCATGCCGAGGGGACGGGCCGCGTCTCACGCTACGGCTTCGGTGATGTCGTGGCGGCGCTCGATGCGGTCTATCCCTATGACTGGGCGGCCTTTCTCCAGAGCCGGATCGATCAGGCCGGGCTGCCCGCGCCGCTCGCGGGGATCGAGAAGGCGGGCTATCGGCTGGTCTGGCGCGAGGAGCCCAATGCCTTCGACAAGGCGCGGATGGACGATTCGCGCCGGCTGGAACTGTGGCATTCGCTGGGCATGGAGATCGAGCAGGACGGCACCGTCGCCGATGTGCGCTGGGATGGCCCGGCGTTTCGCGCCGGGATCGTTTCGGGCGCGCGGATCGTCGCGGTCGATTCCCTGGCTTACGATGCCGAGACGATGCGGCGGATGATCACCGATGCGAAGAGCCGCAAGGCGCCGCTGGAACTGCTGGTCCGGCGCGGCGATCGCTTCCTGCCCGTGCCGATCGATTATCACGGCGGCTTGCGCTGGCCCTGGCTGCAACGCGCCGCGCCCGGCCCCGAAGCGCCGCTGGACCGGCTGCTGGCGCCGCGCCGGGGTTAGGGGGCGGGTCAGGGGCTGGAAAGTGGGGCTGGCCGGCCGCACCGGAAACGCGCTGAACGCCTGTTCCGCCAGATCCTTAACGCCTTTTCACGCCAATCCGGTGTTGCGGCGCACCATGCGCGGCGCTAAGCGGCGCGCGGTCGCACATCGCCCGACGCCGACCTCCCGTTGTCCCCTAAACCAAAGGCTGACCATGCGCATCGATATGATTCCCACCGGCGACAACCCGCCCGAAAGCCTCAATGTCGTCATCGAGGTTCCGCTGGGTGGCGAGCCCGTGAAGTATGAGTTCGACAAGGCTTCGGGCGCGCTCTTCATCGACCGGATCCTGCACACGCCAATGCGCTATCCCGCCAATTACGGCTTCGTGCCGCACACGCTTTCGCCCGATGGCGATCCGCTGGACGCGCTGGTCGTCGCCCGCTCGCCCTTCGTGCCCGGCTGCGTGGTGCGCGCCCGGCCGATCGCGGTGCTGAACCTGGAAGACGAGCATGGCGGCGACGAGAAGCTGCTTTGCGTGCCCGACGACAAGACGTTCCCGTACTATTCGGACGTGAGCGAGAAGGAAGACCTGCCGGACATCGTGTTCCAGCAGATCGAGCACTTCTTCACCCACTACAAGGATCTGGAAACCGAAAAGTGGGTCCGCGTCGGCACCTGGGGCGATTCGGCCGCCGCGCGCGCCATCACGCTGGAAGCCATCGAGCGGGCCAAGGCGCACAAGACCGCCTGAGCTTCGCCTTCCTCGCGGCACCAGTCCGCGCCCGGCCTCCCGCAGCCATGCTGTCGGGAAGCCGGGTGGATCGCCGGCGCCTCGCGATCAGTCGCCGGCGATGGTCAGGCCGTCGATGCGGAATGTCGGCACGTTGATCGGCCGGAACCATTCCAGGTCGTTCGCCGGCGTCAGCGCGGCGAACATCTTCAGCAGGTTGCTGGCGATGGTGAATTCGGCCACGGGCCCGGCGATCTCGCCATCGATGATGCGAAAGCCCGAGGCGCCCCGGCTGTAGTCGCCGGTGACACCGTTCACCCCCTGGCCGAACAGCTCGGTGATATAGACACCCTCGGCGATGTCGGCCATCAGCTCGGCCGGCGAAAGCGCGCCCGGCGCCAGGTGCAGGTTGCCCACCGCGACGCCCGGCGCTCCGCCGCCCCCGCGCGAGGCATGGCCGGTCGGAGTCAGGCCGAGCTGGCGGGCAGAGGCGCTTTCCAGCAGCCAGCCGGTGATGCGCCCGCCCGAAACCAGATCGCGCGCCGCGGTCGCCAGCCCCTCGCCATCGAAGGGGCGCGAGCGCAGGCCGCGCGGGCGGTGCGGGTCTTCGGCGATGACGATCGCGGGATCGAACAGCTGCGCCTCGCCATGATCGAGCAGGAAGCTGGACCGGCGGGCAATCGCGCTGCCGGCCATGGCGTTGATCAGATGGCTGATGATCGTGCCGCCGATGCGCGGATCGAACACCACGGGCATCGTCCCGCTTTTCAGCCGGCCCGGATCGAGGCGCGCGACGACGCGCCGGCCGGCCAGATCGCCGATCGTTTCCGGGCTGGGCAGATCCGCGCCGTGGCGCGCCTGCCGCCAGGCATGGTCGCGCTGCTTGCCGGCGCCTTCGCCGCCAAGCACGGTGGCGCTGAGGCTGCGGCTGGTCGAGCGATAGGCGCCGGCAAAGCCGTGGCTGGTGACGAGCGCGAAGCTGGACAGGCCCGCGCTCGCCCCCGCGCCTTCGGAATTGGTCACGCCGGGCACGGCGCGCGCGGCATCCTCGGCCGCCTCGGCATCGGCGCGCAGCGATTGCGGGCTGGGCTCGGCCGGATCGTCAAGATCGAGTTCGGGGAATGGCGGGTGCGTCAGCAGCTCGGCCGGGGCCAGCCCGGCGAAGGCATCGTCGGGCGCGGCGCGCGCCATGGCGACGGCGCGACCGGCCAGCTCGTCGAGCGCGGCCGATGCGAGGTCGGACGAGCCGATCGAGGCCGAACCCCGCCCGACGAAGACGCGCAGCAGCATGTGCTCGCCTTCCGAACGCTCGACATCCTCAAGCTTGCCGAGCCGCACCTGCACGCTTTCCGAGGCATTGGCGATGTAGACGGCGTCGGCGGCCTCGGCCCCGGCGCGGCGCGCGCGGGCGATGAGATCCTCGGCGCGGTCCTTGGCGGCTTCGGGGCTCAGCATTGCGGATCGTCTCTCCTTGGCGCGTGGGGTGGCGCGGGCCGGGCAGCCCTAGGGGGCAAACGCGAAGCTGTCACGCGCCGGATGCCTTGCCCCACCCTCAGCTCTTCAGCTTCCAGCCCGAACGCAGCACCGCGTACGTCACGCCCGCCAGCGCCACGTTGAGCAGGCCCAGCCCGATCGCGCTGTGCAGCACCGCCATGTTGGTATCGCCGATGTCGCTCTGCCCCAGGAAGCCGAAGCGGAAGCCGGAGATGACGTAGAAGAAGGGATTGAGGCGGCTGATCGTCTGGAACGCCGGGGCCAGGTTGTCGATCACATAAAACGTGCCCGAAAGCAGCGAGAGCGGCGCGATGACGAAATTGGTGATCGCCGCGTTGTGATCGAACTTCTCCGCCCAGATCGAGGAGAGCAGCCCCAGCAATGACAGAAAGATCGAGCCCATCAGCCCGAACCACGCGACGGCCCAGGGATGCGCCACCGCCAGGCTGACGCCCGGCCACAGCAGCATCGCCGCGACGAGCGCGAGACCGACCAGGATGGCGCGAGTCACCGCCGCGGCGATCATCGCCAGCATCAGCTCGCCCTCGGTCAGCGGGGGCATCAGGAAATCGATGATCGTCCCCTGGATCTTGCCCGAGAGGAATGAGAAGCTGGCATTGGCGAAAGCGTTCTGCATCATGCCCATGACGATGAGACCGGGCGCGACGAAGGTGGCGAAGTTGACGCCGAGCACTTCGCGCCCGCCGCGCCCCAACGCGACGGTGAAGATCACCAGGAACAGCAGGGTGGTGATCGCGGGGGCCCAGATCGTCTGGGTCTGAACCTTGAAGAACCGGCGCACCTCCTTCATATACAGGGTTTTGAGCCCCACCCAGTTCACCTGGTGGATCACGGGCTCTCCCTTGGCCGGAAACCTGCGGAGGTGAGGGGCGGCACTGGAGGCGAGCGTCGCGCTCGAATTCGGTTGATCGGCCATGGTGCGCCGACTATCGGCTGCCCGCTTCGGAGGCAAGCTTCCAGCGGGTCTTGTGTTGAAGGATTGGATTGCGAATGAGCTGGACTGACGAGCGGATCGAGAAGCTGACCAAGATGTGGGAAGGCGGCGCGACCGCCAGCCAGATCGCGGACGAGCTTGGCGGCGTCAGCCGCAACGCGGTGATCGGCAAGGCGCATCGCTTGGGCCTGAAGGCGCGCCCCTCGCCAGTGAAAGCGAACGAGAAGCCCGCCGTGCGGCCCGCCGCTGCCGCCGCCGCGCCGACGCCGAAGAAGCCCAAGCCCGTGGTCGAGGCGCGCCCGGCCGCGCCCGATCCCGAGCCGGAAGAGCCGCGGATCGAGGAGGAGGAATCGTTCGACGATCCCACCCCGGTCCGCGCCGCGCCTTCGGCCGAGCCCGTGCCGCCGCCCGCCGCGCCGCCGGTCGATCAGCCGCGCATCGTCTCGGTCGGCCCCGGCGGCTTCCTGCGCCAGGGCCCCGGTGATCAGCAGCAGCCGATCCCGCCCGCGCCGCCGCGCCGGCTGGTGCCGGCCAAGCCCAGCCCCGAAGTGGCTGGCAAGACCAGCCTGCTTGACCTTAACGATCGCATCTGCCGCTGGCCGATGGGCCATCCGGGCGAGCCGGACTTCCATTTCTGCGGCGAGAAGGTGAACCCCGGCTTCCCCTATTGCGTCGAGCATTGCGGCCGCGCCTATCAGGCGCAGCTGCCGCGCGGCGCGCGCCGGCCCCCTCCGCCGCTGCCGTTCGGCGGCCCGCGCGTGCGCTGAAGCCAGGCAAGCCGGATATGGCGCGAAGCGGGTGACTTGGGCCATGGTCGCGCCATGACCAGCCGATTCGCCCTTTTCGCCGCGCCGCTGCTTATGATCCTGACCGGGGCCGCCCCGGCGCCCGCACCCGCGCCTGCCCCGGCGGCCGACGCCTATGTCGCGGTGCGCACCAGCATGGGCACGATCACGCTCGATCTCGATGCCGCGCACGCGCCGCTGACGACGGCGAATTTCCTGCGCTATGTCGATCAGAGGCGGCTCGACAACACCGCTTTCTACCGTTCGATGCACCTTGACTGGGGCGATCAGCCCAATGGGCTGGTGCAAGGCGGGATCGGCGCCAATCCGGCGCTGGCGCTCAAGCCCGTGGCGCATGAGCCGACCAGCCAGACCGGCGTGCTGCACAAGGCCGGCGCGATCTCGATGGCGCGCTATGCGCCGGGCACGGCGACGGCGGATTTCTCGATCCTGCTGTCCGACATGCCCGGGCTCGATGCCAATCCCGATTCGCCCGATCCCGAGGCGAAAGCCGGCTTCGCCGCGTTCGGCCACGTCGTCTCGGGCATGGACGTGGTCCGCGCGATCTGGGACGCGCCGCGATCGCCCACCAAGGGCGAAGGCGTGATGAAAGGCCAGATGATCGAGGCGCCGGTCAAGATCCTCTCGGTGCGCCGGGTGCCCGCGCCCGTCGCCACACCCGCGCCCGAACCCTCGGCCACTCCTTCGCCCGCCGCCACGTCGCGCTAGGCTGGCCGCCCATGCTCCACCCGCCGACCGCCTGGTGGGCGCACTATGTCTTCGATCTAGCCGCCTGGGTCAGCGCCACGCTGGCCGCGCGCTGGCAATACCGGCGCTGGCCGGACGAGGCGCGCACGCTGGCCGGGATCGCCGGGCCTTCCTATTTCGTCAGCCTGGCGCTTGGCGCGGTGGCGGGGGCCTGGCTGCTGGGATCGGCCAATTCGCTGCGGGCGATCGTCGCGGCGCCGTCGCACAGCATCGCTGGCGCGCTGGCGGGCGGAATCGCGGCGGTGGAAGTATGGAAATGGCGCCACGGCGTGCGCCGATCCACCGGAGTCGCCTTCGCGCTGCCGCTGGCGGTGGGGATCGCGGTGGGGCGGCTGGGCTGCTTCTTTTCGGGCCTTGCCGATTTCACGTATGGCGCGCCCGCCGCTGTCCCCTGGGCCGTCGATCTGGGCGACGGGACGGGCCGGCACCCGGTGCAGCTTTACGAGAGCCTGGCGATGGCGCTGTTCGCCCTGGTGCTGATCCGCGCGCGGCTGGCGGGCGCGAGGTGGGCGCACGAACACGCTTTCCATGCTTTCGTGCTTGTATATGCTGCGCAGCGTTTCGCGTGGGAGTTCGTGAAGCCTTACCCGCCGGTGGCGGGGCCGCTGAACCTCTTCCACCTGCTCATGCTGGGGCTGGCTGCATATGGAATCATCTGGTGGCGGCGCGGTTCTGGAAAGCGCGCGCCTGGCGGCTGAAGCGCCCGCGCGCAAGGCCGCGCCCTATATCTTCCATGGCCAGACGACATCCCTGTGCGAAACCTGCCTTGAGCCGGTCGCCGCCAAGATCATCATCGAGGACGGCAAGGTCTTCTACCTCAAGCGCTGCCTTGACCATGGCGTGCAGAAAACCCTGATTTCCGACGATCTCGATTACTGGCGCCAGCAGAAGCTGTGGATCAAGCCGGGCGACCGCCCCTTGCGGGCGCAGACCCGCACCGAGGCGGGCTGTCCGTTCGATTGCGGCCTGTGCCCCGATCATGAGCAGCATTCGTGCCTGGCGATTGTCGAGGTCAACCAGGCGTGCAACCTTGCCTGTCCGGTCTGCTTCGCCAGTGCCGCCGACATCCACGGCAGCCATCGCCCGCTGGCCGAGATCGAGGCGATGCTCGATGCGCTGGTCGCCAGCGAGGGTGAGCCCGATCTGGTGCAGCTTTCGGGCGGCGAGCCCACCATTCATCCCGAATTCTTCGCCATTCTCGACGCGGTGAAGGCGCGGCCGATCCGCCATGTCATGATCAACACCAACGGCGTGCGCATCGCGCAGGACCGCGCTTTCGTCGAACGCCTGGCAAGCTATGCGCCCAGGCTGGAAGTCTATCTCCAGTTCGACAGCCTGGATGACGATGCGCTGATGGATCTGCGCGGCGCGCGGCTTTCGCGCATCCGCCGGCAAGCGCTGGAGGAACTGGAGCGGGTGGGGCTTTCCACCACGCTGGTCGCCGTGATCAAGCGCGGCGTGAACGATCGCGAGGTTGCCGCGATCGTCCGCCATGCGCTGGAATGGGCCTGCGTGCGCGGCGTCACCTTCCAGCCGGTGCAGGACGCGGGGCGCAACGAAGGCTTCGATGGCGATGCCAATCGCGTCGTGCTGACCGAGATTCGCCGCGAAGTGGCCAGGGCCGGCGTCTTCACGCTGGAAGACATGATTCCCCTGCCCTGCAACCCGGACCAGATCTGCATCGGCTATGGCCTGCGCCAGGGCCGCGCGGTGACGCCGATCACGTCGCTGCTGCCGCGCGAGATGGTGCTGCAAGGGCCCAACACGATCAGCTATGAAGCGCATCCGCAATTGCGCGGCGCGATCCTGGACCTGCTCTCGCTTGCCACCACCCAGTGCAACACCGGGGAAAAGCTGGCCGGCGTGCTGTGCTGCCTGCCGCAGGCGATGGTGCCGGCCGAACTGACTTATGCCAATTCGTTCCGCGTGGTGATCCTGCAATTCCTCGATCGCTACAATTTCGATCTCGCCACGGTGAAGCGAAGCTGCGTCCACTTCGTCACGGGCGATGGCCAGATCATTCCCTTCGATACCTACAACACCTTTTACCGCGAAGACGCCGAGGGGGCCGGCGTGGTCGCGCGCCATCGCGCGCTGGCGGCGGGGCGCCGGGCATGAGGATCGGCCACCGCTTCATCCCCTGGCGCCGCCCCTTGCTCCGTCCCTTGCTCCGCCCCTTGCTCCGCAATGATCGGGAGGCTTGCTGATGCGCAGTTTCTTCGGCGCGGCCCTGCTGGGCTGCGGGTTGCTGATCGCCGCGCTGTCGGGGCTGTGCACCCTGCTGATCGCGGGCGGATCGCTGATCGACCGGAGCACGGCCGATGCGCGCGAGTTCTTCAGCCTCCTGCCGGCGGTGCTGCTGATCGGCGGGGTGCCCTTCCTGATCGGGCTCGGCATGTTCTTCCTGGGCCGCAGCCTGATCCGCAGCGCCGACAAGGCGGCGGTGAAAGAGCCCGAGGCCGATGTGTTCGACTGAACCGGCGCGGCGTTAAGCACGATGCGCGCTGTCTGGCGCCGATCGCCGCGCCGCGCGGCGCGGCGATCGGCACGGTCGTTCCACGCAGCGGATTCCCCTATCTTCACGGGGAATTGCAGGGGCCTGGCTTAACCCGCGGGACGCCGCGCGATCGGCGGAAACGCGCGCCTGCGAGCGATTGTCGAGAAAAAAGGGCGAGGGTGGCCTTAATTCTTTGGCTCGCCGACCGTTAACCATGGGCATGACAGCTTACGACACCAGTTTGCCCCGTGGGGGAGGTATCCTGCGTTGGCTCGGCCTGGGGAGCGGCTTTGAAGCGCCCCCGGCCCAGAGCCTGTCCATGGTCGAGGATGCGCCCGCGCCGCCGCCGCCCGAAGACTTGCGCGAGCGCCGCCGCCGGCAGTTGCTCAGCGACATTTCCAGCTTCCTGCTGACGCACCGGCTGGAATTGAGCGGCTATACCCTCACCATCGCGCATGACGTGATGACCGGCTGCAACCCGAAGCTGGCCTGGCTGATCGAGCGGCGCGTGGAGGCGCGGATGCCGATCACGCTGGAATGGCTGGAGGAAGCCGCGCGCAACAGCGGCCGCAACGATGGCGCCGCGGCGCTGACCACGATGATGGGCCAGCTCGAAACGACCATCGCCGAATTCGCTCAGACCGCCACGGCCGCGCGCACCGCGACCAGCGAATACAGCACCGCGCTGGAAGCGCATGTCGGCGATCTGCGCCAGGTCACCGAAGCGGGCGCGATGATCAACGAGCTGGCCGTGATCGCGCGCGACATGCTGTCGCGCACTCGCGAGATCGAGATCGAGCTGACGCGCAGCGAGGAAGAAACCCGCACGCTGCAAAAGTCGCTCGCCGAAGCGCGGCGCGAGGCCGAGATGGATCACCTTACCGGCCTGCCCAACCGCCGCGCCTTCGAATCGACCTACGAGGCCGAATTCGCCTCCACGCGGGAAAGCGGCGAGCCGCTTTGCGTCGCCTTCTGCGACATCGACCATTTCAAGCGGATCAACGACACGCATGGGCATGAGGCGGGCGACCGGGTGCTGCGCACCGTGGCCAAGGCGCTGGCCAAGATCTCGGGCGACAAGTGCCATGTGGCGCGCCACGGCGGCGAGGAATTCGTCGTGCTGCTGCGCGGGCGCGACGTGGAGGAGACCTGGAACGTGCTGGACGACGCGCGCGAGGCGATGGCCGCGCGCAAGCTGGTCAACCGCGCGACCGACATTCCCTTTGGCCGCATCACCTTCTCGGCCGGCATTGCCGATGTCCATGCCTATGACAACCCGCGCGAGGCGCTCAAGGCGGCCGACGATGCGCTCTATGCCGCCAAGAACGCCGGGCGCAACTGCGTGCTCAAGGCGCGCGACCTGCCGCCCGACGATATTTGAGCCGGCCCCGTCTCGCCGTGATTGCATCGCCCGCGCGGCGGCACTAGCCTGCCAGCAGACAAGCCAAAAAGGGGGGAGGCAATGGCGGTTTCGCTGCACGACGCGGTCGTGAAAGGCTATTTGCAGGGTCTGGAACGCGTCGGCCATCTGGTTGACAAGGCCGAAGCGCATTGCACCGAGCACGGCCTTGATGCCACCACGCTCACCGAGGCGCGGCTGGCTGAGGACATGTGGCCGTTCGCCAAGCAGGTGTTCGAATGCGGCCACCATTCGGCGCGCGCCATCGCGGGCGTGCGCGCCGGCGAATTCAATCCCGAGCTTGATCCCGTCCCGTCCGATTTCGCCGCGCTGCGTGGTGAGGTCGCGGAGGCGCTGCGCATCGTCTCGGCCGTCGCGCCTGACGAGCTGGACGCCATCGCGGGGCGTGAGATGCTGTTCCGTTTCCGCGATTTCCGGCAGGAATACACGGTCGCCGATTTCCTGCTGAGCTTTTCGCTGCCGAACTTCTATTTCCACGCGACCACGGCTTACGCGATCCTGCGCGCCCGGGGGCTTGCGCTGGGCAAGCGCGATTACCTGGGCAAGACGCGGACGGTGACGGCGCGGGTGTGATGCCGGCGCGCCCCTCTCCCACCCCCCGTGCGTTTCAGCGCGGCGGCAGCAGGAACACCACATAGCCGCGAAAATTCGGCTGGGCGGCAAGGCCGGGCGGCTCGCGCCACGCCCCGCCTTCCACCAGCGCGACGCGAAACGGGATCGGCAGGGTGCGCAAGCCGCGCAAATAGGCTTCATAGCCGGGGATGGTCCGCCGGCCCTGATAGGTCTGGACGACGATCTCGTCGACCACGCCGGCCAGCCGGGCCAGCGCGGCCGGATCGCCACCCGCGCTCCAGTCGAGCAGCCCGGTGATCGAAAGCCGCCAGCGTTGGGGCAGCCGCGCGCGCAGGCGGGCAAGGAAAGCGGCATAGCCCGCCAGTCCGCGCGTCGCCGCGTCGAAATCCACTTGCAGGCCGACCAGACGATTGCCCGCCATTTCCCAGCGGGCCAGCGCCTGCAGCACGGTCTGCGTCACGGCTTCGGGCCAGTCCAGCCGCTCCACCCGCACCGTCAGCCACACCTGCGGCCCGCGCACCCGCGGCACCGCGCGCAGCGGCACGAAGCGCGGCGGATCGCGGTGCGGCACTTCGCCCGCCAGCAGATAGACCGTGCGGGCAGCGCCCAGCCAGTCCGGCGCGCGCACGCCTGCCCAGAGGAAGAACGCCGCGTGATCGCGCGGATCGACGCGCGTGGCCCGCGCCGCGGGCTGGCGCCGCCGGCACGCGGCCAGCGCGGCCGTGCCCAGCAGGCCCGCCAGCAGCGCGCGGCGCGTTACCAATAGTATTTCAGCTCCCTGGCCCAGCGGCTGCCGGGGTAATCGCGCTTGAGCTGCTGGAACCACGCCTTGCGCCGCGCCTCGGGCGCGTCCGCGCCGCCGCAACTGTTGTTGCCGCTGGGGCCATAGCACCAGACCGCGCGATAGAGCGCATAGGCCTTGTCGTCCGGCGTGGCGGCGGGATCGGCGATCACCGCGTCATAGATCGCCGCGCGCATCCTTTGCGGCTGGGGAAAGCCGTTCACCGCCCCGCCCAGTTCGTCGGCGGCCGGGCGATCGCCGTTGCTCGCCAGATCGTCGAAGCCATTGAGGCGATAGAATTCGCCCAGGCACAAGTTCGCCTTCACGTTGCCCGGCTCGGCCGCCAGCGTCGCGGTGGTCCTGGCCAGCGCCGGGCAGGCATAGCCGTCCGACCAGCCGCCGCGCGTGAACAGGCCCACCGGCACGGTTTCCAGATCCTGCAGGCTCCAGTCGTACGTGCCGCCATCCTTGCCCGCGTTCTTGCGCACCAGCGCCAGATCGCGGTTGAACTCGGCATAGCGGCCCCGGCTCAACTGCTTGTAGAGCAGGGCATAAGTGGCGACATCGCGCTCATGCACGGGCAAGTCCGCGCGCGCGGCGACGGCGCGCAGCAGCTCAGGCCCGGCCGACTGCTGCAACAGGATCTCGCGCACCGGCGCCTCGCCGATCGGCGATCCCCTGGCGAAGACATCGGCCAGCTTGCCGTGCCGTTCCCAGTTCAGCGCCAGCGCCATCTCGACGATCGGCCGCTGGTAAAGATCCTTCGCTCCGCCCAGAAGGTCCTGCCAGAACCCGGCGGCGTTGCGATCGTTCACCGCTTCCAGCGCCATGCCGCGCAGCACTTGCCGGCTGAAGGCCAGCGGCGCGTAGCCCGGCTGGCGCGCGTCATCGGGGATCAGCGCGATCACGCGGCGGTAGTCGCGCGCGACGTAATAGGCATGGCTTGCCTGGACGAAGCCATAGAGATCGGGCCGCCCGGCGAACATCGGCTGCTGTGCGGCCAGTTCCTGCGCGGACAGCGGCGGATCGCCATAGGACTGCTCGCCTTCGGGCACTTCCTCGATGCGCATCCGCATCAGATCCCAGGTGGCCAGCAGCAGCGGCGCGTCGAAGCCGCCTTCCAGCCCGCGCGCGAACAGCAGCTTGTTGTCGATTTCCTGCACCAGATCGGGCGCCGCCGCGCCGGCCGGATCGAGCGCGTCGAGCATCGCCGCGTAGGCGCGCGAAAGCCCGGCGGCATCACCCGCCAGCCAATAGGCCCGGCGCACCAGCCCGCGCGCCGAATCGGCATAGCGGCCGCTGGGCCAGGCCTTGAGATAGGCGGCCAGCGCATCCTGTCCGCGCTTCACCGCCGCCTTGTCCACCTTGCCCGCGCCGGCATAGTCGCCCCATTCATCAAAGGCGGGGGCCTGCGCCGCGACCAGTTCGTTGCGCGCCACCATGTAGGCCGAGGTTTCGGCAAGCCACGGGTCTTGCGCCTTGCGCAGCGCACCGAAGCTTGCGCGCGCCTCGTCGAAGCGGCCGGCATAGAACGCGTCGGCGGCCTTGAGGTAGGTCAGGAAATCGCGGCCCGCCGTGCTGGCGATCCCTTCGGGCCAGGCGGGCGCGGCGCTGTCGCCACCCGCGCAGGCTTGCCCGGTCAAGGCGCGTGCCGCCGTCAGGCGGGCACGCTCGCTTTCGGGCACCGCGCGGTTCGCCGCCAGCGCCGCGCCGAAGGCATCGCCGCCGCCTCCGCGCGAATCGCACCGGCTGCCGCCCGATCCGGCATCCTCCGCCTCGTCCGGCTGGCGGTAATAGGCGCTCTTGAGCTGGTCCCAGTCGAGGAAGACGTGGCCGAAGCCTGCCGCGTCATAGCCCGCCGCCGGATAGCGGCCCGGCCCGGTGGCGAGACCGGCCCGGTCGCGCAGCAGGTAAAGCAGGTTGACGCGCGTGTCGTTGCCCGGCGAAAGCACCGCGCGATTGGAGCAGGCATAGTCCGGGTTGGCGAGACGCCATTGCGGATAGCAGCCGAAGTCCCCGCTGGCGCGCACCGCCTCGGGCGCGGCGAACAAGGCCACCGCCAGCGCCGCCGCACCGACCATCCGCTTCATATCCATCCCCTTCGCCTTGCCCGTGGGCCATGGCGGCAAGGATTCTACAGCGCGCCGGCGGAAACAAGCGGAAAGGGTGGCGGGGGCCGATTGCCCCCGCGCGCGCCACAGGCAAACGGCCGCGCGAGGCATCCCTCGCGCGGCCGCTTTTATCGTTGGCCGATGGCCGGACCGATCAGTCTTCCTTGAGGAAGGCCGGCATGTGATCCGGGTCACCGCCTTCGGAACGCTCCCGACGCGGGCCGCGTTCGCGACCGCCGCCGCCACCGCCGGGACCGCGACGCGGGCCACGGCGATCGCCGCCACGGTCGCCGCGATCACCCCGGTCACCGCGCGGTTCGCGCGGTTCGCGGGCCGGACGGGTGTCTTCCAGCTCTTCGCCGGTTTCCTGATCGACCACGCGCATCGACAGGCGGACCTTGCCGCGATTGTCGATCTCGAGGACCTTGACCTTCACTTCCTGGCCTTCCGACACGACGTCGGTCGGCTTCTCGACGCGCTCGTTGCGCATCTCGGAGACGTGGACGAGGCCGTCCTTGCCGCCCATGAAGTTCACGAAGGCGCCGAAATCGACGATGTTGACGACCTTGCCGGCATAGACCTTGCCGACTTCCGGCTCCTCGACGATGCCCAGGATCCAGTTCTTCGCCGCCTCGATCTGCGCGATGTCCGAAGACGAGATCTTGATCACGCCCTCGTCGTCGATGTCGACCTTGGCGCCGGTCTCGGCAACGATCTCGCGGATCACCTTGCCGCCGGTGCCGATGACGTCGCGGATCTTCGACTTGTCGATCTGGATCGTCTCGATGCGCGGCGCATGGGCCGAAAGCTCGCTGCGGGCCGAGCCCAGGGCCTTGGTCATCTCGCTCAGGATGTGCGCGCGGCCGGCGCTGGCCTGCTTGAGCGCCTGGGCCATGATCTCACGGGTGATGCCCGCGATCTTGATGTCCATCTGCAGCGAGGTGATGCCCGCCTCGGTGCCCGCGACCTTGAAGTCCATGTCGCCGAGGTGATCCTCGTCGCCCAGGATGTCCGACAGGACGGCGAACTCGTCGCCTTCCAGGATCAGGCCCATGGCGATGCCCGAAACCGGCCGTTCGATCGGCACGCCCGCGTCCATCATCGAAAGGCAGCCGCCGCAGACGGTCGCCATCGAGGACGAACCGTTCGATTCGGTCACGTCCGAAAGCACGCGGATGGTATAGGGAAACTCGTCATGGCTCGGCAGCACCGGGTGCAGCGCGCGCCACGCCAGCTTGCCGTGGCCCACTTCGCGGCGGCCCGGCGCGCCGAAGCGGCCCACTTCGCCGACCGAATAGGGCGGGAAGTTGTAGTGCAGCATGAAGCGCTGGTACGACAGGCCCTCAAGCCCGTCGATCATCTGCTCGGCGTCCTTGGTGCCCAGCGTGGTGGTGCAGATCGTCTGCGTCTCACCGCGGGTGAACAGCGAGGAACCGTGCGTGCGCGGCAGGAAGCCGACGATCGCCTCGATCGGGCGGACCTGATCGAGCTTGCGCCCGTCGATGCGCGAACCGTCCTTGATGATGGCGCCGCGCACGATGTCCGCCTCGACCTTCTTCATCGTCTTGATCGCGACCATCTGGGTCTGCGGCGTCTCGTCGGCGAAGGCTTCCTTCGCCTTGGCCCGCGCGGCGTTGAGCGCGTTCGAGCGTTCCGACTTGTCCGTCAGCTTGTAGGCGGCGGCGATATCGGCGCCGACGATGCTCTTGAGCTTCGCCTTGATGTCGGCGGTATTGTCCGACAGGTCGATTTCCCACGGGTCCTTGGCGGCCTTTTCGGCCAGCTGGATGATCGCGGCGACAACCTTGCGGCTTTCCTCATGGGCGAACATGACCGCGCCGAGCATCTCGTCCTCGGTCAGTTCCTTGGCTTCGGATTCCACCATCATCACGGCGGTGTCGGTGGCGGCGACGACGAGGTCGAGGCGGCCTTCCTTGCATTCGGAAAGGCTGGGATTGAGCTGGTACTCGCCATCCTTGAAGCCGACGCGCGCGGCGCCGATCGGGCCCATGAAGGGCACGCCCGAAATGGTGAGCGCGGCCGAGGCGGCGATCAGCGCGACGATATCGGGCTCGGTCTCGCCGTCATAGCTCAGCACCTGGGCGATGACGTTGATCTCGTTGTAGAAGCCCTCGGGGAACAGCGGGCGCACCGGCCGGTCGATCAGACGGCTGGTCAGCGTTTCCTTCTCGGTCGCGCCGCGTTCGCGCTTGAAGAAGCCACCCGGGATACGGCCGGCGGCGGAGAACTTTTCCTGGTAGTGAACGGTGAGCGGGAAGAAATCCTGCCCTTCCTTCACGGATTTGGCGGCGGTCACGGCGCAGAGCACCACGGTTTCGCCATAAGTGGCCAGCACCGCGCCGTCGGCTTGACGGGCAATACGGCCGGTTTCCAGAGTGAGGGTTTTTCCGCCCCACTCCAGCGATACGGTTTTCACGTCGAACATTGGGATTTTTCCTCAGACCCGCCAGGCCCTATTGCACGGGCGGGGTTTACTGCCGGGTATGCCGTCCCGGTCCGGTGCGGGGCCGTTTTCTCTGGCCCCAGAGCCGGGAATGCCGAATTGCAGTTCCCTGGCCCTTGTAACGTGTTGTCGCCCCCGCCGGGGCGGGGGCTGGTGGTGGGCGCTGCTCCCAAGGGGGAACGGGCTGCCCGTGATCGCGCGTTCCTGAACGGATCAAGGGACGCGATGATGACGCAAAACGCAAACGGCCCGCCAGGGGCGGGCCGAAGCTTCACGTCACTTGCGCAGACCCAGTTTCTGGATCAGCGAATTGTAACGCTCGACATCCTTTTTCTTGAGGTAGTCGAGCAGGCTGCGGCGCTTGTTGACCATGGCCAGCAGGCCGCGGCGCGAGTGATTGTCCTTGTGGTGCGCCTTGAAGTGCTGGGTCAGGTTGTTGATCCGTTCGGTCAGGATCGCGACCTGCACTTCGGGCGAACCCGTATCGCCCGAGACACGGGCGTTGTCCTGGATGATTTCCTGCTTCTTTTCGGCAGTCACCGACATGTTCGTTCACTCCGCGACATCGTTGAGGTTGAAGCCCCTGACGACACGGGCGTCACCGCCCGAAAGCTCCACCAGCGCGACCGGAACCGATCCGTGCCTTGCGCAGTAAAGCCCGTCCTGAAAGGCCAGCCCGGTGAGAACGCGGCCCTGGCGGGCCGCCCTTGCCTGCTCCGGATCGAGATCGAGGGCCGGGATGTCGTCCAGCCCCGCCTCCAGCGGCAAGAGTATCAGTTCAATCGGCGCGCCCTTACCGATTTCGTTCAATTTGTCCAGCGAAATCGCCTGGGACAAACCGAACGGACCGGCCTTCACCCGGCGCAGCATGGTGACGGTGCCACAAGTACCCAGCGCCTGCGCGATGTCGCGCGCCAGGCTGCGGATATAGGTACCCTTGGACACATTTGCGAGCAGCGTGAGTTCCGCCAGATCCTCCCCGGCACGGGGAGGGGGATCGTCGCCGCAGGCGATGGTGGAGGGGGTTTCCCCCAAGCTCCGCTCCGCGTCGCTGGCCCCCTCCATCAGCTTGCGGTTGGCCCTCCTCCCCGTGCCGGGGAGGATCTGGAGGTCGTGGATGGTCACGGCGCGGGATTTCATGTCCACCGCCTGGCCCGCGCGGGCCAGGTCATAGGCGCGCTGGCCGTCGATCTTGAGCGCCGAGTAGGCCGGCGGCACTTGCGCGATCGGGCCGGTGAAGCGCGCCAGCACGGCCTGGGCCTGCGCGAGCGTCGGGCGAACCTCGCTCGTCGCGATCACCTGGCCTTCGGCATCGAGCGTGTCGGTCTCCGCGCCGAAGCGCACGGCGAATTCGTAAGTCTTGCTGGCATCCAGCATCCGTCCGGTCAGCTTGGTCGCCTCGCCCAGCGCGATCGGCAGCACGCCGCTCGCCAACGGGTCGAGCGTGCCGCCGTGGCCGACTTTCGCTTTCTTGCCCCCCCTTCCACCGAGAATGCCAGCCTCGCGCAAGTTGCGCTTGACCGCTGCCACCGCCTGGGTCGAGCCGAGCCCGACGGGCTTGTCGAGAATGATCCAGCCATGCAGGCCGGGCGTTACGTGCGTCATCGCCCGGCCATAGCCGCGCCTTGCCCGCCTGTCAGGGTTTCACGATGCGGCCTTGGCGGGCTTGGCCGCCTTCGCGTGCCGGCTCGGCGGCGGGCCGGCGACTTTCTCGAACGAGAGGAAGGGATAGCGCTGGCCGTGCACCAGGATCGCGCCCCATTGGTCGAGCGTGCCGTTCGGGCCGGAATCGATGGCGATGTGCTCGGCATAGGGCAGATCGAAAGCCGGCGCGACCAGTTGCGCCTTGTACCATTGCCGGTGGCTGTCCTCGAAATAGACCGTCCGGTCGTTCTCGGCGCGCCAGTCGCGCACGCCGTCATGATTGACGAAGGGGATCGCCGCCCGCGCGCCCGGCTGGCTGTCGGCGGCCAGCGCCGGAGACGCGGCCAGCCCCATCGCGGCCAGCGGCAGGAGGATCGCTGCAAGTTTCATGGCTCGTGTCCTTTCACATCGGAACCCGCCCCGCTGCCCGCCCCGCTGATTGCGAGGTCATGCCTCAGCGCGCGCATTTCAAGCCATCGCGACACTCAATTACAAACCGCCAATTACAAACCGCCGCCGCCCTTCACACCCCGGCGACCAGCCGGGCCAGCGCATAGTAATGGCCGCCCGCCCATTCGACCGGCGGCAGCACGAAGCGCTGGACGATGCCGAGATCGGGCCAGATCGAGGGGATCACCAGCAGCAGCAGGAACAGCAGGCCCAGGCCATAGGGCCGCAGCTTCGCGTAACCGCGCGCCGCGCTTGGCGGCAGCAGCCCCTCGACGATGTGCGAACCGTCGAACGGGGGGATCGGCAGCAGGTTGAACAGCGCGAGGAACACGTTGATGAGGATGAAATTGTCGAGGTTCATCGCCACGAACCCCGTGAGCGCGCTGTCGCTGTCCCCCAGCGTGCGCGCCAGCAGGCCAAGCAGCACCGCGCCCAGCCCCGCCAGCACCAGGTTGGTCGCCGGGCCCGCCGCCGCCACCGCCATCATGCCGTAGCGCGGGTTGTTGAGACGGTACTTGTTGACCGGCACCGGCTTGGCCCAGCCGAACACCGGCGCGTGCACCAGCGCGAGGAAGCCGGGCAACACCACCGTGCCGATCGGATCGACATGGCGCAGCGGGTTGAGGCTGAGCCGCCGCCGCTCGTGCGCCGTGGGATCGCCCAGCAGGCGCGCCACCCAGCCATGCGCGACTTCGTGGAAGACGATGGCGGTGACGAGGGGAATGATGAGCGCCGCGACTTGCAGCAGGGTCTGGTTCATCGCCGCTATCTGGGGTGCCGGGCCAGGGACCGCAACCGCGCCCCGCAACTACAGGGGATAGCCCAGTTCCTCCAGCGGCAGGTCGCGCATCGCCATCAGCCGGCGGTTGCTTTCCGGGAAATGGCTGGCGATGCGCTCGCGCACGGGCACGGGCAGCCCGGCCGTCCGCTCGACGAAGCGCGGCAGCCTGCGCGCCGCGAACTTGGCCGCGTGGCGCAGGCCCTGCCCGCCCGGGACATCGACGATGCAGCGCTTGTTGACCACCGACTGGCGCGTGAAGAGATTGACGAAGCGCAGCGTCCTTTGCCCCATCGCCCCCAGCGAGGGGTTCGCGCGCGCGCCGGCGGCGGGCCGCGTCTCCAGCCGCAGGCCCAGATCGCGCTCCATCCGGTCGAGCAGGGCATCGGGCCGCGCGAGCCATTCATAGGCATAGACGTGCACGCGCTCGGCCCCCAGCAGCCGGTCGTAATGCGCGATGAGCCGGTCGAACTCGAAATGCTCGAACTCGAAGGCCGGGGCCTTCCACGGCCGGGTCAGCGCGCCGCGCACATAGCGCGAGGTTTCGAAATAGCGGCGTGGCGACCAGGTGCCCCCGCCCGAGACATATTGCGCATAGCTGGCCCGGCAGATCTCGAACTGGTTGCGGATGAAGATCACGATCCGCGCATCGGGCAGCACCGCCTGGATGCGGCGCGCGATCTCCGGCGCGAGGAAGCCGTGCAGGCCGCCGTTGTGCAGATAGCCCGAAAGGTTCTCCTCGCTCAGCAGCAGGGGCGTGTCGTCTTCGTCCAGGCCGAGCACGGCCCGTGCCCGATCGGTTTCGAAATGCAGGCCGCAAGGGTGCAGGAACGCCTGCTGCACCGTCTTGCGCGGCACGAAACGATGGCTTGCCGCCTTGGGGAAGACCTCGTCCTGCAGCCAGGTCGTCGCGGTCTTGTGATAGCCGATATGGACGATTGCCGCCGGGCGGTTCGGACGCTCGACTTGCATAGGCCGCTGGTCTCCACGAGCGCGGCGTTCAGATCGTTCGATACGCCGCGAGGGTTGCTGGACACTCCCGGCATCTGGACTGATCGAAACCGCTTCGGGCGACAATCGAAGAATTGTAACATTCGACAGCCGGAGCGGTTTATGAGGCGAGTGCCTCGCGAAAGTGCTTGCGGCACAGCGCGAGGTAGCGCTCGTTGCCGCCAATCTCGGTCTGCGCGCCTTCGCGCACGGCCGTTCCCGTTGCATCGACGCGCAGGTTCATCGTCGCCTTGCGACCGCAATGGCACACCGCCTTCAGCTCGACCAGCGCATCGGCGATGCCCAGCAGGACGGCCGATCCGGGAAACAGCGCCCCCTGGAAATCGGTGCGCAGGCCATAGCAGAGCACCGGGATGTTCGCCTCGTCCGCCAGCCGCGCGCATTGCCACACCTGATCGGGCGTGAGGAACTGCGCCTCGTCGATCAGCACGCAGGCGAGCGGCCCGGCCGCGTGCCGGTCCATGACGCGCGCCCACAGGTCGGTGGAACCATCGAAGCGCGCGGCGGCGGCGCCCAGGCCGATGCGGCTTTCGATCGCATGGCCCGCGCCGCGCCCGTCGATCGCGGCGGTCCACAGCATGGTCGTCATGCCGCGCTCGCGGTAATTGAAATCGGCCTGCAGCAGCGTGGTCGATTTGCCCGCGTTCATGCTGGCGTAGTAGAAATAGAGCTTGGCCATGGCGGCCGCGCTTGTGCCGTCAGCTTGCCGCTTCGGCAAGCAGCACTTGGGCCAGTTCTTGCGGGCGGGTGTTCATCACCTGGTGGCCGGCATCGATGCGCGGCGTGGCCCGGGCGCGCATCCGCGTGGCGAAGTGTTCCTGCCAGGCCAGCGGCAGGATCGCGTCGCGCAGGCACAGGACATAGCTGACCGGGATCGCGGCAAGATGGTCGTAAGCCCAGTCGGCCGCTTCATAGGCGCTACGCGGCCAGCGGTCGCCGCCCAGCTTGTCGAGGAAGGCGTCGGCTTCGGTCTGTGCCATGTCGTTGCAGAACATGATGCGATAGCGCTCGCGTTCGGGCAGGGTGGTGTCGGTCAGCGCGCGCGTGGCGGCGGTCTGGTCGTGCTCGCGCATTCGCGCCGTGGTCATTTCGATGATGGTCAGCCCCGGATCGGGCGCGATGCAAGTGACGAAGACGAGCTTGCGCAGCAGGTCCGGCCGCAGCGCCGCGATCACGGGCAGGACGGTGCCGGCCTGCGAGTGGCCGACCAGCACGACATCGCCCAGCCCGGCCGCCTCGATATCGGCGATGAGTTCGCGGGCGATATCCTCGAAAGCGATGCCGTCGGTCTTGCGGCCGCGCTTGGCGCCGCAGCCCGGCACGTCGAGCGCCAGGCAGCGCGCCTGGCCATGCGATTGCCGGCCGATGGCGGCGATGGCCTCATCCCACACCCAGCCGCCTTGTCCCCCGCCGTGCAGGAACACGATTGGATTCGTCATCATGGCTCTCCCGGTTTTGCTGCAGTCTAGGGATTTGGCCCGCATCTTGACAGGCCAAGTTCATCCACCCTGGGCTATCGTACCGCCATGCCTGGTGAAGAACCGTCCCTGTCGCCGCGCCGCGCCGTCGTGCGATGGCGCCGCGCCGTCCTGCCGGTGCTCGCCGGGCTGGCGGCGACGTCGGCGGGCGCCGGGATGCCGCAGGCGTTCCAGCTCGATGGCCCGGCCAGCCGCGTGGAAATCAAGGTCGGCGTGCTCGGGCTCGCCTCCAGGACGGCGCGGTTCGGCACGATTTCGGGCCGGATCGCGCTCGCGCCCGAGCCGGCCACGGCAACGCGGCTGGACGTCCGGCTTGACGCGCGATCGCTGGCCTCGGACGACAAGAGCATGTTGGCGAGGCTGAAAGGCGCGGATTTCCTGGATGTCTCGCGCTATCCCGCGATCGCCTTTACCGGGCGCGCCATGCGCGTGACCGGGCCGCGCACCGGCGACATCACTGGCGACCTGACCATTCGCGGCGTCACGCACGCCGAAGTGCTCCATGTCACTTTCGATCGCGACTTGTCGGGGATCGACGGGCGCGCGCCGCTGGGCCTGGCCGGCCGGATGCAGATAGACCGCCGCGCCTATGGCATGACCGCGCTGCCGCTGATCGTGGGCAAGACGGCGGCGATCACCATCACTGCCCGGCTCGTGCCCGGCTGATCAGCCTTCAGTCGTCAAGGTCGCGCTTGACGCGCGGGTCGGACAGCAGCCGTTCGATGCGGTCCGCCTCCTCGAAGCTGTCATCGGCGCGGAAGCGGAGCTTGGCCGCGAACTTGAGGCCCAGCCGGCTGGCAACCTCGCGCTGGAGATAGGCGGTGTTCTGCCGCAGCGCGGTCAACACTTCGTCCTCGTTCGCGCCCAGCAGCGGCTTCACGAAGACCGTTGCCTGCCGCAAGTCCGGCGTCATGCGCACTTCGGTGACCGAAACCGAATGCGCGCTCAGCGTGTCGTCGTGCACTTGTTGGCGCGTGAGCACTTCGGAAAGCACATGGCGCACCCGCTCCCCCACCTTGAGCAGGCGGACCGAGTGCTGTTCGGGGGTGAATTGCTGGCGTGCCATGGCGACCTTCATGTGGCGAAACGGCGTGAATTTGCAATGGCCGGCTGTGCCCATGGACCTGTCCGGCCCACCATGGCGCGTTACGGGCGCGCTTGCGACGACTTGCAGTACTTGGCGATCGAGCGCGGGTTGCGGCGCGCGATCTCGGCGTTGTAGGCGCGGATATAGGCGGCTTGCGCCTTGCCGCAGGCATCGGGCGCGGGATCGCGGTTGCAACAGGCCGGCGCGGGATCGCCGCCCGCCGGCCGCGGGTCGAACGGATAGGGCCGGGTATCGGCGAAATCGCCGCCTTCGCGGCATTCGCCCGTCGCGGCGATGACGCCGTCGGCCGTCATCCGCAGCGCCACGCCGTCGTGCGTCACGAAATAAAACCGATCCTCGCCGCGCGTGAGGTCGGCGCGCGCGTCGCGCTGCGGATCGCGCCGGGCGAGGTCGGCCAGACAGGCATGCACGGCGCTGTCGGCCGCGGCCTTGCGCGTCCAGGCCTGCGACCACCAGACGATCCCCGCCGCCAGCAAGACGACGAACAGGCCGACGGCGACAAGGGCGGGCGTGGTGCGCAGGCTCTGCATACAAGGTTCGCGATCATGCCACCGCCCGGCCGGCCACGGCAAGCCGCAGCGCGCCGGTGCCGGTCGGGAAAGGCATGGCCATCGCGCGTCAGAGCGTGCGTTCGCGCTCCGTCACCTCGAACACTTCCAGGTTGTCGCCCGGCTTGATGTCGTTGGTATCGGCCAGCACCACGCCGCATTCCAGGCCGGCGCGGACTTCGTCCACGTCGTCCTTGAAGCGCCGCAGCGAAGCGATCGTGGTGGCCGAAACGATGACGTCGTGCCGCGTGAGACGCGCATGAAGGCCCTTGCGGATGATGCCTTCGAGCACCAGCAGACCCGCCGCCTTGTCCTTCTTGCCCGCCGGGAAGACCTGCTTGACCTCGGCGCGGCCGACGACCGTCTCGATCCGTTCGGGGCCCCACTGGCCGGCCATCTGCTTGGCGATCTCGGCGGTCAGCTCGTAGATGACGTCGTAATACATCATCGGCGTCTTGGTCTGCTCGATCTGCTCGCGCGCCTTGGCGTTGGGACGCACGTTGAAGCCGACGATCGGCGCGCCGCTGGCGCTGGCCAGCGTCACGTCGGTCTCGGTGATCGCACCCACGCCCGAATGCAGGATGCGCACCTTGATCTCGTCGTTCGACAGGTTGTGGAGCGCGTTGTTGATCGCTTCCACCGAACCCTGCACGTCGGCCTTGATGACGATCGGGAACTCGATGACGTTCTGCTTGGCCTGCAGCGCGGAGAACATCGTATCGAGGCTGGCGGGCGCCATCGCGGTGCGCTTGGCGGTCGCCTGTTCCTGGCGATAGGCCGAGACTTCGCGGGCGCGCTGCTCGCTTTCCACCACGGTCAGCGTATCGCCGGCCATCGGCACGCCGCCCAGGCCCAGCACTTCGACCGGCATGGCCGGCCCCGCCTCGTTCACCTGGCGGCCCTTGTCGTCGATCATCGCGCGCACGCGGCCGCTTTCGGTGCCGACGACGAAGATATCGCCGCGCCGCAGCGTGCCGCGATTGACCAGCACGGTCGCGAGCGGGCCCTTGCCCTTGTCCAGCTTCGCCTCGATCACGGTCGCCTCGGCGTCGCGTTCGGGATTGGCCTTGAGTTCCAGCAGCTCGGCCTGGAGCAGGATCTTCTCGATCAGTTCGTCCAGCCCCTTGCCGGTCTTGGCCGAGACTTCCACGTCCTGCACGTCGCCCGACATTTCCTCGACCACGATCTCGTGTTCCAGCAGGCGCTCACGCACCTTCTTGGGGTTGGCCTCGGGCTTGTCGCACTTGTTGATCGCCACGATCATCGGCACGCCGGCGGCCTTGGTGTGATTGATCGCCTCGATCGTCTGGGGCATGATGCCGTCATCGGCGGCCACCACCAGCACGACGATGTCGGTCACGTTGGCGCCGCGCATCCGCATCTGGGTGAAGGCGGCGTGGCCCGGCGTATCGAGGAAGGTGATGAGATCGCCGCCCTTGGTCCTGATCTGGTAGGCGCCCATGTGCTGGGTGATGCCGCCCGCTTCGCCGCGCACCACGTCGGTACCGCGCAGCGCGTCGAGCAGGCTGGTCTTGCCGTGATCGACGTGGCCCATGATGGTCACGACCGGCGGACGCGGCACCATGGTTTCTTCCGCGTCGATATCGCCCGAAGTATCGAGGTCGACGTCGCTTTCGGACACGCGCTTCACGTTGTGGCCGAAATCGTTGACCAGCAGCTCGGCCGTGTCCTGGTCGATCGTCTGGTTGACGGTGACCATCATGCCCATGTTGAACAGCGCCTTCACCAGGTCCGCGCCCTTTTCGGCCATGCGGTTGGCCAGTTCCTGCACGGTGATCGCCTCGGGCACCTGGACATCGCGCACCTGCTTCTCGCGCGGCTGCGACATGCCGCCGAACTGCGCGCGGCGTTCCTTCTCGCGCGCGCGCTTGAGCGCGGCGAGGCTGCGCGCGCGCGCGCCCTCGTCATCGTTGAGCGCGCGCGCGACCGTCAGCTTGCCCGACTGGCGGCGATCGGTACCCTTGCGATCGCGCGTGGAGGGCGCGGCCTTCTTGGCATCGGGCTTCTTGGCGGCGGGCGCGGCCGAGGTCTCGGGCTTCTTCGCCGCCGCGTCGGGGCGTTCGACAGGCGTGAAGCGGCGCGCGGCCGGGGCAGGCGTGGGCGCTTCCCCGGCAGCGGCGGGCGCTTCCTCGGGCTGCGCGGCCGGCTGGGGGGCAGGGGCGGCCATCTCGGGCGCGGCGGGGGCGGGCGCTTCGGCCGGCGCGGCCGTGCCGGCTTCGGCCGCCGCTGCCTGGGCCTGGGCTTCCAGCTCGGCCCGGCGGTTCTCTTCGGCGCGGCGCTTTTCGTCCTCCATCGCCTTGAGCTTTTCTTCCTGCTCGCGGCGATTGGCTTCCTCAAGCGCGGTCAGACGCGCTTCCTCGGCCTCGCGCAGCAGGCGGGTCTGCATTTCCTGGCGGGTTTCGCCGGCGGGGATGACCGGGGCCTTGCGCGGCGGCGGCGCGGCCTGCTTCGGCGCGGCGGCAGCGGGGGCGGGCGCCGGCGCGGGCCGGGCTTCCTCGGCGGCGGGCTTGGCGGTTTCGACCACCTCGCCCGCGCCGGGCTTGCCGATCAGCTTGCGCCGCTTCACCTCGACCACGACCTTGTTGGTGCGGCCGTGGCTGAAGGTCTGCTTGACCTCTCCCGCTTCGACGGAGCGCTTCAGCCCAAGCGGCTTGCGGCCCAGCGTCGGTTTGTTGTCGGTCTCGCTCATATTCTCGTTACGCCCTTCAATCTCAATTCGTCGTCGCGGGCGCGGCGGCTGGCGCCGGCCCGTTATCAATTTCCAAACCGGCCGCTTCGGCCCGCCCCTGGAATCGCAGCAGGCGCTGGAGCGGCGCGGCAATCCTTTGGGCCGCCCCGCGATCGGTCAGCGCGAGGTGAACGACGTTGTCGCGGCCCAATGCCACAGACAGCGTCGCCCGGTCCAGTGGCAAGGCAAGGCCGCGAAGGCCGGTGCCTTCGGCTTCCTCGCCCACGCGCCAGGCCTGATCCAGCTTCCTTGCTCCGTCTTCGCCGGCATCGGCGGCATGGGCCAGCCAGGTGACACGGCCCGAACGGGCATGTTCGGCGATCCGGTCCGAACCCAGCAGCAGGAACCCGGCCTTCAGCTCAAGGCCCAGCCGGTCGGTCAGGGCGCGGACAAGCGCGCGTTCGATGCGGTCGGCAAGGTCATCGGGGATGGCCAGCGGCGCACCCTTGAACGCGCGCGCCAGCGCACCCTTCAGTTTGCCCTTCGCCAGCGCTTTTTCAAGAGTGTCGCGCGAAACGCCGATCCACGCGCCGCGCCCCGGGGCACGCGCGTGGACGTCGGGCAGCACCTCGCCATCCGGCGAGATCGCCAGGCGCACGAGGCTGTCCCGCGCGGCGGCTTCCCCGGAAAGGACGCAAGTCCTTTCCGGTTCGGACCCGGAACTGTCGGAGCCTACTTGGTCATTGCGAGGATTCCGCATCGGCGGCCTCCTCAGGTTCGGCCGCCGGTTCATCGTCGAACCAGTGCGCGCGCGCGGCCATGATGATCTCGTTGCCCTGCTCTTCGCTCAGGCCGTATTCGCCCAGCACGCCGCCCTTGTCCTCGTCGCGGGCGCGGCGATTGACCGTGCCGTCGCGGCGGCGCTGCTCGGTGCGCTTCTTGGCGATCAGCTCGTCGGTGGCAAGGTCGGCCAGATCGTCGAGCGTCTTGATCCCCGCCTTGCCGAGCGTGACCAGCATGGCTTCGGTCAGGTGCGGCAGCTCGGCCAGATCGTCCTCGACGCCCAGCGCGCGGCGTTCCTGCCGGCTCGCTTCCTCGCGCCGTTCCAGCGCTTCGTGGGCGCGGCTCTGGAGTTCCTCGGCCAGTTCCTCGTCGAAGCCCTCGATCGCGGCGAGTTCGCCCAGCTCGATATAGGCGACTTCCTCCAGCTCGCTGAAGCCCTCGGCGACAAGCAGCTGCGACAGCGTCTCGTCGACGTCCAGCTCTTCCTCGAACATCTTCGAACGCTCGGTGAATTCGCGCTGGCGCTTCTCCGAGGATTCCTGCTCGGTCATGATGTCGATCTGCGAGCCGGTGAGCTGGCTGGCGAGACGCACGTTCTGGCCGCGCCGGCCGATGGCGAGCGAAAGCTGGTCGTCGGGCACGACCACTTCGATGCGGCTCTCTTCCTCGTCGATGACGACGCGGCTGACGGTCGCGGGCTGGAGCGCGTTGACCACGAACGTCGCGGTGTCCTCGCTCCAGGGGATGATGTCGATCTTCTCGCCCTGCAGTTCCTGCACCACCGCCTGGACGCGGCTGCCCTTCATGCCGACGCAGGCGCCGACCGGGTCGATCGAATGGTCGTGGCTGATCACGCCGATCTTGGCGCGGCTGCCCGGATCGCGCGCGGCGGCCTTGATCTCGATGATGCCGTCGTAGATCTCAGGCACTTCCTGCGCGAACAGCTTCTTCATGAACTCGGGGTGCGCGCGGCTGAGGAAGATCTGCGGGCCGCGATTCTGCCGCTCCACCTTCAGGATGATCGCGCGGATACGCTCGCCCACGCGGGCGGCCTCGCGCGGGATCTGCTGGTCGCGGCGGATCACGCCCTCGGCACGGCCGAGGTTGACGATGACGTGGCCGAACTCGACCGACTTGATCACGCCGGTGATCACTTCGCCGGCGCGGTCCTTGAATTCCTCGTACTGGCGCTCACGCTCGGCATCGCGGACCTTCTGGAAGATCACTTGCTTGGCCGACTGCGCGTCGATGCGGCCGAGATCGACCGGCGGCAGCGGATCGACGATGAAGTCGCCGATCTTGGCGCCCGGCTGCAGCTTTTCGGCCTGCTTGAGATCGACCTGCTTGAAGTAGTCCTCGACCTCTTCCACCACTTCGACCACGCGCCACAGGCGCAAGTCGCCGGTGCGCGGATCGAGCTTGGCGCGAATGTCGTTCTCCGCGCCGTAGCGGTTGCGGGCCGACTTCTGGATCGCCTCTTCCATCGCCTCGATGACGATCGACTTGTCGATCATCTTCTCCGTCGCGACGGAGTTCGCGATCGCGAGCAGTTCTGCACGGTTGGCGGAAATCGCACTGGCCATGGCTTAGTCTTCCTGTTCCTCAAGAATGTCGTCCGCGCCGTCGACCACTTCGTCTGCGCCGGAAGCGTCGAGCGGGCGGGTGGCGGCGATCAGGCGGTCGGTCAGGACCAGCCTGGCGGAATGGATATCGTCGAGCGGGAACGTGACCCGGCCCGACTTGCGATCATCGAACAGTACCGTCTCACCTTCGAGCCCGGCAAGATCGCCATGCAGCGCCTTGCGGTTGCCGTCGACGGGATTGATCAGGTTGATCTTGGCCTCGTGCCCGGCCCACTGCGCGAAATCGCCAGGACGGGTCAGCGGGCGGTCGATCCCCGGCGAGCTGACCTCCAGGCGATAGGCATCGGCGATCAGCACTTCGCCCTGTTCCTCCAGCGCGTCGATCCGGTCGGACACGCGGTGCGACAGCGCGACGCAATCGTCGAGCAGGAGCTGCCCGGTCTCGGGCCGTTCGGCCATGATCTGCAGCGCCAGCTCATCGTCGCCCACTTCGCTGCGGCCCAGCAGCTTCACGCGCACGAGTGCGAAGCCGAGGGCTTTGACCTCGGGCTCGACGACCTCGATAATGCGCGCGATATCGACCATGCGGGCTCCAGAAACGACCATGCGGCAACGCGGTTTCGGGCCGGCCCCACCGGGCGCCAGCACCAGACCTTGTTGCGACAATGTCGGGATGGAGCGCTAGATATGTCTGTCCAGTGAAAAACGCAAGCAAAAGCGACCGGCGCATGGCGCGATTGTGCCATTATGCGAATTTTTCGGCGAATTTCCCGGGCGGCCACGCGCGGCCGGGCGGAAAGCGATCGTCCAGCGCGACCCGTGGGCTCCGGCGGTGGCCGTCATCCTGCCGCCTCGCCCGGCGAAAGGCGCGATCGCAGCGCGCCGAGCCGCGCGCGCCAGTGCGCGGCCAGCCGGTGCTGGAACAGCATGAGCGCCATGCCGTGCCGGGCCGCGTGGCTGGGCGCAAAGCGATCCCAGCCGCGATGCGCGACGGTGATCCGCGTCTCGTCGCCCAGGGCCTCGAACCGGACATCGACCTCGGTGGCCTCGTCCGGGCCGAAAGCGGCCTGCCGCCAGCTCAGCGCCAGCCGCTCGCCCGGCTGCCAGATGGTGACGCGGCCGATCTCGATGTCCGCGCCGTCGGCCAGCCGCGTCACCAGCCGGCCGCCTTCGCCCGGCTCGAATCGCAGGCATCCGTCGCCGCGCGCGGTCAGGGGGAACAGCGGATTGGCGCGCCACCATGCGCCGATATCGCGCGTGAACGCCTCGAACGCGCGATGCGGCGTCGCGCGCACGCGGATCGAGATGATGACGGCCGAGGTCATTCGGGATCGCGCTCGACATGCGCCTTGAAGGCGGCAAGCTGCGCGCTCCACATCGCCTCGGCGGCTTCCAGCCAGCGCTTCAGCTCGTCCATCGCCTCGTGCCGCAAGGCATAGACCCTGACGCGCGCGTCGCTGGCCGGGTGGCTTTCGGCGACCAGCCCGCCTTGCTTCAGGACGCGCAAGTGCCGGCTCATCGCCGGCGCGGCCAGGCCCAGCGCTTCGGCCAGCTCACCCGCGCGGCGCGGCCGCTCGCCCAGCAATTCGATCGCGCGGCGCCGGTGCGGATCGGCCAGCGCGGCCAGCGTCAGGTCGATGTCGCGCGCGGCGCTCAATCGAGCCGCGACACGGTGGTGAAGCCGCCTTCGGCATCCCATTCGGCGGCGGTCTTGGCCTCCACGGTCACGCCAAAGGTCCAGATGTGCCCTTCGGGGTCTTTGGCGCGATAGGTCCGGTCGCCATAGAACTGCGTCTCGGGCGCCATGACGATCACCGCGCCGGCCTGCCGCGCCCGTTCGCAATGGGCGTCGATATCCTCGCCCGGCGCGAGCTGGACATGGACGGTCTGCGTGTTCTTGCCGCCGATCGACAGCGGGCTCTTGTGATCCTCGCTCCATTCGTTGCCGATCATGACCACCGAATCGCCATGGCCCATTTCCGAATGGCCCAGATTGCCGTCGGCATCGAGCAGCACGAAGATCGGCTCGAAGCCGAAAGCGCGTTCAAGCCAGCGGAACGCGGCCTTGGCATCGCGGTAACAGACGGCGCTCGACAGCCCTTTGGGGCGGCTGGTTTCGGACATGGCATTCTCCTGTACGAATGACGACTCGCGAGGAGAATGTTCACGCATTCGAAAATATTTGTCAATTTATGAAAATAATATCGAGGGTTTGTCGGGGAACGCGCGGAAGAGCGCATTTCGAGGCCGCGCCAGCCCGCTCCTTCACCCGGCGTGCTCCCTCAGCCCGTGCTTCTTCAGGCAATGGCGCAACTGGTCGTAAGTCAGCCCCAGCGCGAGCGCGGCGCGGCGCTGGTTCCAGCGATGCCGCTCCAGCGCATCGGCGATGAGCGACCGCTCATGTGCGTCGACCAGCGCGCGCAAATCGACCACGGTCTCTGGCGCCGGCGGCGCGGCGGGGCGCGGGAGGGCGGTTGCCGGCGGGGGTGCCGGGGCCGGTTCACCGGCCGGCTTCCACGGGCTTTCGAACGGATCGAACACGATCCGCGCGATGGGCTTTTCGGGATAGTCCCAGCGATAGACCGCGCGCTCCACGACATTGCGCAGTTCGCGCACGTTGCCGGGCCAGGGGTAAGTCTCCAGCGCGTCGATCGCCTCGCGCGCGAAGCCGGGCCAGGTATCCCAGCCGATCTCGCTGGACATGCGCCGGCCGTAGTAGTCGGCCAGTTCGAACACATCGCCTTCGCGCGCGCGCAGCGGCGGCAGGGTGATGACTTCGAAGCTCAGCCGATCGAGCAGGTCGGCGCGGAACCTGCCTTCTGCGGCCAGGCGCGGCAGATCGGCGTTGGTCGCCGCGACGATGCGCACGTCCACAGTCACCGGGCGCGAGGCGCCGATCCGCGTGACCTCGCCATATTCGACCGCGCGCAGCAGCCGCTCCTGCGCCGCCATCGACAGCGTGCCTAGCTCATCGAGGAACAGCGTGCCGCGATCGGCTTCCTCGAACCGCCCGGCCCGCGCGCGGGTCGCGCCGGTGAAGGCGCCGGCCTCATGCCCGAACAGCTCGGCCTCGATCAGCGTTTCGGGCAGGGCCGCGCAATTGAGCGTGACCAGCGGCTCGCCCCAGCGCGGCGACAGGTGGTGCAGGCGCTGGGCGATCAGTTCCTTGCCGGTGCCGCGCTCACCGATCACCAGCACCGGGCGGCGCATCGGCGCGGCGCGGCTGGCCCGCTCGACCGCGTCGAGGAAGGCCATCGACTGGCCGACGAATTGCACATCCCGATCCATTCCCAAGAATTAGCGAAATTGCCCGATTATTGGCAATCGAAATTGCACCTGGGATAATCCGCTACCTTGCGAAACATCGTAGTTCCGCCACTCGCGCGGTTTGGCACGCCGCTTGCTGTACGATGAACGCAACCACGAACGCTGAACGCAGCCATTCGATTGAAGCAGACCACGCAAGGGAACCGATGACATGCCTACCCGCGACATCCGCAGCACCGTTCGCAGCAAGTTCGTCCGCAGCAAGCTGGATTGCGCGATCCTCGCCAGCGTTCTGGCGATGGGGACGCTGAACCTTCTGGTCATGACCGACCAGCTTGGCGCGACCAAGGCCCATGCCGCCGCGCCGGCCTGCGGGGTGAAGCTGGCATGAGCAGGCTCGACGCGGAGATCGAAATCCTTCAGCATGATCCCGCCCCCGCTTTCGCGGGCGAAGGCCCGGCCCGGACGACTTCCCGCGCGCGTTCGAACTATGCCGGCCCCGCCCACGTCAGCCCCCGCCTCATTGCCCCCGCCTACATAAAAGGAACCAGCAGGATGGGTATCTTTTCACGGACGCGCGACATCATCGCCGCCAATTTCAACGATATGCTCGACAAGGCCGAAGACCCGGCCAAGATGATCCGGCTCATCATCCTGGAAATGGAAGAGACGCTGGTCGAAGTGCGCACCAGCAGCGCGCGCACGATCGCCGACCAGAAGGAAATGCGCCGCCATGTCGCCAAGCTCGACAAGCTGCAGGCCGACTGGGGCGAAAAGGCCCAACTCGCGCTCAGCAAGGACCGCGAGGATCTGGCCCGCGCCGCGCTGGTGGAAAAGAAGAAGGCGGCCGACATGGCCGGGCAGCTTTCCGCCGAGATCGCCGTGCTCGACGATGCGCTGCGCGCTTACGAGCAGGATATCGAGAAGCTGCAGAGCCGCCTGCGCGAAGCCCGCGCCCGCCAGTCGTCGATCGCCGCGCGCCTGCAAAGCGCCGAGAACCGCGTCAAGCTGCGCACGCTGCTGTCCAGCGAGCGGGTGGACGAGGCGATGGTGCGCTTCGACCAGCTCGAACGCCGGGTCGATTACGCCGAGGGCCGTGCCGACGCGCTGAGCCTGGGCGACGATCGCCGCCAGCCGACACTGTCGGAAGAGATCGCCGCGCTGGCCGATGGCGACAAGATCGAAGCCGAGCTTGCCCGCATGAAGCAGGCGATGTCCGGCCAGCAGCCCGCCGCGAAAGCCGGCGACGGTGAAGGCGCCGCCGACTAGGCGATCCCGCCCGCGATGCCGGCGTCACCGTCCCGGTGCGCCGGCCCGCGAAATGCGGTATAAGCCGGGACAGAACACGCCCCCACGCGAACCAAGGGAAGGGAAAACCAGTGTCACGCGGACAATTCTATCTCGACAAGGCCAATGCCAAGATGTTCGGGGTCTGCTCGGGAATCGCCGACTATACCGGCGTCGATGCGATCTGGGTCAGAGTCACGGCCGTGCTCCTGACGCTGTTCGTCTCGTTCATCACGATCCCGATCTACATCGCCACCGCCATCATCGCCGACAGCAAGCCCACCTACCTCTACAGCGATGCCGAGGAAGAACGCCTGCTGCGCAAGATGCGCCGGCGCGCCGCGCGCTCGGGCCGGGTCCATTCGGACCTGTCCGACATCGACCGGCGGATCGCCGATATCGAACGGCACTATTCGACCAGCAACTCGCGCCTCGCGGCGGAGATCGACAGCCTGCGCTGAGCGACGGGCGGCACTTCTAGGGGACAGACCGATGTTCGATTTTGCCTTGCTCATCCCGATCCTCGCGCTGTCGATCCCGATCCTGGTGATCTGGACGCGCCACCAGCGCAGCATGGCGGAGATCCAGCTCAAGGTGACGGCGGAAAAGGCGGCGCAATACGCCACCAGCAACGCCGAGCTGGAAGAGCGCCTGCGCGTGCTGGAACGGATCATCACCGATGGCGGCTTCGACACCGCGCTGCAGATCGAGGCGCTGCGCGACGCGCGCCAGGTCGAGGCGCAGCGCGCGAGCGAGCGCGCCGCCGCGCGCGACGCGGCGGTCAACTGAGGAAGACGGGCGATGTCACTGGATTACACCACCGTGGATCTGCTCGCCCCGGTCATCGTCATGGTGTCGGCGATCGGCGTCTGCGGATGGATTCTCAACAACTGGATGCGGATGCGCCACGGCTATCCGCTGGAGAATTCGTGGGGCAAGGCGATCTATCCCAAGCGCGATGACGAGGCGCAGGGCCGCATCCAGCTTCTGACCCAGGAGAACGCGCAGCTTCGCGCCGAGATGGGCTCGGTCAAGGATCGCCTTGCCGTGGTGGAGCGGATCGTGACCGACCAGGGCTTTGATGTCGCCCGCCAGATCGAGGCGCTGCGCGTCTCGGGGCGCGACGGCAAGACAAACTGAGGAGCAGCGCATGGATTGGGGCGGGCCGGCGTTCATCATCGCCATCATCGTCACCTGCACGGCCGGCTGGCTGATCAACAACTGGATCAGGGCGCGGCACGGCTATGCGCTGGAAGACGAGTGGGGCGGCAAGACCGAGCGGGCCGACGTGGCCGCCACGGCCGAGCTGCGCCGCGAAAGCGATCTGCTGAAGCAGCGGCTGGCCGCGCTGGAAAGCCGCGCTGCCACGCTGGAGGCGATCATCACCGACAGGGGTTTCGACGTCGCCCACCAGATCGAAGCGCTGCGCGAGCCCCGCAACGAGGTTATCAGGCAATGAGTTTCTGGAGCGCAGTCGTCCTTCTTTTCCTGATCGGCAGCATCACCTGGCTGCGCGCTCAGAAGTATCGCGCCAAGGGCGATCGAATCGAACCCGCGTTCCTGTCGGGCGACGCGGAGCTGGAACGCGAGGTGCAGGAACTGCGCAAGCGCGTCGCGGTGCTGGAACGCATCGCCACCGACGAGAAGAAGGAAGCCGATCTGGCCCGCCAGATCGAGGCCCTGCGCGACTGATCCAGGGACGCGCCGCGCTGCTTCCGGCCGGGCGGCGGGAACCCCCCATTCCCGCCGCCCGCAAGGGCGGTCTGGCCGGTTCAGGGCAGCCTTGAGCGCAGCTCGTCCAGCCACACCGCCGCCGAGGCATCGGACGGCGCGCGCCAGTCGCCCCGCGGGCTGAGCGCGCCGCCGGTCGAAACCTTGGGCCCGTTGGGGATGGCCGAGCGCTTGAACTGGCTGAAGGCGAAGAAGCGCTGCAGGAACTTCTCCAGCCAGGATGCGATGACCGGCAGGTCATAGGCGTTCTTGCGCGCTTCGGGAAAGCCGGCGGGCCATGCCCCGCGCGCCGCATCGCCCCAGGCATGAAGCGCGAGGAAGGCCACTTTCGAAGGCTTCTGTCCGAAGCGCATCACATGGTGCAGGAAGAAGTCGTTCAGCTCGTAAGGGCCGATCTTGCTTTCGGTGCTCTGGATCTCGCCGTCCGCGCCCGCCGGCACCAGCTCGGGCGAGATCTCGGTATCGAGGATCGCCAGCAGCACGTCGTCGGTATGCGCGTCGAACTGGTCGGTCGTGGTGCACCAGCGGATCAGGTACTGGATCAGCGTCTTGGGCACGCCCGAATTGACCGCGTAGTGGCTCATCTGGTCGCCCACGCCATAGGTGCACCAGCCCAGCGCCAGCTCGGACAAGTCGCCCGTGCCGATCACGAAGCCGCCGTGCTGGCTGGCGAGGCGGAACAGGTAATCGGTGCGCAATCCCGCCTGCACATTCTCGAACGTGGTGTCATAGACCGGCTCGCCCCCGGCGAAGGGATGGCCGATATCCTCCAGCATCCGGGTGGAGGCGGGGCGGATGTCGATCTCGCCGGCGGTGATGCCCAGCGCCCGCATCAGCTTCCAGGCGTTCGACCTGGTGCCCTCGCTGGTGCCGAAGCCGGGCATGGTATAGCCGCGGATGGTCGATCGCGGCAGGCCGAGCCGGTCGCAGCACTTGGCCGCGACGATCAGCGCGTGCGTCGAATCGAGGCCGCCCGACACGCCGATCACCATGCACCGGGCGCCGGTCGATTCAAGCCGGCGCATCAGCCCGTCGACCTGGATGTTGAACGCCTCGTAGCAATCGGCATCGAGCTTCCAGGCGCGATCGGGCACGAAGGGGAAGCGGCCGACCGGGCGGATCAGGCCGATGTCGCCCGGCGCCGGATCGTGGACGAAGGCGATGGTGCGGAAGCTATCCTCGGGACGGTCGGCGGCTTCGGCCGCGTCGGCGAAGGTGGGCAGGCGCATCCGTTCGGCGACGATCCGCTCGCAATCGATGTCGGCGATGCACAGCTCGGGGTGGAGCGAGAACCGCTCCGATTCGGCAAGCAGGTCGCCCAGTTCGTAGATCACGCCCTGCCCGTCCCAGGCAAGGTCGGTGGTGCTTTCGCCGTGGCCGGCGGCCGAATAGACATAGGCCGCCGCCGCCCGCGCCGATTGCGCCCGGCACAGCATGTGCCGCTCGTCCGACTTGCCGATGACGATGTTGGAGGCCGAAAGGTTGCACAGGATCGTCGCCCCGGCGAGGGCGCCCAGCGAGGAAGGCGGTGTCGCGGCCCAGAAATCCTCGCACAGCTCGACGAAGAAGCGGAAGTGCTCCAGCCTGTCCGACGCGAAGACCAGATCGGTGCCGAACGGCACGTCCTGGCCGTTCACCCGGATCGTCAGGCCGCGCAGGTTCTTGCCCGGCGCGAACCAGCGCTTTTCGTAGAACTCGCGGTAATTGGGCAAGTAGCTCTTGGGCACGACGCCCAGCAGCTTGCCGCCCGCGATCGCCAGCGCGCAGTTATAGAGCCGCCCCTTGCGGCGCAGCGCCGCGCCGACCAGCAGCACCGGCGAAAGACCGGCGCTGGCCGTGACGATATCCGCCACCGCCGCTTCCACCGCCGCGATCATCGCGCCTTGCAGGTGCAGGTCGTCGATCGCATAGGAGGACAGGCACAGCTCGGGATAGACCAGCAGATCGACGTGCCGCTCATGCGCGCGCCGCGCTTCTTCCAGCACCGCGTCGCGATTGAACGCGACATCGGCGGTGCGGACCTTGGGCGTCGAGGTGGCGACGCGCACGAAGCCGTGGCCATGCATGGCATGGAAGGGATGGGCCGGGTTGTCGCTCAACGCAGTGGGTTCCTTTGCCGCTGTTGCGCCGCCCCTACAGGAACGCGGCGCGGAGACAATCTACGGTGATCTTCCGTTTCCGTCGCCCCGCCCCTAAATGCCACCTCATGCGAGACCTCGACGATATCCGTGAAGAGTACGAATTCCTCGATGGCGATGAACGCTATCGCCTGCTGATCGAGCTGGGGCGTGAGCTTGATCCCATGCCCGACGCGCTCAAGACCGACGCCACCAAAGTGCGCGGCTGCTCGGCCAGCGTCTGGGTCTATCCCACCACGGCGGACGATGGCACGCTGCATTTCCTGGCCGACAGCAACGCGGCGATCACCAAGGGCATCGTCGCGCTGGTGCTGGCGGCGGTGCAGGACAGGCCGGCCGGCGAAGTGGCCGCCACCGATATCGCTGCCGCGCTCGCCCCGTTCGACCTGAAGAACCAGCTCTCCTCGAACCGCACGCAAGGCGTGCCCAACATGATCGCGCTGATACGGGAAACGGCCGCGCGCTATGCGGCGGATTAGCCGCCCGGTCTGGCTTGGCGCGGGCATCCTGGCCTTCGCCCTGGGCACTATCGGCATCTTCCTGCCGGTGATGCCCACCGTGGTGTTCTACCTGATCGCCGCCTGGTGCTTTTCGCGCAGCCATCCCGAATGGGCCGACCGGCTGCACGCGCATCCGCGCTATGGCCCGCACCTTGTCGCCTGGCGCGATCGGCGGGCGATCAGCCGCAAGGGCAAGGTCTCGGCCGTGCTGGCGATGAGCGCCAGCGTCCCGTTCACCGGGCTGACCCTGGGCTGGCCCTGGGTGCTGATCCCGATCGGCGTGCTGGCGATCCTCGGCCCCTGGATCTGGACGCGCGCGGAGTGATCCGCGCCCGTCAGGCGGCGGCTCGCCGCCGGCAACCGGCCAAGCTCAATGCAGCGAGCGGATGCGGGCCCCTTCCGCTTCCCCTTCCGCGCGCTGGGGCAGGAACAGCATCAGCAGCCCGATCGCGGCCAGAAGCGCGGCCGACGCCAGCGGCCGGCTGAGCGAAAGGCCGCCATCGGCCAGCGGCTTGTCGAGGAAGTCACCCACGGTCGCGCCCAGCGGCCGCGTGAGGATGAACGCGCTCCAGAACAGGAACACGCGGTTCACGCGGGTCAGCAGGTAAAGTGCCGCCAGCACTGCCAGCGCCAGCGCGAACAGCGTCGCGCCCTTTCGCGGCATCGTCATGAGACAGGCGCATGGGCGGTGGTCTCCTTGCGGGGTGGGACGGCTTGTGCCGCCGGTCCGGTAAAGACTCCGCCGCGTGGCCCTATCCGCAGTTTGCCGGAAGCGGCGGCGGTTCAGTCCTCCACCGCCTCGCGCAGCACCGCGATGCCGGTCTTGCGCTGTCGGCGCAGCTCGCGCTTCAGCACGGCCGGGTCGCGCGCGATCACGAAGCCGAAGCTGACGCCCCCTTCCTTGCCGATCGTCGCATGGTGCAGCTTGTGCGCCTGCACCAGCCGCCGGGCATAGCCGCGCCGGGGCACCCAGCAGAAATAGCGCTGGTGCACCAGGCCATCGTGGATCAGCGTATAGATCACGCCATAGACCAGCACGCCCAGCCCGATCCACGTGCCCGGCTCCCACGCCCGCGCGCCCATCACCAGCGGCGATCCAAGCGCGAACATCGCGATGCTCATCGCCGCGCCGACCAGCGCATAGCGGTCGTTCTTCTCCAGCAGCTTGTCGTGCGGCTCGTGATGATCGCGGTGCCAGCCCCAGCCGAAGCCGTGCATCACGTACTTGTGGCTGCTCCAGGCGACGAATTCCATCGCGGCAACGGTGGCGAGCACGATCAGCGTGGCGGAAAGCGCGGACATGGCGCCTGTCTACTCCCCCCGAAGCGAAATGTCAGCGGCCATGGCGCGGGCGATCCCGCGACACTCTCTTACAATTGCACACGATCGTGCGACGCCTCATTTTTCGGGCGTTCATCTGCGCAGGCCTAGTTCTGGGGGCGCGGACAGACCCCCGCGATCAGAACCAAGGATACCCCCCAATGCCCCAGTTCACCGTGAAATCGCTCACCCGGATCGTCGCTCCCGCGCTTGTCGCCGCGCTGGGCCTTGGCGCGGCCATGCCCGCCACCGCTTTCGCCGCCGACCGTCACACGCCGGTGCGCAACGCCGCGATCCGCACCGACATCAACGACCTCAACCGCGATATCGACCGGGCTGCCGCGCGCCGCACGATTTCCGCCCGCGAGGCCGCCAGCCTGAAGCGCGACGCCAGCCAGGTGCGCTACCTCTATGGCCAGTATTCGCGCAATGGCCTGACCGTCGCCGAAACCCGCACGTTGCAGGCCCGGGTGGATCGCATCCACATCGCGCTGCGCGCCGAACGCCGGGATCGTGACGGCCACCGCGGCTGATCGCGCTGGCGTGATCCCGCCCACGGGCGCGCGGGTGCCGCTTGAAATGCGGCGCCCGCGCGCCTAATCGCGCCTGCATGACCACGACCGCGCGCACGCTCTACCAGAAGATCTGGGATGCCCATGTTGTCGACAGGCGCGACGATGGAACCTGCCTTGTCTATATCGACCGTCACCTCGTCCACGAAGTGACCAGCCCGCAGGCGTTCGAGGGGCTGCGCGCCGCCGGCCGCAAGGTGCGCCGGCCCGATCTGACGCTGGCCGTGCCCGATCACAACCTGCCCACCACCGCGCGCCGCGATGCCCAGGGCCATCCGCTGCCCATCGCCGACCCGGAAAGCGCCAACCAGCTCGCCACGCTCAAGGCCAACGCGCCCGCCTTCGGCATCCGCTATATCGACGCGACCGATGCCGAGCAGGGCATCGTCCATGTCGTCGGGCCCGAGCAGGGCTTCTCGCTGCCCGGCGCGACGATCGTGTGCGGCGATAGCCACACCGCCTGCCATGGTGGCGTGGGCGCGCTGGCCTTCGGCATCGGCACCACCGAGGTCGAGCATGTGCTGGCGACGCAGACGCTACTGCTCAAGCAATCGAAGACGATGGAAGTGCGGGTCGAGGGCAAGCTCGGCGCGGGCGTGACGGCCAAGGACGTGATCCTCCATGTGATCGGCGTGATCGGCACGGCCGGCGGCACTGGCCACGTCATCGAATATCGCGGCAACGTGTTCGAGGAGATGTCGGTCGAAGGGCGCCTGACCGTCTGCAACATGTCGATCGAAGGCGGCGCGCGCGCCGGCCTGGTCGCGGCGGACGAGAAGACTTTCGCCTACCTCAAGGGCCGGCCCTACACCCCCACCGGCGAGGACTGGGACAAGGCCGTCGCCTGGTGGAAGAGCCTGGCGACCGATCCCGGCGCCACGTTCGACAAGTCGGTCGCGATCCGCGCCGAGGATATCCAGCCGACCGTGACCTGGGGCACCAGCCCCGAGGATACCTCGGCGATTGGCGGCGTGGTCCCCGCGCCCGAGGATTTCGCCGACGCGTCCAAGCGCGACGCGGTGAAAGTCAGCCTCGATTACATGGGCCTCACGCCGGGCACCCGGCTGACCGACGTGGAAGTGCAGAACGTCTTCATCGGATCGTGCACCAACAGCCGGATCGAGGATATCCGCGCCGCCGCCGAGGTGCTGAAGGGCCGCAGGAAGGCGGACAACGTCAAGTGGGCGATCGTCGTGCCCGGATCGGGTCTGGTCAAGCAGCAGGCCGAGGCCGAGGGGCTGGACCGGATCATCGTCGATGCCGGGCTCGAATGGCGCGAGCCGGGTTGCTCGGCCTGCCTCGCCATGAACCCCGACAAGGTTCCGGCGGGCGAGCGCTGCGCCTCGACCAGCAACCGCAATTTCACCGGACGGCAGGGCCCCGGAAGCCGCACCCACCTGATGTCCCCGGCGATGGCGGCCGCCGCCGCCGTGACCGGCCGGCTCACGGACGTGCGCGAACTGGTGGGATAGCGTGGACTCCGGGTTGAAGGCGTCGTTCGATGCGATCGTCGACGGCCGCACCCGGATCGTCATCCTCGGCAGCCTGCCCGGAGAAGCGTCGCTGGCGCGCCAGCAATATTACGCCAGGCCCACCAACCAGTTCTGGCGCCTGATCGGCGGCGTGATCGAACGCGATCTGGTGGCGCTCGATTACGAGCGCCGGCTGGCCGCCTTGCGCGCGGCGGGCATCGGCTTGTGGGACGTGATCGGCACGGCCCGGCGAACCGGCAGCAGCGACAGCGCCATTCGCGATCACACCGCGCGCGATCTCCAGTCCTTCGCGGCCGGACTGGACAGCTTGCGGGCGCTGGCGTTCAACGGCGCCAAGGCGGCGGCGATCGGCCGTCGCCAGCTTGCCCACGGCGATGCACTCTTTCTGCTCGATCTTCCGTCAAGCAGCGCCGCCTATTGCGCCGTCAGCTTCGCGCAAAAGCTGGAGCAATGGCTCAGGATCAGGGATTTCCTGAACTGACCGGCGTGCACCGGGCCAATATTGCCCGATCGTGACGAATGCATTCTTCTCCAACCCAGGCCGCGAAGACTGCCTTTGCCGGGGGCTATTCCACTGTGTGCCTCTTGCAACCCCGCCGCTCCATGGACATAGGAATCGCATGTCAGACGAATCCGAAAACTCCGGCATCGCCGGAAAGGTCGCCATGGCCGCTGGTGCCGCGATCGGCTCTGCCGCAATCGCCGCCGCGGTGCTCTGGGTGAAGCGCCGCCGGGACAAGACGCCCGACGCGCCGCCGCCGCATCCGCAAGACGCGCCCGAGACCGATTGATGGTGCCGATCAGCCATGTCGCCGGCCGCGCCATTCCGTTCGGCCGCAAGAATGTCGATACCGATGTCGTCATTCCCGCGCACTGGCTGAAGACGGTGACGCGCGAAGGACTGGGGCGCGGCGCGTTCGAGGCGGTGAAGCAGGAGCCGGGCAACGTCTTTGCCGATCCGCAATACGCCGGGGCGCCGATCCTTATCGCCGGAGACAATTTCGGCTGCGGTTCCAGTCGCGAGCACGCGGCCTGGGCCTTGCTCGACATGGGCGTGACGTGCGTGATCGCGCCCAGCTTTTCCGATATCTTCTCGGGCAATGCGTTCAAGAACGGCATCCTCACCGTCGCGCTGCCGCAGGAGCAGGTCGACCGGCTGCTGGACGTGGCCAGGACCGATCCCATCGATATCGACCTTGATACCCAGATGGTGACGACGCCGTTCCAGGACCGTTTCGCTTTCGAGATCGACCCGTTCCGCAAGCACTGCCTGCTCAACGGGCTCGACGAAGTCGGGCTGACGCTGGCGCAGGCCGACGCGATCGGCGCGCACGAGGCGAGGGCACGCAGCGAATTGCCGTTTCTGGCCCGAACGCCCGCGACTGTCGATTGAGCGCGAAAAATCGCCAAATACGGTGTTGTACGCGCGGTCCCATCGCCCTATCGCGGTGCGCTGATGTCCACCTCGGGGGAGACCGATGACCAGTTTCGAAGACCGCGAGCGGGCCGAAGAGGCCAAGTTCGCATTTGACGCCGAGATGCAGTTCCGCATCCAGGCCCGCCGCAACCGTCTGCTGGGCGAATGGGCGGCGCGGCGCATGGCGCTCTCCCCGGCCGAAGCCGAAGCCTATGCCAAGGCGGTGGTCCAGGCCGATTTCGAGGAAGCTGGCGACGAGGACGTGATCCGCAAGCTGCTGGGCGATCTTATCTCGGCCGGCGTGGATATCGACGAGGCCGAAGTGCGCGGCGCGCTGGACGCCAAGCAGATCGAAGCCCGCCGCGCGCTGCTCGGCGAAGTCTGAGCGGCGGGGGAACGCGCCATGGCCATGCCCGCCGCCGAGATCGAGACGCTCATCCGCGCCGCGCTGCCCGATGCGGCCGTGACGATCACCGATCTTGCCGGCGACGGTGATCATTATGCCGCGCACGTGATTTCGGCGGAATTCCGGGGGAAAAGCCGCGTCGCGCAGCACAAGCTGGTTTATGAGGCGCTGGGCGGCCGCATGGGCGGAGAGCTTCACGCCTTGCAACTGACCACCGCGGTTCCCAACTGAGCCACTGAACGTTCAAGAGGTTTTCCGCGCCATGTCCGACGTCAGCCACCGCATCGGCGAGATTGTAAATTCCAACGACATCGTCCTGTTCATGAAGGGCACGCCGTTGTTCCCGCAATGCGGCTTTTCCAGCCGCGCGGTCGCGATCCTGGATCATCTGGGCGTCGCCTACGAAAGCGTAGACGTGCTGCAGGACATGGAGATCCGGCAAGGCATCAAGGCTTTTTCCGAATGGCCGACGATCCCGCAGCTCTACGTCAAGGGTGAGTTCGTGGGCGGCAGCGACATCATGATGGAGATGTTCGAGGCTGGCGAGCTGGCCCAGCTCATGGCCGAGGCCGGCGTCGCCAGGGCGAGCTGAGCCGCGAAGGCTACCCTTCGGGACTGGGCAATTACGCGACCCGGGCAGGCTCACCTGCCCGGGTCGCCTGCATTCGGGCGATCGGTTCAGGCGATCGTCGGCAGGATGCCGCCTTCGGCGCGGATCGCGGCGCCATTGGTCACGGCGGCCAGCGGGCTGGCCAGATAAGCCACCATCGTCGCGATCTCGTCCGCCTCGATCAGCCGGCGGATCAGCGAGAGCGGGCGCATCCTGGTGAAGAATTCGCGCTCGCGCTCGGCCTCGGGCGCGTCCTTGTTGTCCACCACCGATCGGATGAAATCGACGATCCCTTCGGAACGCGTCGGCCCCGGCAGCACCGAATTGACCGTGACCCCGGTGCCGCGCGTCTGGTCCGCCATGCCGCGCGCCACGGCGAGCTGTGCCGTCTTGGTCATGCCGTAATGCACCATCTCGCCTGGCGTCAGCAGGCCGCTCTCGCTGGAGATGAAGATTACCCGGCCCCAGTCGCGCGCCAGCATCTGCGGGAAATAGTGGCGCGACAGGCGAATGCCGCTGAGCACGTTCACTTCGAAAAAGCGCAGCCAGTCGGCATCAGTGATCTCGGCGAAGGGCTTGGCTTCATAGATGCCCAGGTTGTTGACCAGGATATCGACCTGGGGAACGGCGGCGATCAGCGCGTCGGCGCCTTCGGCCGTGGCGGGATCGGCCAGCACCGGGCGCACCGTGCCCAGCAAGGCGACTTCGGCGGCGGCGGCGTCCAGCTTGTCCCGGCTGCGCCCGGCGATGGCGACATCGACGCCTTCGCGCGCCAGCGTCCGGGCGATGGCCAGGCCGATCCCGGCGGTCGATCCGGTGACGAGCGCGGTCTTTCCTGCAAGCTTCAGGTCCATGCGAATGCTTCCTTCCAATGCGAAAACGATGATTGCGCAGATAGGCGGATGCGGCATTGTTGATTAGAATGCGTGTCTGAATTTCAGAAGTGCATGAAAATCATGGATAGGCGGGCATGGACAACCGCTTCGGCGATATCGAGATTTTCCTGTCGGTCGCGCGCGCGGGCAGCTTCGCCGCCGCCGCCAAGGCGTTGCGGCTCACGCCCTCGGCGGTCAGCCGCGCCATCGGGCGGCTGGAACGCCGGCTGGGCGTGGTGCTGCTGCGCCGCACGACGCGCGCGCTGGCGCTGACCGCCGAGGGCGAGGTCTATCGTGAGCGCATGTCGGCGCTGCTGGCCGATGTCGAGGACGTCGAGGCGGGGCTGGGCGCCGACCGCGAAGGGCCGCGCGGGCGGTTGCGGATCAATGCCTCGGTCCCGTTCGGAACGCATTTCCTGCTGCCGATCCTGCCGCGCTTCACGGCCCGTTATCCCGACGTGACGCTGGAATTGACCTTGTCCGACACGGTGATCGACGTGATCGAGGAACGGGCCGATATCGCCATCCGCATCGGCCCGCTGCGCGACACGCGCTTGCGGGCCAAGAAGCTGGGGCACAGCGCCATGGTCGTGGTGGCCAGCCCGGCCTATCTGGCCGCGCGGGGCACGCCGCGCCTTCCCGCCGAACTGGACCGGCACGATTGCCTGCGCTTCAGCTTCCGCCGGGCGATCGACAACTGGCCGTTCCGCGAAGGCGCCGCGATTGTTCATCGCCCGGTCGCGGGGCCGTTCCTGGGCAATTCGGGCGAAGTGGTGCGCCTTATGGCGCTGGCGGGCGGCGGCATCGCGCGGCTGGCGCGCATCCATGTCGCCGCCGATCTCGCGGCCGGCGCGCTGGTCGAGATCCTGGCCGATTGCAATCCTGGCGATGGCGAGAACATCCACGCGCTCTATTCGCCGCAGGACCGGCTGGCCGCGCGCGTGCGCGCCTTCCTCGATTTTCTCGACGGCAATCTGCACCTGCCGTGAAGGCGGCTGGGCCGCCCGCCTGCTTCGCACCGGCGATTTTGGGGGGAGATTCTCGGGGAGGCGGGGCCGGGAGACTGGTTCGGCCCCGCCTCTGTCGAGACTACTTGGGGGTACGACCAGAGATAAGCATGTCCCGTGCCATATGCAACAAAGCCTCTGAATTACGTGGATTTCCATCTCCGCCGTCCGTGCTCTGGCCGCCCCGGTGTAAAGCGCACCGACATCCTCCGACGGATCATGCCTATGGTTTTTCCCTTGCCTGCGGCCAGGCCGCGCGCGACACAGCCGCATGAGCGATTATCCCCCCCACGGCCCGATGCCCGCCGATGGGCCGAAAGTGGTTCCGGCCGCGACTGTCGTCATCTTCCGCCGGAGCCGTGATGGCGGGCCGCCCGAACTGCTGATGGTGCAGCGCGCCGAGGAAATGCGCTTTGCCGGCGGCGCGGCGGTGTTTCCCGGCGGCCGGGTCGATCCGGCCGACCGTGAACTGGCGGCGCGGATACTGCCCGATGAAGACCCCGAAGTGGCCGCCGCGCGCATTGCCGGGATTCGCGAGACGCTTGAGGAAACCGGGCTGATGATCGCCACGTCCGCGCCGGTTTCCGCGCAAGACGCGGCGGCGGCGCGAGCCATGCTGCTGGAAGTGGGCGCGCTGGCCCCGGTGCTGGATCGCTTCGGCTGGGATCTCGATCCCCGGCGGCTGGTACTGTTCGCGCATTGGTGCCCGCCGCACGACAAGGCGTTCGACACGCGCTTCTTCGTCACGGACCTGGGCACCGGCGCGGTCGACGTCACGATCGATGCCACGGAAAACACGCGGCTGTTCTGGGCCAGTGCCGCGCGCGCGCTCGAACTGGCGGACGCGGGCGAGATCAGCGTGATCTTCCCGACGCGCCGCAATCTCGACCGGCTGGCGCTGTTCGGCAGCTTCGACGAGGCGCTGGCGCAGATCGCCCGCCATCCGGTGCGGCGCATCCACGCCAATCCCGAGCCCCGTGATGGCGAGGACTGGCTGATGATCCCCGATGGGCACGGCTACCCGGTGCTCGGGCAGCCGATGCGCACGGTCAGGCGGGGCTGAGCACTTCCGGCGTCCGCCGGGCGGCAAGCAGCGCGAGCACGACCGCAAGGCCCAGGAACGAGATCATGGCGAGGATCGGCACGACATAGTCGCCATGCAGGCGCACCGCCGTGCCGGTGCCGATCACGCCGACGATCATCACCGGCAGCGAGGCGGTGGCGGCCAGGCCGAACGCGCGGCTGAAGCTGGCCTGGCCGAAGCAATCGGCCACGGCCTTGCTCAGCGCGGGAACCGTGCCGGCACCGTGCAGGCCGATCAGCCCGATCAGCACGACAAGGCCCGGATAAGGCAGCCCCAGCAGGAACATGGCCCAGAGCACGGCGCCATCGAACGCGATCAGCGCGATCGTCAGCACGCCGCCGATCCGGTCGGAAACCCAGCCGAACAGGACGAAGCCGGCGATGCCGACGAAGGACATGATCGATGCCAGCAAGGCGCCGTCGCCCCGGCTGAAGCCCCAGCTTTCGGCCATCGAGACCAGGTGCACGCCCAGCAGAACCGAGCTGGTGTTCGGCGCGGCCACCGCCAGCGCAAGCATCCAGAACCGGCTGCTCATGACCAGCTGGCCCACGCTCATGCCGCCGACCGGCACCTTGGGCTGGTCCTCGGCGGCGGGCTGGTCCACGTAGTTCGGCGGGTATTCCACGATCAGCAGCGCCGCCGGGATCAGGATGATCGCGGCGAAGGCAGCCAGCGCGAAGAAGGTCATCTGCAGGCCGTAGTGCTCGATCAGCCAGTTGGCCGCGACCGGCATGATCGCGATCACCACCGACATGTGCGCGATGCCGATGACAAGGCCGCGATTGCGGTTGAACCAGCGCGTGATCAGCGTGGGCGGCAGCACCGAGCCGCCGATCGCCATCGACGGGCCGAGGAACAGGCCATAGGCGATCAGGTAGAGCGGAAAGCTCGCGGTGAGGCCCATGATCAGCCAGCCGGCGGCCAGCGCGATCGCCGCGCCGAGCAGCAGCACCTTGAGCGAATAGCGCGCGGCCAGCACACCCGCGACCGAAGCCAGCACGGCCGAGCCGACGATCACCATCGGCGCGCCGATCGAGGCCAGTTCCAGGCTGACGTTGAGCCGTTCCATCATCGGCTTCAGCAGGACGCCGGTGGTGCCGAAGATGGAGCCGACGATCACGTTGTGGGCCAGGAAGGCGATGACGCCCATCCGCACCGAAAGCGGGTGGTTGGGGGCGTCGCCCGCGGAACTTGCGATTGGTGCTGCCAAGGCTTTCTCTCTCCCTCGACCGTTCAGGCGGCCGTATACATTGCCCGGTGAGTGATACTCACCGGCCGGGACTTGGCCAGCACTTTTTTGCGCGATGCGACCGGTTGCCGGCGGGCGGGAACCGCCGCCGTTTCCCTGGCCGCAGGATCACCGCGCCGCGCGGGCCGGCCCGGAAACGAGACAGGCTTGTTTTTCGGTCAGCGCCGGGCGATGTCCACCGGCTCCCCCGCCGAATGGCGCAGGGCGATGTGATCGACGATGGGCTCGTAAAGCGGCTGGTCGAACTCGATGCCGGCCCGGTCGCCCGAGATCCAGCGCACCACGCCGGTCAGCCCCTCAAGCCCGGTGGGGCGGATCACCACCCGCGCGCCGACCCGCAGCAGCAGCGCGCGGGTCGCGATGCAGCAGCCTTCGCGCGAGATGTCGGATATCTCGCCCGAATCGCGCAGCCCGCTCTGGGTGCGGCATTGCGCGGCCAGGACGACCGGCTTGCGCTCCGCGCGGCGGGGACGGATTTCGCGAGACATGGCGGGAGTATCGCCAAAAACAGTTAATTTGTTGTTTTTGAAACGCGCCTATCGGTGCGTTGCGGCACCAGCCCGCTCCCCCACCCGGCCTCCCATCGGAATGATACGCTCTGGGAGGCCGGGTGGGGGAGCGGGCTGGTGCCGCCAGGAAATGCGCTCTTCCGCGCATTTCCCAGCAAACTCGCTGGCGGCGTCAGGGCGCGATGCCATAGGCGGCCAGCGCGGCGATCGCGCGTCGCGCGCCGGCTTCGTAGCGCCGCCAGCGGCCGATCGAACTGGCATAGATCGGGCGCCGCACCTGCACCGAGCTGGCCGTGGCCACGGGCGCGGCGTTGCGGTGGAAATCGAGGCAGGCCGCGTCCCACTCCAGCCCGGCGAAAGCGACCAGCGCGCGCGCCTCGCCTTCCAGGTCGGCGACGATATCCTCATAGCGCTGGCAGCGGAAGCGATCGGCCGGAAGCGTGCGCGCGCAGGCATCGGCCAGCCGCTCGAACCCCGCGACGAAGTGGGCGCAATCCTCGAAATCGCAGGCATAGCCGTAATAGCTGAAGCCGGTGGCGAAGAGCTGGCGGAAATTGCTGAACAGCGCGTCGAATGGCGAGCGGCGCAGGCAGATCACTTTCGCGCCGGGCAGCGCGCGCAGGATCAGCGGCGCGAAGAACAGGTTGAACGGCATCTTGTCGATCACGCGGGCGCAGTCCTCCCCGGCGATCGAGCGGGCACGGGCGAGGTATTCGCCCTCGATCCCCGTCAGATCGGCCGCCGCCGCGCCGGCGGCGATCGTCGCGGGATCGAGCACATAAGGCCCCGGCGTGCCCAGCCGGCGCTTGAGCAGCACGGCGAAGTCCGAAAGCTCGCCCGCCGAACGCACGGCCGGATGGGCCGAGAGGATGCGTTCGACCAGCGTGGTGCCGGTGCGCGGCAGGCCGACGATGAACAGCGGCGCGGGATCGCCATCGGCCGCCGGGATGGGCGCGCGCAAGCTGGCCTCGGCCGTGCGGAACAGGCGATCGCTCTGCGCGCGATCATAATGCACGGCCCCGCGCCGCGCGGCTTTGGCCCGTTCGAGCCAGTCCAGCGCTTCGTCCCAGCGGCCCAGGTCCTCCAGCAGCTTGGCAATGGCGTGGCCGAAGGCGAGCCGCGCCTCGGGCTGCATCGCCCGTTCGAAGCGTTCCGCCAGGCCGGGCAGGAGCGCGTCGTCCCCCTGCCGGTCAAGCTGGACCAGCGCCAGCCAGCCCTGCGCGTGATCGGGATGCGCGGCGACAAGCGCGGCGAAGCCCGCGCGCGCGGCGGCCAGATCGCCGGAGAACTGGCGCGCGATGGCCAGGTTGTAGCAGGTCTGCGCGTCATCCGGCGCGGCGGCGGCAGCGCGCTCGAAGAACGGCACCGCCTCGGCATGAAGGCCGGTGCGCGCGAACAGGACGCCCAGCTCCCCCGCGATCGCCGGGTGATCGACGCCGGCCAGCGCGGCCGCGCGCGCCGCGCTTCGCGCCGCCGCCGTGTCGCTGGCCTTGAGCGCGAGCCGGCCGGCGATGACCTGCCGCCAGCCCTCGGCGCCGCCGACTTGCCCGGCCAGATCGGCCAGCTCGCGCGCCCTGACCAGATTGTCATGCTCCAGCGCGATGGCGGCCAGGACCAGCAGCAATCGCGCATCGGGCTGGCGCGCGGCGCGCAGCCCCGCTTGCGCGCTGGCGAAAGCCTCGCGGTAATGGCCGGCGAAAAGTTGCAAAATTGCGACAGCGGCGGTCAATTCAGCAAATCCCGCATGGGTGCGCCTTTCAAAGCCGATCCGATATGGCATGTTGCGCCGCACAACGGCACTTCTTCGATTGGGACCACACTAACAGCACAGGGGTTCTATCCATGCACTTTCCGCGAATGCTGCGCGTTTCCTTGCTTGCCGGCTCCATGCTGGCACCAGTGATGGCCCATGCGCAAGATGCCGCCGACGCCGGCTATGATGACGAGGCCATCGTCGTCACCGCAACGCGGCGAGCCAGCACGGTGCAGGATGTCCCGATCAATATCAGCGCGGTGACGGCCAGCCAGCTTGAGGAGCAGCGCACGCAGGACCTGGGCGAGATCGCGCGAACAGTGCCGGGCGTCTACATCGTCGATGCCGGCCAGCGGCAAGGCAACAACATCGTGTTTCGCGGCCTCAACGCCGATCCGCTGGGTTCCAACGATGGTGACAATTCGGGCGGCGGCACGGTGGCCATCTACCTTGGCGAAATCCCGCTCTATGTCGATCTGCGCGCCAACGACCTGGAACGCGTCGAATTCCTGATCGGCCCGCAAGGCACGCTGTATGGCGCGGGCACGCTGGGCGGCGCGATCCGCTATATTCCCAAGCGGCCGCAGTTCGATGCGGTCAGCGGCGAAGTGCGCACCGATCTTTATGCCTACAACCACGGCGACGGGATCAGCACCGACACCGGCATGACGATCAATTTCCCGATCGCCAGCAATCTCGCCTTCCGGGCCTCGCTCGATTACCTCAACGATCAGGGCTTCATCGATTATCCCTTCGTCGTCACCGCGATCGGCCAGGTCAATCCCAACGACTTTGCCGGCTCGGGCAATCTCAAGCGCTTCAAGGACGTCAACTGGGTCGATACCGTCTCGGGCCGCGCGGCGCTGCGCTGGAAGCCGATCGACGCGCTCGATGTCAACCTGACGTACTATTATCAGGACCAGCGCACGGGCGGGCGCCAGATCTCGGGCTACCGGCTGGGCCAGACGCCGCTGCTGGACAGCAATGGCGATTACCAGTCGTTCCCGGTGCCGATCGGCAAGTACGACAGCCCGCTGCGCGTGCTGGAGCCCAACCAGCGCAAGAACCAGCTTGTCGCGCTGGAAATGGTGGCCGATCTCGATTTCGCCGACCTCACGTCGGCAACCGGCTATTCGCGCTTCGACGACAAGGGCAACCGCGACCAGACCGACCTGCTGATCACGCTGGAATACAGCTATGAAGCCTTCCCCAACTTCACTTCGCGCACGCTGGAGCAGGGCAAGGAAGAGACCTTCACGCAGGAGCTGCGCCTGGTCAGCAAGACGCCGGGGCCGCTGAGCTGGATTCTGGGCGGCTTTTACAACCACCAGAAGTCCAACAGCTTCTCGAAGGAATTCACGCCCTTCCTCGATACCTATTACGGCACGGTCTACCCGGAGAACCTCGAATACTATCAGGTGAGCAAGGGCAAGCTTGAGGAAAAGGCTGTCTATGGCGAGCTGAGCTACAAGATCACGCCGCAATGGCAAGTCACCGCCGGCGGGCGCTATTACTGGTATGATTTCGTCACCGAATCCGCTTTCGACCTGCCGCTGTTCGAAGTCGCCTTCAATGGCCGCGAGCCGGGCACTTACGTGCTCGATTTCGAGAAGGGCGGGCAGAAGGACAAGGGCTTCCTGTGGAAGCTCAACACGTCATACGATGTCACGCCCGACGCGATGGTCTATGCCACGGTCAGCAAGGGCTACCGCATCGGCAATTCCAACGGCATCGCCGCCTGCCCGCCCGATTTCGATCCCACCGATCCCAGCAATGGCCAGACGCTCTGCGCGCTGCCGCACGAGTTCCAGTACGGGCCGGACGAGACGACCAATTACGAGATCGGCTTCAAGACGCAGTGGCTCAACCGCCGGCTGACGATCAACGGCGCGGCCTATTACATCGATTGGTCCAACCCGCAGCTTTCCTCCGCCACGCAGGCGGGCAACCTGCCGATCATCATCAATGGCGGCGGCGCGGAATCGAAAGGTTTCGAGCTGTCCTTCGCGTTCCAGGCGACGCGCGCGTTCAGCATCCGCGGCAATTATTCCTACACCGATCCCAAGCTGACCGCCGATACGCCCAACCTCATCCGCTATTCGGTCGGCCCCGGCTTTCCCAGCCTGTACGAAGATGGCCTGAAGGGCGATCGCCTGCCCGGCAGCCCCCGGCATTCGGGCAGCCTGTTCATCGATTACAAGCGCGAAGTCGCCCCGGATACCGAGCTGGGCTTTTCCTACAAGCTGTCGGCCCAGTCGAACGTGCTCACGCGCACGGGCGGACGCGGCGGCGGCGTCACGTTGCCGGGCTTCAGCATCCACGGCGCGGCGATCACGCTGAACTACAAGGGCCTGAGCGTGCAGGGCTATGTCGACAACATCTTCGACAAGTTCGCGGAGGTCGGCGTTCGTGGCACGCCCGATTCCGCACAAGTGGTGTTCAATGAAAACGGCGATCCGGTCTATGTGCGCAGCTACGGCACTTATCCGATCGCGCCGCGCGTGATCGGCCTGCGCTCGACCCTGTCGTTCTGAGGGGGCGCGGGCCGGCGCCGTTTCCGCCCATCCGATCCGGGTTCTAACCGATGGGGCCGGCGTGCCCGAAGGCGTGCCGGCCCCATCGGACCCTTGCTGGTGCGACCCGGAAGGGCAAGGTCAGGCGGCGCGGCGCGGATAGTCCGGCAGCAGCGATCCGAAATAGTCGGCCATGGTCGAAACGCCGCGCCCGGTCAGCGCGACCACGTCGTGCGCGGGATTGGCGATGTCGGTATCGCGCCGCACCAGCGCGTGGCCGATCAGCCGGTCGAGGCAGGCCAGCGCCTCGGCATGTGGCCGGCGCGTGGCGATGCAGGCGGAAGTCACGCTCACTTCGCGGCCATCGCGCGCGGCGATGAACAGTTCGAGCAGCATGTCCCACATCGGCTCGCCGAAGATGTCGCTTTCGCGGAAGAAAGCGTAACGGGCGCGCCGGTCACGCGCGAAGCGACGGGCCAGCCAGTCGATCTGCGCATCGCCAGTGGCGGAGCGGGTATCCATGGACGAAACTTTCTGAATCGGGGCTGGTGCGGGGGGCACGCTTGCGTGCGGCCTCATAGAGCGCCTGGCCGCGCGAATAAGTCCCGCGTTTGGGGGACACGCGCTATTCGCCGCGCTCGGCCTCGTCGTCCGCTTGAGCCTTGCCGTCCGCATGAGCCTTGCCGTCGGCTTCCGCGCTTTCGCGATAGTCGCCGATGAACAGGTGCCCGCCCAGCACCGCGCGCAGCACCGCCGAGGTGCGATCGGCGACGTCGAGCTTGGCGAAGACGCGCCGGACATAGCTGTCCACCGTCTCGGCCGAGATGCCCAGGATATCGGCGATCACCGAATTGCTCTTGCCCCGGGCCATCCACCGCAGGACATCGCGCTCGCGCCCTGACAGGCGCACGTCGGCCACCAGCGGCTGGTTGAGCAGCTCGCAATAGCGCAGGAACGACATTTCCGAGATGGCGTGGCCCAGCGCGACGGTCTCCCGTGCGAAGGCGGCGTCGCCGGCCGGAAAGGTGATGCCGACAAAGCCGATCCGCCCGGACGGGCCATGGGTGACGCAGGCGATCCCGTCATGCATCCCGAAGGCCGCCGCGCGCGCCATGAAGGCCTGTTCCGTCCGCGTCAGCGCGGTCAGCGCCGCCGCCTCGCTCCAGCGGAAAGGGCGGCCGATCCGCAGCGCCAGGTCCGGCATCGGATCGCTTTCGCGCAGGCCCTGCTGGTATTCGGCGATCCAGCCTTCGGGTATGCCGATGCCCGCGATGATCCGCCCGAAGCGCCGGTCGGTCGTGACCGGCGTGAGGAAATAGGCACCGCCAAAGCCGATGGCGGCATAAGCGGCCATCGTGTGGTCGCGCAGCGCCACCACGCCCCGGGAGGCCGCGATCGCCGCCAGTTCCACGTGGACGTTCATGACGCGCGCACGGCTTTCTCCCCTCGCGCCCGCTCGCAAGCGAGGCGAAGGGGGAAACCTATCGGAATGCGGTGATGGCGACAACCTGTGTCCCGCGAGAGCGGGACTTGCGGCGCGCGGCGGTCAGTGCACCGCCGGGCAGTTCATCGAGGCTTCGATGGCGATGCGGATCGCTTCGCCCGAATGGCTGGCATCCAGCTTGCGCAGCATGTTCGCGCGGTGGATCTCGACCGTGCGCGGGCTGATCGCCAGCCGCTCGCCGATCAGGCGGTTGGTCTGGCCATCGACCACGCCGAGCAGCACGTCCTTCTCGCGCGGGGTCAGCCGGTTCATGCGGCTGCGCGCCTGCGCTTCGCGCAGCCGGGCGCTGCGCACGCCCGAATCGCCTTCGACCTGCAGCGCCGCCTCGATGATCTCCAGCGCGCTGGCGGGAAATTCCAGATAGTCGATCGCGCCTTCGGAAATCGCCTGCACCACGCGCCGCGCCCCGGCCTGGTCGCTGAAGGCGATGATCGGCAGCCAGTCCCCGCGCCGCACCATTTCGGCGATCAGGCCGGCGATGTTGTCCTCGCGGTCCTCCACCAGCAGCACGCCTTCCCGCGGCCAGTGATCGAGCAGCTCCGCCCGCGTCTCGAAGGGAACCGAATAGACCCGATGTTCAGCCATTGCCCGGCACAATTGCGCCCGGCGCGAGGAATTCCCGTCAATAATGAAAAGATGCAGACCCTGCGACATTCCGGCTCTCCAAGCGTCTGTTATGATGACGCTTTTCTACTTGTTTCGATGGGTGAATACTTAAGCGGCAAAAACTGATGGATGCACACTGGTTCTCTAGGGAAACGTCCGTAAGGAGAGTGGACGCAATCCTAGGCATGGCGATCGGCCGTTTCCGGCGCGCGGGCCTTTGCGTTCGTACGGCGGCAACCGTGCGCGGCCCCCGGCTTGTCAGGCGCTGGATGACAGGCGGGCCGCGAATCACCCGCCTCGCCCTGCCCGCAAGCCGCGCCATGGGCCCGCCGGGCCGGCCGAATCCGCCCGATCGCGGCAGAAACAATTCGTCACACCGTCGCACGAACCGGGACACGTAGGGCGTCCAAGATTGTCGCTGTCGCAACAAATCATTTTGGAGCCTTGCATGATCTCCCTCTCGCTTCTCGCCCTGTCGTTTGCCGTGACGCCGCTCGCTCCGGCGGCGGCCCCGACGCAGGCTGTCGCGGCCTATGGCTGTCGCGTGGTCGCCGGGCAGCAGGCGCCGGCTTGCGGCGCCTCGCCGATGATCGTCGCGCAAGGCAAGGGCGCGGTCGCCGGTCATCGCGATCAGGCGCGCAAGGTCGCCCGTGCCGAAGCGGCCACCTGCCATCCCGATCCGGGCAAGGGCCGCGCCTGCCGCCACCACAACCTGCAGCTGGAAAGCGGCGCGCAAGACGGCACGGCGCTGGCGCTGCAAGACCGGGCGCGATGATCGCGGCGCGGCCGGCGCCGATATCCGCCTCGCCGGCGTGAGGCCGGCCCGGTTCGCAAGGCGGATCGCCCCTGGTGGCGATCCGCTCGCGGCGATGTCCGCCATGCCCGTTTTCGCCTGACCGGCCAGAGCAGCCTCGCCCGTATTTTCGGAGCGAGGCTGCCGCGCTATTCGCGAAAGCGGGCCTTGCCGGGCGGCGGCGTGCCACCGGCCCGGCCGGATTGCGTTGCGTGAAGCGATGCCGGTTTGCCAAGCGGCATCGAACTTCCTAGATTTTCAGCTACATGCCCGAGACCATGACGATCGCCACCAATTCCCGCCTCCCCCGCGAAAGCATGATGCCAACGCCCACGATCCTGCTTGTCGAGGATGACGGCCCCTTGCGCACCCTGACCGCGCGCGCCCTGCGGCAAAGCGGCTTCAATGTCGTGACCGCCGCGACCGGCGCGGAAATGTGGGTGACGCTGCAGGAAGGCCCGGTCAGCCTGGTGGTGCTCGACATCATGCTGCCCGGCACCAACGGGTTCGAGCTGTTCCGCCGCCTGCGCCGCGAAAGCGAGGTGCCGATCATCTTCATCAGCGCGCGCGGCAGCGAGGAGGACCGGGTACTCGGCCTCGAGCTGGGGGCCGACGATTACCTGGCCAAGCCGTTCAGCACGCGCGAGCTGGCCGCCCGGGTCAGCGCCGTGCTGCGCCGGGGCGGTGGCGCCGCGGCCAGCGGCGTCGATCCCGCGACCGATGCCTATGCCGGCGGCCGCCCGGTCGATACCATCGCGTTCGATGGCTGGACCGTGTCCATGGCGCGGCGCGAATTGCGCTCGCCCTCCGGGGCGATGGTGGACCTGACCGGAGCCGAATTCGATCTGCTGGCCACGTTCCTGGGCTATCCACAGCGCGTGCTCGGGCGTGAGCGGCTGATCGAGCTGTCGCGGTCGCGGCTGGGCGACAGTTCCGATCGCAGCGTCGACGTGCTGGTCAGCCGGCTGCGGCGCAAGCTGCAGGCGGCGGGCGGCGAATCGCCGATCATCACGGTTCGCGGCGTAGGCTATATGTTCAAGGCGGAAGTGACGCGCGCTTGAGGCTGTTCCGGCGCTTCGGCCTGCCGGAACGGCTCCTGGCGGTCCTGCTGCTCGTCGTCGTCGTCGATTTCGCCGCCAACACGCTGCTGTTCGAACGGGCCAACTCGTTCGAGCTGGGCCGCGACGATGCCGAACGCATCGCCGAGAGCCTGGTGCTGGCCAGCCGCGCGGTGGAGCGCAGCCCGATCGCCGATCGGCCGGCGGTGGCTGCCGCGCTCAGCACCAGCCGCTTCGCGCTCGAATGGTCGCCCGCCTCGCAGCGCCAGCGCGGATCGGTGGGGCTGGCCAACTTGCGCACGCAAGTCGTCGAGTTCGAGCCCGAGCTGGCGCACGCCGACCTGGAACTGCATCTCGAAGGGTTGCCGGCGCGCGGCAATGTCGGCGGGTCGATCCGGCTGGACGATGGCAGCGTGCTCGATTTCCGCTCGCACGTGCGCGCGGCCTGGAAGCTGACGGCGGGGCACATCATCAGCTTCGTCCTGCCCACGCTGCTGCTGATCACGCTCACCTGGGTCCTGCTGCGCGCGACGCTCAACCCGCTGCGCGCGCTGATCCGCGCGACCCGGCATCTCGGCGCGGGGCCGCCGCGCCCGGTGCCCGAGCGCGGGCCGGACGAGCTGCGCGAGCTGATCCGCGCGCTCAACGACATGCAGGAGCGCATCCACCAGTCGATGGTCGATCGCACGCAGACCATCCTGGCGATCGGGCATGACCTGAAGACCCCGCTCGCGCGGATGCGCCTGCGGCTTGACGATGGCGATGTCGCGCCGGGCGTGCGCGACGGCATCAAGCATGACATCGAAGAGATGCGCCTGCTGCTCGAATCGATCCAGGCCTATGTCGATACCGGCGGCGCCGATATCCCGGCCGAGCGCATCGACCTTGCGGTCATGGCCGAAACCCTGGTCGATACCGCCGCCGATTACGGCGCGGATGCCACTTATTCGGGCGAACGCAGCCTGGAGATCATCGCCCGGCCCATCTCGATCCGCCGGGCGCTGGCCAACCTGATCGAGAACGCGCTGCATTATGGCGGCAACGCGCGGGTTTCGGTGCGGCGCGATGGGCAGGGCGCGGAAATCGTGGTGGAAGACGATGGGCCCGGCATTCCCGAGGATTCCATCGGCAGCGCGCTCCAGCCCTTCGTCCGGCTCGACAGCGCGCGGGCGCGCGATACCGCCGGCATGGGGCTGGGCCTGCCGATCGTGCAGAAGGCGGTGCGGATGGAAGGCGGCACGCTCGATCTGCGCAACCGGCCGGGCGGCGGCCTGCGCGCGACGATCCGGCTGCCGCTGGCGCCCGGCTGATCACTTGCCGCAACGCAGCAAAACTTCGTCACGAACGCGACGAACCAGGGACAATCGCATGACCTAACTTGGCATCATGGCTCGCGGCTCCGCGCCGCGGTGCAGCATGAGTCCAAGGAAAGGTGACTAGCGTGAACGAGCTGATCGGACGCGTCTTCCATTTCGAGAAGACTATCTTCCCCAACAGCAGCGAGCTTTTCGGCAAGCTGGCCACGCATGGCCAGGCGCCCAAGGCGCTGATGATCTCCTGCGCGGATTCGCGCATCGTGCCCGAGCAGATCATGCAGGCCGAGCCGGGCGAGCTGTTCGTCTGCCGCAACGCGGGCAACATCGTGCCGACCTTCGGGACGATGAACGGCGGCGTCTCCTCCACGGTCGAATATGCCGTGGTCGCGCTGGGCGTGCGCGACATCATCGTGTGCGGCCATTCGGACTGCGGCGCGATGAAGGCGCTGAGCGATCCCACCGGGCTGGAAGCCATGCCGAACGTGGCCGCCTGGCTGCGCCACGGCGCGGCGGCCGAACATGTGGTGAGCACCTGCCACCCCGAATTCGCCGAGCGCGAGCGGGTGCGCGCGATCAGCCTGGAGAACGTGATCGTCCAGCTCAGCCACTTGCGCACGCATCCCTCGGTCGCGGCCGCGATCGCGCGCGGGGAAATGGCGCTGCATGGCTGGTTCGTCGATATCCATGCCGGACAAGTGCTGGGCCTTGACGGCGAGATCGACCAGTTCGTGCCGCTGCGCGAGGATTGTCCGCTGCCCGTCGCGCTGCCGGCGCGCGCGCGCGTGGCGCGCGAGGCGGAATACGCCGAGGCGGCCGAATGAGCACTGCCCCCGCCACTGCCGCCGCCGCCGAGGAAGGCGGCGGCCCGTTCCGCTTCTTCGCGCGGGACTTCACCGCCTCGATCGTCGTCTTCCTGGTGGCGATGCCGCTGTGCATGGGCATTGCCATCGCATCGGGCGTCCCGCCCGAGAAGGGCCTTGTCACCGGCATCATCGGCGGCGTCGTCGTCGGCCTGCTGGCGGGATCGCCCTTGCAGGTGAGCGGCCCGGCGGCGGGCCTGGCCGTGATCGTCTTCGAATTCGTGCGCGAGCACGGGCTCGAAGCGCTGGGCCCGGTGCTGCTGCTGGCCGGCGCGATCCAGCTTGTCGCCGGCGCGCTCCGGCTTGGCGGGCTGTTCCGTTCGATCAGCCCGGCGGTGGTCCACGGGATGCTCGCCGGCATCGGCGCGCTGATCGTCATTGGCCAGTTCCACATCCTGTTCGACGAAAAGCCTATGTCGAGCGGGCTGGAGAACATCGCCATGATGCCCGCGCGCATCCTTGGCCTTTCGCCTTTCAACCTGGCCGCCACCGAGCTGGCGGTGATGCTGGGCGTCCTGACCATGGCGGTGATGCTGGGGTGGGAAAAGCTGCGCCCGGCCAGGCTCGCGCTCGTTCCGGGCGCGCTGCTGGGCGTGATGGCGGCCACTATCGTCGCCTGGGGCCTTGGCCTCGATGTCGCACGGATCGACGTGCCGGCCTCGATCGGCGCGGCCTTCGCCTTGCCCACCAGCGCCGCGTGGTTCAGCCCGCTGGCCAGCCCGGCGCTGATCGTCACCGCCTTTGCCATCGCTTTCATCGCCAGCGCGGAATCGCTGCTGTCGGCCGCCGCGGTCGATCGGATGCACGATGGCGTGCGCACCGAATTCAACAAGGAACTGCGCGCGCAGGGCGTGGGCAACCTGCTGTGCGGCGTGTTCGGCGCTTTGCCGATGACCGGCGTGATCGTGCGCAGCTCGGCCAACGTCCAGGCCGGCGCCCGGACCCGGCTTTCCACGGTGATGCACGGTGCGTGGATCCTGGGCTTCGTCGCGCTGCTGCCCTGGCTGCTGCGCGAGGTGCCGATGGCGGCGCTGGGCGGCGTGCTCGTCGTCACCGGCTGGCGCCTGGTCAGCGTGGCCCATGCCAAGCACCTGTTCAATGTCCACGGCCCGCTGCCCGCGGCGATCTGGGCGGTGACGTTCATCCTGGTGGTGACGACCGACCTGCTGACCGGCGTGCTGGTCGGCCTGGTGCTTTCGCTGCTCGAACTGGCGCCGCACCTGCGCGACTTGCGGCTGCATGTGCATGAGCACGATGCCGGCCACGCCAACCGGGTGGAGTTGCACGGCGCGGCCACGTTCCTGGGCCTTACCCGCATCAACGCGATCCTGGAAAGGCAGCCGGCGGACCGGCCGGTGCACCTCGATCTCGGCAAGCTGCGGGTGATGGACCACACCACCGCCGAGACCATCGGCGAATGGCTCAAACGCCGCCGCCAGCGTGGCCACAGCGATACCGTGACCGGGCCGGAGCCGATCCTGCGCCCGCTGCCCATCGGCACCTGATCTTTCGAGCTGCAATGCGGGAAGTGACACCCTCACGTCGCTTCCCGCTCCCTCTGCCGGGCGGATCGTCCAATCCCGATCCGCCCGGCCTTTTTATGCTGATCGTATCGTTCGCGGACCCACCCGCGCGGACTGGCAGATCCTCCCTCTGCCGGGCGGATCGGGTTCCAGCCGTGCATTCGGTCATCCGCACAATCATCCTTTTTGTCGCGCTTGCTGCTACCGCCGGCCGCCGCCGCCAGCACACTGGTGCACACCGGCCACAGCCGGCGGGAATGGTTCTGCGCGCCCGCGCTCGCAACATTTTGTCACGATCGGGCAACGGGGGCGACAGGCGCGCCCGATAGCTCTTTGGGTGCCGGGGCAACACGGGCTCGCCATGCAGCGCAGCCCGATGCGCCGGCCGCAGGCAGGAACGCGAACAACAACCATCAAACATGAGGGCGTTACTGCATATGAGAACTCTACTGATCGCGGGCCTTTTGGGCCTGGCCGTCTCGACTCCCGCATTGGCGCAGGAAGAGGAATCCGGGCCGATCTCCGTTTCGGGCAGCGTCGCGCTCGTATCGGACTACCGCTTCCGCGGCGTCTCGCAGAGCGACAAGGAACTGGCCGTGCAGGGCGGCGTCACGGTTTCGCACGAAAGCGGACTCTATGTCGGCACCTGGGCCTCCAACCTTTCGGGCTGGGGCACGTTCGGCGGCTCCAACACCGAGCTGGATATCTTCGGCGGCTATGCCATGGACATCGGCGGCGCGACGCTGGACGTGGGCCTGACCTGGTACATGTATCCGGGCGGCGCGGACACGACCGATTTCGCCGAAGGCTATGCCAAGCTTTCCAGCACGCTGGGCCCGGTCAACGTGCTGGCCGGCGTCGCCTATGCGCCCAAGCAGGACGCGCTGGGCAACTATTCGAACACGCCCAGCAGCCGCGGTCAGAAGCAGGACAACCTCTACCTGTGGGGCGATGTCAACATGGGCATCCCCGAAACGCCGCTGACGGTGAAGGCGCACTTCGGCTATTCGAACGGCAACCCCGGCCTGGGCCCCAACGGCACCAGCGTCGCACCGACCGGCGAATACCTCGACTGGCTGCTGGGCGCCGATTACGCGCTGGGCCCGGTGACGCTGGGGGTCGCCTATGTCGATACCAACATCACCAAGTCCGAAGCGGCCTATCTCCAGCCGAACTTCTCCTCGACCAAGAACGGTTCGTCGATCGCCGGATCGACCGTGGTCTTCTCGCTGACCGCCGCGTTCTGACGGCCGGAACCCTGTGAAGTTCCCCGCCCGGCGGCATCGTCGCCGGGCGGGGCGATGCGCTATGCTGCACGGCGAATCGCGCCGCGCCGGCATGGCGCGCGCGATGGCTCGGACCGGAAAGGACCATCGCGATGGATACCATGCACGCCATGCAGCTCGATGCGCCGGGTACGCCGCTGCACCTGGTGGAACGGCCGCTGCCCGTACCGGGGCCGGACCAGGTGCGCATCGCGATCGCCGCTTGCGGGCTGTGCCGCACCGACCTGCATGTCGCCGATGGTGATATCCACGGCCAGTTGCCGATCGTGCCGGGGCACGAGATCGTCGGCCGGATCGAGGCGGCCGGCGCCAATGTCTCGGGCTTCGGGGTGGGCCAGCGCGTGGGCGTGCCGTGGCTGGGTCACACTTGCGGCCACTGCGCCTATTGCACCAGCGGGCGCGAGAACCTGTGCGACGCGCCGCTGTTCACCGGCTTCACCCGCGATGGCGGCTTTGCCACGCATTGCCTGGCCGATGCCCGTTATTGCTTCGCGATCCCCGATGTGTTCGACGATGTCCACGCCGCGCCGCTGCTGTGCGCCGGGCTGATCGGCTATCGGTCCTACCGCATGGCTGGCGATGCGCCGGTGCTGGGGCTCTATGGCTTCGGCGCGGCGGCGCATATCCTGGCGCAGATCGCGGTGTGGCAGGGGCGCAAGGTCTTCGCTTTCACGCGCGAGGGCGACAGCGCCGGGCAGGCTTTCGCGCGTGACCTGGGCTGTGCCTGGGCGGGCGCCTCGTCCGCAATGCCGCCCGAGCCGATGGACGCGGCGATCCTGTTCGCGCCGGTGGGCGCGCTGGTGCCGCTGGCGCTGAAAGCGGTGAAGAAGGGCGGGCGCGTGGTCTGCGCGGGCATCCACATGTCGGACATCCCCGGCTTCCCCTATGCCGACTTGTGGGAAGAGCGCGCGATCCTTTCGGTCGCGAACCTGACGCGGGCCGATGGCACCGAGTTCCTGGAACTGGCGGCGCAAGTGCCGGTGCGCACGCATGTCACGCCGATGCCGCTGGCCAGCGCCAACGCCGCGCTGGACCGGCTGCGCGGCGGCGAGGTGGAAGGCGCGATCGTGCTGGTTCCGTAGAGTCCCGGATACCCGTGCGAATGGGATCAAAACAGCGTTGACTCCGGGGCAAAACAGGTTCGATCTACCCGGCGCGATCAAGAGATGGGCAGCTCTGTCGCGCACTGGGGGAACATCATGATCATTCGGCTGAATCAGTTTTCGTCGGGTCTCGAACCGACTACGGAAAACGGCACGATTTCTTCGCTGACCACGACCACTTCGGCGATTGTCTCTTCGGGCGTGGCCACGAAGGGGCTGACCGCCGATGTGATCGACGCGGTGAGCAACGGCAAGCTGCAGTTCGGCCTGGCCGGGATCTTCCTGGAATCGCAGATCGCGGTCGCGGGGCTCGATGGGCAGGCGCGTGCCGGCGCGCTGGCCGATTTCGTCAGCGCCAACAGCATCGCGCCGGTCCGCAACGGCTATGTGACGATCGATGTCGCGGCGGCGAACGGCGATGGCAGCACGATCCTTGACGATCTTATGGCGATCGGTCTGGTCAAGGGCTCTGCCTTCGGCGCGCTCGCCAGCGGCCTGCTGCCGCTCGACGCGATCGACGATCTGGCCGCGCTGGCCACGATCAAGTTCGCGCGCCCGTCCTATGCGGTGCTCGATACCGGCGCGGTGGCCGGGCAGGACGATCTGGCGATCGACGCGCCCGCCGCGCGATCGACGTTCGGCGTCGATGGCACGGGCATCACGGTCGGCGTCCTTTCGGACAGCTTCGACACGCGCACCACCACTTCGATCCATTATGCGGAGGACGTGGCATCGGGCGATCTGCCCGCCGGCATCAACGTGCTGTCCGACTATGCCAACGGAACCGACGAGGGCCGCGGCATGGCCCAGCTCATCTATGACATCGCGCCGGGCGTCGAGATGGCCTTCCACACCGCCTTCGCCGGCGAGGCGGACTTCGCGCAAGGCATCATCGACCTGCGCAACGCGGGCTCCGACATCATCGTCGACGATGTGCGCTATTTCTTCGAGCCGATGTTCCAGGATGGCGTGATCGCCCAGGCCGTCGATACCGTCGTCGCCGATGGCGCGATGTATTTTTCCTCGGCCGGCAACTACGCCGCGCGGTCCTACGAAAGCGAATTCCGCAATTCGGGCACGACCTTCACTTCCGGCGGCGTGACTTACGCACTGCACGATTTCGATCCGGGCGTCGGGGTCGACACCGCGCAGCGCATCACCCAGTCGGGCGCGGTCAGCTATATCCTGCAGTGGGACGATCCGTTCTTCTCGGTATCCGGCGGCACCGGCGCGCGATCGGACATGGTCTTCATTTTCCGGGATACGGGCGGCGGCATCATTTCGGTGATCGACAGCAGCACGCTGGGCGATGATCCGATCGAATTCGAACAGCTCAGCGGCAGCGGCGCGCTCGACGTCTCGATCGGCTTCAGGACCGGGCTGCCGGGCAATGTCGAGCCGCACCTGATCAAGTACGTGACCCTCGGCGGCAGCCAGACTTTCAGCGAATTCAATACCGCCAGCGGCACCAGCTTCGGCCATTCCAACACGGCCGGGGCCAATGCCGTCGCGGCGGCGGACTGGTACGATACTCCGGCCTATGGCCAGACGCCGCCTTTCGCGGAGAACTTCACGTCGAAAGGCGGCGTGCCGATCCTGTTCGATACCGACGGCAACCGCTATATCTCGCCGCAGCAGCGCGGGGTCGATTTCACCGCGCCCGATGGCAGCAACACCACCTTCTTCGGCACCGACGTCGACTATGACGCCGATACCTTCCCCAATTTCTACGGCACTTCGGCGGCGGCGCCCAACGCGGCGGCGCTGGCGGCGCTGATGATGGACTATGTGCCCGGTGCCTCGGGCGCGCGGATCGAGCAGGCGCTCAGGGATTCGGCGCTCGATATCCTGAGCACCTGGGGCGGCACGCTCACTGGCGCGGGTTTCGACCTGACGACCGGCGCGGGGCTGATCCAGGCGACGGCCGCGCTGAACGCGCTGGCCAACGATGCCGGCGTCTCGCTGACGGTGACGCGCCAGACCGTCTTCATCGATGCCGATAATGACGGGGGCGTCGATAGCGGCGAACAGCTCCATACCGTCACGCGCATCGTCAACAACGGGCTGGCGGACGCGGCCAATGTCACGTTGTCCGATCCGATGAACGGCGCGACGATCGACATGGGGTCGGTGGAAATCACCCCGATCGCGATCGACGATACCAAGGCCGGCAGTGGCCCCATCGTGCTGACTTTCGCCGAGCTGCTGGCCAACGACATCGACCCCGACGGGGCCGAGGCCAACCTGACGATCGCATCGGTGCTCCATGCCGAGCATGGCACGGTATCGTTCGATGCCGGCACCCAGACCGTCACGTTCACGCCTACGATCGGCTACTCCGGCCCGGCGAGCTTCGAATATACCATCGTCGATGAGGACGGGCACGCCAATGTCGCGGGCTACAACGGGGTGGTCCACATCACCGTCGGCGTTCCCGACGCGGCGCCGGGCACCGATGCGCCCGGCGTCGTGACCGATGCCAACCCCGCCGTCACCGCGACGATCGGCGCGCTGGCCGCCGGCAAGGCGGTGGAAGTCTACTACAGCTCGACCGTCGGCTTCGCCAACGAGGTGATCGTCAATCCCGCCCCGTCCAGCGCGGTGGCCAACCATGACGGCGGCAGCGCCACCAGCAATGTCGAGACGCTGACGGTCCAGGCGGTCGATACGCTTTCGCTGGGCAACCTGATCTTCCGCGACGCGAATGCCAATGGCGTGTTCGATGGCGGCGACAGCGGCATCGACGGCGTGACCCTGTCGCTCTTCGCCGATGCCGACAACAACGGCACGGCCGATGGCGCGGCGATCGCCACGACCACCACGGCCGGGGGCGGCGCCTACCTGTTCCAGAACCTGGCGCCGGGCAATTACATCGTCAGCGTCGATGCGGGCAATTTCACTGGCGGCAATGCGCTCGCCGGCCTCATCGCCACGACCAACGCCGGAGATCCCGACAACAACATCAACAACGACAGCAATGGCGCGGCCGGGCCGGGCGGAACGATCGTTTCGGGAAGCGTGACGCTTTCCTACGGCGCCGAACCCACGGGTGACGGCGACAGCGATGCCGACACCAACCTCGCCGTGGACATCGGCTTCGGCGCGCCGAACCAGCCGCCGGTCAACACGCTGCCGGCCACCTTCAACGGCAGCGAGGACACGCCGCTTGTCCTCACCGGCATCTCGATCGCCGATCCCGACGCGGGCAGCGGGGCGATCGAGGTCAACTTCGTGATCGATCCGGGCAGCGGCACGCTCACGCTCGCGACCGATGTCGCTGGCGGCGTCACCAGCGGCCAGATCGTGGGCAACGCTTCCGGCGCGATCGTCGTGACCGCGACAGTCGCCCAGATCAACGCGACCCTTGCCGCCGCCAACGGCCTGACGCTCACGCCGGCGGCCGATTTCCACGGCGACATCGCTTTCGGCATGGACACGGCCGATGGCGGCAATACCGGCCTGGGCGGCGAAAAGACCGATGTCGACACGGCGGTGATCACCATTTCCGCGGTGAACGACGCGCCGGTCATCACGTCCGACGGCAGCGGCGATACCGCCGCGATCAATGTCAGCGAAGGCGCGACGCCGGTCACGACCGTCGTCGCGGCCGACGTGGACGCGGACCCGATCACTTATTCGATCGCGGGCGGCGCGGACCAGGCCAGGTTCACCATCGACGGCACCACCGGCGCGCTCGGCTTCCTGGTCGCGCCCGATTTCGGCGCGCCGACCGATGCGGGGGCGAACAACGTCTATGACGTGATCGTGCGTGCCAGCGACGGCACGCTGCATGACGATCAGGCGATCGCGGTCACGGTGCTGGATGCCGGCGGCAATATCCCTCCGGTTGCCGTCGCCGATGCCTATTCGGTCAACGAGGACAACACGCTCACCGTCGCGCTGGCAAGCGGCGTGCTGGCCAACGATACCGACGCGGATCTCGATCCGCTCACCGCCGTGCTGGTGTCGGGCGCCGCGCATGGCACGCTCACGCTCAATGCCGATGGCAGCTTCACCTATGCGCCGAACGCCGATTTCCACGGAGAGGACACGTTCACCTATAAGGCGAACGACGGCACGGTGAACGGCAATACCGCCACGGTCACGATCACGGTCGCCTCGATCAACGATGCGCCGGTGATCACCTCGGGCGGTGGTGGCGCCACGGCCGCGGTCGACGTCGACGAGAATGCCACCGCCGTCGCCACCGTGGCCGCGAGCGATGTCGATCTCGATACGCTGACCTACAGCATTGCCGGCGGCGCCGACGCGGCGAAGTTCACCATCAACGCGGCGACCGGCGCGCTGAGCTTCCTGGCCGCGCCCGATTTCGAGGATCCGGGCGATGCCGGAGCCGACAACGTCTATGACGTGATCGTGCGCGCCAGCGATGGCACGCTGTTCGACATGCAGGAGATCGCCGTTACCGTGCTCGATCTCAACGAACTCCCGGTCGCGCTGGACGACGACTATTCGGTGAGCGAGGACGGCAACCTGACGGTGCCCGTCGCCGGCGTGCTGGCCAACGACAGCGATGACGATGCCGATCCGCTCACCGCGATCCTCGTCACCGATGTCGCGCACGGCACGCTCGTGCTCAATGCCGACGGCAGCTTCACTTATGCGCCGGACGCCGATTTCTCGGGCGAGGACAGCTTCACCTACAAGGTGAACGACGGCACCGGCGACGGGAATATCGCGACCGTCACGATCACGGTCGATCCGGTCAACGATGCGCCGGTCATCACCTCCGACGGCGGTGGCGCCACCGCGACGGTGGATGTCGCGGAGAACACCGCGTTCGTCACCACGGTGGTGGCGACCGATGTCGACTTGCCGCCGGTGCTGACTGTCGCGCCGTCCCCCGCGATCGCGACCGGCGGCAAGGCGGGCGGCGTGGTGATGGACGCCGATCCTTCCGGGATCACCTATTCCATCAACGGCGGCGCGGATGCAGCGAAGTTCACGATCGACGGAACGACCGGCGCGCTCAGCTTCATCGCGACGCCCGACTTCGAGAACCCGGACGATAGCGGCGGCGACAATGTCTATGACGTGACCGTGCGCGCCAGCGACGGCTCCCTGTTCGACGAGCAGGCGCTGGCCGTAACCGTGACCGCAGCGAACGACGCGCCGGTGGTGACGATCGGCGCCACGGCGATCCTGTGGGATCAGCTCGAACCCGGAACGACCGATTCCTACTCGGTCTCGGCCTTCGTGGCGGGAGAGAATTTCACGCTGGCGGCCGCCACGACGCTCGATTTTTTCGAAGCGCTGCTCGAAGACAACGACCTTGTGCCAAACGACAGCTTCGATGGCTTCAGCGGCACGTTCGGCTGGGCGATCTATGCTGCCGACAGCGGGACCGGGGCTCCGGGCGCCCTGCTCTTCTCGGGCAGCGACGCCAGCCCCGTGCTGGCCGATACCGGCCTGCTGAGCCTGTACGGAACCGACGTGTTCGACGCGAAGATCTCGCTGGGCGGCGTCTCGCTGGAAGCCGGTGACTACTGGATCATGCTCCATGAGGGCGCCTGGCTCTCGCCCGGCGATAATACGCCGATCTTCTGGATCTCGTCGGGGAATGATCCCGATCCCGATTTCCCCCACGCTTTTGCGGAGGACCCGACCAATCCATCCTATGATGCCACCGATGGCCCCCTGGCCTTCCTGCTTGGCAACAACACCAGCGATCTGGTCGCCACCGAGCAGGTGCTGCTGAACCTGGCCGGCGCGATCAGGGTGAGCGATCAGGACGCGGGCGGCGGCGAGATCGAGGTCACGCTGGCCGTCGATTACGGCGTGCTCAATGTCGCTCCCGGGACGACCGGCGTCACCCTGGCGGGCAGCGGCAGCGACAGTGTCACGCTCACCGGCACGCTGGCCCAGATCCAGGCGCTGCTGGACGGAACGCTGGGCGCGACGATCACCTATCTGGCCCATACCGATGATCCGCCCGCCAGCGCGAGCCTGACCGCCACGGTGGACGATCAGGGCAATACCGGCCCCGGCGGCGCGATGACTGATACGGCCGTCGCCACGATCCAGATCGAGGCGATCAACGATACGCCGGCGATCACGTCCAACGGTGGCGGCGCCACCGCAGCGATCAACGTCAACGAGAACGTCGCGGCCGTGACCACGGTGGTTGCCGCCGATCCCGATGGCGACACGCTGACTTATGCGATCGTCGGCGGGGACGACCAGGCGAAGTTCACGATCAATGCCGCCACCGGCGCGCTGCGTTTCGTTTCGGCGCCGAACTTCGAAAGCCCGACCGATGTGGGCGCAAACAATGTCTATGACGTGATCGTGCGCGCCAGCGACGGCACGCTGTATGACGACCAGGCGATCGCCGTCACGGTCAAGGACGTGAACGAGAACGCCGCGCCGATCGTGGCACAGCCCATCGCCGACCAGTCCTCGCCCGAGGACGGGTTCTGGAGCTTCACGCTGCCGGCCGGCACGTTCAGCGATCCCAACGGCGATTCCCTGACGCTGAGCGCCACCCTGGCGAACGGCAGCCCGCTGCCTTCCTGGCTGACGTTCAATCCGGCGACCCGCAACTTCTCCGGCACGCCGCCGCTGGACTTCAACGGCACGATCGACCTGAAAGTGGTGGCCAGCGACGGATCGCTGAGCACCAGCGACGTCTTCACGCTCACCATCACGCCGGTGTTCGATCCGCCGCCGAACAGCCCGCCGCAGGCCAACGACGATACCGCGCTTACCATCCAGAACACTACGCTGGCGCTCAGTGCGGTGCAACTGCTGGCGAACGACCAGGATTTCGATGGCGATCCGCTGACGATCGCCGCCGTCTTCGGCGCCAGCCACGGCTCGGTCAGCCTTTCGGGCAGCACGGTCGTGTTCACGCCCGAAGCCGGGTTCACCGGCACCGCCAGCTTCTCCTACCGGGTGAGCGATCCTTTCGGCGCGGATGACACCGCGACCGTCACCGTCTTCGTCACCCAGCCGCCGAACCATCGTCCGGTGGTCTCACCGGCGGTGGAAGGGCAGACCACTTTTGCCGATACGCCCACCGCCATCCAGGTGCACGCCAGCGATCCCGATGGCGATCCGCTGACTTACGCGCCCAATAACCCGGCGCACGGCTCGATCACCGCCAATGGCGCGGGCGCCTTCGTCTACACGCCCGATGATGGCTACCTCGGCACCGATACCGTCGTTGTCACAGTGCAGGACGGCAAGGGCGGCAGCACGGTCTATCAGGCGACGATCCTGGTCATGAGCCTGGATACGCCCGAGGAATTCCGCCTGATCGCCACCGATGGCTGGGCGGGCGAGATCGGCGGCAACGGCACGGTCTTCGGCACCGAGGGCTTCCAGGACATCACCGTGCTGGACGTGGCCGGCCATCTCGGCTTCGATCCCTCGTTCAACGCGGGCAACGACATCGTCCGCCTGCATGGCGACGCGGCGGACTGGGACATCGTCCGCTTCGGATCGAGCGCGGTGCTGTCGGACGGCGATACCGTGGTCACGCTGCCGGTCGGCGTCACCGGCCTGCCGGTGGTGTTCGACGATGGCGTGCGCTCGTTGGTGTTCGATACCGAAAGCGGCACCATGGCCATCGGCGACCAGAGCTTCGGCGCCGTGCTGGTGCCGATCACGGCCGATCCCGACGGCACGCTCCTGCCCGGTTCGCCCGATGACGCCGCGATCGCGCGCGTGCGCATGGCCGAGGATGGCGAAGTCCACGCGGGCGGCGCGATCGACCTGTTCGGCACGGCCGACGGCGCGGAAACGGTGCACCTGACGTTCGGTTCGGTCAGCCTCGATCCCTCGTTCAACCAGGGCGGCGATACGCTGGTCGTCGCGGGAGACGCCGGCGACTTCACCGCCGTGGTCGAAGGGTCGAACGTCATCCTGGCCGGCAACGGCTATGACATCGCGCTTCCCGTCGGGCCCGAGGGCATGGACCTGGCCTTCGACGACGGCACGCTCGAGGTGATCTACGATACGGTGCTCGAACATGTCCTGATCGGCGATCAGGTGATCGATGCCACCATCACTCCACTGGGCGCCATCGCCTGAGCCGGTTCGCGAGGGGGTGCGGTTTGCGCCGCTCCCCTCGCGGGGTCGGAGAGATCTTCGGCGCGGCGAGCCAGGCCGGGTGAGGGCACGGCGCGCGCCGGGATCAGATCCGTTCGCCCGAGACCTTGGCCGATCCCATCATGCCCATCTTGGCCTTGCCGGTCAGCGTGTCGCCGGTGATGGCCAGGTCGTATTTCAGGGTGATCTTGATCGGCTTTTCCACGTGCAGGTCGAACTTCAGGCGATTGCCCTCGACCGTGCCGGTGAAGCCCTGCTGGCCTTCGGGGCTTTTCAGATAGCCTGAAAGCGCGTCGCCAGCGGTCTCGAAATGGGCGGTCATCTGCTGGGCCGGGCCCATTGGCGGTTTCATCGTCACCGCCCAGTCACCGTCGGGCGTGGCCGGTGTGGCGGCGGCCGATTGCGGCGCGGCCGGCTCGGCCATCGCCGCGCTGGCCGGCGCGGGCGGAGCCTCGGGCGCCGTCCGCTCGGCGGCATATTTCGACGAGGTGCCCGAAATGTCGCGCCCCTCGATCACGTCGAGGATCTTCGCCGGGGTCAGCGGCAGGTTCATCTCCACTTCGCCGAACGGCGCCAGCGCATCCTGGATCGCGTTGACCAGCGTCGGCGGGCCGACGATCGCGCCGCCTTCACCCACGCCGCGCATCCCGCCAATGGTCTGCGAAGGGGTGTTGGCGTGGATATATTCGAAATCCGGCACGTCGCTGATCGCCGGCATGAGATAGTCCTTGAACGTCGCGGCCAGCGGATTGCCGCGCGCGTCGTACGGCATGTCCTCCAGCAGAACCTGCCCGATCGCCTGTGCCAGACCACCGGCGATCTGCCCTTCGACGACGCCGGGATTGATCACCGTGCCGCAGTCTTCCGAGGAGATCCAGCGCAGGATTTTGACGAAGCCCGTCTCGGCATCGACCTCGACCATGCAGGCGTGCGCCGCGCTGGTGAACGTGATCGGCGGCGGCTGGTAACGGAACTGCGCTTCCAGGCCAGTGGCAAGGCCGGCGGGCAGGCGGTGGGGCTCGGCATAGGCGACCTCGGCGATTTCCCTTAGCGAGCGCGACATTTCCGGTGCCCCGGCGACGTGCACGGTGCCGTTCTCGATCGTGATCGCCTCGGGATTGGCGTTGAACAGGTGCGCGGCCAGGGACTTGACCTTGTCGGCCAGCATTTCCGCCGCTTTCCACGATGCGCCGCCGCCGATCACGCCCTGGCGGCTGCCGGCCGCGCCGGGGCTGAAGCCGCCCCAGGCGGAATCGCCTTCGAATACCGTCACGTCCTCGTAAGCCACGCCCAGCCGGTCGGCGATGACTTGCGCCATGGTGGTGGCGGTGCCGTGCCCCTGCGAATGGGTGGTGAGGCTGGCGATGACCTTGCCGGTCGGGTCGATGCGGATATTCGCGGTCTCGCCCGTCATCGGCGCCATCGTGCCGGCCGATGCGGTCGGCTCGACATAAGTGGCGAAGCCCAGGCCCAGATAGCGCCCCTGCTTGCGCGCCGCGGCCTGCTCCTGCCGGAATTTCGCCACGTCGAGATGCGCGACCAGCTTTTCCAGGCATTCGCCCGGCGTGATATCCGTCACTTCGATGCCCAGTGTCGAGGTGGCCGGCTGGTCGGCGGCGTAGATCAGGTTGCGCCGGCGCAGTTCGATGGTGTCGATGCCGATCTCGCGCGCGGCGGCTTCCAGCAGGGTCTCGCGCATCAGCGATTCGATCGCCCAGGGCCCGCGATAGCCGCCAAGGCCCATCGTGTTCGAATACCAGCCGCGCGAGATGAAGCCATAGGCGGGCATCTTGTGGGCGGGCCACATGAACATGTGCACGGCCACGTTGCAGTCCTCGCCCATCGGCCATGCGCCGTTGTTCGAGTTGTAGTCGCAATGCCCGGCGACAAGCCGGCCGTCATGGTCGAAGCCGACGGTCAGCGTGATTTCCTGCTCGCGCGCGTGGCTGGAGGCGGTGAGCGATTCGAAGCGGTCCTCGATCCACTTCAGCGGCCGGCCAAACAGCCGCGCGGCGACGATCACCGCCAGTTCCTCGCGCCAGGGCATGTTCTTCAGGCCGAAGCCGCCGCCCACGTCCTTGGCGATCACCCGGATCGCCTCCTGCGGCAGCCCGAGCGCGACCGAGACATAGCGGCAGACCAGATTGGGGCTCTGGCACGAGATATAGATGGTCAATTCCTCGGCCCCGTCGGGCGAGGCGACGCAGGCGCGCGCTTCCATCGGCGATTGCGCGATGCGCTGGTGGCGGATCGTGCGCGTTACCTTGTAGGCTGCGCCGTCGATCCGGGCCTGCAAGTCCTCATCGATCTCCGGCTCGCCCATTTCGGCGGCCACGTTGCTGTCCATGCCGGGATGGACCAACGGGCCGGTGCGCGCATCGGCCAGCGTGACCACGGGCGGTTCCTCGTCGATCACGATCTCGATCAGCGAGGCGGCATCCTCGGCGATGGCGCGGCTGTCGGCGATGACCATCGCCACCGGGTCGCCGACGCAGGCGACGCGCCCGTCGGCCAGCAATGTCACTGGCGATTCGATCGGCCCGAAGAAGAAGTTCATCATGTAGAGCGGGACCGGGGCGAAATCGCGCTGCAGATAGATCGCGTGCACGCCAGGCAGGTCGCGCGCCGCCGCCGTGTCGATCGACACGATCGTCCCGCGCGCCACCGCCGAGCGGGCATAGGCGACGTGCAACATGCCGGGCAGGCGCACGTCGTCGGTATACTGGCCGCGCCCGGTCAGCAGGCGGGCGTCTTCCTTGCGCGGGGTGCGCTCCCCGATATAGCGCGTGGCGCCGACGCTCTGCGCGTTCATGCCGCTTCTCCCGCGTTCTGGCCGACAAGCTGGCGGATCGCCCGGCGGATGCCCTGGTATCCGGTGCAGCGGCAGATGTGCCCGGACATGGCCAGCTCCATCTCCTCGGCTGAAAGCTTCGCGCCGCCATCCACCAGCGTCGCCAGCGTGATCGCCACGCCGGGCGTGCAGAAGCCGCATTGCAGGCCGAAGTTGTCGCGTAGCGCCTGCTGCACCGGATGCAGCGTGCCGTCGGCGGCGGCCAGCCCTTCGACCGTCGTCACCGCGCAGCCATCGGCCTGCACCGCCAGCATCAGGCATGATCGCATCGCCGCGCCATCGACCTGCACGGTGCAGGCGCCGCACACGCCATGCTCGCAGGCCAGGTGCGTGCCGGTATAGCCCAGGCTTTCGCGCAGGAATTCGCCCAGGCTGGTGCGCGCCTCCACGCTGGCCCGGTGGCGATGGCCGTTGACGGTCAGTTCGATGTCGCGTTTGCTTGCAGGCTCGCTCATGCCGCCTCCTTCAGCGCGAGAGCCTCGCGCAGCGTTCTTGCGAAAATGCGCCGGCCGACCGTGCGGCGGTATTCGGCGCTGGCGTGGTGATCGTCGAAGGGCGCGGTATCGGCCACGGCCAGCGTGGCCACGGCTTCGGGGTCGATCGCGCCCGATGCCTGGCCCAGCAGCGCGGCTTCGGCCTGCCGCGCCCGGATCGGCGTCGGCCCCATGCCGAACCAGCCCAGCCCGACGCGCGCCACCGTGCCGCCATCCAGCGCCAGCGCGCCGACCATGCCGACCAGCGCGAAATCGCCGGCGCGCTGCGCCACTTCGCGGAACAGCACCAGATGGCCGGCCGGCCAGTCTGGATAGACGATGCCCGTCACCAGCTCGTCGGGTTCCAGCACGGTCATGTAAGGGCCGATGTAGAATTCGCTGGCCGGCACCGTGCGGGTGCCGCGCACCGAGGCGATCTCGATCGTCGCGCCCAGCGCCACGGCGGTCGCGGGCATTTCGGCCGCCGGCTCGCCCAGCGCGATCGAGCCGCCCACCGTGCCGCGATTGCGCGTCTGGTAATGGCCGACATGGCCCAGCGCGCGGATGAAGGCGGGCAGGCGCCTGGCCAGCGTCGCGTCCTTCAGGGCATCGGCCTGGCGTGTCGCCGGGCCGACGCGGATGCCGCCCTCGACCTCGGTCACGCCCTTGAGCGCCGCGATCCGGTTGATGTCGACAAGGATGAAGGGCTGGCTCATGCGCAAGTTGAGCAGCGGCATCAGCGTCTGCCCGCCGGCGATCACGGTGGCGCCGCCGCCCGCTTCGTCAAGCACGCGGCACGCCTCTTCAATGCTGGCGGGTGCGATATAGTCGAACGGGGCGGGCTTCACTGGCCGCCTCCGCGCCGCCCGGCCTCGAACGCGGCGGCGGCGACGACCACGGTGAGCACCATCACGACCATGACCACGCTGCCGGCAATGGCATTGCTGCCCAGCACGAAGCCCGCGAGGATCGCCACGACCAGCGCCGCGACCCAGCCCCACAGGCCGACGAAGCCGGGCGCGCCCGGTGCGGCCGGGACCGGCGCGGGGCTCGGGGCGGGGACTGGGGCCGAAACCGGGGCCGGCGCGGCCGTTGGGGCTTCCGCCGCCGCGCCGCCGCTCACCACTTCGCCGAAGCGGCTGAAGAACTTGCCGGCCAGGTTCTTCGCGGTGGCATCGATGATCGGGCCGCCAAGCTGCGCCATGCGCCCGCCGACTTCGGCCTCCACGTCATAGGATACCAGCGTGCCGCCGCCGGCATCGTCCGACAACCGCACCCTGGCGCCGCCTTTCGCGCTGCCGGCGATGCCGCCGTTGCCCGATCCGGTGATCGTATAGCCGTTGGGCGCGCTCAGGTCGGACAGCTGGACATTGCCGCGAAAGCGCGCGCCGATCGGGCCGATCTTGACTTCGGCCACGGCGATGAACCGATCCTCGCCCTCTTTCTCAAGGCTCTGGCAACCGGGGATGCACTGGCGCAGCACGTCCGGGTCGTTGAGCGCTTCCCAGACACGCTCGCGCGGAGCAGCAACGCGCTGCTCACCTGTCATATGCATGATCTTCGCCTCTCCCGGAATGTGAGCCACCATGACTAATAACTTGCCCGGCGAATTGGGCAAGGCCGACATGGCGCCACTGCTCGGAAAAGGACTGGCTAGCCGGAGCGGCCCTGATAAGGCGCGGACGAACCGCTCCGGCTAACCGAGCGCTCGGGCTTTGCCCGAACGCAAGCTATGCGGCAGGGCCCGCCTGGGGATGGGGGCTGCCGCCCTGCCGCGGACGCGCTTGCGCCGCGTCCAGCAAGCGCACCACGCCTTCGTTGCAGTTGCACATGGCAAGGCCATACAGGGCGAACCCGTAAAGCCCGCTTGCGACAAATCGGTCCGCTTCGTTGGGATTGACGGGCCGGTTGCTGCCTTGTGCCATTTCTTCCGCATCCTCTCTCGTGGTCTTGCCGACGTCGCGGGTTCCCCGGCTTTGCCGGGTGAACCACCGCGCGCGCGTCAATCCTTCGGGATCACCCAGTTGACCCGGCTGGCATAAGTGCCGGGCACTTTCGTTCCGTTGGCATCGGTCGCGGGCTCGAACCGGGCCTGGCGCCTGACGTATTTGCACGTCGCGGCGTCGAGACCCGGTGAGCCGCTGGAGTTGGTCACTCGGCATCCCTCCACTTTGCCATCAGCTCCAATCGTGAGTTCAAAGCCGACCACGCCCTCCACGCCATCGCGCAGTTCACGGGTCGGATAATCGTCCGTCGTCACCCAGCTCGCCGGCGCGTTGCGCGGCCGCGCCGGAGTGGGCTTGCCGCTGGGCAGGGGGGTGGGCTTCAGCTCGGGCAGCACGACGACTTCGTCATCGCCCGGGCCCGATTGCGGCAGCGCGAAAGGCGGCTGCTCGAAATAGGGACGCTGCCCGGTGTCCGGCAGCGGGATCGGCGCGCGCGGCGTGGTGATGACGGTGTCGGCCTGATTGGGCATCTTCTGCTCGGGCTCCGCCGTCGGCGGCGGCGAGGGCGGATCGACCGGATAGTTCGTGGTCCTGAAGACGGTGGCGACCCGCTCGATATATGCGCCGCCAAGCCCCGTCACCAGCCCGTAGAGCACCAGGGCGTGGATGCCGGCGACCGTGGCGAACACGATCGTCCGGCTTGAACTATGGGTTGTAGTCCGATCCGCGTAAGACATCGGCATCCTCTCCATGACCGGCGCTCTTATCTTTGCGACAAGTCGCAATGGAGGCTCGGTTCATCGAAAAGCTATCACATTACCGGGTTTTGCAAATCGTTTTTTGCTAAGCAAAACAAGTATCTAAGCGGCCACGCTTAATATAGCCTGGCTTATTACTTACCGCACTGCGGCAAGCGCCTTCTGCCGGCGCCGCTGGACCGAACTGCCCAGGCCGATCGCCTCGCGGTATTTGGCCACCGTGCGCCGCGCCAGATCATAGCCGCGCGCCTTGAGCAGATCGACCAGCGCGTCGTCCGAAAGGATCGCGTTGGGCGCCTCGGCGTCGATCAGCTGGCGGATCGCGGCCTTCACCGCCTCGGCCGAAGCCGCGCCTTCGCCGCCCGACGCGCCCACGCCCGAAGTGAAGAAATACTTCAGCTCGAAAGTCCCGCGCGGGCACTGCAAGTATTTGTTCGAAGTCACGCGGCTGACGGTCGATTCGTGCATCCCGATCGCCTCGGCGACGGTGCGCAGCGTCAGCGGGCGCAATTGCGAAACGCCGTGGCGGAAAAAGCCGTCCTGCTGCTTCACCAGTTCGGCCGCCACTTTCAGGATCGTCTTCTGCCGCTGGTCCAGCGCCTTGATCAGCCAGTTCGCGTCGGCCAGCTTTTCCGAAAGCCACCCGCGCGAGGCCTTGTCGTCGCAATTGCGCTTCATCTCGACATAGTAGCTGCGGTTGACCACCAGCCGGGGCAGCGTCGCCTGGTTGAGCCGCACGTCCCAGCCGCCGTCCGCGCGCGGGGTCAACAGGATATCGGGCGTGACCGCCGCGCTCGCCTCGCCGCCATAGCGCAGCCCCGGCTTGGGATCATAGCCGCGCAGCTCGCCCAGCATGTCGGCGAAATCCTCGTCGTCCACGCCGCACATGCGCTTCAGCCGGGCGAACTCACCGCGCGCGACCAGCTCAAGGTTGTCGATCAGCCGCGCCATGCACGGATCGTAGCGGTCGGCTTCCCTGGCCTGAAGGGCGATGCATTCGGCCAGCGAGGTCGCGCCGACGCCGGTCGGCTCCAGCGACTGGACCAGCGCGAGCCCGGCTTTGGCCTCGGCCAGCGGCACGCCCAGGTCGGTCGCCACATCGCGCAGGGGCACCGGCAGATAGCCGGCCTCGTCAAGCTGGCCGATGATATAGCGCGCGATCGCCGCCATGCGCGGATCGGGCGCGACCGGGCCGACTTGCGCTTCCAGGTGCTGGCTCAGCGTCTCGTCGGCCGCGCCGCGCTCGTCGATGCCGGGGCCTTCCTCGCCGCCGCCGATGCGGATCTCGCCGCCCCAGGAGGCATCGAGGTCGCCGCCCGTCGTCTCGCCGCCCCCTTGGCCATCGCCGGTATCGCGATCATGGTCGATCGCCGTACGATCGACGTCGAGCGGGCGATCCTCCTCGCCGCGTCCTTCGCCGATGAGCTGGTCCACCGGCGAACTTTCCAGCGTGGTCCGCCGGGCCTCCTCGGGCATGGCCACGGTCTCGGCGGCTGGCGCGGGCGCCTCGGTGCCCAGGTCGAGCAGCGGATTGGCTTCCAGCGTCTCGCCGATGAAAGTCTCTATCTCCAGGTTCGACAGCGCCAGCAGCTTGATCGCCTGCTGCAACTGCGGCGTCATCACCAGCGACTGGGTCTGCCGAAGATCGAGGCGAGGGCCGAGCGCCATCGTTATCCGCCCGCCATGCCCTTGTGCCGCCCCGATCCTGCCACGCGCGGGCCGGCGATCACAGCGTAAAGCCCTCGCCCAGATAGAGGCGGCGGACGTTCTCGTCGGCGACGAGCGCTTCGGGGCTGCCGGCGAACAGCACCTGGCCACCATAGATGATGATGGCGCGATCAACGATGTCGAGCGTCTCGCGCACGTTGTGATCGGTGATCAGCACGCCGATGCCGCGGGTCTTGAGATCGCGCACGAGATCGCGGATGTCGGAGATGGAAAGCGGGTCGATGCCGGCGAAAGGCTCGTCCAGCAGCATGATCGAGGGATTGGCGGCCAGCGCCCGCGCGATCTCGCAGCGGCGCCGTTCACCGCCCGAAAGCGCCATGGCCGGGCTCGATCGCAGGCGCAGCAGGCCGAATTCCTCCAGCAGCCGCTCCAGCTCCTGCGCGCGCACGGCCTTGTCGGGCTCCATCAGCTCAAGCACCGCGTCGATGTTCTGCTCGACCGAAAGCCCCCGGAAGATCGAGGTCTCCTGCGGCAGATAGCCCAGCCCCAGCACCGCGCGGCGATACATCGGCAGCTTCGTCACATCGACCCCGTCCATCAGGATGCGGCCCGAATCGGGGCGCACCAGCCCCATGATCGAATAGAAGCAGGTGGTCTTGCCCGCGCCATTCGGGCCCAGCAGGCCCAGCACTTCGCCCTTGGCCACCGACAGCGAGATATCGGTGAGCACCGCGCGCTTGTCATAGCTCTTGGCGATCGAGATCACTTCAAGGCCGCCGCGCTCGGCAATCGCCGCCGCATCGACCGCTTCGGCGGTGTGCAAGCCGGGATTCCGCGAAATTTCGGTCGATTCCGTCATCTCCTGCGCGATGTACGCACGCCTTGCCCGAACGGCAAGCGGGCATTTCCCGCAAGCCGATCCGATTGGCAGGTTTCATGCATGGTTTGCCGCGCGCCTGTCTCGCCATGGTACTGCCGGCGCGCCGGAATCGCGGATGGCGTAACCGCGCTTGATCCCGGAGCCATTCGATGTTCTAGTGGTTTGCTCGGTAATTCATTGGAGAGGGTCACCGAATGGACAAGATCACGCAGCATGGTGGCCTGGCAACGCAGGGGCATTCCCACGTCACCGACTGGCGCCGCAAGATGAGCGATCATATCGCTTATGCGCTGCTGGTCTATACGGCCCTCCAGATCTTCGTGACGATTGGCGCGCTCAAGACCGAGGGCGGATCGCTGCTGCCTTATCTTGCGCTGGTCATCCTCGTCGTCGCGATCATCCCGGCCTGCCGCAGCTTCGAACGGCGCTGGAACCGGCTGAACGATCAGCAGGCCGCCGATCCGGCGCTGGCATCCTATTACCGGCGGGACCGGCTGGCGCTCTGGCTGCTGGCCATCGGCCTGCCTTTCGCGCTGACCGGACTGTTCAAGGGCCTCGCGCTCCTTTTTGCCTGACATTCTCGGGTTCTAGCCCCTGCGTTCCGGCCGTGGCCGGCATGGTGCGGCCATGGCGTGCCGGGCCTTGCCGGCGCGCGCGAATTCTTGCGGCTATCGCTGGATTCCGTCCGCAAGTGTGATACGATGCCCAAAAATAAGATGATCCTGGAGAGGGTTCATGAGCATCATTGATTATCTCGGCAACCGTATCTGCATCGCCTTGAGCGTTTCGGGCGTCGCCTACATCCTGTACTGGCACTTGCTGCGCTGAGGGTCTGTTTGGAAACGCGCCGACAGGCGCATTTCGTTACGGCGCCAGCCCGCCGCCGGTGGCACGGTAGAGCTCCACGGCATTGCCCGCGCGCACCAGCAGCGTTCCCACCAGCGATTGCTGCGCCGCGTAATATGTCCGCTGCGCGTCCAGCGTGGTGAGGTAAGGCTCCACCCCGGCGCGAAAGCGCGCGTCCGACAGGCGGAAGGCGGTGCGGGCATTGTCTTCCAGCGAAACCTGCGCGGCCAGCTGCTCGTCGATCGTGCCCCGGCGCGCCAGGGCATCGGCCACTTCGCGAAACGCGGTCTGCACCGTCTTTTCATATTGCGCCAGCATCGCCTCGCGCGTGGCCCTGGCATAAGCGAGATTGCCCGCGTTGCGGCCGAAATCGAAGATCGGCAGGTTGGCCGAAGGCGCCACCGACCAGGTCTCGCTGCCGTTCTGGAACAGGTTCGACAGGCCCAGGCTGATCGTCCCCAGCGCGACGGTGAGCGAGATGCGCGGGAAAAAGGCCGCGCGGGCCGCGCCGATATTGGCGTTGGCGGCGATAAGCTGGTGCTCGGCGGCGGCGATATCGGGGCGCCGCAGCAGGATCTCGGAAGGCAGATCACCCGGCAGCCGCTCGATCGTCACGCCGCGCGCGGGCAGCGTGTCGGGCAGCAGCCGGTCCTCGATCGGGGTGCCGGCCAGCAGCTCCAGCGCGTTGCGGTCCTGCGCGACTTGCGTGGTCAGCGCGGCCTTGTCGGCGCGCGCCTGGTCCAGTCCGGTGCGCGCCTGCCGCACGTCGAGCTCCGAAGCGACGCCGGCCTTGAACCGCGCTTCGTTGAGCGCGACGGTTTCACCATAGGCCTGCACCGTCATGCCCGCGATCGTCAGCCGGTCATGATCGGCCGCCAGTGTCAGCCAGGCGGTGGCCACTTCGGCGACCAGCGCGACTTGCGCCGCCTTGCGGTTCTCGTCCGCCGCCAGGAACTGTTCCTGCGCCGCCTCGGTCAGATTGCGCAGGCGGCCGAAGAGATCGACTTCCCAGGCCGAAACGCCCAGCGAGGCTGAATAGATGTCGGCGCGCCCGGTGACGGCGCCTTGCGCGCCGCCGGCCGACCCGGCGCCCAGCGGTGACTTCTGGAACGTCGCCCCGGCATCGGCACCCAGCGTCGGGAAGATATCGGCGCGCTGCACGCGGTATTGCGCGCGCGCCTGTTCGACCCGCGCCAGCGCCAGGCGCAAGTCGCGGTTGTTGGCCAGTGCCAGGCCGATCACTTCGCGCAGGCGCGGCTCGGCGAAGAACTCGGTCCAGGCTGTGGCCGCCAGATCGACTGGCGCGGCGGCGGGATCGCCGGGCCCGTAAGCCTCTCCGCGCGGGGTTTCGGGCGGCACGGGCAGGCCGGGCCGGACATAGCGCGGCGCCATGTTGCAGCCCGCCAGCGCGAGCGCCGCGCCGAGCATCAGGAAGCGGGGAGAGGATCGCATCATGTCAGGCCTGCTGCGGCGCTTCGCCGCCTGTATCGGCTGGAGCCCCGTTGGCCGGCACAGCGGCCGGCGCCTCGGCGTGGGCGGCGGCGCGGTCCTGCCGGAACAGGCGCTTCACGATGAAGAAGAACAAAGGCACGAAGAAGATCGCCAGTACCGTCGCCGAAAGCATCCCGCCGACCACCGCCCAGCCGATCGCGTTCTGCCCACCCGCGCCCGCGCCGGTGGACAGGGCCAGCGGCAGCACGCCGAAGATGAAGGCGAACGAGGTCATCAGGATCGGCCGCAGGCGCAGCCGCGCCGCCTCGATCGCGGCCTGCCCGGCCGAAAGCCCCTCGCGCATCTTCTCCTCGGCGAATTCGACGATGAGGATCGCGTTCTTGGCCGCGACGCCGATCGTGGTGATCAGGCCCACCTGCAGGTAGATGTCGTTGTTCAGCCCGGCCAGCATCGCCGCCATGACCGCGCCGAACACGCCGAGCGGCACGACCAGCAGCACCGCGATCGGCACCGACCAGCTTTCGTACAGCGCGGCCAGGCACAGGAACACGATCAGCAGCGAAAGCGCATAGAGCGTGGGCGCCTGCCCGCCCGAAAGCTTTTCCTCATAGGAGATGCCGGTCCATTCATAGCCGATGCCGGCCGGCAGCTTCGCGGCGATCTCCTCCATCGCCGCCAGCGCGGTGCCGGTGCTCAGCCCCGGCGCGGGCGCGCCCTGGATCTGCACCGCCGAAACGCCGTTGTATCGTTCCAGCCGGGCCGATCCGTGCGTCCAGGCCGTGCTGGCGAATGCCGCGATCGGCGTCATCGCACCGGAGGCGCCGCGCACGAAGAAATCGCCCAGGGATGCAGGCTCGGTGCGGAAATCGCTGTCGGCCTGCACATAGACGCGCTTGACCCGGCCACGGTCGATGAAATCGTTGATGTAGCTGCCGCCGAACGCGGTGCTCACCGTAGCGTTGATCTCGGCTTGCGACAGGCCCGATGCGGCGGCGGCGTCCTGATCGACATCGAGCTTGAGCTGGGGGCCGTCCTCGATGCCGTTGGGGCGCACTTGCGCCAGCCGGGGGTCCTGCGCGGCCATGCCGAGCAACTGGTTGCGCGCCGCGATCAGCGCGTCATGGCCCAGGCCCGCCTCGTCCTTCAGCTCGAAGTCGAAGCCGGTCGCGTTGCCCAGCTCGGAAATCGCCGGCGGGGCGAAGGCGAAGATCTGGCCGGCGGCGATCTTCTGGAACGCGGCATTGGCCCGCTGCTGGATCGCGCCAGCACCCATGTCGTGGCCCGTGCGCTCTTCCCAGGGCCGCAGCCGCACGAAGGCGATGCCCACGTTCTGGCTCTGGCCGACGAAGCCGAAGCCGCTGATGGTGAAGACCGATTCGACCGCGGCCTTTTCATCGACAAGGTAATGATGGCGCACGCGCCCGAGCGTACGTTCGGTTTCCTCGATCGTGGTGCCGGCGGGCATGGCGACCTGGCTGAAGATCACGCCCTGGTCCTCGTCGGGCAGGAAGCCGCCGGGCAGGCGCCAGAACAGCAGCCCCATGCCCGCGACGATCAGCACATAGACCACGATGGTGCGCCCCCAGTGGCGCTCGATCCCGCGCAGGCCGCCGGCATAGCGTTCCCGCCCCCGGTCGAACGTGCGGTTGAACCAGCCGAAGAAGCCGCCGCGCTCACCGTGGTTATGGTTGGCCGCGCCCAGGATGGTGGCGCACAGGGCCGGCGTCAGGATCAGCGCGACCATGACCGAAAGCGCCATCGCCGAAACGATCGTGATCGAGAACTGGCGGAAGATCACCCCGGTGGAACCGCCGAAGAAGGCCATGGGCAGGAACACCGCCGAAAGCACCAGCCCGATGCCGACCAGCGCGCCGCTGATCTCGTCCATGGATTTCTTCGCGGCATCCTTGGGCGAAAGCTTTTCCTCCTGGATCAGCCGCTCGACATTTTCGACCACGACGATCGCGTCATCGACCAGCAGGCCGATCGCCAGCACCATGCCGAACAGGGTGAGCGTGTTGATGGTGAAGCCCGCCACCGCCAGGATCGCGAACGTGCCCAGCAGGACCACCGGCACCGCGATCGTCGGGATCAGCGTGGCGCGCCAGTTCTGCAGGAACAGGAACATCACCACGAAGACCAGGATGATCGCCTCGATCAGCGTGTGCACCACCTGCTTGACCGAAAGGCGCACGTAAGTGGAATTGTCGATCGGATAGTCGATCCGCACGTCCGCGGGAAACTGGCGGGACAGTTCGGCCACTTTGGCCTTGACGCCATCGACGGTGTCGAGCGCGTTGGCGCCGGGCGCCAGCCGGATGGCCAGGCCCGCGGCAGCCTTGCCGTTGAACCGGGCGATGAAGCTGTAGTTGTCCGCCCCCAGTTCCACCCGCGCGACGTCGGACAGGCGCAGGATCGCCCCGTCGTTCCCGGCGCGCAGGACGATGTCGCGAAACTGCTCGGGCGTGCGCAGGCGTGATTGGGCCGTGACCGTGGCGTTCAGCGCCTGCCCCTTGCGCGCGGGCAGGCTGCCGACCTGGCCGGCGGAAACTTGCGCGTTCTGCGCCTGGATCGCGGCGGTCACGTCCGAAACGGTGACGCCCAGGCTCGCCATCTTGTAGGGATCGAGCCAGATGCGCATGGCATAGGGCGCGCCCAGCACTTGCGTGTCGCCCACGCCATCGACCCGGCTGATCGGGTCTTGCAGGCTCGACGAGATATAGTCGCCCAGGTCGATCTGGTCGTGCGATCCGTCCTCGGAATAGAGCGCGACGATCAGCAGGAAGCTGGCCGCCGCCTTGGCCACGCGCACGCCCGCGCGCTGCACTTCCTGCGGCAGCAGCGGCGTTGCCTGCGCCAGCTTGTTCTGCACCTGCACTTGCGCGATGTCGGGATCGGTGCCCTGGTCGAACGTCAGCGTGACCGTGAGATTGCCTGCCGAATCGCTGGTGGACGAGAAGTAGCGCAGATGATCGATGCCCTTCATCTGCTGCTCGATCACTTGCGTGGTGGTGTTCTCCAGCGTCTGGGCATCGGCGCCGGGATAGAGCGTGCTGATCGTCACCGCCGGGGCGGCGATCTCGGGAAACTGGGCCACGGGCAGCCCGCGCAAGGCGATGAGCCCGGCGAGCATGACGACGATGGCGATAACCCAGGCGAAGATCGGCCGGTCGATGAAATAGCGCGACATGGGCGGTCAGCGCCCCGCGCCGGGCGCGGCGGTGACTTGCGCCGGCTTGCCGACGCTGACCTTCATCCCCGGCTTGACCGCGACCAGCCCTTCGACGATCAGCCGGTCGCCCGGCGCCAGGCCGCTGGTGACGACCCATTTGTCCCCCACCGGCCGTTCGGCGATGACCCGGCGTGACACCACGGTGTTCGCGGCATCGACCACCAGCGCGGTCGCCCGGCCGCGCGGATCGCGGGTGATGCCCTGCTGCGGCGCCAGGATGGCGTTCTGCCGCACGCCTTCCACCAGCCGCGCGCGCACGAACATGCCGGGCAGCAGCAGCCCTTGCGGATTGGGGAAGGTGGCGCGCAAGGTGACGCTGCCGGTCTGCGGATCGACCGCGACTTCGGAGAATTCCAGCCGCCCCTCGATCGGATAGGTCTTGCCGTTGGGCAGGATCAGCCGCACCCGCGCGCTTTCCCGGCCCTGGTTGCTGAGCCCGCCCGCGGCGATCGCGTCCTTCAGGTCCAGCAACTGCGCGGCGGACTGCGTCACGTCGACATAGACCGTATCGGTGCGCATGATCGTGGCCAGCGCATCGGCCTGCCCGGACTGGACCAGGGCGCCGCGCGTGTAGAACGAACGCCCGATCCGCCCCGAGATGGGCGCGCGGATGCGGGTGAAATCCAGGTTGACGCGCGCCGCCTGCACGCCCGATCGCTGCGCCGCGGCATCGGCGCGGGCCTGCCGCGCGGCGGCATCGGCATTGTCGAGCTCCTGCTGGCTGACGGCGTTGATATCGACCAGCCCGCGATAGCGCCGGGCCAGCGCGGTGGTTGATCCGATCGTCGCCTCGGCCCGGGCAAGGTTGCCCTGCGCGGTGCCGAGCGCCGCGCGGTAGGCCGCGTCCTCGATCTCGTAGAGCACTTGTCCGGCGCGCACCATGCTGCCCTCGGTGAACAGGCGGGCGCGGATCACGCCGTTGATCTGGGGGCGCACTTCGGAGGTTTCCGCCGCCGCCACGCGGCCCGGCAAGTCGGCGGTCAGCTCCACCGGCTCTGCCCGCAATGTCACCACGCCGACCTTGGGCGGGGCGGGCGGTGGCGGCGACTGGGCCGAACAGGCGGCCAGGAGCGCCATCGCTCCGAGCAGCGGCAGGGGGGCTTGGCGATGCATCGGGTTCCCGGTCAAACGGATTGACGAAGCGGAATGAACGTTCATTCCATTTTTGTTTCCCATAGCCCCCGCGCGATGATAGGGTCAAGCCATATGGAGAGGGTCGTGGGCGAAAATGTTGCAGAGCAGCAAAAAGGCTGCGTTACGGACCGGGTGGTGGCGGCGGCGCGGCGGCTTTTCGCCGCGCGGGGATTTCACCAGACCGCGATGGCCGATCTCGCCGCCGAGGCGCAAGTCAGCGTCGGCACGATCTACCGCGTCTTTGCCGGCAAGGCCGATATCATCCGGGCCATCATCGTCGCCGATTCGGAGCGTATCTTCGCCGAACTGAACCACGATATCGACCGGGCGCTGAGCGGCGAGGCGCCGGTGGAAGCGGTGATCGAGCAGATCGTCGAGCGCCATCTGGCCGAGCAGGCCGACGCGCTGGTGCACGAGGCGCTGGCCGAAGCGCACCGCGATGAAAAGGTCGCCGCGCTGATCGGCCATTTCTTCGCGCGCTATCGTGAGATCGTCCGGCGGCTTGTCGGCCTGGCCAATCCGCGATTGTCCGAACGCGAGCTCGACGCGGCCGAGGAACTGATGATCGCCTGCCTGTTCGGGCTGGGCCACCGCACGCTGATCCGGCCCCGGCTGGACCCGGACGAAGCCGCGCGGATCATCACCGGCATGATCCTGAGCGCGCTGGGCCATGCCGCGGCGGATTCTCCCCCGACGGCCATGGCCGAGCGGCTTTGAGGGCGCGTTGCCGCGAGGGCGCGAGGGGGGCCTGATCCTCAGGCCACCCCCCGCGCCCTTTGCGACAGGCGGGTCAGGGCGACAGGCGGGTCAGGCGGCGGGGCCGGCTTCCAGCGTCGCGTTGTCGATGACGAAGCGATACCGCACGTCGCTGCGCAGCATCCGGTCATAGGCTTCGTCGATCTGCTGGATCGCGATCATCTCGATATCCGAGACGATCCCGTGCTCGGCGCAGAAATCGAGCATTTCCTGCGTTTCGGGCAAGCCGCCGATCAGCGAGCCGGCGATGGTCTTGCGGCCGAACACCAGGTTGCCGAAGTTCGGCGTGGGGTGCGGGTGATCGGGCACGCCCAGCAGCACCAGCGTGCCGTCACGGTGGAGCATCGCCGTATAGGCATCGAGATCGTGCGAGGCCGCGACCGAATCGATGATCAGGTCGAAGCTGCCGGCATGGGCGGCCATCTCGTCCGCATCGCGCGAGATCACCACTTCGTCGGCGCCAAGGTCATGCGCGTCCTGCCGCTTGGCGGCGGTGGAGGTGAAGGCGACCACGTGGGCGCCCATGGCATGGGCGATCTTGATCGCCATGTGGCCCAGCCCGCCGATGCCGACCACGCCCACTTTCTTGCCCGGTCCCGCGCCCCAGTGGCGCAGCGGCGAATAAGTGGTGATGCCGGCGCACAGCAGCGGCGCGACGGCGGCGAGCTGTTCGTGCGGGTGACGGATCTTCAGGACGAAGTGCTCATCGACGACGATCGCCTGCGAATATCCGCCCAGGGTGTGGCCGGGCGCCTCCGCGATCGCGCCGTTGTACGTGCCGGTCCAGCCGTTCTCGCAATAGTTCTCCAGCCCTTCGGCGCACGATCCGCAATGGCCGCAGCTTCCCACAAGGCAGCCCACGCCCACCGTCTCGCCCACCGCGAAGCGCGTCACGTCGCCGCCGACCGCGGTGACGGTGCCGACGATCTCGTGCCCCGGAACGCAGGGGTAGAGGGTGCCTTGCCATTCGTCGCGAACGGTGTGGAGATCGGAATGGCACACGCCGCAATAGGCGATGGCGATGCGCACGTCGCGCGGGCCCGGTTCGCGCCGTTCGATCGCCATGGGTTCGAGCGGCTTGTCGCCGGCATAGGCGCCGTAAGCTTTGACAGTCATGATCTTGGTCTCGTTTCTCAAGCGGGGAGGGGGATCAGCGGTTGACGAACACGGCCATCTCGGCCGGGTAGCGTTCGCCCTGGACCGGGATCGCGGCCAGCGCGGCGGCGATCTCGCCAAGGTTCCCGGCCGAAAGCGCGATTTGCGCGGCGCCGAGGTTTTCCGTCAGCCGGTGCAGCTTGGTCGTGCCGGGGATCGGCACGATCCAGGGCTTCTGCGCCAGCAGCCAGGCGATGGCGATCTGCGCCGGCGTGGCTCCGCGCGCTTCGGCGATGGTCCTGAGCCGTTCCACCAGCGCCGCGTTCGCCGCGCGGTTGGCTTCCTCGAAGCGGGGAACCCTGGTGCGGAAATCGCCGTCCGCGAACGTGGTGTGCGCGTCGATGGCACCCGTGAGGAAGCCCTTGCCGAGCGGGCTGAACGGCACGAAGCCGATGCCCAGTTCCTCGCAGGTCGGCAGGACGTCCTTTTCCGGTTCGCGCCACCACAGCGAATATTCGCTTTGCAGCGCCGTGACCGGCTGTACCGCATGGGCCGTGCGGATCGACGCGGCGCTCGCTTCGGACAGGCCGAAATGCTTGACCTTGCCTTGCGCGATCAGGTCCTTCACCGTGCCGGCGACATCCTCGATCGGCACGGCGGGATCGACCCGGTGCTGGTAGAACAAGTCGATCCGGTCGGTCCCCAGCCGCTTGAGCGAGGCTTCGGCCACTTCGCGGATACGCTCGGGCCGGCTGTCCAGGCCGTCGCCGGGGCGGCCGTTCCTGAAGCCGAACTTGGTGGCGATGACGACTTCGTCGCGCACGGGTGCGAGCGCCTGGCCGACCAGTTCCTCGTTGTCGCCGGGGCCATAGGCCTCGGCCGTATCGAAGAAGGTCACGCCCTGTTCGTGGGCGGTGCGGATCAGGCGGATGCCGTCTGCGGTCGAGACGGCCGGGCCATAGCCGAAGCTCAGGCCCATGCAGCCGAGCCCGATGGCGGAAACTTCAGGGCCGTGCGTGCCGAGAATGCGGGTTTGCATGTGGGAACTCCCGTTCTGGCGCAAGGCGTGATCGCCCCGGCCTGGTGTGAGGATGCCGTGCAGATAGGCCGTTTTCCTCGTGCCGATTAGATCATAAGAATTGCATGGACCTATTCACTGGATTCATGAATGCAGCGCGACGACCTCATCGACCTGAATGCTTTCCTGGCCGTGGCCGAAGAACGCAGCTTCACGCGCGCGGCGGCGCGGCTGGGCCTGTCGCAATCGGCGCTCAGCCATGCGATCCGGCGGCTGGAGGGCCGCATCGGCGTGCGCCTGCTTTCGCGCACCACGCGCAGCGTATCGCCCACCGATGCCGGGGAAAGCCTGCTGCAAAGCCTGGTCCCGGCGCTGGACCAGATCGACCAGCAGCTCGCGATGCTGAACGAACTGCGCGAGCGGCCGGCCGGCACCATCCGCATCACCGCGCCGGCCCATGCCGCCCAGACTGTGCTCTGGCCGGCGGCGTGCCGGATCATGCGCCGCTACCCGGAGATCGCCATCGAGATCAGCGTCGATCCCGCGCTGCGCGATATCGTGGCGGATCGCTTCGATGCCGGGGTGCGCCTGGGCGAGCAGGTCGCGCGCGACATGATCGCGGTGCGCATCGGCCCGGACTTGCGCATGGCCGCGGTGGCCGCGCCGGCCTATCTGGCCGGCCACGGCATGCCCCGGACACCGCAGGACCTAGCCGCGCATCGCTGCGTCAACTTGCGGATGACGACATCGGGCGGCCTTTATGCCTGGGAACTGGAACAGGGCACGCGCAGCCTGAACGTGCGCGTCGAAGGGCAGTTCATCTCCAACGACGTGCGCATGGTGGTGGGCGCCGCGGTCGCCGGGCTGGGGCTCGCCTTCGTGCCCGAGGACTATGTGCTGGCCGAAATCGCCGCCGGCACGCTGGTGCGCGTGATGGAAGACTGGTGCCCGCCGTTTCCGGGCTATCACCTCTACTACCCCAGCCGCCGCCAGCCCCGCCCGGCCTTTGCCCTGCTGATCGAGGAACTGATCCATCGCGGGTGAGGCTGTGGCCGTATGTCAGGTGCCGCCCGTCAGGCGGGAGGCGGCCCGGCCTCACCGCCCAGCGCCTTCACCAGCGCCACGCTCACCCGCATCCGGTCCACCTCGACCGCCAGCAGCGCGCGCTGCGCGTCGAGCGCGTCGGTCTGAGCGATGACCACTTCGAGGTAGTCCGAAGCGCCGTCGCGATAGCGGATCATGGCCAGGTCGCTGGTGCGCTCCGCCGCCTGGGCCGCCTCGCGCTGGTCGACCAGCTGCGCGGCAAGCTGGCGCATGGCGGCGACGCCATCCTCCACCTGCCGGAAGGCGGTGAGCACGGTGTCGCGATAGCCCGCGGCCATTTCGTCATATTCCGCGCGTGAGAGCTTGACTTGCGCCTTGCGGCGTCCGCCGTCGAACAGCGAAAGCGCCGTCGCCAGCGGGCCCAGCCCCCAGAAGCTGTTGGGCGTGCTCAGCAATTCGCCGTGCGTGGTTTCCCAGCCGCCGGCCAGGCCCAGCGTGACGGTGGGGAAGAACGCGGCGCGCGCCACGCCGATGCGCGCGTTGGCCGCGAACATGCGGCGTTCGGCCGCCGCCACGTCCGGCCGGCGCTGCAGCAGCGCGGAAGGCGCGCCGGTGGCGATCTCGGGCGCGGTCAGCGGCTGGACGCGCGCGGGCACGGCAAAGTCCGAAGCCACCGCGCCGACCAGCGCGGCCAGTTCATGCTCGGTCGCGGCGCGATCGCTGGCGATGGCGGAAACCTGCGCGCGCGCATTGCTGAGCGCCGTGCGCGCGCGATTGACGTCGATGCCCGAGGCGATGCCGCCGTCATGCCGGGTGCGGGTAAGCTGGTAGGCGCGGTCGAAGGCGGCGACCGTGCGATCCAGCAGCGCCGCCTGGGCATCGAGGCCGCGCAGGCGGATATAGGCATCGGCCACCGCCGCCTGCAGGCTGAGCCGCGCGGAAACGAGGTCCGCCGCGCTCGCATCGGCCTCGGCGCGCGATGCGCTCAGGCCGTTGCGGATGCGGCCCCACAAGTCGATCTCGTAATCGAGCACGCCGCCCACCGCGTAGTCGTTGTACGTGCGGGGCGTGCCGTCGGCGAGCGGGCGATTGCCGGAAACCTGCTGGCGGCTGGCATCGCCGGTGGCGGCGACTTGCGGGAAAAGCTCCGAGCGGTCGATCCGGGCGGCGGCGCGCGCCTGGTCATAGCGGGCGAGCGCGGCAGCCAGCGTCGGGCTGGCGGCAGCGGCGCGCGCTTCCAGATCGTCCAGCACCGGATCGTCGAACATCCGCCACCAGTCGCCGCGCAAGGCGGTGTCCATCGGCGTGGCGGCGGTCCAGCCGGCGGTTTCCTTGTAGGCGGCCGGTGCGGCGGTTTCCGGGGGGCGGTAGTCCGGGGCCAGCGAGCAGCCGGCAAGCAGGGCCGGCGCCAGCGCCGCCAGCCGCTTACCGCGCACTCGCCGGGCCTTTCGCTGGGCTCTTCTCTGGGGCCGCCGGCGCTTTCTGCACGCGCACCTCGTCGCCGTCGCGGATCGAATCGGGCGGGGTGTCGATCACGCGGTCCCTGGCCGAGATGGCGCCCGAGACGAACACCTTGGCGCCATCGTCGCGCACGATGGTGATCGGCTTGAGCGAGACCCGGTTGCGGCCATCGACCACCGCCAGCCTGGGACCGTCGTTGCCGTAAAGGATCGTGCTGCCCGGAAGCGACAGCGTCGCGCCTGCCGCCTGGCCCGTTCCGGCACTGGTGGCGAAGCTGACCCGCGCATAGGCACCGGGCTTCAGCGCGCCGTCGGGATTGGGGGCTTGCAGTTCGACCAGCACCGCGCCCGATTGCGCGTCGACCGCCTGGGCGCTGCGCGTCATCGTCGCGGTGAAGCTGCGGCCGGGGAACTCGGGCAGCGAGAGCGTGGCGCTCATCCCCGGTTTGACCGAGGCGGAATTGCCTTGCGGCACGCGCACGAAAATCCGCATCCTCGATACGTCGGACACGGTGAACAGCGGCTGCGAGGCGGCATTGCCGGCCACCACCAGCGCGCCGATCTGCGCCGACCGGCTGGTGACGACACCGGCGAAGGGCGCGGACAGGCGGGTGAAGCCCTGCAGCGCCCGCAGCCGGCGGACATTGGCCAGCGCGGCGTTCGACAGCGCCGATCGGGCGGCCAGATCGCCGCGCTTTTCGTCCGCTTCCTGCCGCGAGACGGCATCCTGCGCCAGCAGCGCGTCCCATCGCCGGGCCGTGGTGGCCGCCAGCCCCTGGTTGGCGCGGGCGGTCTGGAAATCGGCTTCGGCCTGGGCGAGCTGCTGGTCGATCTCGGGCGCGTCGAGGATCGCCAGCGTCTGGCCGGCGCGCACGTGATCGCCGATGTCGACCAGCCAGCGGCGGACATAGCCATTGGTCCGGGCATAGATCGGCGCGCTGTTGAAGGCCTGGATCGTGCCGGGCAGCACCAGCGTGCCGCCGCCCGCGTCGGCCTCCGGGGTCAGCACGGTCACGGTGGGGATGGCCGCTTGCGCGGCGGTGGCGCGTTGTTCGTCCACCGCGTTGATGCGCGATGCGGTGCCGATGACGACAACCGCCAGCGCGACGGCGGCGGCGCCGATGCCGATGCGCCGCAGCGTGCGGCCATCGGGGCCGGCGGGGATCGCATCGTCGGTGGCGGGATCTTGGGGAGGGAGGGTCTCAGGCATGGCTGGGCTGAAGTTCCGTGGACGAAGCATCGGCGCGGGGGCGCCGGTGGACAAGGCTGAAGACAGTGGGGACGAAGAACAGCGTGGCGATCGTGGCGAAGATCAGCCCGCCGATCACGGCGCGGCCGAGCGGGGCGTTCTGCTCGCCCCCTTCGCCAAGGCCCAGCGCCATCGGCGCCATGCCGATGACCATGGCGAGCGCCGTCATCAGCACGGGGCGGAAGCGCACGCGCCCGGCCTCGATCGCGGCCCGAAGGCCGTCGCCGTGCTGGGCCAGCTGCTCGCGCGCGAAGCTGACCACCAGGATCGAGTTGGCGGTGGCGACGCCCATGCACATGATCGCGCCGGTGAGCGCAGGCACCGACAGCGTCGTGCCGGTGCCGAACAGCACCCAGACGATGCCGGCCAGCGCCGCCGGCAGCGCGGTGATGATGACGAAGGGATCGACCCAGCTCTGGAAGTTGATGACGATCAGCAGGTAGATGAACAGGATCGCGGCGGCGAGGCCGAAGCCCAGGCCCGAAAAGGCGGTGTTCATCGTTTCGAACTGGCCGCGGATGGCGATGGTCGAGCCCTTGGGCTCCTTGTCTTTCATCGACGCGATGATGTCCTGCACGTCGCCCGCCACCGCGCCCAGATCACGGCCCTGCGGCGTGGCATAGATGTCGATCACCGGCGAGAGGTTGTAGCGGCTGACCACCGGCACCGTCGCCGATCGCCTGATCTCGGCCAGCGCGCCCAGCGGCTGCGACACGGCGCCGCCCGCGCCGGCGACCGGCACGTTGGTCAGGTCGCTCATCGAGCCGACGAGGTGCTCGGGCGCCTGCGACACCACCGGATAGGACACGCCGTTCTTGGGATCGACATAGAACACCGGCGCGGATTGCGACGAGCCGGCCAGCGTGGTGGCCAGGTTGTTGGTCACGTCGCGCTCGGTCAGCCCGTACTGGCCGATGCGCGAGCGATCGACATCGACGCTGATCTGCGGCGAGCTGGCCGGCTGCTGGATGCGGGCATCGGCCAACCCCGGCACTTTGGCCATGCGGGCGAGCAGTTCCTGAGCATAAGCGCGATTGGCGGCGACGTTCTTGCCGGAGATCTGGACGTCGATCGGCGCCGGCGCGCCGAAGTTCAGGATCTGGCTGGTGATGTCGGCGGGCAGGAAGGCGAACGTCGTGCCAGTGAAGCGCCGGGGCAGTTCGCGGCGCAGCGTGGCGACGATCTCGTCGGTGGGGCGATGGCCTTCCTTCAGCGTGATCATCATGTCGCCGTCCTGCGAACCGATCGAGCCGCTGTTGTTGTAGACGGTGTTGATCGAGCTGACCGGCAGGCCGATGTTGTCGGTGATCGAGGCCAGCTCATCGGGCGGCACGATCTCGCGCACGGCCCCGGCGATGCGATCGAACCGGGCGGCGGTATCCTCGATCCGCGTGCCCACCGGCACGCGCACGTGCATGGCGATCTGGCCCGAATCGACGCTGGGGAAGAAGTTGCTGCCCAGCAAGGGCATCAGCCCGAACGAAAGCAGGGTGACGGCCATGAAGCCCAGCACGAACGGCCGGCGTGCCCGCAGCGCGCGCTGGAGCAGCCCGACATAGCCCAGGCGGACGCGTTCGAAGCGGTGCTCGAACCCGCGCTGGAAGCGGATCAGCGGATTGTGCGAGCCGGGCTTGCCGGCAAGGTGCAGTTCCTCGCTGGTGTGGCCGTGCGGGCGCAGCAGGTACATCGCCAGCGTCGGCACCAGCGTGCGTGACAGCACGAACGAGGCGATCATGGCAAAGACCACCGAAAGCGCCATCGGCACGAACAGGAAGCCTGCGACGCCCGGCAGGAAGAACATCGGCACGAAGACGATGCAGATGCACAGCAGCGAGACGAACGCCGGAGTGACGATCTGCGCGGCGCCATCGAGGATCGCCTGCTTCACGCCCTTGCCCTGTTCGAGATGCCAGTTGATGTTCTCGATCGTCACGGTCGCGTCGTCGACCAGGATGCCGACCGCGAGCGCGAGCCCGCCCAGCGTCATCACGTTCAGGGTCTGGCCGAACACCGCCAGCGCGCCGAGCGCGGCCAGGATGGCCAGCGGGATCGACAGCGCGATGATCACGGTCGATCGCCACGATCCCAGGAACAGCAGGATCATCAGCGAGGTCAGCGCCGCGGCGATCACGCCTTCCTTGATGACGCCGGCCACCGCCGCCTTCACGAACAGCGACTGATCGCCCACCGGCAGGATCTTGAGCGTAACGGGCAGCGTCTCGGCGATCTTGGGCAGCGCCGCCTTGGCGCCGTTGACGATGGCGAGCGTGGAGGTCTGCCCGTTCTTGAGCACGGTCAGCAGCGCCGAGCGGCGGCCATCGACATGGACGATGTTGGTCTGCGGGGTGTTGCCGTCGCGCACATGGGCGACATCGCGCATGTAGATCGTGGCGCCGTTCACCACCTTGACCGGCAAGTCGTTGAGCCCCTCGATCGAATCGGGGGCATTGTTCAGCCGCACGGCATACTGCGTGGGGCCGATCTTGACGAAGCCGGCCGGATTGATCTGGTTCTGCGCGGCGATGGCGGCGCCCACGTCCTGCGCGGTCAGGCCTTTCGATTGCAGCGCCAGCGGGTCGAGATCGACCTGGATCTGGCGCTGCTTGCCGCCCGACGGGAACGGCATGGCCAGGCCCGGCACGGTGACGAGCTGCGGGCGGATCTGGTTCTGGCCGATATCGAACAGTTCCTGCTCCGAAAGGCCCTGGCCCGACAGCGCGAGCTGCACGATCGGCACGGTGGAAGCGCTGTAGTTGATCACCAGCGGCGGCGTCGCCCCCGGCGGCAATTGCCGCAGCACCGATTGCGAGATCGCCGTGACCTGGGCCGTGGCGGTGCGGATATCGGCATTGGGCTGAAGGTAGATCTTGACCACGCCGATGCCCGGCAGCGACTGGCTTTCGATATGCTCGATATCGTTGACCGTGGTGCTCAGGCTGCGTTCGTAGGGGTTGAGGATGCGGCTGGCCATGTCCTCGGGCGGCAGGCCGGCGTACTGCCAGGCGACGCCGATCACCGGGATGCGGATGTCGGGGAAGATGTCCACCGGCGTGCGCAGCGCGGCCAGCGTTCCGCCGATGGCGATGAGGATGGCCATCACCACAAAGGTCAGCGGGCGATGCAGCGCTATCCTGACAATCCCGATCATTCACGACTCCCGCCGCCATCGCCGTTGGCCCAAGCCACCGGGAGGCATGAATTTGGCCACTTCTCAGCGGCATCCTCCAAGACGGACCGCGCGGGCATCCGATTGCACTGGCTTTGCCAGCCGTGCCCGCGATCTTATGATGATTGGCTGCGGACGCGTTGCGCAACACCGCTGCGTGAACGCCAATGCGTGACCGGTTGTTTTGTGTCCAATATCTAATATGGCTTGATTGATATGCAACAAGTCTGGATACCATGGACCTTCGCCACCTTCGCTATTTCCTCCACGTTGCCGAAGAGCTGCATTTCGGCCGCGCCGCGCAGCGGCTCGGCATGTCGCAGCCGCCGCTGAGCCAGCAGATCCGCGCCCTGGAGGAGGAACTGGGCGCGCGCCTGTTCGAACGCACCAGCCGCCGGGTCCGGCTGACCGAGGCCGGGCGCCGCTTCCTGCCCGAAGCGCGGCAGGCGCTGGCCCAGGCCGAGCGTGCGGTGCAGGTGGCGCGGCTGGCGCATCGCGGCGAACTGGGGCGGCTCGCGCTGGGCTTCACCGCCTCGGCGCCGTTCGTCGCGCGCGTCGCCGACGCGCTTTACCGGTACCGGCAGTCACACCCGCAAGTGGAGCTGGCCTTGCAGGAACTGGGGCGCGACGCGCAGATCGCCCGGATCGAGCGCGGCGAGCTGGACATGGGCATCATCCGCACGTTCGAGCCGCCGCTGCTGCCGGCGGGCATGGCGTTCGAATGCCTGGTCCAGGAGGAGATGCTGCTGGCCGTCCGCCAGGACCATCCGCTGGCGCGGTGCGAGGCCGACCCGGCCATCGCCGATCTCGCCGGGGTGCCGCTGGTGCTGTACAACGCGGCCAACGGCGCCGGCTTCAACGAGCATTTCTTCGCCCTGTGCGAACAGGCCGGCTTCCGCCCCAGCGTCGCGCTGGAGGCCAGCAGCTTCGCCACCCTGCTCGGGCTGGTCGCGGCCGGTTTCGGACCCACGGTGCTGGCGCAATCGCTGGCCCGGCTGCAGATGGACAACCTGGTCCTGCGCTCGCTCTCCGTCCCGGTGATGAGCCGGCTGTGGATGATCCACAAGCACGAGCTTTCGCCCACCGCGCAGGCCTTCCGCGATACCATGGCCGCCAGCGGCGAGCGGCTCTAGGGGCCGATCCGCCGGCGCTTCAGCCGAACGGCCGCAGGGTCAGGCGTATCCACAGCTCGCGGCCCGGGTCCATGTAGCAGAGCATCTCGTCGGTGCCCGCCGGCCCCACCTGGCCGCCCGGCGTGCTGGCCGAGGCGCCGGTGATCTCGCCGCCGAGCAGGCCGTTCTGGAAGTTGGAGGGGGAGCAATTGCTTGCGGTGTATTCGCGCGTCAGGTTCTTGCCGATCAGCGCCACTTCCCAGCGATCGTCCTTGTCCTTCAGCGTGATGCCCGCGTCGAACTTGACATAGCCCTTCTGGTAGAAGTCCTCGCGGATGCCGGGGCCGGACAGGAATTTCGAGGTGAAGTAGGTGTTGTTGCTCAGCACCAGGTTCATCGTGTTGCCCACCGGCAGCTCGTAATCGAAGCCGGCATTGCCGCTCCAGTCCGGCGCGCGCAGGAACGGCGCGCCCGAAAGATCCTGCGCGAAATAGAGCCCGTTGGACGCAAGCTGCTGGTTGCAGCCCGCCTCGAACGTCTGCCCGCCATAGCAGGGCACGTTGTCCAGCCGCTTGAAGCGCGCATGGGTATAGTTGACCGCGCCGTTCAGCGTCAGCCCGTCGATCGCGCGCGGGCTGAAATGCGCTTCGATCTCGGCGCCATAGCTGCGCCCGCTGCCGGCATTGACCGTGCGGATGACCGGCAGCGATCCCACCGTCGGCTCGATGCCGCCGACTTGCAGGCCAGTGTACTTGTAGTTGAACGCGCCCAGGCTGAAATTGAGCTGGTTGTCCAGCGCGCGGCCCTTGATGCCGCCTTCGATGCCGCTGACCTTCTCGTCGCCGAACGAGTTGTCGAGATAAGTGTTCAGCCCTTCCAGCGTCGGCGGCGTGGCGATGCTGAACGAGCCGGACTTGTAGGCGATCTTGTAGGAGGCGAACAGGTTGAGGTCCGGCGTCGGCTTGTAGGTGATCGTCAGTTCGGGCGATGTCCGGGTCGATCCGATCCGCGGCGTCGCCGTCGGCGGGGCATAGCCGCCGGCCGCGCTGGCCGGCGCCAGGCCGGCGGCGATATTGCCGAGCAGGGTCAGCGAGTTGAACAGGTAGGGGTCTTGCCGCCGGGTCTCGTTGGTCACGCGCAGGCCGCCCGAAAGCTCGACATCGGGCACGATCCGGTAGCGCACCTGGCCAAAGGCCGACCAGGACGAGATGGTGAAGCGGTTCACCCCGTCCTGCAGCGGGATGCCTGAGGCGCCCGCCGCGATGAAGAAGGTGTTGGGGAACAAGGTGATGCGATCGGAGACCTTGCCCGTCTGGTAGAAGCCGCCGATGGTGAAATTGAACGGCGTTTCGAAATCGCTGTTGACGCGCACTTCCTCGGTGAAGTCACGCCGCCGGAAGCGCGGGTTCGAGACCGAGAGCAGCGGCCCGGAAAGGGCCGCGAACGAGGTGTTGAACAGGCTGTGCGAATGCAGGTTGTAGTACCCCGTCAGCGAGGTCACGGTGACGCGGTCGAGCAGGTTGTAGTTAAGCTCCAGCGTGCCGTAGCGCTGGCTGCTTTCCACGAAGGACATGCCGTTCGCCGGTTCCATGTTGACGAAATTGGCCGGGTTCATGTCGACGGTGTAGCCCACGCGGTCCAGCTTGCAGGTGTCGCTCGGGTTGATGAAGGGGGCATTGCCGAAGGCCGGCACCCCGGCGACGCCATCGGGGCACGATTTGAGCTGGCCGTTTTCCGCGTTGATCGTGTTGTCGTGGACGTAGTTGACCTTGAGCTTGGCCGAGAAGTCCTCGCTCGGCTCCCAGATCACGGTGCCGCGGATCTGGTAGTTTTCGCCATGCCCCGTGCGGCTGTGGCGCGGCGTCATCCCGCCCAGCGCCGATACCGGCAGGTTCACTCCCGGCGCCGGGCTGAAGGTCGCGTCGGCCGGCACCACCGCGCGATTGTAGTAATAGCCGTCGCTCTTCGAATACATGCCGGCAAGCCGCATCCTGAGCGTGGAGGAGACAGGCCCCGAAACGAAGCCTTCGAAGCGCCGGGTATGGGCCTCGGCCTCGTAGGCGGCGGTCGCCTTGGCTTCCAGCTCGTAAGTCGGATCGGCGGTGTGGATCGAGATGACGCCGCCGGTGCTGCTCTTGCCGTAGAACAGCGATTGCGGGCCCTTGAGCACTTCGACCTGGCCGACATCGAACATGCCGCTGGAAAAGGCGAGGCCCTGGCCCAGCGGCAGGCCATCGATGTTGAGTGTCACCGACTGGTCGATGCCCGGATCGAACGAGCTGGTGCCCACGCCGCGCAGCGTCACCTGCTGGCCGATCGAAAGCACCGCCGTGCCGATCATCAGGCCGGGCGTGAGCTTGGTCAGATCCTTGAGGTCCAGCGTCTGCTGCCGCGCCAGCATCTCGCTGGTCACGACCTTTTCGATCACCGGCACGTCGAGCATGGTCTCCTGCCGCTTGCGCGCGGTGACGATGATCTCGCCGGGGCTGGAACTGGCCGCCGGGCGGCTCTCCCGGTCGCTGGCGGGACGCTCCTGGGCCAGCGCCGCGCCGCCGGACGCGAACGCGGCGAGCGAGCCGGCGCCCAGCAGCGCGGCCCTGATCGCAAAACAGCTTGCGTTACGGCGTTTCCCGCCCGTCACGGTCATGTTGGAATGCATCTCGCCTCTCCCTTGCAAGAACCTCACCGGGGAGAAGCCGCCCTTGCGCGGCGCGCGGCTACATGCGTCGATGTCCCATGCCTTGCCCGCTCACGAACAGGCGGGGCAGGGCCGGGGCCCCCACGAATGTATCCGGGATGCATGGCGATCCGGCTGGCTCCGCCACCGAATCCGCGCAAGGCATCCACTCTCCCAATGCGGGCTGTCGCCCGTCTCATATGCGTCAGGTTGGATCAGAAAGCCGGTGTTGTCGAGAAGGAATTTTGACAGTCGCTTAGGATCGCCGGCCGTCACGAATAACCTATTGTATATGGGGGATTGCTTGGCCGGCAGAGCCACTGCGCCAGCCCGACTAGTCCCCGGCCGGCGCGGTCCAGGCTGGCAAGTCTGGGTCTTCGCCCACCAGCGCCAGGCCGTGGGCGATCGAGGTCAGCTCGTCGCCGCTGTCGATCCGGCTTTGCGCGAAGCGGCTTTCGAACAGGCGGCGCACCGCCGGGATCAGCGATGAGCCGCCGGTCAGGAACACATGGTCGATCTGGTCGGCGCGCAAGCCGGCGCCGGCCAGCGCCGTATCGACCGCTTCGGCGATGCGCTGGAGATCGGGCGCGATCCAGCTTTCGAATTCCTCGCGGCTCACCTCCGCCTCGATCGCCAGGTCGGGCCCCGCGAAGCGGAAGACGGCGTGGGTCTCGCTCGAAAGGGCGCGCTTCACCTGGCCCACCGCTTCGTAGAGCGCGTGGCCCAGCTCGTTCTCGATCACCGCGATCATGCGCCCGATCGCGGCCGGCTGGGTGGCACTGCGCTGCAGCCGCGCCAGCTCGGCCAGCGTGCGGCGGTTGCGCATCAGCGCCAGGCGCGACCAGTCGCCGAAATCGGTGAAATAGCCTTCCTGGATTTCCAGCACCTTGTCGAACGAGCGATAAGTGCCGCCCTTGCCCAGCATCGGCAGGACAAGCTGGTTCATGATCCGGTAGTCGAACCTGTCCCCGGCGATGCCGACGCCGGCCGAGCCGAGCGGAACGCAGCGGCGCGCGGCACCGGGCGCCTCGACGCGCACGATCGAGAAGTCGCTGGTGCCGCCGCCGAAGTCCGCCACCAGCAGGGTGGCCGCATCGTTCAGGCGCGAGGCGAAGCCATAGGCCGCGCCCAGCGGTTCGTAGACATAGTGGATCTCGCACCCGAACAGCGCGAACATCGCGTCATAGCGCGCCCGCGCCAGCGCCGGGTCCGGGCGCGCGCCGACATAGCGCACCGGGCGGCCCACCACGATGCGCTCGGGCCGGGCGCGCATGTCCGCGCCGCCATGGGCCAGCAGGTGTTCCAGGAAGATGCGCCCCAGCTCCTCGAAGCGCAGGCGCTTTTCGAACACGGTCGCGTGCTCGAACGTGGCATTGGCGGCCATCGACTTGAACGATTGCAGGAAGCGGCTGCCTTGCGGAAAATCCAGGAACTCGGCGATGGCCCAGGGCCCGGCTTCATGGGCAAGGCCGCCGCGCCGGGCCTCATCCTGCCAGAAGCACAGTGCCGAGCGGAACACCGAACCCGTGCCATCGGGCGCGGCGAAGTCCACCAGCCGCGCGTCCCCGTCGCCCGTCGCCAGCGCGACGACCGAATTGGTGGTGCCGAAATCGATCCCGATGGTGCGTGCACCCGGCCGGCCCACGGGCATGGCTGAACGTCCTTCTACAAGCGGAGCGGCCGGCGCCTATGGCAGCGTGGCGGCGATCGCGCAACCGTGCCGGCCGGCGCGGGTTCATCCGGCCTCCTCGCCGATCCATATCTCATGCGAATCGATGCGCAGCCGGGTGAGCGCGCGCATGGCCTCGGTGCGGGCCTGGGCTTCGGCGCGGAACGCATCGTGGACTTGCCGTTCGCCCAGCAGTTCGTCGGCAAGGTCGATCTCGCCGGCCTTGTGGCCCAGCCGCAGCTTGGTCAGCGCGGCGATCTGGGCGTCCAGCCCTTCGCGGGCGCGCTGCCAGGCGGCGAAGCTGTATCGCGCCAGCGCCATGTCGCCTTCGGCCATTTCCGTCACCGCGTAATGCGTCGCGGTCACATCGGCGCGGGCCGCGCTGGCTTCGGCCTCGGCCTGGTCGGCCAGCGCTTGCCGGTGGCCGCCGCCCAGCGGGATCGAGAAGAGCACGCCCGCGCCGCGTTCGGCGCCCTCGCGCTCGGAAAACAGCCGCACCCCCAGTGAGGGGTCGGCCACGCGATCGGCCCGCGCGCGTCGGGCGGCGGCATCGGTGCGCGATGCCTGCGCGTCGGCGGCGGCGATCTCGTGGCTGCGCGCGATGACGAGTTGCCCCAGCGCGGCAAGGCCGGCTTCGGGCAGGCTGGGCTGGGGCACCGGCTCGGGGCTTGCGGGCAGCGGCAGCGTGGGGAACTGCGCGGCCAGCCGCGCACGGGCCAGCGCCTCGCGCCCTTGCGACTGTTCGGCGGCCAGCCGCGCCGAACCTAGCAGCGCTTCGGTCTGGTCGGCCTCAAGCTGCGCCGCGTCGCGCAAGGCGACGCGGCGGCGCACCGCGTCGAGCAGCTTGGCGTAGTTTTCCACCGCCTGCCGGTCGACTCGCGCTTCCTGCGCGGCGCCCAGCCAGTCCCACCAGCTTTCGGACAGCAGCACCGCCGTCTGGTGGCGCACGTCCTCGGCCCGGTTCTCGGCGGCGGCGACGCCGAACGCGCCGATCTCGCGATCGAGCCGGGCCTTGCCGGGCAGGCGGACCGCGCGCAGGAGCTGCGCGTCGTATTCGTCGTAATGCCCTTCGCGATCGACCGCGCGGTTGACGTAGCTGCCGCTCAGCGTGATCTCGTGGCTGCCGCGCGCCAGGGCCCGCGCCTCGGCCCTGGCCGCCCCGGTTCGCGCCTGCGCGGCCTGGACCGAGGGATGCGCATCCAGCGCGGCGATGACCGCGGCCGGATCGGGCAGGCCGGGCTCGGCCCGCAGCGCGGCGGGGAGGGTGAGCGCGGCGGCGGCCAGCAGGATCGCCTTACGCATCGGCCGTCTCCCCGCTCGTGTCGCCGGTCGTCAGCGGGTGCGCGCGGTCGCCCGCCTCGCGTTCGGCCCGGCTTTCGCCGAAGCGTTCGTACAGCATCGGCAGCAGGATCAGCGTCAGCAGCGTGGAGGAGATCAGCCCGCCGATGACGACGATCGCCAGCGGCTTCTGGATTTCCGATCCGGGCCCGCTGGCGAACAGCAGCGGCACCAGGCCGAAGGCGGCGATCGTCGCGGTCATCAGCACCGGGCGCAGGCGCCGTTCCGCTCCGCGCCGCACCGCCTGCGCCAGCGGCACGCCGCCCTCGCGCAACTGGCGGAAGTAGCTGACCATGACCAGGCCGTTGAGCACGGCGATGCCGAGCAGGGCGATGAACCCGACCGAGGCGGGCACCGACAGGTATTCGCCCGAAACCGCCAGCGACAGCATCCCGCCGACCAGCGCGAAGGGGATGTTGACCAGGATGAGCAGCGAGGCGCGCACCGAGCCGAGCGTCGCGTAAAGCACGATGAAGATCATCACCAGCGAGATCGGCAGCACCACCATCAGCCGGGCCGAGGCGCGCTGCTGGTTTTCGAACTGCCCACCCCAGACGATGCGGTAGCCCTGCGGCAGCGTGACATGGGTGGCGACGTCGGCCTTGGCCTGCTCGACATAGCCGACCAGGTCGCGGCCCGAGACGAACGCCTGCACCATGGCGAAGCGCGAGCCGTTTTCGTGCTCCAGCTTCACCGGGCCTTCGGTCCGCTCCACGCGGGCGACGTCGCTGGCGCGCACCAGCTGGCCGGTGGGCGTGCGATAGAGCTGGTCGGCGAAGTCCTGCGCGCCCAGCGCCTGCCCTTCGCCCCGGATCACGATCGGCACCCGGCGCACGCCATCGGCCACCACGCCGGCGCGCACACCTTCGACTTGCGCGCGCATCGCGTCCTGCAGGTCGCTCACCGGCATTCCGGCGCGGCCGGCGGCGACGCGGTCGATATCGAGCTGGAGATAGTCGACCCGGTCGTTGGCCACGGTCATCGCCTCGCTGGTGCCGGGTATGGCTTCCAGCCGGGTCTGGATCTGGCCGGCCAGCCGGGCCAGCTCGGCAAGGTCGGGCCCGAAGATCTTGATCGCCAGATCGCCGCGCGCGCCGGTGAGCATTTCGGAGATCCGCATCTCGATCGGCTGGGTGAAGCTGGGCTCGATCCCCGGCAGCCCGGCCAGCGCCTGGCGCAATTGCTCGACGAGCCAGTCCTTGTCGGCCACGCGCCATTCCTCGCGCGGCTTGAGCTTGAGGAAGCTGTCGGTCTCGTTGAGGCCCATCGGATCGAGGCCGAGTTCGTCCGAGCCCACGCGGGCGACCACCTCGGTGACTTCGGGCACTTGCGACAGGATCGCGCGCTGCACCTTGAGATCGCCCTCGACACTGTGATCGAGCGAGATCGACGGCAGCTTGGTGAGCTGGACGATGATCGAGCCTTCGTCCATCGTCGGCAGGAAGGTCTTGCCCGTCACCGAATAGGCACCGACGGTGAGGAGCAGCGAGATCCCGGCAACGGTGTAGACCAGCCTGGGCCGCTGGAAGGCGCCCGCCAGCAAGGCGTGATAGCGCGGGCCGATCTGGCGCATCAGCCAGGGTTCGTGATGCGCATCGCCGGCTTTCACTTTCAGCACGTAGAAGGCCAGCACCGGCACCAGCGTGAGCGAGAGCACCAGCGCCGAGAGCAGCGCCAGCACGATGGTGAGCGCCACGGGCGAGAACAGCTTGCCTTCCAGCCCCTGCAGCGTGAACAGCGGCAGGAACACCAGCGCGATGATCGCCATGCCCGATGCCACCGGCTTGGCCACTTCGGTGGCGGCGACGAACACGTTGTGCAGCTTGCCCATGCGCGCGTGTCTGGGATCGGACAGCCGCTCGACCACGTTCTCCACCACCACCACCGCGCCATCCACCAACATGCCCACGGCGATGGCCAGGCCCCCCAGGCTCATCAGGTTGGCGGTCAGCCCGATGGCGTGCATGAAGATGAAGGTGAGCAGCGCCGCCATCGGCAGGGCCAGCGCCACGATCAGCGATGCGCGCACGTCGCCCAGGAACAGCAGCAGCAGCACGACGACCAGCAGCGTCGCTTCGAGCAGCGCTTCCTCCACCGTGCCGACCGCGTGCTCGATCAGGTGCGAACGATCATAGAAGACCGAAACCGTCATGCCTTTGGGCAGGCTGGCCTCCACTTCGGCCAGCCGCTCCTTGACGCCGGCGACGACCAGCGCCGCGTCGGCGCCGCGCAGGCCGATCACCAGCCCTTCCACGGCCTCGCCCTTGCCGTTGTGCGAAACGGCGCCATAGCGCGTCAGGCTGCCGGTGCGTACGCGCGCGACATCGCTTACCCGCACGACCCGGCCGCCGTCGCCGCGCACGACGATGGCGGCGAGATCGTCCGGCGTGGCGATCGCGCCCCTGGCGCGCACGATCAGCGCTTCCTCGCCGGAAACCAGGCGGCCCGCGCCGTCGTTGCGGTTCGATGCCTCGATCGCGGCGGCCAGGTCCGTCACGGCCAGGCCCGCCGCCGCCAGCGCGGAAACGTCGGGAACCACCTCGAACGTCTCGACATAGCCGCCCAGCGCGTTGACATCGGCGACGCCGGGAACCGTGCGCAGCGCGGGGCGGATCACCCAGTCGAGCGTGCGCCGCTTTTCGGCAAGGCTCTGCGGCCCTTCGATCGTGAACATGTACATGTCGGACAGCGGGGTGGAGATCGGCGCCATGCCGCCGCTCACGCTCGCGGGCAGATCGCCCGTGACGCCGTTCAGCCGTTCGGCCACCTGGCTGCGCGCCCAGTAGATGTCGGTGCCTTCGGCGAAATCGATCGTGATATCGGCGATCGCGTACTTGGCCACCGAGCGCAGCGTCGCCTGTTGCGGGATGCCCAGCATTTCCATCTCGATCGGCGTGATGACGCGGCTCTCGACTTCCTCGGGCGTCATGCCGGGCGCCTTGAGGATGATCTTGACCTGGGTGGAGCTGATATCGGGAAAGGCATCGATCGGCAGGCGCAGGAATGCCCAGGCGCCCAGCCCGGCCAGCCCCAGCGCGAGGCCGATGACAGCCAGCCGCAAGGCCAGCGCGCGTTCGACGAGCTTGGCGAGCATGGCCCTATTCCCCGCCCAGCAGCGACTTGAGCTCGGCGACGCCGCTGACCGCCACCGCTTCCCCGGCGTTCAGTCCGGTGGAAATCACCGCCCGGCCATCGGCCTGCGCAACGACCGTGACCTTGCGGCGGGCAAAGCGCGTGCCCTGGCGCACGAAGACGCAGTCCTGCCCGTCGATCCGCGTCACCGCCTCCACGGGCACCGAGACACCTTGCCGGCGGGGCGCGCTGTCGGTCGCGCGGATCACGGCCATCACGCTTTGCCCCGGCACCAGCCCCGGCGCGGCCGGCAGGCTCGCCTTGGCGAGGATCGAGCGGGTGGCCGGGTCCAGCGAAGCGCCGACCGAAAGGATCCGGCCGGTCAGCTTGCCGCCGGCCGCGCCGGGCGCGGGCACGTCCACCGCCATGCCCGGCCGCACGGTGTTGGCCAGCCGCTCGGGAAGCTGGAGGTCCAGCGTCAGGCGCGCGGTGTTCTCGATCACGAATGGCGCCTTGTCGCCGCCGACCGGCCCGCCAGTCTCGACCGCGACGCTGGCGACGCGCCCGGCGATTGGCGCGTGGAGCACGGCGCTGCCGTCGCGCCCCGCGCCGCCCAGCGCGAGCAGGCGGCGGTTTTCCGCGATCGTCGCTTCGGTGCGCCGCATAGCCGCGCGCGCCTCGTCGGCGCGCGCGCCGGCGACGATGCCTTCGCGCGCCAGCATCGCCAGCCGTTCCGCCTGCGCGCGCTCCACCGCCAGATCGGCCTTCGCGCGGGCCAGCTCGGCGCCGAACTGCACGGGCTGGGCGGCGCGCACCATCGCGAGCGGCTGGCCCGCCGCCACCTGTTCGCCTTCCAGCACCAGCACGCGCACGGCCACGCCGGCAAACGGCGCCGTCACCGCCACGCGCGCTTGCGGCGGCAGCGTGACCTGGCCCGGCACGGTGCCCAGCGGCACGCCTTCGGCCGGTGCCGCCGCTTCCAGGCGGATGCCCAGCCTGGCGATCTGCTGCGCGCTCAGCGCGCCGGGCTGTGCCGCCGGGGCCTGCGGCGCGGGCGCGCCGTCAGGCTGGCCGGTGCCTCCGACGAAATAGTACCCCAGGCACGCGAGCGCGATCAGCGCCGTGCCGGCGCCCGCCATGATCTTCTTGTCCATGCGCGTGGACATGGCGGGCCAAACTGACAGAACCTTGTCAGTTTGGCTGTCTATCGTCAGTTTCGTAAAAGCGGTGCACTTGCCTGGGGCCGGTGCGAACGGGAATGCGAACGGGAAAGGGTGGAGCTTGCGGCTTCTGGTGGTGGAGGACGACGCGCAACTGGCGGCCCGCCTGTCCGACCGGCTGCGCGACGCGGGCTTCGCGGTCGACGTCGCGCGCGGGCGCGAAGAGGGCGCGGCCTGGCCCGACATGGACAAGATGGCCGCCGTCGTGCTCGATCTCGGCCTGCCCGACGGCAGCGGCATGGACTTGCTCCGGCACTGGCGCGAGCGGCGCCTCGCTTGCCCGATCCTGATCCTGACCGCGCGCGGAAGCTGGCAGGACAAGGTCGTCGGGCTCAATGCCGGGGCAGACGATTTCGTGGTCAAGCCGGTGCGCTTCGAGGAGCTGCTCGCCCGGCTCCATGCCCTGCTGCGCCGCCAGTCGGGCAGCCGCGACACCTGGATCGAGGAAGCCGGCATCCGGCTCGATCCCATCGCGCGCGAGGTGGAGTGCGACGGGCGCGCGCTTTCGCTGTCCAAGCAGGAGTTCCGCCTGCTCAACCTGTTCATGCGCCGGCCGGGGCAGGTGCTGTCGCAAGGCGATATCGTCGAGCATCTCTATGACCTCGAAAGCCACCGCGACATCAACGCCGTCGAAGTGCTCGTCTCGCGGTTGCGCCGCAAGATCGGGACGGGGCGAATCCAGACCTTGCGGGGCCTGGGCTACAGGTTCGGCAAATGAGCGCCGCTTTCGCGCCTGCCGGCCCGGCCCGCCGCTGGCACTGGCGCTCGCTGCGCCTGCGCATCCTGCTGGCGGTGCTGCTGTGGGTCTCGCTGGGGATCGGCGGCATCTGGTTTTCCGCCACGCGCCTGTTCGCCAAGCATGTCGAGCAGCAGTATCACGAGGAACTGGAAGTCCACATCAAGGAACTGGCCGGGCTGGTGCGCGTGGCGCCGGACGGGCGCCTGAGGATGGACCGCCCGCTGTCCGATCCGCGCTACCTCGTCCCGCTTTCGGGCTATTACTGGCAAGTCAGCCTGCCGGGGCGCGAGACCATCCGTTCGGCCTCGATGACGCGCGGCCGGCTGGACCAGAGCGTCGCGCACGACAGCACGATCCACCACCACATCGAGGACGGGCCGACCGGCCCCGCGATCACTTACGGCTTCCTGCGCGATGCGCCCGGCGCGGGCCAGGTGCACTATGCCATCGCCACCGACGAGCGCCTGCTGGACGAGGCGATCACCCGCTTCACGCGTGAGCTTACCGTCTGGCTCAGCGCACTGGCGCTGGCGCTGGTGGCCACCGGGCTGGCGGTGGTCTCGGTCGGGCTCAGGCCGCTCGACCGGCTGGCGCGGGCAACCGCGCGCCTGCGCGCCGGCGCGGCCGCGCGCCTCGAAGGGGACTATCCCACCGAGCTGGCGCCGCTGGTCGGCGATCTCAATGCCTTCATCGACCACAACCGCCAGACCGTGGAGCGCGCGCGGGTGGAAGCGGGCAACCTGGCCCATGCGCTGCGCACGCCGCTGGCCGTGATGACCGACGAGGCGGAGCGGCTGGCGCACAGGGAGACGACGCGCAATGCGGGCCGCATCCTGCTTGAACAGGGGCAGGTGATGGCGCAGCACATCGAATACCAGCTTGCCCGCGCCAGTTCCGCCGCCGGCGCGCGCGGTCCCGGCACGGCCAGCCAGATCGGCGAGGTGCTCACGCCCATTCTCTCGGCGATGCGGCGGCTGCACCCGGACCGCGAATTCCTGCTGCGCGCGCCGACGGGCACCGGCGCGGTCTGGCCGGTCGATCCGGTGGACCTTGCCGAGCTGCTCTCGATCCTGCTGGACAATGCCGGCAAGTGGAGCAGGCACCAGGTGCGCGTCGAGCTGGCCGCCGAGCCGGACCTGCCCGAGCTTGCCGTGATCGACGATGGCCCCGGCCTCACTCCCGACCAGATCGCCCGCGCCTGCGACATCGGCACGCGGTTCGACACCGCCATGCCCGGCTCCGGCCTGGGCCTGGCCATCGCTCGCGAGATCGCCGGCGCCTACGGCCTGCGCCTGACCCTCTCCCCCCGCGCAGATGGAGCCAGCGGCCTGGAAGCCCGCCTCAGCGCCTTGCCGGACGGGGCCTGAGGCGTTTCGATCCGCGCGCTCGCGGCGGCCGGTCCCCTCCTGCTCAGGCCCGGCGCCTGAAGGCGGTCATTGCGCGGGTATCGCGGCAAGGTCCGCATCGAGCGCATCCAGCGCGGCGTCGGTGAACTGGTCCGGCGCGAATTTCTGGATCGAGCGCAGGGTCATGCCCTTGGCCATGCCGATGCGCTGGTCCTCGCTGATGCCGGGGAAATGCCGGTCGATCAGTTCTCGTGCCGAGGGGTTGTCAAGCAGGTCGGCCAGCCTGGTGTCCCCGGTCGAGATCGCGGCGATAGCCGGCGTGTCGGCCTTGCGCTCGGCGTCGGCCGGTGCCGGTTCGAGTGGCGTGAAGCTGGCCGAAGGCGTCAGCTTGACGTGGAGTTCGGACAGGCCGCGAATGATGAAGCTCGGCTCGTAGTCGAGCGCGCGGGCGCCGGCGGGGCCGTGCCGGGCCTCGTCGATGTCGATATGCGCGGTGTGTTCGAGGAACTTCTCAAGGATGACACGGACTTCGGCCCGGGCCAGCGGCGCGCCCGCGCAGGTGTGGGCGCTTCGGCCGAAGGCGACGTGTTCCTTGATCCTGGGGCGGCCGAGGATGAAGGCTTCCGGCTGGTCCCAGCGCTTGGGATCGCGGTTGGCGGCGGCGATCGCCAGCAGCACCCTGGTTCCGGCCTTGACTGGCCGCCCGCCGATGCTGGTGTCGCGCCGGGCCAGCCGCGCGGTCTGCTTGGTGGAGCCTTCGAGGCGCAGCACTTCTTCCAGCAGTGCCGGAATCAACGACGGGTCGGCGCGGAGCCGGGCTTGCAGGCCCGGCTGATCGACGATGTAGCGCATCGCGTTGCTCAGCAGCTTGGCGCTGGTGTCCTGGCCCGCGCCGAACATGAACATGCCCAGCTTGACGATGTCGGCCGGATCGGGCCGGGTTCCGTCGGGATAAGTGGCATTGGCCAGTTCGCTCAGCACGTCCTCGCGCGGATGGGCCACCCGGTCGAAGACATAGCCGGCGAAGTAGGCGCCCATGACGGCGAACGGATGATCCGCCTCGTCCAGCGCCATGTCGCCTTCGAGGTTGCCGGGGCAGGGGGCTTCGCGGATCTTGTCCATGAACATCTGGCGATCCTCGTTCGGCACGCCGAGCAGGTCGGCCACCACCCAGGTCACGAACGGGGTGGCGATCTCATCGACCAGGTCGATCGCGCCTTTCGCCACCGCGCCGCGCACCATGCGATCGGCGAAATCGGCCATATAGGCTTCGTTCGCCTTGAGCCGCGAAGGCGTGAACAGCGTGTTGACGAGCGCGCGCATGTTGGTGTGCGGCTTGTCGTCCAGATTGACCAGCAGGTCACCGCCGTGGAAGGCATGGCGGTGTTGCTCGATCTGGTCGGTGATGTCGCTTCCCTCGGGCGTGAAGGGCAAGGGCAAGGCGGCGCCCTGCAGCCCGATGATCGCCGAGAAATCGGCCGAGTTGCGCATCACTTCGAGCAGTTCCTCGAAGCCTGTCACGATCAGGAAGTCGCGGCCTTCGGGCTGGTAGACCGGCCCGTGCTCGCGCACCGCCTCGAAATAGGCGTAAGGGTCCTTGAGGATCTGGTAATCGGTGAAATAGTCGCGGTCGGCCAGTTGGGTCATGTCAAAGCGCCTCGAATGGGAGTGCCGCCGGTGCCGGCAGGCGGGCTGGGATAAGGGGCCGGTCAGTCGTCCTGCGCCAGTGTGACGCGCATTCCGTCGAGTTGCGGCGTGAAGCGGATCTGGCAGGACAGGCGGGAATTCGCGTCCCGATCCGCAGAGCCGTCCAGCAGGTCGTTCTCATCCGCGCCCATCGCGTCGATCAGGCCGGCGAAGGCGGGATCGACGTGGACATGGCACGTCGCGCACGAACAGCAGCCGCCGCACAGCGCCAGCATTTCATCGAAACCGGCATCGCGGATCACTTCCATGACCGTGAGCCCCGGCCCTGCCGCGACCGCGCGCTCCGCTCCCGAACGGTCGACAATGACGAGAGATGGCATGAGATACTCCTGCAGACGTCTCGCAAGTCTGTGAGACATTGTGGCTCATATCTGTGCGAGGGTGGGCGCGTCAACGGGGAATTCGCGCCGCGCATGGCCAGCGCGCCGGATCGCCCGCGAAGGCGTCGCGGGGATGACCGAGGCGAATTGTCATGCGATCAGGGGAATGGCGGAGAGTTCGGGACGAAGTTCGAATTCTGAGCCAAGGGCCGCGACTGCGGCCCGGGCTTTCGCCCGCCCCAGCGGAGGCAATGAGCGAAGCGAATTTGCCGCGAGCGAAAATATGGCGGAGACGCCGGGATTCGAACCCGGGGTGCCCCCTTAAGGGCACGACGGTTTAGCAAACCGCTGGTTTCAGCCACTCACCCACGTCTCCGGTTCGCGGCCTGCGAGCGCCGGGCTATAGCGATGGTGTTCAGGAGCGGCAAGGGCCTGCGAGGGGCGGTGGCGATGTTTTGCGTTCGTCTTGCAGATGCGGGCTTTTGCCGCGCTCGGGATTCGGCTGGCCGCAAAACGGACTCGCTCTGTCGACCGTTCATTGCGGGGTCAGGCCCGCTGGATTCTTTAAGGGGGCCGGTCTTGTGCGATCGGAAGCCGCGCGGGCCACTGCGCCTGATGGCGGTTGCGTGGAGGATCCTCGGGAAAATGCTAGTCCGCAAGAACAACTCGCTCGTGGCAAAGGCGCTGGCGCTGCTGGCCGCCTTCGCGCTGTCCGCGCCGGCGCTGGCGCAAGTGCGTCCGGTCGATCCCGACGCGGCGGCGATCGACGGGGACCTGTCGAGCCGTACCAGCGCGCCGGCGCCGGTGGCCTCCCCGGCACCCGCGCCGTCGATCTCCGTCGGTGCCGATCCCGTCGCCGGCAACGGAACGCCAACCGAATCGGCCAGCGGCGTGGAGAACTGGCAAGCGCGCGATCTCGGTGCGGACGGCACGGCCACCACGGCCAGCCAGCAGACCTATCGCAAGGACGATCTGATCGGCGCGGCCGAAGGCGTGTTCGGCAAGGGCGCCGAAGGGCTCGCCGGCGTGATCGAGGATCTGCTGCGCAAGCAGGGCGAGCCGAATGGTTATATCATCGGCCGCGAAGGTTCGGGCGCGATCGCCTTCGGCCTGCGCTATGGCTCGGGCACGCTGCATCACAAGGTGGAAGGCACCCGGCCGGTCTACTGGACCGGGCCCTCGCTGGGCTTCGATGTCGGGCTGAACGCGGGCAATGCCTTTGTGCTGGTCTACAATCTCTACGATACCGAAGACCTCTACCACCGCTATGCGGCGGGCGAGGGGCAGGCCTATCTCGTCGGCGGCTTCAATGTCAGCTACTTGCGGCGCGGCGATGTGGTGCTGATCCCGGTGCGCATGGGCGCCGGCGTGCGGCTGGGCGCGAACATCGGCTACATGAAGTTCTCGCACGACCAGAAGTGGCTGCCGTTCTGACGGAGTGAGGGCGGGGCGCTGGTCCATCCGGTCGCCGCGGGCGAGCCAAACCCACCCACCACCTTGCACGCCACCGGCCCCGGCGCTAAGGCCCGCGCGCCATGCTTACCAACCTCCAGCAACAGCCCGCCGACGCGCTTCTTGCGCTGATCAAGCTCCACAACGCGGACCCGCGGCCCGACAAGATCGACCTGGGCGTCGGCGTCTATCGCACCGGGCAGGGCGAAACCCCCGTGTTCGGCGCGATCAAGGCGGCGGAGCGCAAGCTGGTGGAAGAGCAGGATTCCAAGGCCTATCTCGGCCCCGAGGGCGATATGGGCTTTGTCGAGGCGCTGATGCCTTATGTCTTCGGCAAGGACAGCCCCGACATGGGTGGCCGGATCGAGGGGATGCAGGCGCCCGGTGGCACCGGCTCGCTGCGCCTGGCGCTGGCGCTGGCGCGCCGCGCGAACGTGAAGCGGATCATTGTCGGCGTGCCGAGCTGGCCGAACCACGCGCAGATCTGCGCCGATCTCGGGCTCGAGGTGGTCGAGTTCAACCATGCGCGGGCCGACGGCACGGTGGACATGGATGCCTTGCGCGCCGCGCTGGCGGGCGCCGGCGCCGAGGACGCGATCCTGCTGCACGGCTGCTGCCACAACCCCACCGGCATCGATTATTCGCCCGGCGACTGGGACGAGATCGCCGGCCTGGTGTCCGAAGCCAAGATCCTGCCGATCATCGATCTGGCCTATCAGGGGCTGGGCATGGGCATGGACGAGGATGCCTATGGCCTGCGCCGCGTGCTGGTCGCGGTGCCCGAGGCGCTGGTGTGCTATTCGTGCGACAAGAACTTCGGCCTCTATCGCGATCGCGTCGGCGCGTTCTACGTGATGGCGGCCGAGCCGGCGGATTTGCCCCGGATCATGTCGAACGCCCACGCGCTGGCCCGCGCCAACTGGTCGCAGCCGCCCGATCACGGCGCCGCCGCGGTGCGGTTGGTGCTGGAGGACGAGACGCTCACCGCGCAGTGGCTCGACGAGCTGGACCAGATGCGTGAGCGGATGCGCCAGGTGCGCGCCCGGCTGGCCGCCGCCGGCAAGGCCGGCACGGTCGATCTCGCGCCGATGGGCGGGCAGAACGGGCTGTTCTCGATCGTGCCGCTCAGCAAGGAGCAGGTGCTCGAAATGCGCGAGAAGCATGGCATCTACATGGCCGGTTCGGGCCGCATCAACATCGCCGGGCTGACCGCGGGCAATATCGACAAGTTCATCGCCGCCGTCGCCGCCGTGGCCGCCTGACGGCGGGCGGGCAACGGTGGATCGCCAGGCGACGCTGGAGGGCGAGCGGCTGCTGCTGCGCCCGTTGCGCCATGACGATTGGGATGCGCTGTTCGCCGTCGCGTCGGACCCGGAGATCTGGGCGCGCCACCCTTCGCACGATCGCTGGCAGGAGCCGGTGTTCCGCGTGTTCTTCGCCGAGGCCATGGCCGGCGGCAGCGCCTACGCGGTGATCGACAAGGCGAGCGGCGCGGTGATCGGCTCCTCGCGCTATGGCGCGCCGGAGGCGGGAGCGGCTGGTGAGATCGAGATCGGCTGGTCGTTCCTGGCGCGCGCCTTCTGGGGGCGCGGCTACAATGCCGAGTTCAAGCGGCTGATGCTCGCCCATGCGCTGGCGCATTACCGGCGGGTGATCTTCCAGGTGGGCGCGGACAACGTGATCTCGCGCAAGGCGATGGCGAACATCGGCGGCGAGCTGACCGACCGTGCGCGCCGCTATGAACGCTGTGGCGTGATGGTGGACCATGTGATCTATGCGATCACGCGCGAAAGCTTCGCGGCGGGGCCGCTGGCGGGTTGAAGCCGGGCCGCCGCGCGCGGGTGGCGAACCTCAGCCGCGCAGGCTCTGCATCCGCTGGAGATAGCGCGCCAGCACGTCGATCTCCAGATTGACCTTGTCGCCCGCCGCCAGCGCGCCGAGCGTGGTGACTTCGGCGGTGTGCGGAATGATGTTGACCGCGAAGTGGCATGTGCCGTCCGGCTGGTCGGCCACTTCGTTCACCGTCAGCGAAACGCCGTCCACCGTGATCGAGCCCTTGGGGGCGAGGTAGGGCGCCAGCTCCGCGCCGATGGCAAAGCCGATCCGGCGCGAATCGCCTTCAGGGCACAGGCCCAGGACTTCGCCCACGCCATCGACATGGCCGGTGACGATGTGCCCGCCCAGCTCATCGCCCAGCCGCAGCGCCGGTTCGAGATTGAGGCGCGTGCCTTCCTCCCAGCGGCCCGGCACCGTGCGCGCGACCGATTCGGCCGAGATATCGACCGCGAACCATGCGTCGCCCGCCACGCCGCCCTTGTCGACGACGGTCAGGCACACGCCCGAACAGGCGATCGAGGCGCCGATGGCGATCGTCGCGGGATCGAACGGGCACGCGATCACCGCGCGCAGATCGCCCGTCTTGCGCGCTTCGCGGATCGTGCCGATGGCGGTGACTATTCCGGTGAACATGGGATGCGCGTGTAGACTTCGAGCGTGTCGCTGCCAAGCGGGTGCTGTGCATCCCGCCGCCATTGCCCGTGCGCCCGCGCCAGCGCGGCAAGGCCGAAATCGGCCAGCGCGGGCCGGCCGCCGCCGATCAGGATCGGCGCGCGGTACAGCAGCAGGCGATCGACCAGCCCGGCGCGCAGGAAGGCGGCGGCGGCATCCGCCCCGCCCTCGACGAAAAGATACTGCACGCCCGCCATCCCGGCGATCGCCTCGGGCGAGGGCAGGGCGCGCCATCCCGTTGGCGCTTCGCCGCGCGTCAGCACCCAGCGTTCGGGGGCGCGGGCCTGCAGGCCGGGCAGGCGCACGTCGAGCCGGGGGGCGTCGCCGCGCAGCGTGGCGCCGCCCACCAGGATCGCGTCGGCCCGCGCGCGCATCGCGTGGACATGCGCGCGCGCGGCCTCGCCGGTGATCCACTGGCTCTCGCCGTTCGCCAGCGCGATGCAGCCGTCAAGCGACATGGCAAGCTTGAGGGTGACTTCGGGGCGGCCAAGGCGCTTTTGCGTCAGGTAGCCGGACAGGCTGGCTTCGGCTTGCGGCGAGGCCAGCAGGTCGAGCGCGATTCCCGCCGCGCGGATGCGGGCGATGCCGCTGCCGGCGGTGCGGGGATCGGGATCGCCGCAGCCGACGACGACGCGGGCCAGCCCCGATGCCGCGACCAGATCGGCGCAGGCCGGCCCGCGCTCGGAGCGGTGCGCGCAAGGTTCGAGCGTGACGTAGAGCGTGGCGCCGCGCGCCGCCTCGCCGGCGGCGGCCAGCGCGACAGCTTCGGCATGGGGGCGCCCGCCGGGCCGGGTCCAGCCCCGCGCGACAACCTTGCCGTCCCTGACCACGATCGCGCCGACGGCGGGATTGGGGCGGCTCAGCGGACGGGCGCGCGCGGCCAGGCTGGCGGCGGCGGCCAGCCAGCGGGCATCGTCATTCACGCGCGGCTTGCGCCTTTTGCTGCGCCGCGTTGGCCGCCGCGCGCCGTTTCGCGATCGCATCGCGCTCGGCCTGTTCCTCGGCGGCGCGTTCGGCATCGGCTTCGCGCGCGATCTTGTCGACATCCATGCCCGACCAGCGGCCGATCGACTTGTAGATGGCGCGCACTTCCTCGTCGCGCTTGGCCTGCTCGCGCGCGAAGGCTTCCTTGCGCTTCTGGTTCTCGATGTTCGAGGCGATGATTTCCGCGTCGGTGCGGTGCGCGGGGAACACGGTGATATAGGTCACTTTGGGCGGCAGGTGCGGTGCCTTGGCTTCCTGCGTGCTCATCAGGTAGAACACCGCGAAAGTGCAGGCGGCCGAGATCGCGGCGAAGCGCCAGCGGTTGCGGCCGGCCTGCCGCCAGACTTCGCGGAAGTCGGCGATCATGCCGGTGGGATTGACGTCCTGCCAGTAACCGGAGCGTTTGAAGAGGCTCATGCGCGCTAGATAGAGCCTTGCGCGGCGGAGCGCCAGCCCGCGGAGCTTGAAGCGCTGAACTCGGACTCTAGCCCAGCGGGTGGTAAAGCCCGCGCCCCTCGCGCTTCAGCCAGTGGTTGGCCTCGGCGATGTCGCCTTCGAACAGCCGCGCCAGCGCGGCGTGGAACGCGGGCGAGTGATCGAAATGGACGAGATGGGCCACTTCATGCGCGACGACCGAGCGGCGGACGAAATCGGGTGCCATGATCAGCCGCCAGTTGATGCGGATCGTGCCGTCGGGCGCGCAGCTTCCCCAGCGGCGCTGCGCGTTGGACAGCGCCAGGGCGGACACCGGCCGGCCGGCGCGCGCGCAGTATTCGGCAAGGTCGGCGGCGAGCAGCTCGCGCGCCTCGCCATGCAGCCAGCGGCGCAGGCGCGCGGCGAGCGCGGTTTCCGGGCCGCCGATGCGGATCGTGCCGGCCTCCACCACCGGGCGGCGCGGCGCGGCGGGATCATGGCGCAGCGCCAGCGCCTCGCCCCGGAAGCGCAGCACGCCGCCCGTGCCCAGCGGCTCGGCGCGGGGCAGCGCGGCCAGCTGGCGTGCGATCCATTCGCGGCGCGATTCGGCAAAGGCCAGCGCATCGGCGGCGCGGCCCCAGCGCGGGATCGAGATGCGCACCTCGCTGCCGTCGGGCGCCAGCCGCATGGTCATGCGCCGGGCCTGTGCGAGCCGGCGCACCACCACCGGCAAGCGCCGGTCGCCGATCTCGATCGCCGGTTCCGCGCGCGGATCGCGGCGCAGCCATTCGAGCATCGCGGTCACGCCTCGCCGGCTTCGTCGCGGGCCCCGTCGTCCTCGTCCTCGTCATCCTCGCCGGGCCAGACGATGTGGTGCTCCAGCGGGCCGGCCACGGTCTCGCTCACCACCTTGCCGATCACCGAGATACCGGCCGCGTGCACCGCCGCGCGGTCTCCGCACACCAGGTAATGCCATGGGGGCAAGGGCTCGCCATGGGCGCGCAGGCGATAGGCGCATGTCCGGGGCAGCCATTCCAGGCTGGCCGCATTGCGCGGGGTCAGGCGCATGCAATCGGGCACGTAAGTGCGGCGGTGGCGATAGTCGCTGCATTGCGCGGTCCTGAGGTCGAGCAGCTTGCAGGCGACATTGGTGTTATAGAATTCGCCGGTATCGGCATCTTCCAGCTTGTGCAGGCAGCACTGGCCGCAGCCGTCGCACAGCGCTTCCCATTCGGCGCGATCGAGCAGTTCGATCGGACGCTCCCAGAACGGGGCGGGGGTTTCTACTTCACCCATTTTTCCAGTTCGGCGGCAACCGCCGCACCCTTGTCGGCAACGCCCTTGTCCACCGGCAGCATCGCCAGCGGCTTGCCTTCGGGGTCCATCAGGTAGGCGATGCGGCTGTGATCCATCAGGTATCCGCCCGTGGTGTCCTTGCCCTTGGCGTAATAGACGGCGAAGGCCTTGGCCGCGCCGGCGACTTGCTCGGGCGTGCCGGTGAGCCCCAGCAGGCGCGGCGAGAAGGCCGCGGTCCACTGGCCGACCACCGCGGGCGTATCGCGCCGCGGATCGATCGAGATGAAGATCGGCTGGACTTTCGCCGCCTCGCCGGGATGCGCCTGGGCAAAGCGGTTGAAGCCCATCATCATGGCCTGGACATCGAACGGGCAGGCATCCGGGCAGAAGGTGTAGCCGAAATAGACGATGCGGTATTTTCCGGCGAAATCCTGCCAGCGCACCGTCTTGCCATCCTTGTCGACCAGCGTGAACGGTCCGCCGATCGCGGCGCCTTCGAGCGGGGGGCGCTGGGCCGGGGCGGTGGGCGCGCCGCCCGATCCGCAGGCGGTGAGCGCAAGCGGCAGCAGGGGCAGCAGCAGCGCGGCAAGAGTGCGGTGGTAGGTCATGGCGTGGCGGTTCATGCTCTGCTAAGCGCCCGTATGCAAGGTGGCCGCGCGGCGAAGTGCGCGCTGGTGAGCAACAGGCGAAAGGGTTGGCAAGGTGATGATGCGGCGGGTTTCCTGGATGAAGGCCCTGGCGCGGGTCGTCCTGCCGGTTCTGGTGGGCATGGCGTGCCTGGCCAGCCCGGCGCAGGCCCAGTTTTCCGACGGGTACAAGTTCCTCGACGCGGTGCGCAAGAAAGAGGGGCAGAAGGTGGAGGACGCGCTCAACGAGCCGGGCACCACGATCATCAACACGCGCGACGTGTCGAACGGGGAAACCGCGTTGCACATCGTCACGCAGCGGCGCGACCTGACCTGGCTGCAATATCTCGCCGGGCGCGGGGCCAACGTCAACGCGCGCGACGGGCGCGGGCAGACGCCGCTGCAGATCGCCACGAGCCTGGGCTGGCGCGAAGGGGTGGAATACCTCGTGGGCCGCAAGGCCAAGCTGGACGAGACGAACAACGCTGGCGAAACGCCGCTGATCAGCGCGGTGCACCAGCGCGATACCGCACTGATGCGCATCCTGCTCGAAGCCGGCGCCGATCCTGACCGGGCGGACAATTCGGGCCGCAGCGCGCGCGACTATGCCAAGCTGGACGGCAAGGGCAGCGCCTTGCTCCAGGCGATCGACACATACGCGAAGAAGGGCGCCAAGGCGGCCTCGCAAGCAACTTACGGCCCGGTGTTCTAGGCCGATGGCGCCGGGGGAAAGCCAGCCGCGCGAGGATCGGACGCTGGACGCGATCCGCGAACGCCTCGCGCCCGCGATCGCCGCCGCCGCCGTGTTCGACGGCTGGAGCGCGGACGCGGTGAAGCAGGCGGCCGATGCCACCGGCGTCGATGCCGATGTCGCCGCCTATGCCTTCCGGGGTGGCGCGATGGAGATGATCGGGGCGTGGATCGGCCACCTCGATGTCGCGATGGCGATCGCCTTTCCGCCCGAACAGCTGGCCACGCTGCCGGTGCGCGAACGGATCCGCCGGCTGGTGCGGTTTCGGCTCGATGCGCAGATCGGGCTGGAGGAAGCGCTTTCGCGCGCGCTGGCGACGATGGCGCTGCCGCGCAACGCGGCGCGGGCGGCCCGGCTCGGCTGGCGCAGCGCCGATCGCATGTGGCGGCTCGCGGGCGATACCGCCACCGATTACAACCACTATACCAAGCGCGCGATCCTGGCTGCGATCTACGCCGCGACGCTGAGCGTGTTCGCCAGCGACGAGAGCGAGGGCAAGGCCGAGACATGGGCCTTCCTCGACCGGCGGATCGCGGGGATCATGCGGTTCGAAAAGACCAAGGCCGCGCTGCTGCGCCGGCCTGAAGAGCGCTTCAGCATGGCGCGTTTCCTGGGCCGGCTGCGCTATCCGGCGAATTGACGCCCATCAATGACGGCCGCATGGGTTATTGCGAATTAGTTGCAAGGCCCCGTGTAATCTGGCAGCGCGATTCCCATGACTCTCGATATGCTTCCCGCCGATCGGCCCGCCCGTATCGTTGCCGTTGACTGGCCGAGTCTCGTGCAGGAGGAGGCTGGCCGCCTGCGCGCGCTCGGGCTGGAGGAAGGGGCCAAGGTCTCGGTCTCGCATCGCGGCGTGTTCGGCGGGCGCGATCCGATCGCGGTCGCGGTCGGGCGGATGACGGTGGCGCTGCGCCGCGCCCACGCCGCCGCGATGCAGGTGGAAGAGCTGTGAGCCGCCAGCGCAAGGTCGCCCTCGTCGGCAATCCGAATGCGGGCAAGAGCGCGCTGTTCAACGCGCTCACCGGCGCGCGGCAGAAGATCGCCAATTATCCGGGCGTCACGGTGGAGCGCAAATCGGGCCGGATGGTGCTGCCCACAGGCGAGCCGGTGGAGATGACCGACCTGCCCGGCGCCTATGCGCTCGATCCCACCAGCCCGGACGAGGAAGTGACCAGCAAGGTCATTCGCGGCCAGTTCGTGGGAGAGGCGGAGCCGGATGCGCTGGTGGTGGTGCTCGATGCCTCGAACCTCGAACAGCACCTGGTCTTCGCGCAGGAAGTGATCGCGCTGGGCAAGCCCACCGTCGTCGCGCTCAACATGGTCGATCTGGCCGAGCGGGACGGGCTGGTGCTCGATCCCACGATTCTCGAAGAGGAACTGGGCGTGCGCGTGGTGCCCACCGTGGCGGTGCGCCGGCGCGGCCTGGCCGAGCTGGCCGAAGCGCTGGCCCAGGCGGAAACGCGCCATCCGGGGCCGGGGCAGACCGCGCTGGGGCTGACCGAGCGGCGCGTGGCCGCCCATGCGATGGCCGAAGGCGCGATCCTGTCCGAATCGAAGCGCCACCGGCTGCACGCCCGGCTCGATCGGCTGCTGCTCCATCCCTGGGTGGGGCCGCTGATCCTGTTCGCGCTGCTGTTCGTGGTGTTCCAGGCGGTGTTCGCCTGGGCGACGCCGTTCGCCGATGCGCTGGAAGCTGCCGTCGGCTGGCTCACCGGCGTCGTGCTCGAGATCGTCCCGCCCAGCCTCGCGCGCGATCTCTTGACCGACGGCATCCTGGCCGGCGTCGGTTCGGTCGTGGTGTTCCTGCCGCAGATCATCATCCTGTTCGCCTTCATCTTGGCGATGGAAGCGTCCGGCTACATGGCGCGCGCGGCTTTCCTGATGGACCGGATGATGGCCGGCGTCGGCCTGTCGGGCCGCAGCTTCATCCCGCTGCTGTCCAGCTTCGCCTGCGCCATTCCGGGCATCATGGCGACGCGCAGCATCGCCGATCCCAGGGACCGGCTGACCACGATCCTGATCGCTCCGCTGATGACCTGTTCGGCGCGGCTGCCCGTCTATGCGGTGATCATCGCCGCCTTCATTCCCCAGCGCACGGTCGGACTGGGCATCGGCCTGCAGGGGCTGGTGCTGTTCGGGCTCTATGTGATCGGCATCGTCGGCGCGATGCTGGCGGCGCTGGTGCTGCGCCGTTCGCTGACCAAAGGCGCGGCCAGCGGCTTCATCATGGAACTGCCCAAGTACCAGCTTCCGCGCCTGCGCGATCTGGCGATCGGCCTGTGGCAGCGCGCGTGGATCTTCCTGCGCCGCGCCGGCACGATCATCTTCACGGTGACGGTGGTGCTCTGGATCCTGCTCAACTTCCCGCGCGCCGAGCCGGGGCAGGACCAGGTCGACGCCTCGATCGCCGGGCATCTCGCCAATGGCCTGGCCGTGGTGGTGCGGCCGATCGGCTTCAACCGCGATATCGCGCTGTCGCTGATCCCGGCGATGGCCGCCCGCGAAGTGGCGGTGTCCTCGCTCGCGACCAGCTATGCCGTTTCGAACGACGACGAGAACGCGCAGGCGATGGCGCTGACCGACCGGCTCAAGGCGAGCTGGAGCCTGCCGACCGCGCTGGCCTTCCTGGCCTGGTTCGTCTTCGCGCCGCAGTGCATGTCGACCATCGCCGTCACCCGCCGCGAAACGAATGGGTGGAAATGGCCGGCGTTCATGTTGGCTTACCTGTTCGGGCTCGCCTATATCTTCGCCGGAATCACCTACTGGAGCGCGGTCGCGCTCGGATTGTAGGTTCCCGCGAAGAGAGGAATTCATGGCAGGCAGCGTCAACAAGGTCATTCTTATCGGCAATCTCGGCGCCGATCCCGAGGTGAAGTCGTTCCAGAACGGCGGGCGCATCGCCAACTTGCGGATCGCCACGTCGGAAAGCTGGAAGGACCGCCAGACCGGCGAGCGCAAGGAGCGCACCGAGTGGCACACCGTGGTGCTGCAGTCCGACGGGCTGGTCGGCGTGGCCGAGCGTTACCTGCGCAAGGGTTCCAAGGTCTATATCGAAGGCCAGCTGCGCACTCGCAAATGGCAGGACCAGTCCGGCCAGGATCGCTATACCACCGAAATCTCGGTCGGCGGCATCGGCGGTGTGCTGACCATGCTGGACGGCGCGCCCGGTGCCGGTGGTGCCGGCGGGGGCGGCGGCGCGCGTGGCGGCTTTGGCGGCGGCGGTGGCCGTTCCTCGGGCGGTGACGACTGGGGCGGTTCGAGCGGTTCGTCCGGCGGCGCGGGCGGTTCCTCGTCAGGTGGCGGCGACTGGGGCCGCACCGGCGGCGGTGGCGGCCTTGGCGACGACCTGGACGACGATATCCCGTTCTGAGAGGTTGTCGGGAAATGCGCGGAAGAGCGCATTTCCTGGCGGCACCGGCCCGCGCCCCCACCCGGCGTCCCATCGGAATGACACGCTGTGGGAGGCCGGGCGGGGGCAGGTGCCGCCATGCGCCGATGGCGCATCAGTAAACCCGCTCCGCGCGCCCTATTCCTTCGGCTGCAATCCCTTGAGCACCGCGAACGGGCTGTTGTCTTCCGGGGCGACGATGCCGGCCTTGCGCCGGGCTTCGTCCGCGTTCGGCCCGGTCAGGAACGGGTCGATCGCCAGTGCCAGGCTTTGCGCGACGGCTTCGCCGATGTCGCAATGGGTGCCGGCATATTCGATCTCGTCGCAGTCCTCGGCATCCAGCTCGATTTCCTCGTCCGGCAGGTGGCCGCTTGCCTCGGGCACGAAGCGGAAGGCGAAGTCCTCCGCCACCGCGACGGGCAGATCCTCGGCCGAGACCGCGCAGCTCTGGACGATGTCGGCGCTGAGCCGGCCCGTGGCATCGACCGTGCGGTCGCGCCGCGACAGCGAGACCCGGGCTTCCAGCCGATCGATCCGCACCAGCCCGAAGCGCCGGGCCAGCGCCGCGCGTTCGGAGGCATCGGCCGCGATATGCATGTCCTTGCCGTCGGCCTGCCGGATATCGATCGGGCGCGAGAATTCGGGCGTCGTCACCGCGCGATCCTTGCGGCCAGCAGATCCTCGTCGCTCGCCGCGTCAAGCTGGCCGGCCAGGGCCAGCACCGCGGCGGCCAGCCTGTCCTTGTCCGCGCCCGCGATCAGCGTGACATTGCGTTCGAGCACCGGCACCAGCGCCTCGCGGCCTTGCGCCAGCGCTTCGCGCAGCACGCCGATGCGCCCGCCCAGCACGCCCATCAGCTTGCCCATGCGCTTGCCGACCACGAGATCGCCCACGCCGCTCTGGCGCAACTGGCCGTCCATATCGTCAACGAACAGCTCGGTCAGCCGCACTGAATGGGCGATCAGCGTCTTGTCGCGCTCCATGCGCAGCATCACCAGCGCCAGCACCAGCGTCACCGCGTCGAACCGGCCGGGCACCGTATCGGCCACGCCGCATTCGGCATACCAGGCTTTCTCGCGCGCGATCTCCACCGTGCGATGCCACAGCGGGCGGACCGTCGCGCGGTCGTCACGCTTGGCGAAGAGGCGAGTCAGGAATGTCACGGGGATGGGCGACCTTTCGTTCAGCGGCAATTCAATCGGGCGGCCCCAACGCCATTGCGCGAGGCGGCACGGGGCCCTAAGGCTCCATGCCGATATATGGGCGGCGTACCCTCTGGCAATATGGCCATTCCCAATATGGTCATTCGGGGGCGCGCGCCGGGTTTGGAGTATTCGGATGCGCATCAACGGTCAAAAGGCATGGGCGGCGGGCCTGGCGCTGGGGCTTGCGGTGCTGGCCGGCGGCTGCACCTCCATCCGGGACCATCGCGGCTATATCGTCGATTCCATGCTGATCGACGCGGTCCAGCCGGGCATCGACAATCGCACCTCGGTGGAACGCACGCTGGGCCGCCCCACTTTCGTCAGCCAGTTCGGCCAGCAGGACTGGTACTACGTTTCGCAGAACGTCCGCACGCCGCCGTTCAGCCGGCCGCGCACCGCCTCGCAGATGGTGATGCGCGTGCGCTTCGATCCGGCCGGCAATGTCACCGGGGTCGACAAGCGCGGCGTGGAGCAGGTCGCGCGGATCGGCCCTGAAGGCGACAAGACGCCGACGCTGGGCCGCCATCGCAGCTTCCTTGAGGATCTGTTCGGCAATGTCGGCTCGGTGGGGGCCGGCGGCATGGGCCAGACGCCGACCGGGCCGGGGCCGAACGGAAGCTAGCGTCAGGATCCGGGGTCAAGACCTGGGCCGCCCCGGCTTGAACCGCGCTCGGCGCGGCATATATCCCGCGCATGGATAACAACGGGGCGAGCCACGGCCTTCTCCAGTGGCACGGAACCACCATCATCGGCGTGAAGAAGGGCGGCAGGACCGTCATCGCCGGTGACGGGCAGGTCACGATGGGCAACACGGTGATGAAGCCCAACGCGCGCAAGGTGCGCCGCATCGGCAAGGGCGAGTCGGTGATCGCCGGTTTCGCCGGCGCCACCGCCGATGCCTTCACGCTGTTCGAGCGGCTGGAAAAGAAGCTGGAGCAGTATTCCGGGCAATTGACCCGCGCGGCGGTGGAACTCGCCAAGGACTGGCGCACCGACAAGTACTTGCGCAATCTGGAAGCGCTGATGATCGTCGCCGATGCAGAGACGATGCTGGTCATCACCGGCAATGGCGACGTGCTGGAGCCCGAAGGCGGCATCGCCGCGATCGGCTCTGGCGGCAACTATGCGCTGTCCGCCGCGCGCGCGCTGACCGATTACGAGGACGATGCCGAACGGATCGCGCGCCGCGCGATGCAGGTGGCGGCCGAAGTCTGCGTCTTCACCAACGACCGCGTGACCGTGGAAACGGTTTGACCCGATAAAGCCCTCGCCCCTTCAGGGGAGAGGGTTGGGAGAGGGGAACGCGCCAAGCCGCCCCCCTCTCAACTTCGACTGGCCCGCGATGCGGGAAAGTCTGCGTATCTCTCCCCTGGCCGGGGAGAGAGCATCGAGAAAAGAATGAACGACAACCTGACTCCCAAGGCGATCGTCGCCGCGCTCGACGAGCACATCATCGGCCAGACCGAGGCCAAGCGCGCGGTCGCCGTGGCGTTGCGCAATCGCTGGCGCCGCCAGCGCCTGTCCGATGACTTGCGCGACGAAGTGACGCCCAAGAACATCCTGATGATCGGCCCCACCGGCTGCGGCAAGACCGAGATCAGCCGCCGCCTCGCCCGGCTGGCCGACGCGCCCTTCGTCAAGGTGGAAGCCACCAAGTTCACCGAGGTCGGCTATGTCGGCCGCGATGTCGAGCAGATCGCGCGCGATCTGGTCGAGGAAGCGATCCGGCTGGAAAAGGACCGGCGCCGCGAATCGGTGAAGGACGCCGCGTCCAAGGCGGCGATGGAGCGCCTGCTCAACGCGCTGGTGGGCGACAATGCCTCCGAAGCCACGCGCGAGAGCTTCCGCGCGCGCATCCGCGATCGCTCGATGGACGCGACCGAGGTGGAGATCGAGGTGGAGGACAGCCCCTCCATGCCGATGGAGATCCCCGGCATGGGCGGCTCGGTCGGCATGATCAACCTGTCGGACATCATGGGCAAGGCCTTCGGCCAGCAGAAGCTCAAGCGCCGCAAGCTGCGCGTGCCTGAAGCCTGGGAAAAGCTGCTGGAGGAGGAATCCGAAAAGCGCATGGACCAGGACGATGTCGCGCGCGTCGCGCTGGCCAATGCCGAGACCAACGGCATCGTCTTTCTTGACGAGATCGACAAGATCGCGGTGTCCGACGTGCGCGGTGGCTCGGTCAGCCGCGAGGGCGTGCAGCGCGATCTGCTGCCGCTGATCGAGGGCACCACGGTTTCGACCAAGTACGGCCCGATGAAGACCGACCATGTGCTGTTCATCGCTAGCGGCGCGTTCCATATCGCCAAGCCTTCGGACATGCTGCCCGAACTGCAGGGCCGCCTGCCGATCCGCGTCGAGCTGAAGGCGCTGAGCGAGGAGGACTTCGTGCGGATTCTTTCCGAGACCCGCGCGAACCTGGTGGCGCAGTACAAGGCGCTGCTCGGCACCGAGCAAGTGACGGTGGAATTCGGCGCCGACGCGGTGCGCGAAGTCGCCCGGATCGCCGCGCAAGTGAACGAAAGCGTCGAGAACATCGGCGCGCGCCGCTTGCAGACGGTGATGGAAAAGCTGCTGGAAGAGCTGAGCTTCGAGGCCGAGGACCGTGTGGGCGAAACCGTGACGATCGACGCGGCCTATGTGCGCGACCGGCTGGCGAGCCTGGCGGGTGACAGCGACTTGTCGAAGTATATCCTTTGATACTTGGGGGAGGGGCGCCAACGCGCTAGACCTCTCCCATGTCCATCCCGCCCGACGATCGCCCCGTGTACCGCCTGCTTACCGGCAAGGACGACCGCGCCTTTTGCGAGCGGGTGTCCGAAGCGCTGGAACAGGGCTGGCGGCTCTATGGCTCGCCCACGATCAGCTGGGACACGGCCGAAAACTGCATGAAGGCGGCGCAGGCCGTGGTGTGGAAGGACGCGGACGTCGTGAAGTCCTGAGATTCGCGGCCTGGCGCCTCGCGCCGGGCCCTTACTTCGGTTCCTTCCGCTCCGCTTCGACAATCGCGAAGGAGCCGGGCTCGACTTCCATCGCATCCTGCCCCAGCGTGAAGAACACCGCCATCTCGCCGATCGGGCGCCAGAACGACATCGCGTCTTCGTCCAGCCCATAAGGGCCGCAAGCGGCGCGGGGGCCATCGGCGGTGGCGCCTGCGGCGGTGCTGACATCCACCACCAGCGCATCGGCGGGCCAGCCCTCGACACCGGCGGGGCGGACGTCGCAATCGCGCGCCTGCGCCGGGTTGCCGATCGCGGCGCGGGCGAAATTGCGAATCGCGTTCTTCGCGTCGGGATCGGCCCCGATCACGCTGGCGGCGCGTTCGTTCTTGCGGGCATCGCCGGCCAGCGCCGATTTCACGTAAGTCAGCTGGGCGCGCCGCTTGCCGCCCGAGAAGGCGAGCGTGGTGGTCACGCCCTTGCAGCTCAGCGCGCGGTAGATCAGCCATTCTTCATCGGGCAGCGCGGTTTCGTTGACCACCCATGCGCAGCCCGGCGGCGTGGGCACCTCGGCGGCCGGATAGTCCATGTAATTGACCGCGCGGCTCACGCAGATGCCGCTGCCGGCCAGGCGCGGGCCATCGTCGGAGCAGTGCCCCTCGCCGCTTCGGGTGACGATGCCGTTGTCGGTCGGCGCGGGGCCGGGCGCCTGCGATGCGGGGCCGGTGGTCTCCCCGAAGGGATCGGCCTGGTCACAGGCGGACACCGCCAGCGCGATCAGCGCCGTGGCCAGAATCAGTCGTGACACGTATTTTACCTTTATCCGGCGCTCTGGCCCGAGCTTGGGCCCTTATTCGGCCGCTTCGCCGAGTTCTTCCGCGTCCGCTGCCTGCCGTGCCCACATTTCGGCATAAAGTCCATCGCGGCGCAGCAGCGCGGCATGGCTGCCGCTTTCGGCAAGCCGGCCATCCTGCAGGACCAGGATGCGATCGGCGTCCGCCACGGTGGAGAGCCGGTGCGCGATCGAGATGCTGGTGCGGTTGGCCGAAACACGGTGCAGCGTGGCCAGGATGTCCTGCTCGGTGCGGGTGTCGAGCGCGCTGGTCGCTTCGTCGAGCAGCAGGATCGGCGGGTTCTTGACCAGCGTGCGCGCGATGGCGACGCGCTGCTTCTCGCCGCCCGAAAGCTTCAGGCCGCGTTCGCCCACTTCGGTATCGAAGCCTTGCGGCAAGCGCTCGATCAGCCCCATCAGCGCGGCACCCTGCGCGGCCGCCTCGACATCGGCCGCGCTCGCGCAGTCGCGGCCATAGGCGATGTTGTAGCCGATCGATTCGTTGAACAGTACCGAGTCCTGCGGGACGATGCCGATCTGCGCGCGCAGCGAGGCTTGCGTCACCGCGCGGATATCCTGCCCGTCGATCAGGATGCGGCCGGATTGCGGATCGTAGAAGCGGAACAGCAGCCGCGCGATGGTGGACTTGCCCGCGCCCGACGGGCCGACAATGGCGAAATGCTGCCCCGCCGGCACTTCGAACGACAGGCCGTGCAGGATCGTGCGGTCCGGCTCATAGCCGAACACCACGTCCTCGAAGGCGACGCTCGGCCGCGCGATGACGAGCGCGGGGGCGCCGGGCGCATCCCTCACTTCGACATCGGTATCCATCAGCCGGAACATCTCGGCCATGTCGATCAGCCCTTGCCGGATCGTGCGATAGACGGTGCCCAGCATGTCAAGCGGGCGGAAAAGCTGCGTCAGGTACGTGTTGACGAAGACGAGATCGCCCACGCTCATCCGCCCTTGCGACCAGCCCCACACGGTATAGCCCATCGCGCCCGCCATCAGCAGGTTGACGATCACCGCCTGCGCGATGTTGAGCAGGCCCAGCGAGTTCTCCGACGTCACCGCCGCCTTGGCATAGGCGCTGGTCGCTTGCGAATAGCGCGCGATCTCGCGCGATTCGGCGTTGAAGTATTTCACCGTCTCGTAATTGAGCAGCGAATCGACCGCGCGCGACAGCGCCTGCCCGTCGAGCCGGTTCATCTTCTCGCGCAGCTTGGAACGCCATTCGGTGATCCAGCGCGTGATCGCGGCATAGGCGATCACGGAAACGGCCGTGGCGACGACCAGCCCCAGGCCGAAGTGGAAATAGAAGATCACCGCCACCGCGATCAGCTCGATCACCGTGGGCGCCAGGTTGAACAGCAGGAAATAGAGCATCACGTCGATGCTCTTGGTTCCGCGTTCGACCACCTTGGTCACTTCGCCGGTGCGGCGGCCCAGGTGGAAGCGCAGGCTGAGCTGGTGCAGCCGGCCGAACACGTCCTCGGCCAGCGCGCGCGTCGCTTCCTGCCCGACTCGCTCGAACACGATGTTGCGCAGGTTCTCGAACAGCACCGAGGCGAAGCGGCCCAGCGCATAGGCCAGCACGAAGGCCAGCGCGACGGTGAGCACCGGCCCGCCGCCCACGGTCATCGTATCGACCGCGCGCTTGTAGAAAAAAGGCAGGGCCAGCGTGATGCCCTTGGCCGCCAGGATCAGCCCGACCGATATGGCGACTCGCGCGCGCAGCCCCGCGTTGTCGGCCGGCCAGAGGTAGGGCAGGAAGCGGGCGACCGTGTGCCAGCCGTCATGGCGGGCGTTCGGATTGGGGGCGACGGTTTCGGGTGGCATGGCCCTTAATGTAAGCCGCGCGCGGAAAAGCGAAAGGCAGGCCGGCGCGGCCATGCGTCCCAGGCCGGATTTCGGGCGCGCGTCTTATCCGTCAGAAATCCAGGGGCGGTATTCTCGGCGTCGATTTCTCGACGTCGAACATCACCCGGCGCGTATCGAAATCGATCGCGACGCGGTTGAACGCGCGCAGTTCGCGCATCCCCAGGAAGATCGCGGGGCGCTTTTCCAGATCGAGCTGGGCGAAAGCGGGGGTATCGGCGAAGGCCAGCAGGATGTTGTTGATGTTGAGACCGGCGATCCGCAGCTCGCGCGCGAAGCCGACGTCGGCCACCAGCGTCTGGCCGGTGACGCTGGCCAGCGTCGCCTGCCCGAACCGCTTCTCGCGCAGCGCGCGCTGCAAGGCCCGGTTGGCCACCGTGACGCTGGCGCCGGTATCGATCACCACGTTGGTGCGGACCCCGTCGATCATCGCGTCGGTCATGATGAGCTGGCCCGACTTGCGCCGCGCGCGCACCACGATCTCATAGCCGCGATTGCCGCCCAGCGTCCTGGCATCGCCGATGGCGATGGTATCGCGCGCGAAATCGAGCAGCACGCGCCGGTCCTGCAGGCTGTCGGTGCCGACGATGCCGTCAGCGCCCATGTGCTGGTCTTCCAGCAGCGGCACGGTGAGGCCGAACAGCGTCTGTTCGCCAAAGGCCATCTGCCCGACTTGCGCGGTGGCGACATGGTCCGATCCGGCGATGCCGATCACCCGCACGGTCGGCCCGGGCGCCAGCTTGAGATTGCTGGCCAGCGCGCTCGAGACGATGGTGCGCTGCGATCCGGTGTCGATCAGGAAACGGTATGGTCCGCTGCCTTCGACCGCGACGGGAACGGTCATCCGTTCGTGCCCGTCGTCGCGCGTCTGGATGATGTCCTGCGGCTCGCTTTCCCCGGTCAGCGGCACCTGATCGGCGCCCAGAATCACGGGGTCGGCGATCAGCAAGGCAAGCGCTGCGGCAATTCCCGACATCGGTTCTCTCCCTCCCACGTGGCATCGTGGCCGGGGGAGAGCGCAGATTACACCCTGAAGATGCTTTCGTCACGAACCGAGATCGGTTCGGGCAGGGTTATTGCCGCCGGCATGGTCAGGAAGAAAGGATCGTGCGCGGTCGCGACCTTGCGGATGAACCAGGCCTCGCTCTCGGCGATGGCGTGGCGGTCGCCCGCATCGAGCAGGCGCGGGCTCGACTGGCCGGGTGGGAAACGGATGAAGCGGCGGTGGCCGGCCAGCCTTGCCGGAAAGGCCTGGGCGATGATCGTGGGCACGACGTGCTCGTCCGAACAGACCGTGCCCCACAGCCGCGTCGAGGCCAGGAGGCGCGGCAACTCGCGCGCCAGCAGCGCCAGCGCGTCGGCCGGCAGCGACCACCATTGCGAGCCGTAGTGCCAGCGCCCGTAAGGCAGCGATCGGCGCGCGCCGATCGCCGCGCGTGCCGCATCGAGCCAGCGGGCCAGGCGGCGCAGCTCCCACGTCACCGCATAGGCGCGGGCATCGCGCCGGGGATCGAGCCGCAGCCAGGGCGTATCGAAGCGGAACGTTTCCATCCGCTCCTCGTGATGGCCGGGGATGGCCTCGACATGGCAGAGCCCGCCGCTGCTGGCGAGCTGCGCTGCCAGGTCGGCGCGCGTCACGGCGGGCCAGTCCGCCCCGCTGATCAGGTGGGCATAGTCGCAGCCGGTGCCGGCGGCATCGCGCACCAGCCGGGCGATCGCCTCCACCTGGCTCATGTGGCCCCAGCGCACCGCGACCGGATCGGCGATCACGCGCACGCGCCCGGACGGATCGGCCGGCCGCCGGCGCAGCGCCTGCCACAGCGCCGATCGCTTGTCGGCATGGACGATGGCCACGTCGGGCGATGCCGGCGGCACCAGCACGGACAGCAGCGCGTCCAGCTGCGCTGCGTTCTCGTGCGCCAGGATCAGGTAGGCCATCCGCATCGCCCGGGCCCCGGTCAGTGCAGCGCGGCCAGCCGCCGGCCGATGACGCGTATCACCGGCAGCGAGGCGGCGAGCCCCAGCAAGTCGTCGAGCGCCGGGTGGCGGACGATGAACAGCGTCGCGAACCAGCCGGCCACGCCCAGCGCCACCGCGACCAGGAGTACGGGAAACGTGATCGTCGCGGGCGGCATCCAGAAGAGATAGGCCAGCGCCAGCGGCGTTACCGCCACCAGCGTGGCCGCGCCGCTGCGCGCATAGATCGCCAGCAGCGCCCGCGCGTCGAAGCCGACGAGGCGGTGGATGAAGCGCGCATAGAGGCACAGCCACGCCGCGCCGTAGATCAGCCGCGAAGCCGCCGCGCCTTCGACGCCCCACAGGCAGCCGATCGCGAGCAGCGATATCGACAGCAGCGTATCGACCAGGTTGAGCGCCAGCAGCCGGTTGAGCTTGCCCAGCAGGATCGGCAAGTCGATCACCAGCGGCAGCGCGACGAGCATCAGCTCGGTAAGCGCGATCATCGCCAGCAGCGGCGCCACGCCCATCCACAGCTCGCCATAGAGCAGCCGCACGATCGGCTCTGACGCCAGCGCCAGCCCGGTCATCCCCGGCCAGATCACCGCCGAATAGCCGGCGCAGACCCGCAGGTAAGCGGGGCCGAGCGGCTCGCCCCGGTCCCGCATACGCGCGAAGGCGGGATACATCACGCTGCCGATGGCGCCCGAGATCAATTGGCGGAACTGGTCGGAAAGGCTCGTGGCGCGGCTGTAGAGGCCGACGGCGGTCAGCGTCAGCAGCTTGCCGACGATGAGGTCCGGCGTGCGCGTGCCGAGCGCGCCGGACAGATAGAGCACGCTGGAACGCGTGCCGAAGCTCAGCACTTCGCGCAGGCTGTCGAAGCGCAGCGGCCAGGGCGGGGCGGGGCGCAGCGCCTGCGCGATCAGGCCGCGCCCGATGCCCGCCGCAACCGTGGCCCAGGCCAGCGCGAAGGACGAAAAGCCCAGCGCGGCGAGCGTCAGCGCGACGCCGGCCTGGATCGCCGCCGCGCCGACATTGACGGCGGCAAGCCGGTGGAACTGCATGGTCCGGGCCATCAGCGCCATCGGCACGACCGAAAGCGGCAGGAACAGATAGCTCGCCGCGATGATCGCGAGGATCGGGCCGAGATCTGGCTGCCGGTAGGTCGCGGCCATCGGCCAGGCGAGCGCGGCGATGGCGGCCGCGATGGCGAGCGAGAACAGCAGCGCCACCGAACTGCAGCGGCGCACTTCGTCCCGATCCAGCTCGGCGAGCCCGGAGATATAGCGTGACAGCCCGAAGTCCTGCAGGATCGCGACCAGCAGCGCCGCCGCCAGCGCGATCGAGAACAGCCCGACTTCCGCCGGCGCCATGAAGAAGCGCGAGATGATCACCGAGCTGGCGAACTGGATGGCGAAGGAGGCGTATTGCGCCACCATGGCCCAGACCGCCGCGCCGCGCACGCTCATCGCCGTCTCCTCAGCGGGTGGCCGGGGCGCTTCGGGCGGCGGTGGGGACGTGTCCATGCGGTTCAGCCCATGGCCAGCGTGGCGGCCAGCCGCGCCGCGCGCACCGGCTCGCCGAAGCGCACGAGCCGGGCGACGACGCGCCACATCCCGTCGCGCCGCCCGCCCTCGCGCAGATAGCGGCAGAGCAGGTCGAAACCGTCATCGCGCAGGCTGGCACGCGAATAGAGCAGGCCGGGCGCGACTCTGGCGCGCACTTGGCGGGCGATGCCCTCGCGGCCGAACAGCGCGTCGAGCTCGTCGATGGGGGGCAGCCGCTCCAGATTCGCGGTCGGGTCCGGGCGCCCGGCAAGGCGCTCGCGATAGGCAAGGTAGGAAACGGCGGCGCCGATCTGCTGTTCGGTGGCGTGCCGGCTGGAAACCTGGTTTTCGTAATGGCGGTAGCGCATCAGCCGTTCGGGAATGCTGCACAGCTTGGTCACGCTCGCGAGGCGCAGCCACAGGTCGTAGTCCTCGCAGTGGCGGAAGGCGGCGTGATAATCGCCGACCGACCGCACGACCTCGCGCCGGAACATCGCGGCGGGATGGCAGATCAGTGGCGATCCGGTCTCGATCGCGCGAAGGAAGCCTTCGTGGCTGGTCGGGTGATCGTTGCCCGAAAGCGAATAGGGGGCGCCGGCCTCGTCGATGTCCTCGGTCCAGGTGCCGACCACGCCGTAGTCGGGATGATCGGCCAGGAAGGCGATCTGCTTCTCGAAGCGCTGCGGCCGGCAGATGTCGTCCGCGTCCATGCGCGCGATGATCGGCGCGCGGGCGCGGGCCAGCATCTCGTTGAGGCTGGCGATCAGGCCACGGTTCTCGCGGATGATCGGGCGGATGCGGGAATCGCGATCCGCATAGTGGTGCACGATGTCCGGGGTGGCATCGCGCGAGCCATCATCGAGAATCAGGAATTCGAAATCGCCGAATCCCTGCGCGAGCACGCTCTCGATGGATTCGGCAAGGAAGCGCTCGCCATTGTAGACGCTCATTGCAACGCTGATCGCCGGTATCGTCATGCCTGCGTTTTGTCCCGGATTTCCTAGGGTTTTCGTCATACGTCCCGAGCCTTGGGCCCTACGCGAACAGGGTAAACAAACCATGATCCCGGGGCCCCGCGGGCAGGCGCGATTCGACCGCCGGGAT
>NZ_JARESE010000051.1 GCF_029076845.1 Novosphingobium album (ex Liu et al. 2023)
ACAACCGATCCTACCGGCCATCATAGTCGCCGCTCAACCGGCCATCGTAGTTGTCGCCGCGCACGCGTCCCTGCCGCGTCTGCCGACGACGCATCTGGTCTACGGCACGGGACCTGAAGCGGATCCAGCCCTCATCAATCTCGATTCGCTGCACGCGGCGCGGTTTCGGGCAATCCAGGGGGTTCACGTTCACACTATCGCCGAGGCGGGCCACGCGATCGTGGAATGGCTCATACACAACAAACTGATCGACAAGATCCTCGCACAATGGCTGCTTCCCTCGCAAGACAAGGCAAGGATCAATGAACAACCGCCGCCATTCAGGGCGATCCCTCCATCCAGGTTTTGCAAAATGGATGATGGCTGGCGAGCCTGGATCGCTGAAAATCTCGCCCTGGGAGCCAACCGCGACGAACTCCTGCTCAGTCTTGCCAACCAAGGCTTCCATCCCGGCGAGGCGCAACGCGAAATCGACAAGGCGACCCGCAGCCCATATCTGCAAGCGGCCATTCGTTTAGCCAAACGCATTCCAGAACTTCCGTGACGCGCCGACGGAAGGCTTTCAATCCGAGCCAAGTGCATGGGAGCCTTCCGCGATCAGTACGCCTTGTTCGAGGCGACAACCTGCAGGGTGCGTGCGAGAATCGACATGTCTCGCAAGAGCGACCAGCCGCTGAGATATTCGAGGTCCGCATGCAGGCGATCTGTGAGGTCCATTTCGTGCTCGGTGTTCCCGCGATGGCCGCGCACCTGGGCCAGGCCCGTCAGGCCAGGCTTGACCGCATGACGGTACCAGTACCGCTCGTCGACCTCCCAATAGAGCTTTGTCGCTGCCTTCGCCCCAAGCGCATGGGGCCGAGGACCGACGATGCTCATGGTGCCGGCAAGGACATTGATGAGTTGTGGCAATTCGTCGATGCTCGTGCGCCGGATGAACCGGCCAACGCGCGTAACCCGCTCGTCATCGCGCGTAACCAGACGATCCGCGGAAGCATCGGCGAGCTCGATCCGCATGCTACGAAACTTGAGCATGCGGAACACGCGATTGTCCTTTCCCATCCGCGACTGCACGAAGAAAATGGAGCCGGGACTTTCCAGCCGGATCGCGAGCGCCGCGATCAGCATGACCGGCAATGCGACAGGCAGAGCGACGAACACGATACCGAGGTCAAAACAGCGCTTCACGAATTGATCGAAGGGAGAAAGCGGTCCTTGCGCGACGATCAATGTTGTAACATCGCCGCTGTTCGAGACCGCCAGCGGCGCAAGCTCGGACAGTTCGGGCACGAGCACCTCGCTTCGCACGTTCGAGCCCTTGAGAGTATGAACGATCGCGCCGCGCCGTTCAGGAGCACAGGCAACGATCACGCGGTCGGAGTTCGACAGCATCGCGCCAAGGCGATTGTAACGCCCTGGAAGGTCGCCTCCTTCGCCAAGCCAGTCATCGACGTGCTCGACAACGGTATAGTCTTCCGCCGGCGCCGGAATCGATCCATCGTGGATCAGCAAGGTCGTGTAAGGCGAGCCGTCGAACATGCGATGCAGCAGTTTCAGGAACACGCCTCGGATGGCCGCCAGCATCACGAAGCTGAAGATCGCGCCCATGGCAAAGTTCACGCGCGAAAAGTGGTCACCCGACTTGAAAAGATAGCCGATGAGCGAGACGATCCCGACGCTTTGGATAAGGGAAGTGTATGATCGCGAAACACCAAGCTTTTGCTTGGAGAACACAATGCCCGAATAGGCTTTCGAATTCGCGGCGAACGCCAGATAGAATGGCAGGATGGCACACGCCATGACGAGCCAATGAAACTTGCTGACAATGTCGTAGAGCCATGCGGCCAAGAGAAAGGACGAGAAAATCCCAAGAGTGTCGAGGGCGACCAGCAGAAGCAGATATTGCCGCCGACGCCTGCGCTTGGCGCCAACCTCGCGGATGAAGACCTCATCGTCACTAACATTGGGTCGGAACAGCATCAACATGGCGTCTGACAATCACTGGCGCCAACACCGAATACCGTCGCCCCGCCGCAGCAAGCGCATTGATTCCCCACCCTGATCAGGTCATTGGCGATCATCGAGCGAGGCGACCGTCTTGGTATTACCGTTTCTTTCTTATCTCAATTTTAAAACGCGCGAAACCATACAATAGGCAGCCATCGCGCGCGCGGCACGTGACACCGGCAAGCCCATCGTTCGGCAAGCAAAATGGCCTCACCGGCCAACGTCCCCGCGCCACCACGGTCATTCCGCAGTGGCCCATCGACGTCCACTGGTCCAGACTTGTTCACGCTGACTGCCCCTTGGCGGTCCGTGGCGGTCCCGGCCGTACGTTCTCATCGATAACCGCCCAACGAATCGGAATAGACAAAAAGCGGCGCAAGCCGGCAGAAAAACGAGGCATCTTCGTGAGAAGCGAGCAGGCTTACCGATACAAGATGCGGAATATCAAGGCGTCCTCTCGCAGCCCGGAATGGCCAGGCTTTGGGGACTATCCAGCCATTCCCCTGGGTGCCAACCGAGAGCGCTGCCGTGCAAAAATGTTCATCGCGCGTTTGCTGCCGACACATCGAGAGCTGAGAGTCCGTTTGAGAATGTCAGGCCGGGATAGCCGTAATGTCGATCCGCAGGCTTTCTACCCAGCGGTTCGGCCGATGCGCGGCGTGGTCATTCAGGCGATCAACGACGTGCTCCGGCTCCCATACAGCGGCGCATTCGAGATGTTGGCATTCTTCAAGTGAAGCGGGGCGCTCATAATTGGTCGCGGCGAAAGCCGAGTGGTGCAAGGATAGCTGGCCACTGATGGCGTCCTGCTTGTAGAAGAAGGGCTCTTCCGCATTGGCTGGTAGCAGCGGTTTCGAACCAATAACCGGCCAGGTTCCCTTTGTGATCGCATGGTTGGACACCCATAGCCTGAAGGCAACGGGCAGGCTGGGGATATGCTCGGTCGCAACCTCTTCATCGAAGGTGCCTTCGAAAAAGATGGCCAACGGCTCATCCGCAACTTGCGCAAAGGCATGGCGGCCTGAGCCAAGGTCGATAAGCAGTATGTCGCCAACCTTGCGACGTACTCGCTTCTGCTTTTGAGCCGTCACCACGCCCTGCGCTATCCCTTTTTGAGCAGCCTTCGTCTACGGCGTGAGCCGCCGGAGCAGGTTACTAGCCATGGCAAGATGGATCATTGCTTCCGATACGTCGAGGCGCTTCTCATAATCGCGGACCAGTCTTCGCCAGCGCGTCATCCAACCGAAGGTGCGCTCGACTACCCAGCGCCGGGGCAGCACCTTGAAGCCGGAGACGTCGTCTGACCGGCGGATGATCTCCACTGTGAAGTCGCGGTAGGCGGCAGCGTCGAGCAGCTTGGTGCGGTCGTAGGCCGCGTCGCCGAACAGATACTTTAGCCATGGCCAACGCCTGCGGACTGCCGAGACGATCTCCTGTGCGCCCGCGCTGTCCGAGATGTCGGCAGTGGTCAGGTTGACCATGAGCAGGCGACCATCGGTATCGACGGCAATGTGGCGCTTGCGCCCCTTGATCCGCTTACCTGCATCGAAGCCGCCGCCTGACGGTGCCGATGGCGCCTTGACCGACTGACTGTCGACGACTGCCGCAGAGGGGCTCTGCTCACGAGCTTCGCGTTCTCGGTCCAGCATCAGCGCCACATCGTGGATCGTGCGGAATAGCAACCGGCGTACGAAGCGGCGAAACCACCAATAGACCGTCTGCCACGGCGGAAAATCCTTGGGCAGCATGCGCCAGCCTCCACCGGAACGAGCCAGATACCGCAAGGTGTTCAACACCTCACGCAAATCAGTCGATGGCGTGCGCCCGCGCTTTGGCGGCGCAGGCAGGAACGGTCGGATGATCCCCCACTCAGCATCCGTTAGGTCCGTCGGGTAGCGCTTGGCTTGCTTCTCGTGTTCAGCCATCCGGTCACGGCTCGCTCGGGTCCACATCCCAAGCTTGAATCACGCCAGCGGCTCTCACTCAACCCATTATCAAACGGGCTCTGAGCGCCAGTAATAACGAGGGATTTTTTATTTTATCGCTGATTCGATTCTTGAACAAGCCCACAGTAGTATTACCAAGTTGCTTTTCAATTGCGGGCTTGCGCCAAACGAATAGCCTCACGTGAGGAGGGCGGCGCATCGGCACCCGAAAACAAAAAATTTCGTGCGCCGGTGTGGAAACAACGAGTGCGTCCGGTGACAAAAGATGATCGATCCGACCTTCCCTCGCGTCCGTTGCTTGAACGGGACGTACCCTTAGCCGCGCTCGGCCGCGTGCTCGATTCGGCACGCAAGGGTCGAGGCGGAACAGTCTTCGTGCGCGAAGAGGCGGGGATCGGCAAGTCATCCCTGCTTCGAACATTCGCGCAGAAATGTGGACCGGTCCTGCTCCTTTGGGGCGTTTGCGATGCTTTCGCGACGGCGCAGGTTCTGGGTCCGCTTTTCGACATGGCGGACGCGTTCGACGAGCATCTGAGGAACCTTCTGTCGAAGCGCGCTGCGGCCAACGTGCTGTTCACGGCGCTCCTCGCGATGGTCCGGCGTGCGCGTGCCTCGGTCGTCATGGTCGTTGAGGACGCGCCATGAATCTGGAAAACGGTCTTGGCCAAATCGAGGCCGATTGTGGTAATCTCCATCTGGGTGGCTCCCATTTTGCTCGTGAATGCCTGATAGCCTTCACACTTTGGCACCTAGATGCCGTGAGCGGGAGCCATCCAACCCATCTGGAAAGTCGGCGGTTCCGCACCAAGCTCCTCATTTTTCGGAGACGAACCAGCGGCGGCTGCCCTCGTCTACCGAACCGCAGCTGGAGCGCGCGTTCACGCTCGAGCAAGTCCTGGCGCGCACGTCGGACATCCGCATCGATGAAGCCGAGCACGGCCCGGCGGGCGCGCGGCGCTTTGAATACGAGCCGACCTACATGCTCTCAGGCGTGAAGGCGCTGCATATGGAATTCGATCCCGTCTGAGGCGCGCAAGCAATCCGCATATCGCTTTCCTGTTGGGCTCTGGACCAAGGGGTCGAAGTTTGGCACGTATTCGCGGTAGACTTTGCCTTCGATCCGCAATCTCGAACAGCTCGCTGCGGGCGCAATCGAGGCGAAAATCACGCAGCAGATAGGGGCCATGCCTCGGCGCCACAGTCCACCAGAAGACAACGGCCCGTAAGCTCCGATCAGTCGCTACGAGCGACAGTTCAATCGACGGTCATCCCGCCATCGACCGACAGCGCGTGCCCAGCAACGAAGCTTGCCGCGCTGCTGCAAAGCCAAAGCACGGCCTCGGCGATCTCACTTGGTTGTCCAAGACGTCCGCTAGGATCGCTCGCGAGCAGTTGTTCTGTCAGTTCGGGCGAGATGGAACGGCGCCACATTGGCGTGTCGATCATACCCGGGCAAACGGCGTTGATCCGGATGTTCGAACGGACATATTCGAGTGCAGCCGAACGGGTCAGTCCGACGACACCGTGCTTGGACGCGGCATAGGTCGATAGTCCCGCGACCCCGACGAGGCCGGCACTCGACGCGCAGTTGACGATCGCGCCGCCGCCCTGCCCGAGCATCTGGCGGATCTGATGCTTCATGCAGAACATCAGCCCCTTGAGATTGACGTTCATCACGCGGTCCCAGTTGTCGCTGCTGGCCTCCGCAACGGGGCCCGGATCGCCGTTGATCCCCGCGGCATTGAAGGCCGCGTCGATCCGCCCATAGCGCGCGACCGCGGCTTCGACCGCGTGTTCGACCGAGGATTCGTCGCTGACGTCGCAGGCGATGAAAGTGCAATCGCCGAGTTCCCCGAGTTCGGCCTGCGTCTTCTGCCCGAGTTCTACGTCACGGTCGACGAGGGCCACACTATATCCGCGTGACAGGAACGCACGAGCCGTGGCCTGCCCGATGCCCGATCCTGCCCCCGTGACGAAGGCGACCTGCGATGGATTGCTCATTTCGGTTTCCTTGCGCCTGGGCGATAGTTTGGAGGCATCCGGCCGCGCCCTGAGAAGTTGGTGGAATCAAGCAACTTCATCGTATCAGAGTCCAGGCGTCGCACCCGGTATGCGGACCAAGTAGCGGCCTGCATCGATGAAGGACTGCTCGCCGGTCAGGAAGTGCGCGTTGGCGGCTTGGAGGTCGCGGTAGCACCGCTGAAGTCGGCCGCCATCGCGCAGGCCCGTCGTCGCGGAGGACGCAAAGGCGGCTTGCCCAATCTTCGCGGCCGATGAAATCACGTTCGAGGCGCAGAGCCGCCCGTCCACGCGCATGTCATCCGAAAGGCTGCCCAGCTCCGCGGCGCCGTAGAGGGCGCCGAAAGTCGTGCGAACATAGGCATCGGCCGAACGCATGCGAGCATGCGCGTGGGCAAAATCGCGCTGGAACGTGTCGGTCTGCGCGAGTGTCCCGCCTTGCGGCCGCGCCTTCCCATGCGCGTAGGCAGCCCATTCGTCGAGAAGCCGCTCGCTGCAGCCGACACCAAAGGCCGAATGGCACAGCGCCGGAATGGCCGAGAATCCCATGGCGTATAGCGAGCCGCCGCGCTTCTGGATGGGATTGGCGGCATCGAATACGAAATCGGCGTGGACGATCTGCTCTTCCACGCGAAAATCGTAGCTTCCCGTGCCGCGCAGGCCTAGGACGTTCCAGTTGCCGAGGACTTCCACGCGCTCTCGCGGCGCGAGCGCGATGAGCATTACCGGTTGCCCGTTGTCCCGCTTTGCCGGTGCTCCGTTCTCGTGGAGGATGTAGCCACCCACGACCCAGGCCGCATTGGGCAGACCGCTACCGAAGCTGAAGGTGCCCGAGATGCGGTAACCGTCGCCGACGCGCTCGGCCTTGCCGCTCGGCGCGGCCTGGCCGGCGCAAGTCGCGCACTTGTCCGAACAGAAGATCGCCTCGATGGCGCGGTCGCCAAGGAACGCTCCGGCAACCGCCACGCCGGTGGTCGCGGCCTGGCAGTACCACCCCGTCGATCCGTCGAAATAGGAGAGCGTCTTCAGAGCTTCGAGCACGGTCAGCGGATGTGCCTCAAGCCCGCCGAGCTCGGCAGGCGCCATCAGACCGAACAGACCGCTTTCCTCGAGCGCCCGAATGACCTCCGCCGAAATTTCGGAAGCCTCGTCGCGTTCGTTTGCGGACGCTTCAACGAGATCGCGCAGTCCGGTCAAGCGCTCGAGCAGGTCTGCCTCCGCGCTCTCCGTCACCCCCCGTTTCATCGAAGATCCCATCAGAACGCGGTGGGACGCAGCGTCAGGCGCAGATAGACCTGACGGCCCGGATCGGCGATGCAGGCCGCTTCGGGCTGACCGATCGGCGAGACCGCAAGACCCGGTGCCGAAATCGCTAGGACGTTGCCGCCAGCCGCATCGAACAGCGTGCAATTGCCGGTCGTGAACTTGTTGGTCAGATTGTTGCCGATCAGTGCCACTTCCCAGGCGCCGCTGTTCGCCTTGACTGACAGGTTGGCGTTCCACTTCGCAAAGGCCGGCTGCGTGGTCCTGGCATCGTTGCCCAGCGTCGTCGTGTACTTCGAGGAATACTGGACGTTCGAACCGAAGCTGACCGTGTGGTTGCTGCCGGCGGCTAGGTCATAGTCGAAGCCGCCGTTAAGCATCCAGTCCGCCGCGCGCGGCAAGCGCGTGTTGGACAGGTCGCGTCCCGGGGACCCACCAATGACTTCGTTGCAACCCGCCGAGATGGTCTGGCCGCTATCACAAGTGGCGCCGTAAAAGTTCTCGAACCGGCCGTGGTTCCAGTTGACCGACAGGCGCAGCGCCAGGCCGTCGATCGAAGGCGGACGGTAGTTCATGTCGAAATCGACGCCATAGACCTTGGCCGAAGCCGCGTTGACCGTCTTGATGACGGTATTGCCCGTCGCCGGATCGATCGTGTTGGCGCCGACCTGGAGCCCTTCGTACTTGTAGTAGTAGAAGGCGCCGTTGACGCTCACCGCACGGTCGAGGACGCGGGCCTTGAAGCCCACTTCGCCGCCCGTCACCTTCTCGTCGCCGAACGAGTTGTCCGTGCCGGCCGAAGGCGGCGAGGTCAGGATGAAGGAGCCCGACTTGTAGCCGCGCTTGGCCGCGGCGAAGATCGTGAGGTCGTCGGTCGGCGTGTAGGTGATCGTGAATTCGGGTGAGACGTTCGACGACGACAAGTGCGGGTTCGGCACAGTGATCGGCACCGGCGTCGCGTACATCGATGTCAGGCTGTAGGTGTCGTCATCGCGCGTCTCGTGCGTGTAGCGCGCACCCGCGGTCAGCTCGAGCTCGGGAACTACCTTCCAGCGCAGCTGGCCGAAGCCCGAGATCGATTCGATGTGGACGTCGTTGATGCCCTTGAAGGTCGCGAAGATGAACGGCACCGGCAGCACCGGAATGCCGAGCCCGGCGAGGATGTCGGTGTTGTAGCGGTTGTTGCCGTTCACGACCACGCGGTTGCGCACGCGGGCGTTCTGGTAATAGCCGCCGACGAGCCAGTTCAGCGAACCTGAATTGTCCGATTCGATGCGCAGTTCCTCGGTCGTGTCGCGCCGAGTGAAGTGGTTGTCGGCGAACAGCGTCGGACCGGCATGGCCCGAGTTCACGCCGTTGATCATGCCGTCGACCGTGGTCTTGAAATAGCCGGTGGTCGACGTGATCGCCATGTTCGAATCGGTCCGGTAGGTCATCTCCAGCGTGCCGAAGCTCTGGAGTGTCTTCATGAAAGTCCTGCCGCCGTTGCGCACATCGGCAAAGGCCGCGGGATCGAGATCGACGATGTAGACATCGCGATCGACTTTGCAGTTGTCGTTCGGATTGATCAGCTGGACATTGGGGTTCAGCACCTTGGCCGAGGCAGGCAGTCCGGGGCCGTCGGGGCAGCTGCCGAGCGGCGAGCCGGCTCCGTCCGTCCTCTGATAGGCATGATTGACCTTGAGCCGCGCGCTGAAAGCGTCGGTCGGCCTCCACACCGCCGTGCCGCGCAGAATATACTGCTCGGTGCGGCCGAAGCGCGAATTGGGCGTGACCGCGCCCGTCCCCGGCTGCGCCGTCGCCTTGTTGAAGAAGTAGCCGTCGTCGTCCGAATACATGCCGGCGAAGCGCAGGCCGAGCGTGTCGGTGACCGGTCCCGACAGGATCAGTTCGCTGCGCTTCTCGTGCGAATAGGCCTCGTAGCTCTGGGTGAAGGCCACTTCGGCGGCCGGGCCCGGATCGTTGGTGCGCATGGCGATCACGCCGCCCGGGCTGTTCTTGCCGAAGAACAGCGCCTGCGGCCCCTTGAGCACCTCGACCTGGGCGAGATCGAACAGGCCGACGTTGTAGGTCGCGCCCTGGCTGAACTGCAGCCCGTCGATGTTGAGCGAGACCGACTGGTCGACGCCCGCGTCGAGCGTCGAGGTGCCGACGCCGCGCAGCGAGATCTGCGCGCCCACGGTCAGCACGTTGCCGCCGATGACGAGGCCCGGCACGTTGCGCGTGACGCCGCCGACGTCGGTGATCGCCGCCTTGGAGATCGCCTCGGGCGTGATCACCGATTCGACCACCGGCACCTTCAGGATCGATTCCTGGCGCTTGCGCGCCGTAACGATGATGTCGCCCTTGTCGACATAGGCACCTTCGGCAGCAGGCGCCGCGGTGTCCTGCGCGAATGCCGGGGCAGCTATGACGAGTGCGAGAGCGCCCGCTGCGGACAGCCTCACTATGCTATTGATCTGCATGGTTATCCTCCCTGAAGATTCGTTGTCTTTATCGGTTCCTCGAGGCCGGCGGGCTCCCGCCGCCGGGCCGATCAATCATCCGCCGGCTCGTAGGAGCGAAGCCCCCAGCCCGAGGTGTCCATCGCAGCAAGGCCAACGGCGTTCGCCGCCGCGGGGTCCATCACTTCGTTCCACCGCCGGGCAATGGTCTCGATCGTATGGTCGCGGTCGCTGAAGCCCCCGGTACGCGAGATGAAGCAGCGCTGGACCTCGCCGCCGACCGAATCGATGCATTCGCCGGTCACCGGGCAGGTCTCGTGTGCGAGGAATGCCACGGCTGGCGACGACAGCTCCGGCGGCAGGTTCTCGCGTGCATTGGCAAGGAGCGGGGAATCGTCCTCGCAGGTAGAGATGACGAGCCGGGTATAGCCTCCCGGGCTGACGGCATTGACCTTGATGCCGTGCGCCTCGCCCTCGGCGGCGAGCGAGCGTGTTAGCGACCAGGCCCCGCCCTTGCTGGCCGCATAGGCGACCTGGTTGGCAAAGCCAGTCATCGAGCTCGAGGTGATGTTGACGATCCGGCCGTAGCCCTGCGCCTTCATATGCGGCCAAGCCGCACGCGCGCACCAGATCGAGCCCATCAGATTGATGTCGATGTGACGCTGGATGTCGCGTTCGCTGATTTCATCGAACGGCGCGCCGATCGACACGCCGGCATTGTTGACGAGGATGTCGACCTTGCCGAAGGCTTCGAGGGCGCATTGCACGATGGCATCGGCGCCCGCGGCCGAAGTAACCGATGCCGTGCTCGCGACAGCCCGGCCGCCCGCCCGGCGGATCTCCTCCGCTACGGCCTCGGCCGAGGCAGCGCCGGGATAATGGCGTGCTTCGGGATCGGTACCGATATCGTTGACCACGACATTGGCGCCGCGCGAGCCTAGGAGCAGAGCGTGGGCGCGTCCCAGGCTCGGGTTGCCGCCGGCACCTGTGACGATCGCGGTCCGGTCGTCGAAACGCAGCATATTCATCAGGCTTCTCCCATTTCGAACGCAACCGGCAGGCCGCGAATGCCCCAGGCGCCGGGGAAAGGTCGCCAGCCTTGCGGCCCCGTCGTCCGCGGGTTGCGCATGCGCCGGGCGATCAGCTGCAGGCCCTCCTGGATCAGCGCCCGCGCGAGGTACTGGCCGAGGCAGATGTGGGGGCCGAGCCCGAAGGCGATATGCGCGGTCTCCGCCTTGCGATCGGGGTCGAAACCGTCGGCATCGCTCACATAACGTTCGTCATGGACCGCGACGCTCATCGGGAACCAGACGATGGAGCCTTTCTCGAGCACGACGCCGCGGTATTCCATGTCCGTCAGCAGCACGCGCTGGGTCGAGGTCGTGCTGTGATAGCGCAGCGCCTCGTCGAGGACGCGCTTCGCGTAGTCCGGGTCCCGCCCGACGCGTTCGTACATAGCCGGACGCGGGATCAGGAGGTTCATGACCAGCGTGGTCATGTTCTTCGAGGTGTCGTAGCCTGCGACGAAGAGGAAGATGAGGAGCTCGTGAAGCTCGAGATCGGTAAGTTCGCCGCGATCGCGGATCGCGAGAAGCAGGTCGAGCAGCTCCTCACGCCCCTCGTGCGGCGCGGCGCGGCGCTCGGCGACAAGATCGACGACGAAACGCTCCATCCGCTCGACGCCTTCCTGCATCGCCGGAAGCCAGCGCTTGTCCATGCTCGTCGAAAGTCCGATTGCCTCCATGGCGCTGCGCAGGCCCGGCACGACCGATGGCGAGGCGCCGATCATCCGGCACATCACCGAGATCGGATAGTAGCTGGCGAACTCCTCGAAATCGAAAGCGCCTCTCGGCAACCATTCGTCGAGAAGTTCGCTCATCGTCTCGCGCATCAGCGGGCGCAATTCGTTCATCCGGCGCGGAGTGAACGAACTTTGCAGCATGTCGCGGTAGCGCTTGTGCGCAGGTCCCATCTGATTGAGCATGTGGCGCTCTTGGAAGTCGCCCCAGCGCGTGTTCTTGGCGTCCATGATCTCGACAATCTGGTCGTAGAGCTGTCCCATCTCGCCCTCGCGCGCGTAGAGGTCGCGCATGGCCTTGTAGTCCGTGACCACGTAGCCCAGGATCCAGCGCGCGAGCCAAGGATGCTCGGCGCGCGCGCGCGCGAAGTGCGGCAAGGGATCGGCGGCGAAGGCGTCGCTTTCCATCGTGAGGTAAGGGAGCTCGAGTTCCGATCCGCGCTGCATCGTCTGTCTCCTAGTCGCCGTCGCTCAGGCTGTTCGCCCGGTCTTCTCTTCCCAAGCCTTGAACGCCGCCTCGGCGCCCTTGGTGCGCTCGCTCTCCAGGCGGTCGATGTTGCTTGCGAGGGCCGCGTAGGACGCCTGTCGGTTGCGGTTGGTTCCGGCGAAGTGCGGCATGACGAAGCGCGCGTAGAGTTCGTAGCTCTTCTTTGTCTCTTCCCATTCGGCCCAGTTGTGAGCCTGGAACAGGATCACGCCGAATTCGCCCTGCTTGGCCTGGAGCCGCTCGATCATCGTGATTGCGTCCTCGGGCGTGCCGATCACCGCGCGGCCCGCGCCGACAAGGATGTCGACCGGATCGCCGCCCGACATGCCGCGCATGCCAGCCGGAGCGACCCGGTCGAAATATTCGACCCAGCGCGCCAGGCCTTGCTCGACGTCCTTGCGCGCCTGCTCGCGCGTTGCGGCAATGTGCATCGGCACGACGAGGCGCAGTTTTACCGGGTCCATGCGCTGGCCATTCTCCTCGGCGACCTGGTTGGCGATCTTCCAGTTCTCGTCGAGCACATCGAAGCCCGCAGTCTCCGTCGCCGCGACACAGAGCATGCCGAACCCGTGCTGGCCCGCGAGCATGCCGCCCGACGGCGTAATCGCGCTGGCCACGGCGATCTCGGGATGCGGCAGGGTATAGGGCCGCAAGTGGGTGCGGGCCTTGTTGAGCTTGTACCAGCTCGTCTTATGCGTCACTTCCTCGCCCGAGAGCAGCGGCACGATGATCTTCGCGACCTCTTCCAGCTTTGCGCGCAGTGACTTGATGTCAACGCCGATCATCTCGGCGTCGGTCGGCAACAGGCCAGGGCCCATCCCGAAGATGACACGGCCCATCGTCATGTGATCGAGCTGGACGATGCGGTTCGCGACCATCAGCGGGTTGTGATAGGGCATCGAGACCACACCGGTGCCCAGCCGGATGCGGTGCGTCCGCTCGGCGGCGGCCGCGATCATCAGCTCGGGAGAGCCGATCGTCTCCCAACCGGTCGAATGGTGCTCCCCGAACCAGGCCTCGGCGAAGCCGAGCTTCTCGACATGCTCGACCAGCTCCAGATCGCGGCGCAGGCCGATCGTCGGGCTTTCGATGACGTCGTGATAGGGCGCGATGAACAGCCCGTGCTGGAGCCCTGATCCAGGCATGTCTTCTCCGATCTACTTGATTGCCCCATGCAGGGGCATCCGGTGTTGGGGACCGACTATCAGCGCTTTTCGGCTTTTAAAAACACGCCCGTTTTAATTAAAACGAGCGTTTTATTTTTCAATCGCGCGGTTGAATTCTCCGGCGCCTTGCCGCAAGCGGCGATATGGCGATCGACCATGAGAAACGGCGGCATGATATCGCGACACTCACGATCGACATGATCGCGCGCGAGGGTATCGAGGCGGCAACCATACGCAGGATCGCGACCGAAGCCGGGTTCAGTACCACAGCGATCACCCACTATTTCGCGGACAAGCAGGAACTGCTCGAATGGGCTTTCCAGATCTTGGCGCACGAGGGTGAGCGACGTTTCGAGGACGCACGAAAAGAAGAGCCGCACGATATCCTCGCCGCTCTGATGACCCTGGTGCCTTGGTGCCCGGTCAATATCCGGCGCTGGAAGGCCTATCTATCCTTTTGGGACCAGGCGGCTCGGGATCCCGACCTTGCAGCCATGCTCGCCCAGGGCACGGGTGTGGGTTTCGAGTTTCTGCGCCAACTCTTGCGAACCCGCGTAAGGCCAAGTCTCGATATCGAACCTGCTGCAGAAATGTTGAACGCAATGATTCAGGGCTTAGCCTTGCAAATGCTCGTCGATCCCAAGACCTGGAACGAGGCAAAGGTCCGAACGACTCTCGCGGATGCGTTCGAGCTCGCGATACTCAAGGCTGAGCATCCCAAACCCTAGCCAAATCCAAAGATCACCGGAGCTTGGCCGGCAAAACTCGCAACGATGAACGAAAGGCTGCTTTCGGACGGCTAAATTGTGTTCTGAGTGTCGGGTTCACTCGGCAACACTCGGCTTGTTATCGGCCGAAGATTTTGCAGGCAGCGCGTAAGCGACGAGCTCGGCTCCGCCCGTCTCGCCCAAGCCGTGCGAGCCGCCCGCGGCGACGAGAAGGAACTGGCGGCCGCTGCGCCGCGAGATGTAAGACATTGGAGTTGCAAAGCCGCCTCGCGGGAGACGCGCGCTCCACAGGAGCGCGCCGGTCCTTGCCTCAAAGGCACGCAGGATACGGTCCTGGGTAGCGGCGATGAAGGTAAGGCCGCCGCGCGTGGTCATCGACCCACCCGTGGTCGGCGTTCCCATGGTGACCGGCACCAAGACCGGAAGCCCCAGTACGCTTTTGCCCGCCATGCCCAGCTCGCGCGACCAGATCAGCTTGCCCGTAGTAAGGTCAACCGCGCTGATTCGGCCGAATGGCGGTTCATGGCAGGGCAGGCCAAGCGGTGACTTGAATGTCTCGGTATAAGCCGCATACGGCGTGCCTACTTGCGCAGCCGGTCCCCACAAGTCGCCATTCGCCGCATCGTTGGCGGGTCGTATGTTCGCCGCGTCGGCGCGCGCACGCGTATAGAGCCAGCTGATATTGGCGATGACGCTCGAATTCACGATCATGACATTATGGTCAACATCGATCGAGACACCGCCCCAATCCATGCCGCCGACAAAGCCGGGCAAGGAAATCCATGGCGTGATGCCTGGCGGCGTCATGATGCCCTGATAGCGTGCGCGCTTGAATTTGATCCGGCAAAAAAGGCTGTCGAGCGGCGTGATGCCCCACATGTCGCGCTCGCGCAAAACCGGGCCGCGAAACGAGGGCATGGCGACCGAGAAAGGTTGGGTCGGTGACAGGCGCTCCTGGGGCACGCTGCCCTCCTGTGGCACGGGCATGTCGATAACATTGCGCAGTGGCTGGCCGGTCGCGCGGTCAAGCACGAAGACATCGCCCGTCTTGGTCGCCTGCACCAATGCGCGCGCTGCTTTTCCACCCGGCAGAGGGATGTCGACGAGTGTCGGCTGCGCCGCCACATCGTAATCCCACAGATCATGACGCACGGTCTGGTATGACCAACGCAATCGCCCCGTGCTGGCATCAAGTGCGATCACCGAGCTTGAATATTTATCGTCGATCGGCCGTCTGCGTCCGCCGAAGAAGTCGGGAGTCGCATTGCCTATCGGCAGATAAACCAGGCCGAGTTGCTCGTCCGCGCTGATAGGCCCCCAGCTGTTTGGCGTCGAATGGGTGTAGGTTTGACCGGCGGGCGGCGGTCCACGTCGATCTGGCGCGCCCATGTCCCATGCCCAGGCAAGCTTGCCCGTGACGGCATCGAATGCGCGGATGACGCCGGAGGGCTCGCCCCAATATTGCCCGTCGAGCACCATCCCGCCGAGCACGATCTTGCCCCGCACGACCGCCGGCGCCGAGGTCACATAGTAATAGTGTCTGGGCGCCGCGCTCATTCCGTCGAGCAGGTTCACGCGCCCGCCTTCGCCAAAGTGCGGACATAAGGCGCCCGACTTTGCATCAAGCGCGACAAGAGCCGCATCGCCCGTCGTGGTGATGATCCGCTCGGCGCATAGGCCCCTGTCTCGCGAGACACGGTAGTAGGCCACGCCGCGACAGGTCCGACCCTGGGATCGCGCTGCGGGCGTGCGCCAGCGCTCCTTGCCGGTTTCCGCGTCGATCGCGAAAACATCATTGACGCCGTTACAGGCGTAGAGCGTATCGCCGATCATGATCGGCGTTGTCTCCAGTCCCTGGTCGAGGCTTAACTCGCTGGTCGCAAGCGACGCTTTCCAGGCAAGTTTCAAATTCGAGACATTGGCCGGCGTGATCTGATCAAGAGGGCTGAAGCGCGTTCCGCCTTCATCATTTCCGTAGGCGCGCCATTCGCCGTCCGCCGGACGAAGCTTGCCTGCCGATCTTGCGGGATAACGAGCTTCCTGCCCGGCCTGATAGATCGGATCCGGATTGTCGGGATCGAGGGCGTGAAGCCCGGCTCCCAGCAATATCGCAAGCGCGATGGCGGCACCAAAGCCGCGCCATCCCATCACCGATGCTAGCCTTGATGAGGTCTCGGCCGGCAAGAGCTGCGTGCGTTCGAACGAGGATGTTGCCATCCATGTTCCGAGGACAAGCCACGCGAGCATCTGCGGCACGATCTGCCAGCCGCTGAAGCCGGATTGCGAGATCGCCCATCCCAGACTGATCGCGACGATGCCGGCGTAAACCCAGCGCCCTTCGCGGCGGCGGCGCCAAAACAATCCGGCCGACCAGACCAAAGCCGCGCCCGCCAGCAGGTAATAGAGCGAGCCGCCCAGGACCGCGAGCCACAGACCGCCCACTATCAGGATGATCCCGAGCAGTATCAGAAGAAGCGGGTAGAGGCGTCCGATAAGACCGCGTGATCTGATCCGTTCGTGCTTTAGCCTGCCCACGACAGGCTCCCCCTCTCGCGCACCGCGAACGCGCCGCGGCCCACGCCGCCTTGCGACGAAGGCCCTCCCCGGCGAATGTTCAGCGCGATCATGCCGGGCTTGGTGCGACCATCGCCATGTTCAGCGGTAGCCGACAGACCAACGATCGATTTGGATATGGCCAGTTCCTTTGAACGGCTCCACTCCGATGGCCACGCCGTTATACCATTCACGGCCAGTGATGACCTTCTTGCTCTTGAGCCACCGTAGCGCGGCAAGCATGTCGATGCGTCCGTTCAGCACGTCAACGCCGCCTTCTGGCATGAAGGTCACGAACTTTTCATTGCGCGCGACAATCCAGGTTCGCCCACCTGCCTCCACGAACTTGCCGATCTGCTGCCCCGTCTCGACGAAGTGGCGCGTCTTTTCCGGCGTATGCAGGAACCAGCCGATCTCGATGAGTTTCGATTCGTTGTCGTCGGGGTTGGAACGCAGATAGAATTCGGTCAGCACGTCGGCAACGCCGAGCCTGAAATCATACGACCACGCGAAGCTTTGCGACAGCGCGGAGATATCGTCCACGCGGCGCGGAGTGACGGGCGCTTCAGCCGCGCCGCCATCATAATTACCGTGCCCGATTCCCATATAGCCCCAGACGCCGGCGATGCCGCCACGCGGCGAAAATGGCGGCCAGGCAAAACGTATAGCAGTGTTGTCTGGAAAGCGCGGAGGATCGACGCGCACCGTATCAGCGTGATTGCTCCAATGCCGCATCGGGCCGGATTCGGCGGCCCACGGAACCGCGAAGGCAAGATACTCACCCTTCGAAAAATTTTGGCGGTCCTTCAACTTGAGCCGGGGGTCGGTATCGACCTGCATCCATGCGAGACCAGCCACGAAGATTGCGATGACAAGAGCGATCCAGGTCAGTCTTCTTCGCTTCACCGGCAAGGAGGTGCTCACAGATTGTTGGGAGAACGGAACTGATCTTACCGGCTGGCCCTGACCTGTCCAGCTTTCATCCCGCCGCTCTCGGCCATGACCGAGAATTTCTGACCGGTTACGCTCAATTGTCCCGTATTCGTTGCGGCCGCGATGCCAAGGGCAGCGCGGCGATCGTCGAGCTAAGGCCGCTTAACAAAGTTTCCGGATCGGGCGCTGCACCTTGCTTCTCAACTCAAGGTTCAATGGAACGCTCGCGCGAACCATCCTCGACGTGCCCCATCCCCGGTTTCGCCCTGATTGATCACAGCCTCACTCAAAGACGAACTGTCCATGCGCACTCTCCTCTTGCTCGGCGAAGACCGCCATTCGCAATGTCCAATGTGATGTGCGGGATCGCGTGCAGGATCGCGCGTTTGCTACACGCTAATCGGTCGATTGCGACTGATTGACATGCCCTTCCGGAACTTGATTGCCCTTCGGCCGCAGCCGCAATGCAAACGCTCAACCTAATGACGATGAAGGGGGCGTATCATTGCGTTTGAGGCCCGTCACAGCCTGCTGATGCCAACCGCCTTGTTTCACAAGGACTAACAGCTTAGGCTCGAGCGAACCGAGAACTTCGCGACACGCAGGGACCATGGATGCTGGCGACCGGATCGACCGAAATTGACGGCGCTGTCGCACCTCTTGCCAAGGAGGGCTCGATGCTTGACCGCGTCATCGACAACGCAACAGGTGAGATCAGGTCCCTTACGGGTATTCGCGGCGCCTCCGCGGTGTGCATCGTCATTGTCCATGCCTGCCTCACGTTCGGCCTTGCGATTGGCGGCGGCCCGCTGGTCGACCTCTTCTTTGGACTTTCCGGTTTTGTCATCGCTTATGTCTATCTGCCGCGCTTCGCGCGTGGCGAGACATGGCGCGGCTTTGCGCGTGCGCGTTTTGCCAGACTCTATCCGCTGTATTTCGCCACCGCGCTCGCCTTCCTGGCGATTCGCCTGGCGGAGGCGAGCGTCGCTGGAAGCCCTCCCAAGGATGTAAATCCCACCCAGATCTTCCAGGAAATGGCGCTCGTGACTGCGCTGCCCGTGATCGGGACCGGAATCGTTTGGAACATTCCGGCTTGGTCGGTCGTGATGGAATGGTGGATCAATTTCACGCTTTTCCCGCTCATTGTCCTTTTAGGCAGCCGGGCCGCAATTCGCCCCCTTGTCGTGGTCAGTGGCATCTCGCTCGTCGCATGGGCAGGGTTCCTCATCTACGCTGACAGCCGTGGCTTCGAACTTCAGACAGGATGGATCGGATATGGCCGCGCCTGGTTCGCCTTCGGTGCGGGCTGGGTGGTTTATCGGGCGTGGCGCGAGACCAGCTGGCGCCTGCCGGCAAGGCATGGCCGCTGGCTCAGCTGGGCCTCGCTCGCGCTGACGTTCTCTCCCTATCTTACGGGCTGGGCGAGCGAATGGCTCGCCGTCCCGCTCTTTCCCATCGTCATATTTTTCCTGCTCACGCAGAAGAGCGCGATCTGCTCGTTCCTGAGTTCAAGGGCGCTGGTTTTCCTGGGCGATATATCCTATTCCATTTACCTTATGCACATTATGGTCATCAGGGCCATGCAGGCCCTGTTTCACCTGGCCCACTTCGAAAATCGCCTTCTGTTCGTGTTCAACGTCGTGGTCGTCACGCTGATCGTGTCCGTCGTCACCTACAGCTTCATCGAAAAGCCGGCGCGCAAGCTAGTGCGCGGGCGCTGAGGACGTCTCCGCCTTATTGGGACGCAGGATTGTCGCCGCGCCGCGCCCCGGCCCCCGATTGTTCCGCAAATCGACGTTTGCGTCTGCCGGCATCACTATGTCAGCGCCGGTGTTGTCCGTGATCTTCATGCGTTCCGCCGACGGACCGCCGTCGACGACAAGCGGCAAATCGCCAGCAGCGGCAATACGGTTTCGGACGATCTCCCAAGGTCCCGCACCCTGGCCGGCTTCAGCGATAATGGCTGCCGAGCCGCGCTGAAAGGGCCCCCCGGCGCGGATCTCATTATCGGCAATCTCAAAGGTGTCGGCCGATGCGCCGATCACCTCGACGATCTTGTCTAGGGAGCGGTCGAACATGAAGCGATTGCCACGAATCGCGAGCGAGCGCGTCAGTCGATAACGAAGGTCACATTCGACATTTTCGAACTGATTTGCGGACAATTCGAGCGTATCGAAATAGCTCGGAAGACAATTGCCCAGCCCTGCCTGCCCACGCCAACTAAGATGATTATTGCGGTAGGCGACGGCAATCGCACCGCGAACCTGGCCGAAGCCGGCGCTGCGCAACGCCAGAAGCGTGCGACCCTGAACCGTACCGATGGGACGCGCGCCGTACTTTAGATGAATTTGGGTGGCAGAACCGTCCTGCACGCCGACGTTATTTTCGAACACGACATTTCGCGCGGCGTAAAAGGTGGCATAGCAGAAGTTGCCGGCATTGAGCACGACATTGTCGCGGGCCAGAACGTCCACGCACCCCTCAAAATCGATGCCGACATCGGTGACCATGGCCACGCGATTGCGTGCAACATGGATGGTCTGGCCATTATTGCCCCAGATGCCGGCGATCGAACCGCTGACATCATTGTCGCAGACGTAGATATCCCTTGCCCGCCGCATATGGGCAAGATCGCCCCCTTCCTTGCGGCGCGCCCCGCCGCCCCACCAGCTGATTCCGCAAAAGCGCCCGCGATTGTGCGCGATCGCGACACGCCGGGTGAATTCGAAACGGACCAGATGGCTGGCATGGGTCACTGCGTCGACATCGCAGTCGAAGACGAGAAGATCCTCGCACAGATCGTGCGGAGCGTCCCCTGAGAAGCCGGCGGCGAGCGCCGGATCAAGCGATATGGAGCCTTGCGAGCGGCGGTAAAGGCCAAGGCGCTGGCGAGTGTGGCGCAAGGCGATGATGCCCATGCGGCGGGCCGAACAACGCGTGATCGCGATACCGCGCAAGTTATACCCGCGAACCACCGTTCCATGCGGCGCGAGCGGTTCTGGACGTTCAAACCGCAAATTGTCGATCCTGATCGGTCCCAGAAAGTGGGAAGGATCATCCTCGGGCGGGCAGATCAGAAACAAGTCCTTTTCCGCGCACTCCGCTTTGACCAGCGGGCGAGGGCCGAAACCGATGATCGAAACGGGCCTTCGAACCTGCAATTGGCGTGTGATGCGCACAACCGCACGATCGCCACCACCGATCGCGATGACCGAGGCACTGTAAAGTGCTCGCTGGAAGGCGTCGGTGTCATCGAAGACGCCGTCGAGCCGCGCGCCGAACGCCCGCAGGTCTTCCCCCTTTTCCCGCAACGCCTTGGCGTTTTGCGCATAAAGGTCGGAGCGCGCAGGAGCCCAGGCGGGCCAGTCCTGCGCCTCGCCGTCCGATTGACCGGCCGCAGCGAGCTTCACAATCGATGGCACCGCGAGCGGAGCTGCAAGTGCGAGAGCAGCCAAATTCCTGCGTGTGACGATCACATTCGCCTCGTCCCCGGATCAAATCGCCAGCATGCCAAGGGCAAGCAACTGGCGCGCCATCAAGGCCGCTTGACGGCCCTATAAGCCTCGACGATACCATCTGTTGATAGCGAACGGCCAAGGCGAAACTGTGTTTGAAAATTCTTGGCGTGACAAGGGGCTTCCCGCACCGGAAGTTCGCCTCTACTCTCCTTCGCTTTATCCCTTTTTCATCCTGTTGATCGTGCTCAACGTGGCGATCCCCAAAGCCGGCATCGCGTTCGGCGGGACGCCGTTGACTTTTGGCTATCTTGCGTTGCTCGGCCTGACCCCGCTGGGCCTGATCTTCATTGTCCAGCAATCGCGGATATCGAGCGTCGCGGCCGCGAACTTCCTATACGGCTATGTACCGATCAGTGCGTTCGCTTTGTTCAAGCTCATGTACCTGGGTTCAAACTTGGTGCTTGTCGCGTTTATCGGCATCCTACTCGTCTTTCCGGCGATCATGCTTTTGATCTACGCGCCAATCGTCGATTGCCTAACGGATCGTCAGATCGGTACAACGCTTAAATGGTCGATCAGATTCGCGGTGGCCTGGGGCTTGTTCAATTTCGCTCTGTACGCCGTTACCAAGCGGATTATCGAAATTCCCTATCTTACGGTCAACCCGCTAGATCTCGGCAACATCTACGAAAAAAACAATGCGCGCGGCGAACTCATGAAGCTCGTCTCCACATATAACAACGGAAACCTGTTTGGCGTGTGCCTCGTCATGCTCTTTCCGGTCTATGCCTATTTCGAAAAATCGCGATCGTTTCTGGGAGCATGCTGCCTGGCCATCGTCTGCACCTTGAGCCGAACGGTTTGGTTCGGCTTTCTGGGCCTCGTGCTGATAATGACATTGCTCGGGCTGATCCGCGCCGGGCGCCCCGCGTTCTGGCTCGTGGGAGCGGGCCTTCTGATTGTCGGAAGCGCGCTCGTTCCGCTGATGGGCTGGACACCGATGAAAGTGGTTCAGCCCACGATCGGCGGCCGGATCGTCTATTGGCAGGAACTCGTCCTATCGCCCTTCGGCACGCCGGAAGTGAGAGTACGCGAGGTACTCTACGCGGGCCTCCTGCAAAGCTTTGGCATCGTGGGGACCTGCGTGGCGCTTATCGCGTTCCTTTTTCCGGTGGTATACGCGATCGCGAAGATTCCGAGCCTCAATCCGTTGCGCCGGAGCGCCTTTGCCGGAATTGCCGCCTATCTGCTCATGGCGTTTTCCGATGCGGCGTTCATCTATCCACCGACGATCGTGATCTTCCTCTTCATGGTCACGCTGCTTTATCGCGCCGATGCGCGCCCAGCCTCACCCATTTTGCCTGTGACGAGCCAGACCTCGGTGCTTGAACCCTCGCGGGCACTATCGCTGGCACAAGCGGCACGCCGGATACCCTAAGGCCTCCTGGCTTTGCATCGATCCGGGGATCCTCGCTGCATGGCGGGCTTTGGCCGGCTGCGGCGGAGCTTACGGCAGGCGCGCGCGATGGCCCGCCAATGCCTGCAGCGATGGGTCGAGACGGGGGGATGATCGCGCCGCCGCGTTCCCGCGCATCGCTGCCATGGCGTTCGGCCGTCACTACCCCCAGGGACGCGCGCGATACCATTTGGTGATCACGTATTTGCGGCCCTTGCGTACCTTCATTGCGTGGTGGATGGTCGCCGGATTGGGCCGGCCGTCATCGTAAACATTATTCCACGCCACCAACTTGCCGGGCTGGGGCCTGATCGTCTTGTCGATCGCCTTGAAGCGCGTCGCGCCACCCGCCTCGACGGCGTTGAGATATATCATGAAGGTCCAGGTCCGTTGCCCGGCGACAGCGCAGAATTCCTCGTATTCCGCGCTGAACGGCTCGAAGTAGTCGGTATGCCCCTTGAACTCCTGGCCGGTCTCGTAACGCTGCCCCTGCAGCGGCTCACCATGGCGCGGATCGATCGCGCTCATCTGTTCGAGCATCGCTTCTAGCCGGGCGACAGCTTCGTCGGCCTGATCGAGATCGCAGGTCTCGCTCGTTCGAAATGCATCGTCACCGTTGTAGTTGGAGATGGCGGAGGGACGGCGCTGCTTCTCGATGAGAGCGATGAGCGCTTCGCAGTGCGCTTCGTCGAGAAAGTCGCGCTTGATGAACATTTCCAGCTGCTGCGAAGCGACACGCTGCATGCCTGGAACCGTTGCGAGATGGGCAGCTGAGGTGTTCTTGCGGTAGCAACTCTTGTCTACCGATGGCGGTAGCTCGCGGCCGAAAGCTGGCGCGTCGACGAGACTGCCACTCCAATACGTCACGGTCTCGTTCCTCGATTCGCCCTTGCCGCGCCTCGACAAAACCTAGCAGGGCCGCCCCGCCTGGCAATCGGCGACGAGCCAAGGCGCGCTGCTCGCCCGCGCCTCGATTATTCCTCCAGCAGAAACACATGGCAACATCGCATGCGGATGGGCGCATTGTGCCTGCACTGATCGCACATCTCGGCATATCATCTCATGGAACTACGCGGCCCGTCTGCGCTCAAACCAGGCGCGCTGTCAGGTGAGTTCGAGAAGGGCCAGTGCCGCGCGCTCACTGGCCCTTGCATCGACAATACCGATTTCCTCCTCAAGGACCTCCCAGCGAACGGTCACAAGGCCGCTCGATTGACGCAACGCACTGAGGGTTTCGGAAAGCTCGACCGGCGTTCGGCTCACGCATACACCGAGCTCTTCAAGCCACAGCTGCTTGGCGGCTTCCGATTTCTCGGCGAAGGCATGGCCGGGAATGGGCAAGCATATCACCGGACGTTTCATGATCAGGCTTTCGAGCAGGCCAGTGGAATAGTGGCCGATCGTTGCATGGACTTCGCCAATCGCGGCGTCGATTGGCCGTTCACCGCAATCATGTATCACGGCGAATTCCAGCCGGTTGCCAAGTTCCTCGAGAACACCGTCGCCCTGTCTGGGGTGCGTGCGGATAACGACCTCGATCGGATGTTGGCGGTTGGCGAGATTGAGCCCCTGGGCAAGAAGGTCGAGCGCAGCGAGCGCCGCTGCCCGCTCGACCTTGCCATGCTCGGCAAAGGGCTGCGAGAGATAAAGCAAGCGAAGCGATCCGCCCGCGGTGATCGAACGGGCGCTCGGCCCATGCGCGAGGCGATCGAAGCGCGGCACTCCGGTTACCGAAATCGTTTGTGCTGAAGCGCCGGCCCGCCGCCATTTTTGCGCGTAATGCGCGGATGCTGCAAGAATCGCGGCGTGATCGAACATGCCGTACGCTGCGATTGGTGGAAGCAGCCTTGCGCGATTGATGAGCGGCGCCATCGCGGCCTTAAGCCGCAGATTCAACGCCCTGGGGACCTGGTCACCGATGGCGCAAAACGGCCCCTCCTGAAGCAGGACCGTCGGGATCGCGCGCCGCCTTGCAGCGGTCAGCACCGCAGTTTCGGCATACATCCGGTCATGGCATGTCACAACGACGCCGGGCCTCGGATCGAGAAGCCGCGATGCGCATTGCACAAGCCGCTCATAGGCCATCGGCCCGCCACTCAGCAGCATGTTGATCGTTTGGCTTGCGGTCGTGCGGCGGATGCCGCAGGCCTCTGGCGAGAACGCATGTACCTCGCCGTTACCATCGTAACGCGTGCGTCCTCCCGAGCGCAGGTTGAACGGCTGAGTGTCAATGAAAACGAATCGCGCGCCGGGATCCCTTTGCGCGATCGCGCGCTCGACGAGAGCTAGCGTATGCCCGGATGAGCCGCCGGTACCGACCAAGGCGAAGGTGCGGGGCATTTCGGTTATCCGCCTCTTTGGAGAGCGAGCGGGGGAGCTCTCTCGCTCAAAAGCGTAATGAGCGCTTCAGCACCACGCCGCGCCGCCTTGCCGTCAAGTTCCCCCAGGATTTCCATGACGCGATCGAGCCGGGGCGCGACGTGTTCCTGGCGCAAGGCGGCGCGCCCGGCTACGACTTGCTCCGCAAAGCTGTCCGCGCCGCCAAGCGCCTCGCTCACCTTGCGCTGCTTGGCTGCTTCGCTTTGCGATCGGAAAGCGTCCTGTGCGACCGGCACGCAAAGGACTGGTGCGCCAACAACGGCCGCTTCAAGCATGGCGACAGAGTAATGGCCGACCACCAGCGAGGCCGAGCGCGCCGCTTCTGCCACCGGAATTTGGCCGTGTTCTTCAACGACGCTGCCGGTCACGGCATCGCGCAAGACCGCCAAGCCATCGCCACGAGCTCGGGGATGAGACCGCAAAACGATCCGATGCACCAGTCCGCGGCCAACCTCGTTGAGCAATCTGGCCGTCAAGGCATGGAGATTGGCCTCGCGCACCGGATCGATAATGCCATCCTGCGCGAGCGGCTGCTGAAGATAGAGAATTTCTTGCGACCTTGCTTCATCGCGTTCCCGGCAGCATTCCTCACACAACGCATCGAGGCGCGGAGCCCCGATCGAAACTACGTTTTCCTTCGTTTTGGTTTGGTCCATGAAGGTCAGCGCGTCGCCTAACGTCGTCGCCAGAATGAGGTCATACCGGATCAGCGTCCCGTAAGTTTCGCTGCGCGGCACGAAGCGTAGCGCTCCGCCTGCCCGTCCGATCGTGGTGAGCGGACCGGGTTGGGCAAGTGCAATCGGAATTTCTCGAAATCTTGCCCCGAGGACAAAGGCAGCCTGGATGAAGGTCTTGTCGCTACTCACGACAACAAGGTCGGCGCCGCGCGCCTTGAGAAACGCTCCAGCCTGATCGCGGGTACGCACAAAGGTCCTGCGGCCTTGGCCGAACGGCCATCTGTAGCGCCGCATCTGACGAGGCGAAAGCGGAGCGTGCATCCCAAACCCAGCGGGATCTGCGCGAACGATCTGTCCCGGCCCATCGTAGGGGGAGGCTTTGGCCGGCAATGACACAGTTCCTCGAATATCGATCGGAAGGATTTCAACGGTCGGAGCGATAGCGGCGACTTGCGCCATGATCGCGGCCAGCGTCTGGTCGGCCGCGCCGCCGGTGAGCAAGACCGCGATCCTTCGGGCACGCATCTACTTGAGAGCCTCTCCACTCGGGCGGCACAATGCGGCGCCGGGCCCAGATTCTTGTTTCTCGCGCTCATGCCGCAACGACCGCGAAGCGACTAGCAAGCGAGGCGCTCGGTCAGAACGCCTGCGTCCATCTCGAATATCCGATCACACACCTCGAGCGTAGTGGGCCGATGCGCGATGAGCACGATAGTGGTCCTACCGCGAAGTTCTTGAAGGGTTTGGGTCACAAGCTTTTCGGAGCGACTGTCGAGCGCGCTGGTGGGCTCATCCATCACGATAAGCTCCGGCTTGCCAAGAAGCGCGCGCGCGATCGAGAGCCGCTGGCGCTGCCCCCCGGACAAGTCACGGCTGCCAGGCCCAAGCTGAGTGTCATAGCCCTGCGGCAGTCGCATGATTTCATCATGGATGTGAGCGGCCCTGGCGGCGGCTTCAACATCGTCATCGCTGAAGCCTGGGCGAAAAAAGCGGATATTGGCACGCACGGTGCCGAACACGAGCTTGCTGTCCTGCGGCACGAAGGCGCTGAGGCGGGACCATGACTGCGCCGATACAGCCTCCAGTGGGACATCGCCGACCAGCACTTGCCCCGCCGTCGGCAAGCGCAGACGCAGCAGCAGCGCGCTCAACGTGCTCTTCCCCCCTCCGGAAGGGCCGACAATACCGATCACTTCCCCTGGCCTGATCACGAAATGCAGGCCTTTCAGTACTGTCTCCTCTGCACCATACTGATAGCAAAGGTTGCGAACCCCAAGGGTGTCGAACCGGTCGATATCGATCTCGCCCGCTGGCCAGGAATGCGTCTCGAGCGCGTCGAGATCGGCCTCGATCGCTTGGACGAAGGGAGCGATCTCGCGCGCAACGTGCGTGGCGCGCTGGACCTGGCGCAGCGAGGCGAGCGCACGAACCAGAAGAAGCGCCAGCGGCGCCAAACCGGCGAGATAGGATGGCTCGATGCTCGCGACAATCGAAACGAGGATCAACACAAAACCTATCGTACCGTATTGGAAGAGATTGGGGACAAGGCGCCCTTCGAAACGCAAGCGGCCCATCGCGCGCGCTGCCGAGCGTATGTCCGCGTTGAGCATGTCCGCCACGGGTCGTTCGACATGGTAGGCCGCGATCTCAGTGGACACGCGCGCCGCCTGAGCGACGCGACTGACGATCTCGCGGTTCGTTAAGGTAGGTTTGGTAGCGTCCTCACGCAGCCAGCGGCCAACCGGCGAGAGCAGGACGGTGCAGATCGCGAGACTGGCGATCAAGAGCAGGGCGACCTCCGGCGAACTGACGATCGCGCCCGCCACGATGATGACAAACATCACCAGGTTCACAAGCGCCAGGGTCAGCTGCTGGACGACGTTTTCCGCGCGCAAGCAATAATCGCCGATCAGTTGCTGCAGGCTCCCCTCGCGCAGGGAATCACGATATTGCAGCGACGCTCCGAGATAGGCCTCCAGGATGCGGGTGCGCAGCCGTATCATCGCGCGCCAGCTGAGCGCCGCCATCAGCTTGGCCAGCGGAAACGAAATGACGATCAGCCCACCGACGGCGGCAAGGCCAAGCTGACAAGCCCGGTCCATCGGCATTTCGATCGCGTGCGCATGGGGTCCCAACCGGACCAGAAGGCCGCCGCTCGACATGGCGATGGCGACCGCTGCGACGATGTAGAGCAGCAAGGTTTCAAGCAAGCCCAATACGACCGCTAGCGCAAGCGCGATGGCGAGCAACGGCTTGTCGGGCCCGATGACGGACAGCCCGTTGCGCACGATGACCAACGGGGAACTCGTGCCTTGGGCCCGCCCACGCGAGGAAACCGGGTCAGTCATGCGATCAGCTCGAGCAGCTGCGGAACCTCGCTGGCCAGATCGGCGGCGCGCGCCGCGATGGCGAGCCGCCGATCCTCTCCTTCATCGAGCAGCGCCTTGCCCGCGGCGGTGATCGCCTCGGCGTCCGCAGCATCGGGAAAGGCGGAGTATTCAACCGGATCGGCGTATTGCAGTATTTCCTGCAAAGCCAGCGTCTTGTGTGAATTTGAACCCATCGTGACCGATGGTGTGCCGCCGAGCGAAGCCATGATACCCGGGTGCCAACGACCGCTGACAAACAGCCGGGCATGGGCCATGATTGCCGCTCCCGCCATGATGGGCGTATCGACGCGCAGGATCGGCAATTGCATTTCTCGCGCGACCGAACGCAGGAAGACGTCGCCAATACAGGTCTCTACCAGCAACACCGGTAGACCCAGGCCGCGCAGCGCCTTGGCGAGGCCGCAGTAGGATTGGGCGGCCCTTTGTTGATCGATTGCCGAATGCGAACTGCCCGACAAAACGATGTAAGGCCGCTTGGTGACGGTGGGCAGCGTCTGGCCGGTTCGGTCGAACCACGCACGCAGCCGCGACTGATCGTAAGGCGCCGCGGCTTGATCGCGAAAATGGCGTGACCAGGTGAACAAGGCGTCGGGCACGAGGCATGTCTCAATCTCGGGAAGAAACGCGCTTGCCATATCAGCTGAGCGTGGATCTCGAACCGCCACGCGCGCGCGCGCCAAAACGCCCGATGCAACCTTTGCGGTTTCATGGTTCGTCTCGCCAGCCGTCGGCTTGGAAACCATTGCGTTGACGTAAAATATCGATTTTCCCATGCGCTTGGCTAGCACGCAGATCGCCAGTGTCTGAAGAAGTGTTTCGCGCGCGGGCGTCGAAAAGATCATCTCGCCTTCGCCGTTGACCACGATTGCGTCGCAACATTCAATCTCGGAGACGATCGCGCGCGCCTTGGGCGATGCCGATTGCAAGGACCAGAGCAGGCCGGCATCGGTTCTCACGTCGTGCGATGGTACATGATAGGTTCCCACCGCATCGATGGCGCTTATGGCCATTGGTCCCAGGACCGGCACCCGCGCCACACGCGGTCTGCGGAATGCGCGCACGAGCTTTTCATAGGCCGCGGGCGACAGTCGCGCGCGCGAGGTCAATGGAGCGCTCAGCAGACTTCGTGAAATCGTGCCCACGATCTCGTGACGGGATGAAAGGATTTCGCGCAAAGCGAAGCTGGTGGCCCTGCACCCCCAGTTTGGCGAGGTTGCGTTGTCCGCGACAAGCGTCAGCCGCATGCGGCTTCTGGCATCATGATGGGCCTACTTTTGAGCCCGCGCGCAACGATAGCTCGCACGCAAAGCCGCGAACGATGATCGGCGATCAGGCGGCCGCCGCCGGGGCCGGCCGAGGCCGCCACTTGAGCTTCTCGCGCTGGGCGATCTCGACTTCCAGAATTTCCTGCGGCTTGTAGGTCAGCGACCGGGAAACGGCTCTGGCGTCTCGCACGACGCGCCGCAGCCCGTCGGGCTCGAGCGAGGCGGCGTGATCGGTTCCCTTCCAGGTGCGGTCCAGGGTGAAATGGCGCTCGACCCACTGCGCGCCGAGCGCGATGGCAGCCATGTCCGCGGCAATCCCGAGATGATGTCCGGAAAAGCCGATGGCCTTGACCACTTCGCCGAAGGCTTCGCGAAGACGGGTAATCTCGCGCAGGCACAGCTCGTCAAAGGAAACCGGATAGCCCGACGTACATGCATAGAGCACGACATCGCCGGCGCGGCCGCGGTCTTTGAAGAATGACACGATGCGGCGTTCTTCTTCCTGCGTCGTCATCCCGAGCGACAAATGAATTTCGCCCGCATAACTGTCCGCCAGAAGGCCCAGCATTTCGAAATGGAGATTGCAGGCCGAAGGAATCTTGATGAGCGAGGGGTTCAGCGACGCGATCTCGCTTGCCGAACTGGTGTCCCACACCGAGGTTGAATATTCGATGCCGTTGCGCCGGCATTCCTCGGCCAGCTCGCGGTGCTGTTCGAGCGAGAATTCCAGGAACTCGCGATGTGCGCCATAGGTCTCGCCATAGGAGTTAGCCGGATTGGGATGGGGAGCTTCATATTGAGCCTGGGTCAAAAGCTCCCGGTTATTGCGCTTCTGGAACTTCACAACGTCGGCCTTTGCATAGACCGCCGCGACCTGGATCATTTCCTTGGCGATCTGAAGATCACCCTTATGGTTGCAGCCGACTTCGGCGATGACCTTAATGCCCATGCTATCGCTCCTCTGCACGTGCTCAATCAGCGATTTAGCATCAATTTGCCGCAAAGCAAAAAGGTTAGACCGGGATATCACGTAGGTGTCGTTCCAAGGTGGCGGAGTCGCCCACCACGGCCAGAGGGTTGTGCGGCCAGGCGGCGAGCACCGCATGCATCCGCTTGAGGCCGAACAGGCCCGCTAGAAAAAAGCTGCGATCGTATTGGCCAAGATCGAGAAGGCCGGTGGAGACCGCCGCGCCGTAGGCTCGGTAGCCATAGCGCTGCGCGTGGATGGCGAGCCCGCTACGGTTGTCATCAAAAGCGATGCCGGCACCCAATGCGTCCTCGCGCGCTCGCGCGCCGTCTTCGCGCGGATGAGCGAGATATCGGACCGGCCAGGGCGAGGCGCACGCCACTTGCCGCAGCGCCGACAGGAACGCTCTTTTCGTAATGAGGCGGTCCTCCACCAGAGGCGAGCCAAGCAAGAGGAACTCGCTTCGAAACTCGGTCGCGATTGGCAGCGGCAAGCGCAGATTGCGCTGTTCGAACCTGTCGCGCACCAGGGCCCGCGAGCGATCCATTCTGCGCCTCATTATGGCGTGGGAATGAAACCCGCAAAGCGCCTGGAGAATGCCGCGCGCGGCATACCAGCGATCGCTTGTCAGATCGACGTAGTGTGACAGCCCTTCTTCCCACAGTTCGATCGAACGAATCATCGGCAAATCACAGATGAAGCGTTCGAGCGGTTCACCCTCGAGAAAGATAATGAAGTGATCTATGTCCAGATCTGCCAGCATTTCGCCGACATGACGATAATAGGCTCGATTTGTCTTTCGCGCGGCAAGCATTCGCACGGGACTGAAATCCGGCAGCGTCTCGCGGCCTAGATATCGGCCTTTCCCGGGGTAAGCCTGCGCAATCGCGCTCGCCAGGGCCGCGTCACGGAACAGGACGAAATCGGGCGCCGCGTCATTGGCGAGCAGGAAGTCAAGATGCAGCCTGCTGCGAGGCAGCGCGGCGACGGTCATCCGGCTCGTTCGCGGGTTGGTGCCGGCGCGTGCTGCGCTGCGCCGGCAAGCGCGGCTTCGATCAGGTCCGCAAGGAGCCTCACCGCGCCCCTTCCCCCGTCGGCATCAAGCACCAGTCTTGCCGCCGCAATCGCGCTGGGATGCGCATCGCGAGGCGCGGCCGACATGCCGACGTATTGCATGCATTCGACATCGTTGGTGTCGTTGCCGACATACATGCACGCAGATGCATCAAGTTCGTTGCGCGCGATCCATTGGCGCAGGAGCTCAAGCTTGCATTCCACCCCCTGAAAGTGCTCGAGCCGCAGCTTGGCGCAGCGGGCCGCGACCACCGCATTGGTTTCCTTCGAGAGCACAACCATCGGCATGCCGAGTTTGCGCAGGCGTTCGACGCCCATGCCGTCGCGGCGGGAGCACACGACGCTTTCGCGGCCATCCTGGTCCACGAATACGCGGTCATCGGTATGCACACCGTCGAAATCGAAGATGATGGCGGCCGGGACTTTGAATCGCGTACCCGCCTGCCCTGCCCGCGCAGGGATTGCCATTCGGGTGCGCAGCCTCTCCTCGGCAAGCTCGAGATCGGGCAGTTCATCGATTTCGAGGCGGTTCTCGACCGGTGTCTCGTGGAGGACGGTGGTCCCGAAGAAGCGGTGCCCAGCCACACGAAAGCCGGCGGTACGCATGGCATAGACCGCACCGGTCTCGATGAATTCGGGGCGACGTTGCTGACGCATCAGTCTTTGCGTCTTGTCATGGTTGAGGGCAATGCTTGCGCCGTTTTCGTCGCGCGCCCATAGGAAATAATGAAACGGGGCCACCGCGACGCTTGTATCAGCCGCGTCCGCGAGCAAGGCTTCAACCGTACCGTCGATATCTTGCGCGGTCGTCAAGGGCGATGTGCATTGGATGAGGAGCACGACATCGGGTACGAACGCCTCGTCGCGCTCAAGCACATCGAGCACGTGGAGCAAAGCGTCTTCCGAACGCGAGGTGTCGGAAGCAAGAGCGGCCGGGCGGCGCACGACTTGGGCGCCGAATGCCTCGCTCACGCGAGCGATCTCTTCATCATCGGTCGAAACCACGAGCCTCGTCACGTGGCGGGCGGCCGCTGCCGCCAGGATCGAATGCGCGACGAGGGGACGTCCGCCGACGATCCGCAAGTTCTTGCCAATGATGCCTTTCGAGCCGCCGCGTGCCGGTATCACGGCGAGGACCTGCACGGGCATGGGGGCATCTCCATCAAAGCCGCTCGAATTGGCTCACATTGGCATTGTGCATTGCAAACTTCGCCTTGACCCAGCAAGGTCTTATTTTAGTGTGGGGCCAAGGCAGCGAGCGCCGAATGTGGCTCGGGCAGGAAATCGGGGTAGAAATCTTGAAGCGCATTTTCAGCAGCAGCAAGGCTTCCGCTTTCTTGGTGTCGTGCGCTGCAATGATGCTTCTGCCAGGCTGTGCTTCGCATAACGCGCTGCTTGAAGGGCGCGCCACTACAGCGGAAGTCACACAAGCGCTACCGGCCCCTGACCCGCGCGAAGTCGGCGGCGCGATGCAGGATGTCTATTATTTAGGTCCGGCCGACAAGCTGACGGTGTTTGTCGTAAGCTTGCCGGAAATGACGCAAACCGTATTGGTCGACCCGGCAGGCTTTATTTCCCTGCCTATCGTCGGTCAGCTCAAGGCGGGTGGGCGCACGACCGACGAGGTTCGCGAAGATATCCGCGCTCGGCTCGCCGCGCATGTGCTGGTCAATCCCATCGTCAGTGTGGGCGTTGCGGACACTGTAAGCCAGCGCCTCGCCATAGAAGGTGCCGTGCAGGAGCCCGGCATCTACCCTATCGTCGGGACGACATCGCTGTTGCGCGCGCTCACGCTGGCGCATGGTCCGAGCAATCTGGCCAACGAGCGCGTTGTCGCGGTATTTCGCGAAGTGAGCGGCAAGCGCATGGCTGCCGTTTTCGACGTGCACATGATTCGGCAAGGCACGATGGAAGACCCGCCGATTTATGGCAACGATCTGATCGTCGTGGAACGCTCGCGTGGCAAGCAATTGCTGCGTGACGTAATCGGCACCGTGCCCCTGATTGGCGCATTTTACACTATCGATCGGATCTCGCGGTGAGGCGCATCGTGAATCACCATGGGAGCGGGCGTTGAACGAATCGACTAGTTCGCAGCAATATGCGGTAGCGCTTGGCGGCAGCGAGCGATGGTCCGACGCGGGCAATTCCCTGCGCAAGTCGGTCCAGACGCTGATTCGCAACCGCTGGGTCATCCTGGGCTGCGTGGTCCTGGCGCTGATGTTGGGCTTGGCCGTCACCCTCCTGACCAAGCCCACATATGCCGCGCGCGCGACATTCGAGGTGCAGGCCGACAAGAAGATCGTGGGCAATATCGACGATGCCGAAGGCGCGGCGGGCGCCAACGACCGCGCCTCTTTACAGACTCAGCTGACGTTGTTGCAGAGCCGGGGACTTGCTCACAGCATTGTCGACAGCCTCAACCTTGCATCGGACGCTGATTTTGGCGGCGACGACGCAAGCGATGCTCCCGATCCTGCGGTGCAGCGCGCGGCGCTGGCTCGCCAGACCAATCGCGCGATCGCGAAGGTGAATGCGAACCTTGAGGCCGCGACGCTCAACGATTCGATGGTAGTTGAGATCACCTATCGCGACGAAAATCCGCACATGGCCGCCAGAATTGCCAATGCGGCCATGGACGAATTCTTCAAATCGAATGTGGAGCGTGGCTACGCCGCATCAAGTTATGCCCGTAACTTCCTCAGCGGACGACTTGCGGAATTGCGCAAGAAACTGGAGGATTCAGAACGCGAGCTCATCGTTTACGCCGGGGACAACGGAATTCTGGCTGCGCAATCGCAGACAAGCGGCGCTATGGGATCTCAATCACTCGAATCTTCGGCGCTTGCGGCGCTGATACAGCGCGTCGCGCAAGCTCGCACCGATCGGATCACCGCAGAGCAAAGCTGGCGGCTTGGCGCTTCGGGACATGGTTCGGATTTGCCGGCGCTTCAGGATGATAATGAAGCGACAGCGCTCAAGAGTCAGTTGGCCAGCCTTGAGTCGGATTATCAGCAGAAGCGGGCGACGTTTCTGCCGGACTATCCGCCCATGCAGGAATTGAAGAGCCGTATCGATCGAACGCGCGCCCAGCTTGCGCGTATCAATCAACAGAACGTTCAAGGTCTGCGAGCGAGCTTCGAGCTTGCCCAAAGGGAGGAGCAGGCCCTGCAAGCGCAGCTCGAAAGCCTGCGGGGTTCGGTATTCGACACGCAGAACCGAGGGATTCGCTTTGCGACATTGCAGCGCGAGGTCGACACGAACCGAGCCCTGTATGATGCGCTTCTCCAGCGTTACAAGGAGATTGGCGCGGCGACCGGTAGCGAAAATGATCTGGCGCCTGTCGACAAGGCGACCGTTCCCACTTCGCCGGAAAGCCCGAAATTGTGGCTGAATCTCCTGATCGCGTTCATCATTGGCCTGGTCGCCGGCATAGCCGCTGCTTTCATCCGCGATGCCCTCGAGGATCGAATCAGCACGCCGGAGGACGTTGAGAGCAAGCTGCATCTCCCCTTGCTCGGCACGACGCCAGAAGTTAGCGGCGATGTCGTCGAGCTTCTCAACGATCGGGCATCACCTCTTGGGGAGGCGTATTTCTCGATCCAGACTGCGCTACGGCTTTCCTCGGCTGGCGCCTTGCCAAAAACAGTGCTCGTTGCGAGCTGTGAAACTGGTGAAGGCAAGACCACGACGGCGCTCGGTCTTGCGGGAAGTCATGCCGCGCGGGGGCTCAAGGTGCTCTTGATCGATGCCGACTTGCGACGCCCCTCGCTTCACCGCCAATTGGATGTGCGTCCTTCGTTCGGTCTGTCGGATGTCACGACTGGCGCTGTCGAGCCGCTCGATGCAGTCGTGCACCTTGACGATAGGAATTTCGATTTCCTTGCCGCAGGTGCGATTGCTCCCAATCCTGCGCAGTTGCTGTCGGTCGGATTTGCTGGTCCGCTAGCGGTCTTGAGCGAACACTATGATTCAATCATCATCGACTCCGCCCCAGTGTTGGGACTTGCTGACGCGCCTTTGATCGCCGATCTTGTCGATGGGTGCATATTTGTCATGGAAGCGGGCCGCAGCCGCCCTTCGACCATTCGCGCGGCCCTCAAGCGCCTGGCGAATGCCAAGGGACTATTCTACGGTATTGTCTTGACCAAATTCAACCGCCGGTTGGCCGGGTATGGCTATGATTATGAAACCTATCGGTATACCTATGGCAAGAGCGACGAGATTTCCTCGTAGATCTAGCGAGCAACAGCGCAGCGCTTTCGATCACCAGGCCTTGGCAGGTGGGCAAATCTCGCCATAGATCCGTTCGATTTCCCGATGCATCTGCACGGCCGTGAAATTCGCGAGATAATGTGCTCGTCCCTGACGCCCCATTTCCTGCAGCGTCTCGCGAGTGAGGCCGCTCAACGCACCTGCCAAGGCTTGCGGATCGTCGGGCGGTACGAGAATTCCGGTCTCACCGTGGATAACGAGCTCAGGAAGCGCATCGACGCTCGCGGCGATCACCGCCTTGCCCTGTCGCATTGCTTCAAGAGCCGCCAAGCCAAAGCCCTCCCACCGGGAGGGCATTACTAAGGCATCCGCGCGCGCAAGGCGGTGGGAAACATCGGCGCGGTCAATCCAGCCTAGCGCCTCGATATTCTCGGGCAACCCCGCGCGTGGCTCTGGTCCTGCAGCTTCCAGTCGTATCGGTTTCTCCGCGATGAGGCGGATGGCATCAACGAGGATATCAAATCCTTTCTGTCGGCAGTCCCGTCCGACGAAAAGCAGCCGGAGAATGTCTCCTTCCGGATTAATAGCCGGTATTGTTCCAGCGTTATCCTCGATGCCGTTGTAAACCATGGCAAGCCGCTCGATCGGAAGTCCGCGTTCCTTCGCAGAGAGCATCTCGAAACGTGAGATACACAGGATTTTTTCGGTCCGGCGCGCGAGCAAGCGCTCGGCAAGCGCGAAGGCGCCGCGAGCCGGCGCACCCATGCGCATATTGAACGCCCAGCCGTGCGAACAATAGACGGTCGGACGACGACACTGCCAGGCCACAAGCCCGAGCAACCGCACCACAAAACCTGCAAATGTTCCATGCAAATGGATGATGTCGGGCCTCGTCTCGAGAATGGTCTGGCGGGCCGCTTGAGCGAAAGCCCACAAGGCCCGGGGATTGCGCGCTGACGATGCAAAGGTTCGCAAATGACCGATACGAGCACTGTCGAGATAATGCACCTCGTCCATGGGCGCGAGCAAGCCAAGCCAATGCACTTGCGACGATCGACTTTGCAGCGCGATCAGTTCATTCATGTGGCTTGCGGTACCGCCCTGCAGGATTTGCGCAATATGGAGGATTCTCATTCCTTCGCCCGGTCCATCTCGACCAATAACTGCCTCCTAATGCGATGTGATCGAGAAATCAGAAATATAAAGAGGCCTGTTCTCACGCATGGCGTCAATGGACACGAGCACCCGCTGGGCTTCACATCCTTTATCCCCGATCATAAACGATCGGATGACAAATCGTGTTGTTTCATCGGAGGCTGGTTCACTTTCGTCGTGGAGGCGGATCGCCCCGCCGGCAACGCAGCGCATTGTGACAGTGAGGTCGGGATCATCATCTGTTCCTGGCCTCGTGCGATAGGACAAGTGATAGATGCCGGGCCCCAGCAGAAGAAACTGCGAGGCCGCCAATACCTTTTCGCCGGTATAGTTTGCGATGCGAAGGGCTGGTGAAGGCTCTCTGGGAGCGTTGCCAATCCTCGCGACTGCAGGTTCGATTTGCCAACCGAAAGGATAACTGGCTCCGTCAACATGCGAAAAGTTTGGATCAAGCACGCCAGCGGCGGGATCGCCCCCTGCTGGATGCAAGTTTTTCCAGCCAGCTTCGAGATCGCCGGTTTGGCCGGAACGAACCAGGCCGTCCATATAAGTTGTTGAGAGCCGATCCAATGTCGCCGCTGACAGTGATATGGCTTGAAGGCGAGCCAGGAAGAGAAGCTCGATTTCGGCCTCAAGCGGGCTCGCCGGACGTAGGGCTGCAACGAAATCGGTTTGCCAAGGCGCCGGATTCTTGAATCTTTCTGCAAATGCGTTCCTGAATGTCTCGTCTGCAAGCAAGGCGCTGGTGGCCCCAAGCACCTCATCCCTGTCAATCTCGAGACGCAGACGCGCATCGGCCATTTGTGCGGCGGTCGTCGCGCTTCCTGTCTCGATGGCGCGCCCGAACATATAGCCAAGGACCGAGGGATTTCGCCACCCCAAGTGCGCCGCGGCGAGGAAGGCTTTGTCTGCCGCCTGCCTGTGCTGGCGGGAATATTCGACCAAGCCGATCAGCGAGAGAGCCTCGCTGGAAAGCGCGTTGCGTCTTAGGGCCCTGCTGGCTTCCAGAAGCGCGATATCTGCCTCGCCCTGATTTGTGGCACTGTCGGCAAGCGCCAAGTGCGCGTTGGCGGAATAAGGTGCGAGAGCGACCGCTGCCGAGGGCGCCCCGGCCGCGAGCAGCATCCGGGCAAGTTCGAACGACATGCAAAACAAGCCGGTCAGCGCGATCACCAGTGACACGCCCCAGCGCCTTGGTTGCACGGCGGCGGTGGTCGGATCGCCGCTGTCGGTGGCACCCGCACCGGCATCGTTGCCGGAGGGCGCCGGCGGCGGGCAAAGCAGCCCGATCATGACCGCGACCAGGCTCGAAATCGCCATGGTGCGCAGCGGATAGTCCACCAGCGAGTGGAGCATCGGCACGCACAGGCAGATCGCCGCGCCATGCGCCATTGTGTCATTTCGGCGGGCCAGCGCCTTCCAAGCCAACCAGCCGATCGCTCCTGCCACCAATGCCAGGCTCGCAAGCCCGAGAAGGCCAGCCTCGACGATCACCTGCAAGGCATCGTTGTGGGCATGATTGACAAAAGTTGGGCCCACGAGATCGAGCGGCTCTATCGACTCATAGAATTCGCGAAACGTGCCGATGCCACTTCCCAGCGGAAAAGTTTGCCTGACCGCGATTTGTGACTGGGCCCAGATCGTCAGGCGGCTGAGCTTGATGGTGTCGCCTGAAAATCGCGCCAGAACGTCAGTAACAACCGAATTGGAGACGCTCAGACCGATGAGCGCGACGAGGATAGAGCCTGAGACTAGCAATGCGCCCAGGCGGGAGCGAAGCCGGATGACCGACATCGCTACGGCAAGGATGACGAGCAGGACAAGCGCTGAGCGCGAATGCGTGGTGATCGCTGCGGCAGCAAACAGCAGGCACAACGCCCCTGTCATGACGTTATGACCAATCGGGCGCCCCGTTTGTATCCGCGTGGCGCAAAGGCCGGTGGCGATGACGAGAAAATCTGCCTGATGATTGCGGTTGCCAAAGAATCCAGTTATGGTTCCGGGCACTGCATCGGCCTGAAGATAAAGTTGGCGAAGGCCGAGTTGTCCTTGAAGAACTCCGAGCAGGACCGAGCCGAATGCGATGGCGATGACCGCATCGATGGTCTTTACCCGCTCGTCGATGTTAAGCTGGATCCCCGCGAGCAGCAGGGCAACGAAACTCAAGGTGTCGATAAGCGCACCCACTGTCATTTCGGGATGGAGGCTGATCGGACGCCATCGCAGCGGGCCTGTGAAGGATTGGACAGCGAGCCAATGCTCGCTCTGGGGAGCGAGATGCCAGATAGCCTGCGGGACAGGAACGAGTTGAAGCACGGGCACGACCACCAGCCCTAATCCGATGAAGAGCGCTTGACGCGGGATTGTGAAGTGGCGGGCACGCACGACCGCAGCGACAAGGGCGCCTGTGCATAGAAACTCAATCAGCAGAATCGGACTGGGTGGCAGCAAACTGCTGCCACCCAGTCCAAGCGAGCATGCCAGTGCGGCGAGAACTGGACCTAGCCGCCACCAATCCGGCGGCTGGGCGCTTGATCCGGCGCGAGTGCGGCTTGTTCCGCCCGCGGGACGGCGGGCACGGCGTAGGTCATTGCGCGATTTCACGTGGGCAACCCTCGGCTCGTCCCAATCAAATGTTGCGTTAACCGCCTCGTTCGCATATGCAACAAGAAGAGTGGTGATTCAGGCACATTCTTCATTTTGAAGACTTTCATCCTCTCCGAGACCTCAAAGCAGGCTGCCTGATAACTTGAGTTTAGGTCTTGGAGAGCTTCGAAGGCTGGAGTTGCATTATGAAGGCGCGGAGAATCATCGCAATCTCGACGGTATCTTGGCTGCTGGCCTCATCGTGTCTGGCCTCCGCCGCACCCGGCGGGGCGGAAGCTCCGTCGGCTCCTGTTCGACCTGATGCAACTCGGCTCGGTTCTGCCAAACCGCTCGCGATGCTGAGCGCGCCGGCTCAAGCGCCAAGCGCTCGGCTTGCTGGAATGCACATGCTGGCCGAAGCCAGCACGGGCGTGGGTAGTACGTCAGGCGATGATGATTGCGATTATCGCGATAGCAATGGCGACAACCATCGACGTGCCTGCGGCGTACCTTGGTGGGGCGGTGGCAACCATCGCGCGTTGCTAGCCCTCTTGGGCTTCGGGGCCGGCTTCGGCCTTGGCGAAGCTGTAATAAATGACGACAAGTCGGGTACGCCGACGCCCACTCCGACGCCGACGCCCACTCCGACGCCGACACCCACTCCGACGCCGACACCCACTCCGACACCCACTCCGACGCCGACACCCACTCCGACGCCGACACCCACTCCGACGCCGACGCCCACTCCGACGCCGACGCCGACGCCCACTCCGACGCCGACGCCCACTCCGACGCCGACACCCACTCCGACGCCGACACCCACTCCGACGCCGACACCCACTCCGACGCCGACACCCACTCCGACGCCGACGCCCACTCCGACGCCGACACCCACTCCGACGCCGACACCCACTCCGACGCCGACACCCACTCCGAC
>NZ_JARESE010000052.1 GCF_029076845.1 Novosphingobium album (ex Liu et al. 2023)
ACCACGTCCAACATCCAGGGAATTTTCAAAGCCCATCTTCGCGGAGAATTACACGCCCGCTGACAGGCCCTGACCCTGCGACGTGAACCCAAGGCCAACGTCGAGCGCTACGATGCCCTGCGCAGCAGGGAGACCGCCCGTGCGTCATGATCCCGCCAGCGCCGCCGTCGTGGTCATGCTGCGCGGCCTCAAGATGTACGGCATGGCCCAGGCCGTCAGCGACCTCATCGAGCAGGGCGCCCCGGCCTTCGATGCGGCCGTGCCGATCCTGTCCCAGCTGCTGAAGGCCGAGGTCGCCGAGCGAGAGGTGCGCTCGATCACCTACCAGACCAAGGCAGCGCGCTTCCCGGCCTACAAGGACCTCACTGGCTTCGACTTTGCCTCCAGCGAGGTCAACGAGGCGATGGTTCGTCAGCTTCACCGCGGCGACTTCATCGACGGCGCCAACAACGTTGTGCTGATCGGTGGGCCCGGCACCGGCAAGACCCACATCGCCACGGCCCTCGGCATCCAGGCCGTCGAGCATCATCGCAAGAAGGTGCGGTTCTTCGCCACCGTCGACCTGGTCAATGCCCTCGAGCAAGAGAAGGTGCTGAACCGTGCCGGCCAGATCGCCGATCGGCTGCTGCGCCTCGACCTCGTGATCCTCGACGAGCTGGGCTACCTGCCGTTCAGCTCATCGGGCGGTGCCTTGCTCTTCCACCTGCTCAGCAAGCTCTATGAGCGCACCAGCGTCATCATCACCACCAACCTGAGCTTCAGCGAATGGGCCGGCGTGTTCGGCGATGCCAAGATGACCACCGCGCTCCTCGATCGGCTCACCCATCACTGCCACATCCTGGAGACCGGAAACGACAGCTTCCGCTTCCGGGCCAGCAGCGCCGCAGTCCCCAAATCACGAAAGGCCAAATCACCCGCTTGACCCCACCCCCGCACCGGGGGACACATATCCACCCGGGTCAATTCTCGATGGAAATCCCGGGTCACTTCTCAGTGGCAATCAACATCTTGTACTTGGCCAGCAACGGGACCGTCGTGTCGTCGGCGTGGAGCCGGTCTGCCGCCAGAACATGCGCTTCAAGCAGCAGGAACAGGGGCCGGGTTACCGCAGCAACGGCACCAACCTGGTCGGCCAGCGTCGACAGGCTCAGCGGGATGCCTTCCGCTTCAAGCCGGTCGCGCTGACTGTTGAGCGGCTGATGCAGGCCGTACTTCTGGAAGACGAGGTTGGCGAGGAAGTGCGGGCCGAACATTCCGCGCGGCGTCACATGGAAGGGCGCCGGGGGTTGGCTGATCTTCTCGCATTGCCGGCACGAGACTTTCTCGCGGATCGTGCGGATCACCTTGTGACGTGCCGGTACCTTCTCGAGCGTCTCGGTGATGTCGGGGGGCAGACGGCCAAGATCATCCGATCCGCAGCACGGGCATTGCTCGCTCGCCGGGATGACCACGTCCTCGCGGGGCAGGTCCGCGGGGAAGTCCCGCCGGGTGCCACGCTTGCGGGTGAAGGCGGCAACGCTCGTGGTCTTGGCCGCGGCGATTTCGCCTTCGATCTCGGCGGCGCTGGCGTCGGCCTCCAACTCCTCGAAGGCGATCTCCAGCTGTTCGAGCAGGCGGCGGCTACGCTCGGAGCTGGCGCCATATTTGTCGCGGCGCATCTTCTCATTCATCAACTCAAGGTGCGCGTTGCGGGCTAGCAGATCGGCGTTGACCGCCCGGACCCTGGCCAACTCGGCCTCGGCCTCAAGTGCATGGGCCTGCGTCCTGTCTGCCCTTTTCCGAGCGGCAGCAAGCTCGGCGCGTAGCTGCAAAAGCTCGTCGGATGCATCGCTCGCCGGCATGCGTCCGCATAGCACAAGGGGCTCTAAAACCCCAGTGTTTTCGCCATTCTTGCCCCAGTTGGCCGCTAATTCGAGGCGCCCGGATTCTCATCCTGATTGTCGCGGACGTCGTCAGCCCACCTGCTTGGGGCGCCACGTCTCTTGCGGTGCCCGCCAGTCGATCCCCTCGAGTAAACAGGCCAGCGCCGACGCGGGTATAGCCACCGTCCCGTCTTTCGCCGCCGGCCATACATACCGGCCCCGTTCCAGGCGCCGGCTGTACAACGACATCGCCAGGCCATCGTGCCACAGGATCTTGCACAGGGATCCACTGCGCCCCCTGAACACGAACAGATCGCCAGCGTGTACATCCTTCTTCAGCACCTGCTGCACCTGCAGGGCGAGCGAGCGCATTCCCCGACGCATATCGGTATGACCCAGCGCCAGCCAGATCCGCGCATTGCTCGGAACCGGGATCATTGCGACAGCGCCTGCAATACAGCGGTTGCCAATGCAGCCGGCGCATGTTCGGCGATCTCTACTTCCGCCCGCCCCAAGCGTACCCTGATCGCACAGGGCTTGGCCCCGCTATCGCCAGCATCGCCCTGCACGACGACTTGCGCAAAGCCCCCTACTTCGCCACCCCGCGCAAAGCCCAACTCCCTGCGCCAACGGTAAAGCTGGCTCGGATGAACATCGACCGCACGGGCCACGTGCGACACCACCGCACCCGGCGCAAACGCCCGCGCAACCAGCGATATCTTATCCGCATCATCCCATCGCCGCCGCCGCTGCGCGCCCGCGAATACCGTCACCTGACCCAACGCTCGCCTTTCGCACCAGTGCTAGCACCAGAATTAGCACCAATGCTTACATCCACTATTGGCGAGCATCCTCAAGGCGGCCGCTATCGGAGGCGTACGCGACAGACTGATCGAGCAATTCTGCTTTCGACAACGTGATGCGGCTGCCGATGAGTTCCTTGAGATTTTCGACCTGCATGAACCCAGCCCGCTTTCTGCCATTCAACCGTTAGAAAGTCCTTCAGCTCCGGCTCCCGCCACACGGGAGCCGGAGCCGCGACGCATGTGATCAGAACTTCTTCGAGATCCCGAACTGGACCATGCGGCCCAACGTGAGGCTGCCGATATAGCCGTACTGTGCGGCGATCGGATCTCCGCGATAGACCGGCGGCGCCGTGTTGAAGACGTTGTCGACGTTCAGCGTGAGCTGGAGGTCGCTGGCAACGCCCTCGCCCTTCAGGTCGTATCGAAAGAAGAGGTTGAAGACATTGAAATCGCCAACCTTCGTCTGCGTTGTGTACGACTGTCCCGTGATCGTCGTGCCGTTGAAGCCAACCGCGGGGCTGAGCTTGAAGCCGGACGTGTGGTTCAGCACCACCTGGCCGAACAGATTGCCGACCTGGGCGCCGACCGAACCGCGCAGGCGGAACATGCTCACGTTGGGCTCGTCGGAATACGGCGCACCCGCGGCGGGCTGACGCTTGCGGCTCAATTCGTAGTTCGCGTTGCCGGCGAGATTGATCGACCCGAAGCTTGTGTCGATGTCGTAGCTCCCTGAGAAATCGAGACCATGGGTCTTGAAGTTCTCAAGGTTCCGCTTCCGTAGATCGATGATCGCATAGAGATCAGCGATGTTCGCAGGGGGAGCGTTACGCACCAGGGATACGCTGCCCAGCAGGTTGGCCAGATCGGTCGCACTGAACGATCCGCCAGCCTGATTTCCAGCGAAGGTGACGATGCTGCGGAAGGCACCATAGACGTTGGCCGCGTCGGTCGGTGGGAGGCGAATGACGCCCTTCAGATCGATCTTGTAGAAGGTCGTGCTGAAGTTGAAGCCAGGCAGGAAGGGCGGTTGCACGTCGAAGCCGAGCGAGAGCGTCTTCGCCTTCTGCGGCTGGATGTCCGCGGCATTGCCCTGCACGAAAGCGGCTACCGAGCCCGGCCGGATGTTCGGCAGCGGTCCGCCATTGGCGGCAAGCAGGGCCGCCGGTGGGAGGCGCGCGGAGAACGAGATGTTGCTCACGATCGTGCCAGGAGCATCCGCGAGGCTCGGCGCGTTGAACGACTTGCCGTAGGCTGCGCGGAACTTGAGCCAGTCGACCGGGCGGTAGGTCAGGCCGAACTTCGGATTGAAGGTGCTGCCGACGTCGCTGTAGTGATCATAGCGGCCAGCCACCGAGAGGGTCAGCTCCTCAAGCATGGTAGTGGCATTGTCCGCGCCGAAGATCGGCACGACCAGCTCGCCGAACACCGATTTGACCGTGCGGCTCAGGCCGATCGGCGCGATAGGCGCGATGGCCGGCCGAATGACCGTCGAGACACCGAGCGTGTTTGGCAGCGAAACTGCTGCCGAGCCACTCGTTGGCGAGAGACGCGAGACCTGGTCCTGCGTCAGGATATGGTACTTCTCGTTATAAATCTCGGCGCCGACTGCGACCTTGACGCCGCCGCCGGGAAGCTGGAACAGCTCGCCATCGACCACCGCGCGCAGGTCCGCGAGGTCCTGCTTGGTGCGCGAATACAATTCGGAATCGTTGATCACGGCAAGCGCGGCCGCGTTGCTTGCGCCCGGATCGTAGGGATTGAACAGTCCTGCCGAGATCGCGTTTGCGAGAGCCGTGGTATTGAAATTGGTCAGGATGCTTTTGCTGTCGCTGCGCGAGTAGCTGCCCATTACGCGCGCTTGCCAGCCGCTCCCGAGATCCGCCGTGAACGTGGGCGTGAAGCCCCAGGTGTCAAGATCGACCGTCTGTGTCTGAGCGTCGAGCGGACCGTACTGGAAGAATACGGACTGGCTGGTTTCCGTGCCGACACGATGCGCATCGAAGATCGACGCATTGGCCGCGGTGCGGGTGATCGTCTGCGGCTGCCCCTGCTGCACGCGATAGGGACCGGTGACGATGTCGATCGCTCCGGTTGTGTAGAAGCCCTTGATTTCGAAAGAAAGCGAATCGCTGAGCTGCTGCGAGACGCTCGCCAGCACGGAATGACGATGTTCCTTCGGATAGAAGGTGATGTCGTCGCTGTAGTCGCACTGATTGATGCGACCTAGCGCAGCGGCGGCCGTCGCCGTCGTATAAGGCAGGCCGTAGTACGCCGAGGTTCCGACGCGGACATTGCCGGGGCTGCACTGCAGGTTGGTCAGTCCCGGAAAGCCTGTCTCCGACGGGTACTGGCGCACGTAGTCGCGATCGCGGCCGTAAAGGTCGTCGTGCTCGGTGTAGGTGTACGATACATAGGCCGAGCCCCCGTCCCACTTCTTGCCGACGGTGGCGCTGGCGTCGAGCTGATAGTAGTTCTTGGCGAAGCCATAGTGGCCGTCGACCTTCACGCCGTCGAATTCCTTCATCGTGATGAAGTTGATCACGCCGGCGACGGCGTCCGAACCATAAACGGCCGACCCGCCGTCGGGAACGATTTCCAGGCGCTCGATCGCACCGGGCGGGATGACGTCAGGATCGGGCGACGTCGAAAGGATACCCATGCCGACCAGGCGGTGGCCGTCCATCAGGACCAGCGTGGTCGAACCGCCCGACGTATTGAAGCCCGGCAGCGTGCGCAGGTTCGGCCGGTTGCTGGTGATCTGGTTGCCGAAGCCGGTCGGGGACTGGAGATTGTTGAAGGAGCCGAGCTGCGGCACCGACTGCAGGAGCTGCGCGGTGGTGGTCGCGCCGGTGGCCGTCACGTCGGCCTGGGTCACACCGATGACGTTGGTGCCCGGAGGCGCGATGCCGCGGACAAGCGTACCAGTCACCACGATGTCGTCGGCGAGCGTTGCCTGGTCGGTGTTTTCAGATTGGGCGGTGCCTTCGCCAGCCGCGGCCTCCTGTGCCCAGGCGGCGGTAGGCGCGGCCGCAGCGGCCAGAGAGAGCGCGAGGGCGGCGTGCGCGACACCTGGCGCGAAATGACGACGTGAATGCGGGTTCATGGTCCCCTCCCTTTTTGTAATCTTAGTTTTTGCTGCGCGTCCGGAGCGCAGGCCCCGTCACTTGCGCGAACGATCACTCCGACCACTGCCTCGTCAACGCACGCCGGCAGTTGCTGCCATTATGTGGCAACGGTGTGTAATTTCGTTTGTCGGTATCGTGCGCGTGGATCAGTGAAGTAGGGGCTGGGACTCTGCCGCCAGCTCGGTTGTGCGGACACGACGCCCCCTCATGACCGAGCTGCTGTCACGATAGGCGGTGAGCGATTCGCGAAGGACAGTTCATGAAGCGACCTGGGCGCGTCCAATTTGCTGGTCGCTTGGCGACAGCCTGTAGCGCGACGATTACGGAGTCCGGTCGGCGTCAATTTTGATGGCCGATAGGTGGCCGCGCC
>NZ_JARESE010000053.1 GCF_029076845.1 Novosphingobium album (ex Liu et al. 2023)
GCATTTTGGACCTCCGATAGGTGAAAACACCTTATCTCGGTGTCCACCAAACCGGCAGCAGGCCAAGCCTTTCAAGCAACGCTCGTTCCGATCCTATGTAACATTTTAGTTCCGCTTTCAACCAGGCACCACAGCGGAACCATGGCTTGATGCGTAAACTTGCGTCCAGTGGTGCCGCTTATGCTTCATGCCCAGAGAACCGTTGCGAAGCGCCCGAAGAAGAAGTGGATTTGCGCGCCGGCTCCGCCTCGAGCCGGCGCGCGCTCATTCAAACAGAACTGGCGATTGCCGGCCCTTATGCTTCTGCTTCAAGATATTGGTAGTAAACGCGATAAAATTCCCGCAGCGAATATTCGTCGCGCGAGCAGACGTCGGGTGTAAGTCCGCCCTTACTTGGCTTCACCCCCCGCAGCACCGGCGAGTATCTGGTCCCAAGTCCCCGCAACCCGTCCTGGCAGCGAATGGCTGCCTCAACATCGTCATTGCTGACCTTGCCCCAGGATCCCTGGTTCTCCGCCAACCCCTCGAGCATCGCTTTTCGGGTATCTGGGTCGTCCTCGTTCGACGTGTAGGCGATGTAGTCCACGCGGGTTTTGTCGACGCCAAGCGGCGTTACCGTCTGGATATGGCCCATGCGTGATCCGCGCCTCCCGCTCGTGCCATCGACGCTTTGGCTACCCGGCTGCATATCCATGTTCGGAAAGATTGCGAGCACTTCCTGCGGGGCCTCGGCATATTCATATTCGCCGCCCGCAATCATCGGTTTTGCCCCTTCAGGAAAGGCGACCCCACTCATGCGCTTCATCACCTTGGTGAGATTCTTGAAGTTCGGCTCCTCGCAAATCCATTGAAGCCGCGAATGGCCGGGCTCAAGCGCCCAATTGCCGCCACGATCTGCAAAATGAGGAACCGCGTCATTGATCGCGCGGTGTGCGAATTGCGGATGGTAGTTGTCGCGGAAATTTTCGTGCCATAGCTTCCAATTGCCGTTGTATATCCAGCTGTTGCGCGCAATGACCTCGATGCCCTGGGTGTACATATCGAGAACAGGTGCCATCTCGCCAAGATATTCCTTGAGAGGAACCGCATCCGGATTGACGCTCACGAACACCAGATCGTTGTAAATCTCGCAATGCACGGGCTTGAGATTATAATCTTCACGCTTGAACGACGGGCCATAGCCCTCCTTGTAGGGTACGCCGATCAACGCTCCCTCCGTGCTGAAAGTCCAGGCATGGTACATGCAGACAAAGCGCCGACCGCAATTGCCGGACCGCTTGTCGGTCTGCAATGTGGCGCCGCGGTGGGTGCAGGCATTGTAAAAGGCACGCAGTTCGCCATCCGACCCGCGCACGATGAGAATTGGCTGATCGAGGATCGACATGGCGAAATAATCGCTGGAATTCTTCACTTCATGCGTGAGACACGCAAAGTGCCATGTCTTGTAAAATATCCGCTCTTTCTCAAGGCGAAAGATTTCCTCATTGCGATAGACGTCGCGGTCAATGAAGGCACCAGCCTCGATATCCGATTCTTTAACCTCAACGGTCATTTTTCTCTCCGAATTCCAGAATTCAAACACTGTGCTACAAGATCGGCTTGCCCGTCGATCAAAGGAACACGCCCATATTCGCCGGAACCGTCTCGCCATCGATCACAGCCCGATGTTCGGCAAACACCAGCCTGCCTTCCTGTCGGACGAACACGTCGGAATAGCGACCGGTCACGTGAACCTGAGATGCCTGATGGCGGTCAGCCGCGAACATGGCAAAGGCCGCACGCGAAACCACCTTTCCGTCAGCCTCCTCTTGCGCGAGGATATTGGAGATCATTAGAAGCGTCCGCTGAGGCGTGTGCCAGAAGTATCCGCCGTTATAGGCAGCGCGCTCTTTCAGGTACACCACTCCGTGATCGGTGTACCACCACGCTCCGGTGGTGGAGACATTGTTATGCGTGCCGACGGCATAGACGCCGGTTTCCGCAAATGACGATACCCAGTCATTGGGCCGCTTGTCGTCGATAATCTCGGCATAGTTGGCGTACCAGTCTTCCAGTTCAGCGCGCAACGCAGGCGGAGTCGCAGTCAAATTTCCCATAATCCAATGCCTTTATCAGTAATGTATGAAGCGCCGGTCCGCGTCCGGCAACGCGTGAGATAAGAAATGGTCGATGGCTGCCGGCACTCCCTTCCCTCATTTCGCCAGCATCGCATCGTGGCCAACTCTGGCTCGAGCGTCGCATCGCTCAAATTCAGACTTGCGTAGGGAAGCTGAATCAGCATATCGTGGCGACTGTATGCTGGCATGTTAGTAGCCACACCTGATTGTGTCAAGTGCGCGACCAGCAGATAAAATGAGGGTGTGAAAGGCCGATGGCCGTGAGCATCGATACGGAAGAGTCAGCGGTTCACGCCTTGGGCCTGTTCAATTTATAAGGAAAACATGAATGATTTCACCGATCGAGGAGATAATCGAAGATGCGCGCGAGGGCCGCATATTCATTCTGGTTGATGCGGAGGATCGCGAAAATGAAGGCGACCTTGTCATTCCAGCACAGTTCGCAACGCCGGCGCAGGTGAACTTCATGGCCCGGTTTGGTCGAGGATTGATCTGTCTGACGCTAAGCGAAGAACGCATCCACCAGCTCGGACTCGAACCCATGACCCGCCGCAATCAGACACGCATGCAGACGGCTTTCACCGTGTCGATCGAGGCAAAGACCGGCGTGACAACCGGCATCTCCGCCGCCGATCGAGCCCGAACAATCGCTGTGGCCATAGATTCGAGCAAAGGAGCCGAGGACATCGTTTCGCCCGGCCACGTCTTCCCGCTTGGCGCCCGTAATGGCGGGGTATTGGTGCGCGCGGGTCACACAGAAGCAAGCGTGGACATTTCCCGCCAGGCCGGACTTAATCCGTCAGCAGTCATTTGCGAAATCATGAATGACGATGGTTCGATGGCTCGCCTTCCCGAACTGGCGGCTTTCGCCCAATCCCATGGCCTGAAGATCGGGACCATCGCCGACCTCATTGCCTATCGCCGCGCGCACGACCGTTATGTCGAACGCATTCACGAAGCCCCTTTTGCTGCGCATGAAGGTTTTCGATTGTTGGTGTTTCGCAATCGCCTCGACGGCATCGAGCATGTTGCTTTGGTCATGGGAGACATCCGCCCGGACCATCCGACGCTGGTTCGCGTTCACCGGATAGATTTCGCCGCCGACCTGCTGGCAGGCTGGGGCGAGCGCGCCAGCTTCATCACCGCAACAATGAAGGCTGTCGAGGCGGAAGGTGCGGGGGTGCTGTTGATGTTACGCGACCTAGTCCCCGACCCGGTTTCAAGATTGCTCAAAGGGCAAGAAGACGAATCGGCGGACGAACAGAGTCGTCTTGTCGGCCTTGGCTCGCAGATACTCCATGACCTCGGGGTCGGCCAGATGATCGTCCTTTCCAATTCGCAGCAAAGGCTGATCGGGCTGGAAGGCTATGGGTTGAAAATATGCGGCTGGCGGACCTTCCCGGCGTAGCACGCCGGGAGGCTCGCTCCCTGTCAAAGAGGGGCTTCCTTCGCCTCCACTGCGGCAACGCAAATCCGGAACAGGTCTTCAATTGGCTCCCGCGTCAAATTTCTGGTGATGAAGACAACGCGGCTACGGCGGTCCGAGTCGGGCCAACTCTGAAGCTGGGAGGGCGGATGAAAAAGATGCTCTACCCCCTGTATTACGACAGGTAGATCACTTTCCTCCACGTCCACAAGTCCTTTGACCCGGAGCAAATCCGCTCCCCGGAGTTGAGTCAACGCGTCGAGGAAACCAACCAGCGCGCCCCAGCGGACCGGCTTTTCTGACGTAAGACAAAATGAATCGATCGCATCATGGTGCCTGCTGCTGATGTTGTCATCGTCATCGTGGCGGTGGTCAGGATGATGCGCATGGTTATCCCGATGATCATAGGCTTCGGCCTTTAGCCACCGGTCGACGTCGAGATGTTCGGGGTCAAGGCTGTAATTTGCGCTTTCGAACATCAGCAGCCCGGTCACTTCACTGCTGTCGGACTCCTGGATAGAAGCAGCCGGGTTCATTTCACGCAGCCGGCTCTTCAGCAAGGAAAGGCTGGCGCTGCTCGCAAGGTCCGTTTTGGTCACGACGATCCGATCAGCCACAGCGACCTGGGTCATGCTCTCGGTGTTTCGATTGAGCTGTCCGAGGCCATGCACCGCATCGACGGTTGTAACGACACCATCGAGCTTGAAATAGCCCAGAATCACGCGATCGGTCATTAGCGTGTGCAGAATCGGTCCGGGGTCCGCCAATCCGGTCGTCTCGATCACAACCCGGTCGAAGTCAGGAATTTCACCTACCATACGACGGCGATGGAGATCCCGCAGCGTCGCCGAAAGATCGGAAAGCATCGTGCAACATACGCAGCCTGAATCCAAGAGGACAGTGTTCCCGGACGCTTCGGCCACCAGGTGATGGTCAAGGCCGACCTCACCAAACTCGTTGACGATAACGACAGTGCGCGCCATCGCCGGTTGGCGGATGAGTCGCGTCAGCAGCGTCGTTTTTCCGCTTCCGAGAAAACCCGTCAGAACCGTAATTGGCACGGGGGGCAGATAGTTGGAAGCCGACTCCATCACAGGCCTAGGACACAGCGGCCTGGGAAGTCTTGCGTGCAAGTTTCGCGGTAGCTCCGCCAACAGCAGCGAACAGCCATTCCCGCGTATGATGGAGATATTCCTTCCACCGCTGCTCGGCTTCCTCCGGATCGCGCTTTTTCAGTGCTTCGAGGAGCGCCTTCTGGCGACCCATCATGGGTGCGTAGGAAGGCGTGTCGACCTGTGCAATAGCCCGCATGAAATGGATATGAGCATCAAATTGCGCAATCTGCATTCTCAGAACCTTGTTAGGCACCGATCCGAAAATGACCTTTCGAAATCGATCATTCTGGAGATCGAATTTCTTTGCGTTTTGCTTCGCCGCCGCCTCGATCTGCCCGGCAATCGAGAGCTCAAGCTCACGCAAATCCCGGTCGGAAAGGATTTTGGTGATATCCCTGATGGCCGGGGGCTCTAGCAACATCCGCACGGCCACAATGTCCGATATTTCCTCGGCTGAAAGAGAGGGCACGCAATACCCGCCCTGCTTGCGCTTTTCCAGAATTCCCTGTTGGGCGAGCCTGGCAAGCGCCTCCCGAATCGGGGTGCGTGAGACTTCAAAGCGCTCAGCAAGCGCCTCTTCGGTAACGCGCGCGCCCTGAGCGAGTTCTCCACTTCGCAACAGGTCCAGGACGGCCATGCTAACCTGGTCGCGCAAGGATGCCGTTCTTGTCAGTCTCATCGTTTCGCTTCTCAAATTCCTGTTCAAAGAATAGGACCTGACTTGTCGAATGCCCGCTTCGACCGAGCCTCAAGGCCTTATTCTCGCTGTTTCTGTCACGCCAATGACTTAACCCATCAACATCCAAAATGTACACTGAATCCGTATGTGTTCGAGTTCAGGATGGCAATCAGGGAATCTGACAAAATTTCCAGGGGAGCCGTCGGCCAGCGACAACGCGCCATATGCGAACCTTCCGCTTCTGAAGCCGGACTGACCATGCCAATGTGGCTTCAAATGCTTGATGCCTTCTCTGTCAGCCAAGCGGACAGTCAACATGCTGCGGTCGCAGGAATTCTCGCAGCCCGTCTTCTCCCCATTCGGATCCGACCCCGCTGTGCTTATATCCTACCAGCGCGGCATCGGGGCGATGCGCGCTACCGCCATTGATCTGTATGGTTCCTACACGCAATTGCGGAACGATCCTGAGGCACTCACTGGTCGGGCCGAACACATAGGCTTTCAGGCCGAGATCGGAGTCATTGGCAATCTGGATGGCTTCTTCGACGTCACGGTAGGTGATGACCATGGACAGCGGACCGAAAACCTCGGTCCGAGCAAGTGTGGAGGAATTGTCAAGTCCACCGATCAAGGTGGGATTGACAAACCAGCCAGCGCTGCCTTCAGGACGACCACCACCCGCTATGATATAGCCGCCCTCATCGATCGCGCCCGCGATTGCCCGCTCGATATGGTCACGCGCTTTCGACGATATCACGGGCCCGACCATGGTCCGCGGGTCGCGCGGGTCGCCGACCGTAATTTGAGAATAAATCTCTCTCGTCGCCGCTACAAACTCGGAAAGCCGGGATTCCTCAACAAGAATCCGGCTTGGAGATCCGCAACTCTGTCCGGCATTTTTTGAATAGCGAAGGTTCAGCGCGAGTACGTTTTTACGCAGATCCGTTCCCGGAAGGAGAATCGCAGCCGATTTGCCACCAAGTTCGAGGACTGCACCACGCAGATCTTGTGCCGCCTGCTCCAGAACTTTGCGGCCTACCTCCACTGAACCGGTGAACGAGATCTTGTCTACATCAGTGTGCATGGCGGTGACAAAACCAGCCAGTGGAGCGCCGGCATTGTGCTGAGCGCGGCGGAGTAAA
>NZ_JARESE010000054.1 GCF_029076845.1 Novosphingobium album (ex Liu et al. 2023)
GCATTTTGGACCTCCGATAGGTGAAAACACCTTATCTCGGTGTCCACCAAACCGGCAGCAGGCCAGCAATCGCCAGTCGGTCCGTGACGGTTTTCATCGTTGCCGCTGAACCCTCCGATGATCCCAGGTGCGAGTAGGCAACCCTGAAATCGTATAGTGTGTAGAACGGCGACATGAGGACGTTGACACGGGTCGGATCACCGGCGGAAGCCAGGAGGGCTTGAAACCGCTTCAGCGATCCCGTGCCTTTGCACTCGATATTCGCCCCGGAGAGGATTGCTCCAATTTTTGCGTTGTCGAGCGATTCTAGATGCACCTTGTTCAGCACGTCCGAAACGGAGTGTCGTTTCGCCTGCGTGTCATGGACCGGGCGACGTAGGGTCGCGGCCAGGTCAAGCACCTCTGTATCGAGATGGGCGAGCTTCGCGCCCCACCGTTTGAAACAGGCCGCTAGGAATTCCGAACGGGCGGCAAAAAGCACGCTCTCTTGGGGCAGGTCCGTGAAAATGCATTCGATCTGACCGTCGTAGAACTCGCTGGCGATGCAGTGATCCGATGGCCGGTTTTCGCTCATGAGGTAATATTGTTCGGGCTTCGGGAGTTTGGCGACGTCTCCCAGCCACATCAGCAAATGGCCGTGGCGGTTGATACCAAAGGGGAATGAAAATTGGTCCTCGAAGGCGATGTCGCCGTAGGTCGGTGATGCGAACCGAATGAGGTAACGCGGATCGGCATCGTATTTCGTGAGGACGGTCCGGTTGAAGAACAACGGCGTCAGAAACCCAGTGTCCCAAGGACGCTCTAACCCCGGATAGTAATAATAGTCATCTGGATCGTACTGGAAAGGCACATCCGTGAATTCGAAATTCTCCACGATCTTCTTGCGCTTGCTCTTAAATGCAGGCGAACCTTCCTTCGTCGCTATCTCGTGAGCGTGCATGATGAAAAAGCGCGTGCGATCAGGCAGTGTTCGAAGACCGCATGCAGGACACTCAAGCTGCGGGACATCGTTCATGTCGATCTCGACTCCCGACACCATGTCGTGAAAGCGGACGAAGACTAGATCCAACGGTCCCTTGCACGCCTCGCAATAGGCTCGCTGTGCGCCGTCTTTGGGAGGAAGCTCGTTCAGTTCCACAGGATTGATTCCGTCGGTGCGGTGAGGCTTGAAGCATAGCATTCAGCTCGCGTCAGCGCATCATAACAGGGTGCCGCCGCCGCCGTCGATACTCGCCTCGGTCAGGTCAGTCCGCTAGTTTGGCCTCATGTCCCCATCTTCCCTTTTGGGTGCCGCCGGCGAGCACTATGGGATGTCCCAGCTTTTGCGCCGCGGATTTATCGCTGCGCTAGCGCCGGTCGGCGTGCCGACCGCCGACATCGTCATTACAGACGACGCAGGCGAGCGCGCCTGTGCCTTGCAGGTGAAGACGCGCCGCGAGATCGGTAGCGATGGTGGCTGGCACATGAAGGCCAGGCACGAAGGGATTCGAGGCGCGAGCCTGTCCTATGTTTTCCTGTCGTTCCCAAACGACCTGCACAGGTTGCCGGATGCTTTCGTCATACCGAGCGGCGTGGTCGCCGAAGCTTTGTATCAGGCCCATCGCGCTTGGCTTGCGCGACCGGGTCGCGGCGGCGTCCCGCACAAGGATGGTGATATGCGCCGTTTCCTTCCGGACTACAGCCGTGAGGGTCTCGAACAGGAATTTGGTCCCGGCTGGCTCGAACAATATCGCGATGCGTGGCACCTCTTAAAACCGGAAAAGTCGTGACGAAGCGCCGGTCCCAACCGAAGAACGATGCGCTGCGGCCGCCCGAGCCGAGGAGCGAGGCGGTCATTCTGGCGGATCTAAAGGCGTTGTGCGGTCAGCCCGGCTTCGCGAACGCGGTGGCGTTCGCGTGCATTCGCGACGATCTCATTCTCTACGAGACCGAAGTCACCGCCGAGAACATGAGCTCGATGTATGCCGCATCGAGGCTCGTGCGCACAGAGGTGGCTACGCTCCTAGGTTTCATGGTCCAGGCGGGAGACGCGCCTTTCGAGCATCCTGAGCGGCAACCGGCGGACATGCTTGTTGAAGCTGAGGCGCTACTCGAAGAGCTGCACCGGTGCCTGAGCAGCCGATGGTCCATCGATCTCCCAGCTCAGATGGAACGAGGCGAGAGCTTGCCGCCGATGAACGGCGAGGCGATGCGCGAACCCATATTTTACGGCGGCGAGGCGGCGCTATCCTTCCAGTATCTCGACTTCGCCCTCCTCAAATATCGCGACGACAACGATTGGCTAGTCGCTCATCGCGGTTTTAGGATCGAGGACGCGGCCACGGTCGCGAGATCCATCAACGATCGCGTCATCGAGGGCATCGAAGCACTGCGTCGTCTGTGGCAAGAGGGTGATACCGCGCGCTTCCTTCCGGTTGATCCCTTTCGATTTTCGGCTTCGGAGATCGCGACCCGATCAGGGTTGGATGAAGCTCTCGTTGAGAAGGTGCTGGAGGCTTTTGCGCTTCCGGCCGGCCCCTGCAACTTTGGCTTCCAGGCTTTGGGGGATTTCAACGAGATCAATGCTCGACCGCTCATCAGGCATGAGGGCAATTACTGCTCCTTCAAATATTACTCGTTATTGGAATCAATCTACGAATCTCCATTCTATTGGATGGTACAAGACAAGGCTTATCGTTCGACAGCGGACGCCAATCGCGGCCGATTCACCGAACGGTTCGCTTTCGATCAGCTCGTATCGGCCTTCGGTGCAGCTCGGGTGTGGCGCAACGTCAACCTGCACCGCGCTAAAGGCGAGCGTGTCGGCGAAATCGATGTGCTCGTGGTTCTGGGAGGTCGCGCTATCGTCGTTCAGTGCAAGTCGAAGCGGCTTACGCTGGAGGCGCGGAAGGGAAACGACCTAGCGCTGAGCAAGGATTTCCATGGTGCATTCCAGCATGCCTACGATCAGGCTTTGCTATGCGCTGAAGCGCTTGCCGATCCTCACATTCAAGCGATCACCGACGATGGGCAGGTGATCACCTTCTCGGGCGCAATCTCCCGAACACTGCCGCTTTGCCTCGTGGCTGACAATTATCCGGCACTTGCCATGCAGGTCGACCAGTTCCTGAAGCGTCGCGAAGTACCAAACGTGTTGCCTGCGCTCTTCACGGACATTTTCGCGCTTGATGCCATGGCGGAGATGCTGGATCGGCCGCTATACTTCCTCAACTACCTTGAGCTGCGGGCGCGCTTTGGCGAAAAATTGCTCTTTTCGCATGAGATGACCCTGCTCTCCTACCATCTCAAATACAACCTTTGGGTGGAGGACAAATATGACAGCATGATGCTGGAGGACGATTTCGCCGCCGATCTTGAGATTGCCATGCTGGCACGACGCGCTGGGTTGCCCGGAGCCAAGACACCTAAGGGCATCCTAACGGCGATGCAGGGTACTCGATTCGATGCCCTGATCCGGCGCGTCGAGGAGCAGGACGACCCGGCTCTGGTCGACCTCGGCATGCTCCTCCTGCAGGTGAGCGGCAAATCGGCCAAGGCGATCAGCGATGCGACGGAGCGCGTGGTTGGGCAAACCCGAGCAGACGCGCGGTTGCATGATGTCAGCCTCGCGTTTCCGCCGTCTGGCATCACGATGCATTGCAGTTATGCCCCGGCCCGGGAGGCCGCCGAGCGGCTCGAAGCGCATTGCACATTGCGCAAGTACGACACTCGGGCAGAATCGTGGCACGGGCTGTGGCTAGATCCGCGCGACGGCTTGCCGCGCTTCGGCATCAAGATCGAATATCCGTGGGAGGTCGATCCGCAAATGGGTCGGGCTGTGCTGAGCATGCGTGCGCCGGCGGCAAATTATGTTGGGCCTGCCGCGTCTCGAATGAGACGGAAGATCGGGCGCAATGAGCCCTGTCCGTGCGGCAGTGGACAAAAATACAAGAAATGCTGCTTAGGTTTAACCTGACGTCGCGGTTCGCAGAGCCGTCTGACGGAGGTGGCTAAGCCGCTGGATCCCGTCTTATTTAAGCAGTTGCTGACTGGCAGCGTATGGTCGTGTGAGCGAGAAACGGACTCCCGTGCCGGCAGAAGATGCGATCCCACGCCGTAACCGGACGGTCGATTATTAGGAGCTGCCTCAGCGCCGTCTAAGGCTGGCAGTGGCGCACTGCTGACCGGCAGCTCCGCGATGGCGATGATCCATAAATTTACGTTCAGGCTTTCAAACGCGCATCAAGGATCAACCGCTCATTCAGCTTCCTCTTTGGCTCGGCCGCGCACCCGTCTCCAAGCCCACGAATGAACGTTGCGTCGCACCGAGGTTGGTCAGCCCCACCTCGCCAAATAGCTCGACCAGCACTTTACGCTGCGCTTTGCGGCTGGCTTTTGCCATCGCGGCTTCAAGGTCGTCTCTGTTCTGCGCGCCATCATAGGCATTGAGGTATCCAGCCTGTAGATTGCGGAAGTGCGTCCCCATTGTTGTCAGCGACACCTTCCGCTCCAAAAGGGCCGCAGTACTTCCACCCGAGTGGATACGCTCCACAATCTTGTCGATTGCCCGGTGCCCAACCTGAAGCTGACAGGTTTCCGAAGAAAGCACCAACTCCATCCCAAGGAACTCCGCGGGCTGATCCGGTTGGTGGATCATCGTCTTTGACCCAGGCTCGCCGGGATCACCGATGTTCAAGCCCAGTCTGCCAAGCTGGACCTTCAAGGCTGCGTGGAAGTCCAGCGCTTCCTGCTCGGTCGCGAAGAAAGACGCGATATCGTCAACGTATCGTGCGGTAGCAGCATGGGATCGCATCAGGAACCTGTCGATATCTCTCAAATAGACACCAGCGTAGAACGGCGACAGCGACATTCCCTGCCGAACGCCTGTTAGCGTCCGCGGTCGTGGTGTAATTTCCGGTGTAGATTGAGGTGCCGCAGGTGGTGGGGCATG
>NZ_JARESE010000055.1 GCF_029076845.1 Novosphingobium album (ex Liu et al. 2023)
GCATTTTGGACCTCCGATAGGTGAAAACACCTTATCTCGGTGTCCACCAAACCGGCAGCAGGCCATCCAAACTACGCCGGCGAGATGTTCTTTTTCAGCGTCAGCGACAGCGCTGCCGTCCCGACATCGGTGTTGAAGGAGAACCGAGATTGGACCTTGTCCCAACGCCGGGACTTCGCCGAACGCGCACTGATCGCTCTCGCGGAGTTTACCGATTCAAGCGAGGGTCCGCTCCTCCACCGGGCCCTCGATGCAGAAAGCGTGCGTGTTCGGGCCGATAACAGCCCGCTCTTCGCGGGCTGGCGGTGGGCCCGCCTTACGCCCGCCCAGACCTTGAGTGAAGGTGAGACTGGCGACACTTTTGGCGCCTTCGCAGCGCCTGAGATTCGATCGAAGGGATTGGCGACTGCGACACCGTCGTCCGACCTTTTCAGCCTGTGCGGCGTGTTGATCGAGCTCTTCTCGGCGGAGGAGGCGCCGGATGTTCGCGAGATCCTTCTCCTCGGATGCGATCCCGATCCATCGCGCCGACCTAGTGCGAGAGACATCGTGGATTTGCTCCAAGAGCAAGATCCTGGGGCCGTTGAACTACCACCCATCGAGCCAGCAGCACTTTCGCCGACGAGATGGGATGAAGGATATCAGTTCACGTGGAAGGACTCGAGCTACCGCGTGGTTTCCGTGCTGGGCCAGGGAAGCGTCGGCCGGACTTTCAAACTCGAGCAGCTTGACAGTGAAGATGGGGAGCCGATCGGGACGTTTGTAGGTAAAGCCGTCTTCAATCCTGATCTCGGACCCGCGTCGCTGGCCGCCTATCAGCGGCTGCGCCCCCTTTCGTTGCGCGAGGGACTCTCGAACATCCTCGAATGTGCGAGTAGCTGGAACGCGAACGAACTGATGACCTTGCTCCGGTGGACGCAGGGGGCGCCACTTAGCACCTGGTGCGGCGACCTCGACTTCATCGCGCAGGAAGACGGGGCAGAATCTACCGAGCAGCTCGCTATCGATTGGTTCGAGATGCTATGCGATGCGCTCGACGCTCTCCACGCCCAAGGATGGGTACACGGCGACGTCAGCTTGTCCAATATCCTCGTTGACGAGGCTCAGGTCGTCCTTATCGACTATGATCTCGCGGGACCGATCGGGTATCGGCCGCGCAGCCAAGGCACAGTGCTTTACACCTCGCCGGAGCGTCGCGACGGTGCGGAAGTCCTAGCTCGAGACGATGTCTACAGCCTTGCGGCAACGCTGTTTCACGCGATCACCAATCGTCCGCCCGCGCCAGCGAAAGATGGGTTAGGTCTCGATTGGACGAATGAAGAGCGAGCTGTCTTTCCGACGCTCGTTCCTCTTCTAGATCGGGCAACCGGTCCCGCGGACAGACGGTTCGTGGACGCGGGCGCCGCACTGCGAGAACTGCGCGCGAGCGCGTCCACCCCCCAGCAATCGTCGCCCGCAGTCGGCGCGGTTTCGGCTGTTCCCGAGCCGCTTCGTCCGAACGAGGTTGCGCGGGTAAAGGACATCCTCAGCACCTATCCGGGCTCTCGCTTCGGCAACGCGGAGACCCGCGGCCTCGACTCCGAATTTGCATTCGACACCTATGTACCAACCGCGCTCGATACGGCGCTGCCAGCGGCAATCACTGCCGGAGACGTGTCGCTCGTCATTCTCTGCGGCAACGCTGGCGACGGGAAGACAGCGTTCCTGCAACGACTCGTCCAAACCCTCGGCGGCGAACCGCCGCCGTCGAGCGAACGCGTATGGACGGGGAGCCTCGCGGGCCGGGCCGTGATGATCAATCTTGACGGTGCCGCAAGCTGGAAGGGGCGATCCGCTGACAGCCTGCTCGATGAATTGTTCGGTCCGTTTCTCAACGGCCCGACGAACGACCGCCGAGTCCATCTGGTTGCGGTGAATGATGGCCGACTCATGGAATGGATCGAGCACGCTGAAATGGAGCAGGACGAAACGGTCCTGACCAGAGATCTGGCGGCGGCGCTCAGCCATCAGAGCGCTGAACTGTCTTCTCATATCCGTCTCGTCGAACTCAACAACCGTTCGCTCGTCGGGGGGCTGGATGTAGCCCGCGGTATTATCACGACCGGCTTCATCGACGAATTGGTCCATCGCCTCGTCGGCGGAGACGCTACCGCGAGCATCTGGGCACCTTGTCGAACCTGCACCGCTCAGGCGCGCTGTACGATGAAGCGCTCCGCCGACATGATGGGGGCAAGTGGCGATCCCCACATTCTCGCTGACGGTAACCGCTTGCGGGCGCGGTTAACCGATGCGTTGCAGACGGTCCACCAGCGCAATGAAATCCATATAACCGCGCGCGAGCTCAAGGCTGCGATCAGCTACATCCTGTTCGGCCTGCACGCCTGCGAAGACCTGCATGAGAATCCTGACCTCGAACCCCACGATCCCGCAGACCATGCGTTCAATCCCGAGTCCCCGGCCCGACAAGGCGAATTGTTGCGGGAGCTGGCCCGGCTCGATCCCGCGCTAGAAGGACACGCGCGGGTTGATCGCTATCTCGTTGGCCGGGGCAGTCCAGATCCCGCCCACGGGGCACGGCGGTTCCGGGACTTAGTCGGCCGTCCCATCCCGTTGCGCAGCGCGCGTCGCCGCGCATATCTCGGCTGGTCGGCGGATCAAGTGCAGGCAATCGGTGGCGATGGGCATGCCCTCACTCTGCGCGACGGTCGCCGTTCATACGAGTTCCGGCGTTTTCCGCTCCTGTCGGGCGAGGAGCAGTCCTTGATCAAGCAGCGCCTGTGCGACGGTCTTTCCCGGCTTGAGGCGCTGCCGGATCTCGCTTACCGCGAAGCCAATCGAATCCCCATCAGGGTTGTGCCCCGGACACCGACAGAAACCGCCTTCTGGATCGAAAAATCTCTCGATCGCTTCTCATTAGTCGCCGAGCGTTTTCAGGCGACGGTCGGGCTTGAGACGCTCCATCGCTATCTAACACTGCGCTATACCCCCGATCACGGCGGGATGGATGAACTGCGAATCCCGCTCGAGCTCTATAGCCTCTTGATGGATCTCGCCGATGGTGTGCAGATTCTCGATGCATTTTCTGACGACGTCTTTGCCAATCTGGGCATCTTCACGAGCCGGCTGGCTCAGGAGGACGAACAAGCGCTAAACGCGTGGAACCCGGCGGACAGCGAGAAGGTGCACCACCTCGGCATCGAAACCCGCGCTGGCCGCCAGACGATACTCCTGACGAGCGAGAGCGCATAATGGCGAACGAAACCCGTCAGGTCGTTGAATCCGTTTTGGGCAGCCAGATGACTGCCCAGATTTGGACGAGCACCTATCCGCCGGTCTTCCCGTTCGTGCCGCAAGACTTTTCGGTTGGGGCGATCCTGCCAATGATGCTCTATCTTTTCCGGTGGGGAAATCGCCGCGGCAAAGGGAAATTCGCCGAAGTCTACGGTGCTGGCGCTCCGCCAACCATCTCAACGACAGTTGCAAGGCTGGTCGAGGACCCGAGCATAGAAGGATTCGATTCCGCTACCGGTCGAGCAATCTTGGGCGACTTTTTGCTCACGTCGATCCTGGAAAACCGGCGGCATTCGGAGTCTCATGACGAGCAGGTTCAGCGCTGCTTTGCCAATCACTATTTCGCGTCCTGGATCGACCTCCCGAGCAGCTCGGCCAATTTGCGCGGCGTTCCGGAAATGGTCACCGCGCTGCTCAGCAATCAAAGGGACGGAGAGAATGTAGAACCGTTTGCGGAGCGCGGTCGATACCGAGTCGGGGCAAGAGTGCAGGACAACGACCTATTGGCGTCGCTCGCGCCGGGTACGGAGACGACCGGCCCTCTAAAAAGCGACCTGAGATCGGACGATCTTGACGAAACGGTACCACTTCCACTCGATCAGCTGGTTACGGTTCGTCTAGCACAGGGATGCGGCGAGGCACCGGCCAAGGCGGTCGGACGAAACAATCCTGGGCCGATCCCTAATCAGCGCCCGATCGCAGCGCGTGCGGCCGAGATTTTCCGTGATGATCTCCTGGTCTTTCTCGACTGCTACGCGCGTGGCGGCGCCATGCCGCGTGCCGCGCTTCTTCAAATGCTCGAATCAGCGATCGCGATTGGGTTGACCACGATCCTGACGGCGACTGTGGAGATCATGAACCGCTGGGGCACTGCTGGCGTGCTGCCGGACGTGGCCGCCGCGCCGAAGTTCCCGCTGTTCGTGGACTGCTCCAGCGGCTCCGATCCAGCCCTTCGTGCCACATCCGAGGAATCCGGCTTCCTGATGCGACAGGCGCTTAACCGGCTGCCGGCGGTACTCATGCACGCGCGACTCCTCGACCACTTTGTGCGGAGCGAGTCGGAGATTGACCGCAAATCCTGGCCGCCCACGTCGCCAGACGGAACAGACTGGCTCAATCTGCTCGGTTCCGTTCTGAATGGCAGCCATGATGAGGCACGGGATGCCCGGCGCTACTTTATACGAACTGCGCGAAAGTTGCGCGATGCAGCCGAGACGGCCGAGGATCTCGAACTGCGCGCCTTGCTCGGCGAAGAGTCGAGAGAAGGCGATCCTGGCCGCGCGCTAGCAGAAGCGTTAAGCGCTGCTTTTACGGGCTCTTCGAATAAGGGGACCGAGCGGCTCAACACCTTTCTGTCATCGGCATTGATGATCGATGAAGTGAATGGGCTGGCAAAGCGTCGCAAGGTCACGCTTCATCAAACCCGGAAGAAAGGTCAGGGCCGCCGCGGTGACGCTCTTTCCTTCGTTCTGACCAATCCCGTCATCGAATATCTTGTACATCGGCACGTTCGCCGGACCGGCAAGGGTCGCAAAGAGCAACCGCTTTCTTACCCCGACTTTCTGCGTATTCTACGGGAGCAGTACGGTTTCTACGTCGATCGGGCGCCGCCGAACCTCGCGGTGCCAAGCGATCTGCTCCAGCGCAATCGGCGGATGCTAGAGCGGCGCCTGCGGGATCTCGGGCTGTTGATCGGCGTCAATGACGCGGAACGTATGAAAAAACTCCAGGCCCGGTACCGCGCCCAGCAGGACAGCGAAAAGATGGAAGACGCCGCGTAATGGGACCTCGCCACGTCGCCTTTCTAGCTCAGGCCATAGTCAATCGGCTCGGGGCTCCAACTTCCGGCGCCGTCGCTTTCCTGCGGTGTTTGCCATCGGAGCAAATCGATGCACTAGCCGATAGCGACGCGTTCGTCGTACCAGGTTGGACGGTCAATGCCGTGATCGACGTGGCTGGAAGCAGGCGCATCTCCGCCGATCAGGCGGTCGAACAGCGCGAGGACAAGGCCGACGCTGCACTGCTGCTGGTCGATCCGCTCCGCGCGGGAGCTGGTCTCGACGGCATCTACAGCGCCGGCCGCGAAATCGGCGAGGCTGAACTGTTCGGCGAGGTGCTGAAGCTTGCGCGCAAGCCGTTCTTCGGTCGCATGGGCGTGCTGGATGAGGCGGTCTGGCGCGCGGAACGGCTCGGCCGCCGCCGCCGGCTGACCCCCTGGTCGAAGTTCGATTTCTACGTGGGTGCGGCGGATGATCCGGGCGGCGCCCTCGCTCGGCTTGGCCTGTGGCCCGTTGCCAGCGATGGCGACCCCTCGACGAGCGAACTCGATATGTCGGCCGAGCTCACAGATCGTTTGCTCTACGTGAGCGATACTCGCGCAATTGCCGAACGCGTTCGCGCCCTGCAATTGGAAGATGCGACCGAACGTGGGCCCGAGCTGGAGCGGGCGTTGCGCTCCGTGTCGGGCATGAGCCCGGAGGAGGCGGCACGTCGCATTGAAGAGCAGCCCGACCTCTGGCTCGGGAGTCTCAAGCCAGGGTTCGCTAGTGAGGAGTTGCGCAGGATCCACCTTACGCCCTGGCGTGACACGAAGGGCGGCGTCCTGAAATGGTCTGGTTTGCGCGGCGACAACTACGATGGCCGGTTGAGCGGCGACTATGATGGCCGGTAGGATCGGTTGTC
>NZ_JARESE010000056.1 GCF_029076845.1 Novosphingobium album (ex Liu et al. 2023)
CTCCCCATGAATCACGCATCTTGCGTCATGGGAATCCCAAAAATTACACTTCTGCCAAAGTAGTGGTAGAGCGCATTGCCAAACCACCTTTCAAACGTTGGGCAACGGCACGCGCGCGGTCTGCCGGGGGGCGATCCACTGGCCCATGCGCCGGCGCATCGGCGCGTCGAACCAGCGCACGCAAAGCCAGGCGAGCGCCAGCATCGCGCCCAGGAAGATCGCGGCCATCGGCAATTGCGGAATGTGCAGCGTATCGCGGATATGGCGGAACAGGCCGATGAACGCCCAGTGCACCGCGTAAAGCGCATAGGACATGTCGCCCACGAACGTGGCGACAGGCGCGATGAACCGCCCCGGCTCCACCCGCGTGCCGATCAGCAGCAGCACGGGCGATGCGACAAGGATCGCGCCAAGGTCATAGGCGGCCACCGAAAACCGCGAGACTTGGGCCGCCAGCACCACCACGATCAGCACGAAGCACAGCAGCCCCGGCCCGCTCGGCCGCGCATGGTCCTGCGGCAGCGTGCCCACCAGCACGCCGAACGTGAAGGAGAAGGCCGTGCGCAGCAGGGCCACGCCATATTCGCCCCACAGCGCGCCGATATTGCCCGAGCCGTGATCGAGGATGATCGGCGCCAGGTTCACGGCGGCAAACACGCAGATCGCCGCCAGCGCCAGGCGCGGCAGGCGGAACAGCAGCACGATCAGCGCGACATTGGCGACCAGTTCGAAGAACAGCGACCACGACGGCACGTTGAGCGGAAACAGCGGCATGTCCATCGGCGATGGCAGCATGGCCGCGTTGAACATCGCGCTCACCGCGATGCCGCGCAAATCCAGCCCGAAAGGCAGGCCATGCGTGACCTTGTGCACCGCCAGGGCGGTGGTCAGCAGCACGCCGAGCAGGAATAGCGGATAGAGCCGCACCACGCGCTGGAGCAGGAACTGGCGCGTGCCCAGCCCGGCTTCCCAGCGCGGCCGGTACGCGCGATACAACACGAAACCCGACAGCGCGAAGAAGAAATCCACCGCAAGGTAGCCGTGCGGCACCAGCGACTGATCGAAATGGAACAGCGCCACCGCCAGCGCGGCGATCCCGCGCATTCCGTCCAGCGTGACGTAGCGATCGGCCCCATGCGATGCGGTTTCGGCGGGGTTCGGCGCCCTCACGCGCGCGAACCCGGCGCGCGGGCCGCGCCTTCAGGCGGCAAGCACGGCGACACCGGGCAGTTCCTTGCCTTCCATCCACTCCAGGAAGGCGCCCCCGGCGGTTGAAATATATGTGAAATCCTGCGCGACACCGGCGTGGTTGAGTGCCGACACGGTATCGCCGCCGCCCGCGACCGAGATCAGCGATCCTTCGCGCGTCAGCGCCGCCGCCGTCTTCGCCAGAGCCACCGTCGCCGCATCAAACGGCGAGGTCTCGAACGCGCCCAGCGGTCCGTTCCACACCAGCGTCCGGCAGGTCTTGAGCACGTCGGCCAGCGCCTCGACCGCGGCCGGCCCCACATCGAGGATCATCTCGTCGCCGGCGACTTCGTGGACATTGCAGGTGCGCAGGCTGGGCGGATTGGCGGCGAATTCCTTGGCCACCACCACTTCATAGGGCAAATGCACGGTGCAGCCCGCGCTGTCGGCCCGTTCGAGGATCTCGTTCGCGGTGGCGGCAAGATCATGCTCGCACAGCGACTTGCCCACATCGACGCCCTTGGCGGCGAGGAAGGTGTTGGCCATGCCGCCACCGATGATCAGGTGGTCGACCTGCGTGACCAGATGCTTGAGCACGTCGAGCTTGGAGGAGACCTTGGCCCCGCCGACGACCGCCGCGACCGGCTTTTCCGGGTTGCCCAGCGCCTTGTCGAGCGCCTCCAGTTCGGCCTGCATCGACCGGCCGGCATAGGCGGGCAGCAGGCGCGCCAGCCCCTCGGTGGTCGCGTGCGCGCGGTGCGCGGCGGAAAAGGCATCGTTCACATAGAAATCGCCGTTCGCGGCGATGGCCCTGGCGAATTCGGGATCGTTCTTTTCCTCGCCCTTCCAGAAACGCGTGTTCTCCAGGATGGCGATATCGCCCGGCCGCAGGATGCCGATGGTCTGTTCGACCACGGGCCCGGCGACTTCGGGCACGAACATCACTTCCTTGCCCAGCACCGCCTCGACCGCGCCGATCACCATGCTGAGCGACTGGGTGGACACGCGCTCTCCCTTGGGACGGCCGAAATGCGCCAGCAGCAGCACCTTGGCGCCCTTCGCGGCCAGTTCCAGGATCGTTGGCGCCGAAGCCCGCACGCGAGTATCGTCGCTGACGCGGCCATCCTGCATCGGCAGGTTGAGATCGACCCGGACCAGCGCGACCTTGCCGCTTACCTCGCCCAGATCATCCAGCGTGCGAAAGGTGGCCATTCCCGATCCTTGTCTCGTTTGCGTGCGTGTCGCGTTCTACAAGTGGCGCGGCGGCGGAAACCGGATGGTCCCTGCCGCCGCGTTTCGCTTCAGAGCAGGCCGGCCATGACGCCGGCGGTATCGACCATGCGGTTCGAGAAGCCCCATTCGTTGTCATACCACGACAGCACGCGCACCAGCTTGCCTTCGAGCACGGCGGTCTCGAGGCTGTCGATCGTCGACGAATGCGAATCGTGGTTGAAGTCGATCGAGACCAGCGGCTCCTCGGTATAGGCGAGCACGCCCTTCAGCGGCCCTTCGGCGGCGGCCTTGAGCAGGCCGTTCACTTCCTCGGCGGTGGTGTCGCGCTTGGGCTGGAAGGTCAGGTCCACCACCGAGACGTTCGGCGTCGGCACGCGGATCGAGGAACCATCGAGCTTGCCCTTCAGCTCGGGCAGGACGAGGCCGACCGCGACAGCGGCGCCGGTGCTGGTCGGGATCATGCTCATCGCAGCGGCGCGGGCGCGGCGCGGGTCCTTGTGGATCTGGTCGAGGATCTTCTGGTCGTTGGTGTAGGAATGGATCGTGGTCATCAGGCCGCGCTCGATCCCCACCGTCTCGTGCAGCACCTTGGCGAACGGCGCGAGGCAGTTGGTGGTGCACGAGGCGTTCGAGACGACGAGGTGATCGGCGGTGAGTTGGTCATGGTTGACGCCATAGACCACCGTCAGGTCGACACCCTTGGCCGGGGCCGAGATCAGCACGCGCTTGGCGCCGGCTTCCAGGTGCTTGCCCGCGCTCGCCTTGTCGGTGAAGAAGCCGGTGCATTCCAGCGCGATGTCGATGCCGTGGGCGGCGTGCGGCAGGTTGGCCGGGTCCCGCTCGGCCGTCACGTGGATGCGCTTGCCGTTGATGATCAGGTCATTGCCATCCACCTCGACGGTGCCCGGAAACGTGCCGTGGACACTGTCGCGCTTGAACAGCAGGGCATTGGCCTTGGCGTCGGCAAGGTCGTTGATCGAAACCAGCTCAAGGCCGCAATCCGGGCGCTCGAGAATGGCGCGCGCCACATTGCGCCCGATACGTCCGAAACCGTTAATCGCAACCTTGGTCGCCATATGAGAAACTCCTCGTTAGCTGCTGACTTTTCCCATGATCCTGGGGACGATCGCATCGGCGGTGAAGCCGAAGCGGGCAAACAGATCCTTCGCGGGCGCGGAAGCGCCGAAACGGTCGATGCCGATCTGCAAGCCCCCCGCCGTATAGCGTTCCCAGCCCAGCGTGGAGCCGGCCTCGATCGAGACTCGCACAACGTCCGCGCCGCCGAGGATGTCGGCCTTATAGCCATGATCCTGCTGCTCGAACAGTTCCATGCACGGCATCGAGACCACATCCGATCCAATTCCGCTCGCCTCAAGCTGATCGGCAACTTGCAGCGCAAGCTGCACTTCGGAACCCGTGGCGATCAGCACCACCTTGCGGGCGGCGCTCGCGGCGCGCAGGCGATAGGCGCCCCTGGCGCTCAGCATCTCGCCGTCATGGCGCACTTGCGCGAGGTTCTGGCGGCTGAGCGCCAGCACCGACGGCGCATCCGGCGATTGCAGCGCGAGCATCCAGCACTCGGCGGTCTCGATCACGTCGCACGGGCGGAACACGTTGAGGTTCGGGATCAGGCGCAGCGACATGACCTGCTCGATCGGCTGGTGCGTCGGGCCATCCTCGCCCAGCCCGATGCTGTCGTGCGTCAGCACATAGACGACGCGCGCCTGCTGCAGCGCCGAAAGGCGGATCGCGTTGCGGCAATAGTCGGAGAAGATCAGGAACGTGCCGCCATAGGGGATCACTCCGCCGTGCAGCGCCATGCCGTTCATCGCGGCGGCCATGCCGAATTCGCGGATGCCGTAATAGACGTAGCTGCCGGCATAGTCGGCGGCGGTGAAGGGTGCCTGCACCTTGGCCTTGGTGTTGTTCGATCCGGTGAGGTCGGCCGATCCGCCAACCAGCTCGGGCACCAGCGGTGCCAGCACGTTGAGGCAGTTTTCCGAAGCCTTGCGCGTGGCGACATTCTGGTCGCCATCCAGCCAGCCGGCAAAGGTGCGCGCCACGTCATCGCCCGCCGGCAAGTCGCCCGCCATGCGGCGCGAGAATTCCGCGCCCTGGCTGTCGGCGGCCAGCCGCGCTTCCCATGCGGCCCGCGCGGCGGCACCCTTCGCGCCCAGCGAGCGCCAGTCGGCCAGGATTTCGGCGGGAATCTCGAACGGCGCGGCGGTCCAGCCCAGCGCGGCGCGCGCGGCGGCGATTTCCTCAGCGCCGAGCGGGGCGCCATGGACATCGTGGCTGCCCTGCTTGTTGGGCGCGCCCTTGCCGATCACGGTGCGGCAGGCGACCAGCGTCGGCTTGTCCGAAGCGGCCGCCTCGGCCAACGCGCGCGCGATATCGGCGAAATCATGCCCGTCGCACGAAAGCGTTTCCCAGCCGGCGGCGCGGAAGCGCGCGGGAATGTCCTCGCTGGTCGAAAGCGAAGTATCGCCGTCGATGGTGATGCGGTTATCGTCCCAGAGCACCTTGAGCCGGCCAAGCTTGAGCGTGCCCGCCAGGCCAAGCGCCTCGTGGTTGATGCCTTCCATCAGGCAGCCGTCGCCGGCGATCACCCAGGTCTTGTGATCGACCAGGCCATCGCCGAACATGGCGTTGAGGTGGCGTTCGGCCATCGCCATGCCCACGGCCATCGCCAGTCCCTGCCCCAGCGGGCCCGTGGTGCATTCGACGCCGGGGATCAGGAAGTTTTCCGGGTGGCCGGCGCAAGGGCTGCCCATCTGGCGGAAATTGCGGATATCCTCGATCGTCGGGCTGTCATACCCGGTGAGGTGCAGCAGCGAGTAGATCAGCATCGAGCCATGGCCGGCCGAAAGCACGAAGCGATCGCGATCGGGCCACTTCGGCGCGGCCGGATCGAACTTCAGCACCTGCGCGAAAAGCACCGTGGCGACATCGGCCATGCCCATCGGCATACCGGGGTGGCCGCTGTTCGCCGCCTGCACCGCGTCCATCGACAACGCCCGGATGGCATTGGCCATCGGCGCGAGGCGGGTATGGTCGAGGGTCATGAAAAGGCTCCGAAAGCGGGAAAGACAAGACGATTCGAGTTCGGGGCTCCTTTAGGGAGAGGGGCCGCCGCGTCAAGTTCACCGCCCGTTCCCCGCTCCGCCCTTCCCGCCCGCCGCGCTCGCGCCAGTCCGATACGGAACACGAAGTGCCGCATGTAATTGCTTGCGTTTTTGTCATTTTGGGTTAGCCAGAGGCGATGAACGGGGGGTCTCTGGAAAGATCGTTCGACAGGATCGAGGCGGCTCTTTCGCGCATCCTGGCGGCGACGCAAAAGCCGATAGGCGATGCCGATGCGCTGGCGGCGCGGCACGAAGCGCTCAAGCAAAGCGTGGCGAATTCGATCGCGGCCCTCGATGCGCTGATCGCCGGGGACGACGCATGAGGCCGGCCGGCGTGGGGCCACGGCGATGAGCAATGTCTCGCTCGTGATCGGCGGCCGTGGCTTCACGGTCGCCTGCGCCGATGGCGAGGAGGCGCATATCGCCAGCCTGGGCCGCATGATCGACGCGCGGCTGGAAGCGGCCGGCGGCGTCAGCGGGCAGAGCGAGCCGCGTATGCTGCTGTTCGCCGCGCTGCTGCTGGCGGACGAGCTGTACGAACTGCGCCAGCAACCCGTGCCGGCCCCCGCGAGCATCCCGCCGGGCCTTGACGCGCGGATCGCCGCGATCGCCACCCAGCTTGAAAATCTCGCCAGCCGGCTTGAGGGTCGGGCTCCCAGCGCCTAGATAGGCTGCTGACGGGATCTGCCCGGTACGAACCGTTCGAACATCCCTGAGGCTATAAGCAATCCTTGGGAGCTGTCCCTGCCCGGATCCTGGTCCGGCGTACATGGTTCCCACCTGACGTTGAGGCGTCAGAGGATTTCTAGGAAAACGACCCACGGTGGACCCGTCACCCCCCTTGCCAGCACCCGAGCAGAAGGCGCGCCTGCGCGAAGCGCTGCGGCGCTTGCGGCGCGATCATGTCGCCGCGCTGCCCGGAAGCATGATGGCGCTGATGTTCCTGCGCCCGCCGGTGCCGGTGGCCGCGATGGTGCCCGAAGGCGTCACTGTCGGGCTCTATCGCCCGGTGGGCGCCGAAGCGCCGACGCTGGCTTACGCGAAATGGCTGCACGAGAACGGGCGCCAGCTTGCCCTGCCCCGCTTCGCCAGCCGCGACGCGCCGATGACATTCGGCCGCTGGACCGACCCTTACGACGAGGATGAACTGGAAGCCGGCCCGTTCGGCGCGGCGCAGCCCCGCGCCGATGCGGACGATGTGACGCCCGGCGTGGTCTTCGTGCCGCTGCTGGGCTTCACCGCGCGGGGCGACCGGCTGGGGCAAGGCGGCGGGCATTACGACCGCTGGCTGGCCGCGCATCCTGAAACCGTGGCGATCGGGCTGGGCTGGGATTGCCAGCTTGTCGAATCGCTCGCGGTGGAACCGCACGACCGCCCATTGCACGCCGTCGTCACCCCGACGCGGCTCTACACGGAAAGCGAATGATGCGCGAAGAACCAACCTGGCGCATTCCCGCCGGCATCCTGGGGCTCTGCCTGGGGCTGGCGCTCTATGGCATCGCCGTTGCCGCCTGGATCGCGCCGCTGATCGCCCGGTGGCACACGCTGGCGCAGATGCCGGTCTATATCGCGCTGGGAATCGTGTGGATCCTGCCGCTGCGGCGTTTCCTGATCTGGATGGAAACCGGCCGCTGGGGATAGCTGGAAGGCGCCGCCGCGTTCCTTGCCGCCACCGTCACACAGGCGCCATGCGTCCGGGCGATCATGCGCCCGGCCGGCCCGGATTTTCCGCTGAACAGGAAGGAAAATCCCCAAGTGGCGCGAGTGACGGGACTTGAACCCGCGACCTCCGGCGTGACAGGCCGGCGCTCTAACCAACTGAGCTACACCCGCGTGTTTGGGCGTGCACCCCTTGGGGAGCCGCGCCACTAAGGCAGGTCGCAAAGCCTGTCAACCGCCTTGCCATGTTTGCGTGAAATTCCCCGATCGGCCTGTGGAAACCCGGAATTTCCGCACGGCGGTTAACCATATCTTGGGGCTTGGCGGGCAAGATTCCTTCATCCGGGTGGACGACAGGGGGACCATCGCACGTGAATTCCGTTACCGCGTTTGCGCGCCTTGCGGCTGCGCTTGCCGGCATGGCAGCCATGCTTTCGCCAGTGGCGGCAGCGGCCACGCCCAATATCTCGACCCAGAGCGCCGTCTATGTCGAGCGGCAGGAGGCCGACCGGGACCGCCGGCTCGAACCCGCCGCGCGGCTCAGTCGTGGCGACCGGGTGGTGACGATCGTGAGCTGGTACCGGATGGGCGGTGACGGCAGCTTCGTCATCACCAATCCCCTGCCCGCGCGGCTGGCCTATCAGGAAAGCGCGCGCGAGAATCAGGAAGTATCGGTCGACGGGGGCCGCACCTGGGGCAAGCTGGAAGACTTGCGCATCGGATCGCGCATGGCGACGCCCGAGGACGTGACGCACGTGCGCTGGCGCATTTCCGCGCTCACCGCCGCCAGGGGCTCAGGCCATATCGCCTATAGCGGCATCGTGCGCTAGGTCCGCTTGCCACTCGGTTCCGGCGGCAAGGCGCACGGGCACCGACGTTTCAGCCCCTCTGGTATTTCCAGTGGCGCTTCTTGCCCTCGGCGATCCATTCGATCGCCTGGGCCACGCGCTTGTGGCGCGTCGCTTCGGATTTCGCCTCGGTGATCCATTCCAGGTATTCGCGCCGGGCCGATGGCGGGAAGCCGTCATAAGCGGCTTGTGCCGCCGGCACCGCCGCCAGCGCCGCGGCGAAATCGTCGGGCATCGGGATTTCGGGTTTAGGCGCGCGCACGACGGGTTCCTTCCTGGCGCTGCCTTGTTGCAGCACGCGCGCCCTGGCCGCCTGCAGGCTGGTGACAAGATCGGCATCGGGCGGCAGATCCGCCAGCGCGGTGATCCTGCCATACTGGCCCATCGCCTCACCCTGCCGGCCCTCGCCATGGATGGTAAAAATGCAATGCGCCTTGAACTCCGCCATGCCGGCGATGTTCTTCCCCTTCACGGTGAAGTGCGGCCTGCTCCACTTGATGGTCTCATCGGCATCCGGCAGTGCGCGATGCGCCAGATCGCGCAAGTGTTCCAGGATCGGTCTGGCGAAGTCGGCGGCCCCGGCGATGTATGCATCCACCCGCGTATCCTTCGCCATGCCGCATTCCCCTCTAGCTCACCAGCAGCAGCGCCGGCGTCTCGATCAGCGTCTTGAGCTCCTGCGCGAAGCTCGCCGCGTCCCAGCCATCGACGACGCGGTGATCGCAACTCATCGAGATGTTCATCAGCTTGCGCTTCTCGATGCGCTCGATACCGCTCGCATCTTTCACGAACATCGGCCGTTCGACAATCCGATTCGGGCCGATGATCGCCACTTCGGGCCGGTTGATCACCGGGGTGGTCGCCACGCCGCCCATCGGGCCGAGCGATGTGACCGTCAGCGTCGAGCCGGAAAGTTCGGACGACTTGGCCGAACCATCGCGCGCGGCCGCGCCCAGCCGCGCGATCTCGGCGGCCAGCTGCCACAGGTTGCGATCCTGCGCGTCGCGGATCACCGGCACCATCAGCCCGGCGGGCGTCTGCGCCGCGATGCCCAGGTGCACCGAGCCATGGCGCCTCACCACGCCCGCCTCATCGTCGTAATGGGCATTGAGCATCGGGAAATCGGGCAGCAGGCGGCAGATCGCGGTGATCAGGAACGGCAGCATCGTCAGCCGGGGCCGCTCGCCCCGCGCCGCATTGAGCTGCGCGCGCGCTTCTTCCAGCGCGGTGACATCGTATTCCTCGACATAGGCGAAATGCGGAATGTGGCGCTTGGACGCCGCCATGTTCTCGGCGATGCGGCGCCTGAGGCCGATGACGCGGACGTGCTCGTCCTTGCCCTTGCGCCCCGCCGGCCGGAAGCCGCCGGCCGCGTTGTAGGCCAGGAACGCGTCGAGATCGCCATGGCGCACGCGGCCGTCCTCGGCCGGGCGCACTTCGCCAAGGTCGATGCCAAGGTCCGCCGCGCGCTTGCGCACGGCGGGGCTGGCCAAGACCTTGGCGTGCGAGGCCGGCGGGGGAGCGGCCACGGGCTCGGGAGCGGGCGGCGGCGGCGCGGCTTGCTGCCGCTCCATCGCGGGCGCGGGGACCGGCGCGGGCGGCGTTTCGGCCACCGGCGCTTCCGCCAATTCGGGCGGAGCGGGTCTTGCCGGTTCCACGGCCTGTGCGCCGCTGCCCGAAGGACCATCGCCCTCCTCGTTCCCGGCGCCCTCGACCTCGATCACCACCAACGGCGAGCCGATGGCGATCACATCGCCCGCATCGCCGGCGACCTCGATCACCTTGCCCGATACCGGGCTTTCCATCTCGACCGTCGCCTTGTCGGTCATCATGTCGGCAAGCCGGCCATCTTCCTCGACCGTGTCGCCCACTTTCACATGCCAGGCGACGATTTCGGCCTCGGCGATACCTTCGCCGATATCGGGGAGCCGGAACGTATAGCGTCCCATCGAATCAATCCTCCATCAGCCGGTCGATCGCTTCGCCGATGCGAACGGGACCGGGAAAATATGCCCATTCCAGGCTGTGCGGATAAGGCGTGTCAAAGCCGGTGACGCGTTCGACCGGGGCTTCCAGGTGGTAGAAGCAGCGTTCCTGCACCAGCGCGGCCAGTTCGGCGCCGAAGCCGGAGGTGCGCGTCGCCTCGTGGATCACCAGGCATTTCCCGGTTTTCTCCACCGACTTTTCCACAGTCTCGATGTCGATAGGCACCAGCGTGCGCAAGTCGATGATCTCGGCATCGATGCCCTTTTCCTCCAGCACGGCGGCCGCGACGTGGATCATCGTGCCATAGGCCAGCACGGTCATCGCCGAACCTTCGCGCACCACCCGCGCCTTGCCCAGCGGGATCGTGTAATAGCCTTCGGGCACTTCGCCGCCGGGATGGCCTTTCCAGGTCTTCGAAGGGCGATCGTAATAGCCGTCGAACGGGCCGTTGTAGATGCGCTTGGGCTCGAAGAAGATCACCGGATCGTTGTCCTCGATCGCGGCGATCAGCAGGCCCTTGGCATCGTGCGGGGTGGAGGGCACCACCGTCTTGAGGCCGGCGACATGGGTGAACAGCGCTTCGGGGCTCTGGCTGTGCGTCTGCCCGCCGAAGATGCCGCCGCCGAAAGGCGAGCGCACCGTCAGCGGCGCGATGAACTGGCCGGCCGAGCGATAGCGCATCCGCGCCGCTTCCGAGACGAGCTGGTCCAGCCCCGGATAGATATAGTCGGCAAACTGGATCTCCGGCACCGGGCGCAGCCCGTAAGCGCCCATGCCCACCGCGACGCCGATGATGCCGCATTCGCTGATCGGCGTATCGAACACGCGGGTCTTGCCGTATTTCTTCTGGAGTCCGGCGGTCGCGCGGAACACGCCGCCGAAATAGCCGACATCCTCGCCCATGATGACGACGTCGGGATCGTGGGCCAGCATGATGTCGAGCGCCTCGTTGATCGCCTCGATCATGTTGAGGCTGCGCGTGGGCGCTTCGGCCAGGCTGACGGGTTCCTCTTCAAGCATGGCCTTTATTCCTTCCAGTCCGGCCACTTGACCCGACGCTCGCGGATCGCCTGCTCGGCCTGCTCCTGCAAATGCCAGGGCAGTTCCTCGAACACGTCCTCGAACATGGTGTGGAACGGGTGATGCATCCCGTGGCCCAGGATGCCGTTCTTCTCGGCTTCCTTGGTCGCGGTCTTGACTTCTTCCACCAGCTCGCGGTCCATCGCCTCGTGCTGCTCCACCGACCATTCGCCCAGCGCGACGAGGTGGCGCTTCAGGCGCATCACCGGGTCGCCCAGCGGCCATTCCTCGCGCTCCCGCGCGGAACGGTAGGCGGAAGGATCGTCCGAAGTGGAATGGCCTTCGGCGCGATAGGTGAAATGCTCGATCAGCGTCGGCCCGCCATTGGCGCGCGCGCGGTTGGCCGCCCAGCGCATCGCCGCATAGACCGCCAGCGCATCGTTGCCGTCCACCCGCAGGCCCGCGATGCCATAGCCGATGGCGCGCGCGGCGAACGTCGAACGCTCGGCCCCGGCGAAACCCGAAAAGCTCGAGATCGCCCACTGGTTGTTGACGATGTTGAGCACCACCGGCGCGTTGTAGACCGCCGCGAACATCAGCGCGGAATGGAAATCGCCTTCCGCGCTCGATCCCTCGCCGATGTAGCTGGTGGCGATGCGGGTGTCGCCCTTGATCGCGCTGGCCATCGCCCAGCCCACCGCTTGCGGATATTGCGTGGCAAGATTGCCCGAGATCGAGAAGAAGCCGTAATCGCGCGCCGAATACATGATCGGCAATTGCCGGCCCTTCAGCACGTCGGCGCGGTTCGAATAGATCTGGTTGACCATCTCGACCAACGGATAGCCGCGCGCGATCAGGATGCCCTGCTGGCGATAGCTGGGGAACACCATATCGTCCGAAGCCAGCGCGAAGGCCGAGGCGACCGAGGTGGCCTCCTCGCCGGTGCACTTCATGTAGAAGCTGGTCTTGCCCTGGCGCTGGGCGCGGTACATCCGGTCATCGAACGCGCGGGTCAGCGCCATGGCGCGCAGCATCCGCCGCAGCGTTTCGGCATCGAGCCGGGGATTCCACGGGCCGACCGCGCGATGATCCTCGTCCAGCACGCGAATCAGGTCGTCGCACAGCGGGAAGGTCTCCGCTGCCGGGCAGGTCTCGTCCGGGCGGGGCTGCTTGCCCGCCTCGGGAATCGCCAGATAGGAATAATCGACCGCGTCGCCGGGCCGGTAGCGCGGCTCGGGCACGTGAAGTTCCAGCGGCGGCAGATTGCCGCGCGATATGCCAGCACCGGTTCGACCATCGGCCATCGTTCGCGCTCCCCCCGCGTGCTCGGTCCACCAGGGACCAATGAAGTAAAATTCTAACGAGGCGTCATAATATTTCGCAATCCCGCAATGTCAATCAGACCGCGACGTCAATCAGACCGCGACAGGCGCCGCGATATGCGCCTGCGGCGCATAGCCGGTGACTTCGAAGTCCTCGATCCGATAGTCGAAGATCGAGGCCGGACGCCTGAGAATCGCCAGCCTCGGCTCGCCGTCGGGCTCCCGGCCAAGCTGCGTGGCCACCAGCGGGGCGTGGTTGAGATAGAGGTGCACGTCCCCGCCCATCCACACCGCCTCGCCCGGTTCCAGTTCGCACTGCTGCGCCAGCATACGGATCAGCAGCGCCAGCGACCACATGTTGAAGGCGAACCCCAGGCCAAGATCGCAGCTGCGTTGATAGAGCAGGCCCGAAAGGCGATTGCCGGAGACATGGAACTGATAGGTCTTGTGACATGGCGGCAGCGCCATGGCGTCAAGCTCGGCGACGTTCCAGCCCTCGACGATGTGGCGGCGGCTGCCGGGATTGGCCTTCAGGCTTGCGACCACTTGCGCGATCTGGTTGATGCCCGGCCCCGCGCGGAACAGCCCGTCGCCCGCGGGCACATACGTCGGCCAGTCGACCCACTGCTTGCCGTAGACCGGGCCGAGATCGCCCCAGCGCGCCGCGAAATCCACATCCTCCACGATCCGGCGCGAGAACGCCGCGCGGTCGATCGCCTCGCCGGTCTCGCGCCGATAGCGATCGAGCGGCCAGTCGGTCCAGATCTCCACGCCTTGCGCGCAGAGCGGGCGGATATTGGTTTCGCCGGTCAGGAACCACAGCAGCTCGCGCGTCGCGGTCTTCCAGTAGACGCGCTTGGTGGTGAGCAGGGGCATGACCCCGTCGGCCAGATCGAAGCGGATCGTCGCCCCGAAAAGCGCGCGCGTGCCGACGCCGGTACGGTCCCGCCGCTCATCACCCGATTCCCAGATACGGCGCATCAGGTCGAGGTATTGCCATTCCCAGTGGCGGCGTTGCGGGTCGCGGGCAAGGGTCAGGGGCTGGGCCATGCCTGATCGTAACCGCCACCCCCGGCACTGCCAAGCGCGAAGCCGGCGGGGCGGACAAAGCCCCGCCGGCGGACCCGCTGTATGATTCTCGTCACAAGCGGCGAAAGGCGGGTTGCCACTGCGCGATTGCCTCTCTATAGGCGCGCTCCTGCCTCGCGCTGCCCCTGGGTGGCCGCGATCGGTCGGGGAGTAGCTCAGCCTGGTAGAGCACTGTCTTCGGGAGGCAGGGGCCGGAGGTTCGAATCCTCTCTCCCCGACCAATTTTCCAGCACGCAAGCGATAGCTGGCAACGGCCGGCAGCAAGCCCATGTCTTGCCTTGGAAAACCACGCCGGGTTCATCAGCCGGAAAGCATGTCGCCACGGATGTTTCATAAAAGAGACACATAACTGTCACCGCGAGGTCAATAATCGCGGCTAGCCGCCACCCGGTTCAGGAGGTGGAGGCGCAAATGAAAATCAATACCGTTATATTCTCGGGCTCGGTGTCGGCGCTCGCGCTGGCGCTGGTAACGCCGGCGCTGGCGGGCGAGATCGTCGGCACGGTGATCGACGAAAGCAACACGATCGCCCTGCGCTCGGCGCAAGTGACCATCGTCGAACTGAAGCGCACCGCGGTGTCGGAAGACGACGGCAGCTTCCTGTTCGGCGACGTGCCGGCCGGTGACTACACCATCGAAGTCCGCTATGTCGGCGCGCCCACGGTGCAGCGCCGTGTGACGGTGCCGGCCGAAGGCATGGTGCGCGCCGATATCGCGCTGGGCGGCGACAAGGCCGAGATCATCGTCTACGGCCAGAGCGCCAATCAGGCCAGCGCCCTGTCGCGCAAGCGCGCCGCCGACACGGTGAGCGACGTGCTGAGCCGCGATGCCATCGGCCAGTTCCCCGATCAGAACGTGGCCGAATCGCTGCGCCGCCTGCCGGGCATCAACATCCTCAACGATCAGGGCGAAGGCCGCTTCGTCTCGGTGCGCGGGCTTGACCCGGAACTCAACGCGACCTCGCTCAACGGCGTGCGCGTGCCCGCCCCGGAAAGCGACGTGCGCTCGGTCGCGCTCGACGTGATTTCCAGCGACAACATCGAATCGATCGAAGTCAAGAAGTCGCTTACGCCCGACATGGACGCCGACACCATCGGCGCCTCGATCGAGATCGAGACGACCAGCTCGTTCAACCGCAAGCGCGACTTGCTGACGCTCAAGGCCGAAGGCAGCTACAACGATTACACCGGCACCGTGACGCCCAAGGGCAGCCTCGACTTCTCGCGGCGGATCTCCGACAACTTCGGCATCTCGGGCGGCATCTCGTACTATCAGCGCAAGTTCGAGACCGACAACATCGAGGCCGACGGCTGGGACGAGGACGATGGCCGCGTCTTCCCCGACGAGATCAACTATCGCGACTATGACGTCGAGCGCAAACGCCTCAGCGCCAACCTGAGCTTCGACTTCAGGCTGGGCGATGCCACGACGCTCTATCTGCGTGGCATCTACAGCCAGTTCGACGATCAGGAATACCGCCGCGAGACCAGCTTCAAGTTCGATGAAGCGCCTTCGTCGGGCAGCGGCGACAGCGTGCTGTATGACGATGCCGATGGCGAGATCTCGGTCCAGCGCTCGCTCAAGGACCGTTTCGAGCGCCAGCGGATCCGCTCGCTGGTGTTCGGCGGCGAAACCAACGACGGCGACTGGCACGCGAAATACTCGGTGAGCTGGGCCAAGTCCTCCGAGCGCGAGAACGGCTCGATCGACCCGGCCAACTTCGAGAAGGGCTTCGATGGCGACGGACTGAAGCTGGGGCTCGACTTCGCCGATCCGCGCAAGCCGCTCTATTCGGTTTCGGGCAGCCCCGGCGCGGTCGCCGACTTCTCGAACCCCTCGGAATTCGAGCTGGACGACATCACGCTGACCGCGCTGTCGGATTCGCGTGACCGCGAATACGCGGCCAGGCTCGATCTCGGCCGGGATTTCCAGATGGATGGCGGCACGTTCACCGTCCAGGCCGGCGCCAAGGGCCGCTGGCGCAAGAAGCTGTACAACCTGGAAGCCGAGTACTGGGAAAACGAAGACCTGACGCTCGCCGACGTGCTGGGCGAGCAGACCTATCGCATCACCGACATCTCGCCGGTGCTGAACAAGAACGGCGTGCGCGATATCTTCTTCGGCGATCGCGGCGCCTTCGAACTCAACCCGATCGACAGCCAGTACGATTCGGCGGTCGAGGACTACACGGTCGATGAAGACATCATGGCCGGCTACCTGCTGGGCCGCTGGGACAGCAGCACGCTGCGGGTGATCGGCGGCGTGCGCTATGAGCACACCAAGAACGACATCCGCGCCAACACCGTGACGCTCTTCGCCGAAGACGCCACCCTGCCCGACGGGTCGACCGCTGCGGAAGATACCGTGCTGGTGGTGCCCAACGCCTTCAAGCGCAGCTATGGCCACTGGCTGCCCAGCCTGAACGTACGCTGGGAACCCTCGCAGGACCTGATCGTGCGCACGGCCGGCTATCGCAGCGTGGTTCGCCCCAAGCTGTCCAAGCTGGCACCGCGCTTCACCATCGAGCAGAACGACGACAACGAGCGCGAGGGCGAGTTCGGCAATCCCGAGCTGCGGCCCTACGAGGCGTGGAACTTCGATGCCTCGCTCGAATACTACCTGTCGAACAACGGCGCGCTTTCGGCGGCGTTCTTCTACAAGGACGTGAAGAACTTTTCGTTCGACGTGAATATCGACGATCCGGGCACGTACAACGGCATCCCCTATGACGAGGCGACGATCCCGCAGAACGGCAAGTCGGCCAAGATCTGGGGCCTGGAACTGAGCTATTCGCAAGCCTTCGGCTTCCTGCCCTCACCGTTCGACGGGCTGATCACGCAGGCCAACTACACCTACACCGACGCCACCGGCAAAGTGCCGGTCGACGGCGATCCGCTGGACTTGCGCAAGATCACCCTGCCCGCGACGTCCAAGCACACCTTCAACCTGGCGCTGGGTTACGAGAAGGGCCCGGTCAGCCTGCGCGTGGCCGGCACCTATCGTTCGAAGTACCTTGACGAGCTGGGCGACGATGTCAGCGAGGACCGGATCATCGACAATCACTTCCAACTCGACATGAGCGCGAAGTACCGCGTAACCCAGCAGGTGCAGCTGTTCTACGAATGGGTGAACATCAACAACGCGAAGTACTATGCCTACAACACCATCGGCTCGCGCCGGAACCTGCTGCAGTTCGAGGAATACAACTGGACGATGAAGTTCGGCGCACGGGTGAGCTTCTGATGCGCAAGGCGACCATCCTTCTGGCGGCGCTGGCCTGTTCGGCCTGCGCCGCCACGCCGCCGCCGGTCAACTCGCTTCCCGCCGCAACGGTGACGGCCTCGGCCGAAACCGAGCCGGTGGGCACGGCCGCCGCCGACGCGGCCGACGATCCGGCGATCTGGCGCAATCCCGCCGATCCGGCCGCAAGCCTGATCGTCGCCACCGACAAGAAGGCCGGCCTCTACGTCTATGGCCTGGACGGCAAGCGGCGCGATTTCGATGCCGATGGCCGGCTGAACAATGTCGATCTGGTGGACGTGCCCGGCCGGGGCGTGATCGTGGCGGCCAGCGATCGCAACGATCCGCTCCACGCCCTGCTGCGGCTCTACCGCCTCGATACCGCCGCCGCGCGGCTGGTGCCGCTAGGCACGGTCGGCGGCGGGACGGGTGAAGGCTATGGCCTGTGCCTGTGGGCCCAGGGCGCGGACCTTCACGCCTATTCGGTGCTGAAGGACGGAACGATCGAGGAATACCTGCTGCTGCTCGACGGCGCGCCGCAGGCCCGGCATCTGCGCACGCGCAAGCTGGCGACGCAGACCGAAGGCTGCGTGGTCGATCCGCGCGACGGCACGCTCTACGTCGGCGAGGAAGACGTCGGCATCTGGCGTTTCGGCGCGAGCGAGACGCAAGGCACGCTGGTGGCGCCGGCCGACGGCAAGCAGCTTGTCGCCGATACCGAGGGGCTGGCGATCCTGCCGCAAGGCGATCAGGGCGGGCTGCTGGTGGCATCGAGCCAGGGCGACAATGCCTATGCGCTCTATCGCCTGCCGGGGATGGCGCCGGCCGGCCGCTTCCGCATCGGTGCGGGCGCTTACGGCGCCACTTCGGAAACCGACGGCATCGCGCTGGTCGGCGGCAGCTTCGGCGCGGCCTATCCGCAGGGGCTGTTCGTGGCGCAGGATGGCGACAACAGCCCGCACGCGCAGAACTTCAAGCTCGTGTCATGGCAAGCGGTGATGGCGGCAGTGCAACCCGCGCCCTGAGAGACCAAAGCCGGCGCGCGGTCAGCCCCAGGCGGACAGCGCGCTCGCTTCCGCCTCGAACGGGACCAGCATCGCCAGCGTGGGCGCGGCCAGATCCTGCGCGGTGGCAAGGCTGGTCGCGGTGATCGCCTGCGATCCGACCAGGATGGTGCCGGCCGCCGTATCGAGATGGAGCGTGCGCGCGTCGCCCGCGAAATCGAGCGTCATGTCACCCCGGCCGACCGGGACGAGGATCGACCCGCCGTCCGTGACCAGCACCACCGCCGATCCCTGCCGGTACGCCGCGAAATCGCTGGCCGTATCGACGATCTCCAGCGTATCGCCGCCCCGGTTGAACGAGGGGTCGAGCGTCATGTCGCCGGCAAGCCAGGTCACGGTCTCGGCCCCGCCGGTGCCGAAGATCTGGAAATCCCCGCCCAGCGTGGCGTGCGCGCCTTCCTCGTAGAGCACGCGCGCGCTCGCACCGGGGTCTTCGCCGGTCGGCAGCACCGGATTCTGCGGCGGCGCACTGATGGCGGTGGCGGTTACGGTCACTTCCTGAGCGCCGAACAGCACGGCGGTTCCCGTCGCGTTGACATGGAGCGAGCGGATGCCGTCGTCGAACACGATCAGCGTGCCGTTGGGCCCGAACGGCACCGAAAGCGTCACGTCCGGCCCGATGATATCCGCGAGCGAGCCCGAACGCGCGATGGTATAATCGGCCGCGTCGCCAGGCAGGCGCACGATGTCCCCGCCCCGGTTGAACGAGGGATCGAGCACGATCGCGCTGTCGGACGGCGCGATGGTGATGTCCTGAAAGCCGGTGGTGCCGAACACCGTGCCATTGCCGCCAACCGTACCGGCGAAACCCGTGGTGGCCAGAACCCCGAAGGCGGGATCGCCGAACTCGATGGCGATTGCTTGCATGATCGTCCCTCCATGTCCGTCCGCGACGGTGATGGTGAAAGCGTCGTCGCCCTTGTAGCCGGCATCCGGGAGGTACGTGGCGATGCCGCCCGGCGCAAAGGCGACAGTGCCATGCGCCGGCGCGCTGGCGGAATAGGTGAGCGCGTCCCCATCGCGATCGGAGGCACCGATCGCGAATCTTGCCGGCCCGCCGGCCTGCGTCCTCACCGTCTGGCTCGTGGCGGCTTCGGGCGCGTCGTTGACCGGCGTGACGTGGAGCGTAATCCGGGCAGTGTTGCCCCCTGAGGAATCGTCTTTCGCCAGGACTGACACATAGTCCTCACCGAAGAAATCGGGATCGGGAGTGTACGTGAACCTCCCATCCTCACCGCCGGTTATGATACCGTGCGTCGGTTGGCCGATCGTCAGGGTGACAGGATCGCCATCGGGGTCGCTGGCCGTTATGGTGAATGCCACGGCAACGTCCTCGGCGGTCATCACATCGGTGTCGACCGTGAGCAAAGGCCCCCGATTGTCGTGGAAGAATCCCAGATCGGCGGCCCACTGGAACAGCCCGTCATCGAACAGGAACCCCTCTACGCCGATCAGGTGATCGGTTCCGTCCGGCCCCGCCACGACGATATCGTCCGAAGCCAGGCCATTCGCGCTATAGGCCGAATGGAGCCCGGAATAGCGGGCGAAGTCGCTCCCTTCGCCTCCCACCAGCAGATCGTTGCCCGCGCCGCCGCGCAGCGAATCGTCGCCATAGCCGCCAAACAGGCGATCGAAACCGGAACCGCCCACCAGCGTGTCATCGCCCGCCCAGCCATCGAGCATCGATCCAAGCGGTTCCGCGCTGTCCGCCAAGCGCGCGGCCGCCTGCGCGATGTTGAGATCGTAGGACGCGACCGACTCGATTCCGCCCCGATGATCGCTGACCTTGACGTAATAACGCTGCCCCGCCTGCAGGCCGTTCAATTCCAGAAAGCTGTCGAAGACATTGGCACCGCCGGGATCGAGCCCCGGCCCATCGTCATTGCTGGCAATCAGCGCGCCGCTTTCGCCGTAGACCCATATCTCGGCGTCGATCGCGAAGCTGCTGTCGATATCGATATAGACCGGCCCCGCGCCGCCAGCGGTGAAGGAATAGAAATGCGATCCACCTCCTGGCGCGGCATGAACCGTGACGCTGGCCATCCCCGCATCCATCCGCACGACCGGGTCGCTGGCGCCGGCAACGAACCTGTAGTCGAGGTCCATCGCGGTGTCGCGGCTGGTATTGTCCAGATATAACGGCCGGTAGACTTCGTTGAGCGCGTCGATATCCACCTGGCCCGCCCTGGCGATCAGCGTGTCGTTGCCCGCGCCGCCGACCGCGCCCTCGATCGAGACCAGCGTATCGGCACCGTCGCCCGTGGCGGTTCCGGCGGCAAGGTCGATCACCAGATCGGCGGTCACGCCTTCATAGCTGACGATATCGAAGCCCGCCCCGCCATCGAGCCGGTTGGCCCCCGCGTTGCCGTGCAGCCGGTCATCGCCATCGCCCCCCAGCGCGTTCTCGATCGTCGCGCCGTTGGCGATGGTGAAGCCGCCGATCACGCCGCCGATCCGCGAGACGAAGCCGCCGCCGCCCGGCGCGTCGAGCAGCGTCGCGGCGCGCAAGTCGATGGTCGCGGGCGCCCCGCCGGCATTGCCCGCCGCAATCGTATCGCTGCCCGACGCATCCCAGATCGCCAGCCAGCCCGTGCCCGCGACATTGGCGCCGGGCAGCACGAACGTGGAATTGCCGGCATTGGTGCTCATGTTGGCGCCATAAAGCCGCTGGATCGCGGCGATATCGAACGCCATCGGCCCCAGGGCCCAGCCATAGCCGGGATCGGGCGAGAGGCCGACCTCCTCATAGCCCGAATTGTAGCTCATCACCGTGAACACGCCCTGGTTCAGGTTGTAGAGGCCCAGTTGGTATTCGCCATAGACGCCGGGAAAGGTGGGATCGCCCGGCGCCTCGTCACCGTCGTTATGCGGGTGCAGCAGGCCCAGGCCGTGACCGATCTCGTGCACGAAGGTATCGTAGGAATAGCCGCCCGGCCGCGTGGTCTCGCTGGTGATCAGGCCATCGAGCGTGTTGTATTCGCCCAGCAGCGTGCCGACGCCGGGCAGGCCGTGCTGGCCGAGCGTATCCTCGTCCAGCTCGCCGAGCGATTCGATCCAGTCATAGGCGCCGATGCTGCCGGTGCCGTTGTAGGGCCCGGGCGCTTCGATAAAGGTGATATTGGCCACCGCGCTCCAGCTTGCGAGCGCTGCGTTGAAGCCGGCGCGCGCGCCGTTCGCGCTCCAGGTGGTGCCGCCGTTCTGCCCCTGCCCTATCGCGCCCTGGAACACGTAAGTGATCTTCGTTCCGGGCACGTAGGCGAAATCATAGGTCAGGGAATCGATGAAGATGTTGCCCGAGTCAGTGGTCGAGACGATTTCGCTGGATGTCACCATGATCGGTTCGCCGCCCTCACCGCTTGTTCCGCGCGCCGCCCGCGCCTCGCCTGCCGCAACCGGGCTCGCCCCCTGGTCATCCCTGCCTCATATCACGCCATTCCGCTGGCGCATCAGCGATTTGCGCCAAGCTGGTGCGGCAATGCGTGACGGCGCCAGCCCGGAGCGCTAGGCAAAGCACCATGCCGCCACCTGCCGTGCTGTTCGTTTGCCTGGGCAATATCTGCCGCTCGCCGCTGGCCGAGGCGGCGCTGCGCCATGAGGCGGGGGCGGCCGGGCTCGACCTGCTGGTCGATTCCGCCGGCACGGGCGACTGGCATGTGGGCCAGCCACCCGACCGGCGCGCGCAGGCCACCGCGCGGCGCCACGGCATCGACATTTCCGGCTATCGCGCGCGGCAGGCGGGGCCGACCGATTTCGCGCGCTTCACCCATATCCTCGCGCTCGATCACGATAACCTCGCCCATCTCGCGCGGCTGGCGCCGGCCGGCCGCGAACATGTCCTCTCGCTGCTGCTCGACCATGTGCCGGGCCTTGAGGGGCAGGCCGTGGCCGATCCCTATTTCGGCGACGCCGAAGGCTTCGAACAGACCTGGGCGCAAGTGACGCGCGCGGCGCGCGAACTGGTGCGCAAGCTCGGCCGCGAAACGGACTGAGAGTCTGTTTTGAAATGCGCGGAAGAGCGCATTTCGTGGCGGCACCGGCCCGCTCCCCCACCCGACCTCCCACAGAGTATCATTCCGATGGGAGGTCGGGTGGGGGAGCGGGCCGGTGCCGCCATGCGCCGATAGGCGCATTTCAAAACAGACTCTCAGAACCCGCGCGATCCTGCCCTCCGGCCGGCAATCGCGCGCGCCCCGATGCTTGCCCATGTTCAAGGCTGCGCATTAGTCACATCTTCGCGGCCTAGCCGGTTTGCTTTTGAAGGTGCTTGGCCTATATGCCAACGGCAATTGCCCCGGTCACGCGATTGCCTTTGGCGATCCGCCAGTACCGGGGCTTGTCGTCTTTCGATCAAGGATTTCACCATGTCGCGTCGGCGCCAGATCTACGAAGGCAAGGCCAAGATCCTCTATGAGGGGCCTGAGCCCGGCACGCTGATCCAGTATTTCAAGGACGATGCCACCGCCTTCAACGCGCAGAAGCGCGGCACCATCCAGGGCAAGGGCGTCATCAACAACCGCATCAGCGAATACGTCTTCACCCGCCTCAATCACATCGGCGTGCCCAACCACTTCATCCGCCGGCTCAACATGCGCGAGCAGCTGGTGCGGCAGGTCGAGATCATCCCGATCGAAGTGGTGGTGCGCAATGTCGCGGCGGGCTCGATCTCCAAGCGGCTGGGCATTCCCGAGGGTGAGCCGCTGCCGCACACCCTGCTGGAATATTGCTACAAGGACGATGCCCTGGGCGATCCGCTGGTCGCCGAAGAGCACATCGCCTGCTTCGGCTGGGCCTCCAACGAAGAGATGCAGGACATCTCGTCGATGGCGATCCGGGTGAACGATTTCCTGTGCGGCATGTTCGCCGCGATCAACATCCGCCTGGTCGATTTCAAGCTGGAGTTCGGCCGCATCTGGGACGGCGACTACAGCCGCGTGATCCTGGCGGACGAGATCAGCCCCGACGGTTGCCGCCTGTGGGACATGCAGACCGGCGAAAAGCTGGACAAGGACCGTTTCCGCCGCGATCTGGGCGGCGAGGAAGAAGCCTATCAGGAAGTGGCCCGCCGGCTGGGCCTGCTGCAGGACGATGGCGGCCCGAGCGAAGTGTTCGACCTTTCCAAGCACAGGAAAATGCGGGGGAAGTGATTTGCCGCTGAGATTTGCGGTCCTCGCCGCACTTCTTGCGCTACTCGCCGCCTGCGCCCCTCAGCCCGGGGGCATCGTCTCCACGCCCGAACGCGCATCGCGCGAGACGGCGTGGGGCTTCGAAAACAGCGACATCCCGCTCGATCCCGCCTACCGCTTCGGCCGGCTGGCCAATGGGATGCGCTATGTCATCCGCCACAACGCGACGCCGGCCGGCACCGGGCTGGTGCGCATGGAAGTGGCCGCCGGCTCGCTCGACGAGGCCGAGGGCGAGCAGGGCTATGCCCATTTCATCGAGCACATGGCCTTCAACGGCAGCACGCGCGTGCCCGAAGGCGAGATGGTCCGGCTGCTGGAACGCGATGGCCTGGCCTTCGGCGCCGATACCAACGCTTCCACCTCGTTCGAACGCACGACCTACAGGCTCGACTTGCCGCGCAACGATCCCGCGCTGCTCGATACCGCGCTGATGCTGATGCGCGAGACGGCCAGCGAGCTGACCGTCGCGCCCGAAGCGGTCAATCGCGAACGCGGCGTGGTGCTGGCCGAAATGCGCGATCGCAACACCTGGCAGTTTCGTGAGACGGTGGAAGGCAACCGCTTCTTCTACCCGCAAGCGCGCTTCACCCAGCGCTTCCCGATCGGCATGGCCGAAACCGTCGATGCGGCCACCGCCGACACCCTCAAGGCTTTCTACAAGCGCGAATACGTGCCCGCGCATACCACGCTGGTGGTGATCGGGGATTTTGACGTCACCGCGGTGGAAGCCGCCATCCTCGCCCGCTTCGGCGACTGGGCGGGAGCGCCGGCCGAGCCCCAGCCCGACGCCGGCCCGATCGCCCCGCGCGACCGCAACCGGATCGACATCTATATCGACCCGGCCATGGCCGAACGCGTCACCGTGATGCGCAGCGGCCCATGGATCGAGCAGACCGATACCGCCGCGATCCGCGAGCACAACCTGCTGCGCAACATCGGCTATGACATCGTCAACCGCCGCCTGCAGCGCCTTTCGCGCCAGCAGGACGCGCCGTTTCGCGGCGCCGGCTTCGGCACGGGCGACGTGTTCGAAACGGCGCGATCGACTCGCCTCATCGTCGATACGGTGGAGCGCAAGTGGCGGCGCGGGCTGATCGCGGTCGCGCGCGAATATCGCCGCGCGCTGACGTATGGCTTCACCGCCGAGGAAGTGGCCGAACAGGTCGCCAATGTCCGCACCGCCGTGGAAGACAGTGCCGCCGCCGCCGAGACGCGCGGCAACGACGATCTGGTCGGCGCCGTCTTCGCCCTGCTGCACGAACGGCTGGTGCCTTCCGATCCGGTGGCGCAGCTCGAACGGTTCAACGCGGTCGCCCCCCGGATCACGCCCGAACGCGTGCTGGAAGCCATGCGCGCCGAAGCGGTACCGCTGGAAGATCCGCTGATGCGCCTGCGCAGCCGGTTCGCTCCGGCCGGCGGGGCCGAGGCGATCCGCGCCGCCTGGCGCGAGGCGATGAAGGCATCGGTCAGCGCGGAAAGCTCCACCGATCTGGCGGGCTTCGCCTATACCGATTTCGGCCCGGCCGGCGTGGTGGTGAGCGATCGGCGCGAGCCCCGGCTGGCCATTCGCGAAGTGCGCTTCGCCAATGGCGTGATGCTCAACCTCAAGCAGACCGCGCTGGAAAAGGATCGCGTGCATATCGCCGTCAGCATCGACGGGGGCGACATGCTCGATACCCCGAAGAACCCGCTGGCGACCGAGATGATGCCCTACCTCGACGAAGGCGGGCTGGGCAGGCACAGCGCTGACGAATTGCAGACCATCCTGGCCGGGCGCAAGGTTTCGGCCAGCTTCGGCACGGGCGAAAGCAGCTTCGATGCCTCGGCCGTGACCACCCCGCGCGATCTGGAAGTGGAATTGCAGCTGCTTGCCGCGCTGACCACCGATCCGGGCTACCGACGCGAAGGCGAGATCCAGTATCGCCATCAGATGAACAACTATTTCAACCGCTTGCGCGCCACGCCCAATTCCTCGCTACGCGCGGACCTGGGCGGTATCCTGTCGAATGACGATCCGCGCTTCACGCTCCAGCAGGTGGATGCCTATCGCGCGCTCACGTTCGCCCGGCTCAGGCAGGACGTTTCCGACCGGCTGGCGCACGGCGCAATCGAGATCGGGCTGGTGGGCGATATCGCCGAGGACCAGGCGATCGCACTGGTCGCCGCCACGTTCGGCGCGCTGCCCGCGCGCGAGCCGGCGTTCCGCGCATACGAGAACCAGCCGCCGCGCCTCTTCACTGCGGACCGGACGCCGCGCGTGCTGCGCCACGCGGGCGCGAAGGACCAGGCGCTGCTGCGCCTGACCTGGCCAACGCGCGACGATGGCGATCCGCTCGAATCGCTGGAACTCGAACTGCTTGAGCGGGTGGTGCGCATCGAGCTGTCCGACACGCTGCGCGAGGCGCTGGGCAAGGCCTATTCCCCCGCCGCGGCCAGCTCGCTTTCACGCGAATGGAAGGGCTATGGCACGTTCGGCATCGCCGCCTCGCTCGACGTGCGTGACGTGCCGGCGGCGCGCGCGGCGATCCTGCGCACCGTCTCGGACTTGCGCTCCGCGCCGGTGACGCCCGATATCCTGCAGCGCGCCCGGCAGCCGATGGTCGAAGGCTTCCTCAACGGGCTCAAGTCCAACGAGGGCTGGCTCTCGCTGGTCGATCAGGCGCAGACCGAGCCTGACCGGATCGACCGCTATCTGACGGGCAAGGACCGGCTGCTCGCGCTGACCGCCGAAGACGTGCGGATCATGGCCGCACGCTATCTCGAACCGGCGCAAGTGCTGGAAGTGCTCGTCCTGCCCGATGGCGTGGAGGTTCCCCCCGAGGCCGCGCCGCCAGCGGCGGGCATGGAGCCTTGAAGGGAGCGGCCATGGCATCCGTCATGGCCTTGCGGCACCGGCCCGCTCGCGCCCTTCAGGGCGCGTGGTTGGGACGCGTGGGGCGGCCGGTCTTCTCCGCCCAGTCCACGATCAGTTCGTCATAAAGGTTCTGGTCGATCAGGTCGTACTTCTCGGGGAAGTTGGCGAAGGACGCCCCCGCGCTGGCGACCGCGCCGGTTTCCATCAGCTCGCGCGCCATGCGAAGGTGGCCCACCGCCGCAGAGACCCAGCCCCAGCCGGTCGAAAGCGTGAACAGCGTATCGGGCAGGTTGAAGCCCAGCGTGCAGACCGGCACGGGCATTTCGGGAATGATCTGCTGGTGAGCTTCGGGCGAGGCGATCGGGAACACCAGCGCATCGGCGCCAGCCTCGGCATAGGCCTTGCCGCGCCGGATCGCTTCCTCGATCGAGCCGCCGCCGCCGCCGCCGCGCGTGCTGGGATAAAGCTCGTCGCAGCGGGCGATGATGACGAAGCCCGAATCGCCGGCGGCCTTGCGCGATGCCTCGATCCGGCACTGCATGTCGGCCACCGAGCACAGCCCGTTCACATGCTTGGAATGCTTGGGATTGACCTCATCCTCGACATGGACACCGGCCACGCCCGCCTGCACGTAGCGGCGCGTGAAGTGGAACGCATCGGCCACGGTTTCGCCCAGCGTATCGGCATCGGCGATCAGCGGGATGTCCATGGCCTGGGCGATGCGCCCCGCCTGCTCGATCTGTTCGACCTGGCTGTAGATGCCGTTGTCGGGCACCGCATAGTGGAAGGCGGAGCAGGCATGGCCGCCCAGGTACGCCGCCGGGAAGCCGACATGCTGGACGATGCGCCCGGTCAGCGCGCTATAGGCCTCGGCCGCGACGAAGTGTTCGCCCTTGTCGATCAGGGCACGCAGTTTCTCACCCGGCGTCGGCATCGTCACATCTCCCCATGGTATCGCTCGCGGATCGTCCGCTTGCGCCAGCGGTTGCATGATCGCGCGCGTGAGGCAAGCATCCGTGCCCACGCGCGCGATCAGCGCGCCGTGGCGATGCGTTGGCGGGAAATGCGCGGAAGAGCGCATTTCGTCGCGGCGCCGGGCGGGGGAGCGGGCCGGTACCGCTCTGCGCCTAAACCCGCATCCTCAAACCAGCGCTTCCAGCGTGGGGATCAGCGCGTCGTAATGGTCGATCACCGCCGATCCGCCCAGTTCGGCCGGCGGCAGGTCGCAAAAGCCGAAGCTGACGACGACGCAGGGAATGCCGGCGGCAAGCGCCGCGCCGGTATCGTATGTCGTATCCCCGACGAAGGCCGCGCGGCCGCCGCCGCCGCGCGCGATCATGGCATTGAGCATGTCGGGCCGGGGCTTGGCCCTGCCCGGCCCCAGCGAATCGCCGCCGATCACCGTATAGAACCGCTCCGACAGGCCCAGATCGCCGATCAGCCGCACCGCCAGCCGTTCCAGCTTGTTGGTGACGATGGCGATCTTCGCGCCGCGCGTGGCCAGCCCGTCCAGCATCGCCTCGCCGCCGGGGAACAGGCGCGTATGATGCGCGATATTGTCTTCATAGAACGCGATCAGCGCGCGATGCAGTTCCTCGAAGCGGGCCTCCGATACCATGCCGCCGGTCACTTCCAGCGCGCGCGCGAGCATGACTTTCGCGCCCCCGCCGATCAGGTCGCGCACTTCGGCCGAGGGAATCGATGGCCGCCCCTCCAGCCCGGTGGCGAAATTGACCGCGGCGGCAAGGTCTCCGTGCGTGTCGAGCAGGGTTCCGTCGAGGTCGAACCCGACGATTTCGAAAGGAAAGCGATTCATGCGCGCTCCAGTGGCGGCTTGCAGTGGAAACGGCAACAATTTGCTGGCACATGGCGCTGCATGACCGACGCCGCATCTCCGCTCGCCGCATCTCCGCTTGCCATCGTCATCCTCGCCGCCGGCAAGGGCACTCGCATGAAAAGCGAGCTGCACAAGGTGCTGCACCCGATCGCCGGCCGGCCGATGCTGGAGCACCTGCTGGCCAGCGCGGCCGAACTCGCGCCCGAACGGCAAGTCGTGGTCGCCGGCCATGGGCGCGAGCAGCTCGAAGCCGTGCTGGCCGGCCGCGCCACGATCGCGGTGCAGGAACCGCAGCACGGCACCGGCCACGCGGTGCTGCAGGCCGAAGCGGCGCTGGCCGGCTTCGAAGGCGATGTGCTGATCCTCTATGGCGACGTGCCGTTCGTGCGCGCGCAGACCATGCGCGCGATGCTCGACCGGCTGCATGGCTGGCACAATCCGCCCGTCGTCGTGCTGGGCTTCGAGCCAGAGGATTCGCTGAATTACGGCCGGATCGTCGCCGATGCGGACAAGATCCTGGAGATGGTCGAGCACAAGGACGCGACGGCCGAGCAGCGCGCGGTGAAGCTGTGCAATTCCGGGCTGATGGCGGTGCGCTCGCGCGATCTCTTCGCGCTGCTGCGGCGCCTGCGCAACGATAACGCGCAGGGCGAATACTACCTGACCGACATCGTCAACATCGCCACCGACGACGGCCACCATTGCGCGGTGATCGTCACCGACGATCCCGACGAGGTGGCCGGGATCAACAGCCGGGGCGAACTGGCCGAGGCCGAGGCGCGCTGGCAGGCGCGGCGGCGGCGGCAGGCCATGGCCGACGGCGCCTCGCTGGTCGCGCCCGAAACCGTCTGGTTCGCCTGGGACACCAGGGTGGGCCGCGACGTGACGATCGAGCCCAATGTCGTGTTCGGCCCCGGTGTCGAAGTGGCCGACAACGTGACCATCCGCGCCTTCTGCCATATCGAGGGCGCCAGCCTGGCCAGCGGGGTCGAGGTCGGCCCTTATGCGCGGCTGCGGCCGGGCGCGGTGCTCAAGGAACGATCCAAGGTCGGCAATTTCGTCGAGATGAAGAAGGCGGTGCTCGGCCCCGGCGCCAAGGCCAATCACCTGAGCTATCTGGGCGATGCCGAGGTGGGCGCCGGCGCGAACATCGGCGCGGGCACGATCACCTGCAATTACGATGGCTATTTCAAGCACAAGACCGTGATCGGCGAGCGCGCCTTCATCGGATCGAACAGCGCGCTGATCGCCCCGGTGCGGATCGGCGCCGACGCGATCGTGGCGGCGGGCAGCGCGGTGAGCCGCGACGTCGCCGATGGCGAGCTGCGACTGGTGCGCGCCGAACAGCTGGTCAAGCCCGGCTGGGCTGACCGCTTTCACGATGCCATGAAGAAGAAAAAGGCCGAAAAGGCCCGATAATCGCTTTCCAACATCCGCATACCGGAGCCATTGCCATGTCAAACAGCCCCTGGAACCACGCCCGCAACTCGTCCGTCAGCGACGATGTCGATTTCGAGATCAAGGGGCAGGAACTGCAGTTCGTCGAGATCGAGCTGGACCCCGGCGAAAGCGCGGTGGCCGAAGCCGGCGCCATGGTGTGGAAGGACGCCAGCATCGAGATGACCACCGTGTTCGGCGATGGCAGCGACGCGGGTGGCGGCGGCTTCATGGGCAAGCTGCTGGGCGCGGGCAAGCGGCTGGTGACGGGCGAGAGCCTGTTCACCACCGTATTCACGCATCACGGCCAGGGCAAGGCGCGCGTCGCGTTCTCCGCGCCGGTGCCGGGCGCGATCCTGCCGATCAAGCTGGACGATGTCGGCGGCCGGCTGATCTGCCAGAAGGACGCGTTCCTGTGCGCGGCGCGCGGCGTTTCGATCGGCATCCACTTCCAGCAGAAGATCATGACCGGCCTGTTCGGCGGCGAAGGCTTCATCATGCAGAAGCTGGAAGGCGATGGCTGGGTCTTCGTGCAGATGGGCGGCACGGTGATCGAACGCGAGCTGCGCGCCGGCGAGGAAGTGCATATCGACACCGGCTGCGTCGCCGCCTTCACCTCGACCATCGATTTCGACGTGATCCGCGCCGGCTCGATCAAGTCGATGTTCTTTGGCGGCGAAGGCGTGTTCTTCGCCCGGCTGCGCGGCCCCGGCAAGATCTGGATCCAGTCGCTGCCGTTCTCGCGCCTTGCCGGCCGGATGCTGGCGGCGGCCGGATCGCGCGGCGGCCAGAGCCGTGGCGAAGGCTCGATCCTGGGCGGCCTTGGCGACCTGCTCGACGGCGACTGAACGCAAGACCGGCTTGCAATGATATCATGATATGATATCATGATATCATGCGAACCCTGGTCGACATTCCCGATGAGGATATCGAGAAGCTTGACGCCCTTGCGGCCCGGAGCAAGCGATCGCGCGCGGCCGCCATTCGCGAGGCGATCAGGCTCTACCTGCTGAACACCTCGGGCAATGACTGGATCGCGCGCGGCGCGGGCTACTGGAAGCACCGCGATGACATTGGCGATGCGGTGGAATACCAGCGCGCCATGCGCGAAGATCGCAGTTTCGACTGACGATCCGTGTCCGATCCGTTCTTCGACACCAATATCCTGATCGACTGGCTGCGCGACCATCCGCAAGCAGCCTTTGAGCTCGGGCGCTATCCCAGCCACCGGATCAGCAGGATCGTCTGGACCGAGATCCTCGCTGGCGAGCCGATCGAGACGCGCGAGACGATCCAGCAGTTGATCGCCCCGTTCGAAGTCGTCGAAATCGATGGCCGCATCGCATCGGCCGCGGCGGACATCCGCTATCGCATGAGGATCAAGCTGCTCGACGCGCTGATCCTGGCGACGGCCCAAGTCAACGGCGCTATCCTGGTGACACGAAATACCAAGGATTTCCCGGCTAACATGCCGGGCATCCGCATACCCTACACCCTCTAGAGAAAGACCGTTACGCGCATGTGTGGAATCATCGGCATCGTGGGCAAGGAAGAAGTCGCGGACCGGCTGGTCGATGGCCTGCGGCGCATGGAATATCGCGGCTATGATTCCGCCGGCGTCTGCACCGTCCATGACGGCCAGCTCATCCGCCGCCGCGCCGAAGGCAAGCTGTTCAATCTGGTCAAGGAACTGGCGCGCGATCCCGCCCCCGGCCTGATCGGCATCGCCCACACCCGCTGGGCCACTCACGGCGCGCCCACCGCCGCCAATGCCCACCCCCACGCTACCGCCGAACTGGCGCTGGTCCACAACGGCATCATCGAGAACTTCCGCCCCTTGCGCGAAGGGCTGGAAGCGCGCGGCCGCACCTTCGAAAGCCAGACCGATACCGAAGTGGTCGCCCATCTCGTATCCGAACTGGTCGAGGCCGGACAAAGCCCGCAGGATGCGGTGAAGGCGGTGCTGCCGCAGCTTCGCGGCGCCTTCGCGCTGGCCATCGCCTTCCGCCGCTATCCCGACCTGCTGATCGGCGCGCGGCTCGGATCGCCGCTGGTGGTCGGCTATGGCGATGGCGAGACCTACCTCGGGTCCGACGCGCTGGCCCTTGCCCCCCTCACCCAGCGCATCACTTATCTGGACGAGGGCGACTGGGTGGTCATCACGCGCGAGGGCGCGCAGATCTTCGATGCCGCCAACAATCCGGTCGAACGCGAGATCGTGGCCTCGGGCGCTTCGGCCGTGGCGATCGAGAAAGGCAATTACCGCCACTTCATGCAGAAGGAGATCTTCGAGCAGCCCACCGTCGTCGCCCAGACGCTGCGCAGCTATGTGCGCCAGGTCGATCAGTCGGTGGCGTTGCCGCAGATCGACTATGACCTGTCGAAGATCAACCGCATCACCATCGTCGCCTGCGGCACCAGCTATTACGCCGGCATGGTCGCGAAATACTGGCTGGAGCAATTCGCCCGCCTGCCCGTCGACATCGATGTCGCCAGCGAGTTCCGCTATCGCGACCCGGTGCTGGAGCCGGGCGGGCTTGCCCTGTTCATCTCGCAATCGGGCGAGACGGCCGATACGCTGGCGGCGCTGCGCCACTGCAAGGCGGCGGGCCAGACCATCGCGGTGGTGGTCAACGTGCCGACCAGCACGATGGCGCGCGAGGCGGACCTGCTGCTGCCCACCCACGCCGGCCCGGAGATCGGCGTCGCATCGACCAAGGCGTTCACCTGCCAGCTGGCCGTGCTGGCCGCGCTCGCCGCGCACCTGGCGGTGCTGCGCGGCCGGATGGACCGGGCCGAGGAGACCGAGGTGGTGCGCCATCTGATCCAGACCCCGGCCTGCCTCAACGCCGCGCTGGCCCATGACGAGGAGATCGCTGCCATGGCGCACCTGATCGCGCCAGCGCGCGACGTGCTTTACCTGGGGCGTGGGCCGGACTACCCGCTGGCGCTTGAAGGCGCACTGAAACTAAAGGAAATCAGTTATATCCATGCGGAAGGTTATGCTTCTGGCGAAATGAAGCACGGCCCCATCGCGCTGATCGACGAGGCAGTGCCGGTCATCGTGCTCGCCCCATCGGGCCCGCTGTTCGAAAAGACCGTGAGCAACATGCAGGAAGTGCGCGCGCGCGGCGGCAAGATCGTGCTGATCTCCGATGCCGAGGGGCTGGCCGAGGCCGGCGAAGGCTGCATCGCGACGATCGAGATGCCCAAGGTCCACCCGCTGATCGCGCCGCTGGTCTATGCCGTGCCGGTGCAATTGCTGGCCTATCACGTCGCCTGCGTCAAAGGCACCGATGTCGATCAGCCGCGCAACCTGGCCAAGAGCGTTACCGTGGAGTGAACGCCGGCCTCCGGGCCGGCGCGAGCCGACGGCGCATCGCCGGGCGCGCTCACGGGCGTTCGCGGCGCGCCGGCACCGGCATTTTGCTCCGTTTTCGGTGCATTTCCGGGCTGGTCCGGCCCGCCGGGATTAAACTTTACCGGCTAATAACCACTACGCGGTTATGCGCAGGGTGTGCTCAGACATTACCCTTCCAGCGCCACGCTTCCAGCCGCGCTACCCGCGCTGGCGGTCCTGGGCCTGACCGATCCCAAGGGGGAGGACTGGGCGCGGCTGCGCGGCCTGCAATATTCAAGCCTGGCCGGCGCGGCGCTGACCCGCATGTTGATCCAGTGCTGCGGGGCGCTGGCATCCGCCTGGCTGTTCCTGGGCCATATCAGCATTTTCGCGATTCTCGCGTGGCTCGCGGCGATCTTCGCCACGCTTTATCACGGGCAGCGCATCGATCGCTCGCTGGCCGATGCCGATCGGCGCCGGCTCTCGCATGACGAGGTCAAGGCGCAATCGCTGGCCGCCACCGCCAACGCGCTGGCCTGGGTGCTGCCGATCGCCTGCTTCGGCTTCATGGCCGATGCCCAGATCCAGCTCAAGTTCTGGACCGTGCTCGCCATGCTGATGACGGCGTCGGCCATCCTGCTGCCGGCCGTGCCGATGCGCACGCTGATGTTCACCGGCATCGTCGGCGGTGCGGGCATCGTCTATTTCCTGTTCGAAGGCGCGTTCGACATGGCGGCGATCGCCATTGCCTTTGTCGCCACGGTGTTCCTGGGCGCGATCGAGAACGCGCGCCGCTTCCTGGCCACCAAAGTGGCCGAGGCCGGCGTGCTCGAACGCAACGAGGTGGTCTCGCTGCTGCTGCGCGAGTTCGAGGAAGGCGAGGCCGACTGGCTCTGGCAGATCGACCCCGCGCGCCGGGTCCGCGCGGTCTCGCCCCGCTTTGCCTATGCTCTGGGCGAGGATGCCCGCGACGTGGAAGGCAAGCCGTTCATCCAGCTCGTCGCCGGCTCCGCCTGGGAAAGTGGCCAGTTCCCGTCCAGCCTGCACGATCTGGCCGAGCGGCTCAAACGCCGCGAGAACTTCTCCAACCTGCTGGTGCGCGTGACGATCCACGGCCAGCCGCGCTGGTGGGAGCTGTCCGGCACGCCCAAGCTGGACGAGAACGGCATGTTCGACGGGTTCCGCGGCGTCGGCTCGGACGTGACCGAGGCCCGCGAAAGCTCGGACAAGATCGCCTACCTCGCGCGGTACGACACGCTGACCGGCCTGCCCAACCGCATGATGCTGACCGAGGCGCTGGGCGATGCGCTGACTTTTGCCGAACAGTGGCGCACCCGCTGCGCCTTCCTGATGATCGACCTCGATCGGTTCAAGGCGGTGAACGATTCGCTGGGCCATCTCATCGGCGACCAGCTTCTTGCGCGCGTGTCCGAACGGCTCAAGGAACAGATGACCGAAAGCGAGCTTTGCGGCCGGCTGGGCGGCGACGAGTTCGGCATCGTCATCCGCGATGCCTCCGACCTCGATCACGTCAACCGCGTCGCCGAACGCGTCATCGAACGCCTGTCGCAGCCCTACGAGGTGGATCACCACACGCTGTTCGTCGGCGCCAGCATCGGATCGGCGATCGGCCCGCACGATGGCGCCACGGTCGAAACGCTGATGCGCAATGCCGATCTCGCGCTTTATCGCGCGAAGGACGGCGGCGGCGGCGCGCACTATACGTACGAACCGGCGCTCCATGCCCATGCCGAAGAGCGCCGCCAGCTGGAATTCGCGCTGCGCCGCGCGCTGGAAAGCGACGAGTTCTCGCTCAATTTCCAGCCGGTGGTCGATGCCGATACCGAGGCGGTGGTCAGCTTCGAGGCGCTCCTGCGCTGGAACAGCGCGCAACACGGCATGGTGAGCCCGGCCAAGTTCATCCCGCTGGCCGAGGATACGCGCCTGATCGTGCCGATCGGCGAATGGATTCTGCGCCAGGCCTGCCAGGAAGCGACCCGCTGGCCCAGCCATGTGCGAGTCGCGGTCAACGTCTCGTGCGAGCAATTGCTCGATTCGAACTTCGCGGCCAGCATCGTCGGCTCACTTTCGGCCAGCGGCCTGCCGGCGCACCGGCTGGAGATCGAAGTAACCGAAAGCATCTTCCTGCGCGATGCGGCGATGGCCCGCGCGGCGCTGGAACAAGTCATGGCGCTGGGCTGCGGCGTGGCGCTCGACGATTTCGGCACCGGCTATTCCTCGCTCGGCTATATCCGCAACTTGCGCTTTTCCACCATCAAGGTGGACCGCAGCTTCGTGCAGGGCGCGGCCGGCGGCAACCCGGAAAGCCTGGCGATCATCCGCGCCGTCGTCGCCATGGCCGACAGCCTGGAGATGTCCACCACCGCCGAAGGGGTGGAGACCGAGGCGGAACTGGCCATTGTGCGCAAGCTGGGCTGCCGCAAGATCCAGGGCTATTACTTCGGCCGGCCGATGGTGGCCGCCGATGCCCTCAAGCTGTTCCAACCGCGCCCGCCGCTGCACAGCGGCAAGGCCAACGCGGCGTGAATGTTGTCGGGAAATGCGCCTCTCGGCGCATGGCGGCATCGGCCCGCGCCCCCACCCGGCCTCCCATGGAAGCATACTTGATGGGAGGCTGGGTGGGGGGGTGGGCCGGTGCCGCTCTGAAATGCGCTCTTGCGCGCATTTCCCCACCAAAACTCAAACCCCGACCAGCCCCCTGATCGCGCTTTCGAACAGGGCGCGCCCGTCGCTGCCGCCATGGGCCGGCTCGATCGCGCGTTCGGGGTGCGGCATCATGCCCAGCACGTTGCCCGCCTGGTTGAGCACGCCGGCGATCGCGCGGGCGGACCCATTGACCGCTTCGGCATAGCGGAAGGCCACGCGCCCCTCACCCTCCAGCCGGTCCAGCGTCGCTTCGTCGGCATAGTAGTTGCCGTCATGATGCGCGACGGGGATGCGGATCGTCTGGCCCGCCGCATAGCCGGCGGTGAACAGCGATTGCGCGTTCTCGACCCTCAGCGCCACTTCGCGGCAGACGAAGCGGATGCCCGAATTGCGCAGCAAGGCGCCAGGCAGCAGCCCGCTTTCGGTCAGCACCTGAAAGCCGTTGCACACGCCCAGCACCGGCACGCCGCGTTCCGCCGCCGCGATCACCGCGCGCATGATCGGCGAGCGCGAGGCGATGGCGCCGCAGCGCAGATAGTCGCCATAGGAAAACCCGCCCGGCAGCGCGATGAAGTCCAGCCCCTCGGGCAGATCGGCATCGCCGTGCCAGACGCGGTGCGGCGCGGCGCCCGAAATCGCCTCGAGCGCCACCGCCATGTCGCGGTCGCAGTTGGAGCCCGGGAAGGTGACGACCGCCGAGCGAAACGCGTTCATGCCGCGACCTTCTCGATGCGGTAGTTTTCGATCACCATGTTGGCCAGCAGCTTGCGGCACATGTCGTCCAGCGCTTCGTCGGAGACCGCCTCGTCGACATCCAACTCGAACAGCCGGCCGGCACGGACATCGTTCACGCCGGAAAAACCGAGCCCTTCGAGCGAGTGGTGAATGGCCCGTCCCTGCGGATCGAGCACTCCGGGCTTGAGGCTGACGTGCACGCGCACTTTCATCGCATGGCCTTTCGCGTTGCGGACGTGAGGATTCGCGGTCAGCCTATGGCCTTCCCGGCGCGCGCGGGCAAGTCGCCAGCCGAATTGCCCGCCAGGCGCATCACGGCATTGAACGGCGTTATCCCCCGTGTCATCCCCCGATGCGCGCCGCCAGGGCGCATCCCACAAGACTCACCCTACAAGACCGTCGCCCGGAGCCCGCCTTGCCATGACCATCTCGTTCCATGATCGCGTCGCCATCGTAACGGGGGCGGGCAATGGCCTGGGCCGCGCCTATGCGCTGGAACTGGCGCGGCGCGGCGCGAAAGTGGTGGTGAACGATCTGGGCGCCTCGCGCGATGGCACCGGCCATTCCGACGCGGCGCTCGCCGTGGTCGAGGAAATCCGCGCCGCCGGGGGCGAGGCCATGGCCGATGGCGGCGACGTGGCCGATTTCGCGCAAATGGCGGCGATGGCCGCCCGGGTAAGGCAGGCCTGGGGCGGCATCCATATCCTGATCAACAATGCCGGCATCCTGCGCGATCGCACGTTCGGCAAGATGGACCCGGCCGATTTCGAGCTGGTCGTGCGCGTGCATCTGCTCGGCACCGCCTTTGCCACCAAGGCGGTGTGGGAAATCATGCGCGAACAGGGTTATGGCCGCATCCTGATGACCACTTCGTCCTCGGGCCTGGGCGGCAATTTCGGGCAGGCGAACTATGGCGCGGCCAAGCTGGGCGTGGTCGGGCTGGCGCGCACGCTGACGCTGGAAGGCGCGAAATACGGCATCCGCGTCAACGCCATCGCCCCGACAGCCGGCACGCGCATGACCCAGGACATCTTTCCCGAGGAAGCCTTCAAGGCGTTCGGCGCGGAAAACGTGGTGCCCGCCGCGCTCTATCTGGTTTCCGACGATGCCCCGTCCAACGTGATCGTCGGCGCGGGCGGCGGCGTCTTCCAGACCGCGCGGATCGTGATGAACCAAGGCGTGCTGCTACCCGAAGCGGAGCGCACCCCCGAAGGCTTCGCCGCCGCGTGGGACCGCATCGCCGATCCCGCCAGCGACGCGCCGATCGGCAACGGCATGGAACAGTCACAGCACGCGATGGCACTGCTGATGCGGGCCGCGAAGGGTTAGGTTGCGGGGCAGCGAGCCGGTGCCGCTTTGAAATGCGCTTTTCCGCGCATTTCCAGACCGATTCTCAGCCGTCGACCACTTTCAGCAGCTTGCGTTCGATCGGGCTGAGCACGCCGGCCAGTTCGTGGCCGCGCTTGAGCACCTGGCCGGCCTCGCCGAACAAGGTCCACATGCCTTGCTTGCCACGCAGCGTCGGGCGCTTTTCGATGCGGGCCTGCGGGCGTTCGGCGGCGCGGCGGAACGCGCTGAAGCTCGCCGCTTCCTTGCCGAAATCCATCGCATAGTCGCGCCAGAGCCCGGCCGCGACCATGCGCCCGTAAAGATCGAGGATGCGCTGAAGCTCAAGCCGGTCGAACCCGACCTGAAGCGGCCGCTGGCCCGGAAATGCGATGACGGTGCCGGATGCCGGGTTCAGCCCTGCCACGGATGACGCCATCTAGCGGTCAGCTTCCCTTGCAGGCCGTCGGCCCAACGCGTTCGGCCGGGCGGCGCTCGGCCGCGAGCCCTTCGACCTGTTCGCGCAGCCGCGCCACTTCGGTTTCCAGCTCGTCGATGCGCTGGGTGCCGCCGACCGGCTCGCACGGCTCCTTGCAGGGTGTGCCGTAAGGCATGAATTCCTTGGCCCAGGTTTCGGCCGCGACGAGCGTGGAGCGCGCCTTCAGGCCGATCATCGTCGCGCCTTCGGGTACGTCCTCGGTCACGACCGCGCTGGCGCCGATGCGCGCGCGCCGGCCGACCGTGATCGGCCCGAGGATCTGCGCGCCCGAACCGACGATCACGTTGTCCTCCAGCGTCGGGTGCCGCTTGCCCGCCTTGCCGTTGGTCGGGTTGGTGCCGCCCAGCGTCACGCATTGGTAGATCGTCACGTTGTCGCCGATCACCGCCGTCTCGCCGATCACGGTAAAGCCGTGGTCGATGAAGAAATTCCGGCCGATGGTGGCGCCCGGATGAATGTCGATCGCGGTCATGAAGCGGGAGAAGTGATTGACCACGCGCGCGAGGAAATAGAGCCGCGCGTTGAACAGCCGATGCGCGATCTTGTGCCAGAACAGCGCCCAGACGCCGGGATACAGCAAGACTTCCCAGCGCGAACGAGGCGCCGGATCACGCGCGACGACGGAATCCAGATAGCGGACAAGACCACCGAACATCTACCGAATCTCCCACCATTCCGCCCGCATGGCAAGCGGGACGCTTATCCCTTGCCGTTTTCCGCCAGGGCGTCTCGCCAGATCGCCATGGTGGGGGCCTGCTTGCGTTCCAAACTCAACCGATCGATTGCCGCGACCAGCCTTTCCGCGCCCAAGTGGCTACGCTCGCACCGGGGTACAAGATAGGCGGTTGCGGAATCGTCAAGGACGAGGCCCCGCATCTGCGCGTGAAGCGCGATCAGCTCGGCCATCATGTCGTCATCCGGCTCGCCGATCGCAAGCGGCAGCGCCGCGCCCAGCCGCGAGGCGAGATCGGGCAGCGTGACATTCCAGCCCCCCTCGCCCGCGTTGCTGACGATCAGCAGCGGCCGGCCGCTTTCCTGCGCGCGGTTCCAGCGGTGGAACACCTCGGCCTCGTCCATGCTGTCCGCGTTGTCGAGCGCGTCGCCCGCGCCGCTCTCCACGAACCAGCGCGCCAGCAGCGACTTGCCCGAACGCGGCGGCCCGGTGAGGATCGCGGTGCGGAACGGCCAGCTTGCCGCGCCCGCGAAAGCATCGAGCACGGCGGCATTGGCATTGCCCACGACAATGCGCGAGGGGCTGCCGGCGGCAGGGGTCAGGGGAAGCGCGATCTGCTTCATCGGCGAAGCTCGCCTAACGGCTGATCCGGATCGTGCCGCCGCCGCCGGTGACTTGCCAGCCTTGCGCGCGCAGCGCGGCGGCCAGCGCATCGCCCCCGCCCGCGACCGTGACCCGCATGACCGAGGTGCCGCCGATCGCCAGGCTGGTCGTTGCCGCGCCTTGCACGCCGGCAATGCCGCGCACCGCCGCCAGCGCGGAATCGACCGCCGCCGCATCGGGCGTGGCGAACTGCACGGTCACGCTGGCGATCGCCGCGGGCGCGCCGGTCTGCGAAGGCGTGGCCAAAGGCGCGCCGGTGGCCAGGGGGCCTTCGCCCGCCTCCCCGGCCAGCGCCGCTTCGCGCGGGAGCAGCCGGGCGCGCAATTGCTCGATCGCGCGATCAAACGCCATTTGCCCGCTCAGCAGCGAGGGGTCGGGCGTCAGCACGCCTTGCGCCAGCGCGCGCTGGTAGATGCCGTCGATCCGCAGCATCGCCTGATCGAGCATCCTGGGCACGGCCTGCTCATCGCTGGCGGTGAGCGTGAAGCTTTCGAGGAAAGTGTTGTCCGGGCCGTAGCGCGCGGTGAACGTGCCGCGCACCGGGCCGCCCGGCCATTGCCGTTCCAGCCGGGCAACGGGGATCAGCACGTCGGCCGCCTCGAACTGGTCCAGGATGTTGCGCCACCACAGGCGGCTGCGCCGGCCCGGCTGGCCGGCGGTGAGAATCAGCGATTCGCCGCCCGAGCCGGCCGGACGGACATAATCGATCGAGCTTTGCGCCGTCTGGAAGTTCGCCCAGGCCCGCTGCCACGGCCCGCGCACTTCGAAGACCTGCCGCACGCCGCCCGAATAAAGCACCGGGATCACCAGCAGCGGCGCCGATCGCGCGCGCAGGCCGCCGCCATCGGCGCGGCCGACGAACTGGCCGGCACGCGCGCGATCGAAGATCACGCCCAGCCGCGCGATATAGCGGTGCGGGCCGATCTGCTCACGCTCGATCACCACGGCCGAAACCAGCGCGTCGATCTGCTCGTCGCTCATCTGCGGGCCGCTCAGCTTTTCCCAGGCCTTGCGCTGGGCCAGCTTCCAGCCCGCCGCGCGCGCTTCCTCGCCCGTCTTGCCGGTGGTTTCCACGTCGATGCCGGAAACCTGGATATCGTCGGAATTGGCGATCGGGGGAATGCCGCGATCGCCCTCGATCTGGGCGATCAGCCGATCCGGCCCGATCACCGCCAGCGCGGCGCACAGCCCCGCCCCCAGCGCCAGCAGGAGCTGCGCAGCCGGCCCCGGGCGCAAGCCCTTGAGAAAACGGGGGCGCGGGAAATCGCTGGGGTTTGCCATAGCCATATTCGAACCGGGCGCCTTTTGCCCAAAGGCAAGTGGAAATCCAAGCTGTAAAGCGCTAGGCGGCGCGAATGGCCGACGATAAATCTCCGACAAGCTATAGCTATGAACAGGCCGGCGTCTCGATCGCCGCCGGAAACGCGCTGGTAAAGGCGATCGCGCCGCTGGCGAAAGCGACCGCGCGGCCCGGCGCCGACGCGGAACTGGGCGGCTTTGGCGGCTTCTTCGATCCGCGCGCGGCCGGCTATGCCGATCCGCTGCTGGTCGCCGCGAACGATGGCGTGGGCACCAAGGTGAAGCTGGCGATCGATCATGACCGGCACGATGCGATCGGCATCGACCTTGTCGCCATGTGCGTCAACGACCTGATCGTCCAGGGCGCGGAGCCTTTGTTCTTCCTCGATTATTTTGCCACGGGCAAGCTCGACAACGGCGTCGCCGAGCGCGTCGTGGCCGGCATCGCCGAGGGGTGCCGCATCGCCGGCTGCGCCCTGATCGGTGGCGAGACCGCCGAGATGCCGGGCATGTACGCGCCGGGCGACTACGACCTTGCCGGCTTCTGCGTCGGCGCGGTGGAGCGCGGCGAGCAGCTGACCGGCGACAAGGTGCGCGATGGCGACGTGCTGCTGGGCCTTGCTTCCTCCGGCGTCCATTCGAACGGCTATTCGCTGGTGCGGCGGCTGGCGGTGGACAAGGGCTGGAGGCTGGACCGCCCCGCCCTGTTCGATCCCGAAACGCTGCTGATCGACGCGCTGATCGAACCGACGCGGATCTATGTGAAAAGCCTGCTGCCGCTGGTCCGATCGGGCCGCATCCACGCGCTGGCGCATGTCACTGGCGGCGGGCTGCTGGAAAACGTGCCGCGCGTGCTGCCCCTGGGGCTCCACGCCCATGTCGATGCCGATGCCTGGGCGCAGCCCCGGCTGATGGCCTTCCTGCAGGCGCAAGGCCATATCGAGCCGGAGGAAATGGCCCGCACGTTCAATTGCGGCATCGGCATGGTGCTGGCGGTCGCGGTGGAGGACGTGCCCGACATCACCTGGGCGCTCAGCGAAGCGGGCGAGACGGTCTATCGCATCGGCGCGATTCGCCGGGGCGCGCGCGGCTGCACGGTTGCCGGCAGTGCCGAGGCATGGTCGGCGCGCGAAGCGTGGTCGGCCACGCACAATGCCTGATCGCGCCGATGGCTGAACGCGCCAAGGTCGCCGTCCTGATCTCGGGCAGCGGCACCAACATGGCCGCGCTGCTCTATGCCAGCCGCGCGCCGGACTGCCCATACGAGATCGTGCTGGTCGCCGCGAACGACCCCGAGGCCGGCGGGCTCAAGCTGGCGGCGGCCGAAGGCGTGCCGACCTTCGCGCTGTCGCACCGGGGCATGGCCCGTGCCGAGCATGACGCGGCGATGGACGCGGCGATCCGGCAAAGCGGCGCGCAATGGATCGCGCTGGCCGGCTACATGCGCATCCTGACGCCCGATTTCGTCGCGCGGTGGGAAGGCCGGATGGTCAATATCCACCCCTCGCTGCTGCCCAAGTACACCGGGCTGCACACGCACGAACGCGCGATCGCCGCCGGGGATTCGCATGGCGGCGTCACCGTGCACCTCGTCACCGCCGCGCTGGACGACGGCCCCGTGCTGGGCCAGACGCCCGTGGCGATCCTGCCCGGCGACACGCCCGGCACGCTGGCCGCGCGCGTGCTGATTGCCGAGCACCAGCTCTATTCGCGCTGCCTGGCCGCGCTGGTGACGCGCGACCGCTCGCCCGAATTCCTGCTCGAACAAGTGCGCACACGCGCGTTGGCCTTGCCCGAGGCGGATGAGACGATTTCGCACGGGATGCCCTGCTTCGGCATCATCAAGGGCAAGAAGTTCGCCTATTTCTCGCACGATCATCACGGTGACGGGCGAACCGCGCTGCTCGTCAAGATCAGCGGGCCGGACGAGCAGGCGATGCTGATCGAGCGCGATGCGGCGCGTTTCTTCCGTCCGGCCTATTTCGGCGATGGCTGGATCGGCATCCGCATCGACCTTGGCGGCAATGACTGGGACGAGATCGCCGACTGGCTGGCCCGCTCCTGGCGCGCGGTGGCACCCCGGAAGCTGACCAGCCTGATGGACGCGGCGGAAGAGTTTTAGCGCGTGATCCCGGCCCGGCCGTGATTCAGCCGCGCCGGATCAGGCATCAGGCAACCTTGCTGCGCTCTTGCGTGATGATGCTGCCGATCTCATCAAGCAGGGCCAGGCGCTGCCGCTTCAGTTCCTCGGCGTAATCGTCGCTCGCCGGCTCGAGTTCGGCCTCGATGCGATAGATACCCTCGTTCACTTCGTTGTAGCGCTCGACCAGCGTGGCGAAATGGGCATTCGATGCCTTGAGGTGGCGCAGCAGTTCGCCATCCTCGGGGAATTCATCGACGAGCTGGTGGGGGGTGTGAGACATCCGGGCTCCTTCCTGTGTTGGATAGTCAACGGCTAGGCCCGTTGCACGGTTCCCACCTTGCCCCAGATCAACTGCCGCCCGTCCTGATCCCCTAAACTTGTGAATATTCCACCACCGGGCGGCTTTCGCGCGTGCCGCGATAGCGGGCTTCGGGATCGTTCGGATCGCCGGCGATCAGCACATGGTCCTCATGCACCTCGACCAGCGTGCCGACGAAGGGAAAGCCCTCAAGACTGCCGGTGACGCGGTAGCTCACCGTATCGCCGACCTTGAAGGTGGCGGGATCGAAATTGAATTCGAAGGGGCAGGCTTCGCCTGTTTCGCCCATGCCTTGCATCGCACATCTCCTTTGCGGCGATGATAGCGCAGTGAGACAGGATGGATCAAACGCAAAAAAGGCCGCCGGATCGCTCCGGCGGCCTTGAACGCCTGCGGCGATCCATGGCTCAGCCGACAATTTCCTCGGGCTTGAAGAAGAAGGCGATCTCGATCGCGGCATTCTCTTCGCTGTCCGAGCCGTGGACCGAATTGGCCTCGATGCTTTCGGCGAAAGCTTTGCGGATCGTGCCTTCGGCCGCGTCCTTGGGGTTGGTCGCGCCCATCACGTCACGATTGCGCTTCACCGCGTCCTCGCCTTCGAGAACCTGCACGACCACCGGGCCGGAGATCATGAATTCGACCAGCTCGCCAAAGAACGGGCGTTCCTTGTGCACCGCATAGAAGCCCTCGGCCTGCTCACGGCTCATGTGGATGCGCTTGGAGGCGACGACGCGCAGGCCCGCTTCTTCCAGCATCTTGGTGACGGCGCCCGTCAGGTTGCGACGCGTGGCATCGGGCTTGATGATCGAAAAGGTGCGGGTGACCGCCATGTTTCACATTCCTTGCGAGGTTGTCTGTTCTGCAGTTGCGCGGGCCCCTAGCCGGGAAAATGCCGCGCGGCAAGCCGATGGCGCGTCCTGGCAAGGCGCGCCCATCGCCCCCGCGACAGGGGCCTTAGCCGGCCTCGATCCAGCGGCCGCCTTCCTGCTTCCAGTAATGCCGTTCGGCGCCTTCGCGCTGGCGCAGCAGGCGCCAGACATCGCGCGCGCCGGCCACGGTGTGATCGTCGAACAGGAAGAAGGTGCGCGCGAACGGGGTTTCGCCCTCACGCCAGATGCCGTCGGTGATCGCGAGGAAGCGCGCGCCGTTGCGCGGATCGGGCCGGTCGGACAGCAGGATCGGCTGGCGTTCCTCGCCCCCCTCGCCCACGCGACCATTGGCCAGGAAGCTTTCGGGCAGCGACCAGAGCGCCTGGCCGATGCGTTCGAGCTGGGCGGCATCGCCCGACACCACCAGCATCCGCTCCCCCGCCTTCAGCGTGGCGCGGGCCAGCAGCGGCAGCGCCGCCTCGGCGGGATCGCGGCTGAGCTGGTAGAAATCGACCCGCATCGCCGCGTGCCCGCCCCCGGTCTTCGCCCTCAGCTTTCCAGCGTGTCGCGCACGAAGCGGTCGAGCAGGCGCACGCCGAAGCCGGTCGCGCCCTTGTCCCAGGTGGCGCCCGGCTTGTCGGCCCACACGGTGCCGGCGATATCGAGATGCGCCCAGGGCGTGTCGTTCTCGATGAAGCGCTTGATGAACTGCGCCGCCGTGATCGAGCCGCCGAAGCGCGAGCCGACATTCTTCATGTCCGCGATCGCGCTGTCGATCTGCTTGTCATAGGCCGGGCCCATCGGGAAACGCCAGAGCCGGTCGCCCGAAGCCTCGCCCGCCGCCACCAGCGCAGCGGCCAGATCGTCGTTGTTCGAGAAGATGCCGGCATATTCGTGCGCCAGCGCGGCGATGATCGCGCCGGTCAGCGTCGCCAGATCGACAATCCGCGCGGGCGCGTATTCGCGCTGCACCCAGGTCAGCGCGTCGCACAGCACCAGCCGCCCTTCCGCATCGGTATTGATCACCTCGATCGTCTGGCCCGACATCGAGGTGACGACATCGCCCGGACGCTGCGCCTTGCCGTCAGGCATGTTCTCCACCAGCCCGCACACGCCCACGACATTGGCTTTCGCCCCGCGCAGCGCGAGCGCGAGCATCGTGCCCGCCACCGCGCCGGCGCCACCCATGTCCCACTTCATGTCTTCCATGCCCGCCGCGGGCTTCAGGCAGATGCCGCCGGTATCGAACGTCACGCCCTTGCCGACGAAGGCGACCGGCTTCTGCCCGGCCGCGCCGCCGTTCCATTCCATCACCAGCAGGCGGGCCGGCCGGGCCGAGCCTTGCGCGACGCCCAGCAGCGAGCCCATGCCGAGCGCGGCCATCTCCGTCTCGTCCAGCACGCGCAGCTTCAGGCCGGTGCCTTCCATCAGCGCCAGGCAGCGCGCGACGAAAGTTTCGGGATAGATCGTATTGGCCGGCTCGGTCACCAGCTCGCGCGTGAATTCGACGCCGCGCGCCAGCGCGCCTTCGATTTCCCAGAGCGCCGCCGTCCCCTCGGGCGCGCCGGCCACGGCGATTTCGGCGAGCGAGGGCTTTTTCTCGTCGGTCAGTCTGGTGCGATAGGCATCGTGCCGCCAGCCGCGCAGGCGCAGGCCCAGCAGCGCCGCCACCGCTTCGGCGGCGGAAAGGCCCGCGCCGGTGAAATCGAGCGTCAGCACGGTCTCGCCCGAGGTCAGGTACTTGGCGGCAAGGCTGGCACCGGCCCGCTCGATCGCGCCGATGCGATCGTCCGCGCCGGGCTTGCCGATCCCCGCCAGGGCCACGCGCATGATCGCTCCGTCGCGCTCCACGAAACCTTCGAAAAGCTGCGCGGCCTTGCCGGAAAAGCGCGAAAGCCGGGCGCCTTCGGTCAGCACGGGTTCAAGATCGGCCGGTATCGCATCCTGGTTCACAAGGCGGGCCAGCAGGCGAGAGGGCTGGCTGGATGTCGCGTCAAGGAACTGGATCTGCATGGTAACTCCTGCGTCGTGCCGAAATGGCGGCGGACTGCCGCAACGCCGGATTGCAGTTAGGCGCGGCCGGTGCGATAGGCAAGCCATGCTCCCGGCCGCGCCGTCATCGCTGCAAGCCTTTACTGGTCGCTTGCGCCCGCTGTCGCTGGGGGGGCTGCGCCTCTTGTCGTCGGGGGCGCTTTCGCGCGGCGCGCTGGCGGTGGCGCTCGCTTTCATCGCCCTGCCCGCCGCCGCGATGGCGCAGGACCTGGCCGCGCCGATCGGCGATCCCTCGCCGGCGATTCCGCCCCCGCCGGGCCCGGCCGGCGAAACCGCCGCGGGCGAGATTCCCATCGCTTTCGAGGCGGACCGGATCGAATACGCGGAAAAGACCGAGGATGTCACCGCCAGCGGCAATGTCGTGCTGCGCCGGCAGGGCCAGTCGGTCGCGGCCGATACCGTCACCTGGAATCGCACCAGCGGGCAAATCGTCGCCACCGGCAACGTGCGCATGGTCGACGAGGACGGCAACCAGCTCTTCACCGAACGCGTCGAGCTGACCGACGAACTCAAGACCGGCGCGATGGAGAACCTGCTGATCGCGCTGCGCCAGGGCGGCCGGCTGGCCGCCACGCGCGGCCAGCGCATGGGCGATGGCAATATCGTCCTCACCAGCGCCGCCTATACCGGCTGCGAGGTGGAGGATGCCCAAGGCTGCCCCCGCAAGCCGAGCTGGCGCGTCACCGCCCAGCAAGTGCTCTATGACGATGCCGACAAGCGCATCAGCTTTCGCGGCGCGCGGCTGGTGCTGTTCGATACGGTGGCGCTGCCGCTGCCGGGCCTGCGCGTCACCACCGATGGCCGCGCGGTGTCCGGCCTGCTGGTGCCCGATTTCCGCTTCACGCCATCGAACGGCGTGGAGATCAGCGATTCCTACTACGTCCGCATCGCCGAAAACCGCGATCTGACCGCGACCGGCTATGTCTATACCAAGGTCGCGCCGATGGCGCAGTTGCAGTACCGCGCGCTGACCGACAAGGGCGCCTACCAGATCACCGGCTATGCCACGTTCAGCAGCCGCATCCCGATCGTCGGCTCCGCCCCCACCGCCGAAAGCGACTTTCGCGGCTATATCTTCGCCAATGGCCGCCTCCAGCTCGACCCGCACTGGAGCGTGACCGGATCGATCCGCCGCGCGTCCGACCGCACGTTCCTGCGCCGCTATGACATCAGCCGCGACGACCGGCTGCGATCGACCGTGGAAGTGGAGCGGATCGACCAGGACAGCTATCTCTCGATCGCCGGCTGGACCACGCAGACGATGCGCGTCGGCGTCGTCCAGGGTGCGCAGCCGGTGGCGCTGCCGGCGATCGACTATCGCCGCCGCTTCGACGATCCGCTGCTGGGCGGCAAGATCGAGACGCAAGTGAACTCGCTGGCGATCCTGCGCAACCAGGGGCAGGACACGCAGCGCGCCTTCGCCCGCGCGCAGTGGACCTTGCGCCAGATCACCGGACTGGGCCAGGAAGTGACGCTGACCGGGCTGCTGCGCGGCGACCTTTATCACTCCGACGAGAACGAGCTGACCTCGACCGAGATCTATCGCGGCGACAAGGGCTGGAAGACGCGCGGCGTCGCCACGGCCGCGCTTGACGTGAAGTGGCCGTTCGTCGGCCAGGTGTTCGGCGGCACGCAAGTGCTGACCCCGCGCGTCCAGCTCGTCGCCAGCCCCTCGATCGCCAACCTTTCGGTGCCCAACGAGGATGCCCGCGCGATCGAGCTGGAAGACAGCAACCTCTTCGCGCTCAACCGCTTCCCCGGCTATGACCGGATCGAGGACGGCGTGCGCTTCACTTATGGGCTGGACTGGCAGTTCGAACGGCCGCTCTGGCGGATCAAGACGACGATCGGACAATCCATCCGGCTGAGCGACGAGCCGACGCTGCTGCCCGACGGCACCGGGCTGACCAGCAAGACCTCCGACATCGTCGGCCGCACCGAAGTGCGCTATCGCAACATCGTCAAGCTGGTGCACCGCTTCCGGCTGGACAAGGACGGCTTCGCGGTGCGCCGCAACGAGTTCGACGCGGTCGTCGGCAACAGCGGCACTTATGCCGAGATCGGCTATACCAAGCTCAACCGCGACATCTCCAGCGCGATCGAGGACTTGCAGGACCGCGAGGAAGCCCGCTTCGCCGGCCGCGTCGCCTTCGCCAAGTACTGGTCGCTGTTCGGCTCGGCCGTGGTCAACCTGACCGACCGCAAGGAAGACCCGACGTTCGGATCGGACGGCTTCCAGCCGATCCGCACCCGCATCGGCGCCGCTTATGAGGACGATTGCCTGGAAATCGCGCTGACCTGGCGGCGCGACTATGTCGCCACGGGCGACGTGCGCAAGGGCAACTCGTTCCAGATCCGCTTCGCGCTGCGCAATCTGGGCTTCCAGTAGTGCGGTGGAGGGCGTTTGCCAGCCTTACGCAAAGCCGCTATCGGACCTGCTCAGATCAGGTTAAGCCGCCTGGGGACAGGAGCGGGCTTGGCGCGGAAATCGGTCCGGCGCAGGCCCGAACCTTTTGAGGGGCCGGACCGATCCGGCCGGAGACGGGATTGAGATCACGGTGAAAGCAGTCAATCGCAGCACGTTTATTTCGCGCGCCCTCCTGGCCGCAGGCCTCGCGGGCGCCCTTGGCGCGCCGGTGGCCCATGCCCAGGGCGCCGCGCAAGGCGAGATCGTCATTCCCGAGGACATCAAGATCTTCGGCGACAGCAATCCCAATATCCGCAAGGCCACGGCCGTGGTTAACGGCGATGTCATCACCGGCACCGATGTCGACCAGCGCCTGGCACTGATCGTCGCGGCCAACGAGAACAAGGTGAGCCCGGAGGAAATGGGCCGCCTGCGCCAGCAGGTGCTGCGCAACCTGATCGACGAGACGCTGGAGATCCAGGAAGCCAAGGCTTCTGATATCGAAGTCAGCACGGCCGAGATCGACCAGTCCTATGCCCGCGTCGCGGCGCAGAATTTCAGCCAGAGCACCGAGGCGATGGACGCCTACCTGAAGCGGATCGGCTCTTCGCCCGCCTCGCTCAAGCGCCAGATCCACGGCGAGCTGGCCTGGCAGCGGCTGCTCAGCCGCAATGTCGCGCCTTTCGTCAACGTCTCGGAAGACGAAGTGAACGAGATGCTCGCCCGGCTCAAGGCGGCCAAGGGCACCGACGAATACCGCATCGGCGAGATCTACCTTGCCGCCACGCCCGAAGTGCAGGCGCAAGTGCGCGACAATGCCATGCGCATCGTCGAGCAGTTGCGCGACGGCGGCAGCTTCGTGGCTTACGCGCGGCAGTATTCGCAAGCCTCGACGGCGGCGGTCGGCGGCGATCTGGGCTGGATCAGGCTGGCGCAGCTTCCCCCGGAACTGGCCAGCGCCGCGCGCGAGCTGAGCCCCGGCCAGCTGGTCGGCCCGATCGAGGTGCCGGGCGGCTATTCGATCATCTACCTGATCGACCGGCGCCAGGTGCTGACCGCCGATCCGCGCGACGCGGTGCTCGCGCTCAAGCAGATCTCGATCAATTTCCCGCCCGGCGCCAGCGAGGCGCAGGCCAACGCGCAGGCCAAGCGCTTTGCCGAAGCGATCCAGCAGGCCAAGGGCTGCGGCGCCGTCGACGGCGTGGCCGCGCAGCTTGGCGCGCAAGTCGTCACCAACGATCAGGTGCGCGCGCGCGACTTGCCCGGACCGTTGCAGAACGCGATCCTCAACCTCTCGATCGGCGAGACCTCGCCCCCGTTCGGCTCGATCCAGGACGGCGTGCGGATGCTGATGCTGTGCGGGCGCGACGATCCGCAAAGCGACAGCGGCCCCAGCTTCGACCAGCTCATGTCGCAGATGGAGGACGATCGCATCAACAAGCGCGCGCAGATGTACCTGCGCGACCTGAGGCGTGACGCGGTCATCGATTACAACTGACGTGGGCGTCGCGGCGCCGCTCGCCGTCTCGCTGGGCGATCCGGCGGGCATTGGCCCCGAACTGATCGCCGAGGCATGGGCGCGCCGCGAGGCCGCAGCGCTCGCTCCGTTCTTCGCCGTGGGCGGCGCGCGCCTACTGCGCGAAGCGGCGCGGCGGCGCGGGCTGGACGTGCCGACGATCGCCATCGCCGACCCTGCCGAAGCGCGCGTCGCCTTCGCCGCGGGCTTGCCCGTGCTGGCCGGCGGCGATGGCGACTACCGGCCCGGCGATCCTTCGCGCGAAGGCGCGGAACTGGCGCTGGCATCGCTGGGCGAGGCCGCGCGGCTGACGTGCGAAGGCGCGGCCGGGGCGATCGTCACCGGCCCGATCGCCAAGGCGCGGCTGGCGCAAGTGGGCTTCACCCAGCCCGGCCAGACCGAATTCGTCGCCGATGCCTGCGGCGTGGCGCACGAGGACGCCGTGATGATGCTGGCCGGCCCTTCGCTGCGCACCGTGCCGCTGACCGTGCATCTGGCGCTGGCGGACGTGCCCGCGCGCCTCTCGCGCGCGCTGATCGAGCGGCGCGCGCGCATCGTCGCCGCCGCGCTGGCGCGCGATTTCGGCCTGCCGTGCCCGCGCCTGGCGATCGCCGGGCTCAATCCGCACGCCGGCGAGGATGGCCGCATGGGGCGCGAGGAGATCGACATGATCGCGCCCGCCATCGCCGCGCTGCGCGCGGAGGGGCTGGCGGTTTCCGGCCCCCATCCGGCCGACGCGATGTTCGCCGCGCATGAGCGCGGCCGGTACGATGTCGCCTTGTGCATGTATCACGATCAGGCGCTGATCCCGATCAAGACGCTCGATTTCGATCAGGGCGTGAACGTCACGCTCGGCCTGCCGATCGTGCGCACCTCGCCCGATCACGGCACCGCCTTCGCCATCGCCGGCAAGCGCCTGGCCAGCGCGGGCGCGACGATCGCGGCGATCCGGCTGGCGGGGGAATGCGCGATCCGGCGAGCGGCGGCATGATGCTTCCCCCCTTGCGCGAGGTCATTGCCCGGCACGGCCTTTCCGCCTCGAAGGCGCTGGGGCAGAATTTCCTGTTCGACGAACAATTGCTCGATCGGATCGCGGCGATTCCCGGCAGTCTGGCCGGCCAGCAGGTGCTCGAAGTCGGCCCCGGCCCCGGCGGCCTCACCCGCGCGCTGCTGCGCGCCGGCGCCGATGTCACCGCGATCGAAATGGACCGCCGCTGCCTGCCCGCGCTGGCCGAAGTGGCGGAGGCCTTTCCCGGCAAGTTGCGCGTGATCGAAGGCGATGCGATGAAGATCGCGCCCGAAACGCTGTTCACCGGGCCTTACGCGATCGTTGCCAATCTGCCCTACAATGTCGGCACGGCGCTGTTCACCGGCTGGCTTTCGGGCGAGGCCTGGCCGCCGCAATGGACATCGCTGACGCTGATGTTCCAGGAAGAAGTCGCCCGCCGCATCGTCGCCGCGCCCGATACGCCCGCTTATGGCCGGCTCGCGGTGCTGGCCCAGTGGCGCGGCACCGCGAAACTGGCGATGAAAGTGCACCGCAGCGCCTTCACCCCGCCGCCCAAGGTCATGTCGGCGATCGTCCATGTGACGCCGGCCGATGCGCCGCCGGGCGTCTCGATGCGCGTGCTGGAACGCGTGACCGAGGCCGCGTTCGGCCAGCGCCGCAAGATGCTGCGGCAAAGCCTGAAGGGCCTGCCCGGCGCGCTCGAAGCGCTGGAGCGGCTGGGCATCGATCCGCAGCGCCGCGCCGAAACGCTCACCGTGGCCGAATTCGTCGGCATTGCCCGATTGCTCACCGGCTGAGGACGCGCGCGATGCTTCCCGCCCCTTCAGGATACCAGCCGGGATCGCCGCGCCAGCGCGCGGTCTCCATCACGCTGTCGGCGTGCATCATCCTGATCGCGCTGCTGCTCGCCCTGCTGCAGACGCAGGTGAAGCCCGCGCCTGAGGCGCGGCAAGTGACCACCACGTTCGATGTGGAGGGCAGGCCGGCCGGCGGCGCCACCCCGGAAAAGCGCAAGCAGAAGGCGGCCAGAAAGCAGCCCGAGCCGCGCGCGCGGGAACGGCCCGTGCCGCAACCGCCGCAGCCCCGCCCGATCGAGCAGCCGAAAATCGAGGACCCGCTGGAGCCCGCCTTCATCCGCCTGTCGCGCCGCGATTTCGCCGCGGGCGACATCGGCGGAATGCGCGCATCGGGCGCGGCCGGCGGCGCGAGGGGCAACGACAACGCGGCAGCGGCCTATGGCCCCGGCGAAGGCCCGGGCGGCGTGCAGCTTTACGATGCCGAATGGTACCGCAAGCCGACCGACGCGCAGCTTGCCACCTACATGCCGCAGAACGCCCCACGCGAAGGCTGGGGCCTGATCGCCTGCCGCACGGTGGAGAACTATCGCGTCGAGGATTGCCAGATCCTGGGCGAATCGCCGCGCGGCTCGGGCTTCGGCCGGGCGGTGCAGAACGCCGCGTGGCAATTCCTCGTCCTGCCCCCGCGCATCAACAGCAAGCCGCAGATCGGCACCTGGGTGCGGATCAGGATCACTTACGAAGGCAGGAGCGCGGGCTGAAGCCTCAGCCCGCCGCCTTTTTCTTCAGGCGCCAGGCATGGAGCAGCGGCTCGGTATAGCCATTGGGCTGTTCCACGCCCTTGAACACCAGATCGCAGGCCGCCTGGAAGGCCAGGCTGGTGTCCCAGTGGCCCGCCATCGGCTCATAGAGCGGGTCGCCGGCGTTCTGCGCATCGACCTTGGCGGCCATGCGGTGGAGCGAATCCATCACCTGATCGCGGGTGCAGACGCCGTGGAGCAGCCAGTTGGCCATGTGCTGGCTGGAAATGCGCAACGTCGCGCGATCTTCCATCAGGCCCACGTCGTTGATGTCGGGCACCTTGGAGCAGCCCACGCCCTGGTCGATCCAGCGCACGACATAGCCGAGCAGGCCCTGCGCGTTGTTGTCCAGCTCCTCGCGCACTTCGTCCTCGGACCAGTTCACGCCGTCGGCCAGCGGGATCGCCAGCAGCGCGTCGAGGCCGGGCACCGGCTCGGCGGCGATGGCATCGCGCAGGCCGAACACGTCGACCGCGTGATAATGCATCGCGTGCAGCGTGGCCGCCGTCGGCGAGGGAACCCAGGCGGTGTTCGCGCCGGTCCTGGGGTGGCCGATCTTCTCGGCCATCATCGCCGCCATGCGATCGGGCGCGGCCCACATGCCCTTGCCGATCTGCGCCTTGCCCGAAAGGCCGTGGCGAAGACCGATCGCGACATTGCGCTTCTCATAGGCGGCAATCCAGGTGCTGCCCTTGATCGCGCCCTTGCGGATCATCGGCCCCGCGCGCATCGAGGTGTGGATCTCGTCGCCCGTGCGATCGAGGAAGCCGGTGTTGATGAAGACGATACGGTCCTTCACCGCATGGATGCAGGCGGCAAGGTTGGCCGAAGTGCGGCGTTCCTCGTCCATCACGCCAACCTTGATGGTGTGGCGCGGCAGGCCCAGCAGGTCTTCCACCGCATCGAACAGCGCGTTGGTGAAAGCGCATTCCTCGGGCCCGTGCATCTTGGGCTTGACGATATAGATGCTGCCTTCGCGGCTGTTGCCGTATCGGGTGAGGCCGATGACGTCCTGCTTGCCGATCGCGCTGGTGATGACCGCGTCCATGATCCCCTCGGGAATCTCGCCGCCATCGGGCAGCAGGATCGCCGGGTTGGTCATCAGGTGGCCGACATTGCGCACGAACAGCAGGCTGCGGCCCGGCAGGTTCACCGCTTCGCCGCTGGCGGTGGTGACCGCCTTGTCACCGGCGAGCGCGCGCGTCATCGTCTCGCCGCCCTTCTCGAACGTATCGGTCAGGTCGCCCCGGATGACGCCGAGCCAGTTGGCATAGGCCAGCAGCTTGTCCCGGGCATCGACCGCCGCGATCGAATCCTCCAGATCGACGATCGTGGTCAGCGCGGCTTCGAGCACGATGTCCGCGATGCCCGCCTGATCGGTCTTGCCCACCGGATGCGCAGGATCGACCACGACTTCGATGTGCAGGCCATTGCCGCGGAACAGCCGGCCCTTGGCGGTCGTCCCGACATATTGCGCCGGATCGGCCAGTTCCACCTCGATGCCGGCCACGTCGGCCCAGCTTCCACCGGCAAGCGGCACCGCTTTGTCGAGGAAGGCGCGCCCCGCAGCGATCACCGCCGCGCCGCGCGCCGGATCATAGCCCTTGCCTTGCGCCGGCGCCGCATCCAGCGCATCGGTGCCGTAAAGCGCGTCGTAAAGGCTGCCCCAGCGCGCGTTCGCCGCGTTGAGCAGGAAGCGCGCGTTGAGCACCGGCACGACGAGTTGCGGGCCGGCCATGGTCGCGATCTCGGCATCGACATTGCGGGTGCCGATGGTGAAATCGCCCGGCTCGGGCACGAGATAGCCGATTTCGGTCAGGAAGGCCTGGTATTCGGCCTGGTCGATCGGCTTGCCGGCACGAGCCAGGTGCCAGGCGTCGATCGCGGCCTGCAGCGCATCGCGCCGGGCCAGCAGATCGCGGTTCGCCGGGGCGAACCGGGCCAGCAGCGCGGCAAAACCGCTCCAGAACGCCGCCGCGTCCATGCCGATGGGCGCTAAAACCTCGCTCTCGATGAAGCCCGCCAGCTTCGTATCGACTTGCAGCCCCGCGCGTTCAATCCTGTCCGTCATCTTGCCTCGCACCGATTGCGTCCCGCGCGAATGCCGCGCTGGCCGTGTTTCACCAAAACGTCCTGGGGAGGGAACCGGCGGCCTATGGCGCAAGCCTCGCCCGAAGGCAACAGCGGCCAGCGGCGCATGAGGCCGGCTAACGGCCCGTGGGGAATTTTGCAGGACCGGCCGCGTGGCGCCCGCCCCGCCTCTTACCGCGCTTGTCGGAAGGGCTTACAGATAACAACGCGTTAACGGCCAAAACTGACGCAAATGCCGGCTTGGCACGATGATTGCTGGATTATGTCCACGCTAAGAGGATGGGAATGTTCAGGAAAATCGCTCGCCTTTTCGTGATCAAGACTCGCTGGGAAGCGTTCCTGATAATCTATGCCCTTGCGCTGGGCGCGGTGGAGCGCGGTAGCGCCTATCTCACGCGGTTTCCGGGATTCGGCGGCAAGCTGCTGTTCCTGGCGACCACCGGCGCGGTGTTCATGGCCGGGGCCAAGATCCTCGATTGCCTGAAATACGAGCAGGCCGAAAAGGACGCCCGCGCCTTCGCACCCGTGGCGGCCAACGACACCGAGGCGGAAGAAGCCGCCGCGCGCAAGCGCGCCTAGCAGCCGCGTATGGTGGAGGAACCACGCGCTCACTTCACATTCATCCGCGAGCGCCTATATAGACCCCTGCCGGTTTCGGCCGGCTATGACGATAAATTGCGGCGTGCAATAGGCACAGCGGACCCGGGGGCAGTACCCGGCGGCTCCACCAAGATCCTCGCATTCCGGGGGTGTTGACGGGGCCGAACCAGGATCGACGTGTGTTGAAAGACGGCGTTTTCGTCCGGGCTGAGTAACCCGTTAAAGGCTCAAAACTCATAAGTGCCAACGACAACGAAGCACTTGCTCTCGCAGCGTAATTCTAGGGCCTAACGGCCTGAAGTTACAAAGTTAGAACGCGGTTCGGGCCCACCGGGCAACAGAAGCGGACTCCAGGGGTTCGGGGCGTACCTGGCAACAGAAACGCCCCACTTTCCTTCTCATCGGCCCGGCACCGGCCCCTTGGCCGCGCGCCGCTCTCAGACCGGGCGCTTCTTCAGCTCGTCGCGAATCTCGGCGAGCAGGTCGGCCTCGCTCGGGCCGGCGGGCGCGGCCGGCGCGGGCGGATTGAGCCGGTTGGCCGCCTTGACGATCAGGAAGATGATCCAGGCCAGGATCAGGAAATTGACCAGCTGCGTCAGGAAATCGCCATAGCCGATCATCGCCACGCCGGCTTCCTTCAACGCGGCGTAATTGGTCCGGTCGCCCGTGAAGCTTTCGGGAATGGCGCTGAGCAGAACGAAATGGTTGGTGAAATCGGTGCCGCCGGTGATCCAGCCGATGAACGGCATGATGACGCTTTCGGTCAGCGAAGTGACGATCTTGCCGAAAGCGGCGCCGATGATGACGCCCACGGCAAGGTCGAGCACGTTGCCGCGCGAGATGAATGCCTTGAATTCCTGCAACATGGCCCGTTCCCGTCCAGCCTTCGATTCCCTATCGCCTGCCACAGCCATTTGTGCCTGCCAAGCGGCTAAAGCAAAGCCGCGCCGCTTGAACGCGCATCCCTGACTGCTATCTAGCAGGACAGAGGAGGGCTGGCGGTTCGCCGCCCGCATAGGAGGATCGCTGCATGTCCGTTCCATTCGCCGCCCGCGCCGGGCGCTATCTGTTTGCCGCCATCGCCGCGATGAGCCTTGCGGCCTGCGGCTTCAACTCGGTGCCGACCAAGCAGGAAGCGGCCAAGGCCAAGTGGGCCGACGTGCAGGCCGCGTTCCAGGAACGCGCCAACCTCGTGCCGAACCTCGCCGCCGTCGCCAAGGGCGCGGCCGAGCAGGAGAAGGCCATCCTCACTGGCGTGATCGAGGCGCGCGCCAAGGCGACCAGCGTCCAGCTTACCGCCGACGATCTGGACGATCCCGCCAAGATGCAGCAGTTCCAGGCCGCGCAGGCGCAGTTCGGCTCCAGCCTCAGCCGCCTGATGGTGAGCGTCGAGCAATATCCCGACCTCAAGTCGATCACCAACTACCAGATGCTGCAAAGCCAGCTTGAAGGTCAGGAAAACCGCATCCGCATCGCCATCCGCGACTACAATGGCGCGGTGCAGGACTACAACACCGAGGTCCGCACCTTCCCGACCATGATCGGCGCCAAGATGCGCGGGGCCGAGCCGCTCGTACCGTATCAGGCGGTGACGCCGGGTGCCGATGTCGCACCCAGCCTCGAAGGCAAGATGTGATCGGCCGCGAGCGCGCGTGACCTTTTTCCGCTCTGGGCTCCGCGCGGAACGCGACGGCATCGGCGCCGCGCTGGCGGCACTGCTGCTGGCGCTCGCCCTGCTGCTGCCCCGGCCGGCGCTGGCGCAGGAGTTTCCCAAGCTCACCGGCCGCGTGGTCGATGTCGCCAACATCATCCCCGATGACCAGGAAGCACGGCTGACGCAGAAGCTCGCCGATCTGGAAGCGCAATCGCGCCGCCAGCTCGTGATCGCCACGGTCCCGAGCCTGCAGGGCTACGAGATCTCGGACTATGGCTACCAGCTCGGCCGAGCCTGGGGCCTGGGCGACAAGGAGCGCAACGACGGCGCGCTGCTGCTCGTCGCGCCCGCCGAGCGCAAGGTGCGGATCGAAGTGGGCTATGGCCTCGAACCCGTGCTGACCGATGGCCTGTCCTCGCTGATCATCGCCAACGACATCGTCCCCCGCTTCAAGGCCGGCGACATGGCCGGCGGGATCGAGGCGGGAACCGATGCGATCATCCACCAGCTCGCCCTGCCGCCCGCAGAGGCGCAGAAGGTCGCGCAGCAGGCCGAGGCCGCGCCTGAGGAGGGCGACCTGTTTCCGCTGCTGATCTTCGGCTTCATCATCATCTTCTTCGTCATCGTGCCGATCCTGCGGGCGACGATGGGGGGCAGCCGCCAGCGCTATCAGGGCAGCGGCGTCGGCCCGATCGTGCTGTGGAGCGTGCTGGACGCGCTGAGCCATGCCAGCAGCAGTTCGGGTGGTGGCGGAGGCGGCGGCGGGTTCTCCGGCGGCGGCGGCAGCTTCGGCGGTGGCGGCGCGAGCGGAAGCTGGTAGGAGAAGCGCGATGTCCACTCCCAGCTATCTCAACGAGGACGATCACCGCCGCGTGAGCGACGCGGTGGCCCAGGCCGAGCACGGCACCGCGGGCGAGATCGTCACCATCCTGGCCGACCGTTCGGACGGCTATTCGGATGTCGCGCTCGTCTGGGCGGCGATGGTGGCGCTGGCCGCGCTGTGTGCGCTGGCCATCGTGCCGGAATTCTATCTCGGCATCGTCGAATGGTTCGCCGGCGGCTGGATCGTCGAATGGACCGCGCGCGAACTGCTGGTCCTGGCTGCCGGCGTGGCGACGATCAAGTTCGGCGCCATGGTGCTGCTCCAGCTGTGGACACCGCTCAAGTTCCTGCTGATCCCTTCGCCGATCAAGGCCGCGCGCGTGCGCGACCGGGCGGTGCGGGCATTCCGCATCGGGGCCGAGCGGCGCACCACCGGGCGCACCGGCATCCTCATCTACCTTTCGATGCGCGAGCACCGCGCCGAGATCGTCGCCGACGCGGCGATCGCCGCCAAGGTCGCGCCCGATGCCTGGGGCGATGCCATGGCCGCGATGATCGGCGAGCTGAAAGACGGGCGCGTGGCCGATGGCATGATCGCCGCGATCGGCAAGGTCGGCGCGATCCTGGCCGAGAACTTCCCGCGCGCCGATGACGACCAGAACGAATTGCCCGACAGGTTGATCGAAGTATGAGCGTGGACGCGACCGCCGAGGAACAGGTGATGTGGCAAGGGCGGTTCATCACCGCCCGCAAGCGCGGCAACTGGGAATACGTCAGCCGCGCGCGCGGCATCCACGCGGCGGTGATCCTGGCGGTGGACGAGGACGATCATGTCCTGCTGGTCGAGCAGTACCGGGTGCCGCTGGGCCGCCCCTGTATCGAGCTGCCCGCCGGCCTGGTCGGCGACGATGACGACAAGCGGGGCGAAGACCCGGCCACCGCCGGCGCTCGCGAGCTGGAAGAGGAAACCGGCTACCGCGCCGAACGCATCGAGGTGATCGGCGAGTTCTGGTCCTCGCCCGGCATGGTCAGCGAAAGCTTCACTCTGCTGCGCGCGCACGGCCTGACCAAGGTGGGCGACGGCGGCGGCGTCGACAGCGAGCAGATCGTGGTCCACCGCGTGCCGCTGGCCGGCATCGCCGATGCCGTGGCCCGCTGGCGGGCCGAAGGCTATGCCATCGACGTCAAGATGCTGACCCTGCTGGGCGGCGCGCTGCTGGGCTGAACCAGGCCGAGGCGATGCGCACCCGGCTCAGCGTCTGCCGCAGGAAGGCCCGCTTTCGCAGCGAGGACGAGGCGCTGGGCGTGGCCGCGCAAGCCGCCTATCCCTTGCGCCCCTATCGCTGCGACCGCTGCGGCCAGTTCCACCTCACTGGCCGCACCAGAGGCAAGCGCGTACCGGCATTCGCGCGGGCAAACCCTAAAGCGTCGTGAAGATCGCGCCGAAGTCCTTGCCGCCGTTGCCCGCCTCGACGAAAGCCTCGTAGATCTTCGTCGCGTGTTCGCCCAGCGGCACGCTCGCGCCGCTGGTTTGCGCGCCCGCCATGGCGAGGCGCAAGTCCTTGAGCATCAGTGCCGAGGCGAAGCCGCCCTGGTAATCGTTGTCGGCCGGGCTGGTCGCGCCCACGCCCGGCGCGGGGGTGTAATCGTTGAGCGACCAGTTGTAGCCGGTCGACTTCGAGCTGATCTCATGGAACTTGCGCATGTCGAGGCCGGATTTCTCGGCCAGCGCCAGCGCCTCGCAAGTGCCGATCATGTGGATCGCCAGCAGCATGTTGTTGCACATCTTGGCGACTTGCCCCGCGCCGCTTTCGCCCGCGTGGATCACCGCCTTGCCCATGTTGAGCAGGATATCCTCGACATGGCCGAAAACCTTGGCATCGCCGCCGACCATGAACGTGAGCGTGCCCTGGTTGGCCGCGGTGATGCCGCCCGAAACCGGGGCATCGACCATCGGATAGCCGGCATCGGCGGCGGCCTGCTGCACCTTGCGCGCGGTGGCCACGTCGATCGTCGAACAGTCGATCAGCAACGCGCCCCTGGGCGCATGGCCCAGGACATCGTTCATGTAGACGCTCTCGACGATCGCGCCGTTGGGCAGCATCGAGACGACGGCGTTCACGCCCTGCACCGCCTCGCGCACCGAATCGAACACTTCGCAGCCGTTCGCCCTGGCCTTGGCCAGCGCATCGGGCGACAAGTCGAACGCGCGGACGTGGTGGCTGGCCATGGCCAGGTTGTGCGCCATGCCGCCGCCCATGTTGCCAAGGCCGATGAATGCGATCTTCATGTCATTTCCTCTCCCGAGCCCGAGCGGCTTACTTGCCCTGCCAGTTGCCCGGCCGCTTTTCGATGAACGCCTTCATGCCCTCGGCCTTGTCCTCGGTCGCGGTGAGCACCTGGAACATGCGGCGTTCCATCAGCAGGCCGGTGTCGAGCGTGGTCTCGAACGCGATGTTGACCATTTCCTTGTTCATCATCGCGGCGAGCGGCGGCATGGCGGCGATCGTCTCGGCCGCCTTCAGCGCTTCTTCCATCAGCTTGTCGGCCGGCACCACGCGGCTGACGAGGCCGGCGCGCTCGGCTTCCTCGGCACCCATCAGGCGGCCGGTCAGGCACATGTCCATCGCCTTGGCCTTGCCGACGGCGCGGGTCAGGCGCTGCGATCCGCCCATACCGGGCGCCACCGCCAGCTTGATCTCCGGCTGGCCGAACTTGGCGTTTTCGGACGCGATGATGAAATCGGCCATCATCGAAAGCTCGCAGCCGCCCCCCAGCGCGAAGCCGTTCACCGCCGCGATCCAGGGCTTGCGTGTGCTCTTGACCAGCTGGCTGGTCCAGCCGGCGAAGAAGTCTTCCGAATAGAACTCGGCACCCGGCTTGTCGGCCATTTCCTTGATGTCGGCGCCGGCCGCGAAAGCCTTGTCGCCCGATCCGGTGATCACCGCGCAGCGCTGCGCCTTGTCCGCCTGGTAAGCGGCGAAAGCGTCGATCAGCTCGGCCAGCACGGTCGAATTGAGCGCGTTGAGCGCTTGCGGCCGGTTGAGCGTGATCAGCGTGACCGCGCCCTTCTGTTCGACCAGGATCGTTTCATAGCTCATAGCGGCTTCCATTCCTCTTGCGTGGGGAGCGGCGCGAAGATCGCGTCCAGCAGGTCTTCGGTGACGCCGGCCGGCGTCGCGGGGTTCCATTTCGGCGCGTGATCCTTGTCGACGATCACGGCGCGCACGCCCTCGGCGAAATCGGGGAGCGTCAGCACGCGGCTGCCGATGCGGTATTCCATCGCCATGTTCGCGGCGAAATCCGTCAGCCCGGCCGACTCGGCGAGCTGGCGCAGCGCCACCTTGCAGGCCTGCGGGCTCTTGGCGCGCAGCGTGGCCAGTTCCTTTGCCGCCCATTCGTCCGGGTCGGCCTCCAGCGAGACGAGCACGTCCTCCAGCCGGTCCGAGGCGAAATGCTTGCGGATCTGCGCGGCATGGGCGGCCATGCGCGGTTCGGGCGGCGTGACCGCGAGCGCGGAGAGCACGCCGCCGATCTCGTGCCCCGCCTCGATCCGGGCCTTGGCCTCGGCCAGCTTGTCGGCGGGCAGGTAATGCGTGGCAAGGCCGGCCCAGAGGCATTCGGCGCCATCGAGCCGCGCCCCGGTGAGCGCGAGGAACTGGCCGACGCGCCCTTCCAGCCGCGAGAGATACCAGCCGCCGCCCACATCGGGGAACAGGCCGATGCCGGTTTCGGGCATGGCGAAGCGGGTGTTCTCGGTCGCCACGCGGTATTTCGCCGGCTGCGAGATGCCGACGCCGCCGCCCATGGTGATGCCGTCCATGAACGCGACCACGGGCTTGGCGTAAGTGAAGATCTGGTGATTGAGCCGGTATTCGTCGAAGAAGAAGGCCCGGCCCGCGGCGCCGCCGTCTTCCAGCGCGGACTGGCGCAGCAGGTTGATGTCGCCGCCCGAGCAGAAGCCCCTGCCCTCGCTGTGCTCCAGGATCACCGCCTTGACCTCGGGATCGTCGCGCCATTGCGCAAGCGCCGCCGTCATCGCCTGGCACATGCCGAGCGTGAGCGCGTGGATCGCCTTGGGGCGATTGAGCGTGAGATAGCCCGCGACGCCGGCGCGGCGCGTCAGCAGTTCGTCGCTCATCAGCGCAGCAAGTCCCGGCCGACGATCATGCGCATCACCTGGTTCGTCCCTTCCAGGATCGAATGGACGCGAAGGTCGCGCCAGAAGCGCTCGATCGGATAGTCGCGCAGATAGCCATAGCCGCCGAAAAGCTGAAGGGCGTCATTGACGATCTTCGATCCGCTGTCGGTGGCGAGGCGCTTGGCCATGGCCGAAAACCGCGTCTTGTCCGGCGCCCCCGACGTAACCTTGGCGGCGGCGAGATAGAGCAGCGCGCGCGCCGCTTCGAGGTCGGTCGCCATGTCGGCCAGCATGAACTGGGTGTTCTGGAAATCGCCGATCGGCTGGTCGAACTGCTTGCGGTCCTTCACGTACTGGATCGCCTCGTCGAGGCAGCGCTGCGCCCCGCCCAGCGAACAGGCGCCGATGTTGATCCGCCCGCCGTCGAGCCCGGCCATGGCGAACTTGAAGCCATCGCCTTCCGCGCCGACGCGGTTTTCGACCGGCACGCGCGCATCCTCGAAGATCACTTGCGCGGTGGGCGAGGCATTCCAGCCCAGCTTCTTTTCCGGCGCGCCGAAGCTGAGGCCGGGCGTGTCCTTGTCGACCACGAAGCACGAGATACCGCGCGACTTGTGCTCGCCGGTGCGCGCCATGACGACGTAGACGTCGTTGTAGCCGCCGCCCGAGATGAACTGCTTGGTGCCGTTGAGCACATAGGCATCGCCATCCAGCCTGGCGCTGGTCTTGAGCGCCGCCGCGTCCGATCCCGAACCCGGCTCGGTGAGGCAATAGGAGGCGATCTTCTCCATCGTCACCAGCTCGGGCAGGTAGCGGTCCTTGAGCGGCTGGCCCGCGAACGTGTCGATCATCCACGCCGCCATGTTGTGGATCGAGATATAGGCCGATGTCGCCGGGCAGCCATAGGACATGGCTTCCATGATCAGCGCCGCTTCCAGCCGGCCCAGGCCAATGCCGCCGCTTTCCTCGGAAACATAGATCGCGCCGAAGCCCAGCTCACCCGCCGCCTTCCACACGTCGACCGGATAGTGGTGCTTCTCGTCCCACTCGGCCGCGAACGGCGTGATCTGGTCGGCGGTGAACTTGCGCGCGGTCTCCTGGATCGCGATCTGGTCTTCGGTCAACGCAAACTGGTCGGTCATGGTGCCCCTGTCCTGGTGGTCTATTGGCAGCGGGTGTAAGTCAGCGCGCCGGGCATCGCGTCCGGACCGTAGTCGCGCCGGATCAGCGTCTTGCCCTGATCCTGCACGCCCAGCACGACGTCCTGCGTCCAGGTCTGCCCCTCGCCGGAGAAAGTATAGCTCGCGCGGATGCGCTCGGCATCGGCTTCCTGGATCTTGCCCAGCGTCGCCACCGATTCGTAGAAGCGCAGTTCGCTGGCGCCGATCGTCAGCAGCCCCTTGGCATCGCCCATCGTGCTGGTGCAATCGGCCGCCACCAGCCCCCAGCGGCCGCGAATGGCCTGGGGAATAGCCTTGGCGGCAACCGGCTCGGGCTCGGACACCGCCTCGCTAGCGGTATCCTCGGGCAGCGGCGCTTCGGACGCAGCTTCGGCCGGCGTCTCGCTGGCCTGCCCCTCGGGCCCGGCCGGCTCTTTCGAGCAGGCGCCAAGCGCGAGCGCGACGGCGGTCACGGCGAAAAGGGCGATGGTGCGCATTCTTCCGGTCTCCTCTCCTGTCCGGGGGACCGGACGGGGCCCGGCCGGATCGTTCCGGGCCCGGCCGCCTTCCGGCGCTGCGAGAGCGTCAGCCGACGGCTTCGATCACGTCCTTGCCGAACAGATCCTCGTCCGACGGGATCACCTTGGTCTGCGGCAGCGGCTTCGACACCCAGGTCTCGTTGATCAGGTCGCGCCACGAGACGTTGTTGTTCGTCGCGTTGCCGCCCCACGAGCCGCAGCCCAGCGAGAAGGTCTGGCGCATCCCGTTCCACAGGTTGCCCGAGTTCGAGGCGGCCTGCGGCTGGTTCACCATCACGCGGCTGGTCTTGGTGTGCATGGCCAGCTTCATGATGTTCTCGTCCGAGGTCGAATAGATGCCGCAGGAATGGCCCTGGCCCTGATAGGCCTGGATGGCGTTGGTCAGCTCGATCGCCTCGTCCAGATCCCTGGCCCGGTACAGCGCCATGGTCACGGTCATCTTCTCGCCGGAGAAGGGATGCTCCTTGCCGGTGCCGGTCTCGGGCACGATGAAGAACTGCGTGCCTTCGGGGATCGTGAAGCCGGCATAGTCGGCGATGAACTGCGGCGACTGGGCGACAACCTTGGCATTGATGTGCTCGCCATCTTCCCAGATCGCGGCCTGGAGCCTGGCCTTCTGCTCGTTGTCGAGCACGAGGCCGCCCTTTTCCTGCAGCTTGGCCAGCATCTTGTCATAGATCGCGTCGAGCAGGATCACGCTGTTGTCCGACGAGCACGAGGCGGCGAAGTCCAGCGTCTTGGACAGCAGGATCTTCTCGGCCGCGTCATCCAGGTCGGCGGTGTCGTCGACGGTGATGACCGCATTGCCCACGCCCACGCCCAGCGCCGGCGTGCCCGAGCTGTAGGCCGCCTGCACCATCGGCGTGCCGCCGGTGGCCAGCACGCGGTCGCACTGCTTCATCACTTCGTTGGTCTTCTCGACCGAGGGACGCTCGATCGGGATGACGAGATCGGCCGGGGCGCCCAGCTTGACCAGCGCCTCGCGCATCTTGTCACAGATGATCTTGTTGGTGATCTTGGCGCGCGGATGCGGGCAGATGATCACCGAGTTGCGGCCCTTGACCGCGCAGATCGCCTTGATCACCGGAGTCGCCTCGGGATTGGTGGACGGCGAAAGCGCGCCGATCACGCCTACCGGCTTGGCGATCTTGACGATGTGACGCTCGGGGATTTCCTCGATCACGCCCACCGACTTGTCGTCGATGATGTCCATCAGCGCGGCGCGCGTCTTGACCGAGATCTTGAGGAACTTGCCCTTGTAGTTGCCCAGTTGCGTCTCATCGACGGTGTGCTGGGCGATATCCTCGGCCACGCCGGGCTTGGCGACGGCCCAGACCATGCCGCGAATCAGCCGATCGACCTGTTCCTGCGTGTAGTTCTCGATGGCGAGCTGGGCCTTGCGCGAACGCGCGACCAGTTCGGCGACTTCATCGGCAACGGAGATTTCGGCGATGTCTTCAACGGTAGCCATGGGCTCTATCCCTTTTTATGCGGATGGCGAGCGGCCGGCGCGGCCAGGGGCGCGGCGCACGGCTTCAAGCATCCCAACTCCAGTTCCGTCCACTGCACGTTTCGCAAGCGGCTCGCAACCCATTTAATCGGACAGTTAAATGGGTTGCTATTGCAAAAAAGTCAACATCGCCCGCGTCGATCGCACGCGTGGCGCGCGGATCGCTCTGGCGGTTGCGCTGCACCGCCAAGTCCGACTAATCGGGTTGCATCGCCGGCGAAAAACCTGCCACGATGCGGGTCGGCATGGCGAACGATGTGACGGATTGGCGAATGCCCGTGGCGCCGCGGCCGAAGAATGATCCAGAAGGGAGACTTGCGTGAGCCAGACCACCATTGACCCCGCCGCCTTCCGCCAGGTGCTGTCCAGCTATCCCACCGGCGTGTGCGTCGTCACCGCGCTCGATGCCAGCAACCGCCCGGCGGGCATGGTGGTGGGCAGCTTCACCTCGGTCTCGCTCGATCCGCCGCTGGTCGGCTTCTTCCCCGACAAGAAATCCTCGTCCTGGCCGCTGATCGAGGCGGCCGGCCATTTCTGCGTCAATGTCATGGGCAGCGACCAGCAGGACATCTGCCGCGCCGTCACCGCCAGGGGGCCGGAGAAGTTCGTCGGCGTCGAATATACCATCTCGGAGCATAACCTGCCGGTGATCGCCAATGCGATCGCCTGCATCGAATGCCGGCTCTATTCCGTCACCGAAGCGGGCGATCACTGGTTCGTGCTGGGCGAAGTGCTGCGCCTGGAAACCACGCGCGAGGATGATCCCATGCTGTTCCATCGCGGCCGCTACGGCGGTTTCGCCGAGATCATCTGACGCGGGGCTTGACACCGCGCGCGGGGATGCTGTTCACCCGTTCAGCATCAACCACCTAAAGGATTTGGGGAGGAATCATGAGAACTTCACTGAACGGGCGCGTCGCCGTCGTCACCGGGGCAGGCTCGGGCATGGGCAGGGCCATCGCCGAACGGCTTGCGGCGGACGGGGCCGCCGTGGCGATCTGGGACGTGAACGGCGCAGGCGCGGCCGAGACGGCGGCAACGATCACCGCCGCCGGCGGCACCGCGCTGGCGATCACCGCCGACTGCGCCGACCGCGCCGCGATCGAGGCGGCGGCCAGCGAAACCCGCGCCACGCTGGGCCCCATCACGATCCTGGTGAACAACGCCGGCATCGCGCCTTTCACCAGGTTCCTCGACGTGGACGACGCGGAGCTGGACAAGGTACTGCACATCAACTTGCGCGGCCCGTTCATCCTGACGCGCGAGATCGTGCCCGACATGCTGGCCGCCGGCTGGGGCCGGATCATCAACATCACCTCGTCCTCGACCCAGACGGGCTCGCCGATGCAATCGCATTACGTCGCCTCGAAGGGCGGCCTGCTGGGGCTGACCAAGGCGCTGGCGCTCGAACTGGGGGGAAGCGGCATCACCGTCAACATGATCCCGCCCGGCTCGATCGACACGCCGATGCTGCGCGGCGCCGCGATCATGACCGCGCCCGACGCGATCAGCAATTACGGCGCGGCCCTGCCGGTCAAGCGCATCGGCACCGTGGACGATATCGCCGCCGCCGCCAGCTACCTCGCTTCGGAAGAGGCGAGCTACATCACCGGCCAGACGATCAGCGTCAACGGCGGGCGCTACATGGGCTCGGCCTGAGCCCATGCCGGGGGCGTTCGCGATCGACAGCGATGGCGCGCGCCTTGTTGGCGAATGGATTCTTGGCGAGTGGCTTCCCGGCGAGCGGCGGGGCGAAGGCGACGACGCCCGGCCGCTCGTCCTGATCCACGGCTTCGGCGGGTCGCGCCATGACTGGGCCGGCGTGCGCAATGCCCTGCCCGCCGGCCTGCCGACACTGGCCTATGACCAGCGCGGCTTCGGCGAATCGACCGGGCCGGACGGCGTGGCCTTTTCCCATGCCGAAGACCTGCTGCGCCTGCTCGACGCGCTCGGGATCGCGACGGCGGACATCTGCGGCATGTCGCTGGGCGGGGCGACCGCGCTCAACTTCGCGCTGAACTGGCCCGCGCGGGTGCGGCGGCTGGTGCTGGTCAGCCCGCTGATGGTCGGCTGGTCTTGGACGCCGGAATGGGTCGCGCTGTGGAAAGCGATGGGCCGCGCCGCGCGCGCCGGCGACATGGCCACCGCGCGCGAGTTGTGGTGGCAGCATCCGCTTTTCGCCCCGACGCGCGAAAGCCCGGCCGCCGATACGCTACGCGCCGCGATCGCCGCGTTCCACGGGCATCAATGGATTCGCGACGACCAGCGCAACGAACTGCCCGAGATCGAGCGGCTGCATCGCCTGGCCATGCCCACGCTGCTGCTGACCGGCGGGCGCGACTTGCCCGACTTCCGCCTGATGGCCGAAGTGATCGCCAGCGCCGCGCCGCATGTCGAGCGCATTGACCATCCCGACGCCGGCCACATGCTGACTTACGAGCGGCCGCGCGAAATCGCCGGGGAAATCACGCGGTTCCTCGCGGATTGAGCGCCGCCCAGCCGGTCAGAAGTCGAAGCGCATCTCCCCGCCCCACATGCGCGGCGTCCCCGGATTGACGACATTGGTGCTGCCGCCGGCCGCCGCCGCATTGCCGCCGAGGTAGTATTTCTCGTTGAACAGGTTGCGCGCGAAGAGCGAGGCCGAAAGGCGTGTGGCCATGATGTCCGACCAGGTCAGCCGCGCATTGACCAGGGTATAGCCGGGCAGCGTCGTGCGCGGATTGGCCGTGGCCCCGACGTTCGAGAAGCTCATCCTGCTCTGGCCATAGAAATCGGCCCGCAGCGACAGCTTGCCGGCATCGCCCGCCAGCGGCACGCCTGCTTCGGCGAAAACCGTGCCGCTCCACTTGGGGACGTCGGCGAAGGGCCCATATCGCAGCACGCTGCCCAGCACCGACACGGCGTTGTCGGTATATTTCGCATTGGTGTAATTGCCCGAGGCGCCGATCTGGAGGAATTCGCCCGGGCGCACCGAGACATCCGCTTCGAAACCCCGGATGCGCGCCTTGGGCACGTTCACCGTCAGCAGCGAAACCCCCGCCGGTGTCAGGATATAGGCCGATCGCTGGATGTTGCGCGTCCACTGGCTGAAGACATCGGCGTTGAGCGTCAGCGGGACGCCGATGCTGTCGCCGGAATACTTGGCACCCAGTTCGACGTCGCGCGTGGTTTCGGGCAGGAACAGGTTGCCGCCGCTTGCCGCCGTCACGTCGGCGGGAAAGACGCTGTAGTTGTAGCCGCCCGCGCGCCAGCTCCCGCGCTGGGCAACGTAGAGCAGCAGTTCCGGCGTGGCATGGTAATCGATGCTGACCGTCCAGCTCGGCTTGCTCGCCGAAGTGCGTTCGGGCGTGTTCTCCGGCAGGTAGAGCAGCCAGAGCGAGCCGGGAAGCTGCGCGATCCGCGTCTTGTCATGCGTATAGCGCAAGCCGGCGGTGAGGTTCAGCCGGTCGGTCACCTTGAACGAGGCCTGCGCGAAGCCGGCGAGCGATTCGGTGTGCCATTCAGCATTGTAGGCGAAGCGGAACGCTGGCTGGACCGGCGCGAAATTGCCGGAATCGAGATAGGAATGCACTCGGTCGCGCTGCTTCAGGTAATAGACGCCCAGCACGAAATCGAGCCGGTTGTCGATCGCCTTGCCCTGAAGCTGCAATTCGTCGGAAATCTGCCGGGTGGCGAGCATGAAGCCGTTGTCGACCGTCACTTTCACCGCATTCGCCGTCAGCGTGCCCTGGCTTTCGAAGAAGTGATAGGGCGAGCCGTCGTAATCATAGCCGTCGTCCGATTTGGCCCGGTTGTAGCCGAAGATGTTCTTGAGCGTCAGATCCGGCGTCAGCTCGATCGAGGTGGTGTTGATCGCATAAGTACTGCTGGCCTTGTGATAGGGCGGAAAGCTCGAGAGCGATTTCCAGGGCCCCACCTGACGCTGGAGCGCGATCGCCGCATCGAGGCCGCCCTGATAGGCTTGCGGATGCGCCGCGAGGTAGGCCGCGAACACAGGGTTGCTCGCGCTCAGCGCGCACGAGGCCGCATCGACCAGACCTTGCGCGCTGCTGCCACAAGCGTTGGTCGACCAGAGCTGGTAAGGCGTGTTGGTGCCATCCTCGTGCGTGTACTGCACCACCGTGGTGTTCTCGAGACCGGCGGCCGGAACCAGCTTGAGCGTGCCGCGCACCGATTTCTGATCGAGATCCCCATACTTCTCGCCCGTGAAGTAATCGCGCACGAAAGCGCCACCGCCAGTCAGGCTCGCGGCCAGGCGGAGCGCGCTGCCGCCGCTGCCGAGCGGCGCATTGATCGCGCCTTCGAGGTGATGGGCATCGTAACTGCCATAGCGGCCACTGACATAGCCGCCATATCCGTCAGTCGCCGGCGCTGTCGTGTAAAGCACCGCACCGCCCGTGGCATTGCGGCCGAACAGCGTGCCTTGCGGGCCCTTGAGCACCTGGATGCCGCCCATGTCATAGAACGTCGATGCCGAATGGGTGACGATCTGCACTTCGTTGACATAGGGCAGCACGCTGGGCGGCGAATTGGTGAAAGTATCGACACTCTGGCCGCGGATCACATAATTGAACGCGTGCGCGCCGCCGTTCTGGCGGACGACAAGGCCGGGCACTGCAGATTGCAGGTCATTCTCGTTATAGATCGCGCGCTTGGCCAAATCCTCGCCGGCAAGCGCGGTGATCGCGATCGGCACTTTCTCGATATTTTCCGCGCGCCGCCGCGCGGTCACGACGATGGCGTCTTCGGCAATGCCGTCTCCGCCGCTATCCGCGATCTTGCCCTGGGCCCAGGCGGTGGGCGCGACCGGCGTGGCGACTCCGGCCAGCAGGCCGGCAACGAGCAGCTTCCTCATGCACTCTCTCCTCACTCCCCTCGCCGACCCATTTCGTAGCCAGTCGAGAGCCTTCCCCGGCACGCGGCGGTCATGTCTTCCGCGGGCCGGACCGCGTGCTGTCCGGCCCGCCGCAAGCCTGGCGTCATGGGGCGGATGCGGGCGCCCCTTCGCGTGGCGGCTCAGGCCAGGCCGTTGTCCGCGAAAGCCGCCGCGCGCGCGTCCAGTATCTCGCGCAGGTGGTTCACCGGATCGCCGACCGTGACGCCGCCTTCGACCGGCAGGACCGCGCCCGTCATGTGGCGGGACTTGTCGGTCGCCAGGAACAGCGCGAGATTGGCCACGTCGATCGGATCGCCGCGCCGCTTGATGAGCTGGTTCGACAGGTAGACCGCGTCCACCCCTTGCGCGATGCGCGCGGCCAGCGCGTCGTCCGCGCCTTTCTCGCCGAACGAGGACAGCTCGGTGCGCACGTGGCCGGGCACGATGCAGTTCACCCGGATGCCATGCCGCGCCAGGTCGATCGCGGCCGACTTGCTGAACTGGATCAGCGCTGCCTTGGACGCACGGTACGTCATCATCGCGTGGCCGGCGAGCGTACCGGCGATCGAGGCGGTGTTGAGGATCACGCCGCCGCCGTGATCCTTCATCCAGCGCGCGGCGTTGCGCGTGCCGAGCATCGGCCCGAGCACGTTGACGCGCATCACCCTGTCGAAATCGGCCAGGGTATCATCAAGAAAATCGGGAAAGGCGGCGCAGGAGATGCCGGCATTGTTGAACATCACGTTAAGCCCGCCGAAGCGTTCGATCGCGAAATCGACCACCGCCTGCACCTGTTCGGGATCGCTCACGTCGGCATGGCGGAACAGCGCGGCATCGCCGAGAGCGGCGGCGAGCGCCGCGCCGGCCTCATCCTGCACGTCGGCGATCACCACTTTCGCGCCTTCGGCGACGAACAGCTCCGCCGTCGCGCGGCCGATGCCGCTTGCGCCGCCGGTCACGATCGCGACCTTGCCGGCCAGTTCCTCAGCCAATGCCTTCTCCCGCTTGGTTTTCGTCGCGCCGCAGGCGCCTGTCCCGGACCTGTGCCTCAGGCTTCGCGCCGCTCGAACGTGATCGGCAGCGATTCGATGGTGTGGGTGGCCACGGTCGGCGTGTAGGTGATCTCGCCTTCGGGGATCGCCAGCCTGATGTTCTTCATCTGGCGGACGATCTCGCGCGCGGCGACTTTCACCTCCATGCGCGCCAGCGCCAGGCCGATGCAGCGGTGCGGCCCGCCGCCGAAAGCGACGTGGCGGCCCAGGTTCGGCCGGTCGATATCGAACTTGCGCGGTTCGGGGAACACCGTCTCGTCATCGTTGCCCGAAGCATAGACCAGCAGCATGTGCGCGCCTTCGGGGATCGTGGTGCCGTTCACCACGGTTTCCTTCACCGCCATGCGCGAAAGCGCGCGCACCGGCGGCTCGTTGCGCAAGTGCTCCTCGACGAAGCGATTGAGCCGGCGATCGTCGTCGATCACGCTTTCCAGCAGCTCGGCCATGCCGGGCTTGGTGGTCAGCACATAGAACAGGTTGCCGATCGCGGTCGCGGTGGTGTCGTTGCCGGCGATCAGCGTCGCGCGGACGAGCGAGACCGCTTCCTCGAAAGTCAGCTTCTCCCTGGTGCCGTCGGCATTGGTCACTTCGGCGTGGACCAGGTCGGAAATCATGTCCTCGCCCGGAACCGCCTCGCGCTGCTTCATCTTGGCGATGAGGTAGTGCTGCAGGTCGCAGATCTCCTTCGCGTTCTCGATCATCTGCTCGCGGCTCTGCATCCGTCCGATCTGCGCCGTGACCGCGACCGACCAGCGCGAGATCCTGTCTTCCATCCCCTGATCGAGCCCGAGCTGCTCGACGATGATGCGGATGGTCAGCGGGATGGCGATGTCCTTCACCGCATCGCAGCGGGTGCCGTCGCGGGCGATGACCTCGCCGATCAGGGCGCGCACCACTTCGGTGATGCGCGGTTCCAGTTCCTTCACGCGGTGCGCGGTGAAGGCGTTCTCCATCAGCTTGCGGATGCGCGTGTGATAGGGCGGGTCCGACATGATCGCGTCGGGAAAATAGCCGCCGCCGTGCTCCTTCAGGTAGGCGCGGAACTCCTCGTGCATCCCGCGCGCCTGCTGCTCGTGATAGCCGTGGTGCACCGAGAAGGTGAGCGGATCGGACTGGACGGCCGAGATGTCCTCGTGCCGCGTGACCAGCCACGAGCCCAGCTTCTCGTCATAATGGATCGGATCGCCGTGGCGCATCGCACGGTAGAAGGCACGCGGATGCGCCTGGATCCCGCGATCGGTCAGCGTGCCTTCCGCCAGCAGGCGCTGCTCTTCGGAAGAGAGTGCAAGCCGCTGCGAAGGCCGGGGTTCGGTGGTCTGCGTTGCCATCTAGCCTATCCTGTCATCCTGTCCGCGCGATGCTGGCGATCGCGCCTGTTTCGGATGGGGACTATGCCGTCCCGCAGGCAACCGAACCATACCCGGCCTCGAAGCCCCGCTTGCCCTCACGGGCAAAGCCGCCTCAATAGGTGGAGGCTGGCGCGACCGTCACCGCGATCCCGTCAAGCTCGGGGTTCATCCTGATCTGGCAGCCCAGCCGGCTGGTGTCCTTCATCACGTCGGCGACCATGTCGAGCATGGCGAACTCGATATCGTCTGGCTCGCCCACCTTGTCCCACCAGCCTTCGGCGACATAGACATGGCACGTCGCGCAGGCGCAGCCGCCGCCACAATCGCCCATGATTCCGGCCACGCCATGGGCCTTGCCGACTTCCATCAGGCTGGTGCCTTCCTCGACATCGTCGAATGTCCGCGTATCGCCGTTGACGTCGGTCATCGTGACCTTGAGCTTGCCCATCGTTCCCCGGTTCCTCTCTCGTTCGGCAGGGTGAATTCCCGCCTGCAATGCCCCAGGCCATGCCGGTTTGCAAAGAGCCAATCTGTATCACAGGACTTGACTGGCATGGAAGCGCGGGGCCGTGCCCGCCCGCCGTCAGGGAAAACCGGCTCTGCGCCGCCAGTCATTTGCCAGAGCCGCGCGCGCACCTAGACTGCGATCATCCAGGCTGGCCGGGCGACACGTCGATCCCGGCGATCGTCGGGCGCAAGAGGAGAGGACACGTGGGACGGACCCTGATCCAGAACGCCACGATATTCACGGCAACCGGGCAAGCACCCTTCACCGGCGACATCGCGGTCGAAGGCAATCGCATCGCGTCGGTCGGCCCGGCCGGCAAGGGCGGCGCGGCCGACACGGTGATCGACGCCACCGGCCTGTTCTGCATGCCCGGCATGACCGAAGGCCACGCGCACCTTTCGTTCGAGAACGTCTGCGCCACCGAGGACCTGATCACCCCCACGCCCGAGGCGCAGGTCTTCGCCACCGCGCGCGGCGCCAAGGCGCTGATCGAGGCTGGCTTCACCAGCGCCTATGGCGCTTCGGAAGCCAAGCTGCGGCTGGCGGTCGCGGTGCGCGATGAAGTCAACGCCGGGCGCATTCCCGGCCCCCGCATCCGCGCGGGCGGGCTGGAGATCAGCGTCACCGGCGCGATGGGCGATGAAAGCCGCGAGCACAATCCGCGCGTCGGCCCCGCGACGATCGTGGACGGCGCCGAGGAGATGCGCCGCGCGGTGCGGCTCCACTGCCGCGAGGGGATCGACAACATCAAGCTCGATGTCTCGGGCGATCCGTTCTACCCCTCGACGCCCGGCCACACCACGCCGATGACCTTCGAGGAAGTGCGTGTCGCGGCCGAAACCGCGCACGCCTATGGCCGCAGGATCAACGCCCATACCCGCTCGATCGACGGTTCCAAGCATTGCGTCCGGGCCGGCGTCGACGGCCTGTTCCACTGCGAATACGTCGACGAGGAACTGCTCGACCTGATGGAAGCGGCCAGGGACCGCATCTTCGTGGTCCCCACCGTTGGCCTGTTCGCGCAGATCATGGCCGGCGAGGCGAGCGGGCATGGCCTCTCGCCCGAGGTCGGCGGCTACATGAACATTCCCGACCTGCTGGAAAACTCGATCCGCACGCACAGCGAACTGAGGAGGCGCGGCATCCGCCACCTGATCGGCGGCGATTACGGCTTCGGCTGGAGCCCGCAGGGAACGCAGGGGCGCGATCTGGGCTTCTTCGTCGACTACTATGGCTACAGCCCGGCCGAGGCGCTGGTCTGCGCCACGCGCAACGGCGGCCTGGCGATGATGGACAGCGGCGATCTCGGCACGCTCGAAGCCGGCAAGCTGGCCGACCTGATCCTGGTCGACGGCGATCCGCTCGCCGACATTTCCGTGCTCGCCGGCCCGGCGGCCATCGCGTTGGTGATGAAGGACGGGGTCATCCAGAAACAGTCATCCGCACGCGCGGCCCGGCCGGCGCAGCCGGCGCTCGAGGCCGCGGAATAAGGCACGAAACAGGAGCATTTGCCATGAATCTCCAGACCAGGCTGCAGCCCGGGCAGGCGCGTCATCCCGACGTCAGCACCCAGGATATCATCGCCCGCGACAAGGTGAAGGCGCCCGAATGGGTCGCGAGCGAATCCTACGAATATCTCGGCAGCGAGGACATCGATACCGAGCGCTACAAGTCCGCCGCCTACATGCAGGAGGAGTTCAAGCGGCTCTGGACGCGGACCTGGCAATTCGCCTGCCGCGAGGAGCACATTCCCGAAGTCGGCGACTACTACGTCTACGACATCGGCCCCTACTCGTTCATCGTCACCCGCATCGCCGAGGGCGAGATCCGCGCCTATTTCAACGCTTGCCTCCATCGCGGCACCAAGCTGCGCGCATCGGGCAGCGAAGGCGCGGCGAGCGAGTTCAAGTGCTCGTTCCACGGCTGGTCCTGGAATATCGACGGCACCAACAAGTCGATGCTCTGCCCCTGGGATTTCCCCCATGCCGACCCGCAGGAATATTCGCTGCCCGAAGCCCGCGTGGCGACGCTGGGCGGCTTCGTCTGGATCAACATGGACCCCGACGCGCCGAGCCTTGAGGACTACCTCGGCCCGCGCGCGCTGGAGCACATCAGGGCATGGAAGCTGGAAGACCGCTATATCGCCTGCCATGTGACCAAGCCGATCCCGTCGAACTGGAAGCTCAATATCGAGGCCTTCATGGAGGCCTACCACGTGCCGGACACCCACCCGCAAGTCTCGCCGACCAACGCGGACGTGAACTCGCAGTATGACACCTACGGCGAGCACGTGAACCGCTTCATCTCGACGCTCGGCGTCGTCAGCCCCGAGCACGCCGGCAAGTACAGCGAGCAGGACGTGCTCGACATGTTCACCGTGGGCGACAGCTCGATCGTCACCGACAAGCCGCGAGTCTCCGACGGCGCCACCGCGCGGCAGCTGATGGCCGACATGTTCCGCGACATGTTCGAGAAGGCCGCCAACGCCGACCTGTCGAACGTCTCGGACTCCGAGATTCTCGACTGCTTCAGCTACACGATCTTCCCGAACACCTTCCTGTTCCCGGGGATCTCGCTGCCGATGGTCTATCGCTTCCGGCCCAACCCGAGGAACCACCGCGAAAGCCTTTACGAAGTGCTGTTCCTGCGGCCCCGGCCCAGGGACGGCAGCTTCGTCGAAACCGCCGAGGCCGTCCACCTCACCGCCGAGCAGTCGTTCTGCGAGGCGGCCGGGATGGACCCAGGCTTCGGCGCGATTCTCGACCAGGACACCGACAACCTGTTCCTCCAGCAGGAAGGGGTCGAGGCTTCGGCCAAGCCCGGCCTGACGCTGGGGGATTATCAGGAAATCCGCATCCGCCACTTCGAGCAGGCGGTGGACAAGTACATGGCGATGGAGCCGAAGATCCCGAACTGGAAGGCGCTCCAGCGCCGTTGAGCGCTGGCGCATTCGGTAGATGAATTTGCGGGTGCGTCCTGTCGGGGCGCGCCCGCCTGTGCTTTGAAAAAGGCACCGACGGCGCCTCGCGCCGCAAGACCGAACCTGGGAGAGAACAATGGCCGAAGCCGATCGTCCGCAGCCGGAAGAGATCGTCCTTTATCACAAGGACCCGAAGACCAAGATCGCGACGATCACGCTGAACCGGCCCGACGCGCTCAACGCCCCGACGATCGCGGCGCGGCTGCGCTTCGCCGATCTGGTTCACCGCGCCAATATCGACGACGACGTGAAAGTGCTGGTGATCCGGGGCGAAGGCAAGCACCTGGGCTCGGGCGCGGACCTGCCCGAACAGTCCGACATGCTGAACCCGGACAGCGACATCTCGCTGCTCAAGGAGTTCAGGATCGATGACGACGGCAGCGTCACCTACCCGCCCGCCGGCTCGTACCGCTTCCTTGCTGGCATCACCAATCTCTACGCCAACGCCGATTTCGGCTGCCGCTCGCTGCAGAACTTCAAGAAGATCTCGATCCTGGAGTGCAAGGGCTACGTCTACGGCTGGCACTTCTACCTCGCGGGCGATGCCGACATCGTCGTCGCCTCGGAGGAAGCGCTCTTCGGCCATGCCGCCTTCCGCTACGTCGGCTGGGGCCCGCGCATGTGGACCTGGGCCGAGATGATGGGCCCACGCAAGTTCGCCGAGATGCTGTTCACCGGCCGGCCCTTTACCGCGCGCGAAATGTACGACTGCAATTTCGTCAATTCGGTGGTCCCGCGCGAGCGGCTGGAGGAAGAGACCGCCAAGTACGCCCACGCCTGCTCGATCACTCGGCCCAACGATACGGTCGCGGTGCAGAAGACCTTCATGGAACTCTACAAGCAGTATCGCGGCGAGTATTTCGGCAGCCTGCTGACCGGGTTCGTCGAAGGCGTGAAGCCGATCATGACCGACGATACCGCCGAAGACCTGGGCCTGGGTGGCGACACTTTCGAGCAGGGCCTGAACAACGCGGTCAAGGACAACGACATGCGCTTCCCGGCCGACTGGCGCCTGAGCTACGGCGGGCGCAAGAAGCCCTGAACCGATGCAATACACCCAGCTCGGCTCCACCGGACTGATCGTATCGCGGCTGGCGCTCGGAGGTTCGACCTTCACCAGCGGCGATACCGCGCTGGGCGCCTTCTACAAGGTGGGGCCGGAACTGGCCGACGAGCTGGTCGGCATGGCCCTCGATGCCGGGGTGAATTCCTTCGACACGGCCGACGTCTATGCCAGCGGCCAGTCCGAGGAACTGCTCGGCGCCGCGCTGAAGCCGCATCGCGACCGCGTGGTGCTGTCCACCAAGGTGGGCAATCGCGGCGCGGGCAACCGCGAGGTGCTGCATTCCGGGCTCTCGCGCCGGCACATCCTGTGGTCGGTGGACCAGAGCCTGCGCCGCCTCGGCACTGACTGGATCGACGTGCTGATCGTCCACCGCACCGATCCGTTCACGCCGCTGATCGAGCAGCTCGAAGCGCTCGACGCGGTCGTGCGATCGGGCAAGGCGCGCTACATCGGCTATTCCAACTGGCCCGCCTGGCTCGCCGCGACCGCGCTCGAAATGCAGAAGGCGAATGGCCTCGCACGCTTCACCCATGGCCAGATGTACTATTCGCTGCTGGGTCGCGACGTCGAGCGCGATACGCTGCCGATGATGGCGCACCACGGGCTGGGCATGACGGTGTGGAGCCCGCTGGCCTATGGCTTCCTCGCGGGCCGGTACACCAGCGCGGACATGGCGCGCGACGACAACCGCTTTGCCCATTTCGACTGGCTGAGGTTCGACCGCGACCGGGCCTTCGCGCTGCTGCCGGTAATGGAAGCGATCGCGCTCGAGGCTGGCTGCTCGATGGCGCAGCTCGCGATTGCCTGGCTGCTGGGCCGCGCAGGCGTCGACAGCGTGCTGCTCGGCGCGACCAAGGCGCACCAGCTTGCCGACAATCTCGGCACGGCGAAGGTCGCCCTGAGCGACGATCAGCGCGCCCGGCTCGATGCGGCGACGGCGATCGTGCCGCTCTATCCCGGTTCGGACTGGGTCGAGGAAGACGGCCTTGTCCGCAAGCGGCTTGGAGATCACCGCAAGCGGCTGGGAGAACACCGCAAATGACCGCCCAGACGACCGCGCATCCGGCCGGCGCACTTGCCGGGCTCACCGTGATCGAGACTGCCGAGCGCGTCTCGGGCGAATATACCGCCAAGCTGCTGGCCGACCTTGGCGCCACGGTGATCAAGATCGAGGCCCCCGGCGGCGCGCCGACGCGGCGCATGGGGCCGTTCAAGGCCGGCGAGAGCGCGCTGTTCGCTTATCTCAACGCCAACAAGAAATCGGTGGTGCTCGATCTGGCAAACCCAGGGGAGCGCGCCCTGCTCGACCGGCTGCTGGCGCGCGCCGATGCCTTGGTGGACGATCACGACGAGCCCTGGGCCGAGACGCACGCCTTGTCGCCAGCCGTGATCGCCCAGGCGCATCCCCGCCTCGTCCATTGCATCGTCACACCGTTCGGCCAGGGCGCGCCGCCCGAATGGCAGACCGCGCGGCCGATCAACGTGATCAACGCCGGCGGCTGGGCCTATCACAGCCCGAGCGAGACCCCGAACGACAAGCCGCCGCTGAAAGGCGCCGGCCGCTTCCTGTCCGATTACGAAGCCGGGATCGATGCCGCGCTGTGCGTCATGGCCTCGCTGCTGCGCCAGCGCCGCACGGGCATGGGCCAGTTCATCGACATATCCGAAGTCGAAGTGCAATTGAACCGGATCGACTGCGTGCTCGACCGGATGATCGCTGGCGAAGCCGATCCCAGCGCCGCGCGCACCGCCTATGACATGGGCGGCCCGGGCACGTCGTTCGCCTGCAAGGACGGCCACGTCTTCCTGTTCATGACCACGAGGGGCCACTGGAACGCCTTGCGCGGACTGATGGGCGATCCGGCATGGGCGCGCGAATTCCGCGAGGACTGGCTGGAGTTCGATTGCGTGCCCGCCAATGTCGCGCGCTTCCGCCAGCACTTCGCCGCATGGATCGCCGGGCAGGACAAGCTGCCGATCACGGAGGCGGCGCAGAAGGCCGGCGTCGCCATGGTCCCGGTCAACACCGCCGCCGACCTGCCGCGCCACGAGCAGTTCGAACATCGCGGCTTCTTCCAGCAAGCCGGGCACCCGGTGTTCGGCCCGGTCGCTTATCCGACGGCGTGCTACCGGATGAGCGCCACACCCGTGCGCATCGCCAGCGCTGCCCCGGCGCTGGGGGCGGACAATCGCGAAGTGGAGGCCAGCGATGCCGATGCGTGATCGCGGCGGTCCGTTGCAGGGCGTGCGGGTGCTTGAGATCACCAAGGTCTGGGCCGGGCCCTATGCGGGCAAGATGCTTGCCCATCTCGGAGCCGAGGTGATCAAGGTCGAGAGCATGACCAATCTCGACGAGATGCGCGCCTATGGCGGCGTCGATATCGATTCGGCGCCCTATTTCCTTTCGATCAATCAGGAGATCCTCTCGGTCCAGGTCAACATGAAGACCCCGGAGGGCCTCGATCTGGTCAAGCAGATGGTCGCGCAGTCGGACATCGTCATCGACAATATCCGCCCCGGCGCGATGGCGCGCTCCGGGCTCGATTACGAGAGCCTGCGCAAGATCAGGCCCGACCTGATCCAGTGCTCGATCAAGATGTGGGGCAGCGACGGCCCGCTCGGCTATCAGACGGGCTATGCGCCCTGCTTCGCCGCGCTCTCCGGCCTCACCGCGCTTGTCGGGCACGAGGGCGAGACGCCCAGGGGCATGAACATCCGCTATGGCGATTCCACCGCCGGCGCCTGCGCCGCGCTGGCCTGCATCGCCGCGCTGCACCACCGCGAGAGCACGGGCGAAGGCCAGTTCATCGACCTTTCGGCGGTCGAGACCATGACCAGCCTGGTGGGCGACAGCCTGTTCGGCTGGTCGGTGACGGGCGAGGTGCCGCATTCGGACGGCAACTTCCATCCCGAGATGTGCCCGCACGGTGCCTATCCTTGCGCGGGGGTCGACTGGACAAGTATCGCCGTGGCGAACGAGGCCGAATGGCAGGGCCTGTGCGAAGTGCTGGACGCGGGCGATCTCGCCGCCGATCCGCGCTTCGCCACGCTGGCCGGCCGGCTGGCCAACCGCCATGCGCTCGATGCCGCGCTGGCCGGGCTGACGCGCGCGCATGATGCGGCCGAACTTGCCGAAAAGCTGCGCAATGCCGGGGTTCCGGCGTTCAAGTCGATGAGCTCGATCGACCTTGCCACCGATACCTTCCTCTGGGCGCGCGAGGCCTATCGCATGGTCAGCGACCATCGCACCGGATCGCGCCCGATCATCGGCCCGTCATGGCGGATCAGCCCCGATCCACCACGCGTCGAACGCGGCGCGCCGCTGCTCGGCGAGGACAACCAGTACGTCTACCGGGACATTCTGGGCTTGCGGCAGGATGAAATCGACGATCTGATAGCCCGCAAGGTGATCGACTAGGGCATCGGCCCCGTCGGCCCGCGAACAAGACGGGGAACGAGGATGAAACTGGGATTCGCGATGCCGCACATGGTGCGACTGAAGGCCATGACCCAGCCGTGGGAAGCGGCCGTGACCGGCGCCGACCAGACCCGGCTGGCGAAATGGGCGGAAAAGCTCGGCTACGAGATGATCGCCATCCCCGAGCACCACATCATCCCCAGATCGCATGTCGAGCTTTCCGGCCCGCACTATTTCCACGCCTACAGCGCGATGGGCTATATCGCCGGCGCGACCGAGACGATCCGGGTCAATTCGTGCATCGCCATCCTGCCGGCGCAGCACCCGATCGTCACCGCCAAGGCGCTCTCGACGATCGACTGGCTGTCCAGCGGGCGCGTCACCATCACGTTCGCCGTCGGCTGGCTGGAGGAGGAGTTCGATCTCCTCGGCATCCCCTTTCACCAGCGTGGCGCGATGGCCGAGGAATATACCCAGGCGATCATCGCGCTGTGGACGCAGGAAAACCCCGAATTCGAAGGCAAGTACGTCTCGTTCAGGGACGTCGCCTTCGAGCCCAAGCCGGTGCAGCAGCCGCATATCCCGATCTGGTTCGGCGGCGATGCCGACGCGGTGCTGGGGCGCGTGGCGCGTTATGCCGACGGCTGGTGGCCATTCCTGACCAAGCCCGAGACCCTGCCCGAGCGGATCGACTTCATCCGGTCCCGGCCCGATTACAACGGGCGGCTGCGGGATATCTACTACGGTATGTCCACCAGCCGTGTCGGCGAAGGCCATGCGGTGATCGACGATCCCAAGGCCCGGCCGGGCCAGACCAGGCAGGAGATCATCGACCGGCTGGGCTGGCTGGAAGACCTGGGCGTCACCTGGAGTTCGGTGCCGATCCCGGCAGTCAGGCACATCCAGGAATACTATGACTACACGCAGTGGGTCGCCGAAGAGATCATGCCCGCCGTCAGGTGAGCCACGACGAAACGCGGGCGCGATGATTGCGGCCGGCCCGCCTGCCCGCACTTGACGCCGCGCCGCCGCGCCCGGACTGATCGGGCAAACCTTGGGAGACAGGACCGATGAATCCACCACGTCCAAAGCCGCGCCTCGATGCGGTGAACCGCCCGTTCTGGACAGGTGGCGCCGAAGGCAAGCTGAACATCACCCGGTGCGGTGACTGCGGCGAATACACCCATCCGCCGCTGCCGATCTGCCGCCACTGCCATTCGGAAAACGTCGCCCCCCACGCCGTCGCCGGCACGGGCGAGATCGACAGCTACACGATCAATTACCAGCCCTGGGCCAAGGATCTGGAAGTGCCCTTCGTCATCGCCCGCGTGCGGCTCGATGGCGTGCCGGGCGTGATCCTTACCACCAATATCGTCAATTGCCCGGTCGAGGCGGTGACGTTCGACGACAAGGTGCGCGTCGTGTTCGAGGAGCAAAACGGCATCCACTATCCGCTGTTCGAGAAGGTGAACTGAGCCATGGCACGCAAGGAAGCCTATATCACCGGCGTCGGCCAGTCCGAAGTGGGCGTGCGCCTGCAGCGCCATCCGCTGCTCCTCACCATCGACGCGATCCGCGAAGCGCTGGACGAGGCGGGGCTGACTGTCGAACAGATCGACGGCGTGTTCACGTATCCCGGCAAGGTGCCGAGTTTCCTGGGCTTTTCGCCGGTCGGCAGCGATGAGATCATCGAGGCGCTGGGCATCAAGTCGAAATGGCACAACGGCGCGATGGAACAGGGCGCGCAGCTTTCGGCCATCGGCACCGCCGCGCAGGCGGTGAAGGAAGGGCTGTGCCGCCACGTCATCTGCTTCCGCACCGTCTATGAGGCGGCGGCACTCTCTCGGCCCGACGAATATCCGATGGTGCGGCGCGACGAGGTGGACGGCGCATCGCAATGGACTTCACCGTTCTGGGCGCTTTCGGCCGCGTGCTGGACCGCGCAATACGCCATGCGGCACATGCACCGCTATGGCATGACGCGCGAGCAGCTTGGCCAGATCGCGCTCAACGCCTCGCGCAATGCGATGAAGAACCCGCGCGCGCGGGCGATCACCAAGGAAGCGCTGACGCTGGACAAATACATGTCCGCGCGGATGATCACATCGCCGCTGTGCCTTTATGACTGTGACCGCTTCACCGATGCCGCCACCGTGGTGATCGTTTCGGCCGGCGACGCGCTGGACGAAGTGAAGTGCACGCCGGTGCGCATCGCCGCGATGTCCGCCTCGGTCGATCGCTATTCGTGGGACCAGGTCGAATGGCCCGCCTCCTACGAGACCGGCGCGGACTTGTGGAAGCGTACCGACTACACTCCCAGGGACGTCGATACGATCCAGTTCTACGATGGCTTCGCCTTCCTGCCGATCACCTGGCTCGAAGGGCTGGGCTTTGTCGGCAAGGGCGAAGGCGGCGCCTTCATCGAGGGCGGCACGCGCATCGCCATTGACGGCGAATTGCCGCTCAACACCTTCGGCGGGCAGTTGGGCGCCGGTCGGCTCCACGGTTTCGGCTTCGCGCATGAGGCGGTGACGCAGCTTCGCGGCACGGCGGGCGAGCGGCAGATTCCCGGCGATCCCAAGGTCGCGGTGGCGACTTCGGGCGGCGGCCCGCTCGCCGCCGCACTGCTGCTGGCGCGCGACTGACGCCTTCGCCCCCCGGCGCCTTCGCCCCCGGCGCGGTGGTCAGGCCGCCGTGCCGGGGGCGAAGGCGCTATTCGGCCGGCACTGCTTCCGCCGGCGCATGGAGCGGAAAGGCGCGTGCGTGCGTGCGCTTCAGCCCGATCAGCGGGCGCAGCGGGCCGATCTCGCGCCCCACCAGATAGAACAGCCAGCAGCCGCCGGCCGTCGCCGCGATCAGGATGGCGAAGCGGCCCGGCGCGCCGATCGCCGAATCCGCGAGCCAGAAGTTGACGAGCATGATGATCGTCTGGTGCACGATGTAGAACGGGAACACCGCCTCGGCCAGCGTCGCCCGCCAGGCGCCGTCGCGGTTCCAGTACCGATCGGCGATGCCGAACAGCGCGACGATCATGCCCCATGACTGGACCGCGCGCGCGATCAGGAACGGCGCGAGCAGATCGCGCGGCACCGAGCCGTGGAAGCGCGCCTCGAAGCCGGCCACCACCAGGTAGCCGGCCAGGCCCAGCAGGCCGGCGATCTTCCACTGGCGCAGGATCGCCAGCCGCAGCGCCTCGGACCGGCGCAGCAGGACACCGAACAGGAACGAGGAGAGATAGACCGCGTGCGCCGAGGCATCGTCCACCAGCGCGCGCGTATCGCTCCACCCCGGCGGCAGCAGGCGCGCCACCAGGACGAAGGCCATGCCCGCCGGCAGCAGCCACGGCCCGGCCAGCACCCGCTCCGCCCCGCGCCGCAAGGCCGATCGCAAGTGCGGCGGCAGCGACCAGAGCGCGCCCAGGACGAAAGTGTAGACCAGCAGGTAGCCGACGAACCACAAGTGCGCCCAATCGGGCACCAGCACGCCGTCGATCCGGCCGAAGCGGAAGTAATCGTGGATCAGGAAATAGCCGAAACCATGCGGATAGCCGTGCTCACCGGCAAGCGCCGCCCAGGGCTGCGGTGCGACGATCAGCGCCGTGCCGAACGCCAGCGGAATGCCCAGCCGCGCCAGCCGGCTGCGCAGGAACGCACCGACCACGCGTTCACGCGCGAGCAGCGCCGCGCTGGCATAGCCCGAAATCGCAAAGAGCAGCGAGAGCCGCCACGAATTGGTGAAGACCAGCGGAATCGTGACCCATTCGTATGCGGCGCGGTCCTTCGGCTCGAAATTCCACGGGGCGAAGACAAGGCCGACGTGGTAGATGATGAGCAGACCAAACGCGCCGATACGCAGCCAATCCATTCCGTAATGTCGTTGCGCTCTTGTCGCTGCCATCCATATGCCTGGGATATCGTGGGGGGCTCGAAAACGCCTAGCCACAGTGGCGGCGATCCGCAACCGATCCGATTTGGGAGCGGCGCGAAGCCAAATCGGGGACAACTGGCCTTGGATGCGGGCACCCCGAAGCGCCATGCCATGAATGTGTCACGGATCACCATCAACGAAGTCGCGCGCCTTTCCGGTGTCTCGAAGAAGACGGTAAGCCGCGTGATCAACCATTCCCCGCTGCTGAGCGAGGCGACGCGCAGCAAGGTCGAGGCGGTCATCGCCGAGACCGGTTATGTCCCCGATCCGCAAGCGCGCGCCCTGGCCCGCGGGCGCAATTTCAGCATCGCGCTGATCCATGATGGCACATCCCCGGCGATTCTGGCCCTGATCGAGCAAGGCATCCACGAAGCGCTGGAAGGCGGCGACTATGCGCTGGTGCTGCGCGCGCTGGCGGGCGATCCCGAGACGCGGCTTGCCGAATTTCTCGAACGCCACCGCCCCGCCGGCGTGCTGCTGGTGCCGCCCCTGTCGGGCAATCCGGCGCTGGCGGCGCGCTGTCTGGCGGCCGATACGCCCTGCGTCCGGCTGGGCGTGTCGGCGCCGGACGATCCCGCCTGCTTCGCGGCGGACGAGCGCGCCGCGATGGCCGAAACGGTCGATGCGCTGGTGCGCGCGGGGCATCGCCGGATCGGCCTGATCGCCGGGCCGGAGCACTCGCGCGAATCGCGCCAGCGCGAGCTGGGCTATCTCGACGCGATGGCCGATCATGAGCTGGACCGGGGGCCCGCGCTGATCGCCAACGGCGATTACAGCCTCGATTCGGGGGTCGCCGCCGGCCGCTTGCTGCTGGAAGTCAGCCCGCGCCCCACCGCGATCATCGCCTGCAACGATGTGATGGCGGCCGGCGTGATCCGCGCCGCCTGCGCCATGGGGATCGCCGTGCCCGAGGACCTGTCGGTGATCGGCTTCGGCGACGAGCCGCTGGCCGCGCAAGTCACGCCGCCGCTCACATCGGTGCATGTGCCCTGGACGCAGATGGCGCGCGCGGCGGCCGAACGGCTGGTCGATCCCGGCGCGGCGCCCCTGCCGCCGCGCTATGTGCCGCACCTGATCGCCCGCGAATCGGCCTCGGCGATCGAAACCTCGCAATAGGGCCGGCGATCAGGCTGGCGTCGGCTTCGGCTCGCGCTGCCACACCGGGTAATCCTCCAGCCCGAACAGCAGGAAGGCGCTGAGCAGCGTCACCGCGAAGCCGCCCCACAGCATCGGCGCGTAATTGCCGTAAGTATCATAGATCAGCCCGCCCAGCACCGGACCCAGCCCCGATCCCGCCGCGATCAGGCTGGCCATGGCGCCGAAGATCGTGCCGAAATTGCGCATCCCCGAATAGGCCGCGGTCAGATAGCCGACGAGTTGCAGCTTGGTGCCGCCGGCATAGCCGTTGATCATCATGGCCAGGACGATCACCGCCGTCGGCGCCTGCGGCACCAGCAGCAGCACGAAAGTGAGCGAAGTGGCCGTGATCGTCACCCCGCCGACCCAGCGCGCCGGAAAGCGATCGAGCAGCGCGCCCGTCACCAGTTTGCCGACGATCCCGGTAAGGCCGGCGGCGCCCGCATAGAAGGCCGCCGTCTTCCGGTCGACGCCGACTTCGCCCAGGATCTGGATCTGGTGGACCACCAGCGCGATCGTCGCGACCATGATGACGAACGTGGATATCGAGATCCGCCAGAGCGCCACGCTGCGCCAGGCCTCGCTCACCGACAGCCCCGGCACATCGAGCAGCGGCGCCTTGCGGGCCGCCGCGTCGGGATCGGCGGCGCGGGCGCGGCGGCTGATGTCATAGCCGTCGCGCAGCCAGAGCAGGCACAGGATGAAGGCGATCGCCCCCCAGCCGGTGCCCAGCCAGACGAAGGCCATGCGCCAGCCGTGCGCGTCGATCAGGTAATTGGTCAGCGGCGGGGTGATGCCTTGCGCCAGCGCGCTGCCCGACAGCACGAGGCCCAGCGCCAGCCCGCGCCCGGCATCGAACGTGCTGTTCACCGCCGCCGTCCACACGGTGGACTTGGTGGCGAGCGCGGCCAGGGCATAGACCGTCCAGATCGCGAACCACTGCCAGTGCGACCCGTCCAGCAAGCTGAGCGAGGCGATGACCACCGCCATCAGCACGAGGCCGGGCAGCGCCATGCGCCGCGTCCCCCACTTGTCGATGAACACGCCGAACAGCGGCGAGAACAGGAAGGTGAGCACGGCGGTGATCGAAACGCCCGAGGATGCCAGCGTGCGGCTCCAGCCGAATTCGCGGCTGATCGGCTCCAGGAACAGGCCGGTGGCCGAAGTGATGACCGAAGTGAACGAGAAGCCGATCGCGGCGGCCAGGATCATCGTCCAGTGCTGCCGGAACTCGCGCCGCGCGCGCTGCTTCCTTGCGATCATGTCCATTGGTTCCGCCCCTCTCCCTTGCCCGCGCGTCTATTATGCGGCGCTACTTTCATGCCGGGCCGGGAAAGGCCGCGATCACGCCGCCCAGTTCCTCGTGCGGCGATGCGGGCGTGGTAAAGCCGTGCGCGGTATCGACGATGGCATCCCAGTGCTCGGCGATCTCCTCCACGCTGGGCGCGCTCTGGCGCTGGGCCTGCCAGCCGGGGACGACACCGATGAAGACCCGCGCGTTGCGCCCCAGCGCCTGCGAATAGATGCGGTGGGTGGAATGGCACGCCTCGCTGGCCAGCCAGACCGCCAGCGGCGTGTTGAATTCCGGGTTCATCGCATTGCCGAAAGCCTCGATCATCGCCGCGCCGCGGGCGGTGACCGCGGGATCCCAGTCCTCGGCCACCTTGTCGGCCATGCGGCTCATGGCGTTGGGCAGGATCGCGTTGGCCAGGATGCCGTGCTCCCCGCCCTCGATCGCGGCGACGTTCATCAGCCCGACGATGCCCGCCTTGGCCGCCGCATAGGCGCCCTGCATCTCCACGCCGAACAGCCCGGCGCTGGATGCGGTATAGACGATGCGGCCATAGCCTTGCGCCTTCATGTGCGGCCAGACGGCGCGCGTCATGCGAAAGCTGCCCGACAGGTGGGTGGCGATCAGCGCGTCCCAATCCTCGTCGCTGGTATCCTCGATCCGCGCGACGCGCATGTTGCCTGCATTGTTGACCAGCACGTCGATCCGCCCGAACGCGGCCAGCGCCGTCTCGACGATCGCCGCCGCGCCCGCGCTGGTGGCGACGCTTGCGCCGCTTGCCACCGCCTGGCCGCCGGCGGCGCGGATTTCCCCGGCAACCTGTTCGGCCATCGCCGCCGAGCCGCCCGCCCCCTCGACATTGCCGCCCAGGTCGTTGACCAACACCATGCCGCCGCGCCGGCCGATCTCCAGCGCGTGCGCCCGGCCGATGCCGCCGCCCGCGCCCGTGACGATCGCCACCCGGCCGGCGAAGGATATCGGGCCTGCCATCTCAGGCCGCGTCCGCGCCGGCCTTGAGATCCTCCAGGGTGAAGCCGTTGCCCGGCGCGCATTGCTGCACCTCGATCACGTTGCCTTCGGGATCGTAGCCGTAAAGCGTCTTCACATGGCCGGCATCGACGAAGTCGCGATCGTTGAAGGTCATGCCGCAGCGCTTGAGGTGGGCGATATCGTGCTCGATATCGGTCACATCGACGCAGAAATGGGTGTAGCCCCGGTCAAACGGGCGCAGCGGCTTGTCCAATTGGGGCGGCGGGGCGCTATATTCGAACAGTTCGAGATAGCACTGCCCGGCGCGCAGCATACACCCCTTGGCGGCCGATCCGGGCACATCGACGATCAGGTCCATCACCGGCTCGCCCGACCAGCCGAAACCTTCCTCGTCCACCGGCGCGAAACCGAAAGCCTCCCGGTAGAAGCGTTTCATCCGCGCAAGGTCGCGGCAGTTCATGCCGATATGATGGATGCCCCTGATCATCGATTCCTCTCCCGCCGCCTTTGCCCGCGACTATTCCCGAGCCCGCGCGCCAAGGCAATGGTGATGGCATCGTTTGCAGACGCGGTTGCGCGGGCTGCCGTGTCCTCCCCCGTCAGGGGGAGGAACTGGTTCCGCCACCCGCTCGCCCTCTCATTGGCAAACGATACAGCCGCCAGGGCTTGTCCCTGGCGAAGCCGCCGCGATCATGCGTCGGGCTCGATCCAGGTCGTGCGGGTGACGCGGGGACTGAGGTATTTCGTGCGCGTCCAGCCGCCATCGACGACGATCGACTGGCCGTTGATCATCTCGCTGCCGGGAAGGCACAGGAACGCGATCACGCTGGCGATGTCCTCGGGCTCGGCCAGGCGGGGATAAGGCGTGGTTTCCACATTGATGCGCTTGAACGCCTCGTCCTCGAAACGGTGGGCGACCATGTCGGTGCGCGTCACCCCCGGCGCGACGCAGTTCGAACGGATGCCGCGCGGGCCATATTCGCAGGCCATGTGCTCGGTCAGCGACTTGAGGCCGCCCTTGGCCGCCGAATAGGCGCCGCCGCGCCGCCCGCCGACATGGGCGAACGTGGACGTGACGTTGACCACGCTCGACCCCGCGCCAAGGTGCGGGATCACATCGCGGCACAGCCGGAACGGGGCGACCAGCATGATGTCGAGGAAGCTGTCGAGCGTTTCGTCGTCGGTCTCGTCAAGCGGCTTGGGGCTGCCGATCCCGGCGTTGTTCACCAGGCAATCGATCCGTCCGAACTTGTCCAGCGCGGCCTCGACGATCGCCTTGGGGGCGGCCGGATCGATCAGGTCGGCCGAGATGGCCAGAACCTGATCGGGATTGCCGATCGCCTGTTCAAGCGTCGCCAGCTTGCCCTTGTCGCGCCCGACGCCCACCACCGCCATGCCTTCGTCATGGAGCATCTTCGCCGTCGCCAGGCCGATGCCGCTGCCGGCGCCGGTGATGATCGCAACCTTCATTTCCTGTCCCTCTTCTCTCGCTGGAATCACGCTGGCCCCACCCGGTAAGCGCAAAGCTTGTTGCCGTCGAGATCGCGGAAATACGCGCCATAGAACCCGCCCGGCTCGCCGCGCCAGCCCGGCCCGCCCTCGTCGCTGCCGCCCAGCGCGATCGCCTTTGCGTACATGGTCTCGATCTGCTCGATCGAATCCAGCAGGAACGAGATCATCGTGCCGTTGCCGAAGGTCGCGGCCTCGCCATTGGCCGGGGCGACGACGCCGAACATCGGCTTGTCGGGACCGGCGCCATAGACGCGCCCGCCGCTGGGATGATCGAACACCTTGCTCGCGCCGATCGCGGCGAAAAGCTGGTCGTAGAATTCCAGGGCTTTGGGCAAGTCGTTGCTGCCCACCAGTGCATATCCGATCATTCGCTTGTCTCCTTGCGGTTCATAAGTCTCATTGGCCCGCCTGATCGCGCGCCAGCTCGGCCGAGCGTTGCAGCAGGTACTGGCGCAGCCCTTCCACCTTGCCGTCCTCGAACTCGCCGAACCGCGGCATCCCCCGCGCTTCGAGCGCGCCGGCCTTGACCACTTGCGCGAAAGCGGCGCGATCCAGGATCAGCGGCGATCGGCGCAAGTCCGGCCCCTGCGTGCTGCCGATCGCCAGCGCGCCGTGGCACGTGCCGCAATGGGCCGCGAAGGCATAGAGCCCGATCATCGCCGCATCCTTGTCGAACGGCGTGTCCGCTGCCGCGACCGGCGGAGCCGGGCTGGCCGGCGCGGGCAGCGTGCCCTTGCCGCCAAGCGCGAAGGTCAGCACGCGCCGCGCCTGCGTCTGCGGATCGAGGCGATAGCGCCGCTCGAAATCCGGGCCCATGATCGCCCCGGCCGAAGCGACCAGGTTCATGCCCAGCCCGGTGATCACGCTGACATATTCGCGCCCGTTCGCCTTGTAGGCGATCGGCGTGCCCATGAGCGGCGCGCCGGCATCGAAGCGCCACAGCACCTTGCCGCTATCGGCGGCATAGGCGGTGAGATAGCCATCGACCGTGCCCTGGAACACGAGACCGCCGCCCGTCGCCAGCACGCCGCCATTGAGATAGCTGGGATGCTCGACCCGCCACACCGGCTTTTGCGTCACCGGCGACCACGCCAGCAGCGCGCCGGTCGCCCTGGAGCGCCCCATCGCCTCGCCCCCGGCGATGTTCACCGCGCCACTGACGGTGCGGTCGGTAGGGATCGTCCAGGTCTTGCTGCCGTCGCCATAGCCCATCTCGAACTGGTTGGCGGGGATATAGGCCAGCCCGCTTTTCGGGCTGTAGGCCATCGGCATCCAGTTGTGCCCGCCCATGCCCGAAGGCTGGAGGAAGACCATCCCGCCATCGCGATAGCGCGCGCCTTCGGCCTCGATCGGCCGCCCGGTCTTCGGATCGATCCCCTTGGCCCAGGTCACAGGCACGAACGGCTCGGCCGAGATCAACTGGCCGGTGATCCGGTCGATCACATAGAAAAAGCCGTTCTTGGGCGCCTGGATCAGCACCTTGCGCGGCTTGCCGGCGATCGTGATGTCGGCCAGTTCCATGTCCATCGTCGCGTCGAAATCCCAGGTCTCGCCGGGCACGACCTGATAGTGCCACTTGTAGGCGCCGGTCTTGCCGTCGAGCGCGATGATCGAGCAGACGAACAGGTTGTCGCCGCGATCGCCTTTGGCATCGGCGCTACGCAACTGGCGGTTCCATGGATAGCCGCTGCCGGTGCCGATATAGACCGTGTCGGTCTCGGGATCATAGGCCGTGGCATTCCACACGTCGGCGCCGCCGCCGAATTTCCACCATTCGCCGGCCCAGGTCCTGGCGGCCATTTTCATGGCCTCGTTCTCGAAGCCATCGGCGGGGTTGCCCGGCACGGTCCAGAAGCGCCAACGCTGCTGGCCGGTGGCGACGTCATAGGCGGTGACATAGCCGCGCGTCGGCCCGGCGGTGCCGCCATAGCCGATCAGCACCTTGTCGCCGAACACCCGAGGTGCGCCGCTGATGTAGGCCGGATAGTCCGACGGATAAGTCTGCACGCTCCACACCGGCTTGCCGGTCATGGCGTCGATCGCGATCAGGCGGCCGTCCTGCGTGCCGGTGATGACCTTGCCTTGCGCGAAAGCGATGCCGCGCACGCCCCAGCCGAAGCGCAGGTTCTTGCCCGCCTTCCCCGCGGCCTGCGGATCGTATTCCCACAATTGCCGCCCCGTCGCCGCATCGACCGCGCGCACGACGCTGAGCCCGGTGGCGAAATAGAGCACGCCATCGACCGCAAGCGGCTGCACTTGCGTATTGCCCAGCGGCAGGTCCAGCGACCAGGCCAGCCCCAGCCGCGCGACATTGCCCTGGTCGATCTCGGCCAGCGGGCTGTAATGCTGCGCCGCGCCGGTGCGGCCATAGGCCGGCCAGTCCGCGCCGTCGTCAGCCGACCCCGCGGCGAGCAGCGCCCCGCCCGAGAGCGCGAGTGTCGCCAGCGTCAGGGCGCCCAGCATTGCGATGCCCGCGCGCGGCTTCCAGATCCGTGCCATATGCCTCTCCCCGCCCGCCGAGCCTGCCTTCACCGAGTCAATCGCCCGGCGACCGAAACGCGTCATGCTTCTTCGCGCCTACCCGCATTTGCCGCAATTGCACAACATCGTTGGGTACCCACCCCCTTCACCCGCGCGGATGACATGGTTAGGGACAGGAAAAGCCGACTCCGGGATTCGGCCGGCAAAGACGACCACAAGGACTGCGGCGAGGATTTTTTCATGACCAATACCAGCAAGAGCGCGCTTTCGGGCATCCGCGTCATCGACATGAGCCGCGTCTTCGCCGCGCCGGTGGGCGCGCAGATCCTGGGCGATCTGGGCGCGGATGTCATCAAGATCGAGCGGCCCGGCGTGGGCGACGACGGGCGCGGCTATGGCTTTTCCTGGGTTCCGGGCAAGGACGGCATCGAAACGCGCCACTCCAGCTTCTTCACCGTGTCCAACCGCAACAAGCGCTCGGTCACGCTCAACCATTCCAAGCCCGAGGGGCAGGAGATCCTCAAGAAGCTGGTCGAAACCGCCGACGTGCTGATCGAGAACTACAAGGTGGGCGATCTCAAGCGCTTCGGCCTCCACTACGAGAGCCTGAAAGCGATCAATCCCCGGCTGATCTACTGCTCGGTCACCGGCTTCGGCCAGGATGGCCCGATGGCCGCGCGCCCCGGCTATGACGGGCTGTTCCAGGCCACGGGCGGGATGATGGCGGTCACCGGCATTCCCGAAGGCCAGCCCGGCGCCGGCCCGCTCAAGACCGGGCCCAGCCTGGTTGATTTCGTCACCGGCCACAACACCGCGCTCGCGATCCTGGGCGCGCTGATGTACCGCAACCGGACCGGCGAAGGGCAGTATATCGACATCGCCCTGCTCGACAGCTCGGTGGCGATGGTCAGCCATATCATGCAGGACTACCTGATCAGCGGCAACGCGCCGCCGCGCCTGGGCAACGGCGGCAACGGCGGCGGCCCGGCCGACCTGATCTATTGTTCGGACGGCATCATCTACCTCACCGCCGGCACCGACGAGCACTATCGCCGCCTCACCGTGCTGATGGGCCAGCCCGAGCTGTTCACCGACGCGCGCTTCGACAGCAACTTCAAGCGCGGCAAGACCAACCGGGCCGAGCTGATGGAGATCATCAACGCCTGGAGCCGCCAGTTCCCCACGGCCGAAGTGCAGGCCATGCTCGATGGCGAAGGCATTCCCGCGGCAAAGTACAACGAGCTGGCCGACGTCTGGGAGGACGAGCAGGTGCGGCACCGCAACCTGCGCGCCCGCACGCCGCACGCCTGGGCCGAAGCCGGCTATGTCGACCTGATCGAAAGCCCCCTCGCCCGGATGAGCGAGAGCCCGGCCAGCATCCGCATGGCGCCGCCGATGCTGGGCGAGCACAACCGCGAGATCCTGAACGAACTGGGCTATGACGACGCGCGCATCGCCGCGCTGGAGGAAGCCCGCATCATCTGAACCGGTCGGGCACGATGCCCGGCGCAGGAAGGGAGAGGCCCATGCCCAAGACTATCGACGAGGTGATCGCCGAAGCTGAGATCCGCGACGTGCACTTGCGCTTCTGCCGGGCCAACGACCGCCGCGACGAGGAGCTGATGCGCGGCTGCTTCCACCCCGGCGCGGTGATCGAACTGCACGAGCCGATGGACGTGGACGCCTTCATCGCGCTCGGCCGGGTGATCCTGAGCAAATACACGGTGACATGGCACAACACCGGCAACCAGCTGGTCGAGGTGGACGGCGATGCCGCCTGGGCCGAGCACTACACGATATCCTCGCACCGCATCGCCGCCGACGATAGCGGGCCGGAGCGCGATTTCGTCGCCTATGGCCGCTATATCGACCGGATGGAACGTCGCGAGGGCGCGTGGCGGATCGCGCGGCGCAAGATGCTGGTCGATTTCACCCGCACCGACGCGTTGCTGCCCGACGACCAGGGGCTGGGGAGCTGGGGCGGCACGCGCGACCGCGGCGATCCGTCCTACGCCCTGCGGCTGAGGCCCTGATCGCCCCTCCCGCCTGACCGGCCCGCTCAGCGCCCCTTGAACTGCGGCTTGCGCTTCTCGCCGAAAGCCTTGATGCCTTCGACGAAATCCTCGGTGCGGCCCGCCTCGCGCTGGCCGCGCCGCTCGATGTTGAGCGCGGTCTCGAAGCTGGCATCGAGCGCGTCCCAGGCCATGCGCTTGATGATGCCCAGCGAGCGGGCGCCGCTGGCCAATTCCTTCGCCATGGCCATGGCCTTGTCGTCCAGCTCGGCATCGGGCACGACCATGGTCGCCAGCCCCCATTCCAGCGCCTTTTCCGCCGGCAGCTTCTCGCCCAGCAGCATCATCTGCATCGCGCGCACGCGGCCCACCGCCTTGCTCAGGAGGTAGGACGCGCCGCCATCGGGCACGAGGCCGACATGGCGGAAGGCGCAGAAGAAATAGGCGTTGTCCGACAGCATGACGATATCGCCCGCCGCCGCCAGGCCCGCGCCGAAACCCGCCGCCGGGCCGCGAATGGCGGTGACGACCGGCTGTTCCATCCGCTTGATCGCCACCAGCACAGGATTGAACGCGCGATCGAGCTGGCCGCCCACATCGCGCATCGGATCGTCCAGCATGGCGACCGCATCGGCCAGGTTCGCGCCCGAGCAGAAGCCCTTGCCCTCGCCCGTCACCAGCACCGCGCGCGCCTCGCGCGAAGCGCGATCGAAAGCATCGACCATCTCGTGGCCCATCGCCTCGGTCACGCCGTTCATCGTCCTGGGGTCGTTCAGCGCGATGCGCGCGACCCCGTCCTTCAGCGAATAGAGGATGCGTTCATACGTCATGGGCTGCGCTCCGTTCAGGCCAGCATACCGGAAAGCCGGCCCTGCACGATCGCCTCGGCATCGCCGATGATCCGGTCGATCAGTTCCTGGCAGGTCGGGATATCGTGGATCAGGCCCTGCACCATGCCGGCCCAGAAGATGCCCGCATCGACATCGCCGCTCTTGAGCATCTCGCGGCCGACCGCACCGGCGACGAGGTGCTTGATGTCCTCGAACACCGCGTCCGGGCGGGCCGAGATCTCGACCACCTCGTCGGAGACCGAGTTCTTGCCGACGCGCGCGGTGTTCTTGAACTTGCGGAAGATCAGGTTGGTGCCCCGCTCGTCGTTCTCGACATAGAGCGCCTTGATGTTGTCGTGGATCGGCGCCTCTTTGGTGGCGCAAAAGCGCGTGCCCATGTTGACCCCCTCGGCGCCCAGCGCCAGCGCCGCGACGAGCCCGCGCCCATCGCCGAACCCGCCCGAGGCGAGCATCGGGATATTCACCTTGTCGGCCGCCGCCGGGATCAGGATCAGGCCGGGGATGTCGTCCTCGCCGGGATGGCCGGCGCATTCGAAGCCGTCGATCGAGATGATGTCGCAGCCGTGCCGCTCGGCCGAAAGCGCGTGGCGCACGGCGGTGCACTTGTGCAGGATGGTGACGCCGTGGGGCTTCACCATTTCCCAGATCTCGCGCACTTCCTGCGTGCCGGCGGTCTCGATGATCCTGATCCCGCCGTCGAGCGCGGCCTGGGCATAAGCCTTGTAATCGGGCGGCAGGATCGTCGGCAGCACGGTGATGTTCACCGCGAAGGGCTTGTCGGTCATCGACCGGCAGCGCTCGATCTCCTCGCGCAGCGCTTCGGGGCTCGGCTGGGTCAGCGCGGTCAGCGTGCCCAGCCCGCCCGCGTTCGACACCGCGCTCGCCAGTTCGGCAAGGCCCACGCCCTGCATCCCGCCCTGGACGATGGGATGCTCGATGCCGAGCATTTCGGTAACGCGGGTCTTGAACGCCATGGGTCTCTCCTGGTTGGTCAGGCCGGAATTGGGTTGAACGGCTCGCCTTTGTCTGGCCGGTGGCGCGGGGGCTAAGCCAAGCGGCGCCCGGCATCAAGCGGGCAATGTGGCGCCATCGGGGCCGCGATCACGCTCTGGGGCCGCGCGCCATTCAGAAGATGACGCGGCGAAAATGGGGGTTTTTCATGAGCCGGAGCGCAGCGTACCAAGGGTACGTGAGCACCGGAAGCGCGGAAAATCGCCATTTGCAGGCCGTCAGGGCGGAATGGCGCGCGGCCCTAAAGCCCGGAGACCGGGCCGTTCGCCTCGATCCCCTGGATCACGAAGTCAATGATCGCCTCGCGGATCTCCGCGTCGCTGGCAAGGCCCGGCGGGAACAGCCAGTCACGGAACATGAGGTTGGCCAGCACCGCCGCGAAGGACACGCGCACCATCAGTTCGGGCGCGACTCTGGCATCCTCGCCCACGCGGGCGGCCATCATCGCCTTGCCGCGTTGGAAATAGGCGCGCAGCCCTTCCATCTCGGTGACATTGCCGGCGGTGTCGGGCGAATAGGCCGAAGCGACGATCAGCGACATGAACATGCGCGAATGCCGCTCCATGAAGTCCTGCAATTCGCCGATATAGGCGCGGGCCAGATCGCGCCCCGGACTGGCCCCGGCCGCGCCATCGCCCCTGGTGGCGGTGCTGCGCGCCTGGAACTCGGCGAAATGACGATTGAGCGGCCGGAAGATCGCCGCGCGAAACAGGTCCTGCTTGGAGGCGTAGAACCGGAAGATCTGCGCCTCGGTCACTTCGGCGCGGCGCGCGATGGCGGCGGTGGTGGCGCCGCTGTAGCCCGACAGCTCGAACTCCTCGGCGGCGGCTTCCAGGATGCGATCGGCCACTTCCCCGGAACTGCGCCGGCGGCGGCGCGGCGCGGGCGGGGGTGATGGCGGTGGCTTGGGCAAGCGTTGCTCCGGTCCTGAATTCTCCCAAGGCTTTGGCGCGCCTTGACTTCCCGGTCTAGGCGTTCGGCGCGAACCTGCCAAGAGCGCGCCCTTGCGCTGATCCCGGCCGGCGCCACGATCCCGCCGGCCGTTCCGCCGCAAGAAACGTTCGGGCGATGGTTCGCGCGATGTGAGCCATTGCGTGGCTTTCGTGGTGCTGTACCATCGTTCAACGCGAAAAGACTCACAAGCAAAGAGGTGTGGGAGTGCTCAAATCAGCCGATGGGGGCCTGCGGGCCGTCCCTTTCCCGATAGACGATCCTGAACGGATCCCGGTCCAGCGCTACTTCGACGCGGACTTCTATCAGGCCGAGCTTGATAATCTGTGGCCCCATGTCTGGCAGATGGCCTGCCGCGATGAGCAGATTCCCGAGGTCGGCGACTGGATCGAGTACGAGAACGTCGGCAAGTCGGTGATCGTCGTGCGCACGAAAAGCGGCGTGAAGGCGTTCCACAACGCCTGCCGCCATCGCGGCGTGCCGTTCGCCGGCGGTGCCCCGCTGGGCTCGTCGCACCCCACCGCCCACGGCAACTGCGCCAAGACCGGGTTCGTCTGCCCGTTCCATGGCTGGCGCTGGAACATGGATGGCGAGAACACGCTGGTCTACGGCAAGCACCTGTTCAGCGAACGCCAGATGGATGAGGACGATATCAACCTCATCCCCTGCCGGGCGGAAGTCTGGGGCGGCTGCGTGTGGATCAACCACGATGACGATGCGCCTTCGGTGAAGGAATCGCTGGGCCCGGTGGCGGATCGGCTCGAAGCGCACCACGTGCAGCATCTGCGCGCCGAATGGTGCTATGGCGCGGTGCTTCCCGCCAACTGGAAGATCGCGATGGAAGCCTTCATGGAAGGCTACCATGTGATGCAGACGCATCCGCAGCTCCAGCACGCCGCGCCGATGCTCTATGACGGGATGTACAAGCGGGAACGCAAGCCGGTGCTGGAACTGGCCGATCCCGAGCTTTCGCTGCGCGAGAACATCGATATCCAGATCCGTTCGATGGAACTGCTGAGCGAAGGCATGGCCGGCATGATCCACGAAAAGGAAGTGGAGATCGCCAAGACGCTCGCCGACGTGACCGAGGGGCTGCCCGAGGACAAGAACCTGGCGGTGATGACCTGGCTGGGCATGGTCATGCACCAGATCAGCGAGAAGCTGAAAGCCAAGGGCGAGCCGATCCCCGATCTGTGCGCCGTCTCGCAGTCGGACCCGATCAACGCGGTCGAGTTCCTCTTCCCGCATTACTTCCTGCTGCCCTATTTCAGCTCGATGTCGGCCTATCGCATCCGTCCGCTGGGACCGGAAAGCTGCTTCTTCGAGATCTGGTCGCTCACCTTCTTCCCCGAGGGCGAAGAGCCCGAGCCGGTGATGGAGCCGATCGTGCTGCCTTATGACAGCCCCGATTTCCCGCCGATCCCCCGGCAGGACTATTCGAACATCCCGATCCAGCAGAAGGGCCTGCACGCCAAGGGCTTTGAATTCATGCGCCTGTCGAAGGACGTCGAAGGCCTGATCAGCAATTACCAGCGGATCATCGACGGCTATCTCGCCGGCGTGCCGCAGGACAAGCTGGCCAAGGCGAACAACCTGCTGGGCGGCAATTTCGACGGCAAGATCGCGGAACTCGGCTTCTGAGCCGCGCCTGACTTTGCCTCAAGCCGCGATCAGGGCCTCGGAACCATCGGTTCCGGGGCCCTTTCGCTGGCACGGCGGCCTCACCAGAGCGCGCGCTGCTGATAGGCGCGGCTGCGTTCGCGGATGATCTGCTGGCGCTCATCGGGCGTGACGGTCGCCACGTCGCGGGGCAGTGCCTTCATCAGATCCTTGAGCTTGACCTTCCTGGTACTGGGGATCGGCTGGCTGTCGCACCCGGTCCAGCGGCCCTGGATGATCCCGCGCGGATAGCCGGCGGTATCGAGCCAGTTCTTCACGCCGGGGTCCTTGGCCGAAACGATGATGCGCAGCTTGCCGTCGGAATCAGGCGCGGCCTGCGCGGCGTTGAGGCTGGAATGGTTGTTGGTCCAGTCAGTGGTTTCGTATAGCGCGTTGGTCAGGATCAGCGAGCGGTAACGGCACGTCGCGGGCACCGGGGATTCGACGATCAGTGCTTCGTCGTCGGCCAGATCGTAGACGCCGTCATAATAGAACTGGCTGGCCAGCGCGCCTTCGGGCGGAACCATGACCTTGAACTTGTTGACATAGCCTTCGTCCGCTAGGCTCTGCACGCGGGCGACGAACAGCAGCGCGATGAAATCGGTCGCCTTGGGCAAGGCGCGCAGGCGGGCTTCCAGATCGGCGGCGGAAAGGCGCGGGCGGCCCATCGGCGCGCCCACCCGCTCGATCGCGATGGTGGGCTGGACCTCGCGGCTCCAGTCGGCCTCGACGATCCGCAGCATCAGGCGCGTCGCCTGCGGGCTGAGCTGCCAGAAGTCGCCCGCATGGCCCGCGGGCTTTTCCGGCGCGACCAGCACGTCGAACCGGCCTTCGCCGTCCAGCCTGAGCGTCGAGAGATCGAGGTGCGGCCGGTCGTTGCTGCCCGGCACCACCTGGGCAATCACCGCCAGCGTCGCCGTGCCCTGCCGCCCGGTGATGCGATAGCTTTCGCCCGGCTTGATATTGGCGGTCTTGTAGACGGTATCGGCATTGGGCTGGCCGACGTTCAGCACTTGCCCGATCGAAGGGAGGAAGACCGGCGCGTCGCCATCGGCGCCGATCGCCTCGATCGCCGAAGTGGCCAGCGCTTCGAGCGCCAGCCGGCCCACTTCCTGGCGCACTTGCGGATCGGCGCGCGCTTCGGCGGGCAGCCTTTCCAACATGCGGCCGGGCAGCGTGCGCAGGCTTTCGATCAGCTCGTCCCACCCTTCGACCGGAGATGGCGCGGCAGACGGCGGCGAAGGCGGCGTGGTCCGCGCGGCCGCCTTGTCCTGCGCGCGGCTGGCGAAAGGCATGGCGGCAAGAGCGACAGCGGCAAGGCCAAGCGGCCACAATTGTCGGTTGAAACGCATCGGGCATCCTCCTGCGGCGGTTTCCGCGAAAGGAAGCTGCCGCCACGGGCGGAACCCGTCAACGCCGCGAGCTACGCCCCGGCGGTCAATGCGGCGACGAGTTCGCGCACTTTCTTCTGCCGCCACTGCGGCAGCGGCGCGACAAGCCAGTATCCGCGCCGGCACGGTTCGGGCACGCCCGCGTCCGGCATTCCGCCGCTTGCGGCCAGCGCCCAGGTCAGCAATGCCGGAATCCGCGCCCGGCCCAGCCCGGAAAGCGCGGCGCTGAGCGCCTGGCCCGCATCGCTGACCATGACCGGCGGCTTCGCCTCCTCGCCCGCGCTTTCGCCGTCGCTGCCGGGCGTCGGATCGCCGGGCCAGCCGATCCAGTCACCCTCGCCGATCACCACGCGCTCGGCCGTGCCCAGCGGCACGCCTTCCAGATCGCCCGGCCCCTCGGTCCAGCGCACCGCCAGATCGAGATTGGCCTCGGTGAAATCGGTCATCTCGCCATCGACCAGCACATAGCGTACTTGCGGGTTGGCGCGGCGGAACGCGGCCAGGCGCGGCGCCAGCCAGGCGGCGAAGAATTCGCGCGGCGCGGCGATAGTGTAGACATGGCTGGATTGCCCGGCCTGCATCGCCTGCACCGCATCCTCGAAATGGAGGAACCCGCTGCGCAATGCTTCCAGCCCGGCGCCGGCCTCGTCGGTCAGTTCCAGGCCCTTGCTGGTGCGGCGGAACAGCACGACGCCCAGCAGGTCTTCCAGCGCGCGAATCTGCTGGCCGACTGCGGCGGGCGTGACCGCAAGCTCGTCCGCCGCGCGCGTGAACGACAAGTGGCGCGCCGCCGCGTCGAACACGCGCAGGGCATTGAGAGGCAAATGCGTGCGCTTCATGGCGCTTCCCTATGGCCAAGCCCGTGGCACGGCAATGGCTTAAGCGATTCCCGCTCCGCCGCGCGGTCAGCCCGCGGTGGCGGGAGCGGCCAGCGGGAAATAGGGGATCGCGGCCTTGACCAGCGTGCCGTTCTCGCGGCGAAAGGTGTAATACCCTTCCATGCTGCCTTGCGGCGTGGAGAGCGGGCAGCCCGAAACGTAGTCATGGCTGCGGCCGGGCGCCAGCACGGGCTGCTCGCCCACGACACCGTCACCTTCGACCAGGCTGACCTTGCCGGTGCCATCGGTGATCCGCCAGTGCCGCTTGAGCAGTTGCACCGTCTGGTCGGAATCGTTTTCGATGCGGATGTGGTACACCCAGTACCACTTGCCCGCCTCGATCCGCGACTGCTCCGGCAGGAAATTGACGGCGACGCGCACGACAATCCCATCGGTGATCGCGGTATGTTGAAACAGTTCCTTCATCGCGGAATCGAGCCTAGCGGCGAATCCGCGAGGCGACAACACCATTGGCGCGGCCGACGCAGAGACGTCTGAATTCGCGCCGCAGCCTCAGGAAATCCCGCCGATCGCGCAGCTTAGCGTCCAGCGGAAGCCTTCTGGCGGGTAAGCCACCGTGACCTGGGCGGTCAGCTTCACGCGCGGAACATCGACGATAATGCGGCTGCCGAAGCCCTTGCGGGTGGGTTCGGTCACGACGGGGCCGCCCGTCTCGCGCCAGGCGATGTGGAAGCGCGCGCCAGCGCCGTCGCCGCGATCATCGTCCGTGATGTTCCAGGCGATCTCGACTCGCCCGGTCGGGACGGAGAGCGCGCCGTATTTCATCGCATTGGTCGCCATCTCGTGGATCGCCATGGCCAGCGCCTCGGCCGATCCGGGCGAAAGCAGCACGTCCGGCCCGTCCAGCGTGACCTGCTGCGATCCCTCGCCGGTGAAGCGCAACTGCGCGCGGATCATCTCGCCCACCGGAACGCTCGCCCAGGCCCGGCTGACCAGCACGTCCTGATTGGCGGCGAGCGCTTGGATGCGCTGTTCCAGCCGTTCGACGAAATCGGCATTGTCGGCATCGCCCCGCCGCGCAAGCGACTGGACGATCGCCAGCAGGTTCTTCGAACGGTGGTTGACCTCCTGCAGCAGCAGCTCGATCCGCTGCTCGGCCTCGCGCATCGCCGTCACGTCGGTATTGGTGCCGAACCACCAGAGGATCTCGCCGGCCTCGTCGCGGATCGGCACCGCGCGCGAGAGGAACCAGCGATAATTGCCGTCCGCGCCGCGCAGGGGGAACGAATCCTCCCAGTCCTCGCCGGTGTCCCAGCTATGCTGCAGCTTTGCCACCACGCGATCGACATGGTCGGGGTGGTGCACCGCCTTCCAGCCCCACCCCTGCATCGCTTCCAGCGTGGTTCCGGTGTAATCGAACCAGCGCTTGTTGTACCAGACGACCCAGCCCTTGCCGTCGGCGATCCAGGCAAGCTGGGCGATATTGTCCGCCAGCAGGCGAAAACGCGCCTCGCTGTCGCGCAGCCGGGCCTCGACGCGCTTTTGCGCGGTGATATCGCGAGCGATCTTGCTGGCGGCGACGACTCGCCCCTGGGCATCGAGCACGGGCGAGACGGTGACCGCGACGGCGACTTCGCTGCCGTCCTTTCGCAGCCGCACGGTCTCGAACGTCGGCACACGCTCACCGCGGGTGATGCAGGCGATGATCTCGTCTTCCTCGGCCTGTCTGCCGGCCGGGATGAGAATGCGCACGTTGCGGCCGATCATCTCCTGCGCGGAATAGCCGAAGATGCGCGCGGCCGCGTCGTTCCATGACAGGATGCGCCCGTCGAGCTCTTTGCCGACAATGGCGTCGTCGGTCGATGCGACAATGGCGGCGAGCAGCGCCGCAGGATCGGCGGCGGCCCCGGACTGGCTCAGAGCCCGGCTTTCGCCAGCGCCCGGTCAAGATCCTCGATCAGATCATCCGGGTCTTCCAGGCCGACATTGATTCGCAACATGCCTTCCGAAATGCCCATGGCCTCGCGTCCCTCTGGCCCCATGTTATGATGGGTGGTCGAGGCAGGATGGCACATAAGCGATCGCGAGTCGCCTATGTTGTTCGAAATATCAATCAGTTCCAGCGCATCGAGCACAGCATGCGCTTGCGCCCGGCCGCCATCGAGCACCAGGCTGAAGATCGGCCCGCAATCGTCCATCTGCTTTTTGGCCAGATCGTGCTGCGGGTGGCTTTCCAGCCAGGGATGCAGGATCACCGGCACCCGCCCTTCGATGAAGCGGCCGACCTTGAGCGCGTTCTCGCTTTGCCGCCGCGCGCGCAGGTCCAGCGTTTCCAGTCCCTTGAGCACGACCCAGGCGTTGAACGGCGAAAGGTTCGGGCCGGTATTGCGCTGGAACGGCAGCAGCTTCTCGTTGATGAATTCCTCGGTCCCGCAGACGGCGCCCGCCAGCACGCGGCCCTGCCCGTCCATCAGCTTGGTCGCCGAATAGGCCACGACATCGGCGCCGAATTCCAGCGGGCGCTGCAAGGCCGGAGTGCAGAACGCATTGTCGATCACGGTGGTGATGCCGTGCGCGCGGGCGATGGCGCAGATCGTTTCGAGATCGGCGATATCCATTGTCGGGTTCGCCGGCGTCTCGAAGAAGAAGACCCTGGTGTTCGGCCGGATCGCCGCTTCCCAGGCAGCATTGTCGCGCGCGTCCACCACGGTTACGTCCACGCCGAAGCGCGGCAGCAGGTGATCGCCCAGCCAGCGGCACGAACCGAACGCGGCACGCGCGGACACCATGTGGTCGCCGGCGCTGAGCTGGCACAGCAACGCCGCGGTCATCGCCGCCATGCCCGATGCCTGGACCCGGCAAGCCTGAGCCCCTTCCAGCAGCGCGATCCGCTCTTCCAGCATCGCCACGGTGGGGTTCTGCAGGCGCGAATAGGTCATGCCCTCCTGCTCGCCGGCGAAGCGCGCGGCCACGGTCGCGGCATCGTCGTACGAATAGCCCGAGGTGAGGAACAGCGCCTCGCTGGTTTCACCCTGCTCGGAGCGCCAGGTGCCGCCGCGCACCGCGCGGGTGGCGGGACGCCATCTGGTCGTCTGCGAGCGGTCTTGTCCGGTCGTGCGTTTCATGGCTGCGGCTCTACGTGCGGGCAAAGCCTTGCGCAAGCAGGGCGCGCGGTTTTCCCGGCTTGCGGGCGCAAGCGATCGTGCTATCGCAGCGCCTCGATGCTGCAAGCCGCAAGAACCGACCGCGATCCGCTTGGCTGGTGCATGCTGATCGCGGCGCTGTTCGGGATCATCGCGGCGCACCGCATCGGCTTTCCTTCGACATTCTATTTTGACGAGATCCACTACGTTCCGGCCGCGCGCAAGCTGCTGGAGCTGATGCCGGCCAACCGCGAGCATCCGCTGCTGGGCAAGGAGCTGATCGCGGCCTCGATCCACTGGCTGGGCGACCGGCCACTGGCCTGGCGGCTGCCGTCGCTGCTGTTCGGGACGATCGGCCTGTTCGCCTTCGGCCGCCTGGTGTGGTGGGCCAGCCGGCGGCGCCTAGCCACGATCATGGCCACGGCCCTGCTGGCGACGAACTTCATGTGGTTCATCCAGAGCCGGATCGCCATGCTCGACATGGTCGAGGCGGGGCTGGGCATGGTCGGGCTGTGGCAATTCGCTGCCGCGCTGCGCGCACCGGCTCGCCACGCGCGCTGGCGGCTGGCGGCGAGCGGGCTGGCGCTGGGCCTGGCGCTGGGCGCGAAGTGGAGCGTGCTGCCCGCCGCGATCCTGCCGGGCCTTGCCTTCCTGTGGCTGCGCTGGCGCGAGGCCGGTTGGAAAATCATGGGCACGCGCGGCGCCGGCCCGATTCCCGGCATCTCGCTGGCCGAGGCGGCGTGGTGGCTCGGCCTGTTCCCGCTCATGGTTTATTGGGCGACTTTCGCGCCGGCCTTCTTCTATCACGAGCAGCCGGTCAGCCCCTGGGGCGTGATCGAGCAGCACCGCTACATGATCCAGTTGCAGGACAGCGTGCGCCGGCTGCACCCCTATCGCAGCGTCTGGTACCAGTGGGTGGCGAACTGGCGGGCGATCTGGTTCCTCTATGAGAACATCGACGGCGCGCAGCGCGGCATCGTGCTGATCGGCAATCCCTTCTCGATGCTGGCCGGGCTGCCCGCGCTGGCCTGGTGCGCCTGGGCGGGCCTATGGCGCCGACGCGGCGACGCGGCCGCTTTCGTCGTGCTCTATGTCGCGTGCCTGGGCATCTGGGCGGTGAACGGCAAGCCGATCCAGTTCTATTACCACTACCTGCTGCCCGGCGCCTTCCTGATGGCCTGCCTGGCGCTGGCGCTCGACGCCTTGTGGCAAAGGAGGGATCGCTGGCGCTGGCTGACGCCCGCCGCGCTGATCGCCGCGTTCGCCATGGCGGCTTATTTCTATCCGATCATTTCGGCCGCGGCGCTGCATGGCGGCAAGCAATCCTATGCCCGCTGGATGTGGCTGCATAGCTGGCGCTGAGGCGAGCGGCGGGTTCCCCCGGCCGCTCGCCCCCGAACCGGCGTTCAGGCGGCCACGCTCTGGCGCTGGCTGAACACCGCCATCAGCGACTGCCACTTGGCCAGCGTCATCGAGGACAGGTATTCGGCCTGCATTTCAGGCGTGAGCACTTCGACCAGGCATTCGCCTTCGAGCCACAGCTCGATCACGTCGAACATGTCGCCGCGCCGGCAGATCTTCGCCGGCCAGCCCTCGCGCAGCGCGATGCGGAACACGTCCTGACGGGCCAGGGCGGTCGCCAGCGCGAAATGCGTCGCGGTGGGGCCGCCCTCGCCCGCCACGGCGACCAGTTCGTCCTCACCCTCGCCTTCGACCAGCCGGGTCCCGCGCGGATAGACTTCGACCAGCGTGTTGCGATCATCGCCCGCCATGGCCACCCAGCTGCCTTCGGCAACCGGCGGAAAGGGCGTGGCGATACCACCCATCAGTCCGGCCAGCGCCGTGGCGACGCGGCGCGGATCGTGGGCATCTATGGAAACGTGAAACAGCATGTGTCTTCTCCCGGACATTGAGGTTGCCGGGCCAAAGACGAACCCCGCCGGGGGGACAATATCGCTTCCGTCAAACAGCCAACCGCCATCGACGAAACGCTTGGCGGATCAGTACTTGCCCCAGACGAACTTCGACGAGAGCGCGAAATTCCACACCGAGGCAATGACGATGCCGGTCAGCGCGGCGGGATATTCGTGGATGCCGTAATGGACCAGGATCGCGGCCACGCCGACATTGGCGGTAAGGCCAACGAAGCAGGTCATGCCGAACTTGGCCCAGCCGCGCACCAGCGGCACGAAGCCGGTCAGCCGCTTGTCGGCATAGGTCAGCGCGTTGTTGAGGAAGAAGTTGAATGTCATCGCGGTCACAGCCGCGACTGTCTGGCCCACCTCGAACGAGGAGACGAGCTGCCCGCGCATCGGCATACCGCCGAAAATGCCCAGGAACGCGGCCAGCACCGCCATGTGGACGACCACGCCCATCGCGCCGATCGTGCCGAACAGCGCGAAGCGGGTGGGGATGACGCGGCCCAGCCACTTGTCATAGAGGCCGACGAGGAACTCGAACACGACCGTGCGGTCGAGCTTGCTTTCACCCTCCGCGCGGGCGGCGAAAGCCAGCGGGAATTCCTTGACGCGCAACGGGCTCTCCACAGTAGCGAGAATATCGAGCAGGATCTTGAAGCCGACGCCGGACAGGCGATGGGCATCGGCGCGCAGGGTTTCGGCGCGCAGCATGAAATAGCCGCTCATGGGATCGGACAGGGTCACGCCCGTCACCCGGCGGGCAAGGCTGTTGGCCAGCCCCGATGCCTTGACCCGATCGGGCCGGTGCCACGCATCGGTGCTGGCTCCGGCGCAGAAGCGCGAGGCATAGGCGAGATCGTATTCGCCCGAAGTGATCGCCTGGAGCATTCCGGGCAGCAGCTTCGGATCATGCTGGTGATCGGCGTCCATCACCGCGACGACGGGCGCGGCGGTGGCGCACATGCCCTCTATCGCGGCCGAGGCCAGGCCGCGCCGGCCGATCCGCTGGATCACGCGGATGCGCGGATCGCGCAGCGAGATCGCCCGTGCCTCGTCCGAAGTGCCGTCCGGGCTGTTGTCATCGACGATGATCGCTTCCCAGGCGATGCCCTGCAAGGCCGCGTCCAGGCGATCGACCAGCGGCGCAAGGTTGTTGCGCTCGTTCAGCGTGGGCAGCACGATCGCCAGCTCCAGCGGCTTGGCGGCGGCATCGACGGCCTGGACAAGATCGGAACGGGTCAGGTTCATATTCCGCGCATTATAAGGTAAATCTGAAGAAGACATTGCCCGCAATTACAGTGCCGCGACGACCGCGTCACCGATTTCTCGCGTGCCGGCGGTTCCCCCCAGATCGCCCCCGCGCACGCCCTGGGCAAGCGCCTTTGAGACCGCCGCCTCGATCCGGGACGCTTCGGCTTCCATTTGATAACTGTGCCGCAGCAGCATCGCGGCCGAGAGGATCGTCGCCATCGGGTTGGCCAGGCCCTTGCCCGCGATGTCGGGGGCGCTGCCGTGGATCGGCTCGTAAAGCCCGTAAGTCCCTTCCGCCAGCGAGGCCGAGGCCAGCAGCCCGATCGAGCCGACGCACATGCTGGCCTGATCGGACAGGATATCGCCGAACAGGTTGCCGGTGACGATGACGTCGAACTGGCCCGGATTCTTGACGAGCTGCATCGCCGCATTGTCGACGTACATGTGGCTGAGGTGGACTTCGGGAAATTCGGCCGAAACCTCGATCACCACGTCGCGCCAGAGCTGCGAGGTTTCGAGCACGTTGGCCTTGTCCACCGAGCAGAGCCGCTTGTGCCGCCCCATCGCGGCGGTAAACGCGGTGCGCGCGATGCGGCGCACCTCGTCCTCGGCATAGGACATGATGTCATAGCCCTGGCGCCGCCCGTCCTCCAGGATGCGCACGCCCTTCTCGCCGAAGTAGACGTCGCCGTTCAGCTCGCGCACGATCAGCAGGTCAATCTTCGCGGCCACTTCCGGGCGCAGCGTGGTCAGGTCTTCCAGGCCCTTGAACACGGTGGCCGGGCGCAAGTTGGCGAAAAGGCCCAGTTCCTTGCGCAGCCCCAGGATCGCCTGCTCGGGCCGCAAGTGGCGTTCAAGCCCGTCGCAATCGAAATCGCCCACCGCGCCGAACAGGATCGCGTCGCACGAGCGCGCGATAGCCAGCGTTTCGGCCGGCAGCGGATGGCCGTGCTTGCGATAGGCGGCCGCGCCGACATCGCCTTCGACCAGTTCGAGCCCGGGCAGCGCCAGCGCTTCGAGCACGCGAACCGCCTGCTGCGTCACTTCCGGGCCGATCCCGTCCCCTGCAAAAACCGCGATGCGCATCTGGCCCCTCGTTGCTGCTAGCCGCCTTCGATCCGTGCCAGCCGCTCCCGCAGCATGGCGCGCGCCGCCATAACACCGCTTCGCCGATCGGCAAGCAGGTAGCGCTCCAGATAGGCGCCAAGTCGATCAAAGGTTGTGAGAATCACCGGCCAGTCGTCCCGCTCGGGGCGCGGCACGGGGGCGCCATAGCCCAGTTCGCGCAGGATCAGCACTTCGTAGGACAGCAGCGGCATGGCCCAGCCGCGCGCCGATGGGGCGACGCAGATCGCATCGAGCAGCGCGGCCAGGGCATCGAACAGGGCGGGAAACGGCTGGTGTTCGGGCAGCGCGGTCGCGGTCAGCGCGGTGGCCCAGGTGATGCCGGCGGCGGGCAGCGGCTCGCTCAGCCAGGGGCCCCGGCTTTCGATCAGCTCGATCCGGGCGAAGGGCAGCTGGCTGGACGATCGCGCGCGGATCTCGGCCGCGACGAGGGTGCCGGGGATCAGCAGCGGCCGCAAGTGCCGCCCCCTGCCCCCGGCGACATAGCCCGCGACCACGCCATGGTCGTGCGTCAGCAGCCGCGCGATCACGGCGGTCTCGCCGTGCGGCCGGGCCGCGCAGACGATCGCGGGCGCGCTGATCTCCATCAAGGCTGTGTGGACGCCGCGGCCCTCAGCCGCAAGCCGGCGATGGCCGGACGCGCGAACCGGGCGTTAGTCGCCCGGGTTCAGCCTGGCTTCGAGTTCGTCGATCCGCTTCTTCAGCGTCTCGGCTTCCTCGCGGGCGCGGGCGGCCATTTCCTTCACCGCGTCGAATTCCTCGCGGCTGACGAAGTCCATGTCCCCCATCAGTTCCTTGAACCGCTCCCGCGCGGAATCGCGCGCCTCGCGGCCCATGCCGGCCAGCGTGCCGGCGGCGCTGTTCATCAGCTTGACGAAATCGGCGACAAAGGGGTTTTCGCTTTGCATGGCGCCTAGATGGGACAATCCGCGCGCGGCTGCAAGGGATCAGAACGTGATCCGCTGCACCGCCCCGCTCAGCTCGACGCCATCCAGCCGGGGATTGGCCTCCAGGATCGTCCAGTTGAGATAGGTCGCGAACAGCGCCCACAGCAGGTAGGGCACCAGCAGCAGCGCCGCCACCGGGCGCACGCGCTGGAACAGCACGATCGTGGCGATCACCGCGATGTCGAGCAGTCCGATCACCACCAGCGCGCCCGAAAGCCGGTGCGCGCCGAAGAACACCGGCGACCAGGCCAGGTTGAGCACGAGCTGCACGGCAAAGACCGTCAGCGCCGTCACGCGCCCCGGCGCGCCGCGCGCGGCCGCGATCATCGCGCAGGCCAGGCCCATCAGCACATAAAGCACGCTCCACACGATCGCGAACGTCACCGGCGGGGGAAAGGCGGCCGGCTTGACCAGCGCGTTGAACCAGGCGCCGCCGGCATCGCTGCCCGCGATCCGGCCCGAAAGCAGGCCGAGAAGAAGAACGGAGGGAACGAGAAAAAGCGCCCAGCGGAAATAGCCCGCGCGCAACTGGCCTGACGAGGCAATCACGTTCATTCCCGTGCGGTCTCCCGAATCACGTGTTCGTGCGTGGTTGTGACGTCATGCGGGCGAACACGCAATCGTCAGCCACCACGCTGTGCCGAGACGAGAAATTCCACATTTCCTTCAGGCCCCTTGATCGGGCTTTCCACGATTCCCTCGACCGTCCAGCCGGTGGCTTCCAGCCATGCGCGCACTTCGCCGCAGACCCGATCGTGCAGCGCCGGATCGCGCACCACGCCGCCCTTGCCCACTTCGCCGCGCCCCACTTCGAACTGCGGCTTGATCAGCGCCACCAGCCGGCAGCGCGGCGCGGCCAGCCGCAAGGGCACTTCCAGCACTTTGGCAAGGCCGATGAAGCTGGCATCGCACACCACCCAGTCACAAGCCGCGTCGATCAGTTGCGGCGTCAGCACGCGGGCGCTGGTCTGTTCCAGCACGGTGACGCGCGGGTCCTGCCGCAATTTCCAGGCAAGCTGGTTGGTACCCGAATCGACCGCGAAGACGCGCGCCGCCCCGTTCGCCAGCAGCACGTCGGTAAAGCCGCCGGTCGAGCTGCCGATGTCCATCGCCGTGGCCCCGGTGGGATCGAGGCCGAAATGGGCCAGCGCGTGCGCCAGCTTGATCCCCCCGCGCGAGACCCAGGGATGATCGCGCCCGCGCACCTCCAGAGGCGCATCGGCCCGCAGCGTCTGGCCCGGCTTGGCGATTTTCGTCTCGCCCGAAAACACCAGCCCGGCCAGCACCAGCGCCTGCGCGCGCGTGCGGCTTTCGGCATGGCCGCGATCGACCAGCAACTGGTCGACACGGGTTTTTTCGGCAAGGCGGGGCTTGGAAGCGCTGGTCATGGGCAAAGCGGTCTTGTGGTCAAAGGCGACTGATCCCATACGGGCGCGATGAAGGCAAATCCGCGCCTGCGCCCACTTCGCGCTCCCCTCGCCCCCCTGCTTGCCGCCGCCGCGACGATGCTGGCGCTGGCCGGCTGTTCGGAGCGCGGCATCGTTCCGGCGCCCGTGCCCACGCCAACCTCCACGCCCACGCGCGCGCCTCCCCCGCTGCCATCGCCGCCCGCCAACTGGCGCGATGCGCCGATCACGCCGGGCGACTGGGCCTTGAGCGCAAACGCCAGCCAGTCGGCCGCAAGCTTCGCCGGCGGGCAACTGGTGCTGCGCTGCGACTTGCCCCAGCGCACGGTGACGCTGCTGCGCGCCGGTACGGGGACGGCCATGGGTACGGGCCAAGTGCCGATGACCGTGACGACCGAAACGGTGACTCGCCCGCTGACCGGCACCGCGCAGGGCGGCCCGGCGCCGGCCATCGCGATCACTTTCAGCGCGCGCGATCCGCTGCTTGACGCGATGGCCTTCAGCCGGGGCCGATTCATGGTCGAGGCCGCGGGACTGCCCGCGCTCTACGTGCCAAGCTGGCCGGAAGTGAGCCGCGTGATCGAGGATTGCCGCTAGGGAATCGAAGGCGCCCGGCCGCTTGCCGGCACTGCTTCGAAAAGGCTGGGGAGAACCGGCCGGAAGTCCCGATACTGACGGCAAAAAAAATCTTTGCAAGACTTGTTGTGCGCTGCGGAATCATACAGAAATTCCCTCAAGGCAGGATGAGCTGGCAGGGCCTCCCCCGCAGTTGTCCGCCCCAGCCGTGAAAGCGGCGATCTGGCTCAACAGCGCGAAAGGAGGTGATCCGATGTCTCATGGTTCAGCAGAGAGGTCGGCTAAATCCGTCGCGAGGCATTATCGCTGAAAAATCAGTAAGCGATAAAGGTTTCGCTGGCGGCACTTCCGGCCGCTGACCATGCGAAGGGCCGCACCGGGTTTCCGGGGCGGCCCTTCTCATTTTTCGCCCTTCCCATTAGGCGCAAGAGCCGCGCCGGGCGGCAGGCGATGCGCCCGCTCAGGGCGCCCGCTCAGGGCAGCGAATAGCCCACGGTCGACTGCGCGATCAGCCGCTCCGGCGTGCGCTGCCAGATCCGCACGTCCACGCTGGCCAGCCGTCGCCCCAGCTTGAGGATCTGTGCATCCGCGATGATCGGCTCGAACCGGCAGGCGCGCAGGAACGTGATCGACAGCGAATGCGTCACCGCCATCGCCTCGGGGCCGTGATGCGCCGCGATCACGCCATAGGCCGCGACATCGACCAGCGCCATGATCGCCGGGCCCGAAACGATATCGCCCGGCCGCCGCATCGACGGATCGGGATCGAGCCGCATCCGCAGATGGTTGAGCGCCAGGCTCTGCACTTCGCCAAGCAGCGACCGTGTCGCCGGCGGAAACGCCGCGTCGAGGAAGGCCGTGACCTCGTCGGCGTTCAATTTCAGGTCCAGGGTCTGTGTCGTTGCCATAAGGCCCCATAGCGGCCCCGCGCGGCGACGGCCATTGGCGCGTGACGGAACGCGCCGGGCGGTGTATCAGCGCTTCCCGGAAGCTTGAGGCCGGATCGCCTCGCCCGCGCCCCGCGCCAATTTGCCTCGCTCGCCCGGCGTGCTAAGACTAGCAGCGCGCGATGGAATATTTCTTTCCTATTGCACTTTGCGCAATTTTCGTTCAACGGCACTGCACCGCTCAACTTGAAGGAATCCCGTTCGATGGCGACTCTCGCCGATGCCGGCCTGCAATTCACCTCTCTGCCCCACCCTGCCCCGATGAGCGCCGAGCGACGCGCGCAGGTGCTGGCCAATCCGGGCTTCGGCACGAACTTTTCCGATCACATGGTCTCCATCGACTGGACGGAGGGGCAAGGCTGGCATGATGCGACCGTCGGCCCGCGCCAGCCGATCGCGCTCGATCCGGCGGCGGCGGTGCTGCACTATGCGCAGGAGATCTTCGAGGGGCTGAAGGCCTATCGCCAGGCCGACGGCGGCATCGCCCTGTTCCGCCCCATGGCCAATGCCGCGCGGTTCAACCAGTCGGCCGCGCGTCTGGCCATGCCGGCGCTGCCCGAAGAGGTGTTCGTCGAATCGGTGCGCCAGCTTGTCGCCGCCGATCGCGACTGGTTCCCCACGGTGGAGGGCGGCTCGCTCTACTTGCGTCCCTTCATGATCGCGACCGAGGCATTCCTGGGCGTGCGCCCGGCCAGGCAGTACAAGTTCCTCGTGATCGCCAGCCCGGCCGGCAACTATTTCAAGTCCGGCGCGCCGGCCGTCTCGATCTGGGTGAGCGAATATACCCGCGCCGCGCCCGGCGGCACGGGCGCGGCCAAATGCGGCGGCAACTATGCCGCCAGCCTGGTGCCGCAAGGCGAGGCGATCGCGCGCGGGCACGATCAGGTCGTGTTCCTCGATGCCGCCGAGCACAAGTGGATCGAGGAACTGGGCGGCATGAACCTCTATTTCGTGTTCGACGACGGCACGCTGCTGACCCCGGAGCTGACCGGCACGATCCTGCCCGGCATCACGCGCGACAGCCTGCTGACGCTGGCGCGCGACGAAGGGCTCACCGTGCGCGAAGGCCGCTACAGCCTGGACCAGTGGCGCGAGGATGCTGCTTCGGGCAAGCTGGTCGAAACATTCGCCTGCGGCACGGCCGCGGTGGTGACGCCGGTGGGCAAGGTCGCCAGCCGCGATGGCGAATTCACGGTCGGCTCGGGCGGCCCCGGCCAGCTCACGCAGCGGCTGAAGGACCGGCTCGTCTCGATCCAGCGCGGCCAGGCCGCCGATCCGCACGGCTGGGTGACGAAGCTGGGCTGAGGGATCCCCTCCCCCGGCGTTTCAGGCGCCGGCGGGTGTCCGGGTGATCGGCAGGAAGGCGCGGTAGCCGGCGTGCACGGCTTCCGCGTCGCACTGCATTTCCTCGGCCAGGCTGACGTGGGCCAGGCTCAGCATCAGGTTCATCAGCCGCTGGTCGTCGGCATCGAACGCGGCAAAGCCCTTGGCGTCGAGATAATCGAGCGCGGGCCGCAGCGAGCCGGCCGCCGCCGCGAAGAACGCCTTGCGGTCTTCCACGGGCGCCGCCCCGCGCCATGTGGCGCGCGCGGCCGAGCCCTCCAGCGCCCATGCCGCCACGAACGGCTCCAGGCCGGCGAAGCCTTCCGGCAATGTCGCTGCCCCGGCCATCACGCGAACTCCCGCTTGACCGCCAGTTCGGCGCGATAGGTCTCGACCATTTCCGTCACGGTGTTGAACAGGTGGCGGCACAGCGCTTCCTGATCCTGGAAATGGATGTGCTTCAGCGCGCCGCTGGCCAGCCCGCGCTGGCCGCGCTCGATCACCGAGCGGTCTTCGCTGTGCACGTCGCGCGCGGTGGCCATGACATATTCGCGCGCGAAGCGCTCGCTGGGTGTCTCGTCCTCGCCGATCCAGTAGAGCCGGATCACCCCGCGCGACTTGTCCGCCGCGATCGGCATCACCGTGTGCGAGAAATGCTGCACGGGAGAGCCGAACAGGAAGAAGTTGGGAAACAGCGCGATATAGTCCTTCACCGTCGTCGAGCCGAGCAGCCCGTCCTCGGCTGCGCAGCGCCCCGCCTTTTCGAAGGCGATGGCCTGGACCGGATGCGGCGCGGGCATGTTGGGATTGTCCCAGATGCGCTGCGTGCGATGCGGCCCGTGAAAGCCATAGGCGGTGGGATAGCCGAACGGATTGTCATTGCTGCACACCGGCCGCGCCGCCGCCGGATGAATGAAGCGCAAGTGGTAGTTTTCCTGGAAGTTATCGTAGGTCAGCTTCCAGTTGGCGTCGATCTCATAGACATATTCCGAAAACGTCGTCGCGCGCGCGACGGGCATCCGGTCCAGCGTCTCGGCCAGCGGGCCCAGCCAGTCGCGCGCCGTGCTTGCGGGCTCGCCAAGGTGGATGAAGATCAGCCCCGCCACCACTTCCACCGCCACCCCGGGCAGCGCGCATTCCGCCTTGCCGATGTGGAACTGCTCGAAATCGGGCGCGGACAGCAGGCTGCCGTCCTGCCCGAACGTCCACATGTGGTAAGGGCAGCTGAAGGTCGCCTGCCGCCCGGCTTCCGCCTCGACAAGCTGGGTGCCCCGGTGCGTGCAGACGTTGTGGAACGCGCGGATCGTATCGTCCCGGCCCCGCACGATCAGCACCGAAGCCTTGAGCACTTCCACTTCGCGGCGGATGAAGCTGCCGCGTTCGGGCAGTTCGCAGACATGGCCGACCTGCAGCCAGCTTCGGCGGAACACCGCCTCGCGCTCCAGCTCGAACCAGGCCGGATCGTAATAGGGCCCGGTCGGGACGGGGCCTGTGCCGAGCCACGCGACTTCGTTCCGGCCGACGCGCGCAAAAGTGGGGGTGTGCGTGTTCATGGCATCCTCTCCCCGCCGCTCTGGGTCAAGGAGACTCGGCGGCGACTGGAGGCAACATATCACCGCCCGAACTTTTTACAACATATGTGTCGTAAAAATAGCTTCTAGAGCGTTTTTACAATGAGCGGAGCCGCTCCTGCCCCTGGTTGCCGCCTTTTCCGGGCCGTTCGCCGTAAACAGTCAACTTGAAAATGCTCTAGTGTGGTGAATCTGAAGTTCGCTATCGTTTAGACTCAATTTTGCGCGACGATTGTTTCCTG
>NZ_JARESE010000057.1 GCF_029076845.1 Novosphingobium album (ex Liu et al. 2023)
TCCATCGCTCCATCGCGATGGAATCACAAACCCAGCCTTACAGCCAGAGGTATTTCAGGGTGTCCATCTGGGGCTATCAGAAGCGCAAGGACTCCAACGAGTTCGGCGCCATCATCGGCACGATCAAGGCGCATCTCAGTTTTCTCAATGACCCGACGCTCTGCGCCGCGCTTGAAAATCCCGATTTCTCGTTGAAGGACCTCACCAACGATCAGGTCACGTCGCTGTTCGTGATGGTGCCGCGCGATTTCATCGCTCAGTGGTCATCGGCGCTGCGCACGATCTTTCTCGTCGCGTCAAAGTACAAGGCCCGCGCCCCGCAGGCGCGGCGCATCACGATGCTGGTCGATGAAGCCGGGCGCATGGGCAACTTCGAGGCCTTGCTCGATGCCTTCGCGATCGGTCGCGGCGAAGGCACGCGCACTATCGCCCTGTTCCAGGATATCGGCCAGATCGCGCGCAACTATGGGCGCGATGCGATTTCCGGGTTCCTCGGTTCGGCGCAATGGCGCGCTTTCTTCGGCGTGCGTGACGACGATACCGCGCGGCTGATCTCGCACATGCTCGGCAACGAGACATTCTACTTCGACGACAAGCTCGCACAGGCCGAGGCCAGGCGTCAGCAGCAGCTTGTCCTGCACCGCTATATGCAAGGCGGCGATCCGTTCCGCGCCGCCGCTGACTTCGCCTATTTCAGTGAGGCCGCGCGCAACCAGAAGACCATGCCCCGCGCGCTGATGACCAGCGATGAGATCATCAACATGCCTGAGGATCGCATGATCAGCTTCATCTCAGGGCTGAACCTGCCGCCGATCTTCGCTCACAAATATCCTTACTACACCACCCGCAGCCTCAACGGGCTATGGCTGCCGAATCCGTACCACCCGCCGTTGGATCGAGTGCGGCTGCCGGGAATGTTCGGCGGTACGGTGCGCCGCGTGGTTACGAGGCCGGTGCCGGAGAAGTTGGCGCATTTTCCGCAGTATTCTGATGGAATGTTGGTGCGGATTACTTGATATACTGCGTGCGATGGGGCAGAGAGACGCGCTCTCAGTTTTTGGAGTGCCTGCAAGGCATTCCTGCCGTTCGCCCGAGATCATTCAATGGGAATGGATCGGCTACGGTTCGAGACCTAAATGCGTATTATCAGCTGCCTGAAAGCAGCCCAACAGGGAAAGCACCGAATTCGATCCCTTGGCTTGAACGCGACATGCTACAGAATTTACGCCGCAAACCCCATTCTGGTGCGCTCATAGACATCTGTGAAATCGGCATCCTCAAACCGATTATTACAACCATCGTTGCCGCAAACCACCCCATCAGATTGGGAAGCCGACGAGTTGTATGACGGTTCACCGAAACCAAACTCTGCTTCATAGAGTTGCACGGTTTCTTGAAACGTGCGACTCATCTCCTCCTTATCATCTTGACCTCTCAGACCGAAGTAAGGAAAATGATGCAGAAAATATCCGAGACAATGCTGCATGTCAGACGCATATCTTCGCGTGTCTAAGATGTGTGCGTGCCAGAATTCATCGATATCTTCATTTGGTACGAGAGTACGCGACGGGTACAGATAAGTAAGCGTTAGAAATCTCTTATAGAGAAGTTCGACACGCTCGAGTTTCGATATAGACCAACCCTTCTTCACCATCAGCTTATACTTGACGGCGGTCAAATTTAGGCCTGCAATCACCCTCACCGCATCTCGATTGTCGGTCACGAAAGCCTCCTCACATTTCAAACCCTCTATTTAGCACTTGTCAGCTCACCCGTGAAGGTCAGCGGGTCGTTCTTTCCGGTGCCTTTGGTAGTGACAGTGCACGTGATCCGCTTATGACGGAAACGCTGCTTCACTTCGAACCTATAGGTGTAGTCGATGGTGTCGCTGTCAATCCTACGCTCCCCATTTTGTCGAAAACTATCCACGACGCGTCGGAAACGCACCTCGTAGGTTTGACTAATAATTCTAAACTTTTTCGCAACGAGTCGAAAGTCACGCGAATCGTTATCAAGACGGTCGTAGCCCATGACGTTTTCCCGATCGCCGTATCGACCCTCGTAGTAAACTTGCCCGGTCAGTTCACCCGCCCCGAGGTAGAGCACCATGACGCAATTGAGTTCGCCGCTAGAGTGTTTGATCACACCGTGCCAACGGCCAGGGAAGAAGCCGCGCGTTCGAAGAGATCGTGAGAGAAATTTGACAAATGTGATCAGATTGAACGCCGCAGATATGGCAAACACCAACAATCCGATAAGTGCATGCCACCACTCGATGTTCATGATTCTCGCTACTGCCGCCTTCAGCCATTCATGGCCATTAAGACACGAAATCAAATAATTGTGAATATAAAAATTTTGTGCCTTGAATCCTAAAGTGCCTGTCAAGTTTACCCAAAAATCCGTCGACTTTTTGTTCTTTTTGTTTTCTAATTTCCTCAAATAGCCAATAGTGCGTCCATGCAAAGCCCGCCTTGAGCGGGCTTTTTCATGCCTATCCCCCAACCTGACGGGATCACGCGGCTATTTTTGCAACCCAATCAATATTCTAGCCGTGTTTGGCCAATTGGCCGGACGCGAACGAGGTTCCGCGCCATGCTTGTGCCCTACGACGACTTCTTCCGGGAGTTCTTCGAAGCTCGCGGCGTCGCGGAAGAGGAAGGCCGGGCATGGCTGCATATCATGGAATGCATGATGGACGAGTACGTCATCGAGGGGCTGGAAAACAGCTTGGGGGAAGATGAAGGTTTCGATTCCGATTCCATGCCGCCTGGCGTAGAATCGGGGTGTTCCGCAAAACCCAAGTTCAACAGCGCTGCCCGCGATGATGCAGCCGGAAAGAAGGAGACATGACCGACACGCACAATAACCAGCTCGCCGTCATCTACTGCCGGGTTTCCGATCCGAAGCAGAAGACCGATGGCCATGGCCTCGAAAGCCAGGAAACCACCTGCCGCGAATATGCCGCCCGTCACGGCTACGATGTGGTGCGCGTCTTCCATGACGACTTTACCGGAGCCCACTCCAATCGCCCGGCGATGAAGGAGATGCTCAAGTTTCTCCGCAGCCAGAAGCAGACCTACGTCGTCATCATCGACGATCTCTCCCGCCTTGCCCGCGATGTGGTCGCACACGCCCAGCTTCGCGAAGCGGTGAAGAAGGTCGGTGCGATCATGGCCTCGCCCTCGCACCAGTTCCGTGAGGACAGCGATGGCCGCTTCGTCGAGAACGTGCTGGCCAGCTCCTATCAGCACCAGCGCGAGAAGAACGCCGAGCAGACGCTCAAGCGCATGCGCGCGCGGTGCCTTGACGGTTACTGGGTGTTCCAGCAGCCGGTCGGCTACAAGTTTGCAGAGATCAACGACAGCCGGGGCAAGAACAAGATACTCGTGCGCAACGAGCCGCTGGCTTCGATCGTCGCGGAGGCACTGCAAGGCTACGCGACGGGTCGCTTTCAGACTCAGGCCGAAGTTATCCGTTTTCTCGAAGACCAGCCCGAGTTCCCGCGCAATTGGCGCGGACAGGTTCATCCCCAGCGCGTCTACGAATTGCTCAATCAGGTGCTCTATGCCGGGCATCTCGAAGTGCCGCGCTGGAATGTCTCGCTACGCCCGGCCCAGCACGAGGGACTGATCGACTACGAAACTTTTCAGAAGATTCAGACACGCCTCAGCGGCCTCGCCAAGGTTCCCGCCCGCAAGAACCTGGGCGAGGACTTCGCGCTGCGCGGCTTCGTCATTTGCGGTCAGTGCGAGACCCGGCTCACCAGCTACTGGGCCAAGGGTCGCCACAAGCATTACCCCTACTATCACTGCCCCAACAAGGAATGCCCCGACTACGGCAAGGCCGTCGCGCGCGACAAGATCGAAGGCGAGTTCGCTGACATCCTGCAATCCATGCGTCCATCGCACGACATGTTCGTCCTCGCCTACGAAACTTTCGGCAGATTGTGGGAGGCGCGCAGCAGCGACATCCAGACACGCAAGAAGGGATGGGAGACCGAGGTTCGCAAGATCGAGACCCAGATCGTCCAGCTCATCGACCGGGCCATGGAGGCCGAGAGCCAGCCCCTCGTCAAAGCCTACGAAGGCCGCATCCATGGCCTCGAATCCCGCAAGGCTGTAGCGCGACGATTACGGAGTCCGGTCGGCGTCAATTTTGATGGCCGATAGGTGGCCGCGCCG
>NZ_JARESE010000058.1 GCF_029076845.1 Novosphingobium album (ex Liu et al. 2023)
GACAACCGATCCTACCGGCCATCATAGTCGCCGCTCAACCGGCCATCGTAGTTGTCGCCGCGCACGCCCTGGAGCTTCACCGAGTGCTCGAAGCTGCGCCCGTCGTCGATGACAACGACTTGCGCGCCAGCCCCCCGAAGCGCCGCGCACATTTCCTGGAGCAGTACCGACTTGCCCGATCCAGACTTGCCGCAGATCGCGACATTGTGGTTGCCAGCATCGTTCTCGAACGGGGACCAGAAGAAGGGCTGGCCGCGCCGGCCCACGAACAGCAGGTGCGGATGGACGCTGCCGAGATATTCGCCTTGCAGCGGAGCGATATTGGCCGCTGTCGTCGAGAGCACGGTCTTGAAGCGCTTGAGGCGCTCCATGTCGGCGCCAAGCCCATCGGCGAGCGTCATCGGCATGGCTGCCAGCAGTCCCTGGATCTGCAGGTAACGCTCATCGGCAAGATCCCAGCCTGCCGCCTTGTAGATCGACCTGACCGCACGTTCGTCGCGGTCGCCGCGGCCGAGCGGCGAATAAGTCGTCAGGCCATAGAAAACCCGCACGAGGCGGCGGCCTTCCTGCAACTCGGACTGGACATGCTGCCATTCGGCGGCCTGCTCGCCGATCCGCGGCAGGAAGCGTGCGCTGCGTGTTCCGGCGAGGCTCGTGGTTCGCATGAACTTGAACCCGGCCTTTGCGCTCGCCGCTTCCTGGTCGGGATAGACGAGGCAGAGCATGGTCGCAGCCGGGCAGGGGAAGCGCAGCTTGTCGGTGAACAGATCGCCGATCAGCCGGGCGCATTCCCACGGCGCCCAGCGCTGGGGCATGTTGCGCGAGGAAAAATGCCGCACATCGAACGAATCGGGGTAGACCGTGCCGATCTCGGGAACACCGTCCTCAACCTTGCCGGTCGCCCGAAACCGCTCGGTCACGAGCCGCATCCGGTCTTCCTGGATGACAAGCTCGATATCGTGCCGGATCGCCTGCGACGCGATCACATCATTGGGGTTGTAAGGCACGGCATCATCCTGCGGCGCGGTGGTCGGTGAAGTCAGGTCGTCGATGATGGCAATCAGCTGCTGCGGCTCGACTTCGGCGATGCCGAGGTTGAGCGACTTCAGCATGGCGATGAGGCCGTCACGGGTCTGCTTGAGATCCTCGTTACTGACCGCCTTGGCGGCAGGCACGCCGACCGAAACGATCACCTGATGATGCCGCGCGTGGAAAGGCGCATCCTGCGAGCCCGATTCCCAGACGAGCCCGTAAAGCCGTCGCGCGCGGTGGCGGGCAATCGCTTCATAAACGCCGCCCTGGACATAGCGCGGCGCAAACCAGGGCGCGATGATCCGGCTGATGCGCGGGGATGCAAGATGCAGCACCTGGAGACAGGCGCCAGCCGGCAAGCCTTCCGAGAAGAACGATCCGAGGATCTCGCCGGTGCGTTCGTCCGCGCCGATCAGTGGGGTGACAGCAAGGACGAAGCCTTTCGACCGCGCGTTGAGATAGAGCCGGCTTACCGGGTCATAGACCCGGTAAGGCAGCCAGTCCGAAAGCAGATCGAGCATCAGGGCGGGGCGGCCGTGCTCGGCATGTTCGGCATCGCCTAACAGACCGGTCAGGATCCCGTCGACAATCGTTCTCAGCTTCTCGGCCATCACTTGGGCTCCTTCCGGGACTTTGCCGTGTGCTTGGCGGCCTCGATCGCCTCGATGGTCGGGAAGATCAGCGGGGCCTTGTCGGCAGAGAGCCGAGGGGTTCGAGCATGCGGAGACTGCGACATGTCGAACCCCTCGACCGCCGGTGCTGTCGCACCGGCAACCGCCTCGCGCGCCGTGGAGGGGAGGGCCAGCGGCGAGGCAGGGGGGACGTCCTCGAACGAGGACGAGGGCTGATAGGGCTGTCCGAGATCGAAGGTCTCGGCTTCGGGCTGTTCGGCCGGGTGGAGGGCGTTGCTATCGGGCAGCGCCTCGCCTTTGGCCTGCGCGGCTTTGAGCTGGCGGCTGAGCTGGCGCATCAGCGACGGGGCGGTGTCCTCGCCTGCCTTGCGGCGCAGTTCCGCGGCCCAGCGCGGATTTTCGACCACCGCCCAGGCAACCGCATCGTCGTGCAGCGTCCCGGTTTCATCGATATGGGCCGGAAACACGATCCTGAGCGTGCGCTCTAACGTGCGGCCCTGATCGCCGGAAGCGACGGGAACAGGGGGGCGCAGACCATGCTGGACCGAACCGGTCGCGGACAGATCCTTGGTCGCGCGGGCATCGATTACCTGGCTGGGCGCGCAGCCGCCCTTGGGGGCGCGACAGGTGAAATCGCCTTCGATATTGGTGCCCAAGGTGGCGCAGCCGCTGGTCAGCACGGCAAGGCAGGCAGATGCGAGAAGACGGCGGGGAAATTCCATGACGATTATCCTTTCTTGGCCGGGGCGGGGGTGGCTGCTTTTGCGGGCTTGAGGAATTCGCGGAGCACGGAAGCCGGGCGATAGCCTTCAAGGATCGTCCCGTCGGACGGGCGCACGATGACCGGCGTGCCGTTGAAGCCATGCGCCTTGCCAAAGGCTTCATTGGCATCGAGTCCGCTGGTGTCACAGGGCTTCGGATTGGCGAGCGTGAGGCCCGAATAGGCCATATGCAGGGACACCTCGGGGCGCGGCGAGCACAGCACCCGTTCGGCATCGCGACGGCTATCCGCTCCAAAGATCGAAATAGGCCGCTCCTCGACGCGTGCGCCGATCGCCTTCAGCTCGGCCTCGAGCTTCTTGCAGTAGCCACAGTGGAAATCAGAAAAGACGACGACCTCGGGACCATCCGCCGGTCCCCAGGTGATCGCGCCGTTCGCGGGCAGGCCGGCAAGCGACACCTTCTGCGGTGTGGCGCGCGGGCCGGGCTGGCTTTCTTCGCCGGCATTGCTCCGCCGCGCCCCGCCAGCAGCCAACAGGTCGGGATTAAGCGCGAGGAGACGGGCTGCGGTCAGGTCCTGGCGCGCCTCCATGTCGTAGATACGCCCGATCACCAGATATTTGGCCGCGCGATCGACGTAGAACAGCGTCGATTTCGAGGCGACTTCGCAAAGGCCGCCAAGGCCATCGCAGGTGATGGCATCGATCGGCGTCTTGGGCAGGCGGAGCTTAAGCGCGGCGCGTACCTTCGCCGTATCGGGCACTTGGGCCGGCGAAGCGAGACTGGCCACGCCCCAGCCGGTCGCGGACGACAGGGCGAGGACAGCAGCGGCGGCCGCCACCGGGCGCAGCCAGCGCCGCGGCTTGGTCGGGGTCGGATCGTTCGCGGCGGGGGTCATTGGGAGTTCCTCACGTAGACGCCGTCGAGGAAGACGATCTCGACATCGATGCCGGTCGGCATCTCGACGACGGGTTGGTATTGTTCGGCGCGCTCGATCAGATATTTGCTGACCGTATCGGCGGCGTCCGCAGCGCCCTGGCCGAGCCCGCCACCGAGGATGTCGCCGGCGGAGAGCTTCGAGCGAGTGCCGTCGGCATTGGTCGTGACGCCGGAGAAGACGCTGTTGGCGTTCGCCGAAAAACCGCGCCCGAACCCGCCGACAATCCCGGCAAGCAATGCCTGACTGACAAGGCTGCCCTCGCGGCTGACGACACGGCCACGCACGCCCGATTTTCCGGCAAAGCTGATGAAGCCCTTGACCTCGCTCACCGCGACGCGCCCGCCGGGCTGGTCGCAGGTCATCCGCGCCAGCTTCACATAGACCTTCTCGGACGAGAGATCGCCGCGCGCCGCGCCATTGACGATGCAGCCCTGGAGCCGCGTGGTCAGAACCTTGCCGTTCTGCATGACCGATCGCGCCGGACCGGTAATGCGCAGCACTACGGGAAGCGGATCGGTCTGGCTCGCGACGCCCGCCGACGCATCGACGCCGACGATGACCTTGGCCGGAGCATAGGAGTTGGGGGGAAGGTAGTCGGGGGAGTCCTCGACCACGACCGGCGGCGCCTCCGGGCGAGCCGATCTCAGTCCGCTGGTTCCCGCCTTGTCCGAAGTGAAGCTCATGAGCTTCACTTCACCGGGGCCGGGGAGGCCGGTTTCGCCGGGGGCGAGCGCTGCACCAGTGGAGGCAGGCTGCAGCGAACGCCCGCGCGCATTGTAGCCACCCGCCTGCGGGCCATAGGCCGGCGGCGGTACGCTTGCGGTTGCCGGCGCGGCCTGGCTGGCAAGGCGCGACTTGAGATCCGCGTTCTCAGCAGAGATCGCATCGATCGCGGCCTGGCCGTCGATCCGCATGGCCTGGTTCTCCACCTTGAGTGCGGCCAGTTGGGATTCGATTTCCTCGCGCGGGAGGCTCGCGTCCTTCATTGCCTTCTGCTCACGGGTCACGGCATCGAGACGGTTGCCGTAAGTGGCGACGAATTCGCGTTGCGAAAGGTCGCGATTGATGAGCCCGGCCGTGTCGATGGCCTGGGGCGCAGTGGGATCGTCGCTCTTCGGGTGGTCGTCGCCGCCCAGAATGAACCAGCTGCCGCCGACAAGCGCGAGTGCGCCCAATGAGCCGAGCAGAAGCTTCTGCCGCCGCGCCGTCTTCGCGTTGAGGCTGGTTACCGGCGATGGCGATGCCGGATCGGCCTGTATCGGGGTTGAGGTCGAGGGAGCATCAGTCATGGCCCAACCCTCCGTTCGCACCGACGATGAAGGCGACCGTGCTTTCTCCCAATTTGAGAGTGGGCTGGCCGATCGAGATTGCGAGTGTCTGGGAGGACGCGAGATCCGCTTCGGCAAGCGTCAGCGGTTTGCGGCCACGGTTCGCCAGACGGATGACCTTCCCGGCCAGCGCGCCGCCGCGGTAATCGGCGATGAGCTGGATTTCGAGATCGCCGACCCGTGCCGGAAGGCCTGAGGATTGCCTGACTTCGAAGCCATCGACCGTCCGGTCATTGGCCATGGCCTGGATGAGCCGCACCGCGCTCGTCTCCAGCGGTGTTTCGCTTTCCCAGCCTGACGCCTGGTTTTTCGCGATCGCGGGGTTGGTGATGAAGACCTGCACTGCCGGAAGCGGCTGGACCTGGCAGGCCACCTTGTAGACGAAGCCCTTCTTGGTTGTGGCGAAGAAGCTGATCGACCGCGCCGCATAGGTCTCGGGCACCGACACGTAGATGTCCCCGCGCAGCGGTTCGTTGGTGACCGCGAAATCATTGTAGGGCGTCCCGGTCGAGATCTTCGAAACGCTGGCAAACTGGTCGTCGACGAGCGCGAACCGCGTCAGTTCGCGGGCCGACACGGCGCATTCGATGCTCGCTCCGTCCGCAGCCTGTTTGAACTGGTCGGCGGCAGTCGCGCCGCTCGCTGAAAATGCGAGCATGGTGCTGGCGCAAAGAGCCAGGCTCCACGCGCGCGTCTTGCGTCGGCAAGCCATCACTGGATCTCCTTCGTTGGGTCTTTGGCGGGCAACTGGCTGAAGCCTGACAGCGCGAGGCGCAGGCCCCGGTAGGTCCAGTTGAAGCGGAAACGGCGTTCGTCGCTTGCGATGACCTGGGCGCCGACAAAAGTCTTGAGCGTGCCGGTCACATCGGAGGTCAGCCCCTTGGGATCGACGGTCATCGAACGGATGACGAAGGCCTGGGTGACGTCCGAACCCCGCTGCTCTTCGACGATCCGGACGAGATCAGCTTTGAGCCGTCCGTAGCTTGCCGGATCGGCGAGCTTCAGGATCTCGTCCATCCAGTAGTCGAGGCCCTCGGGGCTGCGATTGAGAAGAACGAGCGCGGCATCGCGGGTCACGAGTTCGAGATAGTCGGCCTCGACCCCCGCGCTGCTGACGGTGAGCTGCCTGGGCAACGTCGGCAAGAGCACGACTTCGCGGTCGCGGGTGGCGGCCAGGCTGACAGCCACGACGAGCGCAATGCCAAGCCCGGCGCTGGTGAGCGCGAAGAGATTGCGTTGGCGCAGCAGCGATTGCTGGCGCCCGTGGGAAATGTCGGCAAACATGGATGTCTCCCCTCAACCGGCAAGCAGGCGGCAGTGGGAAGGCGGCGTCGCCTTCAGGCCCAACAATCCGGCCGGCAAATACCAATAAGCGGCATGGGCTACCCAGGAACTGGCGCGTCCTGCTTTTGCCTTTCGCAGCGCGAACCAGGCGCCGAAGGCAACGATGATGCCGATAAAAATATGCTGGCTGAGGATCCCCCAGGTGAAGGGGACGATCATCCCGGCGAACTCGTCGATGGTCCAGAAGCCGATGAGCTCCGGGTCGTCGAGCCGATGCGGGATGATGTATGGGTCTGCCATGGCGACGCGCCTTCCCGTCCGATGCGTCAGATGACCGCGGTGACGACCGAGGTGACGATCGGGACACCCGTGCCGACGCCGATGCCGACGCCGACAGGCACAGCGACCTGTCCGAGCGAGAACCGGCCCGAGGCGAGACCGATGAGGCCGCCTGCAAGGCTGAGGACGGTGATGATCTTGCCGCCCGAGCCTTCAAGGAAATCGGTGAATTTGGTGAGGGCCGGCGTGAAGGTCGTGTCGGCGCCCGCGTAGGCGGCGCTGGAAGCGAGCGCTGCAACCGCAAGCGGAACTGCAAAGGTCATGGCGCGCCCGAACTTCGAGGGGCTTCGATCGGTGGCGCCGCAACGCCGCGAGAGGGTGAGAGGCTGCATATGGAGCTCCATCTGGAGGAGTGAACCCAGCGTTCTTTCGTTCGCTGTGTGTTCCACATGTATCTAGGAAATATATGTAGGAAAGTCGGATTGCCTGTCGAGCTGCTGCGGCGGACGGATATGGACGCATCGAACGGACGAGGTCGGCGACAATGAGCATAGACAGCGGTTTATCTATTGATTGGCGTCGACGAATCCCGACAGGAGTGGCGGCGATCGTCGGCGAATCGGGGTTAGAGGATGATTCGCCTAGAAACGATATATTCCTTAAATGTTCTTTTTGTTTTCCTACATGCGTCGCGCGCGATATGGCTACGACTCAGTTCTTCAGTGTTGGAGTTTTTGTCGATGCACCAGTCCGCGTCATTCCGAGGCGAAGCCAACGCAAGCCTTGCGCACATTCTTGCCCATGCGATCCAGTCGTCCGACAAGCCCAAGCATCAGATCGCCCGGGAAGTTGGGATCCACCGCGAGACGTTGCTTCGGGTGATGCGCGGCGATCGGCCGATCGGCGTCGAGGAAGCCGCGCGCGTTCTCGACGTGTGCGGCGCCTTTCCCCGTGCCAGCATGATCCTGGCTCTCGCTGGTCAGGAGGATCTCGCCTGCGACTGGATGCGCAGCGAAATGGGGGAGTTCCTTGAGGACTTCTTCATTGCCTTGCCGAGGCAGCTCGAACGTACGCTCGGGCCACGCGTCGAGGATTTGCGGCCCCGGTGGGCCAATGGCACTTCGCAGCTCGTCGCGCGCATGCTCGCCAAGCACATCGATGATTTTGCCAATCGCGACATTTCGATGGTGTTGCCGCGCTGATCCAATTCACCTCGGAGGGGACCGAGAAATTGACCCGACAGGAGCGATCATGAATGCACATCCTCAGCTTACTGAAAACGGCGCGACCGCCGACCAGACATTGCCGCAAGTCCCCCCGCCGGCACGGCTCTTGCGGCTGCCCGAAGTCATGGACCGAGTTGGCTTGCGCCGTTCGGCCATCTACCAGCGGATGAGCGAGGGTCGCTTTCCAAAGTCCCGCTCGCTCGGCCCCAAATGCGCGGTGTGGGTTGAGGCGGAAATCGAGGAGTGGATTCATCAGGTCGCCGGGCGCGACATCTAAAGCGAGGTTCAGGTCGATGACCCATGTGAAATTCGGTGCTGGAGCGTTGCCGATCTGAAGGCCACCCTCCGGTTACGCTTCGCTCCACCTGCGGCCGGCCATGGCGCCCGAGGCAATCTTACACTAACAAACAACCCGGACCACTCGGTGGGGGCCGAGCATTGAAGCGTGCCGAGGGGCTGGCCCCTTCCATGACTTTTTTTCGGAAGATGGGCATGGGCGATGACCCATGCTCTCGATACTGAGCCTGGCAAGGCTACCACTTTGAAAAGGTTAGGTCGGAAGCAAGGCTGCGTTGTCGACGGTCGATCAGACTTCCATACGCGGGTTGGATACCGCATGAACACGTTTCGTCTTGGGGCTATCTCTTACTAGTGTCCTGAACCTGAAGTTCGTTCAGGCATATTTCTGACGCAGAAGCGCTCGATGGAAGCGA
>NZ_JARESE010000059.1 GCF_029076845.1 Novosphingobium album (ex Liu et al. 2023)
GGCCTCCCATCGGAATGGTCTTCTGTGGGAGGCCGGGCGGGGGCGTGGGCCGGTGCCGCAACTGAAATGCGCTCTTGCGCGCATTTCCCTCGATCACCCATAGCAGCGACTGTCATATTCGCCGGGCATAGGGTGGCCCATGCTTCGAATCCTCGCGCTGCTGCTCGCGGCACTGGCTGCCGCCATCACCCCGCCGGCGATGGCCCGGCAGGCTGCTCCGGTCGTCATCCTCGTCTCGCTGGACGGGTTTCGCGCCGACTACCTTGACCGGGGCGTCACGCCCAACCTGGCCGCGCTCGCCGCCAGGGGCGTGAGCGCGGCGATGCGCCCTTCCTTCCCGTCCAAGACCTTTCCCAATCACTGGGCCATCGTCACCGGCAAAGTGCCGGACCACAACGGCATCGTCGCCAACCGGATGGAAGACCCCGCGCGGCCGGGCGAGGTCTTCACCATGGCCAGCGACGATCCGTTCTGGTGGAACGAGGCCGCGCCGGTCTGGGTCGATGCCGAAAAGGCCGGCATCCGCACCGCGACGATGTTCTGGCCGGGCTCCAACGTCGCCTGGGGCGGCACGCGCGGAACGGGCGAACACGCGGCCATCGCCGGCGGCACGCGCCCTCGCGACTGGCAGCAGTTCAACGGCGCGGTCACGCCGGAACAGCGCGTCAACGCCGTGCTCGACTGGCTGCGCCGGCCCGCCACGATCCGCCCGCGCTTCGTGACGCTCTATTTCGACACGGTCGATACGGCAGGCCATACCTTCGGCCCCGACGATCCGCGCACCACCGCCGCGCTGGCCGAGGCTGACGGCGCCGTCGGCGCGCTGGTGAAGGGCCTGCGCGATCTGCGCCAGCCCGCCGATCTGGTGATCGTCGCCGATCACGGCATGGCCGGGGTATCGAGCGAACGGACGATCGCGCTGGACCGGATCGCCGATCCCGCGCTCTATCGCATCGTCGAAAGCGGGCCTTACGCCAGCCTCGTTCCCACCCCCGGCAGCGAAGCGGCGCTGGACGCGCGGCTGCTTGCCCCGCACCCGCACATGCAGTGCTGGCGCCGGCAGGATATTCCCGCGCGGCTGCGCTATGGCCCCAATCCGCGCATTCCGCCGCGGCTCTGCCTGGCCGAGATCGGCTGGCAGATCGTGCCGACGCCCCCCACCGAGCCCTCATCCGGCGGCGCGCACGGGTATGACAATGCCGCGCCCGAGATGGCCGCGCTGTTCATTGCCAGCGGCCCGCGGATCGCGCGCGGTGGACGGCTGCCATCGTTCGACAATGTCGCTGTCGCGGCCCTGCTGCGCGATCTGCTCGGCCTCCCCCCGGCCCCGGACAGCGATGGCGACGATACTCCGTTCCGCAAGGTGCTGCGCCGCTGACCCGGCGCGGCATCCCGCCCCGATTGCCGGATGGACCGCCGGGCCACGGCGCGGTATAGCGGCGGCATGATCCGGCGCGTGCTCACTCTCCTGCTGGTCGTATGCCTGACGCTGCCCGCTCTCGCGATGAGCGGGCACGGCATGGCCATGCCCGCGCCGCGCGCCCCGGCCGTGCACGCGATGGGCCATGACGCCGGCCACCGGCCGACCATGCCGCAGGCCGAGCGCAAGGACTGCATCGGCTGCGTCACCCCGCTGCGGGCCGAGCCGGCCCTGTCCGACAGTGCCGATCTTTCCGGCGCGCGCTATCGCTTCGGCGACGACCGCCGCTTCGTGGCTGCCCTCGCCGCGCCCGAGACGCCCCCTCCCCGCGCCTGAAAGCCGCGAGCCGGCGCGAATGCCCGCGCCTCGTTCTCCAGGACTTTCAGGATTACAGCAATGAACCGCATATGGATTGCGGCGCTCGCCAGCGCCGCCGCTATCACGACTCCCGCGTTCGCGCAGGACATGGCGCATGACCATGCCCACATGGACCCCGCGCCCGCCGCCGCCCCGCCCATGGATCATTCAGGCATGGATCACGGCGCCATGGCCGACATGGCCATGCCTTCCCGGCAAGGGCCGGAAAACCCCGTTCCCGCCGCCGGATCAGGCACGTCGCGGCTCCCCGCGAACGAAGGCCCGATGCGCGGCTTGCATGTCATGGCCGGGAACTGGATGCTGATGGCGCACGGCTATGTCTCGGGCCAGTATACCGACCATTCGGGGCCGCGCGGCGATGACAATGCCTATATCACCTCGATGGCGATGCTCACCGCCGAGCGCGAGACCGGCTTCGGCCGGGTCCAGCTCCGCTCGATGCTGAGCCTTGAGCCGGCGATGCAGGCGCGCGGCTATCCCAACCTCTTCGCCACGGGCGAGACGGCGGGCGGCGTGGCGCTGGTCGATCGCCAGCACCCGCACGACCTGTTCATGGAACTGGCCGCCCGCGTCGATTTCGACATCGCGCCCGATACGCGCCTGTTCCTCTATGGCGGCCCGGTGGGCGAGCCGGCGCTGGGGCCCAGTGCTTTCGTCATGCGCGCCTCGTCCGGCTACAACCCGGAGCCGCCGATCGCGCATCACTGGTTCGATTCGACGCATATCACTTACGGCGTCGTCACCGCCGGACTCGCCTCGTCGCGCTGGCAGATCGAGGGTTCCGCCTTTCGCGGCGCCGAGCCGGACGAGCACCGCTGGAATATCGAGACGCCCAAGCTCGATTCCTGGTCGGTGCGCGCCACCTTCCATCCCGGCCCGCAATGGGCCTTGCAGGCCAGCTATGGCCAGATCCACGAGCCCGAAACGCTCCATCCCGGTGAGGACGAGCACCGCTTCACCGCATCGGCGCATTATGCCGACGGCAAGGGGTTCACGGCCATGGCCGGGTTCAGCGCCAAGGACCGGGTGCCGGGCAGGACGCTGACCGCGTGGCTGGGCGAGGCGAACTGGAACCTCGACGCGCACAACACCCTGTTCGGCCGGATCGAGAACGTCGCCAACGACGAGCTGTTTCCCGATCATCACGACCCGCTGCACGATCGCGCCTTCCGCGTGACCAAGCTCCAGGCAGGTTATGCCCGGCGGATCGCGCTCGATCCGTTCGAGCTGGCGCTGGGCGGATCGCTGGCCACGTTCGCCAAGCCCGACGCGCTCGATGCCGCTTACGGCAGCAACCCGTGGGGCTACACGCTCTTCGCGCGGCTTTCGCTCGGCAGCTAGGGCGTGCAGCGCACCATGCCGCGCGCCTCGAACGCGATGCGTTCCTGCGCGTCATGGATGACGAAGCGGCTCGGCCAACTGCTGCCGGCCGGGCCTTCGGTCCCGCCGGGGCCGGCCTGCGCGGCCAGTTCGATCCAGCTGTCGAGCCCCACGTAAGTCGATCGCGCGCCGGCGGGGAGCTCCGCGCTTCCCGCCTTGGCCGCGACCGGGCGCAGCTTTCCCTCGACCTTGAGGTAGCCCCGGTCATCCTGCGTCACGAACAGGGGATCGGCGGCGGGATCGGTGCCGGGGCGGAAACTGCACCCCGCGCGGCCCAGATCGAAGCGGACGATATCGGCGCGCGTGATCGGCTGGGGCAGGATCGGACGGAAAGGCGTCTGGTTCATCCGTTCGACCATGGCGATATCGCGATCGTCGTCCCGCGATTTCTCGACGGGGCTCTCGCCGCAGCCCGCGAGCAGCGCGAGGCTCAGCAGGGCCCATACCAGTCTTCTCATCACTTGCGTCCGAACAGCTTCTCGATGTCGTGGTGTGCAAGCTTAACCCATGTGGGGCGGCCATGGTTGCATTGGCCCGAGCGCGGAGTGCGTTCCATCTCGCGCAGCAGCGCGTTCATCTCCGCCACCGAAAGCGCTCGCCCCGCCCGCACCGAACCATGGCAGGCCATCGTCGCCAGCACATGTTCGAGCCGTTCGCCCAGCAGCAGGGCATCGCCGTTCTGCGCCAGATCGTCGGCGATATCGCGCACCAGCGCGCCGGGATCGGACGTGCCGAGCACCGATGGCACCGCGCGCACCAGCATCGCCGATGGCCCGAACCGCTCGACGACCAGGCCGAACCGCGCCAGCTCCCCGGCCTTGTCTTCCAGCGCGTCGCAGGCGGTTTCCTCCAGCTCGACCACTTCGGGCAGCAGCAACGCCTGACCGCGCGCCATCGCCTCGCCCGCGCCCGCCGCCTTGAGCCGTTCGAGCACGAGCCGTTCGTGCGCGGCATGCTGATCGACGATGACCAGCCCGTCCTGCGCTTCCGCGACGATATAGGTGCCCGCGACTTGTCCGCGCGCGACGCCGAGCGGATATTGCGCCGCCGCTTCGGGCTCCGCCTCCGCCTGTTCGGCGCGCGCGGCCGGCGGCGCCATGATCGCCTCATCATAGCCGCGCCAGGCCTGCCCCGCCTCGCCGACGCGGGCTTGCGGCGCGGAATATTCGCGGGCGAACAGCGATTGCAGCCCGCGCGGCGGCGGTGGGGCGGCCGGCGCCGGCGCGACCGGCTCGACTTGCCAGTTGGCCATGGCCGAGGCGGCCGGGCCCTGCGCGCTGCGCTGGCCGGCGGTATCGAGCGCGTGGCGCAAGGCGCCCACCAGGAAGCCGCGCACGAAGGCGGGATCGCGAAAGCGCACCTCGGTCTTGGCCGGATGGACGTTGACGTCCACGTCCTCGGGCGGGACTTGCAGGAACAGCGCCAGCACCGCGTGCCGATCACGCGCGAGCATGTCGGCATAAGCGCCGCGCACCGCGCCGATCAGCAGCCGGTCCTTCACCGGACGGCCATTGACGAACAGGTACTGGTGATCGGCCACGCCCCGGTTGAAGGTCGGCAGGCCGGCAACGCCGGTCAGGCGCGCCGCGCCGCGCTCGGCCGCGATCACCACGCCGTCGTCGGCCAGCTCGCGCGCGACGATGCGGGCGACGCGCGCCGCGGCATCCTCGCCCGGCTGGACCGCCAGCACGCGGCGGCCGTCATGCTCCAGCGTGAAGCCGATCTCGGGCCTGGCCATCGCCAGCCGGCGCACGATATCGAGGCAGACGGCATATTCCGCGCGCGCCGAGCGCAGGAACTTGCGCCGCGCCGGCACTTTGCCGAACAGGTCCTCCACCCGGATGCGCGTGCCGGGCGGCAGCGCGGCCGGGCCATCCGCGGCCAGCGCGCCATGGTCGATCACGCGGCGCCAGCCTTCGCCCGCCCGCTCGCCTTCCCCTCGCGCGCGGCTTTCGATGGTCAGCCGCGCGACGCTGGCGATCGAGGGCAATGCCTCGCCGCGAAAGCCCAGCGTCGCCACTTGCTCGATCCTCTCGTCAGGCAGCTTCGAGGTGGCATGGCGTTCCAGCGCCAGCGCGATCTCGGCCGGGGCCATGCCGCAGCCATCGTCGGTCACTTCGATCAGGTCGAGCCCGCCCGCCGCAAGCCGCACCGCGATGTTCGCGGCGCCCGCGTCGATCGCGTTCTCGACCAGTTCCTTGAGCGCGGAAGCCGGCCGTTCCACCACCTCGCCGGCGGCGATGCGGTTGACGAGATCATCGGGAAGGCGGCGAATTTCCGGCATGGTCCGCCAGAGTAGCGACGAAACGCCGCGATTTCGAGACGGACTTCGGGTTATGCCCACAGGCGTTTGCCACAAATTTTTGGCCTTTCCCCGGCGCATGGGTTAAGGAGCCGCCTTCCACACTAACCCGCCGGCCAGAGCTTGCCAAAGATCATACGGTAAGTACCGGACAAGTCACGGATTTTTTAATGGCCTCGTTGATGTCACGATTCTTCAAATTCGGTTCCCAGAACATGGCGATCGACCTGGGTACGGCCAACACGCTTGTCTACGTTCAGGACCGTGGAATCGTGCTGAATGAACCCTCGGTCGTCGCGATCGAGACGATCAACGGCATCAAGAAGGTCAAGGCCGTGGGTGAGGACGCGAAGATGATGATGGGCAAGACGCCCGACAGCATCGAGGCGATCCGCCCCTTGCGCGACGGTGTCATCGCCGACATCGAAATCGCCGAGGAAATGATCAAGCACTTCATCCGCAAGGTCCACGGCAAGCGCAGCCTGTTCCGCTATCCCGAAATCGTCATCTGCGTGCCTTCGGGCTCCACCTCGGTGGAACGCCGCGCGATCCGCGATGCCGCCTCGAACGCAGGCGCCAGCCAGGTCTACCTGATCCTGGAGCCGATGGCCGCCGCGATCGGCGCCGACATGCCGGTGACCGAGCCGGTCGGCTCGATGGTGGTCGATATCGGCGGCGGCACCACCGAAGTGGCGGTGCTCTCGCTGCGCGGCCTGGCCTATACCACCTCGGTGCGCGTGGGCGGTGACAAGATGGACGAGGCGATCGTCTCCTACGTGCGCCGCCACCACAACCTGCTGATCGGCGATGCCACGGCGGAGCGGATCAAGAAGGACTACGGCATCGCCACGATCCCGGCCGACGGCATCGGCGAGACGATCCACATCAAGGGTCGCGACCTCGTCAACGGCGTGCCCAAGGAAATCACCATCAGCCAGGCCAACATTGCCGAGGCGCTGTCCGAGCCGATCGGCGCGATCATCGAAGGCGTGCGCATCGCGCTGGAAAATACCGCGCCCGAACTGGCCGCCGACATCGTCGACCAGGGCATCGTGCTCACCGGCGGCGGCGCGATGATCCAGGGGCTGGACGAATACCTGCGCGAAGAGACCGGCCTGCCCGTCAGCGTGGCGGAAGACCCGCTGTCCTGCGTCGCGCTGGGCACCGGCCGCGCGATGGAGGATCCGGTCTATCGCGGCGTGCTGATGACCGCCTGAGATTTTCGAGTCGGCGTGGGGCTCGTCCCTGACCGCAAGGACGCCGCGCAAGAGTGGAGAGTTCAGCGCATGGCGCCGCCTGCGAACCGGCGCTCCGGCTATTCCCGCAGGGCGCAGTACAGCACGTTCTTCAGCTATGCCGCCGGGGTGCTCGGCGCGCTGCTGGGCCTGATGCTGCTGATCGCCTCGATCGTGAACCCCGGCCTGTTTTCCGGCCTGAGGGGCATCGCCGCCGACGCCGCCGAGCCCGCCAGCGCGGCCACGGCGGGCGGCAGGGCCGTGAGCAAGGGCTTCTTCGAAAGCATCGCCGGCTTCTTCGAGACCGGCAGCCGCCAGGCCAAGCTCAAGCGCGAGTTGGCCGAAGCGAAAGTGCGGCTGGCCGAAGCCGATGCCGTGGCGGCGGAAAACCGGCGGCTCAAGCACTTGCTGGGCCTGGCCGAGCGCGATCCGCGCCCGGTGGCGGTCACCCGGCTGACCAGCTCGACATCGGCCAGCGCGCGCCGCTTCGCCACCCTGGGCGCGGGGCGCGACAGGGGCGTGGCCAAGGGGATGCCGGTGCGATCGACCATGGGGCTGGTCGGCCGCGTGCTTGAAGTCAACGGATCAACCGCGCGCGTGCTGCTCGTCACCGATACCGAAAGCCTCGTGCCGGTACGCCGCGCGAAGGACGGCGTACCCGCTTTCGCGCAGGGGCTGGGCGATGGCACGATCCAGATCCGGCTGATCAACCTGGGCGTGAACCCGCTGAAGCCCGGCGATGTCTTCGTGACATCGGGTTCGGGCGGGCTCTACCGGCCGGGCACGCCGCTCGCGGTCGTCTGGAAAGTGACGCACGACGGCGCGATCGCGCGCGTGCTGAGCAATCCTTCGGACAGCGATTACGTCATCGTCGAGCCGGTCTGGGCGCCCGAGCCGCCCAGCGTGCCGGTGCCGCCGCCCGAAGAGCCTGCCGCGAAATGATCCGGGCCGCGACATGAAAGGGAAGGTGCTGTCCTTCTTCCACGGCGAAGGCGCGCCGCGCAAGCGCATCAACCGCGCGCCCTCGACCATGCTGGCGCGCGGCCTGCCCTGGGTGAGCGTCATGCTCGCCTCGCTGCTGCCCGGCTGGGCGCTGATCGCCTCAGCGCCGGTGATGCCGCCGTTCGGCTTCCTCGTCTATGTCGGCTGGCGCCAGCTTCGGCCCGGCCTGCTGCCGGTCTGGGCGGGCCTGCCGCTGGGCCTGTTCGACGATCTCTATTCCGGCCAGCCCTTCGGCGCGGCGATCATGCTCTGGTCCGCCGCGACGATCGTGCTCGACGTGATCGAGGCGCGCTTGCCTTGGCGCAATTTCTTCACCGAATGGCTGGTGGCGATGGGGCTGATCGTCGCGTATATCATTCTCGGCGTAGCGCTGGCGAACCTGTCCGGCGCGGCCACACCCTTTCGAGTCATCGTGCCGCAGATCGTCTTTTCCATCCTGTCCTATCCGCTTGTCGGCCGTTTCGTCGCCGCCGCGGACCGTTTCCGGCTGATACCCTTCAAGGAGATCCGATGAAGCTGCTGGGCAATCGCCATGTCAGCATGGCGACGCTGCGCAACAGCTTCGATCGGCGCAGTGTCGTCATCGGCGGGTTGCAGGCGGGGATCGGCGTGCTGCTGGCCGTCCGGCTCGGCTATCTGGCCGTGGCGCAGAACGAGAAATACCAGCTTGAGGCGGAAAGCAACCGCGTCAACCTCTCGCTGATCCCGCCGCGCCGGGGCTGGATCCTGGACCGCAACGGCGCCCCGCTCGCGTCCAACCGCGCCGACTTCCGCGTCGACGTGATCCCTGAGCGGATGGACGACAGCGCGACCACCATCGCCGAGCTGGGCAGCCTGCTCAAGCTCACCGCCGTCGACATTCGCGACCTTGAGGACAAGATCGAGAAATCGCACGGCTTCGCGCCGGTGGAAGTCGCCTCCGGGCTCGACTGGGACCGTTTCGCCGCCGTCAGCGTGCGCCTGCCCGATATGCCCGGCGTCGTCACCCAGCGCGGCTTTTCGCGGTTCTATCCGCTGGGCTGCGCGGTGGGCCACCTGGTCGGCTACGTCGGCGCCGCCTCGGCCGAGGAATACCAGGAAGAGCGCGACCCGATCCTGGTGACGCCGGGTTACAAGGTGGGCAAGGACGGGCTGGAGAAGATCTACGAACAGCGCCTGCGCGGCAAGCCCGGCGCCCGGCGCGTGGAAGTGACCGCCGGCGGACGCATCGTGCGCGATCTCGAAACGCGCGAGGATGTGCCGGGCCTGCCGATCAAGCTGACCATCGACAGCCGGCTGCAGGACTATGCCGCGCGGCGGATCGGCCCGGAATCGGGCGCGGTGGTGGTGATGGATTGCCAGAACGGCGACATCATGGCGATGGCCTCGATGCCCAGCTTCGATCCCAACAGCTTTTCCGACGGCATCGGCCGCATCGAATGGAAGATGCTGTCCGACGACGATCACGTCCCCTTGCGCAACAAGGTGCTGCGCGGCCTCTATCCGCCGGGCTCCACGGTCAAGCCGATGGTCGCGCTCGCCTTTCTGGAGGCGGGGCTCGATCCCGAGGAATCCACGGTCTGCAACGGCGGGCTGCGCGTGGGCAACCGCGTGTTCCACTGCTGGAACCACCGGGGCCACGGCAGCGTCAACATGGCCAAGGGCATCTACCAGAGCTGCGACGTCTATTTCTATCACTTCGCCCAGAAGATCGGGATGGACCGGATCGCGGCGATGGCCCGCCGGCTCGGGCTGGGCCAGGAATTCGAACTGCCGGTGGTCGGCCAGTCCTATGGCACCGTGCCCGATCCCGCCTGGAAGCAGCGCAAATACGGCAAGGAATGGGCCGTTTTCGATACGGTCAACGCCACGATCGGCCAGGGCTACTTCCTGGTGAACCCGTTGCAGCAGGCGGTCATGGCCTCGCGCATCGCCAGCGGGCGCGTGCTGATGCCGCGCCTGCTCTATAGCGACAAGCCGTCGAACGCACCCTCGCTCGGCATCCCGCAGGAACACCTGGACTATGTCCACCAGGCCATGTCCGACGTGGTCAATGGCCCCGGCACCGCGCATCGGGCCGCACTGCCGATCGAGAACATCAAGCTGGCGGGCAAGACCGGCACCGCCCAGGTCGTCAGCCTCAATGTCGGCAGCGGCAAGGGCGGCTTGTGGAAGCACCGCGATCACGGCCACTTCATCTGCTTCGCCCCGTTCGACAAGCCGCGCTATGCCTGCGCGGTGCTGATCGAGCATGGCGGCGGATCGGGCGCGGCCTATCCGATCGCGCGCGATGTCATGACTTACCTCTGGGCCCCGGACAAGGCGCTGGAGATGCTGCACGGCTTCGAAAAGGACTGGGGTGGTACCGCGCAGCAGCGCCTCGAAGCCCGCTACCGCACGTATGCCGCGCAATATGGCGACAGCGCGCCCAAGGTCTCGCCCGACGAGGAAACCGAGAAAGTGCGCGAGGCCGAGGATACGCAGGAGCAATCCCAGCCCATGGTGCACGACGCGCAGCCCCCGCCACCCGAGCCGGTGGCGCCCCCCGAGGCTGAGCCGCAGCCCGCCGCCCCCACCCCGGCCACGGGCTCCGCACCGTTCATTCCCCTGACCCCGCCACCCGGCACGGGAGGCGGGCAATGAGCCGCTTCATGGTTCCCGATACCATCGCCCGCCAGCCCTGGCAGGTGCTCATCCCGCTCTCGGCACTGGTCGCGCTGGGCGCGGCCGTGCTCTATTCGGCCGCCGGCGGCAGCTTCACGCCTTATTCCGCATCGCACATCTATCGCTTCATCTTCTTCCTGGGGATGGCGATCGTCCTGTCGCGGTTGCCGCGCGAGTTCTATCGCTGGGCCGCTTACCCGGCCTATGGCGGCGTCGTGCTGCTGCTGGTCTTCGTCGAACTGCTTGGCGCGGTGGGTGGCGGCAGCCAACGCTGGCTCGATCTGGGGTTCATGACGCTCCAGCCATCGGAACTGATGAAGCCGGCGATCATCCTGGTGCTGGCCCGCTTCTACGAAACGCTGCCGGCGGCCATGACGGCAAGCTGGCGCGGGCTGGTGCCGGCGGCGATGCTGATCGGGCTGCCCGCCGGCCTGGTCATCCTGCAACCCGATCTCGGCACCGCGCTGGCGATCTGCTTCGGCGGCGTGGTCATCATGTTCCTCGCCGGCCTGCCGCTCTACTGGTTCGTGGGGGCGGGCCTGGGCGGCGCGATCGTGGCGCCGATCGCCTTCTTCACCCTGCTCCACGATTACCAGCGCAACCGCGTGCTGACTTTCCTGGACCCGGAAAGCGATCCGCTGGGCACCGGCTACCACATCACCCAGTCGAAGATCGCGATCGGATCGGGCGGCCTGTTCGGCAAGGGCTTCGGCAACGGTTCGCAAAGCCATCTGGAATACCTGCCCGAATCGCACACCGATTTCGTCTTCGCCACGATGGCGGAGGAATGGGGCATGGTCGGTGGGCTGTTCGTGCTGTGCGTCTTCGCGATCGTGCTGACCTGGGGCCTGCGCGTGGCGCGCGCCAGCCCGGACCGCTTCTCCTCGCTGCTCGCCGCCGGCATGAACGCGACGATCTTCTTCTATGTCGCGATCAACCTGATGATGGTGATGGGCCTGGCCCCGGTGGTGGGCATTCCGTTGCCTTTCATGAGCCACGGCGGCTCCTCGATGATGACCAACATGATCTGCATCGGCACCCTGATGGCCATAGACCGCTGGCGCGCCCGGCCCAGTCGCCTGGGCTGAAAAAGAACACAAATTTCCCCCTTCCCAACCCCCGAACAATCGCTATACGGGCCCCTCCTTCGCCGAATCGGCAAGGTCGCAAGGCCGGGCAGGATGGCAAGTGTGGACGCATAGCTCAGTTGGTAGAGCAGCTGACTCTTAATCAGCGGGTCCTAGGTTCGAGCCCTAGTGCGTCCACCAAATTTCCAAATACTTACAGATAGTTAGACTATCTCCGGGATTGGGAATTCCATCCTCTTGAGTGGCTAGGTAGCTCTCTAGGTAGCGCGCTCCTGGAAACAGATTTTCTGAGCGAAAGTGCAAGAGAGCCGTAACGCTGGTTGTTTTCCGGCCCAGATCAAGCTCGCTTTCCAAGGCTGGCACGAATCGGCATTCTCAAAGTCGTCAGGCCTGCGGCTTATATTTGAGTTCCGCGATCCCATCCCTGCGGTACGAGGTGACCAAATGACAAATTCGGGTGCGATGATCGTGATCTGCCCGTCGTGCTCGACTGCAAATCGGGTGCCGAAGGATAAGCTTCTCGCGGGAGGCAAGTGCGGCCGATGCGGATCGCTGCTATTCCTAAAGCAGCCCTTGGTTCTCACCGCAGCCAACTTTGGTGCACACGCTACCAAAAGCGACATTCCGCTGCTCGTTGATTTCTGGGCAACCTGGTGCGGTCCTTGCCAGCAGATGGCTCCCGCCTTCACTGCGGCCGCCGGCCAACTCGAACCCAGAGTGCGTCTAGGAATGCTGGACACGGAAGCCGATCAGGCCGTTGCTGCCCGCTATGGAATCCGCTCGATCCCGACCCTGATCCTATTTTCAAAGGGGCGTGAGGTTGCCCGCCAATCTGGCGCGATGTCAGCTACTGCCATTGTCACCTGGGTGCGGCAGGCCCTTCCTGCATAGAATATGGTGCTAAATGCGGCGTCCGTATGCGAGAAGCTGGCGCTGCCAGCGGCACCGTCTCTGGCATGGGACCGAGACATTATTCAGATGCGCCTTGACGCAAAAGTTCGATAACCCGCGAGAGCTTGTCACGAACTACCTGCGCAGCCTTCGTCAATTCTGGATTATCGATTGCCTGCATTGAGGCCACCGGATCAATCGCGGCAACTTCGACCTCGCCGGAGCCGTACTGTTGGACAATGACATTACAGGGCAGCATCAGCCCGACCTTGTCTTCCACCTGCAACGCCTCATGGGCCAGGCCTGGATTGCACGCCCCAAGAATTGTGTAAGGCCGGAAATCGACGTCGATCTTCGACTTGAGTGTCTGCTGGATATCGATCCGGCTGATGACACCAAACCCTTCGGTTTTAAGGGCAGCTTCGGTGCGCGCAATGGCATCATCGAACGGACCCTGAAGCTTGGCGGCCATATAGTACGTCATCTTTGATCCTCTCAAATTCAGCAGTTCGGCCAAATCAGCCTATCACGCCGACTCGCCAGCTGTTTGCGGCAATCAAACCACCGCACGCGCAGTGACTGATTGGCGTTCCATCGAGTGTGCGCTTCACAGCTTCAAGGTGCCAACAAGAACTGCTGTCAAACTGCACCCGAATGCAGTCGTCTGCGTTGTTCATCGTCAGCACCTTGATGCCGTGCGTCATCCCCCGCTGGCCGGTTGAGGCTCCATTGGTCCCACGTCCGTGAGATTTTCTTCGTCCTTTTTCCGATGAACCAGAGCATAGAGCGCTGGAAGAACGAGCAATGTGAGTATCGTCGAGGAAATGATCCCGCCGATCACGACAGTCGCGAGCGGCCGCTGCACTTCGGAACCGGCACCGACGTTCAGCGCCATCGGTACGAAGCCGAGCGATGCCACGAGAGCCGTCATCATCACCGGGCGCAGGCGTGTCAGCGCGCCCTCGCGCACCGCCTCTAGTGCTCCCAGGCCGCGTTCGCGCAGGTCGCGTATGAAGGACAGCATGACGACACCGTTGAGCACCGCAACACCCGACAAGGCGATGAACCCGATCCCGGCGGAGATCGACATCGGGATCCCGCGCAATGCCAGGGCCGCCACCCCGCCAGTCAATGCGAGCGGCACGCCCGAGAAGACGATAGCCGCATCCTTCGTCGATCCGAACAGCGTGAACAGCAGCCCGAAGATCAACAGCAGCACAAGCGGCACGACCACCTGCAGCCGGGTCTTGGCCGACTGGAGCTGTTCGAACGTGCCGCCGTATTCAACGTAGTAGCCGGTCGGCAGTTCGACTTCGGCGCCGACCTTCTCCCGCAGTTCGGTGATGAAGGATCCCAGATCCCGGCCGCGCACGTTGGCGGTGATCACGGCGCGGCGCTTGCCGTTCTCACGGCTGATCTGATTGGGTCCGGCCGAGAGTGAGATGTCAGCCAGTTGTGACAGCGGTACTGTCCCGCCGGCTGCAAGCCGAACGGGCAGATTGCCGAGTGCCGGTAAGTCCGTCCGCAGCGCTTCGGGCAGGCGCACGACGACGGCAAAGCGCCGGTCGCCCTCGAACACCTCGCCCGCCTTGCGGCCGCCAGTTGCCGTGGCCACGGCATCCTGAACCTCGGCCATGCTGATGCCATAGCGTGCGAGCATGTCACGGCGCGGTGTGACCGAGAGCATCGGCAGGCCCGTGACCTGCTCGAGCTTCACATCCTCAGCCCCGGGGATAGACGCCGCCACGTCGTTGATGGCATCGCCGCTCTTTAGCAGCTGCTCGAGGTCGTCGCCGAACAGCTTGATCGCCACATCGGCGCGCACGCCCGCGATCAACTCGTTCATGCGCATCTGCACCGGCTGGGTGAACTCGTAGTTGTTCCCGGGAATCTCCGACACCGCCTTGTTCAGTTCGGCCACAAGCTGGTCACGCGGCTTGCGCGGGTCGGGCCATTCGCTCCTGTCCTTGAGCATGATGAAATTGTCCGCGACCGATGGTGGCATGGGGTCGGTCGCGACATCGGCCGTACCGATCTTCGCAAAGACGCGCTCCACCTCCGGGAACTGCCGGATACGTTTCTCCAGTGACTCCTGCATCTGCACTGCCTGGCCAAGACTGGTGCCCGGAATACGCAGCGCGTGCATCGCGATGTCGCCTTCATCGAGGTTGGGGATGAACTCCGACCCTAACCGTGTTGCTCCCGCAGCGCTGAGGGTGACAAGCAGGACGGCAAAGGCAACAGCGAGCTTCGGCCGAGCCAAGGCCTTGTCGAGGAGCGGCGCGTACCGCTCGCTCATCCAGCGCATGACGCGGTTTTCCTTTTCCTCCACCTTGCCGGTGACGAAGAGGGCAACGGCAGCGGGCACAAGCGTCAGCGAGAGGATCAGCGCCGCCGTCAAGGCCAGCACGACGGTGGTCGCCATGGGATGGAAGGTTTTGCCCTCAATGCCTTCAAGCGCGAAAATCGGCAGATACACCGCGGTAATGATGACGATGCCGAAGATCGAGGGGCGGATGACTTCGGCGCTCGCCTTGGCCACGAGGCCAAACCGCTCGTCGCGATCGAGCAAGCGGCCCATTCGATGCTGGGCTTCGCCCAATCGTCGCAGGCAGTTCTCGACGATGATGACCGCTCCGTCGACGATCAGGCCGAAATCGAGCGCACCCAGGCTCATCAGGTTCGCAGAGGTTCGGGTCGCCAGCATGCCGGTCAGCGTCATGAGCATGGCGATCGGGATCACCGCAGCCGTGATCAGAGCCGCCCGGAAATTGCCGAGCAGCAGGAACAGGACCACAATCACGAGCAATGCCCCCTCGGCGAGGTTCTTCTCGACAGTGGCGATCGTGCGGTCGACCAGTTCGGTACGGTCATAGAGCGGGTGCGCCACCACGCCTGCGGGTAGCGAAGCTGTCGCCTGCTTGAGCTTCTCCGCAGCAGCCTGGGCAACAATCCGGGGGTTTTCGCCAGTCCGCATGAAGATGGTTCCGAGCACGATCTCCTTCGCATTTTCGGTTGCGGCACCTGTGCGCAGTTCGGACCCGATCACAACTTCGGCCACGTCACCGACGCGGATCGGCACGCCGCCGCGCGTCGCAACGAGGATCTGCGAGAGGTCTGCTTCATTGGCCGCCTGCCCGGGAACGCGGATCAGGATCTGCTCGCCGCCGCGCTCGACATAGCCCGCGCCGCGATTGGCGTTGTTGCGTTCCAGTGCCTCGACAAGATCGTTCAGCGACAGATTGAGCGCGGCCAACTGCGCCGGGTTGGGCGTGACATGGTATTGCCGTTCGTAGCCGCCGATAGTGTTCACCTCGGCCACGCCGGGAATGGTGCGCATCTGCGGCCGCACCACCCAATCGGACAGGGTCCTGAGATCGGTTGCCGTCCAGGGACTGCCATCGGGTTTGGTTGCGCCGGGCTTTGGTTCGATCGCGAACATGAAGATTTCGCCGAGCCCGGTGGCGATCGGCCCCATTTCCGGCTCGATCCCGGCCGGCAGTTGCGACCTGACCGCTTGCAGGCGCTCGTTGACCTGCTGGCGGGCGAAATAGGTGTCGGTGCCGTCCTCGAACACCACCGTGACCTGGCTCAGGCCATAGCGCGAGATCGAGCGCGTGTAGGAAAGACCCGGAACGCCGGCGATCGCCGTCTCGATGGGAAATGTGATGCGCTGCTCGGATTCGAGCGGGGAATAGCCTTCGGCCTCCGTGTTGATCTGGACCTGGACGTTAGTGATGTCGGGTACGGCGTCGATGGGCAGCTTGGTCGCGCTCCACACGCCGATGGCAGATAAAAGGGCGACAACCGCGAGGACGAACCAGCGCTGGCGAATGGAAAAGCCGATGATGCGGGCAAGCATGGCGCTATCTCTCCCGCTCAATGATCATGGCTCGCGCCCGACTTCTCGATGTCGGCGCGGATGAGGAAGGAGCCCTTGGCGGCATAAGGCGTGCCCGGCTTGATGCCGCTCAGCACTTCGGTCCACTCGGGCGATGAGCGCCCCAGCTCGAGCATGCGAACTTCGTAGTCCTGGCCGAAATTGGCAAAGACGACCTTGAAGTCGCGGAACGGCTGGATGGCTTCGGTCCGCACGGCCAGTGGCACGGTGACGGCATTCACCACCACCTTGCCGCGCAATGCCATGCCGGCACGGAGCCGCCCCCCCCGATTGGGGACAGAGGTTCGCACCAGCGCCGTTCCGGCCTCGGCATTACCTTCGGGCAAATAGCCCCCGAGCTGGCTGGCCGCGACGGGCGTGCCGTCCATGGCTTCGATTTCTACCCGCATGCCGGGCTGGATCACCGCCAGATCCTTGGGGAAGATGTTGAAGACGACCGAGGTCTGGGCGGGGTCGGTGATGACATAGAGCGCGCGATCACCGGTCACGTTACCGGGGTTGCCGTTACGCTCGGCGACCACGCCGCTGACGGTCGCATAGACCGGATAGACTTGCAGGCTCTCGCTCGACTCGATGCGCGCCAGCAATTGCCCCCGCTGGACATAGTCGCCCACGGCCTTGGTCACGCTGACGACGCGGCCCGGAAACTGGCCACGGATTTCCGAACGGGCAGATGGGTCGAGTGCGACAGTGCCGAAGAGTTCGCGTGTCTCGCCGATTAACGCCGGACCTGCGGTCAGTATCTCGATGCCGCCCGCCTTGGCCGCCTCTGCCGTGATATGCGTGCGGCCTTCGGGACTGGCGTATTTCCAGACGTGCCGCTTGCCGTTTTCGACCGCGACCACCTCGACGTCGAAGCTGTGGGGTTCCTCGACCACGCCCTGACCGGCAAGGAACTTGCCTTCGGGCTTGAAAGCAAAAGTGTTGACCTCGCCCCCCAGTCGCCGGAGCGTCATGGTCAGCTGCACGGACCCCGGATCGACCGGTTGGCCACCTCGGCTGGCATAGACCCTGAACTGCGGTTCCTGCCCGGTTTCGAACACTGTGACCTCAACGGCAAAATCGCCATCCTTCAGGAGACGCCCGCCGTTGGGGCCTTGCTCGGCTTCGGCCCCCTCCTCGCCATGTTCCGCGGGTGCCGGACCGGAACCACAGGCGGCAAGCGGGAGGGCAAGAGCGAGTGCCGCGATAGCGGCGGTGAAACGGATGTTTTTCATTGTACTTCCTCCCCGGCGACGACGTCGAAGCGTCCGGTCAGCCGGTCGATCTGGGACAGGATGTCGCGGTAGCGGGTCATTGCTTCGACCCACTGCGACTGAACCTCGATGATGGCGTCGGCACCGTCCTGCACATCGCTGAAACGGAAACCGCCGCGATTGTAGCCTTCGCGGACCTGCTGGAGTGTGCGGACCGCCTTGGGATAGACATCCTGCATGATCCCGTCGGCGCGCATCCGGGCGGCATCAGCCTCGGCCCTGAGCGAGGCCAACTGGCGCAGACGGTCAAGGCGGGCCGCTTCGGCCAGCAGTTCGATCCGTTGCCGCTCGGCCTGCGCGCGCTCGATGTTGCCCCGATTGCGGTCGAAACGGCCCAGCGGGATCGAGATCCCGGCCACCAGTGCGACATCGCCCGTCTCGCGCAGATGCCGCACGCCGCCGCTCACCGTGTAATCCTGCACGCCGCGCGTCTGTTCGACCACGACCGCCGCCTGCGCCCGTTCCACCGTGGCAGATGCAAGCGCACTGTCGGCAGCGGCCAACTGGTGCAGGTGATCGTCCGGCTTCTCGATCCCGCGCGGCACCTCGACATCTTCTGCCTTGCCGCCCCAGAACGAGGCCAGCCTCGCGCGGGCGGCATTGCGGCGTGACCGGGCCTCGTCGAGCGCAAGCCGTGCCTGGGCTACGCGAGCTTCGGCGCGGGTTTCGACGAAGAGCGGATCCTTGTAGCCGCGTACCCGGCGCAGCGCTTCGGTCTGCATGGCGCGCTCGGTTTCGAGGCGTCGTTCGGCAAGCCAGACAACTTCTTCGGCGATCTGCAGGTCGATGAATGTGCGTTGCACTGCTTCGGCGAGGTCGAGCCGGGTGAGGCGCGCCGAAGCCTCCGCGACACCGATGTCACGTTCGGCATAGGCGATCCGCGCATCGCGCTTGCCCCCGCGTTCGATGGTCTGGGCATAAGTGACGGTCGTCTCGGCCTGCCGATAGACGTCATAGGCGCCGGTGCCGGCGATGTTTTCGGCTTCGACTGACAGGACGGGATTGGGACGAACATCGGCCTGGCTGCGCCCCGCCCTTGCAGACCGGATGCCTGCCTCCTGGGCCTGGATCGCGGGCGATGCCGCAATGGCGCGGCGGACGGCCTCGTCCAGACTTACGGGTTCCGCACTTGCCGCTATGGGCAAGGCCAGCGCCAAGCCGGCCAATAGGCCGGCGCGCAATGTCAAAGTCATGGGAACACTCCTGAAACGCTTTCAGTTTGCTCGCGCGTGTCTTCGACACGCGGGGCATTCAGGGCACGTCGGGAAAGCCAGCCAATCAGGGAAACCTCGGCACCCCCGACCGGCAAATCACTCATTCGAATGGTTGAAGCCATCAACAATCGGGATGCCATCTTATGCACCGCCGGCATGATGTTCGGTGTCTACAGTCGATCCCGGGCAGACTGTCATGGATATCGGGGTGCTGTCGGGCACCCGTTCATGGTCAACGTGCGAGATTTGCACACTATCGATTGTAGAGGCGGCAATCTGCACCGAACTTGTGAAACGCCACTGCCCCCGGGAACGATATCGGTACTTCTTCCAGTCGCTTTCCTGACAGGCGACCTGCTGGCCTTGCCTCATGAACGCGATGTGAAGATGGCCGCGGCTTCGGGCGAACCAGCGCTTTTGGCGAACGTAGCCACTGACAATCGTGTGGTCGCCTTCAGCCTTTACTTTGACCCAAAGCACATAGACCGATGAATTCGGGTCAATCTGAATGGGGATATCAACACGGGCCGGGCGCGCATCGACGGGGGTAGCGGCCATGAGCGCCGCAGGCGCAATTGCGCCCATAAGCAAGTATCGCATGTGGAAATAATCCTGAAAATACCAGATTCAACGCCGGGCTGCCCGGCGCGCGCAAAGCTGGGATCTCAGGCTGCTGGGGGCTCGGTTGGCGGAGTTGGCATCAGCGAGGCGAGCGCCGCAGCCTTGCTCGGCCAGAGCAACTCTTTGTTTGCGAAGGCCAGCATCGCGCCGTCGCTGCCATCAAATACCGTCGTCATGGGGCAATGGTGATGATGATAGAGTTCCTGCGAGGGATCCGAGGAAGAATCGTCGGAGAAATCTTCGTGGGCGTCAGCATGGTGCGCATCAGCCACAAGAACTGTGGCCTGACCGTGGTCGTCATGGGCAGCGGCAGGCGCATGAAAACCGGCGCAAAGCACCGAGAACAGAATCAGGAACTGGAGAACAATGCCCCTCATCGTTTCCACCTAGCAGAGCAATACAGCAGCAGCAAACGCATCACTTGCACTGTTCCTGGCCCAGAACATGACGAAGCTCCTCTGGGATCGACATGGGCACGAAGGCGCTGACCGATGCTCGACCAGTGTTCCCCAGAGGAATGCGGCCCAGCAGCGCGCCGAGGGGTGCAAGCATCAGACGCAGAACTTGTCCGCGCGCTTCGCGCCATTCGCGCCGGGAAATGGCAAAGATCAGCATGACGGCATGGGCATGGAGGTGGAGCCGCAGGATCTGCTGAGAAAGGATATGCGCGCGTTCCAGATAGTGCCAGGCATCGGCCGCGTCCTGGCCAGCCCTCGCTTGCCGGAAAGCACCGATCTCCGCCCAATATGCGGTTTCGAGCTGCTTCATACCGGAACCCCTCTTGCCGCAAGTTCATATCGAGCCTGCCGAACCACCTGCCATCCACCTTGAAGCCCGAGAAGCGCCATGATGAGCGCGACGACGAGGTCGGGGAGGCCGCTGCCCGTCCACAGCACCACGAAGCCCGCGCCAATCACCAGCAGGTTGTTGATCGCATCGTTGCGCGAGCAGACCCAGACTGATCGCATGTTGGCGTCACCCGACCGGAAACGATAGAGCAGGAGCGCCACCGAGATGTTCGTCACCAGCGCGAGAGCGCCGATGCCTGTCATCGCCCAAGGATCGGGCTGGGTTCCAGCAACAAGGCCCCAGACCGCCGAGACCATCACCCCGAGTGCAAAGGCCAGAATGGTCAGCCCTTTGACCAGCGCGGTCCGCGCCCGCCAGACAAGCGCCATTCCGGCGACGCCAAGGCTGATCGCGTAGTTTGCGGCATCGCCCAGAAAATCGAGCGCGTCAGCCTGTAGCGAGCGGGATCCCGATGCGGCACCCGCGATGATCTCGACGAAAAACATCACGGCATTGACGACGAGCGCGATCCACAACGCCCTGCGCCACGCAGGATCATTGCGCGCGGTGTCGTCACTGCAGGAACTGGCGCAGCAACTGTCCGCCATGGCCGAAACTCCTTGGTTCGTTCGAGTCGGCCCTCTATATGCACCCTGTAGCAACTACAGGGTCAAGCGATGAAAATCGGCGAACTGTCCAGGGCGACCGGCACCAACATCGAGACGATCCGCTATTACGAGCGGATCGGTTTGTTGCCCGAACCGGCCCGGACTGCGGGCAATTATCGCTCCTATGGCGAAGCGCATCGCACGCGGCTCGCTTTCGTCCGTCATTCACGCGAGTTGGGCTTCACCATCGAGGAAGTGCGCTCGCTGCTCGATCTGGCCGACCATCCCGAGCGCGAGTGCTGCGAGGCCGACCGGATCGCCACCCGGCATCTGGCGCAGGTCGAAGAGAAGATCGGCCAACTCGTTACCCTGCGCGACGAACTATCGCGCATTATCGGTCGCTGCCGGGGCGGACTTGCCGCCGATTGTCGCGTGATCGAGGCGCTGGGGGATCACACCATGTGCAACGGAGACCACGAATGATCTATCTGGTCGTCAAAACCGCTATCTCGGCGATCATCATTGTTGTGGTTTCCGAAGTCGCCCGCCGGAGCGCTGGACTTGGCGCATTGCTGGCATCGCTCCCGCTTGTCGCCGTGCTCAGCATGATCTGGCTCTGGCGCGACACTGGCGACGCAGCGCGTACGGCCAGCTATTCGCAAGCCACGTTCTGGTACGTTCTTCCGAGCCTGCCGATCTTCCTGCTGATCCCGGTTCTGCTCAAGCGCGGCTTCGCGTTCTGGCCCGCACTCGCGGCCGGCTGCGCTCTCACCATCGTCCTGTACGTCGGCATGGCGGCGTTACTCGCTCGTTGGGATGTTCGGCTGTGAAAGCGCCTCTCCGAATTGCGTGGTACGTCCGAGCGGGCTGGCTTGGGCGAAGGACGACTGCAGGCGCGGCCTTCATCGCGATCAAGGCGAAAACGCCCCCGCTCCAAACGTAACACAACTCGCGGAAGCATCTTGCCCCGCTCTCATTCGATTTGCCCGGATGTGCTCCGGGTTTCGCGGGAGCGGAGATTAAGACGCTCGCTTTTAATGCGACGACTAATGCTGTGCGTATACGCTGGTGCGCGCGGCCCCGAAGGCAATGACGTTATACCGTTGCGCGCGAACACCCGGCACCTCCATGCCCGGCGATCCGATGGGCATTCCCGCAACTGCAAGCCCACGAACACCTTTCGGGCGGCTCGCCAGTACGCGGCGCATGTCCGCAATAGGAACGTGTCCCTCGAAGGCGATCCCGTCCACGATCGCGGTGTGGCATGACACCAGGTTTGCGGGAAGACCCACCTGCCGCTGGAACGCGGTACGGTTCGCGTCATCGACGATTCGCACATTTCTGCCGAAGGCCTGCCGAACCCGCGCAGCCCATTGTTCGCAGCACCCACACCCCGGATCGCGATGCATCAGGATGTCGCCTGCCGCTAGCGCGGGGGTCGAAAACAGCGCCAGTGCCAAAACGAGCTTTCGCATATGTGATCTCCTTATCCGCGGGTGGCCGCTGAACCGCTCCGGTGTAAACTAAGGTCCAGTCCGCATTTGCCAGTACTCACATGGCAATACGCGGAGGGTAGCGGACCACCCTCCGCGCACCATTGCTTACTTGTGATCCATGCCGCTCATGTCGTGACCAGCATGCTCACCAGCCTGCTCGCCATGCTCCTTGCAGCAGGCCATTTGGCCGAGCTCGTCCTTCTTGCAGCAACAGCACGACTTCTCTGGCGTCGGTGCAGGCTCGGCTGCAAACGCGGCTGTAGAAAGCGAGAGCACCAGGGCGCCCAGAAGATACTTGGATTTCATGTGTATTCTCCAGATAAGATTGAAACGGATCGGGAAACCGGCTGGCGCGGGGGCGGTGTCGGTGGCTCGGACTTCAATCCGGACAGGCTTTGGGGCGCCCGGATCTCCGGGCCGATCCAGTCCCATCGTATGGCATTCAGATTGGTGCCGATGGCAGGCGCAGCAAAGAGGCACGCATGACAGACCCGCGCCACGTCCGGTGCGCCATGATGATGTGAGCGGTCGCCGCTTCCCGGCATGTCGCCGCATTCCATGTTAGCAGTCTGCATCGAAGCCGCTGCCGGGGCGGCACAAAGCGGTCCTGCGCCGAACGCCAATGCTAGCGCAACAATGAGAGCGACGACCGATTTCATAGCATCAAGTCCTGCTCCGTTGCGACCCGTCGGTCCAGCCAAAGTCTTTGTGCATTGCCATCAGAATCAGAACCAAACCCTGACGCCAGCGACAAAACTGACCGCATCTGGATCTTCTCCTGCGAGCCGTGCCAAACGCGCGGTGTCACCCGCCTTCCGGCTCCATTCCACGCCAACATAGGGCGCGAGCTCGCGTCGGATCTCATAGCGCAAGCGCGCACCCAGTTCGAAGTCGGTGAGTCCTGATCCCACCCCGATCACGGGCATGTCCTGAGCGGAGAAATTAAGTTCCGCTCGAGGCTGGAAGATCAGGCGCTGGGTGATCCGCTCATCGTAGCTTCCCTCAAGGCGAGCCCGGATGTCACCCTTGTCGGAGAGGAACATCTGCCCCGTCAAATGGAACCAGTAAGGCGCGATTCCCTCTACCCCGAGCACGGCATAAGTCCGCGAGGGATTGGGCACTATATCGTGCCGCAAGCCGACATGGGCATTCCAGAACGGCGAGATGGCACGTGAATAGAGTGCCTGGATTTCCAGATCCTCGATCGGCTCGCCGAATGCGCCCTCGCCCTCTGTTTTGATCAGGAGGCGCTCGACGTCACCGCCGAACCAGGCCTCGCCTGCCCAACGATAACCGTCCCTACCCTTGCGCGCCTGGAATTCGGCGAGATCGAAGAGCACCATCGACCCGCTGAAGGCTCCATTCTCTCGCCGTAAAGCTTCGCGCGCGCGCGCCATCTCAGCGGGATCGAACACGGTATCCGCGGCATGGTCGCCTGGCGGCGCAGGGGCGGGAGCAGTTCCGATAGCCGGATCACCCTCGGACATGCCCGTCATGGCATTCATATCATGGCCGGAGTGATCGATGGCTTCAGGCCGTGGCGGACCGGCTGGCTTAGGCTCGGCAGCGTGTCCGGCATGGGGATCGACTGCGACAGGCGCGGGAACTGCAGCTTCGGGCTGACTATGGCCGGAATGGTCCATTGCAGCCGGCGCTGCCTCGCCTCGAGCAACTGTGCCGGGCGCATCCTTCATTTCCATGCCTGGCATGGAGGATTGGGCCACCGCAAAGCCGGGCGTTGCCAACAAGACAGCAGCGCTGATGAGAAGGGTCGCCTTCATGCCGCGTCCTCCTCATGGCGCACGGTCACGACCCGGAACATCCCCGACATCATATGCAGCAGCATGTGACAGTGGAATGCCCAGTCGCCGAGCTCATCGGCAGTCAGATCGAACGAGACCCTGCCGCCGGGCAGGACGTTGACCGTGTGTTTCAGCGGATGATGGCCGGGACTCCCAGTAACCAGTTCGAAGAAGTGTCCGTGCAAGTGAATCGGATGGGGCATCATGGTGTCGTTAATGAGATTGATGCGCACCCGCTCCATGTGGCGGAACGGGATTGGCTCCGTATTTTCGCTGAACTTCTCGCCGTCGAAGGACCACATGTAGCGCTCCATGTTGGCGGTCAGGTGCAGATCGATCTCGCGTGACGGCGTGCGCTTGTCTGGATTGGGCGCGAGCGATTTGAGGTCGCGGTAGGTCAGCACCCGGTGCCCGACCTTCTCAAGACCGGTCGGACGTTCGCCCGTGCGGTCCATGGGCATTGGCGAAAGCGTCGCAACGCCTGGTCCCATTTTGACCTGCGGCGCGACCGCGGGATCGCGCATCTTCATCGAGCCGTGATCCATCCCGGGCATGGCGTGGCCCATGGCTGCGTGATCAGCTGTACTCGCATCGGCACCGGGTGCAGCCATATCGCCCATGCCCATGTCCTTCATGGTGAGCAGCGGACGTTCGCGGATTGGCGGAATCGGCGCGACCATGCCGAGGCGCGGAGCAAGCGTCGCGCGCACCTGACCGGAGCGATCGATGGCCTCGGCAATGAAGCCATAGGCCTCGTCGGCCCTGGGTTCGACGATCACGTCATAGGTCTCCGCGATGCCGATCTGGAATTCGTCGGTCTCGACCGGCTGCACGTTTTGCCCATCTGCGGCGACCACCGTCATCGCGAGACCCGGAATCCGGACATTGAAATTCGTCATGGCGGCTGCATTGATGATGCGCAGGCGCACCCGCTCGCCAGGTGCGAACAGTCCGGTCCAGTTCGCGGCACTGTCATGGCCGTTGACCATGAAATGATAGGTTGCGCCGGTGACGTCGGAAATGTCGGTCGGGTCCATCCGCATCCCGGCCCATATGCGGCGTTCGGAGGCCGACTGGTCCTTGCCCGCGAGCAGGCCTGAGAGGGTCTGCTTCTGCATGTTGAAGTAGCCAGGCTGCGCCTTCAGCTTCCGCAGCTGGGTATGCGGATGCATGAAGCTCCAGTCGGCGAGCATGATTACATGTTCACGGTCATAGGCGACCGGATCGGGCGCGGCGGGATCGATGACGATCGCGCCATACATGCCCATCGCTTCCTGCATGCCGGAGTGGCTGTGATACCAATAGGTGCCAGACTGCTTGACGGGGAACTCGTACACGAAGGTCTGGCCGACCTTGATCCCCGGAAAGCTCACCCCCGGCACGCCGTCCATCTGGAAGGGCACGAGCAGCCCGTGCCAATGAATTGAGGTTTCCTCGTTCAGCGTGTTGTTCACCGCGAGGCGAACCTTCTGGCCCTCCTTTAACCGGATGACCGGGCCCGGTGTCGCACCGTTGATGCCGATGGCATGCCCATCACGTCCGCCGACCCGGAGCGAGGCATGACCGATGGATAGTGCGATTTGCTCCCCGGACACCACGGACATCGGGCCTGCGAGGCCAGGAGTTCCACTGCGCGCCCACGCGGGGAGCGCTGCCGAAAGCGCGAGGCCCCCGCCCCCCAAAGCAGCCGAACGAATGAGGGCACGGCGATCGAGCGCAAAAGAATGCATGAGTGGTATCCGGTAAGATTGACGGCTTCATCGTCCTTTACGCAGCCGCTTTCCCTAGCCCTCAGATCTGGTCGCCAATCATCGCCTTTAATTTCGCCCTGGCCCGGTAGAGGCGGGTCTCGACCGTCTTCTCGCTGACACCGAGCACCTCGGCAGCTTCGGCCTGGCCGAGGCCATCGATCGTGCGGAGGACCAGGGCCTCGCGCAGACGGGATGGCAAGCGGGATATGGCAGTGGTCACGCGCGCCAGCTCGGCCCGGTCTGCCGCTTGCACATCGGCGGGAATGGCATCGTCTGAAACATCGAAAGCCATCTCGAGCGGCACTGCGCGCGTGAAGAAGGCGCGCACCTTGCGCCTTCGTCCCCAGTCCCGGCACTTGTTGAGCGCAATGTGCTTGAGCCATGCCAGAAACGGTCGCCCATGGTCGTAACGCCCAAGGGCCGAGAACGCGGCAATGAAGGTTTCCTGGGTGACGTCGATGGCCTCGTGCGGATCGCCGACTGACGCTCGCACCAAGCGAAACACAGCGTCACGGTGGCGCGCCAGCAATTCGCGATAAGCGTCCTGCCGGCCCGCGAGCGCCAGTGCCGCGAGCTCGCCGTCGCTCCCCTCGGACAGCGGAAGGCTCACCGCACTTCTGGGGTAAGGGCTCTGGTAACCGACCTGTCGAATTTGGCCGCCTGATCAGGCCTCAGGACGGCGCGCATGGCAAAGAGATGCTCAAGCGTTTCCTTCTGCATTTCACCCATGACCTTGTGGGTGTGGTCGATGGCGGTGGTGACTTGCGGACCATAGCCGTGCTCCAATTCCATCGCTTCGGCCAGATGGGCATTGGCGGCCCGCATCTCGAGTTCGAGCGCCTTGCGGCGTGTGGCAAAACGCTGCTCGATTGCCTCGATCTTTGCTTCCTGTGCGGCATCGAGTTCGAGCTCGCTGTGCAGCAAGGCGTGGAGTTCGGTCTCGCTCTGCCTTTCCGGTGCGAACAGGACGCGGCCAGCATAAGTGCCGCCCAGCGCCGCTGCAAATGCGACAAGCGCGATCAGGATCAGCCGCGTGGTCCAATTCACGGGTGGACATCCAGCAAGGTCGAAGGTGCGAGGGGATTGTCAGGCGCAAAGGGAGAGATGGGCTGAGCCGTGGCGGGTTCGCCGCCCGCTAGTCCGCCACCGGCTACGCCGACCACCAGCGCCAGGGCTGCGGCAAAACCCATCAGCCGCGACCCAGCCGCAGCCTCACGGCGGCTCGCAGCCAGTCCGGCAAGCACAGCATCGTCGATAGTCGCCAGCCCCGAAGGAGCCGGAAGTGTGCCCAGGCGGCGGAGCGCCTGATCAAGGTCGGACATGGTGGGTCTCCCGAGGTCTTGTGATCCTATACGCAGCCATATCCCCGATCCCTCAGAAAAATTGAACCAGCCCAATTTGAGGGATGCTGTTCCGGGCCGCGTATCTCAACCTGATAGCCATTTCCAAGGAGATAACTGATGCGTTTGCCCAGCCTTGCCTTTGCCGTTGCGACTCTGGGGCTCATCGTGCCGCAGGTTGCCAGCGCGCATACGCAGCTCGTGTCTTCGACCCCGACAGCCAATGCCACGGTCGCAGCGCCGACAAAGGTCGAACTGCGCTTCAATGAGGCCGTGATCGGCGCAACGGCAAGGGCCGAGATCGCAATGACCGGAATGCCGGGTATGCCAAACCATGCGCCGATGCCGATCACGGGTTTCACCGCCCGGCTCGGCAATGACAGGAAATCGATGACTTTGCTGCTCCGTCGGCCGCTCGCCGCCGGCACTTACCGCGTGACCTGGAGCGCGGCCGGAGCCGACACGCATCGCATGGGCGGCAACTTCAGCTTCACCGTACGCTGAAGACATGGACAACCTGCCTGTGATCGCCATCCGGTTCGCGCTTTACGCCGACCTGATGGTGCTGGCAGGTGTGACGGCCTTCTCGCTTTACGCGCTGAAACCCGAGGAGCGAGGCACTGTCTTGCTGCCGCTGGCCAAACCTGCCCTCCTCCTTTCGCTGCTCGGACTGCTGCTGTCCGGCGGCGGCATGATCGCACTTGTCGCAGCCATGACCGGGACAAGCCTCTGGGCAGTAGATGGCTCGGCCTTCAGGGAAATCGTTACACAGAGCGCCATCGGCAGCGCCTGGGTCGTGCGCATGGTGGCAGTTGCAATTGCCCTGCTTGCCGCTCTGGGGCTTGGCCGAACCCCACACCTTGCAAGATACTGTCTGCTTGCCTCGGCTGTGCTTGCCATCGCCACGCTGGTTTGGACTGGCCATGCCGGTGCAACCGAAAGGTGGACTGGAACGCTCCACCGGCTGAGCGACATCGTCCACATGCTGGCGGCGGCTGTATGGATCGGCGGAATTGCAGCGTTCGCCTGGCTGCTTTTTCAGCCATTGGCGCACCAATCCGATGCCCAGATCAGGATCGCGCATCGGGCGCTTGAACAATTCTCGCGGGTTGGGACGCTTGCGGTCGGGTTGATCGCTCTCACGGGCATCATCAACAGCCTGAGCCTAATGGGCTTGCCGCATCCGTACGCCTTGTTCGCTTCGCGCTACGGCCAACTCCTGCTTATCAAGCTCGCCCTGTTTGCTGGAATGCTGATGCTGGCGGGTGTCAACCGCTGGCGGCTGACACCCGCCCTTGGTGCAGCCATCGCCAACGGCAATCCGATCCCCGCGTTACGTGGTCTTCGGCAAAGCCTGATTCTGGAAACGGCCACAGCGCTTACGATCCTCGCCGTGGTGGCCTGGCTGGGTACGCTGGAACCGATCATGGCGTACGGGTGAATTACCTCTTGACCCTGACATGATGTCAAGGTTGATGCGAGTTGCGACCAGAGGAGTACGAAGTATGACCGAGTCGCATCACGACCTTACGAAATGCACCCATTCCGGATCGAAGGCTCCAGGAACGGTGATTGACCCCGTCTGCGGAATGAGCGTTGACCCGGCAACCACACCGCATGTCGCCATCCATGACGGCGCCCATCACTACTTCTGCAGCGCTGGCTGCCTGACCAAGTTCGAAGCTGATCCGACGCGCTATATGCGCGACGCGCCGCGCCCGACAGAAGCGGTGTCAGAAGGCGCGATCTGGACCTGTCCGATGCATCCGGAGGTTCAGCAAGCAGGTCCGGGAAGCTGCCCGATCTGCGGCATGGCCCTGGAACCGATGGCCCCGACGCTCAGCGATGGACCGTCACCGGAATATGCCGACATGAAGCGGCGCTTTGTGATCGGGCTCATCCTCGCTTTGCCGGTGGTAGCACTCGAGATGGGCGGACATCTGACGGGACTGCGCCATTATCTGGATGGAAACATCGGCAACCTGGTTCAGATGGTGCTGGCATCGCCAGTGGTTATCTGGGCTGGCTGGCCATTTTTCGAACGCGGCTGGGCCTCGGTGAAAAGCGGCCACCTCAACATGTTCACCCTGATTGCGATGGGAACGGGCGTTGCCTGGATCTACAGCATGGCGGCGGCGCTCGCGCCCAGTATGTTCCCGCCCGCGTTTCGCGCAATGGACGGCTCAGTCGCGGTCTATTTCGAGGCCGCGGCGGTCATTACCGTCCTAGTCTTGCTTGGTCAGTTGCTTGAGCTGCGTGCCCGCGAGACCACCAGCGGTGCGATCCGCGCACTACTCGACCTTTCGCCCAAGCTCGCCCGCCGGGTTCGTCCCGACGGTAGTGACGAGGAGATCACCCTCGACCAGGTTCTGGTCGGCGACACGCTTCGCGTTCGCCCTGGCGAGAAAGTTCCGGTTGATGGCGTGGTCCTGGAGGGCCGCGGAACGGTCGATGAATCGATGGTAACCGGCGAGTCGATGCCGGTGACCAAGGAAGCATCGTCGAAGCTGATCGGTGGCACGATAAACCAGACCGGCGGCCTCGTGATGCGCGCCGAGAAGATCGGGCGCGACACCATGCTCTCGCGCATCGTCCAGATGGTCGCAGAAGCCCAGCGCAGCCGGGCGCCGATTCAACGGCTTGCCGACACCGTGTCGGGCTGGTTCGTGCCGGCGGTGATCGCGGTCTCAGTCATCGCGTTCGTCGTCTGGTCCCTGGTCGGCCCATCGCCGGCAATGGGCTATGGCCTGATTGCCGCGGTGGCCGTGCTGATCATCGCCTGCCCCTGTGCGCTTGGCCTCGCAACCCCTATGTCGATCATGGTGGGGGTCGGACGCGGTGCGCAGGCCGGTATCCTCATCAAGAATGCAGAGGCGCTCGAACGCATGGAGAAGGTCGATACGCTTGTCGTCGACAAGACCGGCACGCTCACCGAGGGCAAGCCCGCGGTGGTTGCGATCGAGACGGCTGAAGGGTTCGACAGCCAAGAAGTTCTGCGCCTTGCCGCGAGCCTTGAACGCAGCAGCGAACATCCGCTGGCCCTGGCTATTGTCAGGGATGCAGAAGCCAAGGGGCTCGCAATAAGCGAACCGGGCGACGTCGATCAGCCAGTCGGCAAGGGTATCACCGGCATCGTCGATGGATATCGACTTGTTGCTGGAAATGCCCGCTTTCTTGAAGAACAGGGGATCTCGACCGCCCAACTGGCGCAACGTGCTGATGCCCTGCGTGCCGAAGGTGCGACCGCGATCTTCCTCGGCATTGATGGCCAGGTGGCGGGTGCTATCGGCATTGCCGATCCGGTAAAAGCGACAACGCCTGCCGCGCTCAAGGCTCTGGCCGAGGTGGGGATCCATGTCATCATGCTGACGGGCGACAATCGCGTCACCGCTGAGGCCATCGCACGACGCCTCGGTATCGCCGACGTCGAGGCAGATGTCCTTCCCGACCAGAAGAGCGCTATCGTCAAGCGCCTGAGAGACGAGGGACGGATCGTAGCGATGGCGGGCGACGGTGTGAACGATGCCCCAGCCCTCGCTGCCGCCGATGTCGGCATCGCCATGGGTTCGGGAACGGACGTGGCGATCGAAAGCGCAGGCGTCACATTGCTCAAGGGCGATTTGACCGGGATTGCGCGTGCCCGGCACCTCAGCCACGCAACCATGACCAACATCCGGCAGAACCTGTTCTTTGCCTTTGCCTACAACGTCGCTGGTATCCCGGTGGCTGCAGGCGCGCTCTACCCGCTGTTCGGCATCATGCTTTCACCGATCATCGCAGCGGCGGCGATGGCGCTTTCCTCGGTCAGCGTCATCGGCAATTCGCTGCGTCTCAGGAGGATTGCGCTATGAACCTTTCCAGCAAGCGCGCGTGGCTGCTGGCCGCGGCATCGGTCGCGCTGATCGCCGCTTTCCTGCTCTATCCGGAACACCGGCAGCACTTCTTCGGGCTGATCCCTTACGCATTCCTGTTCACCTGTCCGCTGCTGCACTTCTTCCATGGCGGCCACCACCAAGGACGCCACCCCAAGTTCGGCGAACAGCAGCCATGAACATCGGACAGGCATCGAAGACCACTGGCGTGTCGGAGCGGATGATCCGGCACTATGAGCGCGTAGGGCTGATGCCGCCCCCTGACCGACGCGACAATGGCTACAGGGACTATTCACCGCAATCGATCGAGCGCCTGCGCTTCATTGCCAACGCCCGCGGCCTTGGCTTCTCGCTTGAGGAAATCACCACTCTCCTCGGCCTATGGGACAACCGCGAGCGGACGAGCAGTGAAGTGAAGGCCGTTGCCCTGGCACATGCCGATGACCTTGGTCGCAAGGCCGCAGCACTTGAAGCCATGCGTCGCGCATTGCTGGAACTGGCCGAAGGGTGCAGCGGCGACAGCAGACCCGATTGTCCGATCCTCGATGGGATCGCAGTGAGTTGACCAGATCCTCTGGACACCTGCACATCGATGCGGTCGCTCACGAACACATCCGGACGGAAAGATTGCTCTTAATCAGCGGGTCCTAGGTTCGAGCCCTAGTGCGTCCACCACTTTCCCCTTACTTTTCAATCCGATACTAGGCTCGCCGGATCGAGCGATTGAGAGCATTTTTGTGCTAGGTAGCTCTCTAGGTAGCAGCGCGCTAATTCGGCACTGCGGCTACTCAGCCTCCGCACATCAGCGTTCACGGTGAAAGATTCATGGCCTGCGCTTTGTCCGACTGCGCGTGAGCGAGTCGGCGTTTCACCTCTCAGCCAGCGCGACTGCTACCCATCTTGCTCCGCACCAGCATCGCACGCTGGGATGGCCGCTTAGAGCCTCAGGCAGCGCGGTGTCATAATGACAGCTAGGCCACCCGAGCTCCGATCCAGATCACCCGGCCGACAATATCGACGCCTTTGCGCTGGATGCCCTGCCAGCTCGGATATGCAGGGTGGTCGGTAAGAACGGTCAGACGGTTCTTCGTTGGGTCGATCGCTATTCGCCTTACGAAGATTTCAGAAGACCCACGGATGGCGTAAAGGCCTTCACGCACGCTCTCCTGGAAGCGAACTCGGCTAATCATAACCTCGTCGCCATTGCAGAGGGTCGGCTCCATCGCCTCACCAACAATTGGCAAGATTGCAACACTGGCGGGCTGATCACACAGCCGACCGAGCCAAGCCGCATCAACCAGCCGCCATTGTGAGCGTGAATCGTTACCTGTCCCGTTCAGCAATGGGACTTTTACTATCGAACGCTGCCCGACTGTCGGCTGTAGCGCGACGATTACGGAGTCCGGTCGGCGTCAATTTTGATGGCCGATAGGTGGCCGCGCCG
>NZ_JARESE010000006.1 GCF_029076845.1 Novosphingobium album (ex Liu et al. 2023)
CAGTGCTGGAGGCACCGATGGATTTCACCTTCCAACCGCCGTTTTTGGCTGGACTGTCAGGATATATCGCGGAAATCGGTGCGGGGCTATGTTGTGCCGACCTTGGTCTCCCCAACGTCCTGCACGACAGCCATGCGAGCTATGTCGGGCATTGGCTCGGCATCCTGCGCGGCGACAAGACCGCCATCATCCACGCCGCTGCCAAGGCCGAGCAGGCCTTTTCCTATCTGAAGAGCTTCGGCGGCAGTGCGGCAGATGCTGCCAGCGAGGCCGCAGCCGTTCCTGCGCCGGTGCTCACGGCCTGACGGGCTGGCCCCGCGACCGCGCGGCCGGCCCCAATCATCAACAATCGAAAGGATCCCGCCATGGGATGGCTCTTCATGCCGTTTACGTCGATGGGCGGCCACCAGACCGCCAAATCCTATCTCGACGCGCAGCTGACCTACGAGAACACGCTTGAGGACGGGACCCGTCGCGGCCTCAGGGTGCTCGCGTCCTCCTGCCCGGGAAATCGGACCTATTATGCGGCGGCGCAGGAACGGGTGGACGGCGTGCCCGGCGATGTCTTTGCGGTCGTGTGTCTGGTCCGCTGGAACCCGCGCTCGCGCGACGGCCACCAATTCGGGTACAAGGATAGTGCGCCGTTGCGGCGCTGAAATGGAGTATCAGTGATGATGAGGTAAGTTGAGAATGCCTCTGCTCGCCGGACTAACCTCGGGCCTCACAAGGTCTGAAATCCCGAAAGGGACGGGGAACAATAGCATGTTCGGAAAAGGCCAGATGCGTCTTAGTCGCAAATGGAGGCGATGACGGTCAGGGCAAGGTGCGTATGGTGAAGGCTACACTGCTTAAATCCCAGTCTGCAGCAATCTATATAGCGATACTGGCGAAAGCGACTGTCACGCCAGGTCCGGATGATGACAGCGGTCTCATGTCTTGGCCGCCTGTTTCTCAGCCCATCCGGTGCGCCTCTCGTCGAGGGGTTTAGTGGACGAACGGGACACCTAACCGCGCCGCATCTCCATTCAGCGTAACTACGGGATGCCCTAAACAGGCGGCTTCTGCCGGCCTGCATGGGTACGGAGCCGCCATATTACTCAAATGCCCGGGGTAATGCCCGGGACATCGACCTCTTCGGAGGCGGCGGTGCAACTGTATAAGGTCTCGAGCGATCGGGCCGAAAGCGGGGAAGACCGGGGGAAGGGCGGCAGCTGTGATTCTTCAACCACCGATCATGGGGTGTGCTGATGCTGCCAGAAACTGTGAAAGGCCGGTTGGAGGCCATTCCGGCGCTCGTTGCGTCGGGCAAAAGGGTGAATGGACTCTATCGTCTGATGGGGTCTCGCCTCCTTTGGGAGGAGGGGCTCCAGAAGATCGGATCCAACAAGGGTGCGATGACGCCGGGTATTGACGGCGAGACCTTCGCGGACTTCGGACCGGAAGACCTCGACCCGATTATCGCCAGCGTGACGGCAGGGACCTATGATCCCAAACCAGTGCGTCGGGTGTTTATCCCGAAAGGCAAGGGCAAACGGCGTCCGCTGGGCATTCCCACGCGCGACGACCGCCTCGTTCAGGAAGTGGCGCGGCAACTGCTCGAACGGATCTATGAACCGGTGTTCTCGAACGCCTCCCATGGATTCCGGCCGGGCCGGTCGTGTCATACGGCGCTTGAACACGTCAAAGCCGTATGGACGGGGGTGAAATGGCTCGTAGATGTGGATGTCGCGGGGTTCTTCGAGAACATCGACCACGACATCCTCCTGCGGCTGTTGCGGAAAAGGATCGATGACGAGAAATTCATCGGCTTGATCGGCAGCATGCTTAAGGCGGGTGTTATGGAAGACCGGGTTCACACCCGGACCTACAGCGGCACTCCGCAGGGCGGTATCGTCTCTCCAATCTTGGCCAACATCTACCTCCATGAACTCGATATGTTCATGGCGGAACGGATCGCGGCTTTCGAGAGGGGGAAGGTCCGTGCCACGAACCCGGAATATGGGCGACTGGCTGGGCGCATCCAGAAACAACGGAAGCGCGTCACCATGCTGCGGGCCAAAGACAATGTCGACGAGGTGAAGGTTGCGGCCTCCTTGGCCAAAATCCAAACCTTACTGCCGCAAAAGCGGTCCATCCCGTCGAGAGACGCGATGGACCCCGGTTATCGCCGACTTCGTTACTGTCGCTACGCGGACGACTTCATGATTGGGGTTATCGGTAGCAAGGAGGATGCACGAAGCGTGTTCGCCGAAGTCAGGGCATTCCTGACCGAGGCGCTGGCGCTCACGGTGTCCGAGGAGAAAAGCGGTATCCGCAAGGCGAGCGATGGAGCCGCCTTCCTTGGATATGAGGTCCGCACATATACGACACGCCAACGGGTTGTCCGGAGCCGACAAGGTTCCGTCAGCTTCCTTCGTAGGCCGCCGTCGGAAGTGATGCAGCTGCATGTCCCTTGGGAGAAGGTCCACGCGTTCGCTTCTGCAAAAGGTTATGGTGATCTGTCGGTGTTGAAGCCGCGTCATCGTAGCCTGCTGCTCAGCTGCAGCGACGTTGAGATCGTCCTAGCTTACAACGCCGAATTGCGGGGTTTTGCGAACTACTATGCTCTCGCCAAGGATGTGAGCTTCAAGCTGAACAGGCTTGAGTTTCTCCAGCGGTGGAGCTTGTTCAAGACCTTGGCCAGCAAGCACAAAACCAATGTGCGAGCGGTCGTGGCCCGCATGAGGACGGGGCAGGAATTCACCATCGGCTACGACGTCGATGGCCAGCCCCGATCGGTCAAAGTCTGGAAACTGGCTCATCTGAAACGTGATCCGGCCACCTCGTCCAGGATTGATATCCAGCCTTGGACGCAGGTGTTCACCCACTCACGTACGGACTGGGTTGATCGTCAGAATGCCAAGCAATGCGAGGCTTGCGGTCGATCCGATGTTCCGTGTCACGTGCACCATATCCGGGGGATGGCCGATGTTTCGCACCGCGGTTTTGTCGTGAGAATGAAGGTGGCACGCGCCCGCAGGACGGTGGTCCTGTGCGAGCAATGCCACTGGGATACTCACAGAGGCCGCCTGCCCGATCTACGGCAAAGTGATGGTTCGTCACAGTGGAGAGCCGCATGCGGTGAAAGCTGCACGTGCGGTTCGGCGGGGGGATCAGGGCTGACTCCATGAGCAGCACCAATCCTACCCGACTGAGCGAAAACATGGGTCCGTGCGAAGATGGTTGCCCGGCTGCGATCCTCGATCTGCTCACGCCCACCGACAACGCATATGCGCGCGACTGGCGGCAGCGTTGCCGCGCGAACCTCGCGCGGCGCGCGCGCAAGCTCTCCGATGGCGACCGCATCCGGCTTCCCGAGCCGGTGACCTTCACGGACGGCAACGTCGCGCAGGAGTTCGTCGTCTGCAAGCGCGGACGCAGCATGGTGCTGCGCGACCCGAACAGCGGCGGCTTCTACCGGATCAGCCGGCTCATGGAGCAGGCCTGGACGGTCGTGCCGGTCACCCGGGTCCACAAGACGGTCTTCGCTTGATCCTCGGCTCAACGCAATCTGCCACGAAAGGGATCCAGCCATGGTGACCTTGATGCCCCTGGAGGGAATTTCCCGAAAACGCCGCATCCTGTGCAGCCGGGAGAATGCGCTGCGTGTCGCGGCCCGCCTGTTCGACATTCATATGCAGCCCGTCAGCATCGTTCGGACCGGCGATCCCTTCCAGCCTTATCGGATCACGACCGCGCCGGTCCGCGGCGATCAGGTCGAACTGGAAATGGTCTCCTGATCGCGCGGGATCATAGCATCCATTCGATCGGCAGGCCCGACAGGATCCGGATGCCGGTCCGCTGGAACCAGTTCGTTCCCGGCTCGTGTGCGTGCCGCTTCTCGCCATCGGGACCGCGTTCGATCCAGTTGAGCGCCCCGTCCCCGGTCAGGATCACTTCATAGGCCGTATTGGGAATGTCCTGCGCAAAGGCGTCGGATATGGCGGCGGCAAGCACCGGGCTTTCGATCACGAAGCCCAGTTCGGTATTGAGATGCAACGAGCGCGGATCGAAGTTGAACGAACCGATGAAGAGCTTCTCGCGGTCGATCGCGAAGGTCTTGGCATGCAGTGTCGCACTGCTCGAGCGCAGCACCGGGCCGTTGCTTCCGGTCCCGCTGCCACTGCCCGATCCGGTGCTGATGAATTTCCGCCGGGCGGCTGGCGCTCCGTCCTGTTCGGCCCGGCGCATTTCAAAGAGCCGGACGCCTGCGCGCAGCAAAGCCTTGCGGCGTTCGGCATAGCCGGCATGAACGATCCAGACGTCGGTCGCCTCGAAGGCATTGGTGAAGATGGCGACATCGCGGCCCTGTTCGCTCAGCGCGGAAAACCGGTCGACGCCGGCCTGGGTGGGAACGAAATAGCCAGAGACCAGGCGCATTTCCTTGTGCGGATGACCGATGATCCTGTCGAGGGCGGGACCGAGGAGCGCATCCTTGCGGGCCTTCCCGACCGCCTTGGCCGGATCGTCGCTGACCATTTCGACATGCGCCCATTCGAGGGGTAGCGAGCCCGACACGACCTGCTCGATGAACGGCAACTCGCGGATGGCGGATACATAGGCCTGCGCGGCAGCATCGCGCTCGGCGATCGACGCCCGTGCCGCAAGCCGGGTCAGTTCCTGCCCTGATACCGGCGGCAGGATCCGGCTGGCGGGATAGGCGGACTGGCTCGACCAATAGCGGTCGAAATCGCTCGATACCGCGTTCACGACCGGACCTATCGCGAGAACGTCGAGATCAGCGAACACGCCCTGCTGCCTTGCATCGAAATATTCGTCGCCGATATTGCGGCCGCCGATGATCGTGACCTGGTCGTCGGCGGTGAAGCTCTTGTTGTGCATCCGCCGGTTCAGCCGCGGGAATTCGGCGAGATAGCCGAGCATCTTCGGTGTTCTGAGCACGAAGGGATTGAACAGCCGGATCTCGATGTTGGGATGCCGGTCGAGAGCTGCGAGAACGGGGTCGAGCCCGGTGATGCCGTTGTCGTCCAGGAGCATGCGCACGCGCACGCCGCGGTCGGCCGCCTGGTGCACGGCCTGCAGCAGCAAAGTCCCGGAAAGATCGCCGTGCCAGATATAATATTGGATATCGAGGCTGCGCCTAGCGGCGCGGGCGAGCAAGATGCGCGCGGCAAAGGCGTCGCGCCCCTGCTCGAGCATGTGGACGCCCGTCAATCCCCCATGGCCTGCCCTCAGCGCCGCGGTCCCCTGTGCGAGCGGCGTATCGCCGGTCTCTGCGAAGTGCCGGGACGCGGGGCGCGGCTCGAGCGGCGGCAGCGGATAGAGCAGCCGGATCGCGAGCCCCGCCGCCAGCAGCGCCAGCAGGACGGCGCCGAGGCATTGGGCGAGCAGCAGCACGAACGTCTTGCGGCGCGGGACGGTCAGTTCAGACTTTCCCGATTCTGCGCAGACCCAATGCGAGGATGATGAGGAAGGTGCCCCGCAGCAACAGGCTCAGCGCCACGATCAGCGCCAGGAAGGCCAGACCGGTGGGAGGTCCGGAGAACAGCACCAGCGCGCCGAGGCCCGCGTCGAGAATGCCCAGCAGAAGACGCCAGATCCGGTCATGCCGCGACCGGAATGCACCGATGATCTCGAACACTCCCATGACCAGCAGCCAAGCGCCGATCAGCAGGGCGAGCGACAGCGCGCTGGCGAAAGGATTGAAGACCGTCAGAATGGCCGCGAGAATGCTGAGGATGCCCAGCAGAATTTCGATCCAGCGCGCGCGCCGGGAGAGCGATGACAGACCCGAGGCTATGGCCGAGATGCCGTAGACGAGAAGCACCGCCCCAAGCAGCAGTCCGGTCGCCATGCCCGTCACGACCGGGTTCATGAGCGCAAGAAAACCGAGCAGGACGACGAGAAGCCCGTAAGCCAGAATCCAGCCCCAACCGGTCCGTGCGCCGTCGCCCGCATCTCCGGCAAATCCACTGCTATAGTTCGATGACGTCATGTCCGCCTCCGTTCCGACACGCCGAGACTTTTCTGCCTTCGTTCTCTTGGCGAAGCAACTTTGTTCGGCCGGAATTTCTTTGTTCATCTGCTCGCGCCGGCGCGCAGATCGCTTCAGCCGATCGGCCGCGAGCCTGGAATATCGATCCGATGCCGATGACTCCGATGACAAGGACCCATCGAATTTGTCATATGAAGCCGATGCGCCGCATAGTCCTTCTCATCCTGCTCCTCGGTGCATGCGATGCCCAGGTCGCCGCGGGCAGCGATGTCCGGTTCAGCGCGACCGGCCGTGCCCTCGACGGCGACACGGTCGCGGCCGATTTTCGCCTCCTGGGCGTTGACGCCTTCGAAAGCCCGCAACTCTGCCAGCGCGCCGGATCCTGCTGGAGCTGCGGCAAGGCCGCCCAGGATCTCGCCGCGCGGGCGCTTCGGGAAGGCCCTGCCGAGATCCGTCTGACGTCCCGATTGAGCTACGGCCGGCCGGTCGCCACGATCACGGTCAATGGCGAGGACCTCGGCGAGCGTCTGGTCCGGGCGGGCCTCGCAATTCCCCGGCCGCAATATCTCAAGTCCGATCCCCTGCGCGCCGACCGCTATGCGAGCGCCTTGGCCGATGCCCGCCGCGCAAAGGCCGGGGCGTTCGGCGGCGTCTGGATCGATCCGGCCGACTGGCGGCAAGGACGGCGGCTCAGCTGCGAGCGCTGATCGCCTGAGGCCGGAAGGCGGAGACGCCGTGGCGGAGGCACGTTGCCCTTGCCGCGCGATTGCCTAAAGTCTCTTGCTTGAGTTCCGCCGCCTCAAAGGAGGATCGATCCTCTTCGGCGCGGACCGGCATTGCCTTGCCCCTGGCTGCCGCCAGGGCGAGGGCGCACACGAAGGAGAAGACATGAAACTGGAGTCCATCGCCCTGCATCATGGTTATGCGGCCGAACCGACAACCCACGCCGCGGCGGTGCCGATCTACCAGACCACCTCCTATACGTTCGACGATACGCAGCACGGCGCGGATCTCTTCGATCTCAAGGTGCCGGGGAATATCTACACCCGTATGATGAATCCCACGACCGCCGTGCTCGAAGCGCGCGTGGCCGAAATGGAAGGCGGTATCGGGGCGCTGGCCCTCGCCTCGGGGATGGCCGCGATCACCTACGCGATCCAGACCATCGCAGCGGCCGGCGACAATATCGTCTCGATCTCGCAGCTCTACGGCGGCACCTACAACCTCTTCGTACACAGCTTCCCCCGGCAGGGCATCGAAACCCGGCTCGTGGGCTTCGACGACTATGCCGCGCTCGAAGCAGCGATCGACGCGAGCACCAAGGCCGTGTTCCTCGAATCCATCGGCAATCCCGCCGGCAACATCGTCGATATCGAACGCATCGCCGAAATCGCCCATCGACACGGTGTCCCGGTGATCGTCGACAACACCGTCGCCACTCCCTTTCTGTGCCGGCCCTTCGACTTCGGCGCCGATATCGTCGTGCATTCGCTCACCAAATATATCGGCGGTCATGGCACGACCATCGGCGGCGCCATCGTCGACAGCGGCCGCTTCGACTGGTCCGCGCACTCTGAGCGCTTCGCCATCCTCAACGAACCCGACCCGTCCTATCACGGTGTCGTCTATACCGAGGCGCTGGGCGCCGCCGCCTATATCGGCCGCGCACGGGTCGCGCCGCTACGCAACACCGGAGCCGCGCTTGCGCCGCACAGCGCGTTCCTCATCCTCCAGGGCCTCGAAACGCTCGGACTGCGCATGGAGCGGCACTGCGAGAATGCGCTCAAGGTCGCCGCCTATCTCGAGCGTCATCCCAAGGTTCGCTGGGTCAGCTATGCGGGCCTGCCCGACAGCAAATTCCACGCGCTCGCCCGCAAGATCACCCGCGGCATGGGCTCGGGCATTCTCAGTTTCGGCATCGAAGGCGGCAAGGAGGCCGGCGGCCGTTTCATCGATGCCCTTCAGATGATCCTGCGGCTCGTCAACATCGGCGATGCGAAGTCTCTCGCCTGCCATCCCGCTACGACCACCCACCGGCAGCTCAGCGCGGAGGAACTCGCGACCGCCGGGGTGTCGGAAGATCTGGTCCGCATTTCGGTCGGCATCGAGCACATCGACGACATCCTGGCGGACATCGAGCAGGCGCTCGCCAAGGCCTGACGATCGCGGCGGCCATCGTCACGAACAGACCGGAACCTCCCGATCGCTTCGGGTTGCGCGGATGACGAAGAGCGGGGCGGGAAGGGCACGATGCTGGCACGAAGAGGCCGCGCTGCGGGATGCCTCGATCAGCGGTCCCCACCGGCGCGCGCGTAATGCCAAGGATCACATCCCGCACCTGACAGCGGCGGGGCAGGGCGCGAGGCGCGCCTTGCCCCGCCCACCGCACAGGCTCAGAATTGCGGTTCGATCCACCAGGAACGGCCCTGGCGAAAATCCGCTGTCGCCGCGACCACGGGGCCATCGGGCTCGTCCGCGACATAGGGCGTGACGAGCGGCCGCGCGCGCAGCTTGCGCCGATGCATGGCCCCGGCAATGCGCCCTCGTGCCTCGAGCAGGTCCTCGAGCCACATCAGATCGTCGAGCATCTCGATGACCCCGCGGCCGGCCAGGCAGAAATAGACGCACCGCTGAAAATCGTCTCCCACGGGATTGCTGAGGATCGACGCCAGCTTGCGCTTGCCGCCCGGTTCGCCCTCATGGATCCAGCTCACCGCCTCGCGCAGCTCCCGGACCGAATAATAGGCATCCTCGACATGCATGCCGATCGAGGCGTTGGCGATCATGCGGCGCGTCGGGCGATTCTGCTCATCGAGCGCGGCGTCGCGCAACGTCACGTCGAGATCGAAATGGTCGAGATAACAGGTGGCGGAATCGGTCATCGCATATCTCCTTGCAAGGAACATACAATGAACAAAAATGCGGTCAAGCCGAAGTCGATCGCGATCATGGTCGGTCTGCCGCACCTTGCGAAAGGCAGGCTGCTCGATCGCGCGCGGCAGCTGCAACAGCCGGTCCTCGTCTCGGCGAACGCGCTGTCGCGCTGGTCGGGCAGGCGCGGCGCGCGCGAGTGGGCGGGCTGGGCGACGGCCCGGCTCGGCAATGCGACGGGGCTGGCGAGCCTCTGTCTCGACAGTGCGGGCTTCAGCGCGATGGTAAGCTATGGCGGTTATCCCTGGACGGTGGATGACTACATTCGGCTCGCCGCCTCCTATCCGTTCCGCTGGTGGGCAAGCCTCGACTATTGTGTCGAGCACGAGGTCGCGGGCGACCGCGAGGAAGTCCTCGACCGAATCTCGCGCACCATAGGCGCCAACATCGAATGTCGACGACGCGCCGAGGACCGGGGCATCGGCGCCAATTTCATGCCGGTCATTCAGGGCCGCCTGCCGGCGGACTATGAGCGCTGTGCCGATGCCTTGTCGGGCATGATCGAACGTGCCGGGTTGGTCGGTGTCGGGAGCATGTGCCGGCGTCCCGTCCACGGGTCCGAAGGGTTGATCGCCGTGGTCGATCATCTCGACCGGATCCTTGCGCCGCGCGTCAGGCTCCATCTGTTCGGCGTCAAGGGAACCGCCATTCCCTACCTGAAGCCCTATGCCCACCGCGTCGCCTCGCTCGACAGCCAGGCCTATGGCGTCCGTGCCCGCAACGCGGCCCGCCGCGAAGGACGCCCCAAGCCGGATGGCTATGTCGCCGACCACATGGAGCAGTGGCTTCGCGCCCAGCATGTACGGCTGCGATCGCCTGTCCGGCGTCTGCCGGTTCAGCCGCCATCCGCCGCTCCGCCCCCGCCAGCCGATCGCTGGAAAGCCGCCATCGCGGCCGCGCGCGCCGAGATCCGCGATCTCATCGAGGCCGGTGACCTCTTAGGTCCGGTCCTCTGATCTGTCTCATTAGGAACGGATGCGGAGAGGGATCAGGCCGACCGCCGCGCTAACCCAAAGAGCTGGCGGTGGTCGGCCTGATCCCTCGCTTGGCGAGGCGCTCGACTTAAGCGATCGACTGCGATGCCAGATCGGGGGCGGCATCCTGCTTTGCCGCCTCCGCCTTCCGCTCCGAATAGCGGTCGACGAGCTGCACGGCGTGCCCACGGGTGAGCACGGTAAAGCGCACCAGCTCCTCCATCACATCGACGATGCGGTCATAGTAACTGGAGGGCTTCATGCGACCGGCTTCGTCGAACTCCTTGTAGGCCATCGCCACGCTTGACTGGTTGGGGATGGTGAACATCCGCATCCAGCGGCCGAGCAGCCGGAGCGTGTTGACCGCGTTGAACGACTGCGATCCGCCCGACACCTGCATCACCGCCAGCGTGCGGCCCTGGGTCGGGCGCATCCCCTTCATCTCCAGCGGCAGATGGTCGATCTGCGCTTTCATGATACCGGTGATCTGGCCGTGACGCTCCGGGCTGCACCACACCATGCCCTCCGACCACATGGCATGGTCGCGCAGTTCATGGACGGCGGGATGATCGTCGCCCTTCACCTGATCGGGCAACGGCAGGTCGGTCGGATCGAAGATGCGCGTCTCCGCCCCGAAGAACTGGAGCAACCGTGCCGCCTCCTCGACTGCGAAACGCGAGAAGGACCGTTCGCGCAATGAACCATAGAGCAGCAGGATACGCGGCGGTGGATCGCCCGCACCAAGCCCGAACGCGGGCCGCTCATGGACATAGCGGAGATCGAGCGCCGGCAGATGATCCGGGTCGGTCAACTCGCTGATACGGGTCAAGCAGCGGCTCCCTTCTCATACCAGCCGCGTGTCCGCTTCACGATCGCCACGACCGACAGCATCACCGGCACCTCGACCAGCACGCCAACCACCGTGGCGAGCGCGGCGCCGGACTTGAGGCCGAACAGGCTTATTGCGGCGGCCACCGCCAGCTCGAAGAAATTGGACGCGCCGATCAGCGCGGCGGGCGCCGCCACGCACCATGCGACGCCAAAACGGCGGCTCAGCCAATAGGCCAGCCCGGCATTGAAATAGACCTGTACCAGAATCGGCACGGCGATGAGCGCGATCACAAAGGGCTGCGCGACGATTGCCTCGCCCTGGAAGCCGAACAGCAACATCAGCGTCGCCAGCAGGGCGGTGAGCGACACCGGCCCGAGCCGGGCCAGCAGCCGGTCAAGCGCGGCCTGTCCGCCTGATGCCAGCACGGCGCGACGGACGAGCTGCGCGACGATCACCGGCACGACAATGTAGAGGCCGACCGAGAGCAACAGCGTATCCCACGGCACCGTCACCGAGGCGACGCCGAGCAGCAGCCCGACCAGCGGTGCGAAGGCGAACACCATGATGAGGTCGTTCAGCGCCACCTGGCTCAACGTGTAATTGGGTTCGCCGTCGCAGAGGTTCGACCACACGAACACCATTGCCGTGCAGGGCGCAGCCGCCAGCAGGATCAGCCCGGCGATATAGGACGGCGCTTCGCCCGCCGGCAGCAACGGCGCGAACATCCAGCCCAGGAACAGCGTGCCGAGCAGCGCCATCGAGAAAGGCTTGACCGCCCAATTGATGAACAGCGTGACACCGACGCCCTTCCAATGCTGGCGCACCGATCCCAGCGCGCCGAAGTCGATCTTGAGCAGCATCGGCACGATCATCAGCCAGATCAGCACCGCGACGACGAGATTGACCCGCGCCACCTCGGCGGAGGCAATCGCGCCGAACAGGCCGGGCAACATATGGCCGAGCGCGATCCCAGCAACGATGCAGAGCGCCACCCACAGGGTCAGATAGCGCTCGAAGAAGGAGATGCCGGGACGAGCCGGCGTGGCGTCGAGAACGGTCGCCATGCCTCAGATCACCCGCGCGCCGGCCGCATCGACGACCTGTTGGCCGTCCTCCTTGGCGAATGCGCCCTGTTGCGGTGCGGGTAGCAGGTCCAGTACCGCCTCCGAAGGGCGACACAGTTTCACGCCGAGCGGCGAGACGACCAGCGGCCGGTTGATGAGGATCGGGTGTGCCATCATTGCGTCGATCAGGGCTTCATCTGACAGCGAGGGATCGCCCAGGCCTAGTTCGGCATAGGGCGTGCCCTTCTCGCGCAGCAGCTCGCGCGGCGTGATCCCGGCGCGCGCGATGAGCTGGACCAGCAATGGCCGCGACGGTGGGGTCTTCAGATATTCGATGACATGCGGCTCGATCCCGGCATTGCGGATCAGGCCCACCACGTTGCGCGACGTGCCGCACTCCGGGTTGTGATAGACGATGATGTCGGTCACGCCGCATCTCCCCGGCGAGTGGTCGACCCTTCGGTATGGCCGATCTCGCGCAGCTTGGCGGTCAGCGCCGTGGCTTCGAGCTTGTCGATCGGCAGCGAGATGAACAGCCGGATACGGTTTTCCAGATAGTTCAGCGCCATCACGAAAGCGCGTTCGCGCTCTATGTCACCGCCCTGGACATGGCTTGGATCTTCGATGCCCCAATGGGCCGTCATTGGATGGCCGGGCCATACCGGGCAGACTTCACCGGCTGCGTCGTCGCAGACGGTGAACACGAAATCCATGACCGGCGCACCGGGCCGGGAAAACTCCTCCCAGCTTTTCGAGCGCAGGCCCTCGGTCGGATAGTCGAGCCGTTCCAGCAGTGCGAGCGCGTCGGGGTTAACCGCGCCCTTGGGATAGCTCCCGGCCGAGAAGGCATGGAAGCGACCTTGGCCGAGCTTGTTCATGGCGCTCTCGGCGAGGATCGAGCGTGCCGAATTGCCGGTGCAGAGGAACAGGACGTTGAACACGCGATCGGTGGACATGGCAGTCTCCGTCAGCAGCAGGGGACGAGTTCGGCGACGAGCGGTGCACACAGTTCCGGTTTTCCGGCGCAGCAGTCCTTCACCAGAAAGAGGGTCAGCGCGCGCAGCGCATCGAGGTCGGCGCAGTAGATGATCGACCGGCTTTGCCGCTCGGACTTCAGCAGGCCCGCGCGCGTCAACGCGGCGAGGTGCGCGGACATCGTGTTCTGAGGAACGTCGAGCGCTTTTGCGATCTCGCCGGCGGGCAATCCTTCGGGCTCGTGGCGCACCAGCAACCGAAATGCGTCAAGGCGTGTGCCCTGCGCGAGAGCGGCCAGGGCCGTGATAGCCGAATCAGTATCCATATATCCGAGATAGTGGATATATGGATGAATTGGAACAGGCGTCGTGTCGCCCGGCCCAAAAAGTGCTCGCTCAGCCGACTGTCCGAACTGGAAAGGCCGGGATGATGCTAGAATAACCGCCCTGATCCCGCGTGCGTGAGGCGGAGGTGTGATCCATGGTGACGATCATCCGTGCCGTTCCAGGTGAGCCCGGCATTCCCGCCGGGTTCCCCATCCTGTTCGACGCGAACATGGCCATCATCGAGCCGGCCTTTGCCTATCTGCTCGAACATGCCGAGGTTCATGGCCACTCCCAGGCCTCGGAGACGGTACGGACCTATGGCGAGCACCTGTATGAGTGGTTCGATGCGCTCGAGCAGTCCAACATCAAATGGGATGTCGCTGACGAGCATATACTCGCAGCTTATCGATCCCGAATGCTCGAAGGGCCGAGCCAGCATACCGGGCGGCCGTTTGCCCGCTCCACCATCAATGCCCGGGTTGCCACCGTCTATCGCTTCTATTCCTGGGCCCTCGATCACGACTTCATCCGGCATCGCGCGTTCCCGCGACCGTTGCAGACACGGCAGGGCAGGGGACCGCGTGTTGGGCCACAGATCAGACGCCGTTCGACCGGGAGCCTCACGGTCTCGGTCCCGGAGCAACTGCCACGACCAATGCGCCCCGATGAGCTGGCAAGGCTGTTCGCGCAGCTTGCGCCGACCGCGCGCCTTGCAGGGGAGTGGGCGCTGTGCGCAGGCCTTCGACGCAAGGAACTATGTGCTCTGGCGGTCGATCAGATACCGGATAGCTGGTCGCTTCACCCGGAAGAGACGCCGCTTGTAGGCGTGCCGCTCAGCATCACCAAGGGCGACCGGCCGCGAACGGTCTATCCGCCGGTTCGCCTGCTTGATCGCACGCACTGGTATATCGGAGAGGACCGGGCCCGGATCGTGCGGCGCGCGCGCAATGCCGATCCCCGCTACAGGGCGCCGCCCAATCTTCTCCTGAATGAACATGGCCGTGCGATGACGCGCAAACGCCTGACGGCGCTTCTGTCCGAGGCGTTCGCGGCCGCTGGGTTGCCCGGCACGCTGCATTGGCTCCGTCACACCTTCGCGATGGTGATGCTCACGCGGCTTCAGATCCAGGCTCGTGCCAATCCGGCGCTGAATCCGCTGAAGATCGTCCAGGTTCTGTTGGGCCATGCCTCGATCGCGACGACCGCCATCTACCTGCGCTGCGTCGAGCTGTACGAACCCGATATCAACGAGAGCCTTGCCTGGCTCTACGGCGAAGCGATCAACGATGCTGGCTGAGGGACGGATCGACCGCCGTATCGCGATCGATCGAGCATCGACCGCGCAAGCGCCAGATGATCGACGCTTCTCCTTTCGTGATGAATGGGGACAGGTCGTGCAGACGTTCGATCCGGTCGCCCTCGACATGCCACATGACCTCACCTGCGCCTTTGTCGAGGCGTTCAGGGTTCATGATGCCGGATCTTCGATCTCCACACGACGCGGACGCTGGAGAGTGATCCGGCGCTTCGGTCGCTTCCTACGCACAGAAGGCGTAAGCTGTGCTGCTGATGTGAACGCCGGCACGATCCGGCGCTACATTGATGCGCTGGCACCCTCGATAGAAGGCCGCCAGCTCAGCCGAGCCACGATGGCTCAACGCTTCGCCAGCCTGAAACCATTGCTCGAGCGCATCGAGCAGACCGATCCGGATCTGTTCGGGAGCGCGCTCGCCATCCCCTACAGCCCGTTCCCCAGCACGGGGTGGGCGCCAGAACCCAAAGCCCGGCTCACGGCAGCGGAAATGAAAACGATCCTCGCGGCCGCCTATGAAGAGATCGACATCGCATGGGCGCGGTTCCAGCGCGGCCAGAAGATCATCGCCTCTCCCCAACCCCCGGAGGGAACTGGTCCGAGAGAGGCGCTCGCGCGCTGGGTGTGGAAACTCCACCGGATCGGCGGCGGCATCGCTCCGAGCGGCGAGGCAATCCGCGCTGCCGGGATCAACCCGAACTCGCTCGAGCATCATGGACGTCAGGAGGCGATCGCTCAGCATTATCACCTGACCTCGCACACGATGGGGCCGTTCTTTGTCGCGCTGGCGATCCAGCTTGCCGCCAATCCCCAGCCTCTTCGGGCGATCCGCCGCGACTGCCTCGTGCCCCATCCACTCGATGATCATCGGGTCATGGTGGAATGGCTCAAGCAGCGGGGCGGTCGAACTCCGAAAATGCAGCGTCGGTCCTTCGACCGCCGTAAAATGCGATCCGCACCGCGTCTGATCGAAATGCTGCTGGCGATGACCGAGCCGCTGATCGAGCATGCTCCGCCTGAAGAACGGGAATGTCTGTTCCTGATCCGCTATCTGTCGCGGGCCTATTATCGCAGGCACGACTATCCTGCCGGCCTGATCGCGCCCGACAGCATCCCCGGGTTCATCAATCGCTTCATCGGCCGCACCAACAGGCGGATCGAACGCTGGAACACCGCACATCCGGAGCAACCGAAACCACTGGTGCCCAAGTTCACGGCCTCGCAACTACGCGGCAGCGTCGCCACGGAGCATTATCTGGCTTCTGGCGGCGACCTGCGCGCGGCAGGGACGGTTCTCAATCACGCCAGCCTCGTCACGACCGATCGCTACGTCGAGGGACCGGCCGCACGGAAGCTCGAGCAGGAGACGATCGCGCGCCTTCAGAAGCTCATGGTAGCCTGGGTCTGCGGACCCGACCGGAAGGAGCCCGCCCGCCACGGCCCGGTAACGGCATTGTTCGGGCATCGTTGTCTGGCGCCTGTCGAACAGGGCGCTGACGGAAATCCGCATCTCTGTCCGAGACTGCGAGGTTGCCTTGCCTGTCCGGGGCTGATCGTTCCGCTTGATGTCGAGCGGTTCGCGCGCGTGCTGCAAGCTCGCCGGCATCTTCTCGACGCCCGCGATCAGATCGATCCGGCTCGCTGGGCGTTGTTCTATGCGCCCAGCTTGCAGGTGCTCGAACATGATCTTCTTCCGGCGTTCCCGCCCGACTTGAGGGAGGAGGCAGAACAACGGGCCGCGATGCTCCCCGATCTCCCGGAACTGGAATGAGCGTTCCGCTCCTCGCCTTGCCGCAGGCCTCGCTGCGCGTCTCTCCGCACTCGATGTTCGGCGACGACCATTGGCAGATGGCGACAGGCGTCGTGGGTCAGCGGGACACCACCTTCCGCGTCGACTGGGGGTTCACACTGCCCGACGGAAGCCGGTTCAACGAGCCGCATTGGCGGACGCTGCGCGAGGCGAGCAAGCATCTGCTCTGGTCGATGCACAGCGATCCACCTCCCGGTCGATCCGCGCTCTCGTTACGTTCGCTTGGAACGCAGGGAACGCTCCAGCGGGTCGTGCTGGAATGGATGGCGGGCCGCGGCCTGGCTCGATGGTCGGAACTGGATGACGAGGCCATCCGGCATCTATTCGATGATCTCGCCCAGCGCCCGAGAGACAATGGCACGATGGCGCTATCGACCGCGAGCAACTACCGCACGCTGCTGCGGGCGTTTTACCAACAGCGTGAGAAGCTTCCCGACACCCCGAAATCCGCGCCGCCTGCGCTCAATGAGCTGGGCCGTTGGCGCCCGGTCGAGCGGTGGCCCTATACGCCTGATGAAATCGCAATGCCGCTCGTTGCGGGAGCGCTCCATCTCATCGGCGAGCCAGCCGATACCATCCTTCATATGCGTGACGACATACAGGCGCTGCACGATGCGGCTTCCGCAAAAGGGCATGCAAAACCGGGGCGTTCCAGGCGCATACGCCGATACCTGCACGCTGCTCCACCGATCGAGTTTGTTCCTGGGCAGGCTCAGCCGCTGACGGTCCAGCCGATGCTCACCTTCAATGGCATGGTGGCCCGTCTCTACGAGGCTTGCTTCATTGTCCTCGCCTATCTCGTTGGGCCGCGCGCTTCGGAAATCCTATCGCTGGAAGCCGGTTGCATCGAGCGGGTGCAGGGCGAGCAGCAGGAGATGTTCGCCTATCTGACCGGCACGATCCGAAAGGACGCTCCAGGAGACGGAGTGCCGCATCGCTGGATCGCCCCCGAACCCGCCGTTCGCGCCATCGAAGTTCTTGAGCGCCTATCGGCACCATGGCGAGCGATCGACGGCCGACAATATCTCTGGCTGCTCCAGGTCCGCCCGGGGAGCGCGATCCGAACCTCGGCATTGCCGATCGAGCCGCTCACCAGTTCGGCTATGAATATACGCCTGAATGACGGCATTGGGGCCGCGCTTCGCCTTCCCGAAATCAACGGTGAAAGCTGGAGGCTTGCCACCCACCAGGGCCGCAAGACCTTCGCGCGGTTCGTGGGCCGGCGCGACAGGACCGGTCTCGCGGCATTGGCCAAGCATCTCGGGCATGTGACCCGCGCCATGACCGACCGCGCCTATGTCGGCACGGACTTCGAGCTGGTTGAACTGGTCGACGCCCAGGCGGCACGAGAAACCCGCGCCGCGCTCGAAGAGTTGCTGGTCGCGCCTCGCCTGGGCGGCAAGGCGGGGCGCGATCTTGCGGCGCGATCGCCGTTCCGCGGTCGCACGCACGATGGCGACCTCGATGCCTACATCACCCGCCTGTTGGCCGATACCGACATCAGGCTCGGCGTCTGCGACTGGGGCTACTGTCTCTACCGTCGGGAGACGTCTGCCTGCCTCGGGTCCGACAAAGAGCCCAATCCCGTTCTCCGCACGCAGGGCACATGCGTCACTTGCGCGAACTTCGCGGTGAGCGAACGTCACAAGCCGGTCTGGGAAGCCCGCCTGAAACGAAACCTGGCTCTCCTGGAAAGAACCGACCTTGACCCTGAAAGCCGAAATCTGGCGATCACGCGGGTCGAGGAGAGCCGCCGCGTGATCGACGATCTCGATTTGCAGCCCGCCGATGGCAACCTCGGCTGATACGCCCCAAGGGCGTCGCCGCGAGCGGGTCGCTACCCGCCTGCGGGAAGCTCTCGCCGTGTTGCGCGCCGATCCTGAATCCGAAATCTCCGTTGCGGCGCTGGCCCGGCACGCCGGCATCGGACGCAATGCGCTCTACACCAATCATCGCGCTGTGCTTGAAGATCTCCGTGCCCTTCAGGCTGAACGATCTCCGGCTTCGGGTCAGGATGAGGTTCCAAAGCTGGATGGAGGAAAGGGGGAGGCGGAGGTGCGGATCCGGGTGCTGGCCACCGAGAATGCCTCTCTCTTGCGGCGCGCGTTGATCGCGGAGAGCCGCGCGAAGCGGTTGGAGGAGCGCAATGCCGACCTTGTCCGCGAGCTTCGGGACCGACGCAATGTTGCTATGCTGCCGATCGCCCCGCCGAATGCGTCCGAAGAATAGCCGCGCGCGGGGCTAACCAGACGTCCGGTTAGCGAGCGCGCCCGAAAACCCTTCAAGGTCAGCCAACTGGACCTAATCGGACAGGCCGAACCAGACCTAAGATCTTGACCATGACGAGATCATCGGGCGCTGGGTCGAGCAATGGGCTGCCGACATTTTCGAGGAAGGAGCTGACGGTTCTTTCGGCGGCGATCCTGCACGGGAGCCCGGACGGGCATAGGTATTCTACGCATTGCCGAACACCGGCGCAGCCAGCACCTGTGCGGTTCCGCGGCCGCGCATGTGATTGAAGGAGACGTCGTTCAGGGCGTTCGCGGAACCGCAACCTGGGAGCGATTGATTTTGCGGAATACCCTTCGGCCGCGCGGTGCTCCGCCAGACGAAGTCGGAAAACTCGTCCAGCCGGCTCATGTCGCCATCGTCGAGGACGACCTTGGCGCCCGCACCGTCCTGTCACGCCTGCTCAGGGCGGGCGGCTATGACGTCACCGGCGCGTCCAGCGGCGAAGAGCTCGCCGAACTCATGCAGCACCGGCCGATCGATCTGGTTCTGCTCGATATCGATCTTCCCGAGCAGAGCGACTTCGCGATGTGTGCCAAGCTCCGGCGCGGATCGCGTGTCCCGATCATCATCGTCAGCGCAAGCGGGGCGGAAAGCGACCGCGTCGCCGGCCTCGATCTGGGCGCGGACGATTATATCGTCAAACCCTTCAGTCATCTGGAACTCCTGGCCCGGGTGCGCGCGCTGCTGCGCCGGGCGACCTGTCCGCATGCACAGCCGGCTTCGCCGATCGCCGAAGAGTTTCTCTTCGCGGGCTGGCGCTATCGCCCGAGCCGTCATCGCCTGACGGCGCCATCGGGCGCAGACATCGAACTGACCTCGGCCGAGCATCAGCTGCTGGTCACGCTGCTGCGGCACCCCGGACGCATGATCGGACGCGACCGTCTGCTCGAACTCACCCGCTCGCGTATCGGCGGAAGATCCGATCGCAGCGTCGACGTTCTGATCAGCCGCCTGCGGCGCAAGCTGGCCGATGGGGAGCACGCTCCCCCGCTCATCCGCACGGTCCGGGGCGTCGGCTACATGCTGGCAACCGAGGTACGGGTCGCATGACGTCTTGCGCGCTCTGCCCGCGATCTTCGCGCTTCCCTGCAATGCCAGAAGCCCGGATCCGCGGTGCCAGTTTCCGACAGGGCCGGTCGATGAAAGGGAAGAGGGACTGAGGGTTGCGAGCGGGCCGACCGCTCGAGACCCGGAGGACCCCATGAACTACGACGTCGCCTTCCGCCACCAGCAGGCGCTGGATCCGAGCGCCCTCATCATGGTCGGCACCGCGCTGCACGCGATCGCGGCCGCGATTACCGATTGCCGCAACGCCGGCATCGATTTCGAGACCGATCCGGCGGTGATCCTCCTCATCCGCCATCTTGCAAGCCTGTGCACGGCGCGCCCGGCCGATGCCGATCTGCGCCGTGACTGCATGGAGCGCATCGCCGAGATGCGTAATCGCCCCGTGCTCAAGACCCTCGTCCTGCGCGGCGTCGCCCATGACCAGCCCGCCAAACGCCTGTTCCACTCGGAGGGGCGCATCGCGCTGCGCCGCCTCGCGGGGTCGCTGGGCCTGGACGAGGGCAGCTTCGATATCCGCTCGAACAAGGCAGGACCTGCCGTGTCGGGCGAAATCACGCTGCATGCCGACAACGTCTGGGTCCAGCTCTCGATCGGACCGTTCGGGCCCGGCCGCGAAGTCTGCTTTCGCAAGGTTCGAGATCGCCGCGATCATATCGGCGAACGCAATTGCTGGGCTTCGGTCCGCGAGCTGCTCGAGCCGGACCGCTTCGCCGCGCGAATCCAGCGCGAGCTTGGCCTTCCCGAGCGAGCGCCCGCCGAACCGCGTCTCGTCGCCTGAGGGGAGCACGATCATGCGGATATTGCTCACGCGGGTCAGGATCGGCCAGGTCCTGCCCAGCTACGCCTACCGGGCCTTCGTCCCGTTCACCGAAATCTCCCTCGAACGCCAGGCGCTCATCGCGATGCATTCGGACTTTGGCTACGGGTTCGGTCTGCTTGCCCGCCTCTTCGATGTCATCGCGCCGATGGCTCACCTCGAGGCGCCGCCCGGCCTCGAAAAGCACCGTTTCGGAATCGAACTCGACCTCGTCGCCAGCCGGGTGGGGGCGATCCTCCTGCACGCGGCTTTCCCGGAGATGGCTGAACGCACGGTTCCGTTCCGGCAGCTGGTGCCGATCGCCCCGCCCAATGCCGCCCATCTCGGCGAGGCCGTCGATCTGACGGGGCGCCATGACTGGCTCTCCGGCCAGATCGAAACCCTCACCGCCGAAGCGCTCGGCTTTCGCATCGAAGGAGACCGATGATGTCGGAGCCGTTCGATCCGGCAAGCGCGCGGGCATGGCTCGACCACGGCCGCCCGCCGGAGCAGGCCGCGATCCTCGCCGATGTGTGGTGCCGGCTTCCCGACCTGGCGCCGGATGCGGCTGCCGAAGCGCGGCTCGCGCGGATGCGCGAGCGGGCAGTCGCACTGCGCCCGGTGATGGAGGCGATGTCACGGATCGCCGAGGAAGAGCGGCAGGACCGCAATTTCGCCTTCACCCAAAGGCGGATCGCGAACGGTGTCGGCGACGATCGCGATCGCGCGATCCTGCGCGCACGCACGCTCCGCGGCTACGACTGGGACCGGGCGGTGCGCTATGCTTCCGGCTGGTACGCCGCTACCGCCGGGTGGGAGCCGGACGTGCGCCGGCCCGGCGTCTCGACGCCTGCGACCCTGGCCTATGACCAGGGCTTTGCCGATGGCGGCGGCAATCGCGACGACATTTTCGATACCGCGCGCCGGGCTTTCGAAGCGTCGTCGCCCCCCGCGGAGCCGCCTGCGATCGCAACCGGCCGGCCCCTTCCAAGTGCGTGGCCCAAGCCCAGCGACGAACCGCTTCCCGCGCGCTGGAGTAGGCGCCTTCTTATCCTTGGCGCGCCCGAGGCAGGATTGTTCCAGGAAAGCACGGCCGCGCACGCCGAGGCCGCATTACTTCTCCCGACCTTGCTCGCCTGCCCGGGCCATGAGGACCTCGCCGTCATCGTGATCTCCGCGACCGGCTTCCAAAAGCTCGGCGATGTTCGGCCAGGAGCGGCTGTGCTGGCGCCGCCGGATGGCAATGATTTAGCCGACGATCCGCGGTGCGAGGCCCAGCTTCGCGCGCTGATCGGCGACCGCGATTTCGACGATGTGCTGGTCGCCGCGCAAGGCCCCTGTCTCGCGCTGCTCGATGCTCACGCCGCAGCCTTGCCGCTCTGCCGCACGATGGAGCGCACCCGCAACACCGTGCTGCAGCAGCGCGCTCATTTCCGCATCTGGCTCGGCCGCGGCCTTGCGGCCGGGGAAAGCCTCGGCGCCGGCCACATCCGCTGGGGCAAGGCGGTGAAGGGGCTGACCGGCAAGCTCGGGGAGTTCACCGCGCGCTATGCCGGCAAGCTGCCCGCCGGTGGGCACCGGATCGTCGTCGAAACGCCCGGCGGCCAACCTGCCGAGGGCTATGTGACGGTGCAGGGCGAGCCGCTGTCGCCCGAGACCGTGATCGGCAATCGCTCCCATCTGCGCCAGGCCATGGCCGCGCGTCTGCGCGCCTTTGGCGGCGCAACGCGGCTGACGGCCGATCGGCCGGACCTGGCCGCGGCCTGAACCGGCGCGTGCGGGAGGGGAGGCGGGGCAGGGGAGATGAGCCGGTGCGCTGAGCAGCCGGCGATCGACCATTCCAATCCAGGGGAACACCGCCCATGTCTGAAACGCCTGCCCTTTTGCGCCCATCTTCCGTCGATCGCGACCTCGCCGGGCGGATCGACCACCTCGCGGTGGCCCTCACCGAAACTGAATATCATGCCGCGGCGATCCTTGCCTTCGATCCGGACGCGCAAATGCCGGCGGGACACCTGGTCGCCGGCCAGGACGAGGCGCGTGATCGCCAACTCGCCGGCGCCGTCATGGGTTTGCGCGAATGGCGGCTGCTCGCCCGCGCATGCAGCCCCGATGTCGGCCGGCTCGACGATATGGTCTGTCTGGCGATGTTCCTCGCCGAGCGGTCCAGGCCTGCCGACGTCGTCCTTGAGCCCGAAATCGGTGCGCGTGTGCGCATCCGGGCGCGCCAACGCATCGGCGGCGATCGCTTTGCGGGCCGGGAAGGCGTGATCGTGAAGACGCATTTCGCGGGCTTCTATGTGAAGCTCGACATCAGCCCGCGCGAACGCAGCCAGAAGACCGAGCTCGTGGAGACCGCTTTTCTCGAAGTCCTGGCACCGACCGAGGCGGCCTGAGATTCACCCAACCATTCGAGGCTCTCATGGGACCTGATCTCGACATCTACGCCGCGATCGAGCGCAATATCGCGCGAAGCGGCCAGCATCTCTTCCTGATCTTTGCCGACGGCGAAACGCCCGCCTTCGCTTACACCATCGGCAATGCGCTGCACGGCTTGCCGGAACTTCTGCTGATCGGCAACTACTCGCCCCGCGTGGTGGGCTCGATCCTCAATGATCTTGGCCATCGAATGCGCGAGGTGCGCCGCCCGCTCGAAGGCGAAGTCGACGTCGGCGGACAATTCCCCGTCCGCCTGCGGCAGGCCTCCGCCGAGGCCCGCGGACGCTACACGCTCCAGGCCGGCCGCTTTCTTCGGCACGAGGAATATGACGTCCTGCAAGTGCTGCTCTGCGACCCGATGGGCCGCTACCCCGGCGAACCGGGCTGCGAGCCCGGTTACGACGCACCGCTGGCCTGAGCGCCTCTCACATCCACCCTCAATCCCGGAGACAGATGATGTCCGAGCCAACGCACTTCGTTCACATCTATGCGACGGTCCGCGTCAAGCTCGCCGTCGAGGCGGCGGACCATCCAGCCGCCATGCGGGCTGCCGACGAGGCGCTGTTCGCCAAGGGTTTTGGCGTGCGGCTGATCCCGACCGCCGATGGCGCGCTCGATGCCGACTATGCCGAGGAAGTGACAGGCTATCTCGTCGACGAGGCCGGAGACCCCGACTATCTGCGCAGCGCCAATTACGGTCCCGATTATGAGCCCGACTGGGGGCTCCGGAGCCGCAGCGGCGCGCCGGACTCTCGTTCCGGGTCATAGGGCCGCCGCACTGTCTGAGGCGCATTGTCCTAAATGCCGACCAGGCGATTGTGAAAATACGGCAATTGCGCATTACATGGCCGGTTATGGAGGGATGCCATGACGACGCTCAGGGTAACCGCGTTGACGAAAGCAGTCCGTAAAGCGAGCGAATAGGGAGGGAACTTCACTTTGGACAATGACGAGAAGCCTCGCGGCACCCTGGATCGGCGGATCGCGCTTCTGATCGACGCCGATAACATATCGCATGCCAAGATCGCTGTCATGCTGGCCGAACTCTCCAAATATGGCACGGCGAACATCCGGCGTGCCTATGGCGACTGGGCAAAACCTGCTCTCAAGGGCTGGACCGACAAGCTCCACGACTTCGCCATCAGGCCAATCCAGCAATTCAGCTATTCCGCGGGCAAGAATGCGACCGACATCGCGCTGGTCATCGATGCGATGGAACTGCTCTACACGCAAAAGCCGGATGCATTCTGTCTCGCATCGAGCGACGGCGACTTCACGCCTCTGGTGATGCAGCTCAAGGCCAACGGCCACGAGGTCTACGGCTTTGGCGAGCGCAAGACCCCGGCGCCTTTCGTCAACGCCTGTACCACATTCCTCTATCTCGACAGCCTCGATGACCCCGTCCAGACAGGCGCACCTGTCGAACCATCCGAAGCGCCGCCGTCCGCGCCCAAGGCCAAAGCGAAGCCAAAGGCTGCCGCCGACAAGCCTGCCGACAAATCCCTCGCGCAAAATACCAAGCTCGTGACGATCCTGCGCGGCGCGGTCGAAGCGTCTGCTCGCGAGGACGGTTGGGCACTCATGTCCGCAGCGGGGAGCGCGGCCAAACGGCAGGCGCCCATCGATCCTCGAAATTACGGCGTGAAGAACTTTACCGCGCTCTTCACCGCCACCGGGCTCTTCGAGATCGTCAAGGGCAAGAACGGGCAGAGCTACGTCGCCGACAAACGCAACAAGGATCGCGCGGACCGTCCCGGAGGATGATCTTCATCTCGGAAGGTGGTTACAGCAGCGCCCGCAAGGGGAAAAGGGAAGGGGGATCGAGAGGGTGATGGCCAGACCGGCCGAGCCCAGGAGATTCCATCATGGCAACAGTCGTCTCGATCGACCCCTCCGCCGATCCATGGTCCGTGCCGATCGGCAGGCACAGCCGCGGCGCGCTCATGCTCAACCTCGAGCGGCTGCTCGCCGGCCGGCTGCTCATCCAGGGCAGCAGCGGTGCGGGCAAGAGCCGGACCCTGCGCAAGATCATCGAGGAGGCCTTCGATTTCACGACCGTCGTGCTCGTCGATCCCGAAGGCGAGTTCGGCAATCTCGCAGGCCACATCGGCGCGACCTCGCTCAAGGGCTGTGAACTCACCTCCGACGGTCTGACGGCCGCCGCCGCGCGCGCCCGCCAGCACCGGCTCTCGCTCCATGTCGACCTGACCGATCTCGACCCCGACCAGCGCATCATCAAGGCGGCGGCCCTGTTCGCCGGCCTCATCGGCGCGCCCCGCGAGCATTGGAGCCACACCGTCCTCGTCTGCATCGACGAGGGCCATCTGCTCGCGCCCCATCATGCCGGATCGGCGCGCGACGCCGAAACCCGCCGCCTCGGCGTCGCGACCCTCACCGATCTTTGCGCCCGGGGACGCAAGCGGGGTATCGCGCCGGTCATCGCGACCCAGCGCCTTGCCAAGCTCTCATCCTCGGTGGTCTCGGAGCTGCAGAACTTCCTCGTCGGCCTCAACGTGTTCGATCGCGACATTGCGCGCGCGGCCGACCTCCTCGGTTTCTCGGCGAAGGAGGCGGATGCCTTGCGCAAGCTCGCGCCCGGCGAGTTCTTCGCGATGGGGCCCGCCATGTCGCCGCTTCCGGTCCTCGCCCATATGGAACAGACCATCACCGAGCATCTCGGCGCGACTCCGAGGCTCACGGCTGCCGCGGCGGTCGACAGCGACGAGGCCGAAAAGCTCCTCAACCTGTCGGCTCTGCGCGAGGTTCCGAACGGCCCGCGCGACAAGGCCTTGACCCTCAAGGGAACGCGGGCGCTCGATGCCTTCCTTCTCGATCCTTCCGCGCCGCACGCGGCCTCGATCATCGGCGCACTCAAGAGCATCGCCCCCAACGCGACGACCGCCAACGATCTCGCCGGTCATATCGGTGCCCCGCGCGACGCCGTCGACGATGCCCTGGACATGCTCGCCGCGATCTGCGCCGTCGACACCATGCCGCGCGGCGAGAATCGCATCGCCCGGCTGCATGCCCGGCTCCGCGCAAAGATCAGCGACGTCCCCGTGGTGGCGCTGGCATGAAACCCCTCGATCTGGACGCCGACATCGTCGAGCTAGTCCCGGCCCCGCGCCAGGCGCTGCCCGCCACGCCGCTGCGCGAGATGGCCTATCGGGCCGACGCATGGACCCCAGAGGAGAGCGAGCGGCTGCGCGTGCTCTTCCTCGATGACATGGCCATCGGGGAAATCGCGCTCGCCATCGGTCGTGGCCGGGCGGCGGTGGCGGAACGTATCGCGATGCTGGGCCTGCGTCGCAACTCCGCGCGGACCTGGACCGAACTCGACGATACCGAGCTGACCCAGCGCTATGGCGGCGAGCCGACCGCTGGCATCGCCTCCGACCTCGGCCGCTCCTGTTCGGCGGTCTATGCCCGGGCCCGGCTCCTCGATCTGACCGAGGGCAATCCCGCGGAATGGACGCCCTGGGAAGATGCCCAGCTCATCGAGGGCTATCGCCGCGGCGTGCCCCTCGCGCAGATCGCGACACTGATCGGCCGCCCCTTCGGCGGTCTGTCCAGCCGGGCCGGCGCTCTTGGCATCGTGCACGCGAACCATCCGCCCGACTGGTCTGAGGCGGAAACGGCGCGGGCGCTCGCGCTTGCCGAAGTCGGCCACCGCTACACCGCGATCGTCGCGATGCTCGCCCAGCAAGGCTTTCCGGCGCGCACGGTCAGGGGCTTTGGCCTTGCGATCCGCAAGCTCGGTTACGGCCGCGGTTGGGGCCGATCCTGGACGCCGGAAGAGGACGCTCTGCTGCGCAAGGCTTATACCGAGGGGGCTAGTCTCACCCCGTTGCGCCGCCAACTCGGCCGCACCGCGGGATCGCTGCGCCATCGTGCCGACTATCTTCAGCTACGCGGGCTTCATGCGAACCGCAATGGCTGGCGGATCGGTCCCGACTGGACCGAGGCCGAGGAGGCGCGGCTGCGCGCCGACTATGGTCGCATCCCGACCAGGCGTCTTGCCGCGAGCATGGGGCGGACGAAGGCGGCGCTCACGTCGCGCGCGAACAGCCTTGGTCTCGTCCACGGCTATATCCGGCCCTTCAGTGACGATGAAACGCGCGCGCTCGGCATCGCCTTCCGGACCGGCGTCTCGATCGCCGATCTCGCGGCCGCGCTCAACCGCAAGGCGATGTCGCTCAGCAAATATGCGACCCAACACGGATATCGGTTTGGTCGGCGGCCGCGCCGCGCCGTGACGCTCGAGGCGCTGCTCGCCTCGGAATGAACCTTTCGCGGGCGGCGTTGCTCCCCGCCGCCCCTGTCTCCTCCAGCCAGCCACAATGTCGCGGGGTCCGCCTTGGGCGAGCCGCGACCGGAGGACCAGTCGAAGGGCCGGGAGCTTTCGATCCCTTTTCAATCCGAGGCCGATCATGGAAACCACACGCAGTCAGCGCTGGCGGGAACGCCGCGGGCTCTGGGCAACCGACCTGCGCACCATCAATCCCAGGGCCTATTCGGTCGACGTCATCGATCACGGCATGGCCCGCAGCTTCATCGCCGAGCATCACTACCTGCCGACTTATCCGGCCGCCCAGGTCGCCGTCGGCCTTTTCGGGCGGCGCGCGGCTCTGGAAGGCGTTGCCGTCTTCGCGGTGCCCGCGACCGACGCCGTCATCACCCGGCATACCGGTTTCACCGACCCGGCCAAGGGCAGCGTACTCGCGCGTCTGATCCTTCTCGACAGCGTTCCCCAGAATGGCGAGAGTTTCTTCTGCGCCCGCGCCTTCCGGCTGCTTCGGGCAGCCCGGCCTGCGATCGAGTCCATCGTGTCCTACAGCGACCCCGAGGCCGGACACATCGGCCGCGTTTACGCCGCACTATCGGGCGCGCATCGCGGCATCACGCGGCCACGGATCGTGCTGCGCGCAGGGGATCGCACCATTTCCGATCGGACTCTGTCCAAAATCAGGCTCGGCGAGCGCGGCATGGATGGCGCCATCGACCAGATCATGCGGCTTGGTCTTCCCGGCCCCGGCCTACGCGAAATCCCGGCCGTCTGGCTCCGGCGCCTTCAGGCCGACCAATTGCTGACGCGCCACCGCCACCCAGGCCTCTTCACCTACTGTTTCGAGCTCACCCGCAAAGCGCGTCGGCAGGGCCGCCACCTGCCGCGGCTTCCCTATCCCAAGGTGTTGCCGATCGGCGGCTGAGGGCCTGTCCATCGCAAGGAGCATCATCATGCATGTCGAATTCGAGATCAGCGGAAGCTTCGACGTTCCGGCCGGAACCGGGCCAGTAGACGGGTCGCCGAACCTCTTCCACCTTCCCTCGGGCCAGATCGTGTCGGTCCATCCGGTCATGGAAATGGCCAGCAGTCCCGACAGCGACGATCATCGTGATCTGACGACGGCGGAGGCAGCCAGGCTCGGCATTCATCTCGACCTTTATGACCGGGACGCCTGCCTGCGCGGCGGCGACTGAACGCTCGGAGGCGGGATTGCCGTTCGCCGCAGAGAGAAGAGGGGGAGGGGCGTTCGGCGCGCAGATTGACTGCGTGAGAACGGAGAGCCCCCCATGCTGGCCATCGATTGCCCCGCCCCGGCCGCGCGCCCTCGCGACATCGACTACATCCGTGTCGCCGAACCGGCCCCCACCGTGCTCGCCTACGGCATCGGCGTCGACAGCACCGCGCTGCTCGTAGAGCTGGAAAGCCGCGGCACTCCGCCCGATCTCGTGATCACCGGCGATCCGGGCGTCGAGAAGCCGGAAACCTACGCCTATCAGGAGATGATGGCGGCATGGATGGCCGCGCGTGGTATCCGCTACGAGACCGTGCGCTACACGCCCAAGCGTTTCAAGCATTGGCCGCCCTATTACGACCTGCTGGCCAACGTGCTGACCAATGCGACGCTGCCCAGCATCAGCCTGGGGCGCCACAGCTGCTCGCTTAAATGGAAGGTGGCGCCGCAGGACGCCTTCCTCAAGGACTGGGGCCCCGCCAAGGCCGCCTGGGCCCGCGGCCTGAAGGTCATCCGCCTCATCGGCTACGACGCCTCGCCGGCGGACACGCGACGTTATGCCCATGCATCGACGATCGCCAGCGATCTCTTCGAGTGCCGCTATCCCCTGCGCGATTGGGGCTGGAACCGCGACGCCTGCATCGCGCGCATCGAGGCCGCCGGCCTACCGGTCCCGCCCAAGTCGAGTTGCTTCATCTGCGGCGCCATGAAACCCGACGAGGTCCGCGCGCTTCCCGTCTGGTGCCTGCGGCTGATCGTCCTGGTCGAAGCCCGCGCGGCGCCGCGCCTGCGCACCGTCGAGGGGCTCTGGCGCCGGTCGACCTCGAAGCGTCCCGGCCGGATGACCGACTTCATCCGCGCGGAGGAATTGCTCCCCGCCGCCGACATCGAGGCCATCATCCGCGATGCGCCCGTCGATCTGATCCGCTTCCAGGATGTCGCCGCCCATGTCCCACTCCCCGATCGGCCGGCGATGGCGGAGTGGCTCGAGACCTTCAACGCCGGATTGCTGGAGGCAGCATGACAATCCCAACCACCGAACGCATCGCCCGGCTCAACGATCGCTGCCGCCAGGGTCTCGATGCCAACGCCCGCATCATGGTCACGCGGACCTGTCTCGCGCGGATTACCGGCGACAACGAGGGTATCGCGGAAGTCCTCGCCCAGGCCGAGCTGCTCGCCGCCGTGCGTCGCTATGCGTTCAAGCCGGGCGACGGGCCCGAGCGCGATTTCGGCGCCTTCGACCTCAAGGGCGAACGGGTCCTGTTCAAGATCGATTATTACGACATGGCGCTCGAGTTCGGCTCCGACGATCCGGCGGACGCCTCGATAACGCGGCGCGTGCTCACCGTCATGCTCGCTGAGGATTATTGAGCCGTCACCAATGCCCGGTCGGCCACAACCGCATCGGCTGTCCCCCGCGTTTTCCAGGCGGGCGGTCTCGCCGGCCCTCGTCGACTTCGATCGCAGAGCAGTCTAGGATCACCTTCGGAGTCGATCTCGACCCCCCGTTCGCCTGTCGTCCCCGGGAGAGGTAAACTTGCCCGACCATGTTGCCCGTTTGGATGAGGCATTCCCCGAAGCGCAACGTGCACGATTGCGGGCGCTGCGCGAACGGTTGCCGGCAAGAGCCTCAGGTATACCGTCGCGGTGAACATGCCAGGCGCGGCCCAGGCAAATGATGAGTGGCGGTTCCGCTCGATGAGAGGTTGACGATGGCGGATCGGGACAGAGACATGCGTATCCAGGTGACAAAGGGCGGGCCCTATCTTGTCTCGGGCGGCATTCCGCTCTCGCGGCAGACGATCGGAGCGGATGCCGACGGCGGGTCCGAGACCTGGATCGCAGGTGCTCCTCTGCCGCACCAGGAGAAGTACGCGCTTTGCCGCTGTGGAGAATCATCGAGCAAGCCCTATTGTGACGGCACGCATGCCAGGATCGACTTCGATGGGACGGAAACCGCTAGCCGCGAGTCTTATTCGCAGATGGCCGCGCTGTTCGATGGTCCGGAACTGGGGCTGACCGATGCCGAGCATCTTTGCGCCTTCGGACGATTCTGCGATCCAAACGGCCAGGTTTGGAGCCAGGTCGCGCAGACGGACGACCCCGATGTCCGGGCGACGTTCACACGGCAGGTCGGGAATTGTCCCGCCGGGCGGCTTGTCGCCTGGGACAAAACGACGGGAATGGCATTGGAACCCGATCTGCCGAAGTCGATTGGCCTCATCGAGGATCCGGTAGAGCAATGCAGCGGACCGCTCTGGGTTCGGGGCGGTATCGCGATCACCGCTGCCGACGGCTTCGAATACGAGGTCCGCAATCGCGTAACATTGTGCCGCTGCGGTGCGTCGCGCAACAAGCCGTTCTGCGATGGTTCTCATGCCCAGATCAAATTTCACGACTAGCGCACCGTCGCCGCGTGCCGATTTTGCTCCCGAGGCTAACAACGCGTCTGGTAAATAAGATCTCGCGCGACGATGATATGCGCGGGTTTTGCGTCCCGCGGGCGCAACCCAACCACCGGTGGGCACGATCCCGTGTCGACCAGGATGCGTCTCTGACTTCAAGAATATTGCCCAATCGCGCACGATGAGAGGAGATTTGATGGAAAGCTGGACCCCACGCGTTCTGAGCGTCGTTCGGATTGTCACGGCCCTCCTGTTTATGGAGCACGGCCTCATGAAGCTCATCCATTTTCCGGTTCCGCAGCCGGGCGTGCCCGATCCGCTACCGGCCTTGTTGATCGCCGCGGCAGTGATCGAGATTGGCGGCGGCATCCTGTTGACCCTCGGCCTCTTCACGCGGGTAGCGGCCTTCATCTGCTCCGGTCAGATGGCTGTGGCCTATTTTACGGCTCATCTTCCGACGAGCTTTTGGCCTGGAATCAACGGCGGTGGTGAAGCGATCCTCTACAGCTTCTTCTTCCTCTATCTCGTCTTTGCCGGTCCCGGGACCTGGAGCCTCGATGCCTTGCGGCAACGTACGCCTGGGTGACGAGGCGCTATTCGCCGATTTCACGCGTGCCGGGGCCGGTCGCTGGAGCCTGATGGGAACGTAGCGAAAAACTTCTGGAGGACCCCCATGCCCACGATGCCGGCTCTCTTCATCGGTCACGGAAGCCCGATGAACACGCTCGAAGATAACGGCTATACGCTGGCCTGGCGCCGGCTCGGCGCGGCAATGCCGCGGCCCCGCGCTATTCTGGCGATATCCGCACATTGGTTCATCGGTTCCACCGCTGTGACGGCGATGGCGAAGCCTCGTACCATCCATGACTTCTACGGCTTTCCGCAGCAGCTATTCGATTTCGAATACCCGGCCCCTGGGCTGCCGGAACTGGCTGAAGAGGTGGTGGACGTCGTGAAACCGCACTGGGCCGGACTGGATCGGGATCAATGGGGGCTCGACCATGGCACGTGGAGCGTACTCGCACACCTCTTCCCCGACGCGGACATTCCGGTCGTGCAACTGTCGATCAACGCGCTCAAGCCGATGGAATATCACATCGAGCTCGGCGCCAAGCTCGATGTTCTACGCCGGCGCGGCATCCTGATCCTCTCGAGCGGTAACGTCGTGCACAATCTGCGACGCATCGACTGGCAGAACCAGGATGGCGGCGAGCCCTGGGCGCACAGGTTCGACGACGCAGCCGCCGAACTGATGACCGGCAGGCCGGGAGACGTTGCTTCACTGGCCGGGCACCCCGATTTCGCCCTGGCCGTTCCGACTCCCGACCATTTCCTACCTTTGCTTTACACCGCCGGCATTGCGGCGGCAGGCGACGGCGCGAAAGCACTCGTGCGCGGCTATGCGATGGGGTCCCTATCCATGACCTGCTATGGCGTCGGCATGGATGCGATCGATTGCAGCGAAGGAAGTGACGCAGCTTCTTTGCCATCCGACGTCCCGCCCGACCAGGCCAATATCTGATCCTTTCAGGCTCGTGGCGGCGCCGTCACCAAGCCTATATCGTTCGGCAAAGAGAGGACCCAGGAGCGAAGAGGCAGGCAAGGCAAGGACAACGCCGCGCAGCTTCGCGTCATGATATTGACGATGCACCATCGTCGAACGACCATGCCGAGGCTGTCGCCGACCAGCAACAGGTCGCAGTGCGGATCGAGAACCTGCGCCATTGGCGCGGTGTACGCAGTAAGCGCGACGATCTTCTCGGCGCCCTTACGCGCTCGCAGGGATGGCGCAGGGATACGCTTCGAGACGATTTGCTTGGACATGGTTCCTCCACCCGCCAGCGAAATCGGCGACGGTCAGGGCATCTATAGCGCCTTCACTACGGTATTTGCTCGGGTCTGGCTGACCGGGCAAGACGAGGATCAGGTTGAGCGGTTCGTCGCTGCGGTCGGTCAACTCTCGCAGATTGTCGAATGCCATCTGATAGCAGGTGATCGTGATTTTCTACTCCGGATCGTAGCACCTGATCTGCAGGGCGTACGTCGATTTCAGGCGGAACACCTTGCACGCATTCCCGGTGGGCGTAGCATTAAAACGGATATCCCAATGCAGCGGGTAAAGCTCGCCCTTGAGGTGCCTCTCAGCGCTGATGTGCGGTAGCTGGAGTTAAATTTGTCCGCGCGGGCCTGGCAGACGGCCTGTGGTGAACAAATCCGGGCTTGCAACGCGCGAATCGATTGCGGCGGGTTCGTCGCCCTGAGCCCGGCTGGACGTTTAATAGCCGACGGTGAAACGCTGCCTGCTGTGGGAAGGCTTCTCGAGCTCATCGACCATCGCGATCGCGAAGTCTTCCATCGAAATATGACTCTTGCCGTTGGCATCGATCAACAGATCGTTCCTCCCGAGCCGAAAGTGACCAGTGCGCGCGCCGGACGCAAATTCCGCGGACGGCGACAGGAACGTCCAGTCGACATCGCGTTCGGATCGCAATCTTTGCAGGAAACGAGCGCCCGCTTGAGCCTCGGTTCTGAAGGCCTCGGGAAATCCATCGCTATCGAGCAACGCTGTTCCCGGCGCAACCTCGAGACTCCCGGCGCCGCCCACGACAAGAAGTCTTTTGACCTGCGCCATTGTCACCGCGGCTATCAGAGCGTCAGCGTCAGAGGTCACGAAGCGGGCGGCGCTGATGACTGCGTCATGCCCGACGAGAAGCGGAGCGAGCGCGTTCGCGTCTGCCGCGTTGGCTTGGACAATCGTTATCGTGTCAGGGGCGTTGACCGGGGGATGCATGACAATGCCGGTCACAACGTGACCACGAGACACAAGCTCGGTCGTCAAACGCGATCCGACACGTCCGGTGGCACCTATAAGAGCAACTTTCATGGTCAGTCTCCAATGAAAGAACTCAAGACGCGGAGTGCGACCGGCTGAGTTTTTCGGCGACAACTATGCGCCAAAGCCCAGACCGACTGAAGGGAAATCGCCCGTCACGGCTGGAGAAAGGCACAGTCTTACGCCACGCATTTGCCGTGAGACCGCATCATTTCGGCTCGGGCGCAGGCGGTGGCGCGCGGAGCGCCTTGATGGTCCGAGAACGCTGAACACCCCCAGTCGTTCCGAGAAGGGCGCTCCAGCTGCCCGAGGCCGTGAAGCAGCCTCGCTGCGCCTGATCCGCGGTCGGCGATCGGCTGCGAAAGGAGAGGAGGACGGGGATTGAGCGAGCAGGTCCGCTCTTGTCCAGGAGACCCCGATGTCCCTTCCCACCGTCATCCGCAGCAGGGTCGATCCCGCCGCGATCACCAAGGTCACGCGCCTCTTCAACAACACGCTCGGCGACATCCTCACCGAACTGATCCAGAATGCCCGACGGGCCGGCGCGACGGTCATCGATCTCGATGTCGCCGAGGCCGAGGGGCGACGCTGGCTTGCCATCGCGGACGACGGCGCCGGGATCGCCGATCCCGCTGTCATCCTGGCGCTTGGGCGCTCGGGCTGGGACGACGAGGTGGCGCGTCGCGAGGATCCTGCCGGCATGGGGGTGTTCAGCCTTGCCGGCCGCCATGTCGAGATCCGCTCCTGCGCGCGCGGCCAGGGCGAGGGGTGGGCTATCGCCATCGGACCGGACGATTGGGAATCGCGCGCACCGATTGCGGTCGTCCCATGCGCTCATCCCTTCGGCACCGAAATCCGCCTGCTCCTCGAGGACGAATGGGCGAAGACCCTCGAAGCAATCGCGAACGGTGCCGCGCGTTATTGCCCGACACCAATCCGCTTCAATGGGGCTGCGCTTCCCAGAGCGGACTGGCTCGCCGGCGCCGAGGTCATCGTCGAGACCGAGGGCGTCCGGATCGGCCTGTTCAACGACACCCGGTCCACCCGCTATCAGCCGCGCATCAATTTCCACGGCCTCACTGTTCCCTGTGTCTTGCCCTCGATCGACGAGAAGGATCGCCATTGGTGGGCCCGTGTCGATATCGTTGACGCGCCGACGCTGCAGCTCGTGCTCCCCGCGCGAAAGGAGATGGTCGAGAATGCCGCACTCGAGGCGCTCCGCGGCACTGTGCGCAAAGCCATCTACCGGCACATCGCCTCGCTCGGCAGTCATCGCCTGCCCTTCGAGCAATGGGCCGAGGCCCGCGAGCTTGGTATCGACCTGCCCGAAGCGGCGCCGGTCCTGCGAGGATGGACACCGGCTGCGGCTGACCGCAACAGCGGGCGCGAGGGGCACGGCCTTGTGCCCGCCGGACAGCTGGTGCTGGTCGGAGACTTTGGTCCGCCGCTCGAACAATGCGCCGCGTTTGCTCTCGCCCGCGACGGCCGCCTGGAGGGACGCCTGGCCGACCCCGACGATGCGATGGCGGGATATGGCTGGTATGACGCTCTTGCGCGGATCACCGCGCTCGGGTTCGAGATCGAGCGCGACGGCGTCACTTCCCTCTTCGACGGCAGCGAACTGCCGGGTCTGGAAAGCGGGCTGGTCGACCGGCTCGATCTCGTGGTCGAGATCAGTGGACCGCAGCCCCAAACCCTCATCGTCGCAGCACCCGTCGTCATCGAATATGACGAAGGCCATTTCTGGAGCTTCGAGGAAGCAAACATCCTGCTCGCTTCTCGCGATGCCGTCTCGCCGGAAGAACTGGTCTATCTGCTCGAGGCCGCCTGCTTCTGCGCGAGCGACGATCACGACGCCGACAGCTGGGAAACCCAGAATGACCGCTTCCTTCTCGATGCGAGGGAAATGGCCACGCGCCTGCTGCTCGGCGACGATGCCGCGCTCGTCGAACGTCTGCGCGCGATCATCGCTTATCGCGCCCAGTGGTTCGTACCCGAAGGCCGCCAGTTCTCGGCCGTGATCGGACGTGACGCGATCGCTATCCAGCTCGAACCCGCCAAGCCGGAAACGGCATCCTGACCGCATTGTCGGAGGACCAATCGATGCGATCCATCAAATCAGCGGCGCCGGCTGACCGCGCCGCCGTGGCGGCGGCGATTGACCATCTGCGTGCCGCGCGTAACCTTCTTGCCCAGAGCGGCGCCCCGCGCGCCGCCAGGGCCGTTCGCCAGGCGCTGCGTAGCGCCGAAGGCGCGGCCCGCCATGTCGACCATCGTATCCGCAGGAGCCAGGCATGAGCCGCTACGAACTGAAGACCAAACCGGGGAACGGCGTCATCAAGGCGGTGATCGGCTGGGATCGCCCGCTTCAGACCTTCTTCGCGCAGGTGTTCACCCCCACCGACGAGGATCCCGAGGAAGGCGAGGCAACCATCTGGCTGGGCACCGAGCCGGGCGAGCTGCCGAACCCCGAGGCCGCGATCCGGGTCGTCGAAGCCTATGCAGAGGTGCCCGAGACGCTCGCGGCAACACTCGCTGCCGACCGGCTTGTGACAATCGGCGTGCAGGACGGTGCCCATCAGGTGCGGGCCAAACTGGGTCTCTTCGCCCCGCGGTCCTAGACCGTCCCGAGGCCGCGGCAGCGGGCCTCGGATGGGGCGCTTGACGCGCCTGCTCGGCCGAACGGCCGAGGAGGGGAGTGGGAGAGAGGAAGATGGTTCGGACGAAGGGTTCGAGACCGTCATCCAGGAGAAGTCCCATGAATATCGGTTCGATCAAGCAGAATGACGCCGGCATTTTCGTCGGCAGGCTTGCGACGCTGACGATTGCCATGACGATCGCGCTGCGCGAGGTGCACTCGGCCAATCCGAAGGCGCCGAAGTACGAGGTGCTGGCATTGTCGGCATCGCGGGCGTGGGTGCAGGTCGGCGCGCTCTTCGAGCTGGCTTCGAACAGCACCGGCGAGGCGTTCCTCAACGGCAAGATCGAAGATCCGAGCCTGGCCGCGCCGCTCTATGTGTCGGCGTTCCGCCAGGAGGACGGCAGCTACAATGTCGTCTGGTCGCGTCCGACGCGGCGCCGCGATCTCGCCTCGGAAATGGCGCCCAAGGCCGACGAGGGCCTGCCGCCGCTGCCCGGCGCCGACGAGCCCGCGCCGTCCGGCCAGGGCGCCGAGGCCGGTCTCGGTCAGTCCTCGGCCGACCACGCTTTCGCTGGCTGAACTATCGCCGCCCAAGCCTTGAGAGGCCCTCGCTCTTCGCGGAGCGGGGGCTTTTCGCGTTTTCCCCGGCCAGACGGTCGGAGAGGGAAGGGGGCATGGGCTGGTTGCTCACCGAATGGGAGAAGGCCATGACCGACATCATCGATCTGGGCGGCGCGCCGGCTGACGAGGACTGCGCGCAGCTCGGGCACACTCCCGACTTCGAGCGGCTCAATCGCCTCGAGGTCGCCACCTACCGCGCCGCGATCATCGCCCGCTTCGGCCCGCCGCCCGAAGGCTGCGCGCTTGCCACGCTGACCAACCGACACGACTTCGGCGTTTATTACACGCTCGGTCTCAAGGTCGATGCGGGCGCCGCGCGCCGCGATCCCGCCGTCGCCACCTACGCCGAGGCGGTCGAGAGCGGGCTTGGCAGCTGGATCGAGGCCGGCTTCGCTGCGCCCGTGCGCTATGACGACGGCGAGGCGCCCAAGGCCGAGCGCAGCTCCATCGACGATATCGTCATGGGCGCGCTCATAGCCATCCGGCCGGACCCCGACGGACGGTTCGCGCTCGCCGATTTCGAGATCCTCCACCGCAATCTGGCCGCCGCCTATCCCCGCAGCGCCGAGGCCGCCCAGCGCCTCCTTAAGGAGATCTGACCATGACCTCACACGATCTGCCAACCGATCCCGCCACCATCAGCCTGGTCGAGGCCGATCTGCACGATGCCCTGACCGCCGTCCAAAGTGTCGAGGCCCGTTGCAAGGACGCCTTCCTTCCGCATTTGCGCGCCCACGGCATCACCCGCGTCGAAATCCATTATGATGGCGGCGGTGACGAAGGGACCGTCGGCGAGGTCAGCGCCTACACCCAGGATGGCGATGCCGAGCTCCCGCACATCCTCTGCGATCATCACAGCCTCGAATATAGCGGCGAGGTCAAGATCCGCACGATCGACCTGGAAGACGCGCTCAGCGCCTTCGCGGAAAACGCTGTCTGTGCCCGTCACGCGGGCTGGGAAGACGGCGAGGGCGCTTGCGGAACAATCGCGATCGACGTCGGCAGCGGCGCGGTGACGCTGACCCACAACAGCCGGTTCATCGACTATGAGACCAGCGAAGCGGAGCTCTAGGCGATGTCGCACTGCTATTATCACGCGCTGAGCTCGGTGAAGCGCTGGGGCGGCCACACGGACGATTATCTGCCCCTCCACCAGTGGTTCGACGAGTCCAAGAAAATCGTGGCGGACCCGCGTCACCGCGCTTTGCGCCATCATGCCGAGGGCATATTCATGCTCGAGACGGTCTTCGGCGTAACGATCCGAAACGCCGACGGGTGCGATATCCCTGTCCGGCTGATTGGCGAACAGCACGTCCAGGAGGATCTTGGCCGTATTCCGTCCTTCGCCGACTGGGCGCGTCTCATCCAACCGATGCCGTGGATCCTGCGCGGCAACCCGGCCGGATCGCCCGGACTCGAGCTATCGCGACATACCTCGTCAGCTGTGAATCAGCCTTGACGAAAGTCCGTAAACTCCGTACTTTACGGGCAGGAGATTTTATGAGTCAGACTGCTACATCAGTAGAGGTATCGAAGGCTTTCGGCCGCTTTGGCCGACAAGCGCTGCGGGAGCCTCTGACGATCACCAACCATGGTGAGCCAAGTCTCGTGCTGCTCTCCCACGAAGAGTTTCAACGGCTGAAGCGGCGTGATCGACAGGTGCTTACACTCGCCGATTTTACCGCGGAAGATCGAGCCGCTGTTGCTGCGTCGCGTTCTCCAAAGGAGGCGGACGCCTTCAACGATGAACTGCGCGAATCTTGAGCAGCCTGCCATCGCCGGTCCCCGGCCTGGTCTTGCGATACTCCTTCCTTTGGAGCCATGAAGCCGCGCGCGGTGCCGAGGAAGGCAGCAAGGACAGGCCCTGTGCGGTCCTGCTCACCATCGCGAACCGAGACGGCCAGGATGTCGTTACCGTTCTTCCGATCACCCACATAATGCCCGAGAATCCCGACCTCGCAGTCGAGATTCCGGTAAAGACCAAGGCCCGTCTGGGCCTTGATGGCGAGCGCTCCTGGATCATCCTCGGTGAGGCAAACCGTTTCGTCTGGCCCGGTCCGGACCTGAGACCCGTGCCGGGCGACGCACAACGCCGCGTCGATTACGGCCACTTGCCGTCCGTCCTCTATGATCTCGTCCGCGAGAAATGGCTCCAGGCATATGATCAGCGTCAGATCAGCCAGACCATCCGAACGGAATAGCCCGCATGACTGAAGATCACGACAAGCAACGGCGATCCGGTGGCGGGCTAGCCAAGCATCGCGCGGCGGTCTGCACCTCGCACTGCCGGCACGTCTGACGATGACGCCCGCGCCTTTCAGCCGGGATGCCGCGCAAAGGGCCCTTGACCGGCTGATCGACCTCGCCCGCTCCGACACGGGCCAGGCGCGCCGAGCCGCCAACTTCCTGCTTGCCTGGTGGAACGGAGAGGACTGCGGTCACTTTCCGATCGCCGATCTGTTCGGCGTCGATCCGACGATTGCGACACACATCACCACGATCATTGGATTTCTTGGCCAGCACGAAGGTGCCATCTATCCCGATGGCTTCGGCCGCGGGCCCGAAATGGCCGAGCTGGTCGGCCGTTGGCGCAACTTCGACAGCGATTAGCGGCGGCCAGGCCAGGCTCCGGCGCAAGCACTGCGCCCGATGCCATGAAAGGGAAGGGGGAGACGGTGGGTGTCTCGGGCAAATCCCGAGGCCGCTTGCCGCCCGCGCCCTGTGCGCCCAGCACCCACGAGGTTCCCTACATGGCCAATCATTTCACCAAGGCGAGCTTCATGCTCGCCGTCACTCCCGCCGAAGCAGAGGTGCTTCGCCTGATCGCCGAGGCCGTAGACATCCTCGGCGAGGCGGGCATTGAACCGGCAGGGCGTGCTGCCCGCTTCGCGGCACTGGGTCCAGCCTTCGCCGCCACCTTTCCGCCGTCCGCGGACAACCCGTTCGATGGCTTCCTCGGGCTCTTTCCCGATCCGGACTATCCGCGTCTCGGTTTCACCTTGCAGGTCGATGCTCCCGGCGCGGGCGATACAATCCGCGTCTGGATTCACGGCGACCAGGTCGACATTGAAACGGCTGCCGCGCTCATCCAGGCGACGGCGAAATCGGCCCTGCCGTTCGGCTTCGAATATGCGCTCGATTGCGATCGCATGCGCCCGGGCGAATTCGGCGGCGGCTTCGTCGTGATACGCGAGGACGACATCGAATATGGCGGCTCGGCCCGAGGCCTCGAAGCGGCGCTCGCACGGCGCCCCGACGAGGCCGAGAACGGCTTGGTGATCGCCATGCGGGATCCCGAGGAGGGACTGCTGTTCTGGAACAGCGCCGACGGCTTCGGCGCGCTGGAAACCGCAACGGTCTATTCCGAGACCGAGGCCTCGAACCTCGACCTTCCCATCGCCGACGACCAGCCGGAATGGCTCGCCCTGCCGGCACCTCTCGCCTGAAGGAGACCGACCATGCGCTACATCGTCGCGCTCTATGAGATCGACCGCGCCTACGGAGGCGACGAGGAGGGAGGCTGGTTCTTCGACACCGGCGAGCTGGTGCGCCTTCTTGCCCTGGCTCCCACCGAGGGCCGCGCCGTCTCGCTCGCAGCCCGTGCGAACCGGCTGCTCAGTCGGCTGCAGCGGCATCGCCGCCCTGTCGATTCCATTCTCTACGACGGCGGCCGCCATACGGCGATCGTCTACGAGTGGACCGCTCCGCCAAGCTTTCCCGAGCAGCGCCCACACTATGCCTGAGGCCGAGGCCGGTTTCAGCCGCGCCTGAAACTCCCACCATCACCGGCCCGAGGCCGATTTCGAAGGAGACCCCTTCCATGTCGACCCATCACCTCGTCTTTACTGCGGCTGTGCCCGACTGGATCCTGAAGCGCGCCGAGGCCGAAGACGCGCGGCGCGCCCGCAGCTGGCTGTTATCGCAGAGCTGGTACGAGCGCCGCCGCATCGCCTGGAAATCGTCCCGCACCGTTTCGCCGGACAGAACCCACTCCCAGGTCCGCCACAACATCGTTCTCGACCTCGATTGTCCGGCCAGTGCGAAGCCAGCATCCGGCTCGCTTGCCCTCACCGTCCATGTCAGCGTTCGCCGCGGCGAGGACCCGATCGAGAAGGCGCGCCGTGTGCTCGACCTGCCGCGCAGCGGCCGGCCCGGCCGCCGGATCCGCAAGGCCAACGGCATGATGGACCGCGGATCGTTCAGCACCGTTCGCGGCAAGTCCGTGATCGGGACAATGCCGCCCCAATGGCCCGTCGACCGGATGCTGACCGGCTATTCGAGCCACCTGGGCAGCTACGGGCAGGGCGGCGTCGGCCTTTCCGGATGGCAATGCAATCGCGGATCCTGGATCGTCCTTCCACTGACCGGCTCGGACGGATGGATCTGGCTGACCCGCGAGGACATCGCGCCCGCAGACGATTTCCGGTCGCTCAAGGTCGTCGTCGACCAGCGCATTCTCGGCGTCCATCCCGACCAGCTTTCGGATTTTCCGCCTTGGGAACATCGCTATGCCGGGCATCACCAGATCCTCGACATGCCCGACTTCGGCGAGCCGACCATAGCGCGCTTCGAAGCAACCGAATCCGGATTTGTGTTGGAAGCCGCAAGCGGCCTCACCTGCTGGCGCTTTGCCATGGGCGACGACCTGCCGAGGCCGATCTGGGCGGGCTCGGGCGAGCCGCGCGTCCTCTGCCCTGGAGAATCCGTCGCGAACGCCTTCCTGCTGGCGCACGACTGCTATCTCGAGGTCTAGCGCGCCCAAGCCGGCGCCACGTCTCCTGGTCCGGCCGGTTGAATTTCCTGCGCCGCATGTATATGTTCATGTATATGCAAGGAGGCTATGGTGGCACGATCCGAATCCACACCTGCCCGGGAAGCCAAGCTTTTTCGTAATAACAAGAGCCAGGCTGTGCGTATTCCCGCCGATTTCGAGCTGCCCGGGACAAGCGTCCTGATCCACCGCGAGGGCGACCGACTGGTCATCGAGCCTATCCGCCGCAAGAGCCTGCTCGAAGTCCTCGCGGGCCTCGAACCGCTCGGGCCCGAAGACCAGTTCCCCGACATCGACGACACGCTGCTGCCGGCGAAGGCGATAAATCTGTGAGCCGCCTCTATATGCTGGACACCAACATCGTGTCCGAACTTGCCCGCAATCCGCAGGGCGGCGTCGCAAAGCGGATCGCCGAGGTCGGACCCGATGCGATCTGCGTCAGCATCATCACCGCAGCCGAGCTGCGCTATGGCTGCGCGAAGAAGGGGTCACCTCGGCTGCTTGCGCAGATTGAAGCCATTCTGGACAGCGTGCAGATACTCGCGCTCGATATTCCCGCCGATACCGAATATGGCGGTATTCGCGCCGAACTCGAAGCTGCGGGCCAGCCGATCGGCCCCAACGATCTTTTCATCGCCGCCCATGCCTATGCCCTCGAAGCGGTGCTGGTAACCGCCAATGTCGGCGAATTCTCTCGCGTTCGTGCGCTTAGCATCGAAAACTGGCTGGACGAGGTCCGTTGATGCGCCGCGAGGCGGCGTCCTTCGCCTGAGGCGCAGCCTCGGCGCTACGGCTCTTCGATCTCCGTTGGCAGCCCCGAGGCCGCGGCAGCGGGCCTCGGATGGGGCGCTTGACGCGCCTGCTCGGCCGAACGGCCGAG
>NZ_JARESE010000060.1 GCF_029076845.1 Novosphingobium album (ex Liu et al. 2023)
TAGCCGCCGGCTTCCTACCGAAGCCCGTGCCCAGCCGCCCCGCGTGGGGGATAATTATCGCTTACGATATAATCGCGCTGGCCCGGCAATATGGTCGCTATGGCTATCGCCGGGTGACGGCGTTGCTGCGCGATGCGGGGTGGCATGTGAACCGCAAGCGTGTCGAGCGCATCTGGCGTCGCGAGGGGCTCAAAGTGCCGCAAAGGCAGCCGAAGCGCGGGCGACTGTGGCTGAACGACGGATCATGTATCCGGCTGCGGCCCGAGTATCCCGGCCATGTCTGGTCCTATGACTTCGTCGAAGGGCGCACCCACGATGGTTGCAAATACCGGATCCTGTCGATCATCGATGAGGCGAGCCGGGAGTGCCTGGCGTTGCCGGTAGCGCGCAAGCTCAGGAGCGATGACGTGCTCGCAGCGCTGGCCGACCTGTTCGTCACGCGCGGACCGCCCGCGCATATAAGGTCGGACAATGGCCCCGAATTTATCGCCACGGCGGTGCAGCAATGGCTCGCCCAGATCGGCGTGAAGACGCTGTATATGGCTCTGTTGCAAACATTCGGGACCGCCGAGCGGCACCGCGCCTTTGTTGGGATCAGGCCGCTTTGTTGAAATGCTGATTGAGCATGGCCATGGCCTCGGTCATGGCCGAGGGGCCAATGCCAAATGATCTTTCGATCAGACGCACCTCTCCCCTGATCCCTGGCTGCAGGCACCATGCCCGGGCCTGCCCTTTGCGCAGGGCGCGCATCACCTCGAAGCCCTTGATCGTGGCGTAGGCTGTCGGCATCGATTTGAAACCACGCACGGGCTTGATCAGCATCTTGAGCTTGCCGTGGTCGGCCTCGAGCACGTTGTTCAGGTATTTCACCTGCCGGTGTTCGGTTTCTGGGGCGAGCTTTCCTTCTCGTTTCAACTCGGCGATTGCGGCGCCGTAGCTTGGCGCCTTGTCGGTGTTGAGTTTCGTCGGCTTTTCCCAGTCCTTCAGACCGCGAAGGGTTTTGCCAAGAAAGCGCTTCGCAGCTTTGGCGCCGCGGGTCGGCGACAGGTAGAAATCAATCGTGTCGCCCCGTTTGTCGACCGCCCGGTAGAGGTAGGTCCATTTGCCCCGCACCTTCACGTAAGTCTCATCGAGACGCCAGCTCGGATCAAAGCCGCGCCGCCAGAACCAGCGCAACCGCTTCTCCATCTCCGGCGCGTAGCGCTGCACCCAGCGATAGATGGTCGTGTGATCGACATCGATGCCACGTTCCGCCAGCATTTCCTCGAGATCACGGTAGCTGATACCGTACCGGCAGTACCAGCGGACCGCCCATAGGATGACTTCTCCGGTAAAATGCCGCCCTTTGAAATCGTCCATCACAACCGACCTTACCAAGACAAGGCCCAACGTTGGCAACCGCATCAGAGTTTGCAACAGAGCCCCGGAAAGTACCCAAGGCGCTCGATGCTGGCGGGGGCGACGATGCCTCGCCGCTCGGCGATGCCATCGCCGCCAACGAGGTGACCCGGAAAAAGCAGATGCTGCTGCTCGGTTCAGCAGGCGCCGCAGCGCTGGTAGCGGGCTCTCTCTATATCTTCGACGATAGCGGCAAGGCGAGCGATGCCGAGGTCAGGCAAGCCGCCGAAGGCGTCTCGGTCGACGAACTGGTCAACAAGAACATGGCTGAGAAGGAGTGGCGCGCGCAGTCCGAAGCGCAGATGATGTCAATGAACAACAACATGCGCGCACTCGCCTCCCGGGCCGAGCGCGCCGACCATCTCGAACAGCAATTGGCAGCTGCACAAGGTGCTGGCGGAGGCCAGGGCGGAGCCATCTCGTCCGATACCGAACGCGTATTGTCGGCCTACCAGGCGGAAAACGAGCAGCTGCGCGCAGCGCTGAATGCCGCGCGCCAATCGCCGGTTGGTGCGAGCGCTGGACCAAATGCGCTTTACGGACGCACCAGCCCGCCAAGCTACCAGGTCGCCGGTGCTCCGCGGGTTGGCGGACCGCTGCCGTCGACACCCGCCGGACAGGCAGCAGCCTCGGCAGCAGGTCTTCCGGCGATGCGCGGGAGTGAAGTGAGCCTGGTTTCGTTCAGCGAAGGCGCGAGCGGGACCGGCACACCGGTGCCCAAGGGCAATACGGTCTTTACCGACAGCGCAAATTATCTGCCGCCCAATTCGATCGCGGTCGCCAAGGTGATCGTCGGGGTCGATGCCATTGCGGGGGTCGAGAGCCAGACTGATCCCTTGCCAGTCGTGCTGCGGATTACCGGACCGGCGCGCTCTGTCTACGAAAACGGTCGGCTGCTCACGACCAATATCGCCGGCTGCCTCGTCAACGGTGCGGCCCGCGCCGACCTCTCCTCGGAGAAGGTCTACGTCAAACTCCAGCGCATGACCTGCCCGCAGCCGGGCGGGCGCTACGCGGTCTCCGACGTCAAGGGCTTTATCGCCTTCGGCGGCAAGACCGGGGTGCGGGGCCGGGTGGTGAGCCGCGAAGGCGCGCTTGTCGGCCAGGCGTTTCTCGCCGGGCTCGCCGGCGGGTTCGGGCGCGGGTTTTCGGCCAACACCAGTTCGCTGATGACAGGCACCAATGTCTCGGTGAACGGCCAGCGCCCGAAACTCGGGGCGGGCGAGATCCTCGAAGGCGGGCTCGGCGAGGGCGTCGCGACCTCGGCTGACATGGTCTCCAAGTACCTGATCGAGCGGGCCGAGCAGTATCAGCCCGTTATCGAGATGCCGACCGGGATCGATGTCGAAATCGTCTTCCTCGAAGGCGTGTTCATCAGCGGGTGAGGAGAAAACGCATGAAGCTTGAACAACTGCACCTGCGCCAAATGGGTTGGGCACTTGCCGCCGTGACGCTCGGCAGCGGCGCATCGCTGGTCTGGGCGCAGGCAAGCGAGGGGGCACCCGCAAGGCCATCACCGCAGGATACGTCAGTCGCAGCCCTGCTCAAGGAGCGCCTGCCGCGCACGCAGGTCTCCCGCGTCAACTGCCAGGTGGTCGACGGGGTCTGTGAAGTGACCGCAGGCTCGCAGCTGTTCTACGTCGACAAGACGGCACGCTACCTGATGATCGGGCGGGTCTACGACATGCAGACCCGCCAGGACCTGACCGCTGTGCGCCTGCTCGAGGTCAATCCCGATCTGCTGGTGGGCGGTGCAGCAGGCAGCCGGCGTGAGGCCGAAGCTGTCGAATCGCCAAGGCGCGGTGTGAACACAGCTGCCGCGCAGGCGGCCCCCCGGACGATGTCCCTGGCCGCACTGCCCGAGGCCGGCGGCATCGTCTGGGGAAATCCATCGGGTCAGACCGTCACCGTCTTCAGCGACTTTCGCTGCGGCTACTGCCGCGCGCTTTCAGGCGTGCTCGAGAGCCTCAACGTGCGGGTGATCGAGCGGCCGATCTCGGTGCTCGGCAGTCGTGATCTCGCCAACCAGGTGTTCTGCGCGCGCGACCGCCGCCGCGCGGTCAAGGCTGCCTATGCGGGTGAGCCGATCGCCGACACGCGGCCTTGCGACACCTCGCCGCTCGATGCCAACGAACGCTTCGCGCGTGAAAACAGCATTGCCGGAACCCCGGTTATCGTCCGCTCGGACGGCGCAGTGATCGAAGGGTTCCGCCCGAAGGAATTCCTGATCACCTGGCTCAAGGGAGCGCGCTCGTGACCTCGCTGTCGGCGCTGCAGTTTGCGGGATTCCAGCGCGCCGCCAGACGTCGCTCGCGCGGGCAAGTGACGATCCCCGATGTGCGGCTGAGCCTCGCAGAAGCCACCGCCCTGTGGACCGATATCCGCGCCGCCTTTGGCCCTGCCACTGGCAGGGACCTCGCGCCCCAGGAACTCGGTCACTTGCGCCGGCGTGCCTGGCGCCGATCCTCTGGCTTTGCGAGTCTGTCGGCGCTTTCGATGTCACTCGAGGCTGCCCACGCCTTCTGGCGGCTTGCCGGAAAGCTCGGCGCGCTGGCGGCCCGGCGCAAGGCTTCGCCGCGCTCGAAAGTCGCGGACGCCGCCGTTCTTGGCCTTGCCGCGACGCAGATGGCGGCCTGCACCACCTTCCTGGGCAGCAACATCAAGGGCAGTTTTTCGTGCAATGCGCCGGGCGGCACCTGCGCGCCCTCGACCGTGATCGATGACCAGGCGCTTTCCGTTATCCAGAACGCACGGCCAATGAGTCCGGCCGGGCCTTACTTTCAGCCATCGGCGCGGAGGCCAGCCTCAGTCGCAGCCCTCGCACCTGCCGGACGCGGACGCTTGGCGGCCGCCAGCGAAGGCCTCGTCCACCGCGAGCGCCGGGTCCTGAAAGTTGTGTTCCCCGCCTTTGTCGATGGTGCGGGCAACCTGCACGAACCGCGCATTGTCCATACCGTCGCCGACCAGGGAGGCTGGATGCAGTTGTCCTCGGGCGAGCCCAATGCGGGTGATCAGCTCGCGGGCCGCGGCGATGCCGCAGCTGCGATCCCTGCATCGCTGGCCGGCACCATGACTGCGCCAATGCCGGGGATGAATGACACCGCTCAGGAGTTCAGGGACGCCCCCACCCAGGCTCTGGTCGCCTCGCAGGTACAAGGCGGGCCGCCCGACCCGAGGCTCGTTGCCGAAGCCCGGGCAAGGGGCACCGAGCGACGCGCAGTGTCGCCGGTCGATGCCATCAAGTCCGAAGTCCAGGCGCAGCTTGCGCGGGTCCCCAAGGCGTCGGGCAGCGTCGGCACGGTTCAATCGCCGCCACTAGAAAGGTCGGCAGAACCGGCCGCCTCGCAACCTGCGGCACAAGGCGCGGCACAAAGCCAGGTCCCGCCTGCCCCCAAGGTCGCCAACCCGCCCGCCGGTTTTTCCGGCAAGATCGAGGAGTAGGCCCGTCATGGCCGCCCGCAGCTTCTGGGACAGCTTTCTCACCCTGATTTTCGGCGACGCGGCGCATCCCGAGGCGCAGCGCCCGCTGCTCGGCGCACCGATGCTGTCGAACTGGCTCCCATACCGCAGCTTCGACGCCAAGAGCCGCATGTTCATCAACACCGAGTCTGTCGGTTTCATCCTCGAGCTCGCCCCGATGGTGGGGGCGGACGAGCGCAGCGGCGAGATCCTGACGCAGTTCCTCTCCGATGCCGTGCCGTCGGGCTGCGAGATCCAGCTGATCCACTGGCAAAGCCCGTCGATCGGGGAGCGCATCGCCGACTGGGTCATGCCGCGGGTGGTTGCCAAGGGCGTCTATGGGCGCGCGGCAATGCACCGCGCGCGCTGGCTGCGGCGCGGAGCGTGGATGTCGATCTCCAAGGACGCGCCCTTCTTCGTGCGCTCGCATCGGGTGATCCTGAGCGTGGGCGCTTCGCTGCGAAGCCCGATCGGCGCAGACATGCTTTCGACTGTGCGCGACAGCCTGATGGGCACCTGCCAGGCGCTCTCGATCCCGGCGCGCGATATGGGGCCCGTTGAGCTCATCGCCTTCCTCGACGATTTCCTCTGCCCTTCGGTCGACAACGCCGATCGGCCCGAACACTATTCCGAGCTCGATCCGATCAACGTGCAGTGCATCCGCCGCGACCTCGAAACCCAGGTCACGCCCGACCGGATCGTGCTCAAGACCGAGCGCTTCCGCCCCACCGGCGAGGAGATCGACGGCGCCCCGGTGATCGGCGAGGTCGTCCCCGATACCTTCGACTGGCGCTTTTTCGCGGTGCGTCACCTGCCCAAGCAATGGGCGCCGTGGGACGTCCAGAAGATCATCGGCGACATGGTCAACGACAAGCTGCGCTTTGGCTGCAACGTCATGACCGTGCTCGGGCTGTCCTTCCAGGACGATGAAGCGGTCGCCTCGCGCACCGGGCTCAAGGTCATGCGCACGACGAGCCTGGCCGACAGCAGATCGGCGCGCTTCCTCCCCCAGCTCTCCGAGCAGCGCGATGAATGGCAGTACGTGCAAGGACAGATCCGTCAGGGCCGCAAGCTGTGCCAGGCCTATTACGGCGTCGGCGCGCTCTCGCCGCTCGGCAAGGGCGACATCAACGAGCGCATGGTGAAGTCGGTCTACAAGGGGGCCGGGTGGGACCTTATCGACGAGCGCTATCTGCAGATCATGGGATTGCTCGCGGCCATGCCGCTTTCGTTTCCCAACGGGCTGTCGGCGGACCTGCGGCGCATGAAGCGCTTCAAGACCATGCTGACGACCACCGCCGCATCGATCGCGCCGCTTCAGGGCGAGCATATCGGCGGGCTGATCCCGCACGTGCTGCTCATCGGCCGCCGCGGCCAGCCCTTCTTCTGGTCGCCGTTCCAGAACGCGGCCGGCAACCACAACGTCGCGGTCTTCGGCAAGTCCGGTTCGGGCAAGTCGGTGTTCCTGCAGGATGTCTGCGCGGCGATGTCGGGGGCAGGGGCCAAGGTCATCGTTATCGACGACGGACGCTCGTTCGAACATATGGCCAAAGCCTTCGGCGGGGCGTTTGTCGAGTTCAAGCTCTCCTCGGGCTTCTCGCTCAACCCCTTCGACATGATCGATGTCGCGGCGCTGACCAGCGACGAGGACGGCGAGGACTACGAGGTCGAATGCCTCGCGATGCTGAAAGCCATTGTCGGCCAGATGGCCCGCCAGCAGGACCGCCTGTCCGATACCGAGCGCGGCCTTATCGATTCCGCAGTAAGCGCGGTCTGGCGGGCAAAACAGCGTGAAGGGACGATCGACGATGTCGCGGCCGCCTTGCGCGCCCTGTCCTCGCCGTTCGCCGGCGACCTGGCCGATGCCATGGCGCCGTTCCTTACTGGCGGGACTTACGGCCGCTTCTTTGAAGGTGCCTGTTCGATCGACCTTTCCGCCGGGCTCACGGTGTTCGAGCTGTCGGACCTGTCCTCGAAACCCGAGCTGCGCTCGGTGGCGCTCACCGCGCTCATGTTCCTCACATTGCGCGTCATGCGCGATCTCGACCGCTCGGTGCCCAAGCTCACAATGATCGACGAGGCCTGGCAGCTCCTGGGCGGCGGACAGATGGGCCAGGCGATCGAGACCTATGCCCGCACCTGCCGCAAATATGGCGGCTCGCTCATCACCGCGACGCAGTCGCTCAATGACTTCTACAAGTCCGAAGGTTCGCTCGCCGCGCTCGAGAATTCCGACTGGTCGGTCGTGCTCCAGCAGAAGGAAGAGACGGTGAGCGACCTCGCCAAGCACCAGCGCTTCGAGATGGACCGTTATACCGAAACCCTGCTGCGTTCGCTGAAGCGGAGCGGCACCGAATATTCCGACGTGCTGATCAAGGGGCCAGAGACGCTCGCGGTCGGACGCCTGGTCCTCGATCCCTATTCGGCGACGCTCTATTCCTCGAGCCCGCGTACCTTCTCGAAGATCGAGGAACTGGTGAAGGGCGGCATGGCGCTGCCCGACGCGATCGAGCGCGTTGCCTTTCCCGATTTTGTGCCGCCCGCGCCCGGTGCGCCCGACTTTTATGAGGGCGAATTCATGGCAGCCGCCGAATGAGCAGGAGCGCGCCTCGCTGCCTGCCAAGGCCAGCCCCGAGCAGGCTTCAGGACGCCTGCTATGCCGTGCTGCGCCTTTCGGGATGGCTGACCGTCACTGCGGCCTGTGTGATCGGCCTCTGGGCGGCATTCTTCGCCGTGCTCGGCCAGTTCACTTTCGCGGGCACCATGCTTCATCTCGGCAACTTAGCCTCGCGCTACGTCGCGGCCGGGGCCGAACGCCAGGATGGGTTCCGTGCGCTGTTCTGGGCGTGGAGCACCGGGCTGTTCGTCACCGTGGGCTTTTTCCGTCGCCGCACGCTCACCGATCTTGTGAACCAGATAAAGGAGAAGGCCGATGGCCAGAAATAGGCTCGCATCCGGCGTTGCGGCAGCGGCAGGCGACGGCCCTCTTTTCGAGGACAAGGCTGGCCTGCAGACCCCCGCAGGTCAGTCCGACGTAAGCACTACCGTGCAGTCGCGCAGGATGGGCTGGATGCCGGTGGCACTGGTTGGCGGCCTCGTTGCCGCCGGCCTCTGGGGCGCCTGGGTTACCAAAAAACTGATGGCCGATGATGCCATACCGCCAATTGCGCGGGTCCAGCTTTCAGCAATTGTCGGCGAATATGTCCAGGCCCAGGCACGCTCGGCAACGCCGCCCGAACAGGTCACCGCCGAGACGCGGGCATTCATGGCCGAAATCCAGCGCAACCTCGAGGCGCGTGGGCAGCGAGGCGAGATCGTGCTGGTGGGCGAGGCGGTGCTCGCTGGTAACATTCCTGACATCACCGCGAGCCTGCGCAAAGAGGTCTACACCAAGGTCCGCATGCCGCAGCCAGCCTCGCTCAATCCCAACCAGGCTGCGAACGACGTGATGGGCGCGATGCGCTCGGCGATGGCTGGGCCAGCAGCGCCGCAAGCTGCGCTGGCAGGGGGGCAGGGCCGTGGCCCCGGCTACTGAGATCTCGCCGCAGGCGCAGCGCTGGTTTGCGATCGGGGGTCTCGCCTGGCTACTCGCGGCAACTGCCTGGCTCAGCGCCTGGCGCGATGATCACGCAATCCTGATCAACACGACCGAGTCGCTGCCCAATTGGGCGTTCTTCATAGACAAGCACCGCCGACCTCAGCGCGGCGATTTTGTCGTGTTCACGCCGCCGGTGACCCCGATCATCACCGCGCATTTCGGGCAGAAATCAGCGCCGTTCGCCAAGCGGGTTTACGGCATGCCCGGTGATTTCGTCACCCGCGAGGGCAATGCAGTCTTGATCAACGGGGCGGAGGTTGCACGGCTCAAACCCCGTACCAAGCGCGGCGAGGTGCTCGTCCCGGGCCCCACCGGGCGAATCCCGGAACACTGCTACTACCTTGGCACGGCGCATAGCGACGGGCTCGACAGCCGCTATGCCGACATCGGTTTTGTCTGCCGGGCCCACATCATCGGCACCGGGGACGCGATCCTGTGACCAGGGCCCGCCTCTTCGCCTTCGGCGCCTGCCTTGCTGCCATGACCGGATGGCCGATCGCCGCACATTTGCACGCCGCCGACCACGGCCAGATGGGCGAGACCTTTCCGATTATCGAGACCGATCTCCTCACCTCAATCGAGGCGAAGCTGCGCGCGCTCGAGGCCTCGGGCGGGATCGCGGCGCTCCAGCGCCAGATGCAAAACCAGGCGGTAGCCAGCGTGCGGCGGCCCAAACCGGTCGAAGGGCTCTCGGCAGCGACAGTGCGGCGCGAATGGCTGTTCGATCCCTCGGTGGTCACCGAAGACGACATTCATGACACCAAGGGCAACAGAATCGCCGCGCGCGGCACCAGGGTCAATCCGCTAGGTTTGGTGCAACTGCGCCAGGACCTGGTGTTCGTCGACGGTAACAATGCCGCCGAAGTAGACTGGGCGCTGCGCAGCTGGAGCGATCTCAAGGCCAAGATTGTCTTTGTCTCGGGCTCGCCCTTCGATGAGATGAAGCCCCGCCAGCGCCGGCTCTATTTCGACCAGGGCGGCATGCTCGTCGCCCGCTTCGGCATCCGCCACACGCCGGCGGTGGTGAGCCAGTCCGGTGACGCGCTCAAAGTTGCTGAGATCCCGCTGGTGCGAGCCGCGCCTAGTCCCAGGGGAGGGCCGGCGACATGAAGCACCCTCTGCTCATCGCCGTGCTGACCCCGCAGGCTGCGCCCGAGACGCGCGGGCTCAGGATCATGCGGCTTGTCTGGATGGCGCTCTGCGCCAGCCTCGCGGGCGCGGTGCTCGGGCTGCAAGTGCTCCTCGCACTGCTTGGCCCGAAAGGTGCGCTTGTCGCGGCCGCGCTGTGCCTCGCCGCGCCGATCCATGGCCTGTTCTACTTCCGCGCCAAGATCCGCGCGGACGAAGCCTTTGAGAGAGGGGAGGGGGCATGAAGGCGCTGCGCAAAGTCTTCGTCATGGCACTTGCCGTCCTGGCCATGGTCTTCGTAGGCCCTAGCCCCGCCCGCGCGGCATCGGTCACCTGCCACGGCAAGTTCATCAATCCGATCACCGATGTCTGCTGGTCGTGCCTGTTTCCGCTGTCGATCGGCGGCCTCTCGATCTGGAAGGGCTCGCGGCCTGATCCCAAGAACCCGACTTTTCCGCTCTGTGCCTGCGGCTCGCCCATTCCGCGCATCGGCATTTCGGTCGGGTTCTGGGAGCCGGTGCGGCTGATCGATGTAACCAATAAGGCCTGGTGCTTCCCCAATCTTGGCGGGATCAGCCTCAACCCGGGCTTCGATATCGGCAACGGCCATGTCCAGGGGCGCAGCCAGGTCGGCGGCAAGACCCAGAACAGCTCGCAGTGGCAGTCGCACTACTACATCTACCCGCTGCTCTACTGGATGGAGATCCTCACCGATTTTCTCTGTTTCGAGCAGACCACTTTCGACGTCGCCTATGTGACAGAGCTCGATCCGCTGTGGCAGGATTCGGCGCTGACCTCGATCCTCAATCCCGAAGTCGCGCTCTTCGCCAATCCGATTGCCGCGGCCGCCTGCGCCGCAGACTGCGTGGCTTCCACGGCGAAACTGCCGATCGACCAGATGTTCTGGTGCGCGGGCTGCAACGGCTCGATGTACCCGCTGAACGGTCATGTCCCGGCTCATGTGACCCCGGTTCAGGCCTCGCGGCTCGTCGCCGAACGCATGCTCTACAAGGTTCACCGCCAGGCGCTGGCATGGGGGACAATGGGTTCGAAGGCGCTGTGCCACAAGTACCTGATGCCGGTGATGCGCAAGCAGCAATACCGGCTGCAGATGACCAATCCCATTTCGACAGTGAAGGGCCGCTACGCCTGCGCGCCGATCGGCGCGACCACGATCATTCCGCACACCGGCAAGTCCTTCCCGGTGAAGGGCGAGGACTTTGGCTACCTCGTCTGGCGCAAGCGCAACTGTTGCATGCTGTGAGGAGCGCGCGCGCCATGATCCGGAAGCTGCCCCGGCCCACGCTTGCCGGTATGGCGGGCTTCCTTGCACTTGCCGCAGTCTCGGCGGCGCTCGCCCAGACAGTCGGCGACCTCGATCTCGGCGCGATCAAGACGCGCGGGACCGAGCAAGTGAAGGAGGCGCAAGCCTTCGTCGACGAAGTGGCGGGCAGGGGCGAGGCGCACCGGGCCGAGGCCGAAGAACTGAGGGATGAAGGCCTGAAGGCGGTTTCCGAACTCGATCCCGCCAGTCTACCCAAGGGTCCGGCGGGGCCAGTGGACTTCGACGAACTGCTGAGCGGCGCTGCCGCCAACACGCGCGCACCCATGGGCGAGGGGCCGCTGTTCACGGTCTTTGCCAGCCTGTCGATGCCGCAGGCAAGCCTGAGTGCCCTGATCCGCGACACGACAAAGGCCGGGGGTGTGGTCGTGTTTCGGGGATTTCCGCACGGCAGCACCAAGGCCTTTGTCGAAGGGCTGAAGCGCGTGGTCACCGATCAGGCGCAGGAAGCCCACATCGCGATCGACCCGCGGCTGTTTCGCGCCTTCAAGGTCACCGCCGCGCCGACCTTCGTGGTGACGGGTCGCGCATACGAGCTGTGCGACGGGTTCGATTGTTCGAGCGCGGCGCCCGACCACGACCGCATGGCGGGCAACGTCACGGTCGAATACGCGCTCGAGAGCTTTGCTTCGGCGCGCGGTCCCGGTGCCGGTGTCGCCGGCGTCGCGCTCGCCAACTTGCGCAAGCGGGACTGATATGCGCGCACGCTCCCTCCCTCGGCGGGCCTGGTCCCGGCTCACGCCAGCAATACTGCTCCTCGGCGCGGTGCTTGGCCTTATTGGCGGGACAGCAAACGCACAGGTCTATATCCCGCCGCCCGACGACCTGATTGAAAATCTGCCTGTCCTGCCGTCCGCGATCGACCCTGGCATCGCGCCGCCCGCACCGCCGCCCCCTTCCGCGCCTGTGACCATGACGGCGGACGAGGCCAAGGCCGAGGCGCGTGGGCTTGGAAGCACGCTGCGCGGAGCCTACGAAGGACTGACCCAGGCGCCGGGCGCAGCCGGGCAGATTCCAGGCTATCAGGACACCTATCCGGGCCAGACGAGCTATTACACCAACTCCGAAGCCATGCAGAGCGATGGCGCGGTGGCGGGCTGGAACAGCGAGGCCTACCAGACCGCCAATTCCACAACGCGGCCGACGGTCGATATCACCCGCGGCGATCTTTCTCGCGCCACCGCAATCGAGGCCGATCCGAACGCCTATCTGGACGGCATGAGCGCCGATGGTTCGACCGGATCCTGCACGCCGCTGCCGCCGGGCTCGGGCACAGCCAATACCGCCGAATGGACCTGTCATGTGGGTTCAAGCGTGGTGGAGCAGCCACGGACCTGCACCCGCAGCCTGGCAGTCGCTGAATGGAACGACACCCTTTACCAGTATCTTTGCGTTACAGCTGCCGGTTTCGATGGCTGCGCATCGCTCGCCGGCAATGCCATGTGCCACAGGACCGCGAGCTATCCGGTACCCGAATATGGCCTGACGGTCGATTATTACGACTGCGACAGCCCGGTCAGCGATCCGGGCGCCTACCTCATGGGCACGCTGCCAAAGCCGCCGCCTGCGGGCGCATTTCAGGTCGTGAGCAATGTCTATCGCTGCAACCGCGAGGGGATCGCCGACGCCCTGACCTTCGATCCCGTCACCGGCACGCCGCTGCAATACCTGACTGGCCTCCAGCAATGCGGGTCGATTGCCTCCAATGCCAGCTGCACGGTCACCAGCGCCACCGCAGCTGGCCTAGCTGAGCGCTCACTTTGCAAGACCTGGGACTTCATCGGCGATCCTTTCGGCGGCGGCTCGCTCTATTGCCTCGAGCCCGCCGCGCCCGAGGAAGTCTACGTCTGCACCGCAAATGTTGCGGGGATGACGGCGGAAAGCGCGATCTCGAAATGGTTCGTCGAGACCTGGACCGACAACGCCTGCGCCATCGACCTTGGTTCGTGCACCTATGCCAGCGCGCAATGCACTGCGGCAAACGAGACGCGGGTCGTCGGCGGCGTGGCAGTCACCCGGCCCTGCTGGGAAATGACCAAGACATACCAATGCCAGACCGTGGTCAGTGGCGGCAACGATTGCGGCACGCTCGAGGCGACTGCGGGCTGCTCGCCGACCCGCGAGATATGCCTCGACGATCCGCCGCGCGATGATGGCAGCTGCGACGTGATCGAGCGCGTCTACACCTGCCCGATCCCGGGCACGGTCCAGGAACCCACCCAGTATATTTGCGGCGGCGACGTCTACTGCGTCAACGGCGAATGCGAGGCCGTAGAGCGCGAGGCCTCCGACGAATTCAAAGATGCCGTCGTTGCCCTGAACGCGCTTGGCCAGGCCAATGCCGAGTTCGATGAAGCTGCCCTGACACTGTTTCGCGGCACGCGCGAGAGCTGCTCGCACAAGGTCTTCGGGCTTTCGAACTGCTGTTCGGGCAAGGGCATCCCGCTTCTGACCCCCTGGCTGTGCTCCTCGGCCGAAAAGCTGCTCGACGAAAAGGACGATGCCGGACTTTGCCACAAGGTCGGCACCTATTGCTCATCGAGCTTCCTTGGCATCTGCGTCACCAAGAAGGACGTCTACTGCTGCTTCCAGTCGAAGATCAGCCGCATCCTCCAGGAGCAGGGCCGCCCGCAGATCGGCAAGCCCTGGGGCAAGCCCAAGACCGAAACCTGCGAAGGCTTCTCGATTTTCGAGTTCCAGCAGCTCGATCTTGCCGCGATGGATTTTTCCGAGGTCTACGCTGACTTCATGGAAGCCGCGAAGCTCCCCGACGAAGCCGCCGCCCTCGTCCAGATCCAGCAGAAAATCGCGGACTATTACGCCGCGCACAAGCCGTGAGGAGATCGTCATGACCAAAAAATACGAGAGGCAGCCTCCCGGCGACGTGCGTGCGTTTGCGGTCGGCGGCAACCTGCTTTGGCCCAACATGGCCCTGTCCGAATTCTTCGTCGTCTTGGCTTTGTGCCGCCGCGGACCGTCGACCTCTGCCGAGGTCGCACGCGAAGTATCGACCTGGCTCGACACGCCGCTGCCTCCCGGTGGCCTCAAGCGCACGCTGCACGTGGTAGCCGGGCTGGGCTGGGCGCACCACACCGAGGGAGTTTACGCGATCAGGAGCGAGGGGATCAAGATCATGCGCAGCTGTCATGTCGCTTATATGCGTATGTTGAGTGACGGCCCGGCACACCCGGATGCCGCCGTTCTTAAGTGCTGCATCGAAAAATCCGAAAGGTCCTGATGATGCTCGAGCGGTCACGAATATCGCTCGCTGTGCTGGCCGCACTGCTTGCAGCATCCACCACTCTGGCGATTGCGGCCGACCGGAACGGCGACGGTGTCGAAGTCGAACAGCAGGAAGACGCGCTTTATTGCAAAGAGCGAAGGCTCGGCACCTGGTTCTACTGCGAAAAGCCGAAGGAGGCGCCGCGGACCACGGCCGCACCGCAAGCGTCCGCGCGGGATCGCCTGGCCGCGATCAGTACCAGTCTCGAGGAGCTGAAGGCGCGCGCGATCCTCGAGCCGAGCCCCGAGAACGTTACTGCCTATGTCCGCTTCCAGCGCGAGCAGCTCGACCGTTCCTCGATGTTCGCCGATGTCTGGCAGCGCGCACTGTGGCAGGATCCAGGGCTCGACTACACATTGCAGCGCCCGGTCTCGACGCTCGGCAAGCGGGCGTGGATTGACCAGCGCAAGGGCGACCGCGACCTGGTCATGGCCCAGCTCTCGCAGCGCTACGGGGTGTTCTACTTCTACGCCTCGAGCTGCGGGGCCTGCGACATCTTCTCGCCAATCCTCAAAGCCGTCAGCGACAAGTACGGGCTCTCGGTGCTCGCCGTCTCGATGGACGGCGGACCTTCGGCGGTCTTCCCCGGCTACATGGTCGATAGCGGCCAATACGAGCGCCTTGGCATGGGCACCGACCGGCAAGTGCCTGCGCTCGTCCTGTTCGACAGCGTGACCAAGCAGCCCATGCCGATCGGCTACGGAATCCTCAGCCAGGACGAGATCATGGACCGGGTGTTCCAGCTGACCCAGGTTGCCGCCGGGAGTGACTACTGATGCGAAAATCCCGTTCCTGTCGCCGCAGCGCAAAGAATCTTCGGCCCCGGTTTGCCGGCGTCTCGGCGCGGGTGCTCGGCACCCTGCTCGCCGGCTCGATCGTGCTCGCCTCGCCGGCCCCGGCACTTGCCGGAGTCGAGGGCGAGATGCAGAACTTCATGTCCGAGATGGGCGTGCAGGGAAACGTCACGGGGCCTAGCGCCTACCAAGGCCAGTCGGCGGGCTACTATTCGGGCGGGGCGGTCTGGTCGCGGTTTCCGCAAAAGAACATCCAGCCCTTCAACATCCAGTTGCCGCACGCGCGCGCCGGCTGCGGCGGCATCGACCTGTTTGCGGGCTCGTTCTCGTTCATCAACACCGCCGAACTCGTGGCCATGCTCAAGGCCACTGCCAACAACGCGCTCGGCTTCGCCTTCAAGCTCGCCATCGACACGATCTCGCCCGAGATCGGCAAGGTCATGGATGAGCTCGCCCAGAAGGTGCAGCAGATGAACCAGATGAACATCTCGAGCTGCGAGACCGCGCAGGCGCTGGTGGGCGGGCTGTGGCCGACTTCCGACACGGCCTCCTCGGTGATCTGCGAGGCGATCGCCAACAGCCAGGGCGCGGTCGCCGACTGGGCCAAGGCGCGCCAGCAATGCAACAACGGCGGCCAGCGCGAGGCCCTGAAGGGCGCAAATTCCGACCCGGACATGCGCGAACAGGCGGGCATGCCCAACAACTATACCTGGGAGGCTTTGGGCAAGAAATACGGCGGGTTCGATGCCCAGTTCCGCGAGTTCCTGATGACGCTGGTCGGCACGGTGATCTACGACCCCAATGGCACTGGCGGCAAACCGCGCGTCCAGTTCATTGGCCCGGCCGATAGCGCGCTGATCAGCGCCATGCTCGATGGCACGTCATCGACGCCGCACAAGGTCTGGAGCTGCGGCTCGGATACCAGCAAGTGCATGAACCCCAGCGAGATCGACATGGTGATCGGACCCAACGCGGCGATCAAGACCAAGGTTCGCGCGCTTATCGAGTCCATGGCCCTCAAGGTGCGCGATCCCGGAGCCTCGCTGACGACGGGCGAGGTCCAGCTTCTCGGCATGGCGAGCGTGCCGGTCTACAAGATCATCACCGTGAGCGCGGCCGCCGAGTTCGGGATCTCGGCCCAGGAGATCAACGACCTTTCCGAAATCGTTGCGGTCGATCTGGTCACCACCATGACCATGCGGTTCATCGACATGGCAATCAATTCGCGGTCCGACTTCAACGGCGCGGACGCGGATAGCTTACGCGAATGGCGTGAGGGGCTTTACGAAACCCGGCGCAACTTCCTCGGGATCGCGGCGCGGACCTCTGACCGCTTCGACCAGACCTTTGCGCTGATCCAGCGCACGCAGATGCTGGAGAAGACCCTGCGCACGCAATTGAGCCCGCAGATGTCGGCGGCGCTGCGCTTCTCGCGCACCTTGAACCAACAGGTCCAGTAAGGGGCGCTGGCGGATGCTCGAGGTCTACACGGTCGGCGGCGGCGACTATCTCGTCAACACCTTCAACGCGATCGCCGCCTGGACCGGTTCGGGCGGGTTCAAGTCGCTGATCCGGGTCGTCATGGTGATGGGGCTGATCTACGCGCTCCTCATCACCGCGATGGATCTCGACTGGCGCGCCTGGTTTCGCTGGTTCATCCAGTCGACGCTGATCTACCTCGTGCTCATGGTGCCGACGGTCACGATCAAGGTCACCGACCGCATCAATCCGGGCCTCGCGCCATCAACTGTCGCCAATGTGCCGATCGGGCTCGGCGTCATGGCCTCGTTCACCAGTCAGGTAAGCGACTACTTCACCCGCACTGCCGAGACGGTGTTCGTCATGCCGGCGGCCTTGAACTATTCCAATGGCGGCTTCGTCTACGGTGCGCGGATGTGGGACAAGGTGCGCGGGTTCGAGATCCGCAATCCCGTGTTCAAGGCCAACTTGGACGGCTACCTCAAGCAGTGCGCCTATTACGACATCCTGCTCGGCACCAAGAGCTTGAAGCTGCTCAGCGAGTCGACCGATCTCTGGGCCGACCTTGGGGTGGGTGCCGCCACCAACCGCGGCATGAAGTATCTGACCGATACCGGTGGCGGGACGGTCGATATCGAGGGCAAGACCTGCGCAGAGGCTTGGGGCCTGATCGATGCGCAGTGGGACACCGAGATCAATGCCTATGCGCTGCCATTCGCGCATTCGATGTACCCCAAGCTTACCCAGGCCGCCGCCGGTGCAAAGCTCGCCGCCGATGTTCCGGTGGTCTCGCAGCTGCTCACCGGCAGCGCCATGACCCGCAACCAGTTCTTCAAGCAGAAGAGCATGGTCGATGCTTTCGAGGCCGCCCAGCTCGACTTCGGCAATGCCGACAGCGATTCCTTCGCGCTCCAGCGCGCTGATGCCCAGACCCGCAACGCCATGACCACCACGGCCGAGCAGGGGCTGATCTGGATTCCGGTGCTGAACGTGGTGCTGACGGTCGTGTTCTACGCGCTGTTTCCGATCGTTTTTCCGCTGCTGCTGTTTCCGCGCAGCGGTATCGCGACGCTCAAGGGCTATTTTGCCGGTTTCTTCTACCTTGCCGCCTGGGGACCAATCTACGTCCTCATTCACATGTTCATCATGGACCGCCTCGCAGCGCAGACCAATGCGGCGGCAGCGGGCGGGGTGAGCCTTGTGAACTGGGCCGGGATCGATGCCGTCAATCAGGACGTCGCCACCATGGCGGGGTTCCTGATGATGTCGGTGCCGGTGCTTGCTCTCATGGTGATGCGCGGCACCATGTCGGTCGCCTCCAACATGGGCTCGATGCTCGCCCCTGCGCAGGGCGGGGCGGATGCAGCCGCGCTTGAGCGAACCACTGGCAACTATGCCTTCGGTGATGTCAGCCATGGCAATCTCAATGCCAACAACCGCCAGATGGCGCAGTGGAACCAGGCGCCCAACCTCATGGCTGGCGCCGCCCATTCAGGATTCCGCGGCGATGATGGCCGCATGTACCATCAGTACGGCGAGGGCCACACGGTGATCGACAGCAGCGGCGCCATCTCGCAGCTGCCGTTCAAGGCGTCGATGACACGCGGTTACGCCAGTGATCTCAGGAACCAGGGTCAGTGGTACATGAACGAGGCCGAGCGCATCGAGAATGGCACATCGGCGACCTGGAGCAGTTCGCGCGGAACATTCGGCAGTGCGGTCGCTGCCAGCAGCGAGGTCAGCGGGTCGCGAAGCGAGCGCGGGTCGCGTTCGTCAGACACCCACAATGTCGGCGGCAATGTCATGGTCGAGGGCTCATCGGGCAAGTCCACGCGCGAAGTCACGAATGACGATCTGATCCTGCGGCAGGGCAACAGTCGATCGAGTGGGAATTTTGATCAGCGGGCGTTTGGAGGCTCGGTAACTGGCTCTGCAAATGGAACTATTGGAACGCCCGGGAAGGATCTTGCAGGTAGCGGTGTTTCGGCGGGCCTTGGCGCTTCGATTTTTGGCAGGCGGGAATGGGGGGATGACGCCAGAACCGGATCCGAACGATCTGCGACGAACCAGGTCACCCGCGGTACGGACAAGTCCGAGGATGTGGGCAGCCGGGTCGTCGTCAGCGGCAACAGCGGCGATGTCCGGTCGTCGGGCACATTCAGCCAGAACTCCGATTATACCGATGCCAGCCAGAGCCGGACTACGACTGACGGCACAGATTGGCGGATTGCCGAGGCCGACGAGCGGCGCGCGGCGGCTGCGCGGTACCGCGAGATTGGCGGCAGGATGATGTCCGAAGCAAGCTACGCGGAGAGCCATGGATTCCAGGTGTCGAGCGACATGTCTAACCTGATCCAGGATCGCTACGAGGCCCTGCAGCGTGAACATCCTGAATGGCATCTTCCCGACATCTCGAACCCGCGCCTCGACTACCGCGATCTCGCAAGGCGCGATCAGGCCATCAGCTACATCATGGATGACCTGATGAGTGACCTGCGCAATCGGCGTATCGACGAACTGGCGGACGTATCCGATATCGCCGGTAAAGGTGCGCTCGGCAGCAATGCCGAGCTTGGCATGCCGGACAGCGTTGCATTGCCGCCTTCCGGGGGCTCGTCGGCACTCGTAGCCTCAGCCTTGGAAGGAGGAACGCTTCTGGCGGCTCCCGATGGGCCGGTTGATGGAGCGAAGCTTGCGCGCGAGCTGGGACTAGGCATCAAACCCAGCGCGCAACTAGGCCGGATGGATGGCGAACTCGTACCAGCCATGGGCGTGGTGGCAGAGGAAGCAACGGCGCTTGGCCTGCCAAGGCCCGTTGTCACGTCGGGCAATGACAGTACCCAGCACGTTGCTGGTTCCGCCCATTATGACAACCGGGCGCTCGACTTCCGTGGGAACAACATCTCTGACGCACAAGGAGCGCAATGGGCCGCACGCGTGCAGGAGCGTCTAGGGCCATCATATGCAGTCGGTTTTGAGCGGTTCCCTGACAACCCGGCTCGGGATCATCTGCATGTTGCTAAACGACGCAGTTGAAATCAGCCAACGATTCCGGATTCAACGAGAAACACGATTACAAAGGCGATCATGCATACCACTACTGTCGGCAAAACGTAGGGATTGCCGTCCTGTACCGATGGATCGGCATGCGGAACAGATGGCAACGGCAGGCCGGTGACAGGATCAGTGTTCGCTGCGCGGCAAGCCAAGGGTAAGCCATCCAGTCCGTATCGATCGTGGTTCATGTTGGGGCTCCTTGCTCTGGCAATCGATACCCTGTTCGGGCCGATTTTTCAATGATGTGCCAGGAAAAAGGGTGAGCCCCCGCCGCCCATTCCGCACCCTCGCACTCCTCGGCGCAGAGCGCCGGATCTGGTGATGGCAATTACGCGATCTCAGGCGCGTGCGGTGATTGAGCGCGCTATTCTCCGCATATATTGCGGCGATTGTCGTCCCGGCGACCTCTAGGCTGCCGAGCTCGCGACTTGACAATGTAAGAATTATTCCTTACCTTCCGGCTGTCGCATGGAGAGTATTATGGCAATCGCGCTCGAGGAATTCAGCACCATTACCGCGAAGGGTCAGACGACGATCCCCAAGGCAGTCCGTCAGGCGCTGGGCGTCGGTTACGGTGGCCGCATTGCCTTTCGCGTGAGCGATGGCGGCGTGACCGTTTGCCGTGCGGATAGCGATGAGGATCCGGCAGTCGAGAGCTTCCTGAGCTTTTTGGCTGCCGATCTGAAACAGCACCCTGAGGCCGTGAAAGCGCTTTCGCCCGATCTCACCGCCCGCATTGCCGCGCTGACCGCAAATATTCCGGTCGATCTCGATGACGCGATCGACGGCGACGTCTCGCTTTGAGCAATGACCCGGACTTGCTCAAGTGATCACGGTCAACGGTTGGACACTTTACGCGCATCCGCTGTTTCTCGCCCAGCTCGATAAGCTGACGAGCGCCGGTGAGCGCGCCCGCGAAAAAGACCCGATTGCCTATACCACCAGCGCTGACGCCAAGTTGCTTGCCGCAATACGCAAGCTGGTTTTCGAGGTGATCCCCGTCGATCCCTCACGTCCTGAGTTCCGGCAAGGTGGCACCCTGGGCCGGGAGCGCAAGCACTGGTTCCGGGCAAAGTTCGGCAATGGCCGGTTCCGGCTGTTCTTCCGCTACTCGACTGCCGCAAAGATCATCATCTTCGCCTGGGTCAACGACAGCAACACGCTGCGCACCTATGGCTCAAAGAGCGATGCCTACGCCGTTTTCAAATCCATGCTCGACAAAGGCAATCCTCCCGAAGATTGGAACGCCCTATTGGAAGCATGCATGGAATTGGCCGCAGGCTGATCCGGGTCCAACCGATATCCGGCCCAAATCCAGCTTTCAGGCGCTATTCTGCACTTCGACGTATTCCACCTCGATCCTGTCAACATCGACTATGCGCCCGCGCACCCGGACACGCCCATTGAGCCCTCCCGCCGCGCTTTCGTCAACAAAGCCAAGCCGCCAGCACAGGCCGTCATCGCCGCGCAGGATCGGCGCGCGCGCGCCGGGTTCGATCATTCCGACATGGAATCTCGCTGAGGGGGAACTGGTCGATTTCATGGGGTGACTTGGTGTCGGATGGAGGGAACAGCCTGAGGTGCATGCCGCGGACCCTGGTCGGCCTTAGCCTGCAGGATCGAACTTGCCCAGCCATCGCAGGAACTGGCACCTACTGACGACCCGTCCAGGGTCCCACCAAAGGCCCCGCCAACGATGCAGGTTGCATAGTTATCAGCGTGTGATAACTATGCAGGGTGAATGAGCCGCACGACTCGAGCCTTGATGCCTTGCTTCCGCTCGATGGCGAAGTGTTTGTCATCGATCCTTCGGGGAACCACTGGGTCAAGTTCGAGGTCAAACGTGTGGCAAGCTCACCCGAGAGACCGCACGGCTTGCGCTACTCGCTCACTCTGCACGACGGGAAGGGCGAAAGGTTGGTCGGATTCGACAATGCCCATCCGGTGACGTCGGGTTCGGGACCGGGGGCAAAACAAGCGGCTGCGTTCGACCATAAGCATCGGCTACGAACCATTCGCCCTTACGAATACGCCGATGCCGCAAGCCTGTTGGCCGACTTCTGGACAGAAGTCGAAGCGGTGCTGGCGCAGCGAGGAGTAAAGCTATGACGACGTTGAAAATCGGAATTGCCAGCCCGGCGGACTACAAAGCCCGGACCATGGCCATCGCGCGGGGCGAGTTGAAGCAGTCGGCGCAGGGGCCGAAGGTATGGTTCACCTCGATCGAGAGCCTCGCCAAGGTGCTGTCCGACCGCAACCGGGAACTGCTGGCGCTGATCGCCAAGGAAAAGCCGGAGTCCTTGCAGGCGCTGGTCGAACGTACCGGGCGAGCCAAGTCGAATCTGTCGCGCACATTGAAGACGATGGAGCGTTACGGTCTCGTGCGTTTCGAGAAGCGGCCCAACCGGGCACTCGCTCCGCGCGTGAATTACGACGATATCCGGCTCGACCTGTCGTTGCGCGCGCAGGCTGCCTGATCGCGCAATCCCCAAAATGGTGGCGCGGCCCGGTGGGAGGCGACCCGGGCCGCGCCGTCTGGTCAGGCCAGGATCGCTTCTTCGACGCAGTCGATGCAGTCGCGGTTGCGAACCTGGCTGGCAGAATCGGGGCGGGGAGCAACCGCCTTGTCAGGACAATCATCGCAGTCTGGCTGCTCGGCAGAAGGGGAGGGCCGCTTCATTGCCTTGATCCGCGCCTTAATCGTCTCGACGGCATCTCGCGTGTTCACGCCTGTTTTCGCACTGGCTTCGGCAGTCAGCGCATCGGCGACGCGCTGCAGCTCCTGCCTGCGGACCGCAGTAACCGCGGCGGCAGGCTCAATCGCAGTCTCGCCAAGGCCGGAGGCCGGCTCAGCAGCCAGCGAAGGCTGGGCACCCGCGGCAAGAAGCGCGGACAACAGGAATTTCAGTTTCATGGGTGGTCTCCTGGTTTCAGAAAAAGCCGGTCCGGCGGCCATATGAGAGGTCGCTGGTTGCAGAGTCCCCGAGCGCCGACCGGCGCACGCTCAGAGTAACGCCCCGACTGCCGCGACTGCGGTAGTGGAGGTCGCGGACATCGAGGTTGTTTCGTTCCGCCCAGTCCTGGGCGTCGCGTTCGTTGGCAAAGTCGCCGATTTCCTGATGGTCATAGGACATCCGTCAGGTCCTCTTCTGGATTGGCGCGGCCGGGCGCACTGGTTGGGGCTGGGTTCGAAGCGGCGATTTCGGCCAGTCCGTCGGGTAATGTCGGGCAGAGCGCGACGAATGCAGCGGCTAGCGCGACCGCGACCATCGCCCAGACCGCAACCTCCTGAACATCGGACCCAGGCGCAGCGAAGGCGAGCACCGCAAGCCAGATGAGGGCGGCCTGACAGCCATCGAACAGCCGGGTGGCGCTCTCTTTGGTGCAGGCGGGAATGGGCCGGCGCCTCACAGATCGAGCCCCAGCGATTTTTCGGGAACGGGGAGTTGCCGCACCGGTGCCTCTGGCACCGGACCCAGCACCGCATCGAGCTTGGCCCTGAGCTCCGGGCTCATGCGCAGTTCGGGAACCTGGCGGGTTTCGATGGGATTGGCCTGTCCGGCGTCAACTTCGACCTTGCCCGTCACCTCAAGCGCGGAGGTCTTGTTGCCCGGTGTGCGGTCGAGCTGGAACTTGAGGGCACCGAGATCATCGGTGACAACGTGCATGTCATCAGTGGCGCGGGTGTTGAGGACATTTTGCGTCCGCTGGGTCGCAAGGTTGCGCTGGGACGACGAAATCACCTCGATTGCATGGGCCTTGGTCATGCCCTGCGCCATGTGGGCATTGAGCGCGTAGCCAAGATCGAGACGGCGCAACATGGGGTCACCCACGGGCAGGGTAAGCTGCCGTTTGTCGGCAAGCTCGACCGTCACCGCTTCAGGCTTTGCCTCGATCACCTTCGCGTAAGTCGACTTGGCAATGTCGCGGACGGCATCCTTGTCACGCCAGAACACTGCGTCGCCATCATGAATCCGGATCGACTTCTGGTCATAGAGCCCGAGCCGGTCGAACTTGTGGTTTGGATCGATCCGGTCGGGATCGAAACTCAGGCGTTTGCCGCCCTTCTCGAGCGTGACCTTGCCGTCCTTGCGAATGTCGAGAATCGCATATTCACCGCGCGCGAGGCCAATCTCGCGCACATCCATCCGCGCCTCGAGGACCTGGCCGCGCCGGTAGGTTGAGGAAAAGCGTAGTTCCTCGCGGCTGACATTGGCGCTCTGAAGCGTTGTGAGCGCGATGCCTTCGCCCCCCAGCGCGCCCTCCTGGAGAAGCCCTTGCTGTACGAGGCTATTGATCTGGGTCCGGTCGTCGCGCCCGGCGGTGAAAATCGCCGTCGCCTCGCGCTTCTCCGGACTCAGCGACAGCCAGAGTTCAGCTGCGCGCGCGACGTGGTTCTGACCCGCCTCGATCACCCGGCCGTGCGCTGCCAGCAGATCGAGCGCGAGGCTGGCGTGGCCTTCATTCGAGAGCCCCGCGACCGCCAGCAAGAGCGGTGAATTCCTCTGACGGATGTTCTCGTCCATCCGCACGGTCGCCTGGCCAGCGGCCTGCGAGACCGCGAACATCTTGCCTTGCTCGATCGCCGACAATTGCTGGCGGTCGCCCATGAACGGCGCCTTGGCGACATCAAGTTGCTCGGCAATCGCGGTGAGCCGCAGCATGTCGCGTGAGGAGACCATCGAGGACTCGTCGGTGATGATGACGGTATCGCGTAGCGCTGCCCTGGAGGCCTCGAAGCGCTCGCCAGAACCCTGGGCTGCCGCCGAGCCATGCTTGTTGATGAAACCGGCGATGGTCCAGGCCTCGATCCCGGCTTCCTTCATCTGCTCGACCGACATGGTACCCGAAGCACCGCCGCGCAGATCGGCAACCATCTTGTTCTGAAAGGCGAGGCCGATCAGCTTGACGCCTTCCGCGCCAAGCACCTTGTCCAGCGCACCAAGCAGGGTCGACTTGCCGGCGCCCGCAACGCCCTGGATATTGAGGAACCGGTCGGTGCCCGAAAGGATCGCAACGCCGGCGGCTAGTTGGCCTTCGTTCAACTGCCAGCTATCGACGCCGGCCCGCTCGAGCCCGAGTTCGCGAGCGGCCTCCTGAAGCCGGGCCATGGCGAGATCGGGCGCCATGAAAGCGCGGCCCTGGCCGGCACCGGCATCCAGGCGGTCCAATATCTGCTGTTCGCGCGCCAGCGCCTCAGGCGTTGTCACCAGGTCGTAGTGACCGTCGGCGCGTTCAGACTTGCCAGGAATGAGGTGGCCGTCCCGGACAAGTTCACCGATCCGCGTGACCACGGCCTCACCCTCGAGGCCCTTGATCTGGAAGCCGAGCGCGCTCGCCAGGATGGCATGGGGTGAAAATGCCGCTTCCCGCTCGGAAAGGTGCCGGATAGCGGACGCGGTCGCGTGCTGGGCCTTGATGGTTTCAGCGGGGAGGAACAGTGCCGCCGTCCCGCTGACAGCCAGCGCGCTCGGTGGACGCATGGCCGCACTTATCCGCTCGGCGATCTCGGCGAAGGCCTGCGAGGCGGTTTCCCGAAGCGATGGCCTGGCCTGGTGCTGTAACCGCGCCATGGCCTCGGCGACGAGCGGCTTGCCGTCGAAGCCCAGTTCGGCAGCGCGGTCCTGCCATCCTTGGACCAGCGCGGTGCGATCTTCGACCACAAGCTTGGGATCGCGGGTATAGAGCGTGATCTGCTTCTTGGTTGCCAGAGTGGTGGCACCGGTCTCGGCGATCTTGGCTTCGATCTCGGCGGCGCGGGTCGAAAACGCCTTGATGACCTCGCCTGGCACGCCCTTGATTTCGAAAGCGCCGTGCTTGCCGGCGGCCTCGGTCTCGTAGCCGAGCTTCTGCAACTGGGCGCGGAAGGCGGCATGGTAGAACTGGCCGATCGTCGTATTGTTCTTCCAGATCTCACCGTTCCACAGTGCCTTCCAGTTGCCCTTGAGATCGCGGGTGAGGTTTGCGACCACGGCATGGATATGACCTTGCGGATCGAGCGCGCGGCTCGTGTCATGGGCAAAGAGGGCATAGACGAGATTACCGGTCCGCTCGGGCTCGCCGTTGCGGCTGCGTTCGTAATTGCGGGCCTCGGCGAACTGCTTCTCGACAAGCTGCGCCATGGTCGAACGCACCGCGGCCAGGTGCGCATCGAGAATCCGCCGGTCGCCCGAGACCAGTGCCAGGATCGAGGCAGACTTGGGCATCGAAAAGGTAAGATCGAGCCCGAGCCTGCGCCCCTCGACCTGCCCGACCTTATCGCCATCTGGCAGATGTCCGTTCAAGATCGCCTCGAACGCATCCCTCTCGACCGGGCCCGCCAGTCCCAGATCGCGCGCACCCTCGCCAGCCCAGACCCCCGCTTCCGCGTTCTCTTCAGCCGTGTAGTAGTTGTCGTTCGCGAAATAGTCGGCGGCGCCGCTCGAAGACCGCACTGCAGCAATGGAGTGCATGGGCTACATCTCCATTCCGTCATCCGGGCCGTCATCGAGCCCGGGACCGGGCACCTCGGGGCCATTTGGACCGCCTGCGGAGCGTTCAATCCTGCTCTCCGGTTCGAGCGCTTCGCCAAGTTCGCGCGCGGTCTGGCTGACACGTTGGGCCTCAGTCTTGGCCTGTGCGCTCGGCGCCGGTTTGGTTGAACTTTCAGGTTCGCGGGTTTGCGCCTGCGCGGCAATTGGCGGACCGCCGGGACGGAATATCATCGTGTTGCCGAGACTGCCTGCGGCGAGCGGGCTTTCGCCTGGCATGGATCCGGCAGGAGGTGCAGCAGCATCCGCCTGCGGCGCAAGCGCTGGCGGCCTCGGCAGGTCCCCATCGCGGTCGACTTCGACCTTGGGCTCGAGCTCGTCCTTGGTCTCTCGGCCACCACCTTCTTCGTCTGCATCGTCGTCGCTGGCGGGCTTCGCGAACTCGATTGGCTCGACATTCTCGCGCAGGATGTAGCCTTCGGCGACCGCCGGGTAGTCCTTGTAGGTGAGCTTGATCCGCGCGGCATCGAAGCCCTCGGGGAATACCAGGAACCCGCGCAGCGAGGGCAGCTTCATGATGTCGTCGGGCAGGACCAGAGGCTGGACTTCGGAGCGGGGGGTAATTGTCGCCGCATCGCGGATGTTGGAATAGCCGTAACTGTAGGCCTCATCCATCATGCGCACCTCGCGGTGGCCGATGTAGTCGGAACAATGCTCAGCGGTATCGCGATCGGCGGCGGCCAAAATGAGCTTGGTGCGCGCCAGCGAAGAGAGGTTCTGCGCGCCTTCCTTGCCGTAGGTCTCCGACAATTTGGCGAAGGAATGGATGCCGAGTACGAAGGCGCCGCCGAACCCCCGTGCGGTCTGCAAACCGTCCTCGATTGCGGGCAGGCGGTGCAGCGCATGGACCTCGTCGAAGAAGAACCAGGTGCGCAACGAGCGCGTGCGCGGCAGGCGCATCAGCGTGTGCACTGCCAGGTTCATCCAGAGCGAGAGCAGCGCGCGGTTGAGGACGAGTTCGTTGTGCGAGGAGGTGATGAACAGGATGCTGCCCGGCTTGTCATCGTTGCGGATCCAGGATTGAATCGAGAAGGGCTCCTTGCCCTCGGGCAGGAAGCGCAGCGCCTGCGCATTGGTGTTGAACACGGCCCGGATCGACTCTGCCATTTTGGCCGCTTCGGGCGCAGTCAGGGGATCGGCCACGGTGTTTTCGAGCATCTTGTGGACCTCCTTGAGGTCCGCCATCATCAACCGGCTGGCGAGCGCCTGGTTGGTCGCCTGGCCATCCTTCATGAGCTTGATGCAGGTCTCGACAAACAGCGTGCGCGCAGCGAGCATCCAGAACGGCTCGGCCCCGCCGCCATCGGCCGGAAGCAGGGCTGCGGCGATACCGGTAAAATCGGCATGGTTCTTCGCCTCGCCGAACACCGACCAGGACGGGCAACGCTCATCCATCGGGTTGAGGATCACGTCGGTCTGGGGATTGTAGAACGCCTCGACGTAGGCACCGGTGAGATCGAAGACGACGGCGCGATCGCGGCGCATACGCATCTGCGCGATCAGCGCGCGCATCTGGGTGGTCTTGCCGGTCCCGGTCGAGCCGATCATCATCGTGTGCGACTGTTCGGTACGCCAGGGGAAGGCGACCCCGGCGAGCGAATAGGCGTGGTGAATGCCGGCCGCTTTGCGCGGGGCAAGCGGCATCGCCATGACCTCGTCGAAGCTCATGGCGGGAAGCCGCTCGGCGATTTCCTGTTCGAGCGCAGCCCGGTTGTGGGCATTGATGACGGCTGCCAGCTCTGCGCCGTCGACCAGCATCGCGCCGCGCTGGTGACGCTCTTCGAGGATCGACTTGCCGCGCCGCTTCGAGAAATCGACGAACCAGATAGCGAGCGGTACAGCTAGGAACAGCGAGATGAACAGCGAGCCCCAGACCGCGCGCATCATACGGTTCCAGGCGATGGCAACATCGGGGTGTGAGGCGACCATCGAAATCGGCGCCGGGATCACTTCGCCAGAGGGCAGGGAGAGGTTGATGACCTTGCCGGGATTGAACTCCATGAATCCCCATCCGGCGGCGTAAATCCGCATGAGAATCATCTGCACTTCGTGTTCGTGAAGACGCAGCGCGAGCGCGACCGAGAGCACGAGGAGGAAGGTGAAAAACCACACCATGAAAGGCAGGCGCGCGGAGGCAAACCACATCAGGAATTCGTGGGTGATGAGCTGCGATCCGCGGGTGAAATCACCGGCATTGCGCGGCATGGTCCCGCGCGCCGAATGGTGCTGCAGCTTGCCCGGCCGAGCGCGGTCGGACCAGGTGTCAGGCCCCGCCATGGAAGGCCTCCATGCGCCGCTCGGCTTCGGTCAGAAGTTCGGTGTGCACCTCGGGGTATTCGCGCTGGACGATGAGGTCGAGCGCGAGGAAGGTATACTCGGACGAGAACTGACGCCGGCGATCCTGCTCGGATGAACCGGAAATGTCATCGATGAAGCGCTCGATGGCGATTCGCAGAAGCTTCGATCGGGAGATATTGCGCGAGACCGCAGCGGCATTGGCCGCCTCGGCAATGGGTCCGGGAAGCCGGACCGAAATCAGGACTGTTTCTGTCATCACCAAACCCTTCGAAAAGGGCCCGGTGGAGATTGCGCCTGGATGTTTTAGGCCATCGCCGATGGCTTGGCAAGGGAAGCGGGAACCGCTGCCTGCCGTATTCAAATGTATTACGCGCAAAATGGCGCAAGTGCGTCGTCCCCAATTATGTTCAGCAATTATAACACATTGTGATACAGGGATGGGATTGCTGTATACGCGCGCAGTTCTGCCAATTTCGCCTACTGCCGTGCAGTGTACGGTCTGCACCTTTACCCCTTAATCCGATGCAACTTGGTTCGCGTTGGATTTCTGGTTTTTTCAGGATCGAGGATCGGGCCTTCAGTGCCAGTCTCTAGGCGCAGCAGGGGCAATCTATGCTTCGCAGGCCACGGCAAATTGCAGATGGTTTGAACAAGAGGACTTGCCAACAGGCTTTGGCGTTGTGATGCTTTTGCCGGGAGGTTTCAGCGCCAACCCACGAGGTATCATCATGGCCAGGAAAGGAAGTCTTGAAGCGGAACGACAGGCGATCGCAAGGGAGCGAAACGCGCTGGAAGCGCGCGAAGCGAAGCTGCGGGAAAGCGAGCAAAATGCCATGGCCGAACTGCTGAGAAAATCGGCACTCGGCAAGGCACCGTTCGAGCGGGTTGAAGGCTTCTTCGCCACACTCGGAAAGCTCGGCCTGGACGAAGCGGAAAAGCGCTTGGCGAAAAGCTGAAACCGGTCTCGCAAGAGACCAGCGCAGCCGGGGCTCGATGCCCCGGCTGCGCTTTAATTCAGGCTCGCAAAAAAGGGGCCGGAGAGCCCCTGACGAGCCCTCCGGCGCTGTGCGATGTTTCTGCATGTCAGAACGGGCAGTCCGCGTCCCATTCGGGATCCATGACGACGCTCATGAAACTTGCGGCGCGGGCGATGTTCGCTTCGTCGAAATCATCGGCCATCATGCCTGGCACCGTATGGACGATCCGGTCGATCAGGTTCTGGGGCAGCGCATTGTAGTCGCCCTCGTCGATGGCGACGAAGCAGCCCTCTTCGTCCTCGATAACGTGCTGGTCGAAGAAGCTGTGCTGGGCCCTGACGTTGGCGGCGCGTACCGCGGCGTCATAGCTGATGGGATCGAAAGCCGGGATGTCGAGTGCGGTCGTAAGAGCGTTCATGTGAGCCTCCTGTCAAAATCATTGAAGAGACCTCCGAAAAGATGACCGAGCTTGGCCCGGGTCAGGAACGGGCCGCCCGCGGCCCGCCGCGAAGCGGGGGTGGGGGTGCCGATTTTTCTGGAGCGCAAGCGCAGCCGGAGTGGAGGAAAAATTGGGGGAACCACCCTTCTTGACGCGGGGCAATGGCGGTCATCATGCTTGGAATTCTGCGAGAGTTTTAACCCCTGTTGGTCCGCACCACCGGTGGATCCAAGTGCTGGCCTGCCGCCCGGCCGATGCGAAGGCTGGGAAGCGGGCAGGCCGACAGGCCGTCACCCGGGGCCCAGCGAGCGAGCCGGGTCAGACCAGGGGCGCTCCAAGCGACAAAAAAGAAGGGCATCCGGCGGTTAGACCGGACACCCTTCGGTAAAGTCGGATCACGTTGTTTCCCGCTCAGAACGGCGGGAGATCGTCGCCATTGACCGTGCGCTTTGCCCCGCCGCGTTCTGCCTGAGCCGGGGCCTTTGACCGGGATGGGGGAGCCTCGTTCTGGGCACCTGCCTCGCGCACGATGTGCATCGGCACGCGCGCCTCGCGCAGCCTGTCGGCGAGGTTCGCCTGGATGCCGCCGCCGTTGCACACCACCGCCTCGACCGGTTTGAAGCTGAGCATGCGCGCATTGCGTTGGTAGGGCGCCGAAGGACCACGCGAGGCATCGGGCTTGCACAGGATGACGGGGACGTTCTTGCTCGATGCCCAGGCCGCCGCAATCACGTCAGCACCCTTGTTCTGTGCGGTCGTTGCCAGCACCATCGAAGGGATGCGCGTCCGGATTGCGTTGAGGTAGTCTTCAACCTGAGCAATGTCGGTGAACTGCTGCCCGCCCGAGAACACCACAACCGGGCCCGTGGGCGCAAACTGTTCCCGCCGCTGCGCCTTTTGTGCGGCCAGGTAATCGCGCGCCTCGATCATCGAGGCATTGGTCTTGGACGATACCCGCGAGCCGCGCACTGGCGAGAAGGGACGACCGGTCTCCACGAGGTAGATCTTCGCGGCATGGTCGCGCATGCATTCCATCGCGTCGCGGCATTCGGCCAGGCTGCGGGCCTGCATGGTGAGGTCCTCCAGATCGGTCGCGTAGACTTCGCTCGGATCGTATTCGCGCAGCTTCTCCTGCAGCCGGTTCGCCATCGAATCCTCTCGGGTATCGAGACGCTTGGCGACCACGTGGAAGCTGTTGGCAATACCCCAGGCGACCTCGCTTGCCATGTCCTCCATCCGGGTGTCGCGGAACAGGTCGAACACCGTTGCCAGCATCATCTCGATTGCCGCCTGCGCCACATCCGGATCGGGCATTTCGGCTGCGCTCGGTTCATGCTCGATCGAAAGCTTGGCAAGCTCGGTCTGCTCCATGAATGCGGCAGCATAGTCGGGAGTGGCAATTTCCCGCGCGTAGTGTTCGGCGAGATCGGCGAAGTTCGAGAAACGGTCCGTCATGATAACCTCCAAAAGGAATTGTCTCTCATCACGCTGATGAAAGATGCCCATCGGAGGGACGCCGGAGTCAGGCAGTCAGGGACGGCGGCGCGCACGCGCTGCCGCTGCGAGCAGCGGGCGTGGGGGGAGCCGATTTTTGCTCGCAAGGCGGTAGCCGCAGCAGGCCAAAATCGGGGGGCACCCGCGATCCTTGACGGCCGCCAATCTCCCAGGCGTCATGCTATGGCGATGCTGATTTCGCTCAGCCACCGAGATGAGAGAGAGATTAGGTTTTGCCCCCGAACCCCTTCAGGGCGTTCGGGGTTAACCGCAAAACGCCATGTCCTTTGCGCCCCGCTTGATTGCCGTGGCCGAAGAATGTTGGTGGGTCGTCGCGGGGCGCGCTGGCTGCGCCGTGGTCGGCGGAGCCAGCAACAAATGACGGACCCCTTGTCGGAGACAGTCAGTCGGCCCGTGGCCCGGTGCATCGCACGGGCGCGGGACGGCGACGGAGGCGAAGGCAAGAGTGCCGGCGGCCCAATGCAGGAAACCCCGCACCCGCAGGAGCGTGCCAGCAAGGCGCGCGGGACCGAGTGCGGCAATCTTGACGGGGCCGCTCCTTCACTTCTGACCGGCGATGTCTGGCACCCTGCCGATCATCGGCATCACCAATGCCAGAAGCGCCAACGTTGATGATCAGCAGGCAAGCGATGGCGATGATCATGATGGTCATCAAAAACCCTTTCACGGGGATATGGTTTGTTAGAAATATGTGTGCTAGTTTCTAACGAAAGGAGCACTCGAATCATGTCCGCCATGGCCGACAAGATCATGAAGCGCGTTCGCGCGAAGGGGAGGGGGTGGGTATTCACCCCCAAGCATTTCATCGACTTTGGCACACGCGGCTCGGTCGACATGGCACTGTCGCGCCTAGCGCAGGCTGGGGAGATTCGCCGGATCGGGCGCGGCCTCTACGACTATCCTCAGTTGCACGACAAGCTGGGCGCGCTGACACCCGATGCCGAGATGATCGCGCAGGCCGTATCAGCGCAAAGCGGCGACCGGCTCGCGCCCTCGGCAGCGGCAGCGGCGAACAGGCTTGGCCTGTCGACGCAAGTACCTGCCAGGACGAGCTATGCGACGACAGGACGAACCCGCGTGCGCCAGGCCGCTGGCCGAAGCGTCACGCTGAAGCACAGCCGCGCACCAGTGCTGGGCAATGCCTCGGAGGCTGCCAACGGCGTGGTCCAGTACCTGGCTGGACTGGGACGCGCCAACGTCGATGCTGATGCGATTTCGCAGCTTGCCGCGCGGCTCGATGACAAGGACGTGCAGGCACTGCTCAAGGGCCGCGCGCAGATGCCGGGTTGGATGGGCGATGTCGTGCTGAAGATCGGGGCGGCGCACCATGGATGAATTTGCCCGGCGGCCTGCCGAAGAGCGGCGGGCGTTCTTTGCCGAAGCAGCCGCACGCCGCGATCTCACGCCGCTCATCGTCGAGAAGGACTTCTGGGTGTGCTGGACCCTGCGCCGGCTGATGGGCGTACCCGAGCTGGCCAAGGTCCTGACCTTCAAGGGCGGGACCTCGCTCTCGAAAGCATTCGGGATCATCAAACGGTTTTCAGAGGACATCGATCTCACCATCAATCGCGCAGCGCCGCTGCTCGGCGAGGTTGCCTCGCCGATGGCGAGCGACATCAGCGGCAAGGAGCGCGAACGGCGCGGCAAGGCGCTCGGCGCTGCCGCGCAAGACTGGGTGGGGACGATCCTCCTGCCGACGCTCGCGCAAGCGATCGAGGAAGCCCTGGGCACCCGTGATGGTTGGAGCATCGAGGCCGATCCCGATGACAAGGATCGGCAGACCGTCCTGTTCAACTATCCGGCATCCTCGGGCTACGGCCTCGACTATGGTAACACTTATGGCGGGCGTACCGGCTACGTGCAGCCGCGGATCAAGCTCGAGTTTGGGGCAAGGGGCGATCCCGAGCCATTCGAGCAGCGGGACATCCTGCCCTACGTCGCCGAGGACTTTCCGGGCGAAGTGCCCGATGCGGTGACTGCCGTGCCAACGCTTGCGCTCGAAAGGACCTACTGGGAGAAGGCGACGATCCTGCATGCGCTGCACTACAGCGGCAAATTGCGGCCAGGTCTGTCGCGGCACTTCTACGATGTGTTCATGCTCGATGCCGCCGGCGTCACGGAACGGGCGCTGACCGAGCGTGTGCTGCTGGAGCAGGTCGTCAGGAACAAGAGCCTGCTCTTCGCTGATGCCAAGGCCTCCTATGGAACGGCGCAGCTCGGAACACTGCGGCTCTCGGTCACCGAAGCAATGCGCGAGGAACTGGCGGCGGACTACGCCGCCATGGCGGAAATGTTCATGGAGGAGCCGCCGGCCTTCGAAGAACTGGTGTCCAGTCTCGCGGATATCGAAGGGCGGATCAATGCGGCCGGCTAGCCCGCAAGGGCACCGGCAAGGCGATAAGAGAAATCAGGAGATGCCTCGGATGGAATTCGACGACCAGATGCGGCGCTTCTTCGGGACCGATGATCTCGGTGCGGTTTCGCCCGCAGTGATGGCCAGCGGTATCGAACGGATGCAGGTCGAGTTTGGCCTTGAAGCCGACAAGGGCCGCAGGTTTGCGATGTGGTCGCTGCTCTACATGCTGGGTTCGGCGCCGGACCTCGACGTCGCCTTCAAGGACGAGCGCGACCGCGATGCGGCGCGCACGTTCATGGACCTGCTGGACCAAGCAAACGATACCGCAGCGGTTTGATCAAGCCTCGGAAACGCCAGCCTCAGGCTTATCCCACATTCGGGCAATCAGCGCGATTTGTGGGATAATTAGTCCGCCCAAGGCGGGCGATGACATCTCTATTTGGCTGTGAGTTCCATTTGAAGCGCGACTTCCGTTCGATGGTCTAGCATTGCACCGAGGGTGGGGCGAGCCCCACCCTCGGTGCTTCAATATCATTCTGAGTGGCGAGATATCTCCGCGGACAAGACCTCCAGCGGAGTCTGGTAACCGAGGCATTTGCGCGGGGTGCTGTTGAGCTGGGCGCAGATCGCCGCGATGACAGCAGGGTCCATCGCTGCGATGTCCGTGTCGGAGGGCAGGAACCGGCGAAGTCGGCCGTTAAGGTTCTCGACGGCGCCCTTCTGCCAAGGCGATTTCGGCTCGCAGAAGTAGCTGCTCATCCCCAGTTCGGATCGAAGCGTCGGGAAGGCGGCAAACTCGGTTCCCCGATCGAACGTGACCGACTGGCGCAAGGCGGAGGGAAGGGGGCCGAGTTGCCCGCAGATCCCAGCCATGACGCCGGCTGAAGTTCGGCTCGGATTGCGCCAGAGTACGGCAAACCGGCTTTTTCGCTCAACCAGCGATGTGAGGTTGGATTTGCCGTAGACCTGCCGGAAGGCCACGAGATCACCCTCCCAGTGGCCAAAATCGTCGCGGCGGGCGATTGCCGTAGGACGCTGTCCGATGCTGTTGGTCAGCGGAATTTTCAGCCCGCGGGGTTTCCGGCCGCCGCGGGGACGCCGGCGCCGGCGAGACCATGGCAGTAGCCGGTAGAGGTCCTGCTGCTTGCCTGCGGCGCCGTAGACATAGCGGTAGATCGTCTCGTGGCTCACCCGGAAGCCGCTATGACCGGCCAAGCGCAATCGACCGGCGATCTGCTCGGGCGACCAGCAGCTCCGCAGACGATCAATCACGTAGTGCGCCAGCTCCGGGTTGCGCTCGAGCTTGCGCCCAGGGACTCGCCGGTCGCGCGCCAGCTTGTGCGCAACGCTCGGGAAGTAACCGCGAAAATAGGCGTCCTCATCAAAGAAATAGTTCCGCCGCAGCTCGCGATAGATCGTCGAAGGATGCCGGCCGAGCTCGGCAGCTATCTTTCGGACCGGCAGCTTGGCGGCCTTCATCCGAAAGAGCGCTTCGCGCTCGGGCAAGCGGAGCTGACGGTAGCAGTGCGACATGGGCGTTCCTCCGAGAATGGGGCCTGTGCCCCGAAAATCCTCGGAATTCGCACTTCAAGATAGAATCCACCCGGCGCAAAAATCCAAGATTGATAAGATTTCTTATGTTAAATCAATGGTTTAGATGAATCACGCATTGTCAGGCCACGATGACTGGTCGCGCGGCAATCGCTGCTCGTCGTCGATCACTTCAAGACGATGCGGGGCCTCGCGGCTCCAGGACCACAGCACCAGATTGCGGTCATCGACCGTAGCTCGTGAAGCGAAGCTTGGCACGATCACGCCGGCGCAGCCGGCGGCAATGAGCCGATCGGCCAGTTCCCAGGTCGGAACGGACTTGCGGTCTCCGGCAAGACGCTCCCAGGCGCAGCTGAGCTGCGCCAAGGTGACCTGCGCTGCATCCCGCACGTCAGGGCTGGTCAGGTCGAGAATTTCCAAAAGATCGGCGCGGTAGCTGCAGATCGTCAGGGGCTGCGCCTTGAAGGCGAACCCTTGCTGAGCCTCGAGCCAGGCGGTTTCGAGGCTGAGCGCCGCATAGAAGCACGCCGTGCCGACGCGGTTGAAGCGGCCGCCGTGAAGCTTCGCGCCTTCGCCCGATTCCGGATCATAAGCCCACGCCGGATGATGCGCCCGATAGACCAGGCCGTCGAACCGGGTGAACGGCAGAGCCGATTTCGAAATCTGGCTCAAAGATCAGGCCCAAAGATCAGGCAAAGCCGCCGGCGGCAATCCGGCCAAGATAGGTGCGAACCTTCTCGCCCTGTCCCTGACGGACAAGCTCTTCCGCCGTGGCATCGCCGAAGGACGGCAGCGGCTGCGATCGGTACCAGGCATAGGCGGCAAGTTCACTACCCGCCCAGGGAATGACCCGGTTGATGATTTCGCTCATTTCACGCAGCCGCGACTGGGTGGCGATGCTGTTGCTGCGGGCGGCCTTCGAGACGGCATCGCGTGACAGTCCCGCGGCGAGCGCCAGTTCAGACTTGGTGATATGAAGCGCCGCCGACAGCCTGTCGACTGAGACGCCCTTGTCGCCGGAGACTTCGCTCAAAAATGCCGCGCTCGCCATTTGCCTCACCATATGCCAATATTTAGGTCATTATATGCGGCGTTCTCCGAAAATTGTCAAGCTGGACGTCAGGCTGCGAACAGTTCGCCCTGACCCGTACCGGACGCTCGAACCGCGCCGATCATTAGCGCAGGCCGACGCAGCAGTTTCAGGACCGCCGGGTTCACCACGTAGACCGCATGGCGCCCGCCGCCGCGATTGCGGTGGTTGGTGGCGTAGCCAGCGTAGTGCCGTGTGACCAGACCCGCACGCGCCAGATCCGAGATCGCGCGGCTGACATTGGCGCGGCCCACGGCCAGGACCTGCTCCTCGACTGCCTGGTCAATCTGAGCGGCATCGCGGGCCTCATCGCCGGAGAGTTCATGCCTGAGCGAGGCTGCAACGCGGGCGCGCAGCGCCGCGCGGCGGCCCTGCTGTTCGCTCAAAGGAAGCAGCTGGGTGCAGAGCCAATCGCGCAGGAGTGCGGGCTTTCCATCTCGGGCAACGAAGGGACCGGACTGCCCTCGCCCGTCGGCGGCTTCGGATACGAGTTGGAGAACCAGGAAAGCGTAGCGCGGCCGGCTCGAAACCTCGGCCAGCACCGCGTAAATGCCGCCAACGCCAGTGATCGGTGTCTGTTGCTCCATGGATCAGTATTGAGCACAAAAGGTGAATCCTGTGAATCCCCTTTCGTTCAGGCCATGTCGTTTGTCGCCCGTGACACTTTGCCTGGCACCGCATCGGAACATTCGGGACCTGCATCGTCAGCCAATTCGATCGGCAGAGCATTCAATACGGGCGGGTATCACCCGCGCTCCTGCAAAGGCTGATGTCGATGATGACACTTTGCCCTCGGGGCAGAGTGTCACAGACGGCAAGACATGCATCGATAAGTCGACAGAAAAGGAGCCAGGGAATGAAGCTGATATCCGACGTCGGTCCATCGGCGCATCAGGCTTAGCCGAAGGCGACCCCGAGCTTATTGCGCGGTTTGGCGGCCGCGACCGGCTTAGCCTCTGACTTCGGACTTTGTCCGGGCTTGCGACCAAGTCCGATCCGGACGGCGAGTTCCTTGCGCTTGGCGGCATAGTCGGGCGCGACCATCGGATAGTCTGCAAGCAGGTTCCAGCGCGCGCGGTAATCGGCCGGCGTCATGCCATGATCGGTGCTGAGGTGGCGCTTGAGCATCTTGAACTTCGCGCCGCAATCGAGGCAGGTCACCGCATCGGGTTTGACCGATGCGCGGACCGAGACAGCGGGTATGCGCACTTGCTCGGTCGGCTCGGGCACCTGACCAAGCGAAGCCAGCGATGCGTAGACCGACTGGATCAGGCCCGGCAAATCACCCGCCGCGACCGAATTGTTGCTGACGTGGGCCGAAACAATATCAGCGACGTGATCCAGGAGCATTTCATCGGCCATTGCGTGCGGTCTTTCTCCAATTGGCGATGGCGGACCCTATGGGCCGCGGTCGCCAAATGCCAGTGCCGTTGGCTTGCGCTCCAGATCGACATGCGCAAAAAAATGGGGCCAGCTTGCGGCGGCCCCTTGGAAAGTTTTGGGAGAGGATGCCTGAAAGGCACTCCTGATATGGGGTGACGCCTTAAATGCTGCAAGTGCGAAATAAGGTCCGGCAGTTGAATTTTGTGCAACGCGGCATCCACCTTCACCCCGGCGGCCGGTAGCGCGGGGTCGGATCGGCAAACCGGCGCGGATGAGCGAGTTCGGTGCGGGCGACACGGAACGTGTAGCCGTCCCATTCGCGCCAGGGATGGTAGCGGTTGAAGGTGCCGCCCATGCCGCTCGGCGTATCCCACACCGGCGTTTCGGCAGTGATCGTCATGGGGAATTCCTGTCTTTGTGAGAAATCGGGGGTGCAACGATCCGGCAGGGATTGGCCTCACCCCCCGTTGGGAGGCGGCGCTGCCGCCTCCCGGGCTCCGGTCAGAGGAAGAGGACTTCCTCGGCGACGATCTCGACCGCGTAGCGTTCGACGCCCTCGCGGTCCGTCCACTTCGAGTAGTGGAGGCGGCCCTGGACCTCGACCATGTCGCCCTTCTTCTTGTGCTTGGCGACCGAAGTGCCGAGGCCGTTGAAAGCGGTGACGCGGTGGAACTCAGCGAGGGTCTCGGTGTAGCCGGCCTCGTTCTTGACCGTCTTGCCATCGACCAGCTTGGGGCGGTCGGTGACAAGAGTGAAGGAGGTAATCGCGGTTTCACCGGCGTGACGGGTTTCGGGTTGGCTAGCGATGCGACCGATCAGGATGACGAGGTTCTTCATGGGGTTTCTCCGTGGCTTGAATTCGGCGGAACCGCCCGCCGATGAACACCACAGGCAGGGCCAAAGGCACGGGCCCGCACCGAACGCTTGCGTGAGGGGAACTCAAAAGCGAGGAGTGGTGCGGCAAGCCCGCAGGGCTTCACGGTCCGCTGCTTTTGGGTTGCGGCCAGAGACTGGCGCTGCAGGGTTCATCGGCAAACGAAGGGCGGTTTCGTCAGTTCAGGCCGCAGGTTCCCAGGCGTTCCTACCCGTCTGCCTTGGTTGCATCCCGTCAGGGCACCCCGGCACCACGCTGGTGTCCATGCGCACCCTCCCCTCGCAGCGGTACTCCCGCCTGCGCATGTCCGGGCAAGTCAGAACGAGATCGCGCGAGAAACCTCGATTTCTCTGCGCTTACCGCAACGGCCTTGTGCGTCAGCACCTGCACGAAGAGCGGGCTGATCCGGAAATTTCAGGGTGCCACCGCGTGCGAATGGGCGCGTCAGCGCCAGGGTTTGGCGAGGCCCTGCGTGATCAGGTAGTCGCCGGCGTCCACGCCGTTCACCGAGATGGTGGCAAGCGTCCGCCCATAGGCGTCGGTGCCAAGCCGCGTGATCATGACCCGCCCACGCGAGACGAACCGCACGAGCGCGGCGCGCGATGCTTCCCCGGCAGTGAAGTCGCACCAGGCGTAGGACCGGCGACGGTCCTGACACTTGGGACTGTCCGGCAGTTCAGGTGCATCGATATTGGCGATGCGGACCCGCTCGCGGCCGCAGCGGATGGTGTCGCCATCATGAACGCTTGGCGAAAGACATAGGGCGGCAGCGGCGAGAACGATGGGCATCGGCAATCCCTAGCGCGGCCGCACTGTCGAACCAAGCCCTCCCCTCTTCCCGACTGGCCCCGATCGTCACCCGAAGGGCCGGCATTCTCGCCGGCGAGGTTGGGCGGGCGGCGGCGCGAGAGCGCCGACCGCGCGCCCTAGCGAGTAGAGCGGGTCGCCCCAAGCCCCGCGCGGGGCGCGGGCGTAGGGGTGCCCCCGCCCTCTCCCCTGCCCTTTGCCTCCCAACACCCCATCCACCTTTAGCCCAATACCGATGTGCGATTGTCGCCCGCATGGCGGGCCCACCGCGTCAGTGGATTGCGGCAATGCTCGACCAGCGGCTCTAGAAAGGCTATGGGGGGGCCGTCCTGGAACCGCCCGCAGGGGCAGTGTTTCCATGCGACTGGCAAGGGAGAATCGCGAATGGATCAGGAGATCCAGATGCCGAGCGCGCGCATGGTTGCTGAGGCCATGGCGACGCTGCTCGCAGGCAAGCTTGCCGACCAGGCGGCGAGCGAAATCGTGCTGAGCCGCGAAGAAGCCGCACTGTGCCTCGGGCTTGCCGAGGGAATTGCCGAAAGCCTCGCGCACGAGGCGGGCGAAACGGACTGATCCAGCTTATCTGACCACAAGCTGCGCTATACGCCGCCGGCCTTGCCGGGGGCCACGGGCAAGGATAGACTTGGCCCAGTGCGCGCCATGCGGGCCGCGTCAGACAAACCAAAGGAGAATGCGCGAGAGGTCGAACGGGCAGCGTCGATCGCGAGAAATTGGAGATCCCCAATGATCCAGCGATACCGTGTGCTCGGGAAGGTCGTCACCGGCGGCCAGGATGACCTGCAGGCTGCGCTCGGCGCAGCCTATGCGCGCAAGGAGCGGGTGCTCTGCGAATGCCGCAGGCACGAAGAGCTGCCGCTCTATATAAGCCACCGCCATGATCGCTACGTGCTGGCGCGCTGGCCGGGTTCAGGCGCACGTCATGCGACCGCCTGCGACCATTACGAGGCCCCGGACTTCCTGACTGGCATGGCCCAGGTCCGCGGAAATGCCGTGATCGACGACGAGGATTCCGGCGAAACAACGCTCAAGCTCGCCTTTCCGCTGTCACGCAGTGCGGCGCGGCTCGCGCCAGCGGCGCTCACCAACGACAAACCAACGGTCAAGTCCACAGGCCAGAAGCTGTCGATGCGGGGGCTGCTCCATGTCCTGTGGGACCGGGCCGAACTGACGCACTGGCATCCCAAGATGGCGGGCAAGCGCAACTGGTTCGTGGTGCGCCGCGCGCTGCTCGAAGCCGCGGCCAGCTGCAAGGCCAAGCAGGAAGCCCTGTCCCATGTCCTGTTCGTGCCCGAGACGTTCCGGCTCGAGGACAAGGAGGACCTGCGCGCGCGCCGCCGGGCGGCGCTTGAGCGCGTCTACCGTTCGCGTGACGAGTTGATGGTGGTGGTGGGAGAGATCAAGGAAATCGCCCCGGCGCACGGCGCGGAGCGCATCGTGCTGCGCCACGTCGGCGACATGCCGTTCGTCATGGACCCGGACATGGCGCGCCGCTTCCACAAGCGGTTCGCGGGCGAACTGGCGCTGTGGCAGGCGCAAGGAAACCAGGGCCACCTCGTCGTTGCCGGCTCGTTCGCGCGGCGCAGGCAAGGGACGTTCGACCTGATCGAGGTGGCGCTGATGCCGGCGACCGGCGAATGGCTGCCCTACGAGAGCAGCGACGAGCAGTACCTCCTCACCAAGGCGGTCGCCGAAAAGCGTCGGTTCGTGAAGGGCATGCGGGTCAACCTCGATGCCAGCGCGCCGATCGCCAGCTTGGTGCTCAAGGACACCGGCGAGGATGCAACCGCGATCCATATCCATGATGGCGATACTGAGGCCAGCGAACCGCTTGAGGCGCTGCTCGCCTGCGAGGGCGTCACGCACATGGTGTGGAAGGAAGGCGAGCCGCTGCCACCGCGTGGGTCCCGGCGCCGAACCGGCGGCATCCCGTCGGACCGCGCTGCCGCGTGAATGGGCCCGCGCCCAGGCGTCAACCGCCGTTCGGCAAGGGCTTTGTCGGCAGCAGGTCGATCCGGCGCGCCGCGTCAGGTTCGGACCGTAGCGCGGCAAGGCGCGTCTCGACCGAGGCCGCGTCCTCGGTGATCTCGATGCGATTGAGCCCGATCAGCGTCCAGACCTTGTGCTCGGGACGCGCGGCGGTGTGGACCGCGTAAGCGAGCGGCAGCTTGTCGGGGTAAAGCCAGAGGAGGAGCACCGGTACGGCGGCAAGGTTGGGCCTGCCCTCGACGTCGGTGAGCGACAGCAGCCCGGTCTCGGGATCATAGCGGCAGTCGATCCCGAGCGGCACAGGGTGGCCGATTATCCCGAGCAGCGCCTCGCGCGCGTTTGCACCGAAGACCCGGTCCAGTTCCGGTCCCGGCTTGGCATCGGGGTCGGTTTCAAGCTCCGCCAGGAAGATGAGCACGGCGAAGAGCCGGGCAGCTTCGTCCCGCGTGCAGGGAATATCGAGGGCGAGGTGGATTGCGGACATGGGAGTTCCTTCGCGGGAAGCGGTCAGCAGCCCTCGACCGGCGCAAGTGCGTCGGGACCCAGAACGGCAGAGCATTGCTTAGATTGAGAGGTGGCGTTCGACGTGCGCACGCTCGCGCGGGCGCTGGAAATTGTAGACGGGAACGCCGTGGGCAGCGGCGATGCGGATTGCCTGGCCGGTCCCGCCCGAGGCTTCGCCATCGGCGGTCCAGCACAGGACGAAGTCGGCGGGCGCATCGAGCTCAGGCCCCAGGACCTGGAACACGTTCCGGGTGTGCAAGGCCTGGACGAAGAGATCGAGTCCGGCGAAAGCGGGGTGCGCTGCGGCAGCAAGAGCTCGCGCACGCTGCCACAGCTCTGGCGGCAAGGCCTGCGGGTGGAACGGGCTCGCCGAACCGCGCCAGCCCGGCGCGGGCAGGAAGATCTGTTTGCCCTCCCCCGCCCCGCGCTCGAACGCGCTGTCGGCGCCGATCGCATGGCCGGAGCGCAGGACGTAGCCGCGCTTCAGAAGGGCGAAGGCAGCGCGCGTCATCAGTGCGAGCACTTCGGGCGGGGTGCGGCGTGCACCGATCCCAGTGTAAAAGCGGGGCATGGCAGGTCTCCTTGTTCGCCTGCCCGCCGCGTTCCCCCTACCCTCCCGTCGGCATCGCCGGGGTAACGCCCGCCCCGCGTGCGGCCAGCATGGGGCCGTAGGTAGCTTCAAGATTGCGGTGGAGGACCGCGTTTGCGGGCGGGAAGAAGCTGCCGTCCTCGCGCGGCCGCGAGATCCGGAGCGCGCCGGCGATAACGTCGGGAAAGGGGCGGACACATAGGAGCGACGAACCCGCGTAAGTGACTGGCGGCGGGAACCCCGCGCTGATCCAGCTTGACGGCACGTCTAGCCCGTCGAGCCAGCGCCGGGCGCCGGGCGGCAGTACCGCCACCTGCGAGACGATCCACAGCGTCCAGTAGGTCCCGAAATCATGAGCGTTGGCGATCGCCGCGAATTCCAGGGGCGCAGGCGGCGGGCCGTTTACCGCGATCACTGCGGCCTGAAAGGCGCGCAGCTCGTGCCTGTTGACGCGCTCGAAATCGGGCGTTTGGCCGAGCTGGGCGCAGGGCTCGTTCGCTGGCCCTGCCCCGAGTTCGAAGAGCCTGTGGCGGGTCACGCAGCAGCCTCCCCTGCCCCATCGGGATACCAGGCGAGTTCCACCGCGTTAGGGTTATCGACATCGTAGGCGGCGATACGCGCCGAGGTAATCCAGGTCTCCGGATCGCGGAGCGCGACATAGCCGCCATAGAAACGGCCATCACGGTGGACGAACTGGGCGTGGATGTCCTCGGCTACCGCTTCGGAGACGAAGAAGCCGGCCGCGCCGCGAATGTGGATCGGGGGAAGAACGCCCAGCATTTCGTCATGGAAGACCTCTGTCACCCTCGAGAGCGGGAACTGCGCGAGCGTGCGGGCGCGTTCATCAGACGGCGACGCTGCAAATTCGGGATCGGTCATGGGAGCCTCATTCGTAACGGGGTGGGGCTTGCGGGAAGCGGGGCGGAACCGCGTGTTCGAACACGCAGGCGCGGTAGCGGCCGCCGGCGTAGAGCACGGAATCAAGGCGGCGCTGGCCGCGCTGGACCAGGTCGAGCAACCGGTTGGCGCGCACCGCGAGCCGCGATGCAGCAGCTTCGGTAAGGCAGACCCGGTGGAGGCGGACAAGTTCGCCGGTGTCGTACCACCATGAGCCCTCTTCCGGCCCGCCGTAAGCGCGGTCGACCGCGTAGAAAGCGACGACGTATTTCATGGCAAAATGCCTCCTGGGGCGGTGCGACACGTCAGACAAGAACGAATGGCGGGACGGTGATCTCGGCCTTCGCCATCGCACGCTTGAGCTCGCGCAGGCGAGTGAACCCCTTGATCCAGGACGGCGGGAAGAGGACATATTCGTCTTCGCTCGCCGTGTAGTCGCGCATGGGTCCCGTACCGTCGAACACGACAATCTCGGGGAGATACGCCCCGGGACAGCCGCCCGACCAGCGGCGAAAGATCAACCCGTGCTCGATGCAGAAGGCATCGACCTCCGGGATCTGCCCGCCGTTCAGTTCGGTGCCGTAGAGCTCGAGCGGCGCGCCCTCGATTACCGCCGCCGGGTCGAACGGCTCGCCGTCCCATTCGGCGCGCAAGTCATATTCCTCGGCGCAGGCAGCGAGGCCGCTGAGGAGGTCGCGGCGCAGCGCGCCGCCGATAGTGATGTGAACGGGGGCTCTGTCGCCCATGGCCCGTGTCCTTTCGCAGCCGGTTGGTCCGACCGCGATCACCCCTCTCCCCTCACCAGCCTCTTGCGCGAGCAAAGGTGTGGCGCGTTCAGGCTGGCAGCAGCGGCACAAGGTTGGAGTCGAGCGGAAACCCGAGGCAGCGCGCCAGCTCGGCCGCGTGCTCGAAGTCGGCAGTCGTCACATGAAGTGACCGGGCGATATCGGCCAGCGTCTCGCCTTTGCGGGGCGGCGCTACGCTGTGAAGCTTTCCTGCTTCTGCGGTCACCGCGAAGGGCCAGGTCATGGCGACGGCAATCACCCGCTCGGGCAGCACGATCAGGGTATCGCCAGTTTTGATGCTCTCGTCGCATTGCGACGCGTCATAGGCATTGCCGGTAGTCGCAAAGGCATGGTGCCGCCGCGTGTCGAAGGCGAAGCGTTCGCTATTTGTGAACATGAAGTGTCTCCGTTTGCGCGGCGACAACTACGATGGCCGGTTGAGCGGCGACTATGATGGCCGGTAGGATCGGTTGTC
>NZ_JARESE010000061.1 GCF_029076845.1 Novosphingobium album (ex Liu et al. 2023)
CGGCGCGGCCACCTATCGGCCATCAAAATTGACGCCGACCGGACTCCGTAATCGTCGCGCTACAATCAGCCGCCGACCGCCTCACGATTGGTCGCGAAGCCTTCCTCGGCGCCGAGAAGCGCGGGCGGCTCCTTCAGGCTTTCCTGCCACAGCAGCGATTCCATCGCGATGTTGAGCGGCTGATCCTGGATCGTCAGTTCATAGACCGGGCCATTGTCATGGCTCGCATGATTGTGGACCGACCAGCCCGGCGCGGAAAGCATCAGATCGCCCGCCTTCCATTCATAGACCTTGCCCTCGACGGTCGACCGCCCCGAACCCGAGAAATAATAGTTCACCGCCGCGGACGAGTGGCGATGCGGCCGATCGACGATCTTCGGCGGGCGCAACGTCATCGTCGCGAAGAAATTGGGGGTGGTGCCGTTGGTACGCCCGGTCATCGGATTATAGAGCAGATAAAGCCTGCGGCCGACATAATCCTTGCCCAGCGCTTCCAGCTTGTCGAGATGCTCCTTGACCTGCTCCCACGGCCAGTAGAGCGCGGGGCTGGTCACCGACGGCGGGTTGATCAGCCGTTCATAGGGCATCATCCACGCGCCTTCCTCGTTCAGCTGGAAGGTGCCATAGGGGTTGACGCGCGTGCTGTCCGCCGCCGCATGCTCATCCTCCCGGTCGATCGACTTCAGGAGCGGCTGCGGATTTTCCTCGACGACATGGATGTTCATCATGTCGAGCAGCGCGCCGTTCGAATAGGTCAGGCGGACATAGAGATCATCGCCGATATTCTTGTGGCGATAGATGCGCATCGATGGCGTGTTCCAGACGTCATAAAGCGCGGTTTCGCGATGCTGGCCGCTCGTCTCGGTGGCGCCGCGCCCGCGAATGACGAAATTCACCTGGGTCGAATTCTGGCGAAAGGTCGACGTTTCCTCGCCCGGCAGCAGCACGTCGAGCGACACCTGGATGCCCGGCGCCAGCCCGATCGAGCGTTCGTTGCGCGGATGCTGGAAATAGGACCGCCGCCGACCGTTCGCCGGCCGGGGCATCGCCGCTAGCCGTTCGATCTCGGCATCGATCTGTTCCTTGGTGATGACGATCGGCTCCCAGGGTGCGTCGCGTTCCGGCAGCGCGCCACTGGCTTCGATGAACAGGGGCTGGGTCATGGACGCGGTCCTTTCCTTGGAATCTAAAGTGTCAGGCGCGGCGCCTGGCGGGTTATCGCCGGAAGCGGCCGGCCGGCCCCCGCCTCACGCGCGGCCTTGAGGAGAGCGATACCCAGCGACAGATCGGAAATTCCCATCCCCATCGCCTTGAAAAGCGTGAGATCGGCATCGGCGGGCCGCCTCGCGTTCCCGGCAACGAGCGTCGACAGGGACTGCAGCCGCTGCCATCGGGCTTCGTCCTCTCCGAACGCATCCATGAACTCGCGGCTGAGCTTGCGCACCTGCGGCACGCTGTCCGCCGCCATCACCGAGGCGCGTTCGATGAGTGCCGCGTCAAATTCGGCGCGCTCGGGCGTGATCGCGCCGACCGCGTTCACATGAACCCCGCGAGGGAGGGCGTCCGCGCTGAGGAAGGGGGATCGCGCGCGGGTCGCAAGCGTGACGATATCGGCCGAATCCAGCGCCTCGTCGAGCGTCTGCGTCGCAATCGCTTCCACGCCGAGCTTCGCTTCGATTTTTTCGGCCAGCGCCTCGCGATTCACAGCCGTCGGGCTCCACACGGTCACGCGCGTCAGCGGCCGTACAGCCGCCACCGCCGCCACCTGCGTGATACTCTGCTTGCCGGTTCCGATCATGGTCATCCGGCTGGCATCGGGACGCGCCATGACATCGGTGCCGAGGCCGCTGATGCCGCCCGTGCGCATCTGCCCCAGCGCGAAAGCCTCGATGATCGCCTGAACCGAACCATTTTCGCTGTCGATCAGGATCAGCAGCGGCATCGCGCCCCCGGCCGTGTGCGCCCAGGTCTTGGTGCCGACGGTTCCCCACCCGTCGAACACCGCGCCGATCGCGTGCAACGTCGATCCGTTCGCCCAGCTCGCGTGCGTCTTGACCATGTTCGATGCGCGGCCCGCCGCCTCTTCGCGAAGCCCGTCGCGCAGCGCATCGATCGCCTGCGGCAGCGCCATCAGCGAGACGACTTCCGCCTCGGAAATCCAAAGCCCTTCGCTCATTTCACGGTCCGATCGAAAATCGAGGGAACAGGCGGCTGAAGATCGAGGGAGTTCACAATCAGCGCGTGCGTGACGTAACGGCCCACGAGGAACATCACCGCGATCGCCTCTTCCGCCCCGATCGCTTCGATCGTCTTATCAAGTTCGGCCTGCACATCCTTGCCGCGCCGCCGCAGCATGGCGATGATCAGGCGCTGGACATCGCGCTCGGCATCCGAAAGCTCCGGCGCGACATCGGGATCCGCCTGCTCGACGGCCGCTATCCAGGCTTCGCCGAAGCCCAGCCGCTTCGAAAGCCGCTCATGCTGGTGCAGTTCGTAGCGGTTTTCCATCAACGTTGCGACGGTCAGCGCGCCCAGCTCGGTCAAATGTTCCGGCAGAGCGACCTTGAGCGCGTCGGTCATTTCCATGAAGGAGGTCAGGACCACCGGCTGGACGCCGGTCACCTGGAAGAACTCGCCGAGATAGCCCAGCCGTTCATATTTGGAGCGCAGGACATACTGCACCCCCGGCGCCAATTGCTCGAAGCCAAGCCTCTCGATGCGCGCGCTCATATCGCGTCTCCTTCTGCGTGCACGGATCATCCTTTCTTTGCCATCGTTTCGGAAATACATTATCAGAGCATTGGCAATGCTCTGGAGGTATGACGTTGGATGTGAGGCAGATGCGCTATCTCGTTGCTGTGGGGGAGGAACTGAACTTCACCCGCGCGGCGGAACGCTGCCACATTTCGCAACCTCCGCTCAGTCGGGCGATCCGCGAGCTTGAGAGCGAGATCGGCACCAGGCTGTTCGATCGGGACAAGCATCATGTCGCGCTGACGCCCGCGGGGGCCAGCCTCATGCTGAGTGCGCGAAAGGCGCTGGCGGCGCTTGACGACGGCATCCACCTTGCACGGCGGACAGGAATGGGGCTGAGCGGAACGCTGACGTTCGGCTTCGGAGGCTCGACGGTTTATTCGCTCCTTCCCTCACTGGTCCGGCGGTTTCGGGAGACCACGGCCGACGTCGAGCTTCGCTTCAGCGCCATGTCTGTCCTGCATCAGATCGAGGCGCTCAGAAGCGGCGAAATCGACGTCGGGATTCTGCGCCTGCCGATTTTCGACGAACTGATCGAAACCCGCTTCGTTCACAGCGAACCGCTGGTGGCCGCCTTGCCGCTCGGACACCCGCTGCTGGCGCACAGTGGCGCGGTTTCCCCCGCCGATCTGCGATCGAGCCGGTTCGTGACCTATGAATCCACGCGCGGCTTCAACTTCCAGGCCGATCTGCTCGCATTGTGCCGCCTCGCGAATTTCGATCCCGAAATAGCGCATGAGGCGCCGACCACCGAGGCGGTCATCGGCATCGTCGCCTGCGGCGAAGGCGTTGCGATCGTGCCCGCTTCGGCCGAGCGCCTGCGGATGCGCGGGGTTGCCTTCCGCCCGCTTGAGGTTCCCGACGCCACCGCCGAACGGGCAGTGGTGCGCTTTGCGCTGGCCTGGCGTGCCGGCGAACTCGGGGCGACCACGCGCAAATTCATCGATTCGGTGTTTGCCACGCCAGGGCCGGACCCGACCGGGGACGCTCAGGTCATGCGAGATGGCGGACGATAATCAGGCGCCTGCCCGGCGTCATATGAACCTCGATCCGGCCGCGGCGCGGCGCTACCATCGCCATCGCCTCTCGAATCCCCCAGCCCGAATTAGGTTTTTCCCAGTTAGAAATGCAGTGTTGCGGTGCAGTCTGTAATGAGACAGCCATGGACAGGCCTTTGCGACACAATAGGCTTTGTTGCATAACGTTGGAATGCCTTAAACCTATGATTACTTGATAATATTATACGACGCGG
>NZ_JARESE010000062.1 GCF_029076845.1 Novosphingobium album (ex Liu et al. 2023)
CGGCGCGGCCACCTATCGGCCATCAAAATTGACGCCGACCGGACTCCGTAATCGTCGCGCTACAATGATCCGTCGTTGAGCCAGAGCCGTGAGCGCTTCGGCTGCTTCTGTGGCACCATGAGCCTCTCGCGCCGCCAGATGCGCTCGACCCGCTTGCGGTTCACGTGCCTCCCTGCGTCGCGCAGCAAGGCCGTCACCCGGCGATAGCCGTAGCGGCCATATTGCCGGGCCAGAGCGATGATGTCCTCGGTCAAGGCCGCCTCGTCGTCCGCCCAGCGTGGCGCCTTGCGCTGTGTCGATCGATGCTGCCCGAGCACACGGCACACCCGCCGCTCGGAAACAGCCATCATCCCTCGGATATGATCGATGCAGCGCCGACGCCGTGCGGGGCTCAATAGTTTCCCCGCGCGGCCTCCTGCAGGATCAGCTTGTCGAGCGTCGGATCCGACACCGCCTGCCGCAGCCGGGCATTCTCTCGCTCCAAATCCTTCATCCGCCGCGCCTGATCCATCTTCAGGCCGCCGTACTCCTTGCGCCAGCGGTAGTAGCTCTGCTCGGTAACGCCGATCTGGCGGCAGGCGTCGGCCACCATTCCGCCCTGCGCCAACACGATCTCCGCCTTACGCAGCTTGCCGATGATCTCCTCGGGTTTGTGCTTGCGAGCTTTTCCATTCCTCTTCCGTGGTCCAGACTATGATAGTCGATGAGCCACCCAGAAGGGGGCAGATCACTTGTCTGGCAGCGAGCGGCGGAGAGATCACATGGCGGACTATATCGGTACGGACGGCAACGATTCGTACTATGGGACCAAGTTGAGCGAACGCATCGAGGGCCTTGGCGGTGACGATTACCTGCTCGGCAACGGCGGTGACGACGAGATTCTCGGCGGCAACGGGGACGACAACCTGCATGGCGGTGAGGGCAATGACACCATCGACGGAGGAGAAGGCGATGACGGGCTGCAGGGGGACGAGGGTGCCGACACCTTGCGCGGAGGGCCCGGAAACGACAACCTGTATGGCGAGTCTGGAACTGACACGATCTATGGCGAGGGCGGCAACGACACGATCCGTGGCAGCTTCGGGGACCTGCTCTACGGAGGCGAAGGAGACGACACCTTCGACTGGAGCCACGACGCACTGATCGATGGTGGGGCGGGAAACGATCACGTACGCTTCTATTATGTGATCGCCGGCATTGATCTGACGGCCTACCTTTCGGATCCAGGTGTCGAGACCCAGGTGTTGGGAACCCGAATTATCGGGATCGAAAGCATGTCGTTCTCCGCAGGCTCGGGCAACGACCGACTTACCGGCGGAAGCGGAGACGATGAACTAACCGGCAACGCCGGCGATGACGTCCTCATTGGCGGCGCGGGAAATGATGCCCTCTCCGGCGGAGAGGGCGTCGATCACCTGAGCGGCGGCGCGGGTGACGATCGACTGCTAAGCTACGGCGACGTCGGCGTTTTCGCCGACGTGAGTGACGGCGGCGAGGGCTTCGACATGCTCGAGTTCAACGCAGCAAACTCAAGCGTGGAAATTACGATCGATCTACTCGCAACCAGCGGCATGGTGACCAACGTCGAACAACTATGGTTCCTGTCCTTCGGCTCGGGGAGCAACCACGTATCCGGCGGTTCTGCCGCGGACTTATTCTCGGGCGGTAGCGGCGCAGACTTCTTCGATGGACGCGAGGGCGATGATGACATTCGCGCCAATGGCGGCGACGATGTTGTGCATGGCGGTGGCGGCAGGGATTTCATCGAAGGCGGCAACGGCGCGAACCGTCTCTATGGCGGTGAAGGCAACGACATCGTGCGAGGTGGCGGGGTCGAAGCCAATCTGGTCGATGGCGAGGCCGGCGATGATGAGGTCGAAGGCGGCGCAGGCGCCGACACAATCTACGGCGGAACCGGCGACGACTGGCTTCGTGGAAACGAGGGCAATGATACGATCGACGGCGGCACCGGGACCGACACCGCAGTCTACAATGGCAACCGCGATCAATATTCCGTGACCAGCGTGTCCGGCGGATTTCGCATAACCGACAACCGGGACGGCTGGAATGATGGCGAAGACATCGTTTCAGGAGTCGAGTTGTTCCTGTTCGCAGACGGCGAGTTGAGCGCTAAAGACGTGCTCGCCCCCATCCTCCCGAGCGATCAATGGAGGCTGTATACCCAAAGCGGCTTTTCCGGTGAAATCGGTGGGCACGGTCAGGTCTTCGGCACCAACGCCTCCCAGGATATCGCGGTGTTGAACCGGCCCGGATCGATCACCTTCGACGGCTCGTTCAACCGGGGAGGCGATCTCGTCAGGTTCGAAGGCGATGCGAGCAACTGGAAGATCAGCCTGTCCGGTTCGAGCGCCGTGTTCAGCGACGCCGACACCTTCGTGGTGATCCCCGTCGGCATTGCAGGAATGGCCATCGAATTTGCCGATGGCATTCGGTCGCTGCAATACAATCCCGCCTCCGCAACCGTGATGTTCGGCGGCCAGTCCGTCAGCAGTTCTCCAGAAGCAATTTCGGTCGCCGCAGATGGCACGGCTGTAGCCCCGGATCTCGACCCGAACGCCAGATCAAATCTGGTTCTCTCTCAAGGCGGCGAAGTTGTTGCCGGCGGAAACCTCAACATCTTTGGCACGAGCGGCAATGAGAATGTCGAATTGACGAAGGGCGACGTGACGCTGGACGGGTCGTTCAACCGGGGCGGCAATGGTCTCACGGTAGCAGGTGCGCCAGCTGCCTTCCTCGGCCGGATCGAAGGATCCAGCGTGTAGTTGGTCAGTGTGGCGCTGAACGTCAGCGTGCCGTTCGGCACCGCAGGGATGCCGATAGCGTTTGATGGTTCCACCAGAATACTTCGCTACGATCCGCAGGCGGGTGAGGTTCTGCTTGGCCTACAGGAAATGACTTCAGTCGAAACTCCGCTGACATTTGCGTAGCGTGTGAAGATGGCGACTTTGCCTTCCCACAGACGGCCTTGCAAGGACGCGTTGGTAACCACCACGGCCATCCGAAAGTGATCCCGTCGATAGTGAGCGGCACCTCCCCCCGGATACCGCAAGCACCAGCGTGTCAAGCGCTACGCGCCCGATCTGCGCATCATAATACAAGGTCCGTTGATCACCGGCGAAATCGATCGCCACCCCCCGGCGCCGATCGACACGGTCAGTCCCGTCCGGTCATCTGACAGGGAAACGGTCGAACCCACGATCCTCGAGCCAATGGCTCCCGCTCCCTCGTCGAGCGTTATGCTGTTTGAACGAAGGGTCGAAGGCGACCTTACCGCCGGTGATATGGACGTGTCCGCAACGAAGCGGGGATGGCGACGGCGGACGTGTGCCGCCGCCTGGGCTAGGCGACGAGCGTCTTTGACCCTTGCATCCATGTCGATCCTCCTTTCCGGGCGCAAGCCGCGGTGCTCGCGAACGCGGCAAGAGCGGGCGCCGCAAGCACCGCGCGGCACGAAAAGCTGTCGGAACCGCTCACGATGGCCGCGGCGGAGCCTCGACCCCGGAGAACGCTTGTACGGCGGGCGGCAGCCGATCGCCCTTGACGGTGATCGCCGCGACCGCCGCGTTCAGCTCCCGTGCCTCGGCCGGGGTAAAGCGGATCGCCATCGCGCCGGTATTCTCGACCATGTGCGCCATCTGGGTGGTCCCCGGGATGGGAACGATCCAGGGCTTCTGCGCGAGCAGCCAGGCAAGCGCGATCTGCGCCGGCGTTGCCTGCCTGGCGCTGGCCCAGCGCTTCAGCAACGTCACCAGTGCCAAGTTGGCCGTGACGTTCTCGCGCGAGAAGCGGGTCTCCCTGCCGCGGATGTCGCCGGGCGCATAAGCTGTCTGCGCATCGATCGCGCCTGTGAGAAAGCCCACCCCGAGCGGGCTCCACGGTACGAACCCGATGCCGAGCTGCTCGCACAACGGCAGCACCTCGGCCTCAGGGCCGCGCCACAGCATCGAATATTCATTCTGGACTGCGGCCACCGGCAGTTCGGCATGGGCGCGGCGCAGCGTGCCGAGTCCCATCTCGCACAAGCCCCAGTGGAGCACTTTGCCCTCGGCCTTCAGATCCTTGATCGCGCCGGCGACGTCCTCGATCGGCACCGCCGGATCGACGCGGTGCTGATAGACCATGTCGAGGTGGTCGGTCCGCAGTCGCTTCAGCGATCCCTCGACCGCCGCCTTGATATGCTCCGGGCGGCTGTTGAGCGGATCGCTGGAGACCCGCTTGCCGTCCGGTGCAATGTTCCACCCGAACTTCGAAGTGATGACGATCTTGTTTCGGAACGGCTGCGCGGCCTCGCCCAGGATGCGCTCGTCCTCGAACGGCCCGTAAGCTTCCGCGGTGTCGAACAGGGTGACGCCCCGGTCATATGCGGCGCGGATGATGCGGATCATCTCGGCTCGATCGGGGATGGTCGTCTGATAGGTCCTATGCATGTTCTGGACGCCAAGCCCGATGCTGGAGACCTCGAGCGATCCGAGCTTCCGGCGAGAGCCGGCCTGCCTGGCGGTGGGCGGTGCTGCGCTGACGGCACCTGCCGCGAGCGAAGCGGCCGCCAGCCCCGCACCTGCGACGCCGAGCAGACCGCGCCGGCTCACCTGTCCCGATCCTGCTTTCTCCATCGCGTTCGCCTCCTTGGTGGGGTTGGTGTCCATGGCCATGATCCGCGGGTCTAGAGCTTGCGCGTGCCGAGCCACTTCACCATCGCGGGATCGCGATGGTCAAAGAAGCTGCTGGCTTTCTGGTCGAGCGTGGCGATCGCGGCGACGTCGTCCTGATCCAGCTCGAAATCGAAGATGGCGAAGTTCTCCGCCATGCGCTGCTTGCGCACCGACTTGGGGATGGCGACGATGCCGCGCTGGTTCAGCCAGCGCAGCACCACCTGCGCGATGCTCTTGCCGTGCTTGGTGCCGATGCCGGCGAGCAACTCGTTTGAGAACAGCCCGTTCTTGCCCTCGGCGAACGGCCCCCATGCTTCGGCCTGGACGTTGTACTCGTCTAGAATCGCCTTCGCATCATCCTGCTGGTGGAAAGGGTGAATCTCGATCTGGTTCACTGCCGGTGTAACCTCGTTGTGCAGCACGAAGTCCACCAGCCGGTCGGGGTAGAAGTTGCTGACGCCGATCGCGCGGATGCGGCCTGCGCGGTGCAGTTCCTCCATCGCGCGCCAAGCGCCGTACACGTCCCTATAGGGCTGGTGAATCAGCCAGAGGTCCAGGTAATCGAGCTGCAGCTTGTTGAGCGAACGCTCGAAGGCCGCTTTCGCGCCCTCGTAGCTGGCGTCCTCGATCCACAGCTTGGTCGTGACGAACAGCGCCTTGCGATCAATCCCATGGTTCTTGATGGCGTGGCCGACAGCTTCCTCGTTTCCATAGGAGGTGGCCGTGTCGAGCAGCCGATAGCCGACGTCGATCGCGTCGCGCACGCTGCGCTCGCACTCGGCGGGGTCGGGCACCTGGAAAACGCCGAAGCCGAGGCACGGCATCTCGACGCCGTTGTTCAGCCTCACGGTGGGGACATCGCTCGTCATGGTCAGTCTTTCTCATGGCCTGCAAGACGCTGGCGGTCTGCCGCCTGATCTCAGTCGTTGTTCGGGAAATCGGTGGCTTCGCTCGTGGCCTGCGCTGCGTCGATCTCCGCGAGCTGCGCGTTCAGGCCCTTGCGCACGATCGTAACCGCGTCGCTGCCGAGCAGCAGCCGGCTCGGCAGCCTGGGTCTTGCGACGGTTTCGACGATCAGTTTTGCCGCGCGCGTGGGATCGCCCGGCTGGGTCCCGTCGGTACGATCGTTTTCCTTGCGACGTGGTCCGACCGTGTCGGCATAGTCATCGATCGCGGTCCTGACACCCTTCAGCGAGCGACCGGCGAAGTCGGTGCGGAACGCGCCCGGCTCGATCACCATCACGCGAAGCCCCAGCGGCTCGACCTCCATCTTGAGGGTCAGCGTGATGCCTTCCTGCGCCATCTTGGCCGCGGAGTAATAGCCCGATCCGGGATTGAAGAACTGTGCCGCGATCGAGGAGAAGTTGACGATCGTGCCCTGCCGCCGCGCGCGCATCGCCGGTAGCACCGCCTTCATCAGCGCGACCGGGCCGAAGACGTGGGTGGCGAACAGCTCGGCGACGTCATGCTCGTCACCTTCCTCGATCGCCGCGCGGTAGCCGTAGCCGGCATTGTTGACGAGCACGTCGATGTCGCCGAACCGTGCCGTCGCCTGTGCAACGGCGTCGCCGATCGACGGCTTGTCATTCAGATCGAGCGCAACGGCGAGTGCCTGGCCGGGAAAGGCTTCCTCGAATTCCTTCACCTTGCCGGCATCGCGGGCGGTGACGACGGCGTTGAAACCGGCTTCGAGGACGGCGGTCGCCAGAGCGTGGCCGAGGCCGGATGAGCATCCGGTGATGAACCAAGTGGCCATCGAGAACTCCTGCTGTATGACTTCGTGCGCCCCCGCGTTCAAATCGGAGATAGGACTTCCCGCCGCCATCGATTAGCGCCTATAATCGACATGCCGCAATAAGGTGGGCTAATCAATGCGGATCAAGAACTTCAACGTGCTGGCAGCCTTCGTGGTCGTCGCCAAGGAACTCAGCTTCACTCGCGCCGCAGCCAAGCTCGGCGTCTCGCAATCGGCGCTCAGCCAGACGATCCGTGGCCTTGAAGAACAGCTTGGACTTCGGCTGCTCACGCGCACGACACGCAGCGTCGCGCCGACCGAGGCGGGACGCCGGCTCCTGGACACGCTGGCCCCCCGCTTCGAGGAGATCGAACAGGAACTTGGCGAACTGAGCCTGCTGCGCGACAAGCCCGCCGGCGTGATCCGCATCAATGCCGGCGAGCATCCCGCCGTGTTCGTGCTGCAGCCGGCGTTGCGCGGCCTGCTTCTCGACAATCCCGATATCAAGGTGGAGATCATCGTCGACTATGGGCTCACCGATATCGTCGCGCAGGGCTACGACGCCGGCGTGCGCCTCGGCGAACAGGTCGCCAAGGATATGATCGCGGTGCGGATCGGACCGGACATGCGCATGGCAGTGGTCGGCTCCCCCGATTATTTCGCTCGTTATCCCATACCGCTCACGCCCCAGGAACTCACCGCGCACAACTGCATCGGCATTCGGCTCCCGACCTATGGCGGCATCTTCCCCTGGGATCTCGACAAGGACGGCCATGAGGTGAACGTCCGCATCGAGGGACAGTTGGTCTTCAACAATATCAGCCTGCGGCTCAATTCGGCTCTCGACGGGCTGGGGCTCGCCTACCTGCCCGAGGATCAGGTTCTCTCTCATGTCGCCGAAGGCCGCCTGGTGCGCGTGCTGGAGGACTGGTGCGGCCCGTTTCCGGGCTATCATCTCTATTATCCGAGCCGTCGCCATGCCTCGCCGGCCTTCTCGCTGCTCGTGGAAACGCTGCGCTATCGGGGCTGATCGCCCACCGCCTGCGCGTATTGGGCGTCGCTCACCTTCTCCATCAAAGCGCCAGGTCCCGCCATCGCGAATGGCAGCCAAACCCTTCTCGCGCGAGTGGTCGAGCCGTTTCACAAGCACGACTTCGCGATCGAGGAACCATCCCATCTCGCGGGGCCAGCGCCGGTCCTCACTGCCGAGCGGCTGGTGGGAAGGTTGCAGCGCTTCAGCTCATCAGCGCAATGATGTCGTCGAGATCTGCAAAGGCAAAGGCAACCGAGCTGTCGGCCAGCCCGTAAGGCAGGAAGATCGTGTTGTTCACGCGCAGGGCCCCGCAGGTGTACACCACATTGGGGACATAGCCCTCGCGCTCATGATCGGCCGCGGCCAGCAAGGGTTCGGCAGTGCGGGCGAGCACCTTGGCGGGATTGTCCTTGTCGAGCAGGGTCGCGCCGAGCGCATATTTGCGCATCGGCCCGACGCCATGGGTAAGCAGCAGCCAGCCGTCGTCGGTCTCGATGGGTGGGCCGCAATTGCCGATCTGGATGAACTCCCAAGGGAATTTCGGCTCGAGGATCAGCACTCCGCCCGCCCACACGGTGAGGTCATCGGATTCGAGCAGAAAGAGGTTCTTGCCGTCCTGCCGCCCGATCATCCGGTAACGACCGTCGACCATGCGCGGAAACAGGGCCATACCCTTGTTGAGCACGGCCGATCCCTGCATCGGCTGCAAGCAGAAGCGCTTGAAATCCCTGGTGCGCATGAGTTCGGAGCGGATCGCCGAGCCGCTATAGGCGGTGTATGTTCCGATCCATTCGGTCGATCCGTCCTCATGGACGAAAGTGGTGAGGCGCAGATCCTCCAGGCCATTGGCCTGGGCGGGTGTCACCGGGAAGATCACGGTTTCCGAAAGCGTGCTGTCGCGATCGCGCTCGACTATGACACGGGCGAAATTGTCCGGCCCCTCGGCAAGGATCGCCGAAGTGGCGAAGGGTGGCCGGCCGACCAGCTCGAGGCTGGAATCAGCCCCCACGATACCCTCGCAAAAGGCGATCGAGCTTATATGCCCTTCGCCCACCGCGCGCAGCGACAGGATGATGCGTATGGACTGGGAGTCGAGCCCGGACTGGTCGGGATGCGGCACCACTGAGGGGTTCATCAATGCGGCGGCGGCGAAGCTGTATTCGTGACAGAAATAGGCGCCGATCAACAGCTTCTTTGGGTCCGAGATGCTTCCCGCGTCGAGCCCGAGCTCGGCGAAGATCTGGGCGAAACGGCTGCGGAACACGCGCTCGATTTGCCAGTGGCGACACTTGAAATCGTTAAGCACGGCGGCGAGCCCCGCTTCGGCGGTGGTCTCGTCCATGCCCAGCACATCCTCCACCAACCGCTCGGCGCGGCTTACCGCCAGGCCCTCTGCCTGCCAGGACAGTTGGAACGGGCGGATGACCACGCGTGATGGGTCGGGATTCAGGCGCTGGGGAAGACGGCGAAAGATCGGCATGCGGCTAGAAGACGTGTGTTCCCCGATTCGGCAATTGCTGTTTTTCAGCGCCGCGCGCGCCGATGACCGCGCCATCTCAGCTCGCCGCGGCAAAGCCCCGATAGTTCTCGCCCATGAGCCTCGTCATGGCATGACGCGCGAACTGGAGCGCGAGGACGGACTCCGCACCGTGATTGAGATTGACGCCGGCCGGCGTCAGTCCGTCGAAGCACATCGTGCCATTCTCGGTGATGAGCGGTTGGCCGAGATCATTCTCGCCCTCGAACCAGGCCATGGCCCGCCGCGCCGCGCCGATCCACTTGTCGCGCGGATCAACGCGATAGGCCGACGCGCACGCCTCGATCGTGGCCGATGCCTCGAGCGGCTGCTGGTCGAAGGGTTCGGGCGAGGCGAACGGCCGACCGAAGCTTTCGCTGCCGACCGGGCGGAAATAGCCAGCCGGAGCGCGCTGCACCTCCAGCAGCCAGTCCAGCGACTCGAGCCCGAGCTCGACTGCTTCGGCATCGCCAAGGACGCGGCCGGCTTCGATCATCGCCTGCGGCAGACGGGCATTGTCATAAGCGAGGACGATTTCGAACCAGGGCCAGTCGGGCCGCCGGGTGCGATCGAGCAGTGCCTTGAGTGCATCGACAATGTCGCGCAGCATCGTTCCGCAGCGCGGATGCGTCGGCTCATGTTCGAGCACCGCCGCCATGCCGAGTGCGGCAAAGGCGCGCGCGCGCGGTGATTGCAGCTGCTCGACCAGGCTGAGCGTCTCGTTGAACAGCCCGTTCGCCCAGCGGCGCATCGCCGGCTCCGAGGACGAGGCGACCACTTCACCCAGCGTCCAGAGCGTGCGGCCGTTGGAGTCTTCCGAGCCGGTGCTCTCCAGCCAGCTGCGATCGAACCCCATGAAATTGCGGAAGCGCCTCTCTTCCGGGTTCCAGGCATGCTGCACGAATGCCGCATAGATGCGGGTCAGCCGGGCGCGCACTGCGGAGCTGGCGGTGCGGATCGCGCTGGTAAGCATCAGCGCGCGGACATTGTCGTCGAGGCAATAGCCATGGCTGCGGTCGGGGATGCCGAGCACGGTATGCTGGATGATGCCGACATCGTCGGTCAACGCGGCCATGCCGGAGATGTCCACGAAATCGGCGGCGGCAAGCGGCTGCCCCCGTACGATCGGCACGGGTTGTATCGAGAGCGCCTTGACCATTTCGTCCATCACCGCGCGCGCATTCTGCGCCCAGATGGTGGGCCGCGCCGCCTCCCAGACGCGACGGGAATGGGCGGCAAGCCAATCCGGGTCGCTGAGGTGCGCGTGAAGCGCGTCGGCGATCGCCTCCACATCGCCGAACGGGACCAGGGAGCCCACGCCGTCGGCCAGCGCTTCCTCGGCGTGGAAATAGGGCGTCGAGATGACCGGCCGGCCCATGGCCAACGCATAGGAGAGCGTGCCGGATGTCACCTGCTCGCGGCTGAGATAGGCGGTCAAGTAGATGTCGGCGGCCTGGAGATAGTCGAGCAGTTCCTCATCGTCGAGGAAGCGATCGACGAACTGGACGTGACGCTCAACGCCAAGATCGCGGGCCAGCGCCTGCAGGCTCTGGCGATAGCGCTCGCCTTGCGAGCGGATCAGGGCCGGGTGGGTCGCGCCGACGACGAGGTAGCGCAAGTCGGGATGGCGATCGACCACCCGCGGCAGCGCGCGGATCACTGTCTCGATGCCCTTGCCGGGCGAAAGCAGGCCGAAGGTGAGCGCGATGCGGCCTTCGCCCAGGCCGATCCTTGCGCGCATCCGCGCGGCATCGGATAGCGCCCGGTCCGGCGCGCCATGGGGGATGACGCAGATGCATGCGGGATCGGCGCGATAGACGTTCACCAGCAGATCGGCAGCGCGCTGCGCCATCACGATCAGCCGATCGGCGCGGCCGATCAGCGTGCGCATGATCCGATATTGATTGGGGTTGGGCTCGGCGAGCACGGTGTGCAGCGTCGCGACGACCGGCAGGCTGAGATTATTGAGGAAGGCAAGGATATGGTCGCCATCCTGTCCGCCGAAAATGCCGTATTCGTGGTGCAGCCATACGACTTGCGCGCCCGAACGCTCGATCGTCGCGGCGGCACGCACATAGGCGGTGATATCGCCCTCGTCGATTGTCAGCTTGACATAGTCGCCATATTCCACGCCATGGCCGTCATCCATCGCGTAATGGTCGACGATGAGACCCTGCACATGTTCGCGCAGGGCCTTGACGCTGTGGCTGGTGTATGTCGCCAGGCCGCACTGCCGGGGCAACGCATTGCCGATCACGGCAACGTGGGACAATGGGGAAATCTTTCGGTCTTTCATTCCATTCGAGTCCCTGTCCGAGCGCGAAGTCCCAATATGGGTCGCCTTCACGAAACCTCGGGCAGAGCGTTCGGTTCCTGACCATCAGCGATTCAGGGATGGGGCGCTCGTCGCATGGTCAGCTCGGAAACGGGAACCAAGCCCGCCCGCCCGCTTTTGCGTGGTCGGGAGGCGGAGCATGGCGGCACGCGCATATTGGCAGGGACAGATCAGCCTGTGGTGGTCCTTCACTGGCCGGCCGTCAGGCAGGAAGTAGCGCAAGCCCCTACCCCCCTTTTTTCTGCGGATTCCGGGTTCCTCGTCGGTCACCTGCATCAACCCCGCGCCCGCCGCCCTAACCTCCCTTTCCGGGCTTGGGGCTTGCGGAGGTGATGTCATTTTAGAGCCGTTGCCATTTGACGAGGCCCGTCAGGCCGGTTCATCGACGCGCGCGCCGGGGCCACCAACATTGGGCTCCCCACCAGAGTTTGGAACGCGGGACCGGGAAATGAGGTCGCCGATATAGGCGAGCTTTTCGACAATCCTGTGCGAAAGATTGAACGGATAAAGGTCGGGCAGGCCCATGGCGCGATTCATCGCGTTCAGCGCCAGCGCCAGCGGCGCCATATGGCTTGCCAGCGTAACCGCATCAGCGGTGTAGGGATCTATCCTGACGGACAATTCCGCGCGGCTTGCGCCGTCAGGCAGCGCCAATGTCATCTCGAAACCATTGCCGGTCGCCAGCACATCGACGATGTGCAGGTAATGGGCCCAGCTTTCCGCGAAATCCTCCCACGGATGGGACATGGCATAGGCACTGACGAAGGCATCGGTCCACACCGTCTGGTTCGACGCATCGTAATGGACCTTCAGCGCTTCCTTGTAATCGATGCGCTCATCACCGAACACGGTGCGAAACCTTTCCAGTTCCGCCTCATCCGGTTCAACCAGGCGTGACCAGAAATGATGGCCCACTTCATGCCGCAGATGGCCGAGCAGCGTGCGATAGGGTTCGCCCATCCGTGTTCGGATACGCTCCCGTTCCGCATCATCCGCTTCGATCAGGTTGAGGGTAATGATACCCTTGTCGTGGCCGGTAATGATCTCCGGCTGCCCGCTTTCTTCCGCGGCGGGATCGTAAAGGAAATCGAAAGCCAGCCCTTGCCGTCCGGGAGCTTCCTCCGCCTTGGTTTCCAGCGGCAGGCCCAGCTTGTTCAGGGTATGGAACAAACGCCGCTTGGCAGCTTCGATCTTGGCCCAGCGCTCCGGTACGCAAGGCTGGGTCAGGTCGGGAATAGTGCGGTTGTGCCTGCAGGCGCGGCACATATGGAGCGGAGCGCTGCTTTCGACGAGCCAGTTGCAGATCTGATATTCGTTGTTGTTTGCGCAGACCACGACTTGTCCTGGCGCGCCGTTGCCATCCCGCCATACAGTCGCCCCGTCGGCAAGGAAGCGGAATCCATCGATCGCCGGATCGTAGCCGAGAGTCGCGTGGCACCATGGGCAGACACGAACTTCGAAATGATTGAGCTGGGTACAATTCGGGCAAGGATAGGGACGCATTGTGGTTTCCGGTTGATACCCCTTAATGGACATCCAAACATCGCGGGTAGTGACTCGTTCCCGCTTTCGGGAAGTTTCAACGGCGCTTGATCAGCCGGCCAAGCTGTTGGTTAACAGCTTGGGCCCGGTCTGGGTGTTCCGCCAGATCCCGCTCCAACCGCTCGCGAATTTCGCAGATTTCCTGATCCGTCAGATGTTCGATCCCGATAAAGCTGTCACGGGCATCCGCGATCGAGCGCAGCAATTCATCGAGCTTGACCTGGACCGCGCTCGCATCCCGGTTTTGGGCATTCTGGATGACGAATACCATCAGGAACGTGACGATGGTCGTCCCGGTGTTGATTACCAGTTGCCATGTGTCAGACCATTTGAAGATCGGTCCGCTGATCCCCCAGATCAGGACTATGGCAAGGGCAACCATAAACGTGATCGGCTGACCAGTATATCTTGAAACCGCGCTCGCCACTCGCGTAAAAAACCTCTCCATGGCATTTTCCTCATGAGATCCATTCAAACGCATTCCGGCGCTCTTGCCTTGGGCTGCATTCCGGCGACGGCACCTATCGACACGCCGGAAGGAATACCCGGCCAGGCCAGCTCAACAAATCCACGTGCGTCCGGTTCTTCCGCATGAAGAGGCATCTGTTTGGGAGCTCAGACGAACAACTGTCGCATCGGTTCCCGGAGGGGTGGTCTGGGGAGATTTGCCATCTTCCACACGGCCTTCGTGGCGCAGATCGCGTCCTTCCTGCGCTTTGCGCCGGGCTTCGGGCGATTTGCCGTGCCCGTACATTTCTTCCGTCACGGCGCCGGCGGCTTCCTTGATTTCGCCTGCGATACCCATTTTCTTCTCCTCTCAAAATGGCCCATGGTAAATCAGGCAGCGAGCGCGTCGAGGCCAGGGAGCGGTTCACGCGCCCGGAAACGTAGCGGCGCCAGGGCCGCGACAAACGCCTTTGCGTCATGGGGCGTCGCAAGGACGAGGCAGCCATCGTCGGGGTCTGCAGCAAGGCCGGTCTTGGCGAGGAGCGGACCGATGCCGGGCCCCATGCCGATGAACATGCAATGCGCGAAGGCGTCGGTCAGGAAATCCTTAGCCGCCGCGTCGTAAAGCACTGACGACCCGCCATCAATCTTCTGGTGCGCGCCGAGCATGTCGTCATTGGAAAGCTCGACCCCGCTGATTTTTGGGGCGATGATCTCGACCATCGCGCCAGCTTCGTCGACTCCCCGGATGGGAGCCTTGACGATCGCGGCGTCCGCCCCGTCAGTGACAAGCGGGCCGAGCTTGCGCCCGGCAAAGCTCCACGGCCCGCTCTTGACGATACTGAGCGCGTCGGAGACCGGCAGGCCGGTGCGCGGCGTTTGACGCGCCGCGCACCGAATTCTACGGCGTCGCGCGCGCCTTGCGGAATTGCGTGGGCGTCATTCCGGTTTCCGCCTTGAACGCGCGATTGAACGGGCCGATCGAGCCGAAGCCGCAATCGAGTGCGATCGTCAGGATCGGCAGGGGATCGAGGCGGGCATCGGCCAGCCTCCGTTGCGCTTCGCCGATGCGGAAATGATTGGCCATGTGGTTGAAGTTGCGAAAACCCAGCGCCCCCGTGATGCACTGGGTCACTTTGTATTCGGCTTCGCCGATGCGCCGCGCGACCTCGGCCACCCTGAGGTCAGGCAGCGCATAGAGAGCTTCATCCCGCATCAGGCGCAGCAGGCGCTCGCCAAGCGCGGCTTCCTCGCCCGATTGAGTGCGTGGCTTCGCTTTCCTCGCGTCGGGCAAGGGATTGCGACCGCGATACAGGATGGCAAGGCCGATCCCCAAGAGGGCCAGCACGGCACACCCCATCTTGATCCAACCGCCCCATCGCCCCGCGATGCTGTCGGCCGGAGACCCGTCCACCCACAGCACGGCAATTGCCAGAACGGTGGCATAGCCGGCGGCGAAGAGGATGCGAAAGCGCCGCTCGGCCCGGGTCATATCGCTGCCGATGGCCTTCAGCGGCTCGATCGTCGCCAGCAGCAGCAAGGTCGAGCTGACCAGGGTTTCCACATTGTCGATCATGCGCGGCATGGCGCCGGAAGCCGAGCCGTCAAACCGCAGGAATGCACCAGTGGCAACCAGTGCCAGCACCAGCATCAGCGGCCAGGTTTCGCGCCGCGCCGCGGGTCGTTGAAACAGGGCCCTCACCAGCAGCCATGACCAGCCGCAAGTCGCGTTGCCGGCGACCGCGACGATGTCGGAGGTCAGGCCGAAACCCCCTCCCGTCAGTCGCTCAAGGCAGAATGCCGCGACGGCGCCCGCGAACAGCGCGCCGTACAGGGCGATGTCCGGCAGCCTGCCATCGACCATCGGCAACAAGACCGGGCTTCTTGCGTGCATCGCATCCCTTCGCTTTCTCGTGTTTTTTGGCGGCCGCGCTGCTCGGCGGCAAGAAAATTATGGCCGATTTCCAAATCGGCGAGACGGCGCGCGCATCGCGCCGCACGCCGCTGGCTCACACCAGTGAACGGGGAGTGCAAAGGACGCGATGACGCCATCTGTCAGTGAAACCGGGATCGTCGGCCCCTCGCCCGGCGAAAGGCTACTGCGCCGATCGGGCCTGGCATGGTTCCTGGTCGCCGTGCTGGGCCAGGGGGCCTTCATCTGGATGATCGCCGCCCATTATGGCCGCAAGACATTGAGCGGCAATTTCGCGGGCTGGAACGACAAGCCGATCATCACCGGATATGTGCCGGACGATCACATCGGCAATGCCATGTTTGCCGCGCACGTTCTGCTGGCCGCCATCGTGACGCTTGGCGGCCTGCTGCAGCTTGTGCCCGCGATCCGTCGGCGCGCGCCCGCGTTCCACCGCTGGAACGGGCGGCTTTTCTTCATCGTCGCGGGCATGATGGCGCTTGGCGGCCTGTGGCTGACCTGGGTGCGTCACACTTATCTCTCGCCCATCTCCGGCATTGCCGTGTCCGTCGATGGCGTCCTGATCCTGCTGTTCGCCACGATCGCATGGCGCGCGGCGATCAGACGCGATCTTGCCGGGCATCGCCGCTGGGCCCTGCGCGCGTTCATGGTCGTCAACGGCGTGTGGTTCCTCCGGGTCGGCATCATGGCCTGGGCGCTGACCACCGGGGGGCTCGGCATGAACGACACCCTCTCGGGCCCGGCGGACATCGCGCTGCAGTTCGGTGCCTATCTCGTTCCGCTCGCGGTGCTTGAGGCTTATTTCCGCGGACAGGACAGCCGCCGTGCCCCGATCCAGTATTCGGTCGGCGGATTGATCGTCGTGATGACGGTCATAACGATATTGGGAGCCGGGGGAGCGGTCGCTTTCATGTGGGCGCCCTACATGACGTAAACCGTTGTTCGGCAGCTTCGCGCTCCGCGCCGTTCAGATCTCCAGCTGGCTGCCCAGCTCGATCACGCGATTGGTGGGGAGCTTGAAGAATTCCATCGCGCTTTCGGAGTTGCGAACCATCCAGGCGAACAGCTTTTCGCGCCAGATCGCCATGCCGGGGCGGCTGGACGGGATCAGGGTCTGGCGCGCGAGGAAATAGCTGGTCTCCATCGCCTTGAACGGGCCGCCCGCGCGCTCTTCATGCCGCAGTTCGGCGGGAATGTTGACTTCGTCCATGAAGCCATAGCGCAGGACCACGCGGAAGAAGCCCTGCCCCAGATCCTCCACTTCGCGGCGCTGCTCGGCCGGGACGTGGGGCACGCCTTCGTTGGTCACGGTCAGGATCACGACGCGATCGTGCAGGACATGGTTGTGCTTCAGGTTGTGCAGCAGCGCCGGCGGAATGCCGTCGGTGGTGGAGGCGAGGAAGATCGAGGTACCGGCGACGCGGCGCACCTTGTCGCCGATCGACTTGAGGAACAGGTCGAACGGCATGGCATCCTCGTGCAGCCGGTCGCGCATCAGGCGCCGGCCGGTGGCCCAGGTGGTCAGCAAGGTGAAGGCCACGGCGGCGACCAGCAGCGGGAACCAGCCGCCATCGGGGATCTTGGTGACGTTCGAGGCGAAGTAGAGCCCGTCGATCAGCAGGAAGGCGCCGGTGGCGAGCGCGGCCAGCGCCGGGTGCCATTTCCACACGGAGAAGGCCAGCACGCCCAGCAGGCAGGCGGTGATGAACATCGTGCCCGTCACCGCGATACCATAGGCCGCGGCCAGATTGGTGGAGGTGCGAAAGCCCAGCACCAGCATGATGACCAGCACCAGCAGGCCCCAGTTGATGATCGGGATATAAATCTGCCCGGCCGCGCTGGCGCTGGTATGCAGGATGCGCAGGCGCGGCAGGAAGCCAAGCTGCACCGCCTGCTGCGAGACCGAGAACGCGCCCGAGATCACCGCCTGGCTGGCGATGATCGTCGCCATCGTGGCCAGCGCCACCAGCGGCAGGCGCGCCCATTCGGGCGCCATCAGGAAGAACGGGTTCTCCGCCGCGTCCGGGTTGCCCATCAACAGCGCGGCCTGGCCCAGATAGTTGATCAGCAGGCAGGGAAAGGCGATGTAGAGCCACGACAGCGTGATCGCCTTGCGGCCGAAATGGCCCATGTCGGCATAAAGCGCTTCCGCGCCCGTCACCGCCAGCACCACCGAGCCGAGCGCGAGGAAGGCCAGCGTGGGGTTCATCACGAAGAACTGGACCGCGTAATGCGGGCTCAACGCCTGCAGCACTTCGGGCGCGCGGACGATCTCCTTGATCCCCAGTACCGCCAGCACCGCGAAATAGACGATCATCAGCGGGCCGAACAGCTTGCCCACCGCTGCCGTGCCGCGCGCCTGGATGGCGAACAGGCCGAACAGGATGGCGATAGAGATCGGCAGCACCCATTCGGCGAACCCGGCGTGGACCACGGTGAGCCCCTCCACCGCCGACAGCACCGAGATGGCCGGCGTGATGATCGCATCGCCATAGAACAGCGCGGTGGCGACCACCCCCAGCACCGCGATCAGCGGGCTGAGGCGATGCTGGCCCAGCTTGCGGGTGATCAGCGCCAGCAGCGCCAGGCTGCCGCCCTCGCCCTTGTTGTCGGCGCGCAGGATGACGAAGACGTACTTGACCGTGACGATCAGCGTCATCGTCCAGAAGATCAGCGACAGCACGCCGAAGATGTGCGGGCGATCCACCACCAGCGGGTGATGGCCGACGAAGCTTTCCTTCAGGGCATAGAGCGGCGAGGTGCCGATATCGCCGAAGACGACGCCCAGCGCGCCGATCGCAAGGGTGGTCAGGCCTTCCTTGTGGGCGGTTTGCCCGGAATCGTCGCTCATGCGCCCGCGCCTAGGCGCATCCACGCGCGATCGCCACGGATTTTATGGAAACTTTACGCCGCCGGCCCAATTTCCCGTGGAAGCTTAACGGCCATCGCGCCCACCTAGCGTTCCGTCACTCCACGACGGAATTGCCGATACCATGAACCGAAGCGCTCTTGCCGCCAGGATCGCCCGCCTGCGCGCGGGCGAACGGTGGCTGCCGGCCGAGATCGCCATGCGCGGCCTGGGCCTGCTGCTGCTGTTCGCCTGCTGGCACATGGCGCTGCTGGCGCGCCACATGGCGCTGACCCCGGCGCCGCATCCGGCCACGCCCGCCGATCTGGCGGCCTGCGCGGCCGTGCTCGTGCTGCTCACCGGCGGCATCACACTGACCATGGAAGGCCCCGGCCTGCTGCGCGACGTGCCGCTGCCGGGACACTTCACTTCCACAGGGAAACGAAAACCATGACCGATCTTGTCTGGCTGGCGATCCTCGCCGGCCTGTTCCTGCTGACACTGGCCTTTGTCCGCCTGTGCGAAAAGGCCTGAGGGAGCCCGAGAATGACTTTGCCCATCACACTTGCCGGCCTGACCGCGGCCGGCCTTCTGCTTTATCTCGTCGCCGCGCTGCTGCGGCCCGAGCGGTTTTGAGGAGGCTGCCATGACTGTCCAGGGCTGGATCCTGATCCTCCTTTACACCGCGCTCCTCATCGCGATCGCCAAGCCCATGGGGATGTGGCTTTTCGCGCTTTACGAAGGGCGCGCCACGCCGCTGCACCGCGTGCTCGGCCCGGTCGAGCGCGGCTTCTACCGCCTTTCCGGGATCGATCCCCAGGCCGAGCAGGGCTGGCGCAAGTATGCGCTGCACATGCTGGTGTTCCAGCTGGCTCTGCTGCTGTTCACCTACGCGATCCTGCGCCTGCAGGCGGTGCTGCCGCTGAACCCGCGCGGCCTTGCCGGCATCGGCGCGGACGGCGCGATGAACACCGCGATCAGCTTTACCACCAACACCAACTGGCAGTGGTATTCGGGCGAAGTCGCGCTGTCGAACTTCTCCCAGATGATCGGCCTGACGATCCACAACTTCCTGTCGGCGGCCACCGGCATCGCCGTCGCCTTCGCGCTGTTTCGCGGCTTCGCGCGGCGCGAGACGGCGACGGTGGGCAACTTCTGGGCCGATTGCACCCGCGTAACGCTCTACCTGCTGCTGCCGGCCTGCGTGATCTATGCCCTGTTCCTGATCGCCAGCGGCGTGCCGCAGACGCTCGCCAGCAGCATCGACGCGACCACGCTGGAAGGCGCCAAGCAGACCATCGCGCTCGGCCCCGTCGCCAGCCAGGAAGCGATCAAGATGCTGGGCACCAACGGCGGCGGCTTCTTCAACGCCAATTCCGCGCATCCGTTCGAGAACCCGACGGCGCTGACCAATCTGGTCCAGATGCTGTCGATCTTCGCGCTGGGCGCAGGGCTGGCCTGGTGCTTCGGCAAGGCGGTGGGCAACACCCGGCAAGGCTGGGCGATCCTGGCCGCGATGATGGTGCTGTTCCTGGCCGGCGCGGGCGTGACCTACTGGCAGGAAGCGGCGGGCACTTCGCTGTTCCACCAGCTTGGCATCGCCGGCGGCAACCTGGAAGGCAAGGAAGTGCGCTTCGGCATCGCCGCCAGCGCGCTGTTCTCGGTCATCACCACGGCGGCCTCGTGCGGCGCGGTCAACGCCATGCATGACAGCTTCACCCCGCTGGGCGGCATGATCCCGATGATCAACATGCAGCTTGGCGAAGTCGTCGTCGGCGGTGTGGGCGCGGGCATCTATGGCTTCCTGCTGTTCGCCACGCTGGCGGTGTTCGTCGCCGGGCTGATGGTCGGGCGCACGCCCGAGTATGTCGGCAAGAAGATCGAGGCGAAGGAAGTGAAGCTGGCCGTGCTGGCGATCGCGGTGCTGCCGCTGTGCATCCTGGGCTTCACCGCGCTGAGCGCCGTGCTGCCCGCCGGGCTTGCCGGCCCGCTCAACAAGGGGCCGCACGGCTTTTCCGAGATTCTCTATGCCTTCGCCTCGGGCACCGGCAACAACGGCTCGGCCTTCGCCGGGCTGACCGCCGGCACTCCGTTCTACAACGGCCTGCTGTCCGTCGCGATGTGGATCGGCCGGTTCTTCATGATCGTGCCGGTGCTGGCCATCGCCGGCAGCCTCGCGGCCAAGAAGTACACGCCCGAAACCGCCGGATCGTTTCCCACCACCGGCCCGCTCTGGGTCGGCCTGCTGGTCGCCGTGATCCTGATCGTGGGCGGGCTCACGTTCCTGCCCAGCCTGGCCCTTGGCCCGATCGCCGATCATCTCGCGATGATCTCCGGCCAGCTTTTCTGACCGGCCAGCTTTTCTGAAGGGTACCACCCCATGTCATCCGCAAGCATGTCTTCCGCCAATGCATCCACCGCAAGCTCGATGTTCTCGGCCAGGCTGGTCGTTCCCGCGATCGGTGATGCCTTCCGCAAGCTCAACCCCGCCGAGCTGATCAAGAACCCGGTGCTGTTCACCACCGCCGTCGTCGCCCTGCTGCTGACGGTGCTGCTCGCCATCGGCGGCGAGCCGCTGCCGGCCGGCTTCCAGATCCAGCTGATCGGCTGGCTCTGGCTGACCGTGCTGTTCGGCACTTTCGCCGAAGCGCTGGCCGAAGGGCGCGGCCGGGCGCAGGCCGCCTCGCTGCGCGCCACCAAGTCCGATCTCACCGCGCGCCTGCCCAGCGGGCGCCTGGTGCCGGCCTCCCAGCTCAGGAAGGGCGATGTCGTGGTCGTCGCGACCGGCGACCTGATCCCGGCCGACGGCGAAGTGATCGAAGGCGTCGCCTCGGTCAACGAAGCGGCCATCACCGGCGAGAGCGCGCCGGTGATCCGCGAGGCGGGGGGCGACCGCTCGGCCGTGACCGCGGGCACGCGCGTCATCTCGGATTCGATCCGGGTGCGCGTGACGCAGGAGCCCGGCCAGGGCTTCCTCGATCGCATGATCGCGCTGGTCGAAGGCGCGGAGCGCCAGAAGACACCCAACGAGATCGCGCTGACCATCCTGCTGGTCGGCCTGACCATCATCTTCCTGATCGCGGTGGCGACGATCCCCGCCTTTGCCACCTATGCGGGCGGGACGATCCCGGTCGCGGTGCTGGCGGCGCTGCTCATCACCCTGATCCCGACGACGATCGCGGCGCTGCTTTCGGCCATCGGCATTGCCGGCATGGACCGGCTGGTGCGTTTCAACGTGCTCGCCAAGTCCGGCCGCGCGGTCGAGGCGGCAGGCGATGTCGACGTGCTGCTGCTCGACAAGACCGGCACGATCACCATCGGCGACCGGCAGGCCGGCGAATTCCGCCCGGTCGGCGGCGTCGGCGCGGCCGCGTTCGCCGAAGCCGCCCTGCTCGCCAGCCTGGCCGACGAGACGCCCGAAGGCCGCTCGATCGTGGTGCTGGCGCGGGAGAAGTTCGCGGTCAGCCGCACTGGCCTGCCCGCCGATGCCGAAGTGATCCCCTTCACCGCGCAGACCCGCATTTCCGGCCTGCGCACGCCTGACGGGATCGTCCAGAAGGGCGCGGTCGATGCCATCCTGCGCGCCAATCCCGAAGCGGCCGCGTCGGCGGCGGCGATCGAGCTGCGGCGCATCGCCGAAGAGATCGCGCGTTCGGGCCAGACGCCGCTGGCGGTGGCGCGCGATGGCCGCCTGCTCGGCGTGATCGCGCTCAAGGACGTGATCAAGGCGGGCGTGCGCGAGCGCTTCGCCGAACTGCGCCGCATGGGCATCCGCACGGTGATGATCACGGGCGACAATCCGCTCACCGCCGCCTCGATCGCGGCCGAGGCCGGCGTCGACGATTTCCTGGCCGAAGCCACCCCCGAGGACAAGCTGGCGCTGATCCGCAAGGAACAGCAGGGCGGCCGCCTGGTCGCGATGTGCGGCGATGGCACCAACGATGCCCCGGCGCTGGCGCAGGCCGATGTCGGCGTCGCGATGAACACCGGCACCCAGGCCGCGCGCGAGGCGGGCAACATGGTCGATCTCGACAGCGACCCGACCAAGCTGATCGAGATCGTCGGCCTGGGCAAGCAACTGCTGATGACGCGCGGCGCGCTCACCACCTTTTCGGTGGCGAACGACGTGGCCAAGTACTTCGCGATCATCCCGGCCATGTTCATCGCGCTCTATCCCGAACTGGGCGTGCTCAACGTGATGCGGCTCGCCTCGCCGGAAAGCGCGATCCTTTCGGCGATCATCTTCAATGCCCTGATCATCCCCGCGCTGGTCCCGCTGGCATTGAAGGGCGTCACCTACCGGCCGATGGCGGCAGGCCCCCTGCTCGCGCGCAACCTGGGCATCTATGGCCTGGGCGGCCTGATCGCGCCGTTCATCGGCATCAAGCTGGTCGACCTTGTCGTCGCCGGGCTCCACCTCGTCTGAGGATCACGCAAATGTTGAACGATTTCTCCTCCGCCCTTCGCCCCGCGCTCGTGCTCACGGTGCTCTTCGCGCTCCTGCTCGGGATCGCCTATCCGCTGGCGCTGACTGGCGTGGGCCAGCTCGTGTTCCCCCGCCAGGCCAACGGCAGCCTGCTGCGCGATGGCGGCGGCCGGGTGATCGGCTCGGACCTGATCGGCCAGTCCTTCACCGCGCCGGGCTATTTCCACGGCCGGCCCTCGGCCGCCGGCACCGGCTATGACGCCAGCGCTTCGTCGGGCTCGAACCTGGGCCCGGCCAGCCAGGTTCTGGCCGATCGCGTCACGCAGGATCTCGCCACGCTGCGCGGCGAGCAGGCGGGCAAGGTCGCGCCCGATCAGGTGACGGCATCGGCCTCCGGGCTCGATCCGCACATCAGCCCGGAAGCGGCGCTGTTCCAGGCGCCCCGCGTGGCCCGGGCCCGCGGCCTGCCGGTGGCGCGCGTGACGGCGCTGGTCGGCGAGCATCGCGAAGGCCGCCTGCTGGGCGTGCTGGGCGAGCCGCGCGTCAACGTGCTCGAACTCAACCAGGCTCTCGACAGCATGGCGGGAACGGGCGCACAAGCACGCCCGTGAACGATCAGCGTCCCGACCCGGAAGCCCTGCTGCGCGCCGCCGCGCGCGAGGGCAAGGGCCGCCTCAAGGTCTTCCTTGGGGCGGCTCCGGGCGTCGGCAAGACCTTCGAGATGTTGAGCGAGGGCGCCGCCCGCCGCGATGCCGGCACCGACGTGGTGATCGGCGTGGTCGAAACGCATGGCCGCGCCGAAACCGAAGCCAAGGTCCACGGCTTCGAGGTCATCCCGCGCCGGCGCATCGCCTATGAGGGCCACGCGCTGGACGAGATGGACATCGACGCCATCCTCGCGCGCCGCCCGGCGCTGGTGCTGGTCGACGAACTGGCCCACACCAATGCCCCCGGCAGCCGGCACGACAAGCGCTATCAGGATGTCGAGGAACTGCTGGCGGCGGGCATCGACGTCTATTCCACGCTCAACATCCAGCACCTCGAAAGCCTGAACGACGTCGTCGCCTCGTTCACCCAGGTCCGCGTGCGCGAGACGCTGCCTGACCGGGTGCTGGAGGAAGCCGAGCTGGAAATCGTCGATATCCCCCCCGACGAGCTGATCGAGCGGCTCAAGCAAGGCAAGGTCTATGTCCCCGGCGAGGCGGCGCGCGCGCTGGGGCACTTCTTCTCCAAGTCCAACCTGTCCGCCTTGCGCGAACTGGCGCTGCGCCGGGCGGCGCAGGCGGTCGACGCGCAGATGCTCGATTACGTGCGCGCCCATGCCATGGGCGGCACCTGGGCCGCGAGCGACCGGCTGGTGGTCGCCGTCAGCGAGCAGCCGGGCGCGGCCGAGCTGGTCCGCGTCGCCAAGCGCCTGGCCGATGCGCTGCGCGCGCCGTGGACCGCGATCCACATCGAAACCCCGCGCGGCAAGACCTTCGGCAAGGCCGAGAACGCCCGGCTGGCCGAAACGCTGCACCTTGCCGCCCAGCTTGGCGGGCAAGTCGCCACCGTGCCGGCCGAGAACGTGGTCGATGGCCTGACGCGCTTCACCGCCGATGCCCATGCGACCCAGCTGATCGTCGGCAAGTCCACCCGCTCGCGCTGGTTCGAGCTGCGCCACGGCTCGATCGTCGATCGCCTCGTGCGGCTGACGCCCGGCGTGGCGGTGCATGTCCTGCCGATGGGCCCCGCCGCGCCGACGCGCGCGTTCCTTCGGCGGCCGGCACCGGCCAGCTGGGGCAGCCTTTCGGGCTATGCCGTGTCGCTGGCGCTGACCGCGCTGGTGACGATGGCGGGCGCGCTGATCCTGTCGAACGGCAATATCACCGATCTGGGCCTGCTTTACCTGCTGCCGGTGATGGTCGCGGCGACCCGCTATGGCCTGCGCACCAGCATCGTCACCAGCCTGGCTTCCTCGCTCGCCTACAACTTCTTCTTTATCCCGCCCACGCACACGCTGACGATCGAGGATCCGCGCAACATCATCACTGTTTTCGTCCTGCTGGGCGTCGCGGTGGTCAGCAGCCAGCTTGCCGCCCGCGTGCGCGAGCAGGCGGTGCTGGCACAGGCCAGCGCGGCGCAGAACAGCGCGCTGGCGGGCTTTGCCCGGCTGCTGACCGGCATCAGCAAGCTTGACGAGCTGGCGCCGCTGCTCTGCGCCGAGATCGGCCGCCTGCTCGATGGCCATGCCGTCCTGCTGATGCCCGGCGACGACGGCCTGTCGCGCCGCTGGAGCTGGCCGGGCGACATCCATCTCGAAACGCTGGACCTGGCCGCCGCGCGCTGGGCGTTCGAGAACAACCGCCCGGCCGGGCGCGGATCGGATACCCTGACCGCGTCGGAATGGCTGTTCCACCCGATCGCGGCGGGCGGCACTTGCCTCGCGATCTTCGGCCTTGCCCGCCCCGATGCGCACGCGCCCGTGCGCTCGGACCAGTTGCCGCTGCTGCTCAGCCTGCTCGATCAGGGCGGCCTCGCGCTGGAGCGCGTCTCGCTCGAAGCGCAGATGGCCGAGCTTTCGCATGTGCGCGAGACCGACCGGCTGCGCCATGCCCTGCTCTCCTCGGTCAGCCATGACTTGCGCACGCCGCTGACGACGATCCTGGGCACGCTGGGCGAAATGCGCGCCGCCACGCCCGAGCAGGAAGTCCAGCTCGCGACCGCGCGCGGTGAGGCCGAGCGGCTGCACCGTTTCGTCGCCAACCTGCTGGACATGGCGCGGATCGAGGCCGGATCGCTCCACGGCAGCATCGAGCCGGTCGATCTGGCCGAGGCGGTCGCCGGCGCGCTGCACGACTTGCGCGGCACGCTGCTGGATCACCCGGTGACGACCGACATTCCGCTGGAAGTGCCGCTGGTCATGGTCGATCCCCACTTGTTCCACCATTGCCTGATCAACCTGATCGAGAACGCCGCGAAATACGGCAGCCCCGCCGCGCCGATCACGATCGCCGCCACGCGCGAGGGCGCGAGCCTGGCGCTTTCGATCTGCGATCGCGGGCCCGGCATCCCGCCGGGCGAGGAAGATCGCATCTTCGAGGCGTTCACCCGGATCGAGGGGTCGGACCGTACCGGCGGCACCGGGCTGGGCCTGGCCATCGTCAAGGGCTTCACCATGGCGATGGGCCTCGATGTCGCCGCCGCGAACCGGCCCGACGGGTCGGGCGCCTGTTTCACCGTCCGCTTCGATGAAGCGCATCTGAAGGACTGGCCCGACGAATGACCGGGTCCGCGACCATCCTCGTCGTCGATGACGAGCCGGCCATCCGGCGCCTGCTGCACGCCAGCCTGGCCCGCTCGGGCTATCGCGTGATCGAGGCGGGCAACGCGCGCGAAGCGTTGAACGCGGTGCAGATCGACAAGCCGGCGCTCGTCCTGCTCGATCTGGGCCTGCCCGATCGCGACGGGCTGGAACTGATCCCGCTCATCGCCGGGCAGGCGGCGATCATCGTCGTCTCGGCGCGCGATGCCACGGGGCAGAAAGTGGCGGCGCTGGATCTGGGCGCGGACGATTACGTGTCCAAGCCTTTCGACAGCGACGAAGTGCTGGCCCGCGTGCGCACGGCCATGCGCCACCGGCTGGCGGGCGAGGCCGAAAGCCATTTCCTGCGGCACGGCGATATCGAGATCGACCTGGCCGCCCGCATGGTGCGCAAGGGTGGGCAGGAAGTGCACCTGACGCCCAAGGAATACGGCTTCTTGGCCGAACTGGCGAAAAGCCCCGGCCGGGTCATCACCCATTCGCACCTGCTGAGGGCGGTCTGGGGGCCGGGGCATGAAAGCGATGTCGAATATCTGCGCGTCGCCGCCAGAGGCATTCGCCGCAAGCTGGAAGACGATCCCGCCCGGCCCGCGCTGCTGCGCAACGAGCCGGCCGTGGGCTACCGGCTGGTCATGCCCGGCTGAGAGCCTGCTTGGAAATGCGCGGAAGATCGCATCTCAAGGCCGCACCAGCCCGCTCCCCCACCCGGCCACCCAACGGCAGTATTCTATTGGTGGCCGGGTGGGGGAGCGGGCTGGTGCGGCCATGCGCCGAATGGCGCATTTCCAAGCAGGCTCTGAGCGCGCGCCGGGTTCACCCCAGCACCTCGCGCGCCATCAGGTCCGCCAGCCAGTCGACCAGTATCCGCAGGCGCCGCGTCATGAACTGGCGGTGCGGATAGAGCAGCGCCATCGGCATCGGCTCCGCGGGATGATCGGGCATGACCTCGACCAGTTCGCCCGCCCGCAGATGCGCCTTCACGTCGAAGGCCGGGATCTGGATCAGCCCCAGCCCGGCCAGGCAGCAGGCGATCTGCGCCTCGGCGCTGTTCACCGTGACGCGGCCGGCCAGTTCGATCGCGTGGACCTCGCCCTGCTCCACCCATTCCCATGCCTCGACCCGGCCGGTGGAGGCCGAAGCGAAATGGACCGCCTGATGCGCCGCCAGATCCCGCGGCGAACGCGGCGTGCCGTGGCGCGCGAGATAGGCGGGACTGGCCACGTTGATGAACCGCAGCGAGCCGACCGGCCGCGCGATCATCCCCGAATCCGGCTGGACGCCGACGCGCAGCACGCAATCGACGCTGTCGCCGATCAGGTCGATCGCGCGGTCGGTCATGCCCAGGCGGATCTCGATGCCCGGATAGCGATCGAGGAACGCCGGCAGTGCCGGCGCGATGACAAGCCGCCCAAGCCGGCCGGGCACGTCGATCGACAGTTTGCCTTGCGGGCCGGCGTGCGTCTGGCGGAACAGATCTTCCGCTTCCTCGACCTCGGCGACAAGCCGCAGGCAGCGCTCGTGGAACAGGCGGCCATCCTGGGTCAGCGTGACGCTGCGGGTGGTGCGATGCAGCAGCCGCGCGCCCAGGCGCCCTTCCAGCTCCTGGATCGCGGCCGAAACCGATGAGCGCGGCATCCCGAGCAGGTCCGCCGCGCGCGTGAAGCTGGCGCATTCGGCCACGCGCACGAAAATGCGATAAAGATCGATCCGGTCCAAGCAGCACCTTTGTTCAGGTTTCCCGACATGTCTTGTCAGAATGATCGGCTTTTCGGAAACAATGAATTGCGCGATTTCCATCTGCACCAGAGGGTCGATCGCCCTCGCAACGATGGAGCAAGACATGGCCGATCATGGCATTGAGGGTAAGACCGTCCTTATCGCGGGCGGCGCGAAGAATCTCGGCGGATTGATCGCGCGCGATTTGGCCGCGCATGGCGCCAGGGCCATCGCCATCCATTACAACAGCGCCGGCTCGGCGGCCGAAGCGCTGGAAACCGTAAAGGCGGTGGAAGCCGCCGGCGCGCGCGCCGCCGCTTTCCAGGCCGATCTCACCAGCGCCGGCGCGGTCGAGACGCTGTTCGCCAATGCCATCGCCGCGTTCGGCCGCCCCGATATCGCGATCAACACCGTGGGCAAAGTGCTCAAGAAACCGATGCTCGAGATCAGCGAGGCCGAATATGACGCGATGAGCGCGGTCAACGCCAAGACCGCGTTCTTCTTCCTCAAGGAAGCGGGGCGCCACCTCAACGATCACGGCAAGATCGTCACGCTGGTGACGTCGCTGCTGGGCGCCTACACGCCGTTCTATGCGTCCTATGCCGGCACCAAGGCGCCGGTGGAGCACTTCACCCGCGCCGCTTCCAAGGAATTCGGCGAACGCGGCATCTCGGTGACGGCGATTGGTCCTGGGCCGATGGACACGCCGTTCTTCTACCCGGCCGAAGGCGCAGACGCGGTCGCCTATCACAAGGGCGCGGCGGCGCTTTCGCCCTTCTCGAAGACGGGCCTGACCGACATCGCCGATATCGTGCCGTGGATTCGTCTGCTCGTCTCGGAGGGCTGGTGGATGACGGGCCAGACCATCCTGGTAAACGGCGGCTATACCACCAAATGAGCTGCGAGCCGGGCGGGCGTGCCATGCGCCGGCCCGGCTTGCCTCCGGGTGGCGGGAGCCCGGCCAGGGTGCGGTGCAGCAAAGTTCGTCGCAAATTGTCGCATTCGCGACAGGCCGGCTTGCACGCGGCGCAAAATCACTCGATAGGAGCGCCGAAGTCGCGTCAAGGTCATCCCGTTGAGATCCAGTTTCGTCCCCCTCCGAGGAAAAGCGGGCACCATGGCGGCCGCTTTCGTATTGGCCTCGGCCGTGCTGCTTTCGGCATGTTCGGGCGACCCATCGAAGGACCGCGGACAACGCCCTCCGCCGCAGGTCGGCTATATCGTGGCCACGCCGGGCGCCGTGCCCGTGCCGGTGACGCTGGGCGGCCGGACCGTCGCTTTCGAGACAAGCGAAGTGCGCCCGCAAGTGACGGGGGTGATCCGCCAGCGCCTGTTCACCGAAGGCAGCTATGTCCGCGCCGGGCAGCCGCTCTACCAGATCGATCCCAGCCTGTTCCGCGCGGCCGTGAACCAAGCCCAGGCGAACCTCGCCAGCGCGCAGGCCAGTGCCGATGCTGCGGTTGCGAAGGCGAACCGCTATCGCCCGCTCGCCGAAATGGAAGCGATCGCCAAGCAGGACTATACCGATGCGGCCGCGCAGGCCCGCGTCGCCCGCGCCAGCATCGCGCAGAACGCCGCCGCGCTCGATACCGCGAAGATCAACTTGCGCTTCACCACCGTGCCCGCGCCGATCAGCGGCCGGATCGGCCGTTCGCTGATCACCGTGGGCGCGCTCGCCAGCGCCAGCCAGACGAGCCCGCTGGCGATCATCCAGCGCACCGATCCGATCTACGTCGACATGCAGCAGTCCGCCGCCGATCTCACCGCGCTGCGCCGCAAGCTGGCGCAAGGCGGCTTCGCCAGCGCCAGCACCGAAGTGCGCCTGAAGCTGGACGACGGCAGCGACTATAACCTGCCCGGCACCGTGCAGTTTTCCGAAGTCACCGTCAGCGAGACCACCGGCACCGTCACGCTGCGCGCGCGCTTCCCCAATCCCGATGGAGTGCTGCTGCCCGGCATGTTCGTGAACGCGGTGTTCGATCAGGCGGTCGATCCCAATGCCATCCTGCTGCCGCAACCGGCGGTGCTGCGCGATTTCGACGGCAGCGCTTATGTCTTCCTGGCAGGCAAGAGCAACAAGGCGGAACGGCGCAAGGTCGTGGCCGAACGGGCCTATGGCACGAACTGGGTGATCACCCAGGGCCTGGCCAGGGGCGACAAGGTGATTCTCCAGGGCCTCAACGGGCTCAAGCACGGGGCCGCGATCCGCCCGGTTCCCGCCAGCACACCGCAGAAGGTAGGCGCGCCCAGGGGCGGCGCGGGCGCGGCCGGCAAGGCCGGCTGAGCCACGCATGTCCAGGATCTTCATCGACCGGCCGATTTTCGCCTGGGTGATCGCGATCATCGTCATGCTGGCCGGGCTTGGCGCGCTGACCGCGCTGCCCAACGAGCAATACCCGGACATCGCCCCCACCCAGGTCAACATCCGCGCCGCCTATCCCGGCGCATCGGCCAGCACGATCGAGAACAGCGTCACCCAGATCCTGGAGCAGCAGCTCACCGGCATCGACGGACTGCTCTATTTCAGCTCGCAGTCCTCAAGCCGGGGCCGCGCCGATATCACGGTGACGTTCGCCAAGGGCACCGATCCCGATATCGCGCAAGTCCAGGTGCAGAACAAGATCGCCGCCTCGATCTCGCGTCTGCCGCAGGCGGTGCAGGACCAGGGCGTACGCGTGGTCAAGTCCAATCCCGATTCGCTGCTGATGGTGATCGTCTATGACGAGACCGACACGCGTTCGAACCAGGACGTTTCCGACTATCTCGCCTCGAACATCCAGGACCCGCTGTCGCGCGTGACCGGCGTGGGCGATGTCAACATCTTCGGCGCGCCGCACGCGATGCGCATCTGGCTCGATCCGCGCCGGCTGGCGGCGGTGAACCTGATGCCCAGCGATGTGATCTCGGCGCTGCGGACCCAGAACACCGAAGTGGCCGCGGGCGAAGTCGGCGGCCTGCCCGCACCCGCCGGCCAGATGCTCAACGCCACGCTCACCGCCGGCTCGCGCCTGCAGACGCCCGAGCAGTTCGAGCGCATCGTCCTGCGGACCGAACCCGATGGATCGTCGGTCACGATCAAGGACGTGGCGCGCGTGGAAATCGGCGCCGAGAGCTATTCGGTGACGAGCCGGGTCAACCAGCATCCGGCGGCCGGCATCTCGATCTCGCTCTCGCCCGGCGCGGATGCGCTCGAGACGGCGGAGCTGGTCAAGGCCAAGATGGCCGAGCTGTCGCACGGGATGCCCGATGGGCTGGCCTATACCTACGGCAACGATTCCACCGAGTTCATCAAGCTCTCGATCGAGGAAGTGACCCAGGCGCTGCTCGAGGCGATCGTGCTGGTGGTGATCGTGATGTTCGTCTTTCTGCAGAGCTGGCGTGCCACGCTGATCCCCGCGATCGCCGTGCCGGTGGTGCTGCTGGGCACGTTCGCGGTGTTCTACATCGCCGGCTTTTCGATCAACACGCTGACCATGTTCGGGCTGGTGCTGGCGATCGGCCTGCTGGTCGACGACGCGATCGTCGTGGTGGAGAACGTCGAACGCCTGATGGAAGAAAACCCGGGGATGACCCCGCGCGAAGCGACGATCCAGTCGATGCAGGAAATCCAGGTCGCGCTCATCGCCATCGCGCTCGTGCTTTCGGCGGTGTTCCTGCCGATGGCCTTCTTCGGCGGATCGACCGGGGTGATCTATCGCCAGTTCTCGCTGACGATCGTCTCCGCGATGGTGCTCTCGGTGTTCGTCGCCCTGATCCTGAGCCCGGCGCTCACCGCCACGCTGCTCAAGCCCAAGGCCGAGAACCGGCATGAATCGCCGCTGGCGCGCGCGCTGCCGCGCGTGGCGGCGGTGCTGCACGGCTTCCAGGACTGGTTCAACCGCACGTTCGAGCGCAGCGTGGAACGCTATGGCAATGGCGTGCGCCATGTCGCCGATCGCAAGTGGCGGTACCTCAGCCTCTACGCGCTGATCTGCGTGCTGCTCGTCGTGCTGTTCCTGCGCCTGCCGAGCGGCTTCCTGCCGAACGAGGACCAGGGCACGGTCCAGGTGCAGTTCCGCCTGCCGTCGGGTGCCACGCGCGAGCGGACCGAGGAGGTCCAGCGCGAGATCGAAAAATACTTCATGAAGGCCGAGCACAAGAATTTCGAATCGATTTTCACCACGGCCGGCGGCGGCTTCGGCGCGAGCGGCCAGAACACCGGCCAGGGCTTTTTCCGGCTGGCCGACTGGGCGGTCCGCCCCGGCCGGGAAAACACCGCCGATGCCATTGCCCAGCGCGCCTCGGCCGCGTTCCGGGGGTTGCGCGATGCGCAGGTCTTCGCGCTGGTCCCTGGCGCGGTGCGCGGGCTCGGCATGTCCTCGGGCTTCACCATGGAGTTGCAGAACACCAGCGGCATGAGCCACGAGAAATTCACCGAGCAGCGGGACAGGCTGCTGGCCGCGGCCATGGCGGACAGCCGCCTCACCGCCGTCCGGCTGAGCGACCTGCCCGATGTCTCGACGCTGAAGATCGATGTGGACACCCAGCGGCTGACCGCGTTCGGGATCAATCCCAGCGACGTCAACGCCACGCTCTCGACCGCGTGGGGCGGCAGCTATGTCAACGACTTCATCGACCAGGGGCGCGTGAAGCGCGTCTATGTCCAGGGTGATGCGCAGTTCCGTTCGCAGCCGGGCGATATCGGCCAGTGGTATGTGCGTTCATCGAACGGGACGATGGCGCCCTTTTCCGCCTTCGCCAAGAGCGGCTGGTCCACCGCGCCTTCGACCACATCGCGCTTCAACGGCCTGGCGACGTTCGAGATTACCGGGCAGGCCGCGCCCGGCGTGAGTTCGGGCACGGCGATGGACGTGATGGAATCGCTGGCCAACGAGCTGCCCGGAACCGGCGTCGCCTGGTCCGGTGCTTCCTATCAGGAACGGCTTTCTTCCGGGCAGGCGCCGATCCTTTACGCGCTGTCGCTGCTCGTCGTCTTCCTGTGCCTGGCCGCGCTGTATGAAAGCTGGTCGGTCCCGGTGGCGGTTCTGCTGGTGATCCCGCTGGGGCTGGTCGGCGCGATCTTCGCGGTGACGCTGCGCGGATTGCAGAACGATGTCTATCTCCAGATCGGCCTGCTCACCACCATGGGCCTGGCCGCGAAGAACGCGATCCTGATGATCGAGTTCGCCGAACAGGCGGAAAGGCAAGGAATGCGCGTGATCGACGCGGCGCTGACGGCGGCGCGCATCCGCCTGCGGCCGATCCTGATGACCAGCTTCGCCTTCATCTTCGGCGTGCTGCCGCTGGCGATCGCCACCGGCGCGGGCGCAAACAGCCGCGTTGCCATCGGCACTTCGGTGATCGGCGGCATGTTGACCGCGACGCTGCTGGCGATCTTCTACATCCCGCTGTTTTTCATCCTCGTCCGGCGCGGCGTGCGCGACGGGCTGAAGGCGGTGCATCGCCATTTCGAACATGGCGAGGACGGCACCGAAGGCACGGAGGCCAAGGCGTGAGGCGCCCCGCGCGTTTCCTTTCCGCGCTGTTGCCCGCGCTGACGCTGGGCGCCTGCTCGCTCGCGCCGCGCACCGTGCTGCCCGAACCGCCGGTGCCCGCCGCATGGCCGGCCGGCGATGCCTATCTCGCGCAAGGCGAGGCGAACCTGCCCGCGGTCTCCTATCGCGACGTGCTGCACGATGCGCGGCTCCAGTCGCTGGTCGAGCAGGCGCTGGCGAACAACCGCGACTTGCGCGTGGCCGCCGCCAATGTCGCGGCCGCCCGCGCGCAAGTGCGGGTGACGCGATCGGCGCAGTTCCCCGACCTGGGCCTCAGCGGATCGGCGACCTATAGCGGCACGCCCTCCGGCAACGCCGGCACCGGATCGCGCGACGGCATGGCCTATGCCGTGCAAGGCGGCATTTCGAGCTTCGAACTCGATCTGTTCGGCAAGCTCGCCAATGCCACCGAGGCGCAACGTGACCGCGCACTGGCCACCGAGGCGGCGGCACGCACCGTGCGCATCGGCCTGATCGCCGATCTCGCGCAAGCCTGGGCGACTTATGGCGCGGATCGTGACTTGCTCGCGATCGCGCAGGCGACCGCGCAGAATGCCGAACGCGGCGTCTCGCTGACGCAGGCGCGCCTCAAGGGCGGCATCGCGCCGCGCACCGATCTGCGCCAGGCCGAGCAGATCCTGGCCACCGCGCAAGGCGATGTCGCCGCGCAGACCGCCGCGCTGGCGCAGGATGAGAACCTGATCCGCCTGCTGGTCGGCGCCGAATTCGACAAGGCGCTGCTGCCCGCGAGCATGACCGAAGTGGTCGATTCGCTGGCGGCGCTGCCCGCCGGAACCCGTTCCGACGTGCTGTTGCGCAGGCCTGATGTGATCGAGGCCGAATATGGCCTGCGCGCCGCCAATGCCGATATCGGCGTCGCGCGCGCGCAGCTTTTCCCGGCGATCTCGCTCACCGGGCTGCTCGGCTTCACCAGCGACGCCCTGTCCTCGCTGTTCAGCGACGGCGCGTTCCACTATTCGGCGGGCGGCGACGCAAGCTGGTCGATCTTCAACGCCGGCGGGCGCGTCGCCAACGTCGATGTCAGCAAGGCGCAGCGCGACGCGGCCCTGGCAAGCTACGAAAAGGCGATCCAGACCGCGTTCCGCGAAGTCGCCGACGCGCTGGCCGATCAGGGCACGCTGGCCGAGCGATTGCGCGCCGCCGGCGCCAACACCACTGCCGCCGCCGATACCGCCAGGCTGACCGAGGCGCGCTATCGCTTCGGCATCGACAGCTATCTCTCCAGCCTTGACGCGCAGCGCAGCCTCTATGCCGCGCGGCAATCCGAAGTGGCGGTGCGACTGGCGCTCGCAGCCAACCGCATCACGCTCTACCGCGTGCTCGGCGGGGATCGCGAAGCCGCGACCCCGACACCCTGACCGCGCTGTGGCGGCAAGCCCGCCTCAGGCGAATTGCGGGATGACGTGCGGCAAGTCCACCGTCGTGCGGATGCCCGGCGCGGCCTCGCAGACCATGGGAATGGCGTTGACCGGGCGGTGCGCGGTCAGCCCCGGAGTGAACGCGGCGTAATCCTCTTCCGGCACCGGGAAATGGATATCGACCAGCAGCGGCGTGTCGCCCTCGGTCCGCACGCGCCAGCCGGAATCGCGCAAGTTCCAGTCGGCATCCTCGATATCGGTGGTGACGTACCAGTTGGCGCGGAAGCGCAGCACCGGCTTGCCGTGCCGCAGGCCGGTGATCGTCGTGCGCATGGCGCCCACCGTCCCGGCCTCGATCCTGCCGGCGGCGATCTGGATCGTGTTCCGGGCCGCCGAAAGCTCGCCCTTGGCCTCGATCTCGTCGAACGGCAGGCCAATCGCAGCGGCGATCTGCGACAGCGTGCTGCCGAAATCGCCCTTCAGGTGCTCGGCACGGCGTTGGTCGAACGGCGCCATCGGCTGGCCGAAGCCCATGATGTGGAACAGCATCTCGGGCGAATCCCGGCTCGAACAATCGGCGAATTCGTCGATCGTCAGCATGTCGTGCCGCCGCGCGAGCGAAAGCAGCGGGATCGTCATCGCCTCGGAAATGAAGCCGGGGCTGGAGCCGGTGCTGTAGATCGAGGTGTTGCCCTTGATGCAGGCTGCATCCACCCGCGCGCGGTTTTCCGGGTCGATCATCGCCGGATAGTGGAAATCCCCGCGCGTGGTGATGATGTTCTTGCCCGATTCCAGGATCGCGCAGATCTCATCCCAGTCGGTCCCCTGCCGCATGTAGAGCACGCAATCGGCATCGAGCGCGATCAGGTCTTCGGCCGAGCGCGTCGCCGTGATGCCGACCGGCGCCAGCCCGCACAGTTCGCCGGCATCCTTGCCGTCCTTTTCCGCCGAGCTGACCCAGAGGCCGGCGAGTTCAAGGTTCGGATGCTCGATCACGGCGCGCAACGCGCGGCTGCCGATATTGCCGGTGGCCCACTGGATGACGCGATAGGTCTTGCCTTGCGGCATGGTCTTCTCTCCCGTTGGAACAGGACAACGCCGGAGCAGGTCTCCCCTCTCCGGCGTCCCGTTCAGGCCAGTCTATCCAGCCCGGAGCAAGGCGGGCAGTCCCCGTCTGGGGACGCCGCCTGGCCGCACCGCGTTCAGAACTTCGCGCCGACTTCGATGCCGTACGTGACCGGCTCGCTCCAGGTCGAGCCGATGCCATAGTTGTTGTACTGCACCTGGGTGGCAAAGCGGCTGTTGGTCACGTTCTCGCCCCACAGCGCCACGGTGTACTTGTCGCTCGGGTCGGTCCACTGCGCGCGCAGCGACAGGGTTTCATAAGCCTTCTGCGGGAACTGCGTGCCCGAGGGGCTCAGGAAGATCTTCGAGGTATAGTAGAGGTTGCCCGACAGCGCGAGCTCGCCGCCGGCCAGATCGGTCTTGTACAGCGCGCCGATGTTGCCGGTGAAATCGGGCGAGCGCTGCATGTGAACATCGCGCAGCGTCGTGCCGGTGCTGATGAAGAACGACGCGCCGCTGCCGCAGCCGGCGACATCGGGGCAGCGCAAGTAGATCGGCGCGTTGACGAACTTCTTGTAGCGGCCATGGTTGTAGTTGGCGCCCATGCTCAGCTCGAATGCCTCGCTCACCTTGTAGCGCAGCGCCGCTTCGAGGCCGTAGATCTCCGAGGAGGCGGCATTGACGATCTGCGCCGTCGCCTCGCGGAACAGCGAGACCTGCAGGTTCTTGTAGTTGTAGTAATAGGCCGAGGTATCGAACGAGAACGCGCGCGTATCGTACTTGAAGCCCACTTCGTAGGCGTCGATCGTTTCCGGCTTCACGTTGCCGCAGATGAAGGGCGCGTTCTGGCACGAACCGCCCACGTCGATGATCGCCGCCTTGTAGCCCTTGGTATACGAGGCATAGATGCTCGACCGTTCGCTGGGCTTGTAGCGCAGCACGACGCGCGGCGTGACCCGGTTGCCCGAGACATCGTCCACATAGTTGCGCGCGGTGCTGAAGCGCTCGTTCCAGTAGGCGTTCTTCACCGCATCATGCGCATAGCGCAGGCCGGCGGTGACGAAGAACTGCGGATTGATCTCGTACGTCGCGTCGAGGAACGCCGCATAGCTGTAAGTCGGCGCGGCCGATCCGCCAAGCAGGATGCGATCACCACCCAGCCCCACGCCGTTGTCGATGTACGTGATATAGCGATCGGTGTTCTTGAAATAGAACAGGCCGGCGGTCCACTGCAGCGGCGTGCCCGGCTTGGACGTCAGCAGGAATTCCTGCGTCCAGGTCTTGTTGATCACCGGCAGGCCAAGCTGGAACAGCGTCAGCGAGATGTGATCGAGATCCTCCGACGCGTTGTTATTCTCCTGGCGATACTGCGTGTAGGATGCCAGATCGGCAAAGCCGAGGTCGGCCTTGATCGTCAGCTGCACGATATCCTGGTTCGACGCGAAGAAGCGGTGATCGGCGCCCGGCGCGTAGAAGTTCTTCGCCGTGGTATAGCTCGAAGGCGGTGCGAACGTGGCCGCCGTCGCGCCCAGATCGGGATCGACGAACGTGTTGGTCAGCTCCGAACGCGGATCGCGGACCTCGTTGTGCTGGTAGCGCAGCAATGCCGAGACGGTGTCGGTGATATCCGCCTTGAACCCGAGCCGGACTGACCAGTTGCGATAGGACCGATCCCGCTCGCCCGTGGCGATGTTGCGCTGGAAGGCATCGCCATGGGCAAACAGCCCCTCGATATCGAAGGCGACGCGATCGGACAGGCCATAAGTCGAATAGGCCTGCGCCTGCACCTGGTTGAAGCGGCCATAACGGATCTTCGCCTGCGCGTTGGGCTCATAGCTGGGTTCGGAGGTCTGGAGCAGGATCGCGCCGCCCGTGGTGTTGCGGCCGAACAGCGTGCCTTGCGGACCTTTGAGCACCTGGATGCTGTCCACGTTCATCAGCGAGAAGTTCGCCGCCGCCGGGTTTGGCGAATAGAAGCCGTCGATATAGATGCCCACGTTCGAACCGCCGCCCGCGGTGGTGATGCCCGTGCCGATACCGCGGATCGAGGGCTGGACGAACTGCGACTGGCGATCGAAGCGCAGCGCCGGGGTGATCTTCGCGATATCAGTGAGCTGCTGGACGTTCGCCGTCTCAAGCTGCTGCGTGTTCAGCGTGGTGATGGTGATCGGCACGTCGACTTGCGCTTCGGACCGGCGTTGCGCGGTGACGATGATCAGCCCCTCGTCGTTCGACGTGTCCTCGGCCGCCTGCGCGCCAGTGTCGGCGCTGGCCTGGGCGAGCGCCGGAACCGATGAGAACGCCACCAGGCCGATGATGCCGATCGCGGACGCGGATGTGCGGAATGCTGCCTTTTTCATGAGATCCTCCCTATTCTTGGAGGCGTACTTAGCCGGCGAAACGCACTTTTCCAGCGCGGTTTTGGGCAGCCGTCAAAATATCTCGCCAAGTGCAGCCCAAACGCAACACCCATGCTCTCGCGGCTTGCTCAGGGGACGATGTAGTTGACCGTTTCCTGCAGTGGATCGAGCGATTCCGCCTTCCAGCGGACCGATCCGAACGGCCGCTCCAGCATCCGCCGCACGCGCCGGCCTTCGCCGCGATGATAGGCATCAGCGTGGCCCTGCACGACGAAATCGGCCTGGCTGTAGCGATCGCGCATCCGCAAGTAATCGCCCCAGGTCGGGCAGTGATAGCGCTCGATCCAGATGGCGGGATTCTCGATATCGCGCGAGATCGACCAGTCGAACCCGCCGATGCGTTTGCGCACGTTGCGCATCTGCATCATCACGCCATAGAAATCGCGCGCCTGCTCGGGCTCGACATCGTACTCGACCTCGATCACCACCGGCCCCGACCGCAGTTTCAGCGCCATCGCCACTTCGGGCTCGTAGCCGATCTCGACGGTCGAATTGTCCGATTCCACCTCGCGCTCCATCGGCAGCAGGAACCCGAGCACGGCGGTGGCCATGGCGGCGAGGCCCGAGACGGTAAAGGCCATCGCGACGCTGTGGCTCGCGGCGAACTCGCCCCACGCCCAGGCGCCCACGCCCACGCCCACCGTGATCGCCGAGGAGAACAGCGAAAGCGCCCGCGCCGTCACCCAGCGCGGCGCCGACATCTGCACGCTGACGTTGAGCAGCGCGACAGTCAGGATATTGCACGCCCCGATCACGAAGAAGGCGATGCAGCTGGTGACGAGCGACTGGCTGAAGCCGATCGCGATCAGCGCCAGCCCGGTGCCGATAGCGAAAAGCCGGATCGCGCGCTCCGCGCCGATCTTCTCCCGGATCGCGCTGACGAACAGCGCGCCCAGCACCGCGCCCACGCCTTGCGCGCCCAGCAGGATGCCGAAGGTCGCGGCATCGCCACGCAGCAATTGCTTGGCCACCAGCGGCGCCAGGCCCGACGAGGTCGCGGTGGTCAGCCCGAAGATCAGCACCCGCACCAGCGCGGTGCGGATCGCGGGCGAATGCAGCGCATAGCGGGCCCCGCCCACGATCGCCCGGTCGATCCGCTCGGGCGGCAGGCGCGAGGGGATGTGCCGCCGCTTCCACAGGATGAAGGCGATCAGCAGCGGCGTATAAAGCACCGCCGTCAGCGTGAAGACCGCCTTGGCCCCGGCGGCGAGCACGATCAGCCCGCCCAGCGCCGGCCCGAAACTGCGCGCGACATTGTAGCTGATCGTGCCCAGCGCGATCGCGGCCGGCAGGTTCTGGCGCGACACCTGCTCGGGAATCGAAGCCTGCCACGAGGGCGAGAACAGCGCGACGCCCGCGCCGATCAGCACGCAGAAACCCAGCAGCAGCCAGGGTGTGGTCAGGCCGAGAAAGGCCACCGTCGCCAGCGCCGCCGCGCTGAGCGCCGAAAAGCAGAGCCCGGTGATGGCGATCCGCCGCCGGTCGAACATGTCCGCGATCGCGCCGGCCGGCAGTGTCACCAGCATCAGCGGCAGCATCATCGCGGTTTGCACCAGCGCGACCATGCTGGGCGAGGAACTGAGCCGGGTCATTTCCCAGGCCGCGCCCACGCCCAGGAAAAGCTGGCTGAAGTTCGACAGGACGCTGGCAGACCAGATGTTGCGGAACGCTCGCTCGCGCAAGGGCGCGAAGGCGCCCTCCGGTGCCTGCGCCGTCGTGGTGTCCGCCCCCTGCGCCATGAAATCCGCTTCCCCGTCAGATCTTGTCGAACATGCTGTTGTCCGGGGCGCGGACCGCGTCAAGCGCGCCGCCGCCTCCGGCCGGACGAACCCCGCGTTTGTCCACGCCGGCGATATACTAACTTTTGAAGGCAATCGCCTCGGCGATGCGCGGCGGATTGCAATTGCACACCCGCCCTAGCATGACCACCTCCAGTCTGAAGCGGATTCCCGCGGGAATCGCCATGCGGAATCAACAGGAGAAGTACCTTGGCCGAGGCCTATATCATCGACGCGGTTCGTACCCCCCGTGGCCTTGGCAAGATGGGCAAGGGCGCCCTTTCGCAAATGCATCCCGAGCATCTGGCCGCAACCGTGCTGGCTGCCCTGAAAGAGCGCAACAACCTCAACACCGCCGATGTCGACGACGTGATCTGGGGCACTTCGGCCACCATGGGCCTGCAGGCGGGCGACATCGGCCGCATGGCCGCGCTGGACGCGGGCTATGACGTGAAGGCCAGCGGCGTCAGCCTCAACCGCTTCTGCGGCAGCGGCCTGACCGCGACGAACCTGGCCGCCGGCCAGATCATGGCGGGGATGGAAGATCTCGTCATCGCCGGTGGTTCGGAACAGCTTTCCTACGTCAACTACTATGGCGCCAAGCTGCGCGAGGCCGGCGTCGGCTCGGCCGGCATGGGCGTGAGCAACCCGCGCCTCCAGGCCAAGCACCCGCAGACCAACCAGGGCGTCGCCGCCGATGCCATCGCCGCGATCGAAGGCATCACGCGCGAAGATCTCGAAGTCCTCGGCGCCGAAAGCCAGCGCCGCGCGGCCATCGCGCTGAACGAAGGCCGGTTCGCCAAATCGACGATCACGGTGAAGGACGATGACGGCAACGTCATTCTCGATCACGAGGAATACCCCCGCCCCGATACGACCAGGGAAAGCCTCGCGCAGCTCAAGCCCGCGTTCGAGATGTTCTTCAACATGCCTTCGGAAAAGGACGGGCCGACCTACAAGGAACTGGTCCAGAAGAAATATCCCGGCCTTGAATTCGAGCCGATCCACCATGTCGGCATCTCCTCGGGCGTGGTCGATGGCGCGGCGGCGGTGCTGCTGGCCTCGAAAGACTATGCCGAAAAGCACGGCCTCAAGCCGCGCGCGCGGATCGTCGCCATGGCCAATGTCGGCGATGATCCCACGCTGATGCTCAACGCGCCGGTCCCGGCCGCGAAGAAAGTGCTGGCCAAGGCGGGGCTGACCAAGGACGATATCGACGTCTGGGAAATCAACGAAGCTTTCGCCGTCGTCGTGGAAAAGTTCATTCGCGACCTCGATCTCGATCGGGCGAAAGTGAATCCCAACGGCGGCTCGATCGCGCTGGGCCACCCGATCGGCGCGACCGGCGCGATCCTGATCGGCACCGCGCTGGATGAACTGGAACGCTCGGGCGGCCGCTATGCCCTGATCACCATGTGCGCGGCCGGCGGCATGGCCCCCGCGATCATCATCGAACGCGTCTGATGCGGATGCGGCTAAGGCAGGCATGGTGAGCCCTCCGACGGGAAATCCGATCACCGATCAGTTCGACAACGATCTGAACGATCCTTCGTACGACACGCGGCGGCAAATCGGCCTTCGCCTGACCATCATCGCGCGGATGATGCGCAACAATTTCGATCGCAAGGTCGCGAACCTGTGTGTCACGCGCTCGCAATGGGCGATGATCGCGGTGGTCTCGCGCCATCCCGGCTCGACCCAGCGGACGATCGCCGAAGCGCTCGAGATGTCGGAAGCATCGGCCGGCCGGCTGATCGACCGGCTCTGCGCCGACGGCCTGCTCGAACGGCGCGACCGCCCCGACGACCGGCGCGCGCGCGCCGTCTACCTCACCGATGCGGCCGAACCCCTGCTCGCCCGGCTGGCGACGATCGCCAGGGAGAGCGAGGAAAAGCTGATGAAAGGCTTCTCGGACGAGGAACTGGCCCAGCTGCGCGGCTTCATCGACCGGATCTACGATAACGTCAGTAGGGGATAGCCCCGGATACCTTGCCGAGTTTGAGTTCCGGTATAACAACCGCGTGGCGCTCGGCTGCAACGACGCCGACCGTGCCGATGCTCTGCTTTCAGGCATCATCGGGAAGCGTCTTACCTATCAAACAGCTAGTGCGAGGGTTTGATGCCAAAGAAGCAAAACGCCGAGACGCAAGCGGAGCAGAGCGAGCGATTCAAGCGCGAGGCTCAAAAGCTAATCGACGCTGGAGAACTAAGCCCCATTGAGGCTGGCAAGGCACTCGATGGTTTTGTTCGGCGGGCAAAGTCAGATAAGACTGGATGATGCTTTTATAAATCCACGCGTAAAAGATAATATTTCTTTAGCTTCTTCTTCTGTGTAAGTCTCAACCGGATGAGCTGTTTTTGTGCGAAAGGCGCGGTTGCAACTTGTTAGAAAAACATTCACTCCATGCCATTCGTCTTTTGCGATACCAGAAGGCAATTCTTTTATTTTTTCTAATATCTTGTCCGACAATTGCCCAAGAGTGAATGTCTCACCATTACTTTTCTTAGGGGGCACTCCAATCTTATCTGCAAGAATAATCGCAACCGCCTCGGTGGCCCTCATCAAATGAAATACGCAAGCGGTGTATCGAGAAAGCGCAAAGCACTTTCCCGCTTCACGACAGTCAAATATTGCTGATGGAAATACCTTCTGCGATGCTTCATCAAGAAAATTCTCTGAGTTTGCATATAATTCAGCGTGACTAGCGTCTACGATAAACATCGTGACCGATTTTAGCTCGTCTTGTAGGCGCCTTTCTATGTCGTAAGCCCTAGGCGATAATATAAAAGCGCGATCCTCGCCGTCTTGGATTTGCGCTTTAAGATCACGAACTGCCATGATGGTGAACTTGGCACCTAGGGTGTCAAGTTCACGTTCCATACCGTCTAGGTTTTCCAGAACTCCCTGAATCGAAGCCTCATTCAATGAGTCGCTTCCCCCAGGGAGAGTGTTAATCTGCCCGAGCAGATGGCGCATCATGGTGAAGTTCATCAACGCGCGGGAAAAGCGTTCGGCAGAAATTTCCAGCATGTCCCAAAGACTCACGATCTGGTTAGGCGCTAGCATCTAGCACCTCCAGTCGCGCTTGGGCACGCGTTATATAATAACGCCAAACGAAAAGGGCGGCGCAATGCGCCGCCCTTTCTTGCAGGGTCAATCCCAGAGCCGATTACTTGGCGCTGGCGATTTCCTTCTTGGTGAGCGAGGTCGTCACCTTGCCGTCAACGTCGGTGATGGTCGAAGCCGGGACAGTGACCAGGCGACCGTTCAGGATCACCTGCGGGTTGCCTTCGGCGCTGACGCGATAGATCGGCGCGATGCGATAGCCAGCGGCGCTGTACAGCATCTTGCCCGCGTTGATTTCGACCGGAGCGGCAGCTTCCTCGGTCACTTCGTGGACCGCCTGGGTGGTCTCGGCGAAAGCGATCGACGGAGCGGCCAGGGTGGCGATGGTCGCAACGGCGGCGAGAGCGGCAAACTTCTTCATCTGTGTATCTCCATGTTGCCCACATCGGGGAGGTGTTCTTGCACTTACTAAACTAGGTTAGGAGTTCAACCCGCCAGAGTCAATTGCAAATGCTGCAATCGCGTGCACAATTCGCTCAACACGGAATTTTATCTCCTTAATATAGATAGTTACGATTGCTCGCACTTGCAGCAAAATTTGTGCAGTGCCGCAATTCGCCCCGATTTCATCGTCTGTACGATCACCACCACGGTTGCCAGTCCGCCGGTTTCCGCGCAAACCCAACCCATGCGAAACGGCCCGCAAAGCCGCGCGATCGAACGGAAAAACAGGAAGCGAGCAGGTATGTCGACAAAGGTGATGGAGGGCGTTCGCGTCCTTGAGGTTGCGCAGTTCACTTTCACCCCCGCCGCCGGCGCGATTCTCGCCGACTGGGGCGCCGACGTGATCAAGATCGAGCATCCGGTGCGCGGCGATACGCAGCGCGGCTTCCTCAACATGGGCGGGGTGAAGCTCGATCCGCTGCGCCACACGCTGATCGAACACCCCAATCGCGGCAAGCGCTCGGTCGGCATCGACCTTGCCACTCCCGAAGGCCAGGAAGTGCTCTATGAACTGGCCAAGCAGTGCGACGTGTTCCTGACCAACTATCTCCCGCAAGTGCGGCAGAAGAACAAGTTCGACATCGAGCATATCCGCGCGGCCAACCCGAACATCATCTATGCGCGCGGCTCGGCGCTGGGCAACAAGGGCCCCGAGCGCGAAGTCGGCGGCTTTGACGGCACTTGCTTCTGGTCGCGTAGCGGCATCGCCTATTCGATGACGCCCGAGGAACTCGAGGGCCCGCTGTCGCAAGGCATTCCCGCGTTCGGCGATTCGATCGGCGGCATGTTCATCGCCGGCGGCATTTCCGCCGCGCTGTTCCACCGCGAGAAGACCGGCGAGGCGATCGAACTGGACGTCTCGCTGCTGTCCACCGCGTGGTGGGCTTCGGGCGCGCTGATCGCCCAGGTCATGGAAACCGATATCCTTACCCGCAACGGGATGCCCACTTCGGGCGGCTCGGGCGTGAACCCGTTCATGGGCAACTTCCGCACCTCGGATGGCGGCACGATCAACATGTGCACGATCAGCCCGACCGGCCATATCCGCAGCCTGTTCGAGCATATCGGCGTGCCCGAGGCCGCCGACGATCCGCGCTTTTCCGAACCGCGCGCGCTGTTCGACAATGCCGCCGCCGCCAGCGAGATCATGGTCAAGGCCTTCGCCTCCAAGCCGTTCGGATACTGGCGCGAGCACCTGAAGGGTTATTCGGGCCAGTGGGCGCCGGTGCAGAGCTTCAAGGACCTGCTGACCGACAACCAGGCGCTGGCCAACGACATGATCATCGAGGTCGAGGGCGCGGATGGCGGCAAGCCGCTCAAGCTCGTGCGCGGCCCGGTGCAATTCAATGGCGAGGCGCTGGAAACCACGCGCGCGCCGCAAGCCTCTGAGCATACCGAGATCGTGCTCATGGAAATGGGCCTGGAATGGGACCGCATCGAGGAACTGAAGGCGAAAGGCGCGATCGCCTGACCTCGCTCCCGCTGGGCGGAGCGCCGGCATGAAGCGGGTGATGCAAGGCGTCCGGGTCCTGGAAGTGGCCCAGTACGTCTTCGTGCCCGCCACCGGCGCCGTCCTGGCGGACTGGGGCGCCGACGTCATCAAGGTGGAGCATCCGCTGCGCGGTGACGCGCAGCGCGGGATGCGCTCGATCGGGGGCGTCCAGCTCGATCCGGTGGTCAACCCGATGATCGAGCAGCCCAACCGGGGCAAGCGCAGCATCGGCATCGACGTGTCGCATCCCGAAGGGCGCGATCTGGTCTACGAACTGGCGCGCGAGGCCGATGTCTTCCTCACCAATTACCTGCCCGGCGTGCGCCGCAAGCTGGGCATCGATGTCGAGCAGATCCGCGCAGCCAACCCGGACATCATCTACGCGCGCGGCAGCGGCTTTGGCGACAAGGGGCCGGACCGCGATCGCGGCGGATTCGATGCCACCGCCTTCTGGATCCACTCGGGCGTTGCCCATGCGCTGACGCCCGAGGAGTTCGACGTGCCGCTGACCATGGGCGTGGGTGGCATGGGCGATTCGATGAGCGGGATGTACCTGGCCGGCGGCATCGCGGCAGCGCTGTTCCACCGATCGCAGACGGGCGAGCCTTCCGAGGTCGACGTCTCGCTGCTCAACAGCGCGATGTGGATGTCGGGCATGGTGGTGGCGCCTTACCTGCACACCGGCAAGCAGATGCGCGTGGGCATTCCCAGGCCCGGCGGCGCCCTGGTGAACCCGTTCCTCGGCCATTTCCAGACGGCCGACAACCGCGTCATCAGCCTGTTCATCCTGGTGCCCGGCCCTTGCATCCGCGACACCTTCACGCATCTGGGGGTGCCCGAGGCGGCCGACGATCCGCGCTTTGCCGATGCGCTGGCGCTGATGGAAAACAGCGCGGCGGCCAGCCAGATCATCGCCGCGGCCTTCGCCGCCCGGCCCTTCGCCTATTGGCGCGAGCATCTCAAGACGATGAAGGGCCAGTGGGCGGCGGTGCAAAGCCTGCTCGATCTGGGGCAGGACCCGCAGGCGATCGCCAACGATGCCTTCATCGAGGTCGATCCGATCGACGGGTCGCCGCCGATCCGGCTCGTGCGCAGCCCGGTCCAGTTCGATCACGAGCCGATCCGCGCCACCCGCGCGCCGCAGGCGTCCGAGCATACCGAGGAGATCCTGCTGGAACACGGGCTGGACTGGGCCCGGATCGCGGCGCTCAAGGCCAGTGGCGCGATCGCCTGAGCGTTCGCGGCGGCGATGCCACGTTACTGGGGCGGCATCGCTGGAACTCGCGCTTGAATCCGGGCATACCGCTCGCTTAAAGGCGTGCGGCGCATTTCGCATGAAACGATAATCCAGAATCGAGGAATTTGGCCATGAAACCCGGTACCCGTCTCAAGAGCGCCGCCTGCGACACCGAAGTGATGGTGATCCGTTCCGGCGACGGCACGATCGAATGCGGCGGCGCGCCGATGGGTGAGGCCAAGCCGGCGGAACCGGCCCCGCTCTCGCCCGATTTCTCCGCCGGCACGCTGATGGGCAAGCGCTATGTCGATGCCGACGGCAAGTACGAGCTGCTCTGCGTCAAGCCGGGCAAGGGCTCGCTTTCGGTCGATGGCGTCGCGCTGGTCATCAAGGATGCCAAGCCGCTGCCCGCGTCCGACTGATCGCCTGCCAGACCTGACGCCAAGCCCCCACCCGCAGCCCCGCATCTGAGGTTCCGCAAGCCCCGATGAACATCGCCCTTCTCCTGGAAATGGCCGCCGACGCCGCGCCCGACCGTATCGGCCTCGTCTGCGACGGCAAGCGCTGGACTTACGGCGACCTCCTGAGCGCGGCGCGCGGCGCCTTCGAGCTGATCCAGGAAAGCGGCGCGGAATACGTCGCGCTGCTCGACGAGAGCAGCGAGGCGGCGGTGATCGCGCTGTTCGGCGCGGCGCTGGCCGGCGTGCCCTATTGCCCGCTCAACTATCGCCTGCCCGACGCGGACCTGGCCGCGCTGCTCGATCGGATCGCGCCGGCGCTGGTGGTCGGCGACGAGGAACGCGTCGAGCGGATCGCGGGCGAGCAGGGCCACACCGTCTATGCGCGCGAGCTGTTCACGCTCAAGACACAGGAAGTCTGGCCGGCGGATGACGAGCGCGAATACGATCCGGGCCAGGGCATCGCGGTGCAGCTGTTCACCAGCGGCACCACCGCCGCGCCCAAGGCGGCGATCCTGCGCCATTCGAACCTGCTGGGCTATATCCTGGGCTCGGTCGAGTTCGGCGCGGCCGAGGAAAGCGATGCCGCGCTGGTTTCGGTGCCACCTTATCACATCGCCGGCATTTCAGCGCTGATGTCATCGATCTACGCCAATCGCAAGATCGTGATGCTGCCGTCGTTCTCGCCCGAAGGCTGGCTCGACCTTGTCGCGCAGGAGCAGGTGAGCAACGCCTTCGTCGTGCCGACCATGCTGTCGCGCATCATCGAGGCGATCGACAAGGGCCACGCCGCCGATCTCGGATCGCTGCGCGCGGTGGCCTATGGCGGCGGCAAGATGCCGCTGGAGATCATCCACCGCGCGCTGGACCTGTTTCCCCAAGCCAGCTTCACCAATGCCTATGGCCTGACCGAGACCAGCTCGACCATCGCCCTGCTCGGCCCCGAGGAGCACCGCGCCGCGCACGCCTCGGACGATCCCAGGGTCCGCGCCCGCCTGTCTTCGGTGGGCGTGCCGCTGCCCACTGTCGAGATCGAGATCCGCGACGAGGAGGGCCGGGTCTGCGGCCCCAACGAGCCGGGCGAGATCTATGTGCGGGGCGACCAGGTCTCGGGCGAATACAAGGAAAAGAGCGCGCTGACCGCCGATGGCTGGTTCCCCACGCGCGATGCCGGCTATCTGGACGAGGACGGCTATCTGTTCCTCTCGGGCCGGGCCGACGACGTGATCGTGCGCGGCGGCGAGAACATGTCACCCGGCGAGATCGAGGACGTGCTGCTGACCCACCCGGCGATTTCCGATGTCGCGGCCGTGGGCATCCCCTCGGTCGAATGGGGCGAGGCGGTGGGCGTCGCGGTGGTCACGCGCGAAGGGCATCAGCCGCCGTCCGAGGCCGAGCTCAAGGACCTCGTGCGCGGCCGCCTGCGCTCCTCGCGCGTGCCCGAGAAGATCCTGTTCACTTCCGAACTGCCTTACAACGAAATGGGCAAGCTGCTGCGGCGCAAGGTCAAGGAAGTCCTTGCCGAATAGGGCGCCGAATAGGGCGCCGAATAGGGCGCCGAATAAGGCGCGGAGCGGCGGCCCGGCGATCCCGCTCGCGCGCTGGGCCGACCGGCAGCTCAAGACGCTGGCCGCCGAAACCGCATCGCCGCGCATCGCCGCGCTGGATGGCGCGACGCTGATGGGCGAGCGTGGGTCCAACGGGGTCTACACGATCAACGGCCCGGTCTCGGCCGGCCTGGGCGGCAGCCGGCTGATGCCCACGCGCGATGGCGGCTGGTTCGCGCTCACGCTGATCCGCGCCGAGGATCGCCAACTGCTGCCCGCGCTGTTCGGTGACGAAACCATCGCCATCGCCGACAACGCGGCGATCGCCGCCGCCGTGCTGGCGCGCGATTGCGCCGATCTCGTCACGCGCGGGCGCGATCTCGGCCTGCCGGTGGCCTCGGCGCACGAAACGCCCGCCTCGCCGCCTGTGGAGATCATGACGCGCGGCCCGCCGCGCGACCGGCCGCGCGGCCACCGGCCGCTGGTGATCGACCTCTCGGCGATCTGGGCGGGGCCGCTTGCCGGACATCTGCTCTGGCTGGCCGGCGCGGACGTGGTGAAAGTGGAGAGCCTGACCCGGCCCGACCTGATCCGCCGCGACGATCCGGCCACATTCGACCTGATCAACCAGGGCAAGGCCAGCATCCTGGTCGATTTCGCCGACGCGGCGCAAAAGGCCGAGCTGGTCGGGCTCATCCGGCGTGCCGACGTGGTGATCGAATCCTCGCGCCCGCGCGCGCTGCGCCATCTCGGGATCGATGCCGATGCGCTGGTGCGCGCGGTGCCGGGGCTCGTCTGGCTCACCGTCACAGGCCACGGCGCGCGCGGGGAGGCAGCCAACTGGACCGGCATCGGCAACGATTGCGGCGTCGCCGCCGGGCTCAGCCGCGCGCTGGCCGAGGCGAGCGGGACCATGGGCTATGTCGGCGATGCGATTGCCGATCCGCTCACCGGGATCGTCGCGGCGCGCGAAGGCTGGCGCGCGCTGCAAGACGGCGGGGCCCGGCGCATCGGCTTCGCGATGAGCGCGATCGCCGCGCGCGCACTGGCCGAGGAGCGGGCGCACGATGCCGCCGCGCTCACGCGGGAACTGCGCGCCTGGGCGGCGGCGGTGGGCCAGCGTTTTCCCACGGTCGCGCGCCGTCCGCTGTGGGGCGAGGTGCGCCCGCTCGGCGCGGATACGCCGCGCTACCTGCCCGGCCTGGCCGCGTGCCGATCCACCGCGTGCTGATCCACGATGCCGAGGTGTTCGGGCACGGCCGAGCCGATGTGCGGATCGAAGGCCATGCGATCGCCGCCATCGGCCACCTGGCCGCACGTCCCGGCGAGCGGGTGATCGCCGCACGCGGACATGCGCTCCTGCCCGGCCTGCACGATCACCACATCCACCTGGCCGCACTGGCCGCGCGCGAGGCTTCGGTGCCTTGCGGCCCGCCCGAAGTCACCGATGCGCCGGCGCTTGCCGCGCGACTGCGCCGGCCCGGCACCGGCTGGATACGCGGCATCGGCTTTCACGAAAGCGTGCTGGGCGGCTTGCCCGATGCCGATGAACTCGACCGCTTCGTGGCTGATCGCCCCTTGCGCATCCAGCACCGATCGGGCCGCATGTGGCTGCTCAACCATGCCGCGCTGGCAGACTTGCTGGCCCGCGCCGACCCGCCCGAGGGGCTGGAACGGGTCGGCGCCCGCTTCACCGGACGGCTGTTCGACGAGGACGTCTGGCTGCAACGCGCGCTCGGCAGCCTGCCGCCCGATCTCGGCGCGGTCAGCGCCGCGCTGGCGCGTCGCGGCGTGACCGGCGTGACCGACATGTCGCCGCGCAACGATCCGGCGATAGCCGCGCATGTCGCCGCGCAGATCGCGGGCGGATCGCTGGCGCAGCACTGCACGCTGGCCGGCGCGCTCTCGCTGGCCGAAGCCGCGCCCGGCGCCTGGCATATCGGCCCGGCCAAGCTGCACTTGCACGAGGCCGCCCTGCCCGCTTTCGATGATGCGACGGCCTTCGTCGTCCAGGCCCACCGGCAAGGCCGCGCCGTCGCGGTCCATTGCGTGTCGGAAGTGGAGCTGGTCTTCGCGCTCGCCGCGTTCGAGGGGGCGGGCGCCATGCCGGGCGACCGGATCGAGCACGCCTCGGTCGCCTCGCCCGAACTGGTCGGCCGGATCGCCGCGCTGGGCCTGCGCGTCTGCGTACAGCCGCACTTCGTGGCCGAGCGTGGCGATCGCTATCTCGCCGATGTCGAGGCGCGCCACCATGGCGATCTCTACCGCCTGCGCAGCCTGGCTGAAGCGGGCGTGGCACTGGTCGGCGGCAGCGACGCGCCGTTCGGCTCGGCCGATCCCTGGGCCGCCATGGCGGCTGCGGTGAGCCGGACCACGGCGGGCGGCGCGGTGATCGGCGCGGACGAAGCGCTCGCTCCCGATGCGGCGCTGGCGCTCTACCTGGCCGATCCCGAGGATCTCACGCGGCATCGCGGCATCGCGGTTGGCGGCCCGGCCGACCTGTGCCTGCTCGACCGGCCCTGGCGGCGGGCGTGCGAACGGCTCGCCGCCGTGGACGTCAGTGCCACATTCGTGTCAGGGCGCCTCGTCCACGATGGCGTCGATCAGGCCCCAGTCTAGCGCCTGCCGCGCACTGAGCCGCTTGCCCGAAAGGATCAGCAGCGCCGCGCGCTGGCGCCCTACGCGCCGGGTCAGCGAAACGCAGCCGCCCGCGCCCGGCAGGATGCCCATGGCCAGCTCGGGCAACTGGAACCACGCGCCGGGCGCCGCCGTCAGCCGCGCGGCGAATGCCGCCAGTTCCAGCCCGGCACCGATGCAGGCCCCCCGCACATGCGCGTCGAGCCGGTCGGCGCAGCGCAAGGCCATCCGCGCCGGCAGCGTGCGCGCGCGGATGGCGTGGGCCGTGGCGGGATCGGCGGTCGTGCCGAACTCGGCCAGATCGGCGCCGAGGCTGAACGCCTTGCCCGCCGCGCGCAGCGAGATTCGCGTCAGATCCGGGTCGGCGGCGGCCAGCGCCAGCGCTTCGTGCAGCGCATCGCGCATGGCCCGGTCGATCGCATTGCCCGCATCGGGCCGGTCAAGCGTGATGGTGAGGCGATCGTCACGGCGTTCGACGCGCACGGTGCCGGCGGCAGCGGGCGCCATGCCGGAAGGGCGCGCCGCCTGCCAGGCGCTATGCTCGCCGCTGGCCTGCAGCATCGCATAGGCCATCGATTCGGCGACCAGCCCCTGCTCGCCATCCAGCCCCGGCAGGAGGCGCAGCAATTGCACCACGCTTGCCGCCGCGAGCGGGCGGGCCATGACTTGCGCGGCGATCGCCGCAGGCGTGACCGGCGGCGCGATCACCGCATCGAGCTGCCCCGCCAGCCAGCCCGCCGCAACGCCGAAACCGATCACCGGGCATGGCGGCAACGCGATGGCGAAGGGCTCCTCGCCGCAGGCATCGAGATCGACGAAGGCCAGCGGCCCGGTGAACGGCGATTCGCCCACCCACAGCCGCCGCGCGGCGATCGTCAGCGCCCTGGTATCCATTTCGGATATATCGCTCGTCCTAATCACGAATCCGGTCCTATCCGCGACTCATGCCCCTCCGCCCGCCGCTTGGCCAGCCCGTGCGAACCGTGGCCGAATCGCGCCGAACCGAGCGGCGCGGCCATTGCGGACTTGTCAGGCATCGCGGCTTGATGCTAAACAAGGTGAGGAAAAAACGAAGAGACTTCATTTTCGGTTGACAAGCCGGAAGCCGGAGACAAATCTTCGTATACAAGCAGACAACGGAGGAGAGGCAAATGGCTGCGAAGCTGTCGGCGACGAACAAGGCCAAGATCGCCCGTCGCGTCATCGAGGTTCTCGAATATTTTGACGAGGCGCACCGCGAAGCGACGGTGATGGATATCGTCCGCCGCTACAACCGGCCGCAGTCGAGCACGTCCGAGCTGCTTTCCAGCCTCGTCGAGCTTGGCCTTCTCCACAAGGATTCGCATTCGCGCGCCTACAGCCTCACCCCGCGCGCCGCGCTGCTCGGCACCGCCGGCCAGCCCGAGATGGTGCGCGATGGCCGGCTGATCCGGCTGGTCGATCGGCTGGCGGCGCAGACCGGGCTTTCGGTCGTGCTCTCCGGGCTGGTCGGGCTCGATGCGCAAGTGGTGAACTGGCACCACGGCCCGCGTGCCCCGGCCGCCACGCGCGAGCTGTCGGGCGGCGCCAAGGAACCGCTCGTCGCCAGCGCGGCCGGCTGGCTGATGCTTTCGACCATCGCCCGCCCGCGCTGCGAAGGCATCGTGCGCCGGATCAACGCCGAAGCGCGCGAGGATGCCAAGTTCTCGTTCTCCGACATGATGGCGAAGATCGAGACTTGCCGCGAGGCGAAGTACGCTTTCGGCCCCGCCGGCTTCGGCAGCGGCGCGGAAGCGCTTTCGGTGCTCATCCCGCGCCAGCCCGACGGCCACCCGCTGGTGATCAGCGTGATCTATGGCCGCGACGAGAAAGTGAACGCCGAAGGGCTGCTGCAATGCATGGGCGATGCCATGCGCACCTGCCTGCCCGACCCCGGCCTTTCCAACGTCGAGCCTTTGCAGTCCGCCGCCTGACAGCGGCGCATCGCGCCGGCTGTTTGCCAGCCAGACCTTCTCCCAAGGGAAAGGGCCGCACCGGGGATACCGGCGCGGCCCTTTCTCATTGGCGATCCGCGCCGATCAGGCGTCGGCGGTGGCCGCCGTCGTCACGCGCGACATGCGGTCCTTGTCCTCATGGCGCATGAACATCTTCATGATATCGCCCGAAGTGACCGGGCGATCGTCCCCCTCGTCGACCGGCCGCTCGCCCGCCGAGGACTTGGGCGTGGTATCGACGCCTTCGGCCCTGGCCTTCTCGCGCAGCGCGCCGACCGTCAGTTCCTCGCGGGTAAAATGCGCGAAGGGATCGAAGCGAAACCAGCGCATCGCGTTCCGGTGCGTGATCTTGTCGATCTGCGCGTCGGTCAGGTGATTGATCGTCGGCCACAGATGCTCGGGCACTTCGGGCCAGAGCGTGTCGGAATGCGGATAATCGCATTCATAGGCGATGTTGTCCTCGCCGATGAACCGGATGTTCTGCAGGCCGAAGGCATCGTCGATGAAGCAGTTGAGGAAGTGTCGCCTGAACATCTCGCTCGGCTTCATCTGCTGGAAGCGCGAATTGGTCCACGCCTTGTGCCGCCAGTTGGAAAAGTCCGCCCGCTCGGTGAAATAGGGCACCCAGCCGATCGAGCCTTCCGAAAGCGCGATGCGCAAGTCGGGATACTTGTGCAGCGCTTCCAGTTGCAGCCAGTCCGAGGCGGCATAGGCGATCGACATCGGCATGGTGGAGATCCACGCCTCGATCGGCGTCTCCATCGAGGCGTGCGGCGCCGGGTTGCCACCGCCGATGTGCAGGCAGATCGTCATGTCCAGTTCGTTGATCGCCGCGTAGAACGGGTCCCAATAGGCATTGTGGATGCTGGGCAGGCCCTGGCAGGTCGGGTTCTCGCTGATCGAGACGGTGTGGCAGCCCTTGGCCGAAACGCGCTTCAGCTCGGCGATCGTCGCGTCCATGTCCCAGGTCGGCAGGATGGCGCAGGGGATGAAGCGGCCGGGATAGGCGCCGCACCATTCGTCGATATGCCAGTCGTTGTAGGCGCTGATGTGGATCTTCGCGAGATCCTTGTCCGGCACGCGGTGGAGCCGCCCGCCGGCGAAATCGAACACGCTGCCAAAGTTGAGCGAGGCGGCGATGCCGTTGACGTCCATGTCCTTGATGCGCTCATGCACATTGTAGCAGCCGTCGCGCAGCTGATCGAGCGAGGTCGGCTCCATGCCGTATTCCTCGAACGGCCGGCCGACCACCGCGTTGAGCCCGACCGAGGGAAACTGCAGCCCCTGATAGACCCACAAGTCCTTGCCGTTCGCGTCCTGGATCAGTTTCGGCGCGCTTTCCAGCGCCGCGCCGGACAAGTGGTTCTGAAACATGTCGGGCGGTTCGCTGATGTGATCATCGACACTGATGATCACCATGTCATTCATTTTCATCGGTCTTCTCCCAGGTCTGGTTTGCGTCTGCGGAGTTCCGGCTCCGGGCGGCATCTATTCTATCATGCAAACCGGCCAGCGGCACGCGCGAACCGGCGCTGAAATCGAACCGTTCGCCCACGCGCCGCGCCTGCGCCGCGCGTTCGGGCTGGAAGGTGTAGCAATTGGGCGGCAGCGCCGCCGCCTCGCTCTGCTCGGCTTCGGGAATGGTGCGGCCGTGCGCCACCAGCGATGCCCATCGCAGCAACCGCGCGGCTTCCTGCCGATCGCCGGCCAGCCCGCCGATCCAGTCACGCAAGGTCAGCAGCGATTGGCCCGCCACGTCCGGGGGAGAGACCAGCACGCCATCCTGTTCGACCCAGTGATGCAGCACCGCGCCGTCGCGGCGGATTTCCAGCAGCCGCCTGCCTGCAACCGGGTCGGAGGCGAACACGGCGAATTCGATCGGCGCACGGTCATGCGCGTGGGCCGCGGCCAGAACGGCAAGATCGTGCAGGTGGGTGCAGTTCTGCTTCTTCGACCGCCGGGCAGTGACCTCGGCCAGTGGCAGGCCGGCGAACGTGGCGACCAGCACCGCGCCCGCGCCGGGGCACATGGTCCAGGGCATCCGGTCGGTCACGGGATCGACCCGCGTGACGATACCGTCGGCATGGTCGATCCGCACCGCCATGCAATGGATATCGTCCTCCAGCATCGCCAGCACGCTGCCCTCCCCCGGCTCGACGCGCAGCACGCGGCGATAGCCGGGCAGCGTCGTGGCATCGCGGGGATCGGGCATTGGCTTCTCCGGGGCGCTTTTCGGGGGGCGGGCAGGTTTGCCCTCCCTCGCGCCTGACGGCAGGGCTAACATTCCCCTCGCACACGGGCCAGCCGGGGTCACGAGCATCGCGGCGGCGATCGTCCGCCCACGCCGCGCCCGCCATCCATCGCGCGGGCGATTGCGCCAAAAAGCCGATTGAACCCCTCCCGCGTCTGTGGTGTTGAACATGGGACGGGCCGATCGTTTCGGCCTCCACGACAACAAGAAGCCCCTGGGAAAGCCTCACCATGAATTTCGACCTTACCGACGAACAGGAAATGATGCGCGACACCTTCGCGCGGTTTCTCGACGAGAATTCGAGCACCGTGCGCGTGCGCAAGGCTATCGAGACCGGCGGCTTCGATCCGGCGCTGTGGTCGGGCCTGGCCGAGCTGGGCGCTTTCGCGATGCGCGTGCCCGAAGCGGCCGGCGGCATGGAGCTGGGCCTGTTCGACGCGGCGCTGCTGATGGAAGAGGCCGGCCGCACGCTGGTTTCCGGGCCGCTGGCCGAAGCGCTGGTGGCCGCGCGCCTGCTGGGCCAGATCGGTGAGCAAGGCGAACTGCTCGAACGCCTGATCGCGGGCGAGGCGGTCGTCTCGATCGCGTTGCGCGACATGGCGACGCAGCCCGTCCAGTGGATCGCCGGGGGCAGCGTCGCCGAAGCGGTGATCGCGCGCAACGGCGATGCCGTGGTGCTGGTCACGGTGCCCGAGGCCGCGCGCCGGGGCGAGGACAACCTGGCCAGCACGCCGCTGGCCGAGATCGACCTGGGCGCGCTGGAAGCCACGACGCTGGGCACCGGCGCGGAAGCGCTGGCCGCCTTCGCCGCGGGGATCGAGGAGTGGAAGCTGTACATCGCCATCGGCCTTTCCGGGATGGGCCGCCAGGCGCTCAAGCTCGCGGCCGAATATGCCTGCGAACGCAAGGCCTTCGGCCAGTTCATCGGCACGTTCCAGGGCATCTCGCACCCGCTCGCCGATCTGCTGTGCGATATCGACGGCGCCAAGTTCCTGGTGTGGAAGGCGATCCGCGACATCTTCGACGATGCCCCCACCGCCGGCGCGGCCATCTCGATCGCGTTCTGGTGGGCCAGCGACGCCGCCGCCCGCGCCGTGGCGCAGGGCCTGCACACTTTCGGCGGCTATGGCCTCACCACCGAATACGACATCCACCTGTACAACTTGCGCGCCAAGGCCTGGCCGCTGGTCGCGGGCGATCCCGTCCTCTCGCTGGAGGAAGCCGGCCGCCGGCTCTACGCGGGCGAGGCCGCGACGCTGCCGGCATCGGGCGATGTTCCGATCGACTTCGATCTCGGCCCGGAAGCGGCGGCGATCGTTCAGGAGATCAACGCGCTGTTCGACGCGAACGTCACGCCCGAAATGCGCGAGAAGTTCCACTATTCGTGGGAAGGCTACGTTCCCGAGGTGCACAAGCTGCTGGCCGAGAACAAGCTGCTGTTCCCCGGCCTGCCCGAGGAACTGAGCGGACGCAACATCCCCGCCTATGCCAAGATCGCCGCGCTCGGCGCCTTCGAGCAGAACGGCTACAATACACCTGCCGCCAATGTCGCCGGCATGGTCGCGATGATCATCCACAAGTGCGGCAGCGAGGAGCTGAAGGCCGAAGTGCTGCCGCGCATCATCAATGGCGATGCGCTGTGCAGCCTTGGCTATACCGAGCCCGGATCGGGTTCGGACGTCTTCGCCGCGCAGACCAAGGCCACGCCCGAAGGCAATGGCTGGCGGATCGACGGGACCAAGATGTTCACCTCCGGCGCCAACCTGGCCGACTATGTCCTGATGCTCACGCGCACCAACCCGGACGTGCCCAAGCACAAGGGCCTGACGATGTTCATCGTCCCGCTCAAGACCGAGGGCGTGACGATCCAGCCCGTCTATACGTTCCAGGACGAGCGCACGAACATCACCTTCTATGATGGCGTGCACATCCCTGATTCCTGGCGGCTGGGCGATGTCGATGGCGGCGTGAAGACGATGAGCGCCGCGCTCGAACTCGAACACGGCGGCGGCTTCTCCAAGGTCATCAAGCAGATGCTTCATGCCGCCGAGGATCTGTGTCGCGAGATCGTGGCGGACGGCAAGCCGCTGATCGAGCACACCCAGGCGCAAGTGCGCCTGGCCCGCACCACGGCGAACCTGTGGATGTCCGACATGCTGACCTACCGGGCGCAATGGGCCAGCGTAGAGAAGAAGCCGAACCACGCCTTCGGCCCCATGTCGAAGATGTTCTCTTCCGAGAAGTTCCTCAGCGACTCGCGCGATCTGCTCGATCTGACCGCGCCGGTCTCGCTGTCGAAGCGCACTGGGCCGGCCGGCTTCCTCAACCAGTGCTATCGCCATGCCGCGGGCACGACGATCTATGGCGGGTCGAGCGAGGTCCACCGCTCGATGGTCGCCGAGCGCGGCCTCAACCTGCCCCGCACGCGCGCCTGAGCCGGGAAAGACCAGACCATGACCGAAGAAGCACCACACCTGCTGACCGAGGACCGCGAAGGCATCCTCATCGCCACGCTCAACCGGCCGGACAAGCTCAACGCGATCAGCCGGCAGATGATGGACCTGCTGACCGAGGCGGTGCTGCGGTTCCGCGATACGCCGGAACTGAAAGTCATGCTGATCCGTTCGGCGGGGCGCTATTTCAGCTCCGGCGCGGACTTGCGCGGTGGCCAGCAGAACATCGTCTCGCCCACCGCGATCAGCACTACCGCGCGCGGCATCCGCGAGAACCATCGCCTCAATCTCAACAACATGCAGCAGCTGTGGGATGAGATGGAGCACATCGAAAAGCCCTTCGTCGTGGCGCATCACGCGATGTGCGTGGGCGGCGGGCTGGAGATGAGCCTTTCGTGCGATTTCCGCCTTGCCGCCAAGAGCGCGGGCTATGCCTTCCCCGAAGGGCTGTTCGGCGTGCTGCCGGCCTCCAGCGGCGTCTCGCGCCTCACCCGCATCTGCGGGCCGCACTGGGCGCGCTGGCTGATCATGGCGAACAGGAAGGCCGATGCCGACATGGCCTTCACCATGGGCCTGGTCCATCAGGTCTACCCGGACGAGACTTTCGCGGAGGAAGTCATGGAGTTCTGCCGCCATCTGGCCAAGCAGAACGGCGAGCAGATGGGCGCGGCCAAGATCGCCATCGAGATGTGCCACGAAGTCGGCCGCGACACCGCGCGCCATGTGGAGCGCATGGCCAACAGCGCGCTCATGCTCAACCCCGATTACATCAAGGGCATGGAAGAATACCTCAAGGGCGTGGGTGGCAAGGGCAACAAGGGCTGAGGTCCACCGCCCAGGCGGGGCGCAGGCGCCGGATCAACCCGGCTCGGCCCCCGTCGCCACGCGGGCGCGCATATCGCGAATGGCGAATTCGAGCAGGCGCGCGCTCGGCTCCAGATAGCGTTCGGGCCGCTCGATGTTCATCTCGATCAGGCGCGGCAGTTGCCGGTCGGTCACGATGGTGAACGAACGCTCGATCCCCGTCATCAGCAAGGTCGCCATCGAAAGCGCCGCGCCGCCCGGTTCGAGCGTGGCGTTCATCTGACGCACCAGCAGATCGACGATCGGCCGCGCCGCGTCGATCCGTCGCATCATCATGCGGCGGTCGCGATGATCGGAAATCGTGTTGCGCAAGTGCAGCAGGCGCGAATGGCGCACCCAGAAGGCATGGTAGGCGAACACGAAAGCATAGCAGCGCTCATAGATCTCGTCGTCCGGCCAATGGGGACGCAACTGCGCGAGATAGGCCGCTTCGGCCGAGGCAGCGACAGGCTCCAGGATCGCGATGATCAGCTCGGTCAGGTCGGAGAAATAGTTGTAGAGCGAGGTCATCCGCAGCGATGCGCGCTGGGCGACGGCGCTGAGCGTGATCATCTCCTCTTCGCTGGATTCGATCAGCTCGATCGCCGCGGCCAGAATGCGCTCGCGCGTTTCCCGCCCCTTGGGACCGAGCCGCTGGCCATTGAGGTTGTGGCTGACGAGATTGGCCCCGGTGCCAGTCGCAATGCCCGGCGCCGGGGGAAAGAGCGGCTTCCCCCCGGCCTTCCTGACCGCTTCCTTGCTCGCCACCGGCGCGAAGCTCAGGCCGGCTGTGCCTGCCCGACCGGCCAGGCCAGCATCTTGACGTCGGTATATTCCTCGATCCCCTCGACGCCCCATTCGCGGCCGATGCCGCTGGCCTTGTAGCCGCCGAAGGGAATGTCGCCGGCAATGCACATGCCGTTGTTCACGCTGACCGAGCCGGTGCGAACGCGCTTGGCGACCCGCACTGCGCGCTCATGATCGCCCGAGCTGACGCCGCCCGAAAGGCCATAGCTGCTTTCGTTGGCGATGCGCACGGCATCGTCATCGTCCTCGAAGGGAATGACCACGAGCACCGGCCCGAAGATCTCTTCCTGGGCGATGCGCATGTCGTTGGTCACGTCGACGAAGCAGGTCGGCTCGATGAAATAGCCGCCGCCCTTGTCCGGGCGGGCATGGCCGCCGACCAGCAGCGTCGCGCCTTCTTCCTTGCCCAGCTCGATATAGCTCATCACGCGGTCCATCTGGCGCTTGGAGATGACCGGGCCCATGATGTGCGCGGGATTGTCGACGTCACCCCAGTTGTCGCCGAACTGGCCATAGGCGCCCTTGAGGATCGCCTTGGCCTCTTCATAGCGGCTGCGGGGAACGAGCAGGCGCGATTGCACGGCGCAGCCCTGGCCGGCATGGAACACCAGCATGGTCATGCCCACTTCCATCGCGAAGTTGGGCGCATCGTCGAGCACGATCTTGGCCGATTTGCCGCCCAGTTCCAGGAACACGCGCTTCAGCGTGGCCGCGCCCTGCTCCATGATGCGCTTGCCGACGCCGGTGGAGCCGGTGAACGAGATCAGGTCGACGCGCGGATCGGTGACGAGCATCTCGCCCGCCAGCGCCGGATCGGCGCCGAACACCACGTTGATCACGCCATCGGGGAAGCCCGCTTCCTTCGCCAGCTCGCCAAAGATGGCGCCCATGCCCGGCGTGTTGGGCGCGGGCTTGAGGATCACCGTGCAGCCCGCGAGCAGCGCCGCGACGACCTTGCCGATGTTGACATAGAGCGGCACGTTCCAGGGCGTGATCGCGCCGACCACGCCAACCGGCTCGCGCACGCCAACCCGCTTGTGGATCGAACCGAAGGCTTCCTTCTCGCCATAGTCCTTTTCCCATTCGACCTTGGGGAAGACCGCGAGGTAATCGTCCCAGCCATCGAGCGCCATGTTGACGTGGGCGCGGAACACCGCGCCTTGCGCGGCGCCGGCTTCGTGCACCGCCAGCGCGGCCAGGCGATCGCGGTTCTGCTCGAACAGCTCGCGATACTTCTTGACCAGCTCGAAGCGGGTCTGGCGGTTCTCGTCCGAACCCCAGTTGGTCTCGTCGAAGGCGCGGCGCGCGGCGGCGATCGCCTCGTTCACGTCCTCGGCGCTGGCATCGGCCGCCTTGCCCACCACTTCGCCGGTCCAGGGGCTGATGATGTCATAAGTCCGCCCGCCGGCCGCGTCGCGCAGCTTGCCGTCGATGAAAAGCTTGGCGTCGGGAAGAGTGGTCATCGTGCTATCCTTATCGAGAGTCGTGGCGGCGTCGGTCATGGTCTGCGGGCCTCAATGGAAACGTGAGTGATGCGAACATCGGGCGAGCAGTCGATCACGGTGCGGAACGCGTCGGTCACCGAATTGACGTGCGAGATCGGCCGTTCCCTGAGGTTGAGGCCGTTCATGGCGCTGCCCTGGGCAAAGCGCATCGCGACCTCGGGATCCCAGCCCGTCTGCTTGCCTTCCTCGAACATCTGGCCGGCGCGGATCAGGCACACGCGGATTCCCGCGCTGTCCAGCTCGCGCGACAGGTTCTCGGTCAGCTTTTCCAGCCCCGCCTTCGAGCACTGGTAAAGCGAGAGCATCGCGAAGGGCTGCACCACGGATTCGCTGCCGACATTGATGATGCATCCGCCCGCCCGCATCATCGGGATGGCCGAGCGGCAGCAGTAGATCGGGCCGGCAAGATTGATCGCGAGGATCGACTGGATCTGGTCGTCGCGCGCCTCGGCGATGGTGAAAGGCTCGAAGATCGCCGCGTTGTTGATCAGCACGTCGATCGTCGGATGACGCTCGCCAATCGTGGCGAAGGCGGCGCGCACGGAATCGGGCGAGGCGACATCGCATTCCACCGCGAAGTGCGGTTCGCCCAGCTCCTTCGCCAGCGCATCGACCTTGGAGAAGGTGCGGCCAAGCAGGATCACCGTTTCGCCCTCGCTGGCAAAGCGCCGCGCCAGGGCACGCCCCAAACCCACGCCCGCGCCGGTGATCACGATTGTCCTGCCCACGTATCCTCCCACTGTGCTTGATTGCTTGCGTGTGATTTCCAGTACCACGACGGCGAGGCAAGCGCGAGCCTATCGCGCCCGCGATAGTTGCCCCGCGCCGGCCCGCCAGGCCGCGGAAAAGCTCAGGTTTCGGCGCCCGGATTGCGCGTCAGGTTGGCGCGGATCTTCTCCAGCGTGGCGTAGAGCTGCCGGCGTTCCGCCTCGCCGACGCCGTCCAGCGCGTGCTCGTAAGTCTCGTTCGCGCAAGGCCGCAGCTTGTCGAGCAGATCGGCGCCCCGCCCGGTGAGATAGAGCCGCCAGGCCCTCCGGTCGGCCGGATCGGGCCGCCGCTCGACAAGCTGGGCTTCCTGCATCCGGTCGATCATGCGCCCGGCGGTGACAGGCTCCACTTCCAGGATATCGGCAAGGCCGCCCTGCTTGATCCCCTCGTTGCGCATCAGCACGCTGAGCACTTGCCATTGCGGCCGGGTTACGCCGATCCCCCGCGCCCTTTCATCGAAAGAGCGCCGCAACAGGCGCGCGACTTGCGCCAGCATCGTGCCGATATTGCCGTCCATGGCGGTGAAATAATAAGAGTGCTTACTATTTGCCAGCGCAAAACACCGCCCCTGCCGGGCTTTCGCGCCGTTCCGGCGAAAAAAGTCAGCCCTCGGGCCGGTCGATCTCCATGATCAGCCGGGTCAGCTTCTGCTCGGCGATCTTCCAGCCCTCGCCAGTGCGGACATAGCGCTCGTCATAATGGCCATAGCCGGTGAGCGCGAACTCGTCCTTCACCACGCGGTCCTGCATCGCCCAGATGACATGCGCCTCGTCGCCCGCCAGCCGGATCTGCGGCGAATGGATCTGATGCGCCGTCTTCGCATTGGCCAGCGCGCCGCGCACCGAAGCGACGAACGCCTCGCGCCCGGTGGCGACATTGCCGCCGCTGCCCGTGGTGTCGATCACGCAATCCTCGGTGAAAAGCTGCTTCCAGCCTTCCCAGTCCTTGGTGTCGAGCAGGCGGCAATAGTCCGCCTTGAGATTGCAGATCGCCAGCCAGTCGGCGAAATCGGGAGTGGCGGTCATGGTCATCCTCCGCGCCCGCGCCGGACGCTAGCCGGCCAGCGCTTCAAGCCGCGCGGCGGCCAGCTTGCGCAGTTCGGCGGTCTTGATCTTGGCGCTGCCGGTGGTCTCCAGCTCGCTCTCCTCGACGAAGAGCACGCGGCGCGGCACCTTGTAGCTGGCCAGCTTCTCCCTGGCGAAGCCGCGAATGCTCTCGGCGTCGGGCCGGGTGCCTTCCAGCGGCACGATGCAGGTGACGACCAGTTCGCCCAGCAGCTCGTCGGGCACGCCCACCGTCTGCGACACCTTGACCTCGGGATGCTCGCGGATCACCGCGTCGATCTCCAGCGGCGAGACGTTGGCGCCGCCGGTCTTGATGATGTCGTTGAGCCGGCCTTCCCAGTGCAGCCGTCCCTGCTCGTCGATGAAGCCGCCGTCGGCGGTGCGCAGGAAGCCGTCCTCGTCGAGCGATTCGTCCAGCGGGATGCCGATATAGCCCAGCATCAGCGTCGGGCCCTTGACCGCGATCTCGCCACGCTCGCCCAGCGGCAGCGTCGCGCCGGTCATCGGCTCGACGATCTTGATGGTCGAGCCGGCGGTGGGGATGCCGTGGCTGTCGCCGGCCACTTCGGGCGGCGTTCCCACCGGGAAGACCGAGATCAGCGTGAACGTCTCGGTATTGCCATAGGCCTGCGCCGGCTCGCGCCAGGTGCTGTGGATCGTGGGGTGCTGCGCGATCGGCATGAACATGTCGACATAGCGCATGGCGGACAGATCGGCGCTCGCGTAATTGGGCGCATCGGCCAGCTGCGGCCACTGGTGCGGCCAGGCGAGCGGCATCGTCGCCTTTTCCTTGTCCATCAGGTCCAGCGCCTCGGCCGGATCGAACCAGCGCTGGAGCAGCAGCGTGCCGCCGCTGGACAGCGTGCCGCCCAGCGCCATGGTGAAATTGCCCGACCAGAAGAAGCCGTTGGCCGACCAGGTGCGCGGCGGCGCGGCCGGATCGATGGCATACCACTTCGGCCAGCGCCACAGCTGCAGGCAGACGCCGCGATGCGCGCTGAGAATGCCCTTGGCCTTGCCGGTGGAGCCCGAGGAGAACAACAGGATGCCCGGATCGGCCGGCGCCACGCAATCGGCGGCGGCCAGCACCAGATCGGGCGAGACGGCCTTGCCGCGCGCGAGGAAATCCGCCCAGCCCTCGATCGTGCCCAGCGGCTCGGGGTCGATCGTCGCGATATGGCGCAGGAACGGGAACATGGTGGAAGCCAGCTCGCCCACCGGCGCGGTCGCCACCGTGGGTTCCAACTCGACGAGCATCCGGGCGAAGTCCTTCTTGAGGACATGACGCTCTATCAGCAGCACCGATACGCCCGAGGCCCGCAGCACCACTTCCATCTCGGCCGGGGTGTAGAACGTGCTGATCGGCGTCGCGACGCCGCCCGCCAGCGCCGCGCCGAACACGCTGGCGAGGAATTCGTGGCGGTTGGTCATGATGATGCCGACGCGCGTGCCCTTGCCCACGCCCAGTGCGACGAGCGAGCGGGCCACGTCCATCGCCCGCTCGTAAAGCTCGGCGTAAGTCCAGCGCACAGCCTTGCCGTCAAGGTGGATCACCGCCGCCTCGCGCGGGCCATAGCGCTCGGCGATCTCGCGCACATAGCCGCCCAGCGTCAGCGCGCCGACGCCTGCTTCCTCGGCGAGCGGGATGCCGTGCGCCACGGACATCCCGTCAACGATCCTGACCGAACCTGTCATCACCCACCTCGTCCTGTTGCGATCAGAAAGGCAGCTCGACCTCGTTGAGCGAGCTGACCACGGTCTTGCCGTTCTGGTCGGTCATCTTCACCTTGATCTGCACGATCGGCACGCCCCATTCGGACTGCTCGATCTTGTCGACCACTTCGCCGTCGATATAAGTCACGTCGCCTTCGAAAGCCGGGCTGCGGAAGTCCGACTTGGCGTGGCGGACCAGGCCGTCATGCCCGGCCCAGAACGCCAGGTAATCGGTGTTCCACGCCGCCATCGTCGCGCCATAGCCGTAAGCCCGGCTCATGCCGACCTCGCCGGCATAGCTGTCGTCGATGTGCCCGCGCGAGGGGCCGACATACAGCCCGTCGCGCGCGCGCGGATCGTACTTGGCCAGTTCCTCGTCGAAGCCGAAGCCTTCGACCCAGCCCGGATCCTGGTTCACCCAGGGGTCCTTGACGCCTTCGGGCGCGACCCAGTCGAACGAGCCCCAGATGTTGAAGATGAAGGCGCGGTATTCGGTGGTGAAGCTGGCGATCGAATGCGGCCCGATCACCCGGCGCGGCAGCCTGTCGCCGATGGAGACCTCCTCCCAGTGCGGCGACTTGCCCTCGCGGTTCGACATGAACCATTCGTGGCGAATCTTGTCGATCTCGGCCAGCTCGACCCTGGTCCAGCGCTTGGGCTCGCCGGCGGTCTCATCGTACATGCCGCGCTTTTCCGCCTCCTTGGCCAGATAGCGGATCGCGGTTGAGCGCGCCTTGGCGATCAGGTCGCCGCGCTGGTTGCGATGGATCGTATCCCCGCGCGAGAACATGGTGGGGCCGGCGAACTTGGTGTCGGTCACCTTGTAGTCGTGGAAGCGCCGCTCCTGGAAAAGCTGGTCGCCAGGGCGCACATGCGTGCCATACCACCACCATTCCTCGCCGCCGAAGATCAGGTGCGATCCGGGGATATGGCCGACGCAGGCCGGCTGGCAGCCGTGCCCGTAATCGAGCGAGACGCACATGGATTGCGGCGCGATGACATCGCCGAACCGGGTGCGCGCGGCGAAATGGTGATCCCAGTGCAGCGGGTTCACATAGTCCATCGCCATGACCCAGCGGCGGATGTCCGTGCGGTTGCACGGTTCCGAAAGCTGGCCGCCGCCGACCAGCTGGCCGACGCGCGGTTCGACATCGCTGAGGTCCATCACCGGACCTTCGTTGCTTGTATAATCTGCCATAAATCCTCTCCCAAGGCGGCGTTCAGGCGTTGACGTTGACGATGTAGCGCCCCGTCACTTCGCCCGACATGAACTTCTTGGCCGCCTCGATCGCGTCGGCCAGGCCGATCTCGTGGCCGATGGCATCGAGCGCGGCCGGATCGAGATCGCGCGCCAGCCGGTCCCACGCCTTGAGGCGGCGGGCCTTGGGGGCCATGACGCTCTCGATGCCGAGGAGCGCCACGCCGCGCAGGATGAACGGCATCACCGTGGCGGGCAGATCGGCGCCCTGGGCCAGACCGCAAGCCGCGACCGCGCCGCCGTACTTCGTCTGGGCGCAGGCATTGGCCAGCGTATAGCTGCCGGCCGCGTCGACCACGCCGGCCCAGCGCTCCTTCTGCAGCGGCTTGCCGCGCTCGGACATTTCCGCGCGGTCGATCACCGTTTCGGCGCCCAGGCCCTTGAGATAGTCCGCTTCGCTCATCTTGCCGGTCAGCGCGGCGACCGAGAAGCCCAGCTTCTTGAGCAGCACGATCGCCACCGAGCCGACGCCGCCCGTGGCGCCCGTCACCAGCACTTCGCCCTTGTCCGGCGTCACGCCCCAATCGACCAGCGCATCGACGCAAAGCGCGGCGGTGTAGCCGGCGGTGCCGATCGCCATCGCCTGCCGGGGAGTGAAGGCGGCGGGCAGCGGCACCAGCCAGTCACCCTTCAGCTTCGCCTTCTGCGAAAGCCCGCCCCAGTGCCCCTCGCCCACGCCCCAGCCATTGAGCACGACGGTGTCGCCAGCCTTCCAGTCGGCATGGCTGCTTTCGGCCACGGTGCCGACAAGGTCGATACCGGGCACCATGGGAAACTTGCGCACGACCGGCGAGCTGCCGGTGATGGCCAGGCCATCCTTGAAATTCAGCGTCGAATAGGCGACGTTGATCGTCACGTCGCCTTCGGGCAGCGCGCTTTCATCGAGCTGCTGGAGCGTCACGGTCTGGCCGTCGTCGTTCTTGTCGATCACGATTGCGGAAAACATCGAACTCTCCTTCAGGTTCAGCCGGCAGGTTCATCTGGCCCGGTCATCCGCGCCACGGTCTTCGCCGCGCGGGCTAACAAATTCGTACGTGCGCACAAGGACAAATCGGTGGCCCGCGTCAATCACCCCGCCGCCGCCATCGCCCCTGCGGTGGATGCGGCCCCGGCTCAGCGATCGGCGGCCGGTCCCGCCCCTGGATTTTCGCCGCGCACGCGGCCGACAATCGCGGGAAAAGCCTCGGCCCGCATCGTGCCGAACAGCGACAGGCGCAGGATCTCGCGGCTGAACCGGCGGGCCAGTTCCTTGCGGCGCCGGGGGTCGGCGGCATGGGCCCGCGCCAGGATCGGCCAGAAGAACACGCCGGCCAGATTGACCACCGAAAGCACTTCCACGTCGATATCGGGCTCTGCCATGTCGGTCTTGGCGAAACGGCCGAACGAGCCGGCATACTCGCGCCAGAACGGGTCCTGCCGCGGATCGGGCGAGGCCAGCACCTGTTGCAGCCAGACGCGGCACAAATCGGGGTTCTCCATGGCGAAATCGCACAAGCGCTCGGTCAGGCCGGAGACGTCCGCTTCCTCCACCCGCCGCTCGCCCAGCGTCGCGGGATCGCCGAACACGGCGCGGAACAGCTTGTCCGAAACCCACTGGACCGTCGCTTCGATCAGCCGCTCGCGGGTTTCGAAATGCTGGTAGGCAGTGCCGCGATTGACCGAGGCGAGATGCGCCACGGCCGACAGGCTGATGCCCTCCGGCCCGTCCTTGGCCAGCAGGTTGCTGGCCGCCTCCAGGATCGTCTCGCGCGTCGCGACGGGATCGCGCACCCGGCGCCTTGCGCCTGCCTGATCCCCCCCGGCCTGGTCAACTCCGGCCGCGCCTGCCCTTGCCATCGCTGCTCGTCCCCCGTTCATGGCGAAAGCATAGCGAGCCGGTTACTAGGCGACAATGTTGACCAGAAAAGAAGCGGGGACAGGAACGCCGCTTTGCTTCCATAGACGCCTGCAAAAATGGGCGGAAGAGGGCTTTTCGTGGCGGCACCGGGCCGATGCCGCCACATCCCTAAACGCGCGTTCCCGAACGCCCCTTCATTGCAAGGCGGCGACTTCGGCCAGCACCCGTTTGGCGTGTTCCTTCCGGCAGATCAGCAGATCCGGCATGTAGACGTCCTGCTGGTTGTAGACCAGCGGGCTGCCATCGATGCGCGAGGCGTGCAAGCCCCAGCCCAGCGCGACGGCCACGGGCGCGCAGCTATCCCATTCATACTGGCCGCCCGAATGCAGGTAGATATCCGCCTCGCCGCGCAGGATGGCCATCGCCTTGGCCCCGGCCGAGCCCATCGGCACGAGTTCGGCGCCCAGCTTTTCGGCGATCTCGGTAGCTTCGCGGGCCGGGCGCGTGCGGCTTACGACCATGCGCAGCCGGTCCGGCGCGGGCGGCACTTCGCCCGGCTGGTCGGACCGCAGCACTTCGCCCAGCCCCGGCAGCGCGACCGCGCCAAGCGCCGGCACGCCGTCCACCGCCAGGCCGACATGCACGGCCCAGTCGGCGCGCTCCTCGCCATATTCGCGCGTGCCGTCGACCGGATCGACGATCCAGACGCGCTGCAGGGCGAGCCGTTCGGGATTGTCCTTCTCCTCTTCGGACAGCAGGCCGTCCTCGGCCCGCTGCTCGCGCAGGGCGTGGCAGAGGAACTGGTTCGCGGTCTGGTCGCCCGCCTTGCCCAGCGCCTTGCCGCCGAACATGCCCGAGGCGCGGACCATAAGCAGAATCCTGCCGGCCTGGTCTGCGAGATGCGCCGCGAGATCGCCGTCGTTCAACGCCATCAGATGTCTCCCAGCAAGGTATCGACGATCAGCGTCGCGGCCTCTTCGGGAGACATCGTCGTGGTGTCGATGCGCACTTCGGGGTTGCGCGGCGCTTCATAGGGGCTGTCGATGCCGGTGAAGTTCTTGAGCTGGCCCGAACGCGCCTTCTTGTAGAGGCCCTTGACGTCGCGCGCCTCGGCCACTTTCAACGGCGTGTCGATGAACACCTCGAAGAACTCGCCTTCGGGCAGCATCGCGCGCACCATCTCGCGATCCGCCTGGAACGGCGAGATGAACGCGGTGATGACGATCAGCCCCGCGTCGGTCATCAGCTTGGCGACTTCGCCGACGCGGCGGATGTTCTCGATGCGGTCGGCCTCGGTAAAGCCCAGGTCCTTGTTGAGCCCGTGGCGCACGTTGTCGCCATCGAGCAGGAAGGTGTGCCGGTTCATCCGGTGCAGCTTCTTTTCGACAAGGTTGGCGATGGTCGACTTGCCCGAGCCGGAAAGGCCGGTGAACCACAGCACCGCCGGCTTCTGGTTCTTCAGGTTGGCGTGCTGCTTGCGGTCGATGTCGAGCGCCTGCCAGTGCACGTTCTGCGAACGGCGCAGCGAGAAGTTGATCATGCCGGCCGCGACCGTGGCATTGGTCATCTTGTCGATCAGGATGAACCCGCCCAGCGTGCGATTGTCCGCATAGCTTTCGAACACCACCTGCTTGTCGGTGACCAGCTCGGCCACGCCGATGGCATTGAGTTCGAGCGTCTTGGCAGCAAGATGCTCCATCGTGTTGACATTGACGGTATATTTCGGCTCGTGAACCGTCGCCGAGACCATCTGCGTGCCCAGCTTGAACCAATAGGCGCGGCCCGGCGTCATCGCCTCGTCGGCCATCCACACGAACGTCGCCTCGAACTGGTCGGCCGATTGCGGCGGGTTGTCGGCGGTGGAGATGACCGAGCCGCGCGAGCAATCGATCTCGTCCTCGAAGCAGACCGTGACCGACTGGCCGGCGACCGCCTCGTCCAGATCGCCGTCGAGCGTGACGATGCGCGAGACCTTGCTGGTCTTGCCCGAAGGCAGCACGCGGATGGCATCGCCCGGCTTGACCGATCCGGTCGCGATCAGGCCCGAGAAGCCCCGGAAATCGAGGTTCGGGCGATTGACCCACTGCACCGGCAGGCGGAACGGCTTGTCCGCGTCGACCGATGAGAGCACTTCCACCGTTTCGAGGTGATCGACCAGCGTGATCCCGGCATAGCGGGGCGCCTGGTACCACGGCGTGTTCGGCGAGAGCGTGGTGATATTGTCGCCCTTGAAGCCCGAGATCGGCATGGCCGTGAAGCTCTCGATGCCGATCGAGGCGGCGAACTCGGTATAGTCCGCGACGATCTTGTCGAAGACCTCCTGGCTGTAATCGACCAGGTCCATCTTGTTGACCGCCAGCACGATGTTGCGGATGCCGATCAGGTGGCACAGGTAGCTGTGGCGCCGGGTCTGCACCAGCACGCCCTTGCGCGCGTCGATCAGGATTACCGCGAGGTCGGCGGTGGAGGCGCCCGTCACCATGTTGCGGGTATACTGCTCGTGGCCGGGGCAATCGGCGACGATGAACTTGCGCTTCTCGGTGTTGAAGAAGCGATAGGCAACATCGATGGTAATGCCCTGCTCGCGCTCGGCGGCAAGCCCATCGACCAGCAGCGCGAAGTCGATCTCCTGCCCCTGCGTGCCGACCTTCTTGGAGTCGGATTCGAGCGCGGCAAGCTGGTCCTCGAAGATCATCTTCGAATCGTAGAGCAGGCGGCCGATCAGCGTCGATTTGCCGTCATCGACACTGCCGCAGGTGATGAAGCGCAGCATCGTCTTGTGCTCGTGCTGGTCCAGATAGGCGTCGATGTCCTTGGAGATCAGCTCGTCGACGACGTAGACCGGCTCGGTCGTGGTGGTGGTCTCGGTCATCAGAAGTACCCCTGCTGCTTCTTGACTTCCATGCCGGCGCCGCCGGCATCCTTGTCGATGGCGCGGCCCTGTCGCTCGCTGGTGGTGGTGAGCAGGGTTTCCTGGATCACTTCGGGCAGGGTCTTGGCCTCGCTCTCCACCGCGCCCGTCAGCGGGTAGCAACCCAGCGTGCGGAAGCGGACCGAGCGCATCAACGGCACCTCGCCGGGTTCGAGCGGGAAGCGATCGTCATCGACCATCAGCAGCATCCCGTCGCGCTCCACCGTCGGGCGTTCCTCGGCGAAGTAGAGCGGCACGATGGGGATGTCGTTGAGGTGGATGTACTGCCACACGTCCAGCTCGGTCCAGTTCGAGATCGGAAAGACGCGGATCGATTCGCCCTTGTTCTTGCGGGCGTTGTAGAGGTTCCACAGCTCGGGCCGCTGGTTCTTGGGGTCCCAGCCATGCGAGGACGTGCGGAACGAGAAGATGCGCTCCTTGGCGCGGCTCTTCTCCTCGTCGCGCCGCGCGCCGCCGAAGGCCGCGTCGAACCCGTACTTGTCGAGCGCCTGCTTGAGCCCTTCGGTCTTCCACATGTCGGTGTGCAAGGGGCCATGGTCGAAGGGATTGATCCCTTTCTCCATGGCTTCGGGGTTGTGATAGACGAGCAGGTCCATGCCCGATTCCTCGGCCATCCGGTCGCGCAGTTCGTACATCGCGCGGAACTTCCACGTCGTGTCGACGTGGAGCAGCGGGAACGGCGGCGGCGAGGGATAGAACGCCTTGCGCGCAAGGTGCAGCATCACCGCGCTGTCCTTGCCCACCGAATAGAGCATCACCGGCTTTTCCGCCTCGGCGACGACTTCGCGGATGATGTGGATCGATTCGGCCTCAAGCCGCTCCAGATGCGTCAGGGTCGTCATGACCTCTCCATTTTTCGTGTCCTTGCCCTGTCCATACAGGGGTGACATCGGCGCAAACCTCCCATATGGGAGGGTATGGCGCTTACCAGTCGCGACGAGACCGATCTTCTCCTGCCGCTCTTCGCCGGAATCCGCGAGGAACCGCGCTTTTCCACCTTCCTGGCCCGGCTGCGGCGCCGCACCGGGGCGGAATATGTCGGGCTGGTGATGCGCCACGCCCATGCCTCGATCGCCGAGGCGGTCGAACTCTTCGCCGGGCGCGACTTGCGCCGGCAGGCCCGTGAGACCGGGACGCCCGAACTGCTCGCGCTCGATCGCCTGCAATACGAGCATCTGCGACCCGGCCGCGTCTACAGTATGTCCGAGCTGATCGAGCACGATCCGGTCTACCGCGCCGAACGCGCCCGCCAGGTCCGCCGGCTGGGCCTGGCCGACGAACGCGTGATCCGGCTCACCGAGATCGAGGGGAGCACCGTCTGGCTGATGCTGGCGCGCGCCAGCCCGTGCTCGGCGGCGGACAGCGCGCTGCTGTCCAACCTCGCGCCCTATCTGACCGAGGCGCTGCGCACGATGATCGTGCTGGAACGCCAGCAGATCGAAGGGGCGATCGGCGCGGCCGGGCTGGCGCGATCGGGCACCGGGTGGATCCTGTTCGACCGCGAGGCGCGCGTGCTGGGGATCGATGATGCCACCCGCCAGGCGCTGCAGGCGATGACCGGCGCCGATGCCCGGCCCGGCGAGCGCCTGCGCGGCGTGGACTTGCGGGCCGAGCGCGAGTTGATCGCGGCCGCGGGGCAATTCGCGGCCGATCCGGGCGGCGCGCAGCGCGCGGTCGTGCTGAGCGAGGCACCGCGCCTGGAAGCGCTGCTGCTCCCCTCCACCGTGGTGCCCGCGACGATGCACGAATCGGCGGCGATGCTTGCGCTTTGCCGCCTGCCCCGGCCGCATTCGCCCGAACGCATCGCGCAGCTATCGCGGCTGCTCGACCTGCCGCCGCGCGAGGCCGAACTGGCGATCGCGCTGGGCGATGGTCTCTCGATCGCCGAGGCGGCACACGCTATGGGCCTGACGATCGAGACCGCGCGCAACTATTCCAAGCGCCTCTACGCCAAGCTCGGCGTACGCGGGCAGGCCGAACTGGTCCGCGCGGTCTACGAAAGCAGCGCCGCGCTGGCCTGAGTTTTCGCTGCGTGGCGGCGCCGGCCCACTCCCCGCCCTCCCCTCAGGCGTCGCTTGGCAGGTTCAGCGCGTGCTCGATCTGCGCGATTTCGGAACGCAGCCACATCGTTTCGCTCAGGTTGCTGCCGCCGCTCGCGGCCAGCAGCGCTTCGCTCGCCGCCTTCTTCACCTTGAGCGCGGCGACATTGCCGGGCTCGGCGCCGAGCGCCACGTCGATCAGGTGCAGCGCTTCCAGCGGCGCGCCGCCATCCAGCCGGGCCTGCGCGCGTTCGGCCAGGCGATCGGCCCCGCCGGCCAGTTCAGCCAGATCGCCGTAAACGCTGGCGCGCGGCACGCCATAAAGCTCGGTGGTGCCGTCCTCATAGTGGAACCAGCCGGAATATTCCTCCCAGATGGTCTTCACCGCCCAGCTCACCTTGCCGTGGAACTCGCCGATGCGGATATCCTCGGGCAGCGCGATCTCGCGCATCAAGGCGTGCACGTCCTTGCCGGCCTTCATGCCTTCGAGCGTGAAGTCGCGCACCCAGCTGACCGCCGCGTGCATCCGGTCAAGGTCGGCGCGGATGCGCTCGGCCCCGCGGATCGCATCGCCGTGACCAGTGATGATGATCTCGGCGCCGAGATTGCGGATACGATCGAGCGACTTCAGGTACTGGCGCACCGAACGCGGCTTGTCGCCGCGCAACGTGCACAGGAACGGCATCGACAGCCAGACCGGGCCGAAGACATTGCCGGTGAAGGCGATCTTCTCGTCCGGCATCCAGACCGTGAGGCTGTCCTCGGTCTCGCCTTCGGGCGTGCTGATCAGCACGAACTTGCGGTTCCCCAGATCAAGGCGCAGTTCCCGGTCCACCAGGATATCGGGCACGACATGCGGCGGCGCCTTGGGCGCGGCGCCGCGCTTGAGCGTGGAGCCCCAGAGCTTGCCGCTGCGCGGGCCGAAATAGGCCTGCAGCCCGGTCATGTCGGCCACCCCTTCGTTGAAGCCGGGGCCGCCGATGATCTGGGTGCCTTCTTCGAGGAATTCCGGCACGCCGCCGAAATGGTCCGCATGGCTCTGCGTCAGGATGATGAAGGCCAGCGGCCCGGTACGGTGCGGCGCGAGCAGGGCCCGCGTGCGCTCCGCATTGTCCATGAAGCCGGTGTTGACCATCAGGTCGCCCTCGGACGTGGTCACGAGGTAGGCGTTGGAGATGTCGTTCGCCTGGAAGATGAAATCGGTGATCGCCACCGCCTCGGTTTGCGCGTCGCCCGCGCGCACGAGGCTGGCCAGCTTCGGACCGGCGTCCCTGGTCTCGCTCATGGTTCAGGCTTCCTCGAAATCGATCATGACTTTCGCCGATTCCGGCGTGGCGGCGATCTTCAGCCCGTCCAGCACCTGGCGGAACGGCAGCTTATGGCTGATCATCGCCGCGATCTTGTCCTTCAGCCGGGGCATCGCCGCGATCACGTCAGGCATCTCGGTGGGATAGCCGACAGCGGTGGTCACCGTCATCTCGCTGGTCAACATGCGGCCCACCGGGAATTCGATCGGCTTCATATAGGCGGCGGTGATGACCATGCGCGCGTGAAACTTGGCCATGCCGATCACTTGCGTCAGGATATTGGGCGCGCCGGCCGCGTCGATATAGGCATCGGTGCCGACACCCACGCGCCCGTAGCTGGGCACTTCGCCGTGCAGCCGCGCCAGCTCGGCCCGCAGATCGACCGCCGCGGGATTGAGCGCGGCCTGCACGCCCAGCGCGCGGGCCCGCTCCAGCCGTTCCTCGGACAAGTCGAGCGCGACCACGTCGGTCACGCCGCAATCCACCAGCCAGAGCAACATGCCCAGCCCGATCGGGCCGCAGCCGAACACGACCACCTTGTCGCCCGGCTTCACCTCGGCGCGATTGACGCCGTGCATCGCCACCGCCAGCGGCTCGCACATCGCGGCGACGTCATAGGGAATGCCTTCGGGGATCGGCAGGATCGAATCGCCCAGCCGCGCCTCGCGCACCAGCAGTTCCTGGGTGAACGCGCCTTCGGGGCCACCGCTGCCGATATTGCCGGGCGTCATCATCGGGTTGACGATCACCGGATCGCCCACCGCGATGCCTTCCACATCGGCGCCCACTTCCATGATCTCGCCCGCGCCTTCGTGGCCGAGCGCGGTTTCGGCCCCCGGCGGAATGCCGCCGATCTTGATATAGGAAAGATCGCTGCCGCAGATGCCGACCGCCTTCATCTTCACCACCACGTCCTTGGGGCCGGCGGCCGGGCGTTCGTAAGCGTCGAGCCGGACATCGCCGACCCCGTGAATCTTCAGAAGTTCCATTGCCTCTCTCCTATTTGTTCTGCCCCCGGAACCGCTGTTACGGGCGTACCATGTATCCGCCGTCGATCGTGATCGTCTCGCCGGTCATGAACGAGGACGCGTCCGAGCACAGGTATGCGCCGATCCCTTCGAAGTCGGAAGGAAAGCCGGTGCGCTGCATCGGGATGGTCGGGGCGAAATAGGCCTCGACCTGCCTGGCCTGCTCGCCCTCGCCCATCATCGGCGTGATGATGAGGCCGGGCGCGACGATGTTGGCGCGGATCGCCAGTGGCGCCAGCTCGATCGCCAGGCAGCGGATCGTCGCGGCCACCGCGCACTTCGATGCGGCATATTCCATCTTGCCGGCCAGCCCCTGGAACAGCGAGAGGCTGCCGCAGGCGACCAGGCTGCCGCCGCGTTCACCCGCCTCGGCCCGCGCCTTCATGTGCCGCGCGCCTTCACGCAGGGTGAAGAAGGCCCCGTGCAGCGCGGTCTTCTGGAATTCGTACCAGTGCTCGGTCGGCATATCGAACACCGAGTTGTAGCGCGGGGAAGTGCCCGAATTGGCGAAGACGCAATCGACCCGGCCGAAATCCTCCATCACCGTCTCGAAGCCGTTGACGATGTTCTCCTCGACCGAGACATCGACCTGATAGGCGATCACCTTGCCCGCGCCGGCCGCTTCCAGCTCGGCCTTGGCCCTGGCACTTTTCTCGGCATTGCGCGCCCAGATCGCCACGTCTCCGCCCATCTTGGCGATGCCCATGGCAAAGCCGAAGCCGATGCCGCCGTTGCCGCCCGTCACCACCGTTACCTTGCCGCTGCAATCGAACAGGCCCTTGGCCATTTCCCGCCTCTCCTAGCTGATCTGCCGGCGCCGCCGACGGCGCCCTTGTCCCGCATCGGTTTCCTGAGCGCGGGCTTGTCCCGCAACCCCGTGGCGTGTAGAAATCGGGCCCAAGTTTATGATCAGGGACACAATGCTGGTGAGCCCTGGCGTCCTATGGAGAGGACCGCAGCCCGTGCCCCACCACCTTGCCGCCCAACCGACGATGACCGTGGACTGCGAACTGATCGGCAAGGCGATAACCGCGCAGATCGTCCGCTTCGATATCCCCGAACCTACCGCGACGCAGCACTCGGTGGAAGACAAGTACCAGCTCAACATGTGCCTGACGCCGCGCCCGCTCAACGCCCGTGCCGGCTATCGTGAGCGCTGGGGGCCGCACCGGCTGGAACGGCTGGGTGACATCTTCCTGCTGCCGCCGGGCGAAGTGCTGTTCGTCAAGGGCGGCAGCGGGCGGCAGGCATCGCTGATCTGCCGGCTGGAGCCCGAGGCGATCCATTCGATCATCGGCCAGGAACTGGCCTGGGACGACCAGCACCTGGCCTCCACGCTCGATATCGGCAGCGCGCGCATCCGGGCATTGCTGTTCCGGCTGACCGAGGAAGTGCGCCATGCCGGCCTCGCTTCGGACCGGATGCTGGAATTCCTGGGCGGCGAGCTGGCGATCGAGCTGGGCCGGCTCTGCCTGGAAGTGGCCGAACACCCGGTGACCGGGGGACTGGCCGGCTGGCGCCTGCGACTGATCGACGAGCGGCTGGCCGGCAATCCCCACGCGCCCACGCTTCAGGAACTGGCGGCGCTGTGCAATATCTCGGTCCGCCAGCTTACGCGCGGGTTTCGCGTCAGCCGCGCCTGCTCGATCGGCGATTATATCGAGCAGCGGCGGATGGAGGCGGCCAAGCGGCTGCTGATGGCGGGCGAGAGCGTGAAGACGATCGCCTTCACCATGGGCTTCGCATCGCCATCCAGCTTCACTTTCGCGTTCCGCCGCGCGGTGGGGTCCAGCCCGCGCCAGTTCCGCCAGCGCCAGAGCCGGGCGATCACCGCCCCGCCGCCCGCCTGAGCACGGCGCCGGAGAGTAGTGACCCGATTTCGATAGAACGTCCCGGACGATGCAGTGAGCTGCGTTGCCAATCGGCCCCGCGAACGGGTTAGCTAAAGGCGAGAGGTCGTTACGGCCCCCGCTTCAACACACAATCCCAAGGGAAGAGGACAGACCCATGGCGCAGCAGATCGTGGCCGACGCGCTTGTCGAGCAGGCGATGAAGGAAACCGGCATCGCCAGCTTCGACAGCGACAGCTATCGCGAAGGCCTTGACGTTTTCATCAACGATTTCAACGCGGGCATCGCCAAGGACCGCTATACTGACGATGGCGTGGGCCGTGCCGTGGCGGACACGCTGCACTATCTGCGCAACCGGCTGAAAGTGTCGGAATACTTGCGCCAGAACCCCGAACTGCTCGAACGCCCGGTGGAACGGCCCGTCTTCGTCATGGGCGTGCCGCGCACCGGCACCACGCTGCTGTCGAACCTGCTCGCCGCCGATCCGGCACGCCGCTCGCCGCTGACCTGGGAGATCGACGATCCGGTGCCGCCCGTCGCCGCGAAGGACCAGTTGACCACCGATCCGCGCGCGGTGACGCGGCTGGCGCAGGAAAAGGCGATGCTTGCGGCCAATCCCGACATGGGCAAGTACTATCGCGGATCGGCGATCTATCCGAACGAATGCGTCTTCTTCATGGCGCACGATTTCAAAACGCTGATGATCGAATCCAAGGGAATCCTGCCGCAGTACAAGGATTTCATCTTCTCGTGCGACATGACGTCGGCCTATGAATACCACAAGAAGTTCCTGCAGGTTCTGCAGCATCACGCCGGCGGTGTGTGGAACTGCAAGAAGCCGTCGCACGCTCTGTTCCTCGAATACCTGTTCAAGGTCTATCCTGACGCGCGGGTGATCTGGACCCACCGCGATCCGTTCACCGCCACCGGCTCGCTCTGCTCGATCATCTCGCTCAGCCACATGGCCCACATGGGCCGGATCGACGCCGAATGGCTGGGCCAGGACTATCCCTGGCAAGCGGCCGAGCACGCCAACCGGATCATGGATTTTCGCGACAAGCACGGCGAGGACAAGATCATCGACGTGCACTATGCCGACATGACCGACGATCCGATCGGCACGATGAAGCAGCTTTACGCCAGGCTGGGCGACGAATGGACCGCCGAGGCCGAAGCCGGCATCCAGGCCTGGGTGGATGACAACCCGCAGAACAAGTTCGGCAAGCACGAATACAAGCTGGCGCAATATGGCCTGACCAAGGAAGGGCTTGAACCGATGTTCGAGCGCTACCTGTCACGCTACGACGTCGCCCGCGAGGGCTGAGAGCCTCGCTGACGGCCATAAGGCCAAGGGAGAGAACCATGCTGGAAGGACTGCATTACCAGAACGCCTATGTCTGCGACGATCTGGAAGCGGCGATCGACCTGTTCCGGGGCCGCGGCCTGCGCAAGGAGCCGATCATCATCCCGGTGGAGCAGGACGTGCGGACGGCGGACGGCCCCCGACACCAGAAGGGCCGCATCTGCTTCATCTGGATCGACAACCTGCAATACGAACTGATCGAGATGGAGACCGACGAAGTCGGCCTCTATCGCAATTGCCTGTCCAACGGGGGGCCCTTGCGGTTCCACCACGTCTGCTACCGGATCGACGACTGGGCCGATTTCCGCGCGCGGGTAGACCAGCAGGAATTCCCCGTCGCCATGGAGCGCGATCTGGGCGGCGATGCGCTCAAGTTCCTTTACCTCGATGCCCGCAACGTGTTCGGGCACTACCTTGAATACACCTGGATGCCCGACGCGATGTGGGAACAGATCAAGGCGATGTGACAGGCCGAGGGGTGGCCTGAAGCTCAGGCCACCTCGCTCGCCAGTTTCGGTCCGGCGCCGTCCTGGTGCGCCACGTCCTGATACAGCGTGGTGCGCTGGCGCAGCGGGCGCCCCGCCTTGGCCGCCGCCGCGCGCAAGTCCTCGACGCTGACGTCCTGGCCATGCGCGGCCCCGGCCGCGCGGCTGATGCTTTCGTTCATCAGCACACCGCCCAGATCGTTGGCGCCCGCCGCCAGCACCGCCGCCGCGCCTTCGACGCCGAGCTTGACCCACGAGCACTGGATCGAACCGATGCTGCCGTGCAGCGCGATGCGCGCCACCGCGTGCATCATCACCGCCTCGCGCCAGGTCGGCCCCTTGCGGCTCTGCCCACGCCGGTAGAACGGCGCTTCCATGTGCACCAGCGGCAGCGGCACGAATTCGGTGAAGCCGCCGGTCTCGTCCTGCAGGTGCCGCAGCGCCAGCAAGTGCCGCGCCCAGTGCTCGGTGCGTTCCAGATGGCCGAACATGATCGTCGATGTCGTCGGCAGGCCGATGCGGTGGGCATCGCCCACCACGCCCAGCCATTCGCCGGTCGTCACCTTGTCCGGGCAGATCCGCGCGCGGATATCGTCGCACAGGATCTCGGCCGCCGTGCCGGGCAGCGAGCCCAGCCCCGCGTCCTTCAACCGGCGCAGATAGTCGATCACCGGCATGTCCAGCGTGCGCGCGCCCTGGCTGACTTCAAGCGGGGAGAAGGCATGGACGTGCAGGTTAGGGCAAGCCGCCTTCACCGCGCGCAGGATCGCCAGATAGGTCTCGCCGGTATAGCTCGGGTGGATGCCGCCTTGCAGGCAGACCTCGGTCGCCCCGCGCGCCACCGCCTCGCGCGCGCGATCGGCGATTTCCTCCAGATCGAGGTTGTAGGGCTTGTCGCGAAATCCCGCCTTGCTGCTGGTCTTGGAGAAGGCGCAGAACGAGCAGGCGTGCGTGCAGATGTTGGTATAGTTGATGTTGCGGTTGATGACATAAGTGACATCCTGGCCGCTCACTTGCGCGCGCAAGGCGTCCGCCGTCTCGACCACGGCCAGCGCCGCCGCGCCGCGCGTGGCGAACAACGCGACGATCTCCGCCTCGGACAGTTCGGCGCCGTTCGCCGCGCGATCGAGGATGCGGTGTACCTGGCTGGCGACCGGCCCCGCCGCAATCGGGCCGAGCGGGGCCGACGGCGTGCCCGGCGCGGGATCGGCGACGCCGGGGCTCCAGCGGCTGTCGCGCCCCAGCCCCTCGCTGTCCGACAGCCTGAGCACCGCCGGGCGGATCGCGGCATCAAGCCAGGACTCGTCATCGCTGGCGACGAAGCGCGGATAGGCCGTCAGCCGCTCGACCAGCGGCAGCCCGGCGCGCGCGCAGATCGCCTCGAGCCGCGCGACCTCGGGCCAGGGCGCCTCGGGGTTCACGTGATCGAGCGTGACGGGCGAAATGCCGCCCCAGTCGTCGATCCCGGCATCGATCAGTTCGGCCAGCCGCTCGTCATTGAGGTTGGGCGGCACCTGCACCGAGACGTCATCGGGCAGCACGATCCGCGCGGCCGCGACGGTGCGCAGGAAATCGGCTTCCGAAGCCTCGGGCGCCTGGGCCATCTTCGTGCCCGGCTTGGGGCAGAAGTTCTGCACGATCACTTCCTGCAAGTGGCCATGCTCGCGGTGCAGGGCGCGCAGGGCGAGCAGCGCTGCGATGCGTTCCTCGGCCGTCTCGCCAATGCCGATCAGGATGCCGCTGGTCATTGGCACGCGCGCGCGCCCGGCGGCGGCCAGCGAGGCGAGGCGGACCGCCGGCACCTTGTCGGGCGATCCGTGATGCGCCGCGCCTTTTTCCAGCAACCGTTCCGACGTGCTTTCCAGCATGAGGCCGGCCGAGGCCGCGACCGGGCGCAACATGCGGTAATCCGCCTCGTCCAGCACGCCGGCATTGACGTGGGGCAGCAGGCCGGTCTCCCCCAGCACGCGCTCGGCACAGTGGCGGACATAATCGATCGTGCGCGCGAAACCGTGTTCGTCCAGCCATTCGCGCGCAGCGGCATAGCGCCGCTCGGGCGCGTCGCCCAAAGTGAACAGCGCTTCCTTGCAGCCCGCCGCCGCGCCGGCCCGGGCGATCTCCAGCACTTCGTCCTCGCTCAGATAAGGCGCATCGAGCCGCGAGGGCGTGGTCGCGAAGGTGCAATAGTGGCACACGTCGGCGCAAAGCCGGGTCAGCGGGATGAAGACCTTGCGCGAATAGGTCATCCGCGCGGGGCCACGCGCATCACGACGCGCGCGTGCTTCGGCCAGAATGTCCGCCAGGGGCGTGGATAGCAGTCGGGTTATCAATTCACTGTCAGCGCGAGCCATGTTCATCCTGTTTCGATACGGGCTGCGGACAGTGCTACGCGCGCAAGCCGCTCCCGGTCATCGGCATCGCACATGACTGTTCCGGTAATCGTGGCCGAAACTCCACCCGCGCGCAAGCCCCCGGCATCGGCGGCATCGCTCTGGTCGATCACAAGATGGTCGAGCAGTCCCGCATAGTGCGCTGCAATGGCGGCATTGCTCACCGTCTGGCCAAGCTCTCCCAGCAGCTTGGCGAGCGGTCCCTTCAGCGCCTTGCCGCCGACCAGCGGCGAGACCGCGATCACCGGCACGGCGCGCGCGGCCAGCGCCGCGCGCACGCCGTCCACCGCCAGGATCGGATCGACGCTGAGGTACGGATTCGACGGACAAATCACCACCGCCGCCAGATCGTCGCGCGCCAGCGCCGCCGCGAAGCCGGGCGATGGCGCGGCGCCGGGGGTGCCGGCAAAACGGATCGCGCTGGCCGCGGGCCGGCATTGCTCGGCAACGAAATAACGCTGGAAATCAAGCCAGCCCTGCTCGGTGCGCACTTGCGTGCGCACGGGCGCATCGCTCATCGGAACGATCGCATGGGCGATGCCCAGCGCGCGCGTCAACCGCGCGGTGACTTGCGACAGCGTCTCGCCCGAACGCAAGTGCCAGCTTCGCGCGATGTGCATCCCCAGATCACGGTCGCCCAGGTTGAACCAGTCCGGCTCGCCCAGCGCCTTGAGCATGGCCATGGCCTGCCACGTCTCGTCCTTCACGCCCCAGCCCCGCACCGTGTCGTTGAGCCCGGCAAGCGCATATGTCACCGAATCGATGTCCGGGCAGACGGTCAGGCCAAGGTGCTCGAAATCGTCGCCGGTGTTGACCGCTATGGTCAGCCGCTCGGGCGGCAGCACGGCGGCCAGCCCCGCCGCCAGCTTGGCACCGCCGACGCCGCCCGAAAGCGCAAGGATATGGCTCATCGGAACATGTCCTCCGCCACCGGCCTCAGCCCGCCGGCCGCGCCGGGGCCGTCCGCCGCCGTCACCCAGCGCTCGCACCCGCGCAGGATGGCGACCGGCGTGCCCTCGTCGCCCTCGCCCATCACCAGCGCGGCGGTCGCCGCCAGCGAATCCGCGATGGCGATCACGGTTGCCTGCAAGGTGCGGCCGAACAGGTCTTGCCCGGTCCCGCGCCGGTCTTCCACCGCAGCTATGCCGGCGCAGCCGATGGCCGTGCCGACCGTGCCGATCCGCCAGGCGCGCCCCATCGAATCCGCGATCACCACGGCGGGCCGCACGCCGGCGACCTCGCCGATCCCGGCGCGGATGGCCCGTGCCGAAGCATCGGGGTCCACCGGCCAGAGCAGCACGGAACCCGCATCGCCGCCCTCCACGTTCGAAGCGTCGATCCCGGCATTGGCCAGCACGTGCCCGGTGCGGTGCCGGGCGATCACCGCCGCGGGCGTGGCGCGCAGGATCTCGCTGCTTTCATCGAGGATGAGCTGGAGCAAGGCCGCTTCGCGACTCGTCTTCGCGGCCAGCGCGCGCGCCTCGGCCCCCACCGCGACATCGGCCAGCGCCACGCGCCGCCCTTCGCATTTGGATACAATCTTCTGCGCGATCACGCAGACATCGCCCGGCCGCAGCACTTCGCCCGCGCGATCAATCGCGGCGCCGATTTCGCGCGCGATCGCCATTCCCGGCTGGAACAGCGGCAATCCGCGTAGCGCGAAGGCGTGAATCTCTGCGATCCGGCTCATTGGCCAAGGTATGCCCGGGACATCATGGTCTGGTTCCGCGATAATCTGTTTGCGTGGGTTTCGCCCGCCGCTATCGGCAATCGGCAAGCACACGCAACCAGGAAATCTCGGGAGACAGCAGGACATGGCATCCATCGCGGTAATCGGCGGCACCGGCGCGCTGGGCAAGGGCATCGCGCGCAGGCTGGCGAAAGCCGGCCACGACGTGACGATCGGCTCGCGCTCGGCCGACAAGGCGAGGATCACGGCCGATGAGCTGGGCGGGCTCGGCCACGCCGCCAACGAAGACGCCGCCGAAGGCAAGGACGTGGTGATCGTCACCGTGCCGCACGCCTCGCAGGCCGATACGCTGGCGCTGATCCGCGATCGCGTGGGCAATGCCGTGGTCGTCGATACCACCGTGCCGCTGGTCCCGCCCAAGGTCATGCGCGTGCAGCTTCCCGCCGAAGGCAGCGCGGCGCTACAGGCGCGCGCACACCTGGGGCCCGATGCACGGCTGGTTACGGCGTTCCACAACGTCTCGGCCCACCACCTCGACAGCGATCACGCGATCGATTGCGACGTGCTGGTGTTCAGCGACGATGTCGAGGCGCGCAATACCGTGGTCGGGCTGTGCCCCGGCATGGGCCTGCGCGGGCTTTCAGGCGGGGCGCTGGCCAATTCGGCGGCGGCCGAGGCGCTCACCTCGATCCTCATCTACATGAACAAGACCTACAAGGCCGATGGCGCCGGCATCCGCTTCACCAACCTGACCGAAGCTCCGGCCATCCCGTGAGCTGCTGGGCCGTCATCCCGATCAAGGCGGCCGGAGACGGCAAGAGCAGGCTTGCCGGCGTGCTCGATCCGGCGGCGCGCGAGGCGCTGGTCGATGCCATGCTGGCGCATGTCGTGGCCACCGCGCTGGCCACGCCTTCGCTCGATCGGGTGTACCTGGTCGGCCCCTCGCGGCACGGGCTGGACGAGGCCATCACCCTGCTGCCCGATCCCGGCGCCGGGCTGAACGCCGCGCTCCAGGCGGCGCTGGCCCGCCTTGCCGGCCAAGCGCCGGACCGCGTGCCGGATCGCGTGGTAGTCATCGCCGCCGATCTGCCGCATCTTTCGACGCTCGATCTCGATCTGCTCGCCCGGGCGCGGGACGGCGCCATCGCCATCGCGCCGGACCGGCACGGCACCGGCACCAACGCGCTCTCGCTGCCGCTGCCGGATGCGGCCGGCTTCACCTTCCTGTTCGGCGAGGACAGCTTCGCGCGCCATTGCGCCGAGGCCGAAAGGCTGGGCCACAACGTGGAGACGATCCTTAGCCGGGGGCTGGAGAAGGATATAGACGAGCCTGCCGATTTGGCTGATGCAGGCAGCGTTTTGTGAGAAGCGCGATCACGCGCCGGGGAGAGACCAATTGGATACAAAAGACCTCGACCTGACCGGCCAGGTGGCCTTCGTCACTGGCGGCGGCGGCGGCATCGGCAAGTCGATCGCGCTGTGCATGGCCGACATGGGCGCGGACGTGGCGATCATCGACGTGGTTCCCGAACGCTGCGACCAGATTACCGAGGAAGTCACCAAGCGCGGGCGGCAAGTGCTGGCGATCGCCGGCAACGTGATGGACGTGGGCACCGTGCACGATGCGATCGCGGCCACGCAGGAACGCTTCGGCCGGCTCGATATCCTGGTGAATAACGCGGGCGGGGTGACGCGCCGCAAGTTCCTGGATCTGCAGGAAAAGAACTGGCGCCGGCATATCGATCTCAATCTCATCAGCAATCTGGCCGCGACGCAGGCGGCGGTGCCGATCATGATCGCCGGGGGGCGCGGCGGATCGATCATCAACGTGACCAGCATCGAAGGCTCGCGCGCGGCGCCGGGCTATGCGGTCTATGCGGCCTGCAAGGCGGGGATCAACAACCTGACCCGCACACTCGCGCTCGAATTCGCCGAGCATGCCATCCGGGTGAATACCATCGCCCCCGATTTCACCGTCACGCCGGGCACGCGCGGGCAGTTCACCGGGCCGGTGGACGAAAGCAAGTGGCACCAGCCCAGCGCCGCGCAGCTCGATTCGGTGCGCCGGCGCATCCCGCTCGGCCGTGCCGGCATCGACGAGGAATGCGGCCGTGTCGCGGTGTTCCTCGCCTCGCCGATGGCCAGCTATGTCACTGGCGCGATCATCCCGGTCGACGGTGGGAGCTGGGCCTCCAGCGGCTGGGTCCGCGACAGTTCGGAAGACTGGATCCTCCCCCCCGAAGTCCAATGACGCGGCCGGGCGCAAGCGCGCCCGGCGCCAGGTTTTTTCCAGGAAAGCTCGATATGACCTTCACGCTCAGCACCACCCTTCCTTTCGACCACATCCAGCACCCCGACCAGTTCGTGTCGATGGAAGCGCTGCATGAGTGCGCCCGGGCCGTCGAGGAGGCAGGCTTCACCGCCGGCACCGTCACCGACCATCCGGTGCCTTCGGCCCGCTGGCTCGATAACGGCGGCCATTACGCGCAAGACCCCTTCGTGATGCTCTCGATGGTCGGCGCGGTGACGACGACGCTGAAGCTGCAGACCAACATCATCGTGCTGCCCTATCGCAATCCGTTCATCACCGCGCGCGCGGTCGCCTCGCTCGATCGCTTCACCAACGGGCGCGTGATCCTGGGCATGGGCGCGGGCTATCTCAAGGCGGAATACAAGGCGCTCGGCGTCGATTTCGACAGCCGCAATGATCTGATGGACGAATATATCCGCGCGATGAAGCTGGCCTGGACCGGCGAGGACTTCGAATTCGAAGGCACCGGCTACAAGGCGCTGGGCAACCGTATGCTGCCCACGCCCGTGCAGACCCCGCATCCGCCGCTGCTGGTGGGCGGCAATTCCAAGCGCGCGCTGCGCCGCACGGTGGAACTGGGCGATGCCTGGCACCCGTTCATCGTGCCCAAGGCCGTGACCGACACCGCGCGCACCGCCAATATCTCGGGCGACGAGGACATTCTCGAAGCCATCGCCTACATGGCAGAGCATTGCGAGAAGGTCGGCCGTAAGGAACCGCCCAAGGTGATCTGCTCGTCCACCTTCTCGCTGGTCGGCGACTGGAGCGCCCAGGAAGCGATCGACCACTTCGCGCAGCTCAAGTCGTTGGGCGTGTCCGGCGCGGGCGCCAGCGCCTTCACCGACAGCCGCGGCGAATACCTTGACCAGATTCGCCGCTTCGGCGAAGAAGTTATTGCCAGGATAGACTTCTAGGCGACAAGACGCCGCGATCTGGGAGGCGACATGGACGACCGGCTGGCCATCGAATTCATCTGCGCGCTGGCGCTGCCGCCTGACGAATTCGTGGCCCTGGCCGGCGGGCTGGGCGTATCGCGGATCGGCCTGGCGGCCCGGCCGATCACCGCCAATCCGCACGACTATCCCGAGTGGGACTTGCTGGCCGATCAGGCCCTGCTGCGCCGCACGCGCGGTGCGATGGCCGAGTACGGCGTCACGGTCGCGCTGGGCGAAGGCTTCCTGCTGATGCCCGGCGCCGCGCCGGCGGACTTCGCGCCCGCGCTGGACCTCATGGCAGGCCTCGGCGTGCCGCGCGTCAATGTCGTCAGCCTGGGCGCCGATCGGGGCGAGGCGGTGGAAAACTTCGCCCGCTTCGCCGAACTGGCCGGCGCGCGCGGCATGGCCGCCACGGTCGAATTCCTGCCACTGATGTGGCCGGCCAGCTTTGCCGAGGCGGTCGATTTCGTCCGTGCCTCGGGCGCGCCCAACGGGCAGGTGCTGGTCGATGCCATGCACTTCTTCCGGTCTGGCAGCAGCCTTGAGGATCTGGCCGCGACCGATCCCGGCCTGATCGGCCACATCCAGCTTTGCGACGTGCCGATGCCGGCGCGCGTGGCCGACTATGGCCTGGAAGCGCGCGAGGAACGCCTGGCGCCGGGCGATGGCGACTTGCCGCTGGCCGCCTTCCTCGCCGCGTTACCGCGCACGCTGACCATCGGGCTCGAAGTGCCGATGACGGCCAGGGCGCGCACCGGCATCCGCCCGCGCGAAAGGCTGGAACCCGTGGTTGCGGCCGCGCGCGGCCTGCTCGCCACGCTGGACTGAACCCTTTCAGGGGAGCGCGGCGGCGATCGCCTGGTGGAAGGCCTGGACCGCCGCGGCTTCATCGCCGTTCCACACCGCGCCCGAAACCGCGAGGAAATCGGCCCCCGCCGCAACCAGCGGGCCGCAGTTTTCCGGGGTGATCCCGCCGATCGCCACGCAGGGGATCTCGAACACCGCCTGCCACCATTCCAGCAGGTCCAGTTCGGCGCGGTGCTTCACGTCCTTGGTGGTGGTGGGAAAGAAGGCGCCGAACGCGACATAGTCCGCCCCCGCCTCGCCCGCTTCCATCGCCAGATGCCGGCTGTCGTGGCAGGTCACGCCGATTTCGGCCTTCGGGCCCAGCACGCGCCGCGCCTCGGCAACCTCGCCGTCGCCCTGCCCCAGATGGACGCCGTCCGCGCCGATGCGCTTGGCCAGCGCGATCGAATCGTTGACGACGAAGGCCACGTCGCGCGCCGCGCAGATCGCCTGCAACGGTTCGGCAAGGCGGGCCGCCTCATGCTGGTCAACCTCCTTGACGCGGAACTGGAACGCCGCCACCGGCCCGGCATCGAGCGCGCGGGCCAGCCGTTCGGGGAAATCCCCGCCGACATCGAGCGGGGAGATCAGGTAGAGATCGCAATGGCGGGGAAACTCTTCGGACATCGCGCCGCTCTAGAGCGTTTCCCCGATCGGCGGCAACGCTCTTGTCCCGGCTTGCCGCATTTTCCGGGCCGTCGGCGCAGGGCGGCGCAAGGTCGGGCATTCCGCAACGGTTCAGCCGCGCGGGTGTTGATGGCGCCGATGCGAATGCTTGCCCTTCTTGGCGCCGTGGCTCTTGCCGGATGCGCTGTCCCTCCGCCGCCCCAGCAGGGGCCCGCCCCGCTGATCCACGCCCGGATCGGCCGGACCGTCATGGTCGATGGCCCCAAAGTCACGCCGCTCGCCGTGCTGGAAGACAGCCGCTGCCCGATGAACGCGCGCTGCGTCTGGGCCGGCCGCGTCCGCATCAGCGCGCGGATCGACCTTGGCGCGCGCAGCGAGACGCGCGAACTGACGCAAGGCGAGCCGATCCGCGTCGCCGACGGCACGCTGGAACTGGTGGAGGTGCAGCCCGACCGGCGCACCGACACCACGATCGCGCCGCGGGATTACCGCTTCGGCCTGCGCTTCATGGGCGGGGTATAGCCGCGCGCCTGGTCGATAACGCTCCCGTCGAGCCCCATCCGCAAAACCCGCGCTCGCCAAACGAAAGCCCCTCCCCCGCGCATCGGCGGGAGAGGGGCTTGCCGTTTTTGGTCGGGCCGTGCCGCCGGGCAATCAGCCCTGGGCGCAGAGCTTCTTCGCCTCGGCCACCACGGCGGGCGGCTGGACGAGATAGGCATCTTCCAGCTTCTTGGCGAAAGGCACCGCGCAATAAGGCGCGCCAAGGCGGCCGACGGGGGCCTTGAGCTTGCCGAACAGCGCTTCCTGCACGGTCGCGGCGATTTCGGCGCCGGGGCCGAAGTTCTTGCCGGCTTCATGCACGATGAGCAGGCGGCCGGTCTTCTCGGCCGAAGCCAGCACCGCTTCCTTGTCCCACGGCGAGATCGTGCGCAAGTTGATCACTTCGGCCGAGATGCCCGCTTCGGCCAGTTCGGCCACCGCCTGCATCACGGTGAACATCATCTGCCCGTAGGAAACGATGGTCACGTCGCTGCCTTCCTGCACGACTTGCGCCTTACCCAGCGGGATCGGGCCCTGGTTGACCGGCGTATCCATCGGCACGAACAGCGTCTTGCCGCTTTCGATGATCATCACCGGATCGGGGTCCTGGATCGCCGAGAGGTAGAGACCCTTGAAGTCCGCCGGAGTCCAGGGGATCACCACCTTGATGCCGGCGGTGTGGCAGAACCACGCCTCGTAGAAGTCGGCGTGCTGGCCGGCGGTCTGGTTGCCCGCGCCGGTGAGCGTGCGGATCACCAGCGGCACCTGGCTCTGGCCGCCCGACATGAAGCGCAGCTTGGCCGCGTGGTTGACGATCATGTCCATGGCGACGGTGGTGAAGTTCATCAGCATGATCTCGGCCACCGGCTTGTAGCCGCCCATCGCCGCGCCGATCGCCGCGCCGATGATCGCCTGCTCGGCGATCGGGGTGGAGCGCACGCGCAGATCGCCGAACTTGGTGGAAAGGCCGCGCGTCACGCCGATCACGCCGCCGCCTTCGCGGTCGGCCACGTCCTCGCCCAGGACGAGGACCTTGGGATCGGCTTCCATCGCTTCCATCAGCGCGGCGTTGATCGCCTGCATGCCATTCATCTTGACCATCTCGGTGGTCGCTGCGGGTTCAACGGTATCGGTGCTCATGCCGGAATCTCCTCGGCAAAAACGTCGCGGCGCAGTTCATCGTCCGACGGATATTCACAGGACTGGGCGAATTCGATGGCGTCCTTCACTTCGGCCTCGATCTTCGCCTTCAGCTCTTCCAGCTGTGCTTCGGTGGCGATGCCATCGTCGATCAGCTTCTGGCGGAAGCGCGGCATCGGATCGAATTCCTTCGCCGCTTCCTTCTCGGCCGGGTCCATGTAGGCATCGGCATCGCCGAAGACGTGGCCCATGAAGCGGAAGGTCTTGCATTCGAGCAGGGTCGGCCCCTCGCCCGCCCGGGCACGCTCGATCGCGGCGTGGGCATGGGCATAGACGTCGAGCGGATCGTTGCCGTCGACGGTGTAGCCCGGCATCCCGTAGCCGATCGCGCGCTTGGCGATGAAATCGACCGAGGTGCCGTTCTCATAGCGGGTGTGCTCGGCAAAGCCGTTGTTCTGGCACACGAAGATCACCGGCAGCTTCCACACCGAGGCCAGGTTCAGCGCTTCGTGGAACGCACCGATGTTCGAGGCGCCGTCACCGAAATAGGCGACCGTGACCTGCTTGCTGCCATCGAGCAGCGCGGCCCAGCCGAAGCCGTTGGCGATCGGCATCGAGGAGCCGACGATGCCCGTCGTCACCATCACGCCGGTTTCCGGGTGGGTGAGGTGCATCGGGCCGCCCTTGCCCTTGCAGGTGCCGTCGACCCGGCCCGAGATCTCCGCCCAGAGCGGGCGCAGCGGCATGTCCTTGGCGACCATGTCGTGGATGCCGCGATAGATCGTGCAGATCTTGTCGTCATCGTTGAGCAGCACGGAGATCGACGAGGGGATCGCTTCCTGGCCGCGCGCCGAATAGTACGGGGCGGTGATGCGGCCCTGGCGGATCTGCGCGCGGGTGAATTCGTCGTTGCGCTCGATCCGCAACATGCGGCGGTAGATATCGAGCTGCGTGGCGGCATCCGGAGATGCCCGGTTGGTGAGTGTCTCGGTCATGGTCCCTCTCTCGAAAACCTCCGTTGGCGAAGTGCTGAACCGCTGTTCAGTAGCCTTACCGCGCATCGTTGCAAGGGCAAGTCAGCCGGTGGCGGCGTTTTCCCGGTCCAGCCGGCGGACGGCCAGCTCCCGCACTTGCGCGGACTTGACCTTTTCGCTGCCGGTGATGGCATAATCCTCGTCGGTGAAGAACAGCACGCGGCGCGGCACCTTGAAGCTGGCGATCTCGGCCTTGCAATGCGCGATCACGTCCGCCTCGGCCAGCGTGGCGCCATCGACCGGGACGATGCAGGCGACCACCATCTCGCCCAGCAGATCATCGGGCACGCCCACCGTCTGGGTGCGCTTTACCCCCGGAATCCGGGCGATTACGTCATCCACCTCGATCGGCGCGACATTGGCGCCGCCGGTCTTGATCATGTCGGTCAGCCGGCCTTCCCAGAAGAAGCGGCCCTGCGCATCGACATAGCCGCCATCGCCCGAGCAATAATAGCCCTCGGCATCGAAGCACTCCTCGGGCGCCTTGCCGAGATAGCCCGACATCAGCGTCGGGCCCTTGATGCACATCTCGCCGATCTGGCCGCGCGGCAGCACCCGGCCCGATATCGGCTCCACGATCTTTAGCGTGTTGCCCGGCAGCGGCGCGCCGAAGCTGCCTTCATAAAGCGCCTGCTCGGTATCGGCGGTGAAGGAGGTGCAGATCGTCATCGTCTCGGTGCAGCCGAACGACATCGGCACTTGCCAGTCGGTCCTGACCGTCGGGTGCTGCCAGATCAGCTCGCCGCGCGGGATGTAACGAAGGCTGGACAAGTCCGCGCTCGCCCAGTTCGGCGCCGCCTGGAGCCGCGCCCACTGGTGCGGACGGCCATTGAGGAAGCTGACTTTCTCGGCCTCGGCCAGGAACAGCGCTTCCTCGGCATCGAAATAGCGCTGCAGGATCACCGCGCCGCCGGTGGAAAAGGCGGTGCCCACCACCATGCTGATATTGCCCGACCAGAAGAAGCCGTTGCCGGTCCAGCTCCTGACCGGCTGCTTCATCGCGAAGACGCGCGGCCAGCGCCACCACTGGATGGCGAAGGCCCGCTGCGAATGGACGATGCCCTTGGGCAGGCTGGTGGTGCCCGAGGAAAAGAAGATGCCGCCGGTATCGGTGGGATGGACTCCGTCGGCCCGGGCCAGCACCAGCGCATCGGGCACCTGTGCGCCGCGCGCCAGGAAGCTGGCCCAGTGCTCCACCGCGCCGCCCGCGCGGGATTCGAGCGGATCGGCATCGCCCGGCACGCCGCCCAGCGAAACCAGGTGGCGCAGATAGGGATAGCGTTCGGACACCAGCGCACCCGGCGCGGCCGCGGCGATCGCCGGCTCAAGCCCGGTCAGCATGGCGTGGAAGTCCTTCTTCAGCACATGCTGCTCGAACAGGATCAGCGAGGCTTGCGATGCCTTGACCAGATGATCGAGTTCGGACGGGGTGGAAAAGGTGCTCAGCGCCACCGGCACGCCGCCGGCCAGCGCCACGCCGAACAGGCTGGAGAGGAATTCGGGCCGGTTGGTCATCAGGATGCCGACGCGGCTGTCCTTGCCCATGCCGCTGGCGACCAGCGCGCGCGCCACGTCCAGCGAACGGTCGAGCAGATCGGCATAGCTCCATGCCAGGCGGTGCGCCCCCTTGCGCAGCACCAGCGCCTCGCGCGGGCCGTAGCGGCTGGCGATCTCGCGCAAGTAGCCGCCGATGGTATGCGCGCCCTGCCCCGCTTCCTGATCGAGCGGCGGCCCCGCGACGATGGAAAGAGCAGCCTCGCCCATGCCATTCCTCTCAGCCCGTGGTCTTTTCGAACGCATCGCCTAGCAGCCGCCCGAGGCCCGAGGAACGGACCGGCGCGCGCCCCGACGCGCCAGTCACGCTGCTGCGCCGCCAGAGGCAAAGCGGCCTTGGCCAGCCATCGCCCCGACGCTCGAAAAGCGGATGAAATCGCCTCGGCGACTGGTCTAGGATCGGCGAAAGACGAAGGGAGAGACAGGCCGATGATGAAGCAGGCGACAGTCCAGAGCGGCAAGGGCATCGACACGATCGCGATCGCCGATGCGCCCGTTCCCGAGCCGGGCCCCGGCGAAGCGCTGATCCGCGTCAAGGCGGCAACGCTCAACTTCCGGGACATCATCGTCGCGAAAGGGCTGATCCCCGGCCTGGGCAAGGCGCCAGAGGTCGTGCCGCTGTCTTGCTCGGCCGCCGAAGTCACCGCCGTCGGCGAAGGCGTGACGCGGGTGAAAGTGGGAGACCGGGTGACGCCGCTGTTCGCACCGTTCTGGCTGACCGGCAGCCAGCCCGATTCGCGCATGTTGGGCGGCCCGATCGACGGGATCGCCCGGCAATACGCGGTGTTCCCCGCCGAAAGCCTGTGCGCCCTGCCGGACGAGCTGGGCGATCTGGAAGGCGCGACGCTATCGTGCGCGGCGCTCACCGCATGGTCGGCGCTCACCGCGTTCCGGCCGACGCGCGCAGGCGAGTGGGTGCTGGCGCACGGCACCGGCGGCGTCTCGATCGCGGCGCTGCAACTGGCCAAGGCGATGGGCGCCAAAGTGGCGATCACCTCCTCGTCCGACGCCAAGCTGGCGCGCGCCGCCGCGCTTGGCGCCGATGCGACGATCAACTATCGGCGCGATCCCGACTGGGCCGGAGCCGTGCGCGAAGCGGTGGGCGGCAACCGCATCGCCAACGTGGTCGATACCGTCGGCGCGGTGCAGTTCGACGACAACGTCGGCCTGCTGCAACCGGGCGGCCAGCTTTCCGCCATCGGGATGCTGGGCTCCGACTTCAGCTGGACGCGCGCCACGCCCGGCGTGAACCTCGCCCCGATCGGCGTCGGCAACCGCGAACAGCACGAAGCGATGACCGCCTTCATCGTCGAGCACCGCATCCGCCCGGTGGTCGATGTCGTCTATGATCTGGAGCGGCTGGCAGATGCCTATCGCCACCTCGAAAGCGGGCGGTTCTTCGGCAAGGTGGGAGTGAACCTGCTTTAAGCGTGGGCCGCCGCCCTCGCCCTGACTCGGCAGCGCCGATCACGCTCTAGCCAGCCGGGGTTGGAAAGACCTTGAAGATCGCGTCGGCCGAACCGATCACCTTGCCATCGGCCTTGAACAGCCCGCGCGTGAACACCATCGTGGAGGTGCGGCGCACCACTTCGGGCTCGCACGTCACGAGGCTGCCGATCTTGGCGCCGCCGGCGAACTGGTATTGCAATTGCGCCGTCGCGCAATGGGCGCCGCCGATCTCGTCGACCACCGCGATGCCAAGCGCGATATCGGCGAAAGTCATCAGCGCGCCGCCGTGGACCATGCCCATGTGATCGTTGGCCACGCGCTTGTCGGTCGGCAGCGCGACTTCGCGCGCGCCCGGCCGCCCGCGCATCCAGGTGGGGCCGATCGCGGCCGAGAACACGGTGGTGTGGACCTGTTCCCAGCCATCGGCCGCAAGCGCGGTTTCCGCCATGACGCCGATGTCAGCCGATCTGGTTGCCAAGGCCCGCGGCGTGCTTCGCCGCGATCCAGCCGAACGTCATCGACGGGCCGACACTCGCGCCCGCGCCGGGATAGACCCGGCCCATCGGCGAAGCGGTGGCGACGCCGCAGGCATAGAGCCCTTCGATCGGCGTCCCGTCCGCCTGCAGCACGCGCGAATCGCAATCGCAGACCACGCCGCCATAAGTGCCGACATCGCCGGGGACGATGGGGATCGCATAGAACGGCCCCTTTTCGATCGTGCCCATGCACTGGTTGGGGCCGTCCTTGAAGAAAGGATCGCCCAGCCAGTTGTCATAGGCGCGCTCGCCCCGGTGGAAATCCTCGTCCTTGCCGCCGCGCACGAAGCCGTTCCAGCGATCGACCGTGGCCTTCAGCGCGGCCGGCGGCACCTTGATCGCCTCGGCCAGCGCCTCCACGCTGTCGGCCTTGCGCATCCAGCCCGAAGCGAGCCAGTTGGCCATGTTCTTCTTGGCCGTGCCTTTGCCGGCGACGGCGTATTCATCCATGAACTGCTGGTCCATGATCGCCCAGCTCGGGATCGCCGGCACCGTCCGGTTGCGGATCAGCATGTTCTCGCAGAACTCTTCGTATGAGCCGCCCTCGTTCAGATAGCGCACGCCGGTCTGGTCGACCTGGATCGCGTGCGGCTTGCCAGTGGTGCCCTGCGTGCCGGGCTTGACGTAATCGGTATCCCAGCCCGGCGCTTCGGACATCTGGAAGCCGACCATCTGGTCCATCTGCGCCAGCACCGCGCCCTTGCGCTCCAGCTCGACGTGCATCTCGCCCTCGTCGGTCTCGATGCCGTTCGACCATTCCTTGCGCGTGCCGGGCATGTACTTGTCGCGCATCGCCTGGTTCTGCGAGAAGCCGCCCGAATTCATCAGCACGCCCAGGTTCGCGCCGATCCGCCAGGGCTTGCCATCCTTCACGGTGACGACGCCCAGCGCCTTGCCGTTTTCCACGATCACTTCGGTGACGGGCGAATTGACGCGGACATCGGCGGCCCGCTTGTCCAGCACCGCCTTCAGCATCCGGCCTTGCAGCGCCGCGCCCGCCGTGACCCAGCGCTTGCCGGTCAGCTTGCCGATCACGACCTTGGCCGCGATCTTGAAGAAGGTCTTCTTGATCTCCCACGAATGCTTCATGAACTGCAGCTTCATGCCGTCATCAAGCTTGACCGGCATTTCCAGGAAGCCCTGCCGCAGCTTCGATGCCCAGTCCTTGCCCAGCTCGTTCTTGTCGAAAGGCAGCGCGGTGACGGTGCGGCTGGTCTTCACCCCGCCCGGATGCTCGTCATAGTAATCGGGCCAGAAAGTCGATCCGCGTTCCAGCTGCACGCCCTGGCTGATGATGAAATCGAGCATCTTGGGCGCTTCCACCACATACGTCAGGCGCCGCTCGTGCGAGGTGCCGGGCGTGTCCGGCCCATCGGCCACGACCGAATCGAGATACTGGATGCCCTTTTCGGTGCTGTCCTCGCCCGGCTCCATGAAGCGGTTGTTGGGAATCCACATCACGCCGCCGGACTTGCAGGTGGTGCCGCCCACCCATTGCGCCTTTTCCAGAATCACGCAGGACTTGCCCGCCTGCTTCATCAGCAGCGCCGAACTCATCGAGCCGGCACCGCTGCCCACCACGATCCAGTCGAACGTCTCGTCGAATTCCGCCATTGCATTCCTCTTCCGCGCCTCTCGCGGCCGGGGCCGCGCGTTTGACCGCACGATAGACCGCAACTGCCCCGGTTTGGCAAGTTCGCCGCAGCACTTCGCCCCGGCGATGCCTGACGGTTTCGCCGGGGCGAAGTCTTGGCCCGCGCGCCGGGCGCGGCAATGCGATTTCGCGCTGGCGGCTCGCGGTTCAGGCCTTATGAGCTAGCCCGAAAGAGGGAGACCGGATCCATGACCCAGACCACGCCCGCCCTGCCCCGGCTCGGCACGATCGAACTGGCCCGCGAAGGCCGGCTGCTGCGCATCACGCTGAACCGGCCCGACGCGCTCAACGCGGTAAATCTCGAACTGCATGACGATCTGGCCGAGGCGCTGTGGTTCGCGCAGTGCGATACCGGTTCGGACGTGGTGGTGCTGACCGGGGCTGGCCGCGCCTTCTCCGCCGGGGGCGATCTCGATCACATCGAGAACAACGCGCGCAACCCGCACCTGTTCGATCACGAAGCGCGCATCGCCAAGCGGATCGTCACCACCCTGCTCGATATCGACAAGCCGGTGGTCTGCCGGCTGAACGGCCACGCGGTGGGCCTGGGGGCGACGCTGGCGCTATTGTGCGATGTCATCTTCGCGGCCGAGAATGCCAAAATAGGCGATCCGCACGTCGGGCTGGGGCTGGTCGCGGGCGATGGCGGCGCGGTGATCTGGGCACAGCGCATCGGCCTGACCCGTGCCAAGGAATACCTGCTCACCGGCGACCTGCTGACCGCCGCCAGGGCGGCCGAGATCGGCCTGGTCAACCATTGCCTGCCGCTGGACGAACTGGACGCGGCCGTCGATGCCTTCTGCGCGAAGCTGCTCAACGGCGCGACCGGCGCCATCCGCGCGACCAAGATCCTGACCAACCTGGAACTCAAGCGCCTCGCCACGGCGCTGATGGACGCGGGCATCGCCTACGAATCGGTCTCGGTCCGCAGCGCCGACCACCTGGAAGGCATCCAGGCGCTGAAGGAAAAGCGCAAGCCGACCTTCACCGGGCGGTGAGGCAAACCCCAGTCTATGGGGAAGAGATATCGAATGGCGTGGAACCGGCCCTGAGCCAGCGCGCACGCGCCTCTCGGCGCGCGGCGTTGAACGAACGCATCTGATTCTCGTAGTCAGAAGGTTCCTTCCCCTGCCATTCGACGCAGAACGCGATGAAGCCGGGGCTGTAGCAGGACCGGCTTTCAACGAGCTCGTCCGCGCAAACGGCCTGCCTGTTGTTGATGTGGAAGATGATCGTCGCATCCCAATTGATCATCTCGCGAAACCTCTGATCGAACCGCACGCCACAAGGGATGGTCGAACGCACGAACCAGCGCCGCCATCGACGGTCGTTCCACAGGAAGATTTCCTCCATAACCCACATCTTGTAACTGTGGAGCACTTTGACGGCTTCATCCGATAGCGCGCCATCGGCGCGCGCATCCGACAGGGAATCGTACTCAAGGCGCAAATAGTCGCGAAACAACGCGTTCATGCTGGAGGTCATGGCCAGCGAGACACTGTGCTTGTAGCTGACCCACGCGATAATCAGGCCAATCATGCCGGCAATCGCCGCGAAATTGGCGCCCATGTCCAGAAAACTCGCAAAATTCGCGCTTTCGCGAGCTTCCTCGGCCGATGTCGCCAATATTTCCAGCATGAATTTTCAATTCATCCTTACAAGATAACGAATTTCGATACCTAAATGCCGATCATTCCAGATCAAGCATCTTCCATCGCGATGTCACTTTGAGAAATGTTCCGTCACAGCGGCGGAATTGGATCGCGCCAAAGAAAAGCCCCCGCCGCGCCAGCGACGAGGGCGTGGTGTATCCGAAAGGCGCCCGATCAGGCGTCGGGCATCACGCGTTCGCCGATCTGCCGGAACAGCGCGGTGTAGCAGGTGCCGAAATCCTGCGCGTCGCTTTGCGTCAGCTTGCCCGATTGTGCCGCCTCGCCCATCCGGCCAAGCACGGCCATCGGATCGTCGGCCTCGATGTCATAGATCGCCAGGAACTGGTTGGTATCCGCGCCCATCAGCTTGGTGACCAGCTCATAGCGGGTGGCGCCGGCCATGCCGAGCTGGTTGACCAGTTCGGGCAGATGCACGTTGTTGTACCAGTCGTGATATTCCTGCTCCCGGCCCGGCTGCGGGGTGGTGAGCGCGACCAGCTTCAGATTCGCCATGACATCCTCCTCGATGAAATCGCGCGCAGCATTGGGCATCGGTCAGGCCGATGCAAGCCCGCGCCAGCGCCGCCCCGGCGGTATTACTGCAAGAGAGCGCTGCCCGGACAGATCGGCGCGAAAGCCTCGGTCCGCTGCGGATGCGCTCCCTCATCGCCGCATTCGCCACGATATTCGCGGGGGTTGGCGCCGAACACGCGCTTGAACATGCGGCTGAAGTGCGCCGGGCTCTTGAAGCCGACACCATAGGCGATCTCGCTGATCGAGATGTCGCGCGGATCGGACGAGGCGAGCCAGGCCTTGGCCTTGGCCAGCCGCTGTTCCCACACCAGTTCGGAAAACGAGGTCTCCTTCAGCCGCAGCAGGAACGAGAGATAGCGCGGGCTGATGCCGCAGCCCCTGGCCACCATCGTGGTCGAAAGCTGCGGATCGGAAAGGTGCACTTCGATGAAGCGCAGCACATCGTGCAAGCGGCGGTCGGCAATGGTCTGGCGCGCAGGGCCGGATTCCTCGCTGGCGCACACCGCATTGCCGATCACCGCGAAAGCGGCGTCCACCAGCAGTCGGGCCGAATCCTCGCCCAGCCCGCCGTCATCCTCGAACACCTCGGTCAGCAGGTTTTCGGCGATGGCCAGTTCGGGCCGTTCCAGCGGCATGAACAGGCCGGTGCTGAAATCCTGCCGGATATGCGCGCGCAGGATATGCGTGGGCACCGTGACGTGCAGCATTTCATGGACGCCATCGGCATCGGTGCGGCATTCGATGAAGAACGGCGTCATCGAACGGGTGATGGCGAACTCGCCCGGCCGAACGGTGCGGTTGCCGCACTGGTTGGAAAAGGCGATCTCGCCGTGCTTGACGAACCACAGGATGGCAAGGTCGGTCGCATCCTCGCGGATGTGCTGGCGCGATCGCCGGAAGAACAGGTTCGCCCGCGATCGCTGCCGGATGATCGAGATCGCGCCGATCGCCTTGCGTTCGGATCGCACATCGATATTCGACGCATCCTCGATCCAGAAATCGCCGCGATAGTATTCCTGCTGGCGATCGCCGCGGAACATCGTCTGGCAATCGCGGAAGTTGCGCTTGTCGAACGCGAAAAGTGTTTCAGCCATGGCATTCTCCCCTAGGCAGGACGAGCCCTATCTGTCTTTTTCGGCAGGCTCGCTCCCGGTCGGCTTGCGCCAACTCTATCACGTTCAGGCATAGCTGTCCGCGCGGGGAGCACCATGCAGCCCGCGCGGACCTGTCTGCATTTCACGCAGCCGGGCTGGCCAGCACCGGCCTCAGTGGTTCCCGCGCCCGCGCTTGCTGAGGCGCCAGTCGGCCGGATAATTGAGATCGTTGTTCTTCACGACCTTGCCGATGCCTTGCTTGAACGTGCTGCCCTTGCCCAGATTGACATCGGCATCGCCATCATCTGTCATCGCCGGCAGCATCCCTTCGACGAAGCCGGTCAGCAGGCTGCCCATGTATTCGCCGCGATACTGCTTGTAGAGTTCCATGAAGGTCTTTTGCACCACCACTGTATCGTTGGGCCGCGTGATCGAGCAGGCGTGGGCATACTTGGCGGTTTCCTCTTCCAGCCTGTCGCGCTGGACGACACTGTTGATGAAGTTGCAGTCGTACATGTCCTGCGCCGTGAACGGGCGGCCGGTGAACAGCATTTCCATGAACTTGCGCGGGCCCATCATGTCGGCCCACTGCCACAGGCGCGGGCCCCAGCCGGCATAGCGGAACGAGGGGTGGCCGAACAGCGCATCATCCGAAGAGACCACCAGATCGGCATCGGCGCACTGGTAGAAGTGCCAGCCATAGCAATAGCCCTTGGCCTCTATGATGCTGATCTTCTTGAATTCCTGCAAGGGGCGGTTGCCCGAACGGGCCTTGGCGTAATAGTCGGTCAGCCCGTGGAGATAGCGGAAGCTGCCCGGCGGCGGATACTTCACGTCCGGGTCCTCGATTTCCAGATCGACCAGGAAGCTGTCACCCGGCTGCGGGTTCAGATAGAGATCGCCGTGCTCGTCAAGGTCGCCGCCGCTGCCTAGGTTGTCGCCCGCGCCGCGAATGACCAGCACCTTGACCTCGTCGTCGATATTCGCGCGGAACACCAGTTCGGCAAAGCGCGCGCGCATCCCGATCGTGGCGGTGTTGTGCTTGTCGAGCCGGTCGAACGTGATGGTCGCGATCTTGGTCGCGGGGTTCTTTTCGTAAAGGACGTGCTTTTCGGCCGCCTTCTTGTGATCGGCTATGGTTTCCATGCGCGCGCTCTCCCGTTTAGGATTGGCCAGCTTATGATCGCCAGCCTGTGATTGGCCGGATCAGGATTGACCCGATTGTGCTGGCCCGCGTGCTGCCACAGGCAAGCAAGGGGGTATTGGCAATTGGCGCAGACATCTCGATATTGTGCGCCAGGCGCCGGCCAGCCGATCGCGGCACGCGGCATCCGCGGCGCCAGGGACATACGCGCGATGGATCAACCCAGCTTCTTCAGCCTTGACGGACCGCTCGACGTCGCGCCCGGCGGCGGGCAAGTGCGCGCCGCCAACTTCGCCGGGCTGGCCCGTGTCGCGCGGACCATGGGCCGCGACGCGCGCGGCATTGTCGAGCGCCATGGCATGGAAGCACGCGTGCTGACCGACCCGGAAAGCCTGATCGCGCCGCAGCAACTGGCCGAAACCTTCGAATATTGCAGCACCACTTTCGACGATCCGCTGTTCGGGCTGCACATGGCCACCTTGCAGGACCCCGAGGTGTTCGGCTGCGTCACCGCGCTGTGCCGCGCCGCGCCCACCGTGCGCGCCGGCATCCGCTGCCTGATCGATTACCTGCCCGTGGTCCATGCGCCCGATTGCGAGGTGGTGCTGATCGAAGGGCGCGAGACCGCCGAGCTGACCTGGCTGGTCAATGCCGATATCGGGGTGAACGATCAGGCGAACTATCAGGCGGCGATGCTCAACGTGAAGCTGCTGCAGGCAATGGGCGGCCCCGGCTTCAAGCCGAGCTGGATCAGCCTTTCGGCTGATTCCCGCGCGACCGACGTGCCCGAACTGGAAAAGCTGCTGGGCTGCAAGGTGATGAGCCGCAGCAACCGCAACTCGGTCGCCTTCCCGGTGCACGCGCTGGAACAGCCGGTACCCAGCGCCAACCGGCTGCTGTTTCGCCTGCTCGGCAGCTATCTGGAACGCGTGCGCACGGCGCACAGCCAGTCGATGGTTGATCGGGTGGAAAGCTATATTCGCGGCTCGCTGGCATCGGGCAATTGCGCGATCGAGCGCTGCGCGGAAAAGACCGGCATGTCGGTGCGCACGCTGCAATCGCGCCTAGCGGCCGAAGGCGCGCGGTTTTCCGAACTGGTCGAGCGGCAGCGCGAGACGCTGGCCAAGGCACACCTTGCCGAAGGCCGCCTCTCGCTCGACGAGATCGCCGACCGGCTCGGCTATGGCGAGCAGACCAGCTTCGGCCGCGCGTTCAAGCGCTGGACCGGGATGACCCCGCAACAGTTCCGCGCGAGCCGCTGAGAGCCCGTCGATTTACCTTCAGTCCATCACCAGCACCACGCGCCCGGCGGCCTTGCCGGAAAAGGCGCGGTTCATCGCGGTGACGTAGTCCTCGATCGGATAGCGCTCGGCAATGGTGGGGTTGAAGATCCCTTCCCCGGCCAGCTCCATCACCTTGCGGCGATTGGCTTCGGCCTCCTGCGGGCGCTTGAGCGAATGATCGCGCATCTGCACGCCAACCAGGCTCGCGCTCTTGAGCAGCGGCAGGTTGGTCTTGAGCGCGGCGATACCGGCGGGAAAGCCGATGACGAGGTGGCGCCCGTCATAGCCCAATGTGCGGAAGGCCAGCTCGGTGGCATCGCCGCCCACGCCATCGAACACGATGTCGATCGGCTGGCCATGGTTGGCGGCCTTGACCTGGTCACGCCAGTCTGGCGCGCCCGTCGTCACCACCGCATCGGCGCCCCCCGCCAGCGCGGCCGCCTGCTTTTCCGGGCTTGAGGCCGAGGCGATCACCCGCAGCCCCAGGTGCTTGCCCACCTGGATCGCGGCAAAGCCGGTGCCGCCCGCCGCGCCCAGCACCAGCAGGGTCTCGCCCGGCTTCGCGCGCCCGCGATCGGCCAGCGCGTAATAGGCGGTCAGGTAATTGACCGGGAAGACCGCCGCCGCTTCCAGCGTCATCGCGCCGGGCACCTTGTTGACGTTCGCCGCCGGGAAATTGTTCGCCTCGGCGAAGATCCCGCCCATGCTGGAGCCGAAGACGCGGTCTCCCGCCGCGAAGCCCGCCACGCCCGCGCCCACCGCCTCGACAATGCCGGCGTATTCGCTGCCGGGAATGAACGGCAGCGGCGGGTGGAACTGGTATTGCCCCATGGCGGTGAGCACGTCGACGAACGAGACCCCCGCCGCCTTGATCGCGAGGCGAAGCTGCCCTTCGCCCGGCGGGCCGGGATCGAACTGTTCGATGGCATAGCTTTCGGGCGGCCCGAACTCCTTGCCGATGACGGCGCGCGGCATACGATTCTCCCTAATGTTGCCCGCCATCGCAGCGCACCAGCGATCCGGTGACGTTGATCGAGGCGGGGCTGGCAAGGAACAGCGCGGCGGTGACGATGTCCTCCGGCTCGGCGGCGTGGCCACGCGGGATGGCGATCGGCCCCTGCCCCTTGTCCGGCCAGGCCTGCACGATATCGGTGCGGAAAGCGCCGGGCGAAAGCGTGTTCACCCGCACCTTGGGGGCATATTCCCAGGCAAGGCTTTTCGACATGGCGTTGAGCGCGGCCTTGGACGAACCGTAAGGCACGGTGTTGGGCAGCGGCATCAGCGATCCCGACGAGGATACGTTGATGATACAGCCCCCTTCGCCATCGAACATCCGCCTGGCGATCTGGCTGGCCAGGCGGAACGGCCCCTTGAAGTTGAGGTTCACCACCGCGTCGAACAGCTTCTCGGTCACTTCATGGCTCGGCATCGCCGGGCTCATCCCCGCGTTGTTCACAAGGATATCCACATGCCCGAACGCGGCGTAGGCTTCCTCGATCAGCCGGTCGCACGCGTCCCAGCGGCCGACGTGGGCGGAAAGGGCCAGCGCCCGGCGGCCCAATGCGCGGCATTCGGCGGCCACCGCCTCGCAATTCTCCAGCTTGCGGCTGGCGATGATGACGTCCGCCCCGCGCTCCGCGAATGCCCTGACCATCTGATAGCCCAGCCCGCGCGAGCCGCCGGTGACAAGCGCCACCTTGCCGGTGAAGTCGAACAGCGGGTCCATCAGCCGTCCCGCGCGTCAGGATAGCGGGCCAGCGCGGCCGCCGTGCGCGTGGGGATATGCTCGCGGGGGAACAGGCCGTCCGCCGGCACCGCCTTCTTGAGATAGGCGCGCGCGAGCTGCGAGCGGTGCACGTCGGTCGGCCCGTCGGCGAAAGCCAGCGCCATGTGCCCGCCATACCACTTGGCCAGCGGCATATCGAGCGAGATGCCCAGCGAACCGTGCACTTCCAGCGCGCGGCCGACCACATCGTGATACAACGTGGCGAGGCCCACCTTGCACATGCCGATGTGGTTGCGCGCGGCGCCGTGCGGCAAGCGGCCGGCCTCGACCTCGTCGATCAGCCACGCGGTCTTGAGCACGAGCAGGCGAAACTGTTCGAGCGCGATGATCGAATCGGCGATCTTGGCCTGGACAAGCTGGTGATCGCCCAGCATCCGTCCGCGCGTGCGCCGCGAAACCGCGCGTTCCAGCATCATGTCGAGCGCGCGCTGGCAAATGCCGACGGTGCGCATCGCGTGATGGATGCGCCCGCCGCCCAGCCGCGCCTGCGCCACCTTGAAGCCCTCGCCAGGATTGCCGAGCATGTGGTCCAGCGGCACGCGCACCGAATTGTAGCGGATATGCGCGTGATGGCCGTTCTCGGGATCGAAGTCGCCCGCGATCGCGACATTGCGCAGGATTTCGATGCCCGGCGTATCGGTGGGCACGATGAACATGCTCATCCGCTCGGTCAGCTTCGCTTCAGCATCGGTCACGGCGATGACGAGCAGGAAGGTGGCGAACTTGGCGTTGGAGGAAAACCACTTCTCGCCTTCGATCACCCATTCGTCGCCCTCGCGCCGGGCGCTGCAGGTAAATTCGCCCGGATCGGCCCCGCCTTGCGGCTCGGTCATCGAAAAGCACGAGACGATCTCGCCCGCCATCAGCGGCCCGAGATAGCGCTGCTTCTGATCGGGCGTGCCGAACAGCGCCAGGATCTCGGCATTGCCGGTGTCCGGCGCGGCCGTGCCGAAGACCACCGGCGCCCAGGGCGACCGGCCGATGATCTCGTTCATCAGCGCCAGCTTGACCTGGCCATAGCCCGGCCCGCCCAGATGCGGCCCCAGGTGGCAGGCCCACAGGCCCTGCGCCTTGACCTGTTCCTGCAGCGGCTTGAGGTGACGGCGGGCGGCGGTATAGTTCGGATCGAACTGCGCGCCCTGCTCGGGAAACAGCAGGTCCATCGTCTCGCATTCCTCGCGGACGAACTGGTTCATCCAGTCGAGCTTCTTCTGGAATTCGGGATCTACGCTGAAATCAATCATGACATCCTCCTGTGGCCTCGCCGCGAGGCCGAATTTATCCGAGCCGGGCGACCTGGGCCGCCGACTCCGCAAAGCAGCTTTCGACGATGCGCGAGAAGAACCGGCCGGTTTCCCTGGGCAGTATCCCGGCTTCGGCCTGCGCCACCTTGTATTCCAGCAGGCAACCCGACTTAAACTTGGCCAGGATCGAGAAATACTCGAAATCGCGGATGTCGCGGCCAGTGCCGGCGCAGTAATAGCGCGCCAGTTCCTGCTTGGTCGGGAAGTTGGCCGGATTGTTGAGCGCGGTGGGAAATTCCTTGCCGGGATCGTTCTCGTCCCGCATCCCGCCGGTGAACCAGCCCAGGTCGAGCATCGGATCGCCGATCGTCGAGAGTTCCCAGTCGATCATCGCCGCCAGTCGCGCGGGCGGACCCCACTGGAACATCATGTTCGGCGTGCCGACATCGCCGTGGATGATGCCGCGCACTTCGTTTTGCAGCACATTGGCGCGCAGCCACGCCTCTGTCTCGGCATAGCCGGGCAGGAAGCGGCCTTCATAGCCATAGCGCTGCTTGTAGGAAGCAAGCTGGCCGGCCCAGCGATCCACCTGGCGTTCCAGGAACTTGCCCGGCTTGCCGAAATCCTCCAGCCCGATCGCGATGTAATCGACATTGGCCAGCTTGATCAGGCCATCGACGATGGCGAAGGGAATGCCGTATTCATAAGGCATCTGGTCGAACGGCGGCTCGTTATGGATGCGCTCGTCGCGCAAGTTCGGCGCCCAGCCGTTGACGCGCTCCATCACGTAGAACGGCCGGCCGATGACATCGGCATCCTCGCACGAACCATAGCAATGCGGGTGCGGAACGTCGGTCCGGTTCAGCGCGGTGAGGATGCGCGCCTCGCGCAGCACGCCCTTTTCGGCGCCCGGCGGCGGCACCGCCGGCGGCCGGCGCAGCACCATGGGCAATCCGCCACGATCGAGCGAAAGCACCACGTTCGACGTGCCGCCATGCAGCAGTTCGCGCTTCAGCGGTGCCTGGCCAAGCTCGGGCACATGGGCATCGAGCCATTCGGTGAGTTTGCCCAGCGGCGCCAGTTCGTCGATATTCGCTTCCATCGCGTCCTCTTCCGGTTCAGCGCGCGCGCAGCCGCGCTTCAAGTTGTTTGCGGATCTTGTGCAGCGCCTCGATCGCCTCGTGCACGTCCTGCATGTCGAGCGCGGGGATCAGTTCCTCGGCGATGGCGTCCGCCATGGCATCGGCCTGCCGCTTGAGCGCGATGCCGCGTTCGGTAGGGACCAGCAGCGCCGCGCGCTTGTGATCGGGATTGTCGGCGGCTTCGAGCAGGCCCGCGTCGCGCAGCGCATTGGCCGCGCGCTGGACGATCTGGCGCGGAAAGCCCAGCGAACGGCCGATCTGCGCGACCGTTGGCGGCCGCTCCGCCTCCACCACCGCGTTCAGCACCATGCTTTCGGACGGACCGAGGCCGACCGACTGGCGCGCGGCGGCGAACGCGCTTTTCAGGCGGCCATGCAGCCGGCTGGTCTCATCGACCAGGCCCACCAGCGGGTGGCGGGACGCGAATTTCCTCTCCATGACTCGATCGTGTCATTTTGACATGATCGAGTCAATCTGGCTGATCGAGACTTTCGAGCATCGTGTGCGCCAGGGCGAAAAACGCGGTCACGTCGCGCTGGGCCGATGGGATCACCTTGCGGAAAGTGGCAAAGCCGTGGATCAGGCCCTTGCCTTCGTAATAGGCCGTCGGCACGCCCGCGGCGATCAGCTTGGCGGCATAGGCGCGGCCCTGATCGCGCAGGGGATCGAGCCCGGCCGTGACCAGCACCGTGGGCGGCAGGCCGGCAAGATCGCCCAGCAGCGGCGAGGCGCGCAGGCTCTTGGGATCGGCCGCGTAATGCTGCTGGAACAGCGCGGTGCTCCCGGCATCGAGCAGATAGCCCTCGGCAAAGGTTTTGAGCGAGGGATAGTCGTTCACGAAGTCGGTGGCCGGATAGATCGGAATCTGCATGATCACCGGCAGCGCCGCCGGCCTGTCGCGCAGCGCCGCCGCCGTCACCAGCGTCAGGTTGCCGCCCGCGCTGTCACCGCTCAGGACAAGGCCGGTGAAGGACCGGCCCATGGCGGCGCCGTTCGCCGCGATCCAGCGCGCCGCCGCCTCGCCATCGTCGGGCGCGGCGGGCCAGGGATGCTCGGGCGCAAGACGATATTCGACCGAGACCACCGGCAGATCCAGCGCGCGCGCCATTTCCGCTGCGAAGCCCGCGTAGGAATCGATGCTGCCCATCACATAGCCGCCGCCGTGGTAGAACACGACGACCGGGCCGGGCGCGCGATCGGCCCGCGCATCGAACAGCCGCAGCTTCAGCGGGCCGCCGGGGCCGGGCATCTCGTAATCGGCCATCACCGCCAGATCGCCCGGCGGGAGATCCTGCGAGGGCACGGCATCGGGCGGCAGCTTGCGGACCATCGCCAGGAATTCGCGCGTGAACGGGGGCGGGGGATTGGCATTGAACCGTTCGAGGAACGCCTTGACGTCAGGCCGGACATAAGGGGCCGCCTCGCTGGCCCGCGCCGCCACCGCGGCGTCCTTCGCCAGCAGCGCCTGCGGCGCCATCGCCAGCCCCGCGCAGCAAGCCGCAAGAGCCAGACCCACGAATCGTGAACGTGCCATTGTCCTCTCCCTTCCCCTATTCTGATCGTGCCGCGCCCCCCGGCGCAAGGACCGGGGGGCAACGTGCCAGACATTACGCGGAGCAGGTGAAAGGGCATTTCTCGGGACGCTTGTGCCCCGTCAGTAGACCCCGCCCTGCTCTTCCGCGAAGTTCTTCGCCTCGCTCGGCGCGGCCTGGCGCTGCACGTCCGAGCGCTGCCGCTGCACGGCCCGAAGCTGGGCGATCAGCGCGTCGCGCTTCTTGGCGAATTCGTCCTCGGGCGTGTACTGGCGCGGCTCGGTATCGGGCTTGAAGGCTTCCCAGATCACCCCGGCCTTGGGATCGTTGCCCGGCTCCACGCCCATCACCTGCTTGCCCGAGACGCGGTCGATCCGCACCATCCGCACGCCGGCCGGCGCGATGAAGGGCTGGTGCCCCCAGCGCTCCTTCGTGTTCAGCACCACCTGCTTGAAGATCGGCGCCGCCACGCGCCCGCCTTGCGCATAGCCGCCCAGCGAGCGCGGCGTATCGTAGCCGAGATAGACGCCCGCGACATAGTCCTGCGACCCGCCGACGAACCACACGTCGGTCGGCCCGCTGGTCGTGCCCGTCTTGCCGAACAGCGGCATGTCGAGATCGCGCAGCACCACGGCGGTGCCGCGAATGATCACGCCGGTCAGCATATGGACGACCTGGAAAGCGGTGTCCGGGTCCATCACCTGCTTGCCGCGCCGGTCGATGCGCGGCATCGGCTTGCCATCCCATTCGGCCATGTTGCAGCCGATGCAGCGGCGATCGTCACCCCGCCAGATCACCTTGCCGTTGCGATCCTGCACATAGTCGATCACCGACGCGGGATACTGCACGCCGTTGTTGGCCAGCGCCGAATAGGCATTGACCATGCGCGACACGCTCGTCTCGCCCGCGCCCAGCGCGAACGAGAGATAGGGCTTGTATTCGCCGATACCCACGTTCTTGAACGTGCGGATGACGCGGTTCATGCCCGCGTCGTTGGCGATGCGCACCGTCATCAGGTTGCGCGACTGTTCCAGGCCCCAGCGCATCGTGTGGTTGCCGCTGCCGCCGCCGCCGCCGAAGTTGCGGAAGCATTTCTGGCCCAGCCGCCCGCCCTGATAGACGCAGAACGTGCCGTCCAGCACGTGCGTCGCGGGCGTCATGCCCGCATCGAGGCCGGTGGCATAGACGAAGGGCTTGATGGTCGATCCGGGCTGGCGCATCGCCTGCGTCGCCCGGTTGAACGAGCCGAGCCCGGCATCGAACCCGCCTTGCAGCGCCAGGATGCGCCCGCTGGCCGGCTGCTCGATCACCATGCCGCCCGAAACCTCGGGGATCGTGCGCACGGCATAGCTGTTCGTGCCAACCGGCGCGGCGACGATGACATCGCCGGCCTTCGCCTTGTCGGGCACGTTGCCCAGCTGCGCGGTCGCGCCATCGGCAAAGCCGATCCGCCCGGAGCCGTTCGCCGCATCGAGGATGACGCCCACGCGCCAGTTCTCATAATTGATCGTCTTGTTCGAAACGACGAGCTGCGACTGCCAGTTGTCCAGATCGTCGATATGCGCGATCGGCCCGGTCCAGCCGCGGCCCGCATGGAACCGCAGCAGGCCGGCGCGCAAGGCATCCTGCACCGCCTTCTGCATTTCCATGTCGAGCGAGGTGCGCACCCACAGGCCGCCGGCATAGACGCTGAGCGGGCCATCCTCGGCGGTTTCGCCGTAGCGGTCGATCAGGCGGCGGCGCACTTCCTCCACGAAATAGCCCGTGGCCGGATCGTAGTTCTGGCCCTGGCGCGGGATCAGGCCGAGCGGCTGGGCCTTGGCCTCGTCCGCCTCGGCGCGCGTCGCCCAGCCGTTGTCGACCATCTGGTCGAGCACGTAGTTGCGGCGCGCGATCGCCATGCCTTCGTATTTCTTGCGGCCATAGCGTTCGGGCGCCTTGGGCAGAATGGCCAGGAACGCCGCCTCGTTCAGCTTCAGGTCGCCCACGTCCTTGCCGAAATAGGCGCGCGCGGCGGCCTGCACGCCAAAGCTCTGCCGGCCAAGCGGAATCTCGTTGAGATAAAGCTCCAGGATCTGCTGCTTGCTCAGCACGCCTTCGATGCGGCGGGCCAGCACCATTTCCTTCAGCTTGCGCGTGACCGAATATTCGTCCCCGATCAGGATGTTCTTGGCCACCTGCTGGGTGATGGTGGAACCGCCCTTGGCGCGCTCGCCCGAACCCAGCTTGGCGGCATAATCGAACACCGCGCCCAGCAGGCCGGTGTAATCGACGCCGCCATGCGTCCAGAACGTCTTGTCCTCGGCCGAAAGGAACGCGTTCACCAGCGGCGTCGGGAAATCGACATAACGCAGCTGCACGCGCCTTTCGCGGGCATAGCTGTAGACGATCTCGCCATCAATGCCGCGCACCATGGTCGGCAAGGGCGGCTGGTAATCGAGCAGCTTGTCGGCCGACGGCAGGTTGCGCGTCAGCACGATCCAGAAGACGATCAGCGCGGCGAGCAGCACGCCGCCGGCAATCGCCAGCCGGCGCAGCCACTTGCGCTCACGCCAGGCCGTGCCGATCCACGCCAGCGCGCCACCCGCGTCGCGTCGAATCCGGTAGCGCAGGTTCTCGGGGGCGGGGTCGGCGGTCTCACTCATCGCGACGGCCCTCTAGCATGAGCCATTCGCGCAGCGCCAGCGGTTCGATCCTCATGCGCCGGCCCGCCGGGCGAAAAACACGCGGATCGCCTGCGCGGCGGCGGCGGCGATGGTTTGCCGGCCTTCCCCGGAATTGAGGTATTCCGCGTCCTGCGGGTTGCTGATGTAGCCGGTTTCGAACAGGACCGAGGGGATGTCCGGCGCCTTGAGCACGGCCAGCGCCGCGGTTTCGACGCCTTCGCGATGGAGCCGCACCTTGCCCTTCAGTTCGCGCAGCACCAGTTCGGCCGCTTCGTAGGAGCCGGCCTGCGCCTCGCGCTGCGACAGGTCGAGCAGGATCGCATCGACCGCGTCGCTGGTTTCGGAAAACGACACGCCGTTGATCTTGTCTGCCTGGTTCTCGCGCAGGGCGATGCGCGCGGCCGCCTCGCTCGATCCCTTCTCGGACAGGACATAGACGCTGGCCCCGCGCGCCGTATCGTTGTCGATGCTGTCGGCGTGGATCGAGACGAACAGGTCCGCGCCCAGCCGCCGGGCGATGTCCGGCCGCTCGCCCAGGGTCAGGAAACGGTCGGTATCGCGGGTCAGCGCGACGCGGATGCCGCCGCCCGCCACCAGCCGGTCACGAATGGCGCGCGCGATCTGGAGCGCGACGGCCTTTTCGCGCACCTGCCCCTGCCCCGCGCCGGGATCGAAGCCGCCATGGCCCGGGTCGATCACCACCAGCGGCCGGCTGGCATCGGGCGGTCCCTCGATCCTGGGCAGGCCGATCCTGCCGTTCGCGGGCGGCAGTTCGATCCGCACGACATAGCCGTATCCGCCGCCGGCAAAACCGTATTGCCGGTCGAGCACGATCATCGCAATGAGGAAGGCCAGCGGAACGGCAACGAGCAAGGCCAGCTGGATGCTGCGAGACATGGTGCGGCCTGACTAGGGCGCGAAGGTCCGGGCCGCAATGGCCGATCAGGGATCTTCCCAATGTTTGTCGGAAGACTTTGTTAACGGACCCCCAACTAGGGTTAACGGCAAGGAACTTGCTGTCCAAGGTTATGAATGCTAGGCCCTTTCGACCCGGGCATGTCAGCTTTCGGTCCTCGTATTCCGGTTTTGAACGCCTACATGGTGCCGGACAGGATCGGTCGAGCTGGGTTCCGGTCGTCTAATCCGGAAAATCTTTCCGGGTACGAACAGGTTGACGCGAGCCATGAGAAGCCATTTGCCGCCATTCCAGCCATCGCCCGAACGGGCATGGCCGGCTGGGCGGCAATCCGATGCGTGTCCGTTTTCGCCACGCATTCTCCCGCTCGCAGACACGAACGCCGGGGTTTGGGCGTTGGATTGCCCCACCCCGTTTCACACGAGCGCCCGCGAAGCGAACGGCCCCGCCACACATGGCCAGGCGTTTGCGCACTCGCAGGGCATTTTCGCACACACACGCGCCGCGACAGCATATCCAGCAGGAACGCGGCGCGCCTGGAGATCATACAATGGCAACGCGCATGCTCATCGATGCGCGCCACCCGGAAGAAACGCGGGTGGCGGTACTCAAGGGGAACCGCATTGACGAGTTCGACTTTGAATCGGCTGACCGAAAGCAGATAAAGGGCAATATCTATCTGGCGAAAGTCACGCGGGTAGAACCTTCCCTGCAGGCCGCATTTGTCGACTTCGGCGGAAACCGGCACGGTTTCCTCGCTTTCAGCGAAATCCATCCCGACTATTACCAGATCCCGCGCGAGGATCGCGAAGCGCTGCTGGCCGAAGAGGCCGCGCACGCCGAGGAAGAAGCCGCGCTGCGCGCCAGCGAGGGCGATGACGACGACGAACGTTCCGAGGACGGCGACGATCTGCTCGACGACGGCGGGCTGACCGAGGTCGACACGTCCGAGAAGTACGAAGTCGCGACGATCGAGGCCGGCAACGTCGAGAACGGCTTCGAACACGGCGATAACGACGACGAGGATGGCGAAGGCTCGGCCGACGAGGATGACGGCAATCGCCGCCGCGGCCGCCGCCGCCAGGGCAAGGGCCGCTCCAAGGAAGCCGACGAACTGCGCGCCAAGCGCATGGCGCTGCGCCGCCGCTACAAGATCCAGGATGTGATCCACCGGCGCCAGGTGCTGCTGGTGCAGGTCGTGAAGGAAGAACGGGGCAACAAGGGCGCGGCGCTGACCACGTACCTCAGCCTCGCCGGCCGCTATTGCGTGCTCATGCCCAATTCGAGCCACGGCGGCGGCATCAGCCGCAAGATCAGCTCGGCATCGGACCGCAAGCGCCTGAAGCAGATCATCGCCGAACTGAGCCTGCCGCGCTCGATGGGCTGCATCGTGCGCACCGCCGGCCTGTCGCGCACCAAGACCGAGATCAAGCGCGATTTCGACTATCTCGCCCGGCTGTGGGACGACCTGCGCGAAACCACGTTGCGCTCCTCCGCGCCGACGCTGATCCATTCGGACAGCGACCTCATCAAGCGCGCGATCCGCGACATCTACAATCGCGACATCGAGGAAGTCGTGGTCGAGGGCGAAGACGGCTATCGCGCGGCCAAGGATTTCATGAAGCTGCTGATGCCCAGCCACGCGCGGCGGGTGAAGCCCTATTTCGATCCGGTGCCGCTGTTCCAGCGCTATGGCGCGGAAGACCAGCTTACCGCGATGTACGATCCGGTGGTCCAGCTTCGTTCCGGCGGCTACATCGTCATCAACCCGACCGAGGCGCTGGTTTCGATCGACATCAACTCGGGCCGTTCCACCAAGGAATACGGCATCGAGGCGACCGCGCTCAACACCAACCTCGAAGCCGCGCACGAGATCGCCCGCCAGTTGCGCCTGCGCGACATGGCCGGCCTCGTCGTCATCGACTTCATCGACATGGAATACGGGTCGAACGTCCGTAAGGTCGAGAAGGCGATGAAGGACGCGCTCAAGAACGATCGCGCGCGCATCCAGGTCGGCCGCATCTCCAGCTTCGGCCTGATGGAAATGAGCCGCCAGCGCCTGCGCACCGGCGTGCTCGAAGCGACGACGCGTTCGTGCCCGCACTGCGACGGTACGGGTCTGGTCCGCACCGCCAGCTCGGCCGGCCTTTCGGCGCTGCGCCTGATCGAGGACGAGGCGGCCAAGGGCAAGGGCAGCGTGATCTCGCTGTTCGCCAGCACCGAGGCGGCGGTCTACCTGCTCAACGCCAAGCGCGCCGATCTGGCCGACATCGAAATGCGTTACGGCGTTTCGGTCGAAGTCATTCCCGAGGGCGAGAACGAAGGCGCCAAGATGCGCGTGGCCTCTTCGGGCCCGCGGCTTGAGAACCCGCCTGTGTTCGAACCGATCATCGACCTTGATGATGACGACGAAGTCTATCCCGAGGAAGACGAGTTCGAGGAAGCGGAAGAAGCCGAAACCTCCGATGAGGGTTCGGACGGCGGCGCCCGCCGCAAGCGGCGCAAGCGCCGGCGCGGCCGCAATCGCGATCGCCGCGAGGACCAGCCGGGCGAGACCTCCGGCGAGTTCGACGCCGAGGACGATGGCGAGGCCGAAGCGGAAGGCGACGCCGAAGGCGAGAGCGAGAGCGAGAGCGAGAGCGAAGGCACGTTCGAAACCACCACGGCCGAAGATGGCGACGCCCCGCGCAAGCGCCGGCGTCGCGGTGGCCGCCGTCGGCGCGGTCGTGGCCGTGGCGGCGAGAACGAGGGCGGCGAAGCGCCCGCCGGCGAGACGGATGCCGAATTCGAGGGCGAAGCCCGCGATGATGCGGACGCCTATGCCGAAGCGGAGCCTTATCGTGACGAGGCCGAACCGATCGCGCCCGAGCCGGTGAGCTACGCCGAGCCGGCTCCGGTCGCCGAGGCCGAGCTGGTCGAAGCCGCCGAACCCGCGCCCAAGCGCAGCCGTCGCCGCAAGAGCGCGCCGGCCGAGGAACCGGCCAGCATCGCAGCGCCCGCCGAAAAGCCCAAGCGCACGCGTCGCAAGAAGGCGGACACTGCCGCGCCGGTGGTCGAAGCCGCTGGTGATGCGGTCGAAGCGGTGGCTGGCGAGGCGGCCGTTGGCGAAACGGCCCCCGAGGTGGTCTCCGAGGTGCTCCCCGAGCCGGCCGACATCGTGGAAAAGCCCAAGCGCACCCGCCGCAAGAAGGTCGTCGAGGCCGAAGTCGATGCGCCCGAAGCGGTCGCGGTCGTGGAAAAGCCCAAGCGCACCCGCCGCGCCAAGGCAGCCGCCGCGCCCGAAGCAAGCGCGCCCGTCACCGACGAAGCGCCCGTGAGCCAGCCTCTGGCGATCGAGCCGGCCGCCGGTGAGCCCGAACTGGCCATTCCGGCCGAAGCCGCGAACGCGGCCGAACAGCCGGTCGAGGCCCATGCTGCGGACGTCCATGCGTCCGAAGACGGCGACGACGGCAAGCCGCGTCGCGGCTGGTGGCAGCGCACCTTCGGCAACTGAGCTTGCCCATGGCTGACACCCTTCCCGGCCACCGCCGGGAAGGGTGTCAGCCTGCGCTGATATCTACTGGAAAAGCAGCGCAAGCCGCGCTCAGCGCTGCATCCCCCCGGCCTTGACTTCATCCGAAATCGCGCCTGCGTCCATACCGACCGCAAGCGCGCGCCGCACTGCCGGCCGCGCCGCGACGCGGGCGTGCCAGGCAGCGATATGCGGATGCGCATCGAGCCCGCCGCCGTTGTCAGGATATTTCTCGATCCACGGCCAGATGCACATGTCCGCGATCGAATAGTCGCCGCACAAGTATGTGCGCCCGGCCAGCCCGGCTTCGAGCACGCCGAACAGCCGCTCGGTCTCGCGGCGGAAACGGGCCAGGGCCAGATCCGTCTCCGCAGGATCGCGCCCCGGCTTCGCGGCGGCGCGGGTGAACCAGTTGACCTGCCCCGACATCGGCCCGAGCCCGGCCATCTGCCAGAACAGCCAGGAATCGATCCGCGTGCGCGCCGCTTCATCGGCCGGGTAGAACCGCCCGGTCTTGCGGCCCAGGTACTGCAGGATCGCGGCGGATTCGAACACCGCGACATCACCATCCACCAGCGCGGGAATCCGCCCGTTGGGATTGATCGCCAGGAATTCCGGCCGCGCCTGCCCGCCGTCGAGGATGTTGACGATCTCGACCGCGTAATCGAGCCCCATCTCCTCCAGCGCGATCGCCACCTTGTGGCCGTTGAGCGTCGGGAAATAGAACAGGCGCAAGCTCATGTCCTGGGGCCGATCTCGCGAAAGCGGATTTCCATGTGCGATCGCGCTTCCAACCCGATGTCGGGAAAGGTCGAGACATCCCAGGCATCGCGCCCGCCGATGTCGTAATAGACCGCCGGCCCGGTGCCCCGGTTCTGCAAGTGGTGCGCATTGGGCACGCCCGCCTTGAAGCCGACGCAGTCCCCGGCGCGCAGCACTTCCTCGCCATCGTCGGTGACGAGCACCAGTTCGCCCGAGATCACCACCACCAGCTCGTCGTTGGTGCGGTGCCAGTGGCGATTGGTCGACCAGGCGCCGGGCGGCAGTTCGACCCGGTTGACGCCGAACTGGGTGAGCTTCCACTGGCCGGCCAGCGGCCAGGTCTTGCGGCCCTTGAGCTTCTCGTCATGCGGCGGCGGATAGGAGCTGCCGCCGGTGAGCGCCCGTTCGGGGCGGATATCGCCCTTATGCGTCATCACACACCCGCCGCCATGCCGCCGGTGACGCGCAGCACTTCGCCCGTGACGAAGCGGGCGCGCCGCGAGGCGAGATAGAGCATGGCCTCGACGATGTCCTCCTCGGCCCCGTCGCCGTCGATCAGCTGCATCGCCTTGACCCGGGCCATCGTCGCGGGCGGCAGCTCGTTGCGGATCGTCTCGGTCAGCATCAGGCCCGGCGAGATCGCGTTCACCCGGATGCCGAGGGGGCCCAGTTCGCGCGCGAAGGTGATGGTCAGGCCCGCCACGGCAAGCTTGCTGTCGCCATAAGGCGATCCGCCCATATGCGCCGCCGAAGAGGAGATGTTGACGATCGAGGCGCCCGCCCTGCCCTGCATGTGCGGCGCGGCGGCCAGCGTGCAGCACACCACGCCCATCACGTTGACGTCGAACAGCCGGCGCATCTTGGCCAGCCCCAGCTTCGTGATCGGCTGGCCATATTCGTCGCTGTGCAGGCCGGCGTTGTTGATCAGCAGGTCGATCCCGCCCTGCGCATCGGCGGCCCGCGCCATGACTTCGGCCATGCGCGCCTCGTCAGTGACGTCACCGGCAAGCCCCAGCGCCCAGCCGCCCGCGGCGCGGATCTCTTCCGCCGCGGCTTCGGCCTCGCTTCCGTCGATATCGACCAGCACGGCATGAGCGCCCTCCATGGCCAGGGCGGTGCCAAACGCCTTGCCGAAGCCGCGCCCGCCGCCGGTCACGACCGCCGTGCGCCCTTGCCATTCACTCATCATCCGCTCCCTGCCGCAAAAAAGCCGTGCCGCGCAGGCAAGCACGCGCGGCGCGCGCGGGCAAGCCGCCGCAGCGATACTTCGGCCGCTTGCGGCCCGGCGCATTCCGGCACGGCTGTGGCCCACGCGCCCGGCCCTGCGAACCGGCGATTCTCAAACCGCCACCAAGGGCCAATTGTGCACTTGCTCACGGGCGATGAATCGCTAGAGAGGACCAAAGTCACGGCCCCCCTTGCGCGGGGCCTGCTCAACGGGGACTGACACATGGCGACCTTCACTCTTCCGGCCAACAGCAAGATCAGGAAGCAGGGAAACATCCACAAGGCGGATGGCGCCACGCGGGTCAAGAAGTTCACCGTCTATCGCTACGACCCCGACAGCGGCCAGAACCCGCGCTATGACACGTTCGAGATCGATCTCGACAATTGCGGCCCGATGGTGCTCGACGCGCTGATCAAGATGAAGAGCGAGCAGGACCCGACGCTGACCTTCCGCCGCTCCTGCCGCGAGGGGATCTGCGGTTCCTGCGCGATGAACATGAACGGCGCGAACGGGCTGGCCTGCACCACCGCGATCGAGGATCTGAAGGGCGATATCCGCATCACGCCGCTGCCGCACATGGAAGTGATCAAGGATCTGGTGCCCGATTTCACCCACTTCTACGCGCAGTACGCCTCGATCCGGCCCTGGCTGCAAACCGTCTCGACCACGCCTTCGGGCAAGGAACGGCTGCAAAGCCCCGAACAGCGCGAAAAGCTGGATGGCCTTTACGAGTGCATCCTGTGCGCCTGCTGCTCCACCTCGTGCCCCAGTTACTGGTGGAATTCGGACCGCTTCCTGGGCCCGGCGATCCTACTGCAGGCCTATCGCTGGCTGGCCGACAGCCGCGACGAGATGACCGGCGAGCGGCTTGACGAACTGGAAGATCCGTTCCGCCTCTATCGCTGCCACACGATCATGAACTGTTCGAACGTGTGCCCCAAGGGCCTTTCGCCCGCGCGGGCGATCGCCGAAATCAAGAAGATGCAGGCCGAACGGCACGTCTAAGGTGCGTCCTTCCGCGGCGTTTCATTGCGAGCCCGATCCGGCCCATCCCGGCTGGCTGACCTGGGACCTGACCGACACCACGCGGTTCAACGGTCAGGTCATGGGCAAGCTGATCGTCCGGCGCGAGGGCGATCGCGGCTGCCGGGTGCGGATGCTCGAAACCTTGCAGCGCCATGGCAACCTGCACGATAACGTGCATGGCGGCGTCACGCTGGCGCTGATCGACATCGCCATGTTCGCCGCCGCGTTCAACGTGCTGGGCGCCGACGCGGCCGGATCGGTGACGCTCGATCTCAATTGCCAGTTCATCGGCGCCGGGCGGCTGGGCCAGCCGCTCGATGCCGCGACCGAGATCCTGAAGGAAACGCGGCGGCTGATCTTCGTGCGCGGGCTCATCGAGCAGGACGAAGCGCTCGTCGCCAGCTTTTCCGGTACGATCCGCAAGCCATCGCAGCGATGACCGGCGTTCTCGAAAGGTACGAAGCCCTGGTGGCGACGGGCGAGCTACGGGCCGATCCCGAGCAGGCCGCCGCCGCCGAGCGCCTGGGGCAGCTTCAGCGCGAGCTGGAACGCCAGGCCGCTTCGGCCGGGCTGTTCGGCAAGCTGTTCCGCAAGCGGCCGGAAGGCCCGCGCGGCGTCTACATGTGGGGCGGCGTGGGGCGCGGCAAGTCGATGCTGATGGACCTGTTCCACCAGACGCTGGCCATCGAGGAAAAGCGCCGCATCCATTTCCACGCCTTCATGCTGGAAGTGCATGCGCTGCTGCGCGACGAACGCAGGAAGGAAGCCGGCGATCCGATCCCGCCGGTCGCTGCCACGCTTGGCCGCAACTTGCGCTGCCTGGCTTTCGACGAAATGGTGGTGAACAATTCGGCCGACGCGATGATCATGGCGCGGCTGTTCACCAGCCTGATCGTCGATCAGGGCGTGACGATCGTCACCACATCGAACCGCGCGCCGGCCGAACTCTACAAGGACGGCCTCAACCGCGAGCATTTCCTGCCCTTCATCGACCTGATCGAGCGCGAGCTGGACGTGCTGACGCTTAACGGGCCGACCGATTACCGGCTGCAGCGGCTGGGCGGTATGCCGATCTGGCACACTCCGCTGGGCGAGGCGGCGACCGCGCAGGCGCGCGAGGCGTTCTTCCGGCTGACCGACTATCCCCCCGAAGACAGCGACCATGTCCCTTCCGCCGAACTCGATGTGGGCGGCGGCCGGATGCTGCATGTGCCCAAATCGCTGAAAGGCGTGGCCGTGTTCAGCTTCAAGCGGCTTTGCGCCGAGGCGCGCGGCGCCTCGGACTATCTGGCCATCGCGCGCACCTATCACACCGTCATCCTGGTCGGCATCCCGCGCATGGGGCCTGACCGGCGCAACGAGGCGGCGCGGTTCGTCACGCTGATCGACGCGCTTTACGAAAGCAAGGTGAAGCTGATCGTCGCGGCCGATGCCGCGCCCGAGGAACTTTACCAGGCGGGAACCGGCCGCTTCGAGTTCGAACGCACGGTCAGCCGGCTTAACGAAATGCAGAGCCAGGAGTACCTGGCGCTTGGCCACGGCAGCGAATAATTCGTTAACGGATCGGCCCTGACGGGCCAGTCCTACCCCCTTGCCACCGCCGATTCGCACGCATTGGTTAACGCGAATCGCCGAATCAAAAGCGCCCCGGGAACGATCCCGAGGCGCCTGATGGACCTGCTCGTCACGAGACGATGACCCAGAAATTTGTGTTGGGGGGGTCAAGCGTTCTGTAGTCAGTTCTCCCCGAAACTCGCGGATTTCCGCAGCTCGGACGCTTCTGATGGCGAACGCTTAGACTGTCTTAGGCCGAGCCCAGGACGTCCCGGAAGATCTTCCAAATCATAGCACTTCCCCATGTTCGGCACGCGCAGAGATTGCGCGCGACATGGGCGTGGTTAACAAAGTGCTAATAAGGAGGCAAGGAAAAATTAGTCTTTCACGTTAAGGGCTTTCGGTTCGAGCATGGCCACCAGATCGCGGAACGGCACCGGGCGGCTGACGTGGTATCCCTGGACGACATCGCAGTGGAGTTGCCTGAGCACCTGCACCATGCCGGCGGTTTCCACCCCTTCGGCCACCACGGTGCGGTGCAGCGAATGCGCCATTTCGATGATCGACTGGACCAGCAGGAAATCTTCTTTGTTGGTCTCGATCGCGCTGATGAACAGCTTGTCGATCTTCACTTCCTGGGCCGGCACGTATCGCAGGTAGTCGATCGTCGCGTTGCCGGTACCGAAATCGTCGATCGACAGCTTCATGCCGGCCGCGACCAGCCGGTCGAGCATCTGGAAGGTGCGCGAACTGCGGTCGAGCCGATCGGTCTCGGTGATTTCCAGCACCAGCCGGTCGGTCGGCAGCTTGTGCGCATCGAGGATGTCGAGGATCATCTCGGGAAGATCAGCGTTGCGCAGCAGTTGCGCCGAGATGTTCACGGATACCGTGAAGTCGTGCCCGGCCTTGTACAGCCCGACCGCCGACTTGACCGCGTCGTTCAGCACGAAGCGGGTGATCCGCTCGATCCGGTGATATTCCTCGGCGATGCCGATGAACTTGTCCGGGCTGATCGGGCCGCGCTCCGGGTGCGTCCAGCGCACCAGCGCCTCGGCCCCGGAAAGGCGGCCGGTGCGCAAGTCCAGCTTGGGCTGATAGGCCACCCAGACCTCGCCATTGTCGATCGCGCGATCGAGCGAGGTCAGCAGCGAGATCTCCCAGTGCGCCTCGTTGGTGTTGTTGCTGTCGTAATGGCAGACGATCTCGTCGTTGCGCAGCGCTTCCTCAGCCGCCTGCATCGCGTTGGCGAGGCGCGTGGCGACGACGCTGTCGTGATCGGAATCGACCCCGCAGTTGAACGAGATGTCCACGTCGCGGCCTTCGATCTGGAGGCCGTTCTGCACGATGCGGTGTAAGCCCTCCAGGTTTTCGAACAGTTCCACCGGATCGGTGATCGTCGAAAACCACAGGAACATGCCGCCTTCCTGATGGACCGTCACATGGCGATCGCTGATGCGGATGCGCCGCTGGATTTCCGACGCCAGCCGGGCCTCGACCGGCACCGGGAAGCTGCCGACGATGGCGCTGTAATTGCGGATCTTGAGCGCGACGAGATTGCCGGGATTGCGCTTGGCGGAATTGCGCAGCGCCTGCAGGCTGGGCAGGCCCGAGGCCGCGTTGACTTCCACCACCGCCTCCTCGCGATCGAGCGCCCTGGCCCGGAACGTCGCCACGGCGGCGACCAGGAAGGCCGGAAACACTTCGACCTCGATCAGGTAATGATCGAGGATCAGGGGCGTCACGATCAGGATCGCGACAAGGCCGGTCACGCGGTAGCGATCAATCGACCGCCCGCGCCGCATCCCCGATATCAGCAGCGGAACCACCAGCACCATCGCCGGCAGCCAGCCCAGATCGATCGGCGGGCCTTCCTTCAGCGTCTGCGCGGCGATCACGTGGAAGAACGCGCCGGACACGAAATCGCCCAGCGGCATGTGGTGCAGATCATGGAACACGCGCGCGGCCGGCGCGATGACCACGTCCTTGCCGCGCGCGAAGCCGGGCGGCAGGCGATCACGGATGACGTCGATATAGCTGTAATCGGGGATCGTGCGATAATCGATCGAATAGTCCGGGCGGAACTCGCCGTCGGGCAGATCCTTCATGTCGGCGATGACCGAGGCCATCGACGGCTTCCGGCCCATGGTGGTTTCCACCGAATAGGGAATGAGGATGCTGAGATCGGCCGGATGCTTGTTCGCCGCCAGCGAGACGATGCCGGCATAAGGGCGGAATTCGGGCGCGGGCAGCATGGAAAGCGGATCGTCCACGCCGTCCTCGGCCGCCGGCATCGCGCCCATGTAGACCCGGCCCGGATAGCGCTTGAGCACCGCGATCAGCTTGGCGTCCTCGGCCGGTTCCTTGGTATAGGTATAGCTGCGGTCAAAGAAGACGCGCTTGGCGCCATCGGCCATCAGCTTCTCGATCAGCAGGGCATCGTCGGCGCGCGAGGCATCGCTGGCGTTCAGTTCGCCCAGCGTCTTGTCATCCAGCGAAACCACCGCGACCGTGCCGTCGGCCGGACGCGTGTGCGTCATGTTGCGAACGCCGATCAGGACGTCTTCCAGCGGCAAGCCCAGTTCGATCGCGCCGCAAACGACACCGGCGATGATCGCGGATGCCAGGATGCGCACGCGCCGGCTGCGCCACACCAGCCGCAGACGCTGCATGATCCCGCTCATGACCGGCCTCGCCCGCGCGGCCGGCCGGAGCGCGCGCCGTCACGCCTCCGGCGCGGAAAATCCCCGCCGAAGCTGATCCGGGTGCTTCCGACCCGTGCGTTCACAATGCGACCATGCCGTTTCATCGACGTCCAGTGCTGACGGTACGTCATCCGGCCTAAGGCAAATGTCCTAATATTGAGTATCGTTAATTCCGCCTTTCACCCGGAGACGAGCATCGGAATGGCCGGCTTTGCCGCCGGTCAGGCGAGTGCCAGGCGCTCCAGCGCGCGGTCCAGCATCAGCAATTGCCACAAGAGGCGCGAATGATCCGAGGTTCCGCCGATATGCGCTTCGGCCAGCGCGGAAATCCGGCGCGGATCGAACCAGCCGGTGCGCGCGAGCGTAGCGCTTTCGCCGATCCGGCGAGCCACCCCGGCCAGCGGCCCGCGAAACCAGGCGGCGATCGGCGTGACGAAGCCCTGCTTGGGGCGATAGAGCACATCGTCAGGCAGATAGCGGCGCATCGTGCGCTTCATCAGCCACTTGCCCTGCCCGCCGCGCACCCGCATCGCTTCAGGCAGGCTCGCGGCGAATTCGATCAGGCGATGGTCGAGCAGCGGCTCACGCGCCTCGAGGCTGACCGCCATGCTGGTGCGATCCACCTTGGTCAGGATATCGCCGGGCAACCAGAACATCAGATCGGCATATTGCGCCCGGTCCAGCCCCGACCGTGCCGGCGCCGCGCGCATCAGCGCCTCGAAGGCGTGCTCGGCGCGATAATCCCCGCGCAACCGCAGGTATTCGGGCGAATAGAGCGTGGCGCGCAGCTCAGGCGGCGTCACCGAGATGGCGCGCGCGTAGCCTTGCGCGCTGTCCCCGGCGAGCGAGAGCAGCGTCGTCCTGGCACGCAACGGGCGCGGCGCCCAATCGGCCTTGGGATAGACCGCGCCCAGCGCGCCGAACACCGGCCGGCGCAAGGCCAGCGGCAGCAAGGCGCGCAAGCGATCCTCACCATGCTGGAACACGTGACGGCGATAGCCGGCCAGCGCCTCGTCGGCACCGTCGCCCGACAGCGCCACCGTCACCGTCTCGCGCGCGAGCTGGCACACGCGCCAGGTCGGCAGGGCAGAGGCATCGGCAAAAGGCTCGTCGAACATGGCGGCGATCGTGTCGATCGCTTCGAAATCGTCGGCCGAGACCGTGCGGCGGCGATGATCGGTGGCGAACCGGGTGGCAATGCCTTGCGCGTAATCGCTTTCGTCCAGCGCGGCGACATCGAAGCCGATCGAGCAGGTCTTGACCGGGCTGGCGCTCGCCTCGGCCATCAGCGCGACGACGCTGGAACTGTCCACCCCGCCGGAAAGGAACGCGCCCAGCGGCACGTCCGCCACCATGCGCGAGGTGACGGCCTGGCGCAGCAGGTGCAGCAGTTCCGCCTCCAGGTCGGCCAGGCTGCCGCGCCGCCGATCGGCGAACGAAACGTCCCACCAGCGCACCGGCGCGGGCATCGGCCGGCCGGGATGCAGCAGCAGGTAATGGCCGGCGGGAAGCTTGGCCGCGCCTTTCAGCATCGAGCGGGTATCGGGAACGTAGCCCCAGGCGAGGTAATCCTCGACCGCGAGCGGATCGATCTCGCGCCGCAGCAGCGGATGCGCGGTCAGCGCCTTCAGTTCGGACCCGAAGGCCAGGCTGCCGTCGCTCAGCCCCGCGTAGAACAGCGGCTTCACGCCCAGCCGGTCACGCGCGAGGAACAGGCTGCGCGCCTCGGTATCGTAGATCGCGAAAGCGAACATGCCATGCAGGCGCGGCAGGCAATCGACGCCCCAGCGCTGCCAGGCGGCCAGGATCACCTCGCTATCGCCATCGGTATGGAATTCGGCGCCGAGCGCGCGCAGTTCCTGCCGCAGCTCGCGATAATTGTAGATCTCGCCATTGAACACCAACATCGCGCGCCCGTCGGTCGAGGCCATGGGCTGGGGCGATCCGGCCACGTCGATGATCGAAAGCCGGCGATGGCCAAGCCCGACGCCCGGCGCCGTCCAGATGCCGTGCCCGTCAGGCCCGCGATGGGCGATCGCATCGCACATCCGCTCGACCCGCGCGGGGTCGACCGGCTTGGCCGTTTCGAGATGAAAGATTCCAGCGATGCCGCACATAAGGCGTCGCGCCTACCGGACCGCGGCCACGCGGTCCATCCACTGATCGAGCGGACCCGTCGAGGCGCGGAACGCGGCAAGCGCCGGGGCGGCCTTGCCGCCGGGCCGGTCTTCGGCCGAAAGGATCAGCAAGGCGGTGGGGCGTGAACGCAGCAGCACGCGATCGGCCATGCTGGTGAGCTTGAGATGCAGGTTGCTGCCCGTCATCATGCCGCCCGTGCGATACCAGGTCAGCGCCAGCCGCTCGACCCGGCCACCGCCCAGCAGGCGCTGGCCCTTCGCGCCGTCGAAGCCGGGGGCATCGGCCTGCCAGGCCCAGTCGCTGTCGGGCATCAGCGCGCCTTCGCCGAAGCCGCCGGCCTCGCGCCCGTCGCCCTGCCCGGAATAGAGCGCGATGAAGACGTCGACCTCGTGCCCGGCATCGTCGGCATAGCGGCCAAGCAGGCGGTGCTCCGCCCCGCCGGCACGCGGCTCCCACCAGATCGCCGGGGCATAATCCACCCGGTGCCAGCCCGCGACGGGCGGCAACGCGATCTGGCGCGGCAGCGGCGCGGCCAGCCGATCGGCCGCGAAAGCCCAGCCATGAACGCCTGCGACCAGGGCGGCCACGGCCAGGAGCGCGGGAACGCCGCCGATCCGCGCGCGCTCCAGCCGCGCCAGACGCGGATCGGCCGCGATCGCCGCGCCGTCGATCATCGGATCGTCGACCGGCCGGTCGAAGAAGCGCCACGCGCCCGCGATCACCAGCATCAGCACGATGGCGAAGAACGCCCAGCCGTAGATGATGTGGTCGATCCCGGCGGCTTTCTCGATCCCGACATATTGCGCGGCGAAGATCGTGCCCCAGGCGCGCACGCCATTGGCCACGATCGGCACGACCAGGCACGCCGCGAGCAGCGCGAACCGGCGCGTCCAGCTTATGAAGCAGACATTGGCGGCGAGCACGCCGAAAGCGATCATCGCGATCAGGAACTTCACTCCCGAACAGGCTTCGGCCACTTCGAACAGCCCGGCCGGGGTTTCGATGAACACGCCGTCGATCAGCGCGGGAATGCCGCTCCAGTTGACCAGCGTGATGGTGATCCGGGCCGTGATGGTCTGTAGCACGGTGATCAATTCATCGCCGAACGGCACCAGGAATGCCATGTAGGCCAGCGGGAACAGCAGCGCCCAGGCCACGCGCGGGCCCAGCAGCAGCGGCACCGCCGCCGCCATCACGCCGACCGCGCCGGCCTGTCGCGCCAGATCGAGCCCTGAAACCGCGCCCAGCAGCCACACGAGCAGGGCGCCGCCCATGGCGACAAGGCCGGGCCACCACGCCACCGGCTTGATCTTCACCAGTTCGGGCAAGCGCTGCCACACCAGCCAGGCCAGGATCACCGGGATCACCAGGATATGATTGTAGGTGGAACTGTCCCACCACTGGCCCGCCATCGTCGCCCAGTCATGCGCGAAGGCGATCGGCAAGACCAGCCAGGCCAGCGCGAAGCGCGCCGCGCCGATGCGCCACGCGGGCGGCAAGTCGCGCCAGCGCGGCCCGTCGAAGCGAGGCAGCGAAAGCGCGCTACGAAGCATGACGCGCGGTCCGGGCGCCGACATCGACGATTTCGGGCAAGTCGGACAGCGCCGCGTCCCAGCTTGCGTTTTCCAGCACATAGTCGCGCGCCGCCAGCCCCATGCCATGCGCCCAGGCCGGATCGTCCAGCAGCGCGAAAACGGCGGCGACCAGATCCTCGTCGCTCTGCGCCACCAGGAATTCGCGGCGGCTGGCCGCGTCGATCCCGGTCGCCGCATCGGGGGTGAGCACCACCGGCAGCGTCATGGCCATGGCTTCCAGCACCTTGTTCTGCACGCCGCGCCCGATCTCCAGCGGGATCAGCGCCATGTCGGCCGCTTTCAGCCAGGGGCGCACGTCATCCACCCGGCCCCAGACATGGATGCCGTCGCGCTGGTCGCGATCGGTCAGCCGCGAGGGGGGATTACGGCCGACGACATGGAAGCTGGCGGCCGGCTCACGCTGGCGGATCGCCGGCAGGATACGGTCCATCACCCGCTCGACAGCGGTGATGTTGGGCGCATAGTCCATCTGGCCGGTGAAGACGAGGCGCGGGCCCGGCACGGCCAGCATCGCTTCGGCGGGCGCCACGCCGGCGGGATCGAAGAACGCGCTGTCGATGCCGTTGCCCAGCGCGCGCACGGCGATCTTCGCCTTGCCGTCGGCCGGCAGGCGCGAGCGGAACAGGTTGGCTTCGGACTGGCTGATCAGCAGGCTGACATGCGCGCGCCGGGCCAGCCGCGCTTCCTCGGCGCGCAGCAGGCGGCCTTCGCGCGCGTCGATCCAGCGGCGCAGGCCCGAGCCCTTGGCGGCGAACGCCTCGAACTTGGCGGAATCGACATCGACGAAATCGGCGATCACCCGCCCGGTGAAGCTGGCGGGCACATATTGCCCCATCTGGCCGGAAAACACATAGATCGTCCCGATCGGGCGCCGCGCGACGAGATCGCGGACGTAGCGCGAGATGGCCGGGCTGCGAAACGCCATGAGGCTGACCGGAATCCGTTCCAGCAGCGCCTCGACCCCGGCAAGCGCAAGCGGCTTCCTGCGTTCGACCAGGCAATAGGATCTGGTGATCCGGGCCAGTTCGGGCTCCTCGGCGAAATCGCGTTCGTCATCGGCGAAGGTCGCGACATGCACTGGCGCGATCTGCGCCAACCGCTTGAGGATGTGGTGAGAACGGATCTTGTCGCCCCGGTCGGGCGGAAACGGAATGCGGTGCGACAGGAACAGGATCTCGATCATCACCCCAGGCCCCGCGCGATCAGCGGCCCGAGGCGATTGGCCAGCGCCAGCGGCAAGCGCTGCCACACCTCGATCTGCGCGGCGTGGCGGGCACTGGTGGGATCGGCATCGCGCCGCCCGGCCCCGGGCGCGGTCCAGCTCGCGTAAGTCAGCGGCGCGGGCTCGAAGCCCCAGTTGCGCTTGAAATGATAGGCACCGCTTCCGGTCTTGGAGCGGCCAAAATCGAAGTGGGTGCAGCCGCGCCGGCGTGCGTGGAGCATCAGCTCGTAATACATGCGGTCATTGGCGCGCAGCCGCCGCGCGTCCCAGGTGCCGCCGCCCCAATAAGGCATCACCGCGCCACCGTGATAGAGCGAAAGCACGCTCGCCACCGGCCGGCCCTGGTGGCGCACGGTCAGGATATCGGCATCGGCGCCGAACAGATCGAGCACCGCGGCGAACAGCGCGCGCGGGAACACCGGGGTGCCCAGATTGCGCACGCTTTCGGCATAGACCGCGTAATGCGCCGCGCGATCGCCCTCGCCCATCCCCGCTTCGATCGTGAGATCGGCCTGCAGCCCCTTGCGCACTTCGGCCCGCTGCTTGCGCGGGATCGCGGTGAGTTGCGCCGCGTCATCCGCCGCCAGCGGCAGGACGAAGCCGCAATGCGAATCGCGCTTGAGCGTCCAGCCCGCGCGCGCTTGCGGAAGCTGGCCGCCGCGCAGCTCGATCGTCGGGCAGGAGCGGCGCAGCGCCAGTTCCTCCGTCGCCGCGAAGATCGCCTCGCCAGCGCAGCCGGGCCGGGCCAGCAGGCCGCCGCCCACGGCAAAGCCGCTGGACGCCAGCAGCCGGCCGAAGATGGGCGAATGCACTTCGTTCAGCGGCAGATAGGCCGCGATGGCATCATCCCGCTCGGCCACCAGCGCCAGCGCGCGATTGCCGGTGCCGCGCTCCACCGCCGCCAGCCATGCCGGGCGGTGGAACGGGGTGGCATCGGGATGCGCCGCCAGGAACGCCTCGATCCGGCGCGCCTCGCCGGGATCGGCCAGGTCGATCAAGCGCACCATCTCACGCGCGAGGGCGAAAGGCGCGTTCATGCCGCCAGCATCACCGCGCGGCTCGCCTCGCGCGCGGCGATCGCGTCCATCCGGCCCCAGGCGAATTCGGCGATGAGCTGGCGCAGCTTGGGCGCCATCGCGGCCAGATTGGTATAATGCCGCAAGCGCGAGCGCATGGGCGCGTGATCGACGCGCGGCTGGCCCGGATCGATTTCCCACGGATGGAAATAGAACACCGCCGGGCGCTCCTCGCGGCGATTGACCTGCCGGATCGCCCAGCGCGAGAAGCCATAGGGCAGCACGCGGAAGAAGCCCCCGCCCCCGGCCGCCAGCCGGCGCCCGGCGAACATCGCGGTCGTCACCGGAAGCTCGATCAGGTCGCATCCCGGCAAGGGCCGGAAGGCAAAGCGCGGCGCCTCGCGCCAGCCGTAATGGTCATGCGCGATCGGCGCGACGCTGGAGCTGTAGGCAAAGCCCTGCTCGGCCAGGACCGGATAGGCCCAGGGCGTGCGCTGGTCGATCGAGAAGCTGGGCGCGCGATAGCCGGTCACGGCCATGCCCGCCGCATCCTCGATCGCCTTGCGGCTCATTTCGAGATCGCGGGCGAAAGCCGTGGCCCCCAGGCGGAACACGCGGTCATGGTCCCAGCCGTGGCTCGCCAGTTCATGCCCTTCGGCAACGATACGGCGCATCAGCGCGGGATGGCGCCGGGCCACCCAGCCCAACGTGAAGAACGTGGCCTTGACCCCGCCATCGGCGAACATGCGCAGGATCTCGTCGCAATTGCGATCGACCCGGTCGGTCAGCGAATCCCAGCTTCCCTTGTCGATCACGTTCTCGAACGCGCCGACCTGGAACCAGTCCTCGACATCGACCGAGAGTCCGTTGATGGGCCCGCTGCCAGTCATCGTGCCTTGTTCCCTCCGCGCGGAGGCGGTCAGGCCGCCTCGCGCTGTCCTTCGCCGCTTTCGATGAACTCGATCAGCATGGTGAGCGTATGACGGATGGTGCGATCCTGCTCGGCAAGCTGCGCTTCCAGTGCCGCGATCCGCGTGTTGAGCTGCTCGACCTGCCCGGCATGGGCCGCCTCGGCCTGCTCCTCGCGATCCTCCGCCGCGTTCGCCAGTTCGACGACCGCCTGCTGCAATTCGACGATTTGCGCGTCCCGCTCGGCCAGCGAGGCTTCGAGGCGCAACAACGCTTCGGCGCTGGCGGCCGGGGGTTGCGTCGCGGGAATCGCGGCGACCGGCTCGGGCGCGGCCTCGACGGCGTCGGCCGCCGCGACGGGTTCGGCCGGCTCGGCCGGCTGGGGCCGCGGGCTGACGATGGCGATCGCGCCGTCGTCATGCAACTCGGCCAGCACGCTGTGGAGCATCGCCGCGTCGATCCGCGTGCGCTGCTCGACCGCGCCGAGCAGCAGCAGGCGGTTGACGATCTGGTTGATCCGGCGGGGAATGCCGCCGGTCGCATCGTAGATTTCGGCGAAGACACGCTGGTCGAACGCGGGATTGCCGCTCCAGCCCACGCATTTCATGCGATGCTCGATATAGGGCTGCACTTCCTTGGGCTCCATCGCCGTCAGGTGGTGCGTGGCGATCACGCGCTGGCGCAGCTGTTCGAGATCGGGATGCTCCAGCAGCAGGTCGCGGAACTCGGGCTGGCCCAGCAGCAGCGTCTGCAGCAACGGGTGCGAGCCGAGCTGGAAGTTCGACAGCATCCGCAGCTCTTCCAGTGCGGCGATCGACAGGTTCTGCGATTCGTCCACGATCAGCAGGCAGCGCCGGCCGGCGCGCGCCTCGTCATGCAGGAAGCTCTCGATCGCGCCGAGCGCGGAGGCCTTGTCATGCCCCTCGATCATCAGGCCGAACGCCTGGGCGACGACGTGGACGATCTCCTCGCCATCCAGCTTGCTGGTGACGATCTGCGCCGCCGTCAGCCGCGACGGGTCGATCATCGCCATCAGGTGCGCCACCAGCGTCGACTTGCCCGCGCCGACCTCGCCGGTGATGACGACGAAACCCTCGCCCTGGGCCAGCCCGTAGCCGAGGTACGACAGCGCCTTGCGGTGCGTCAGGCTCTCGAAATAGAAGGCCGGATCGGGGGTAAGCTGGAACGGCCTGGCATCGAGCCCGTAGAAATCATCGAACATCGGTTTCTCCTTCGGGCTCAGAAGCTGTAGCGCAGGCCGACAAGGGCGGACGCGGTCCACAAGTCGTCGATCAGGCCGTCATCATAGGTCGTGCCGTCGATGCCGACCGCGGCGGTGGCGTGGAGGTGATCGGTAAGCGTGCGGTAATAAGCCGCCGTCGCGCCCAGCGAACTGGTATCGCCGAACAGCACATCGCCGCTTTTCAGCCAGTTGGCATAGAGATTGGTCGAAAAGCCCGAATGCTGGTCGATCTCGCCGTTGAGGTAGGCCGCCAGCCAGTAGTTCTCGTCGATCGTGCCATTGGCGGAGGCCAGGATCGTGCCCGGCGCGGCGATGAACTTGCGCCGGTCGTAACCCGCGCCCACGCCCGTGGTGATCCGGCCGAGATCGACCGCATAGCTCGCCACCACGCCGCGCGCGCGGAACGTGGCCGAACGCACCGAGCCGAGCGCGCCGGACAGGCAGTTGTTGCCCTGGAGCGAGGCGACGCAGCCGCGCAGGTCGCCCGAAAGCGGATCGCGCACCGCGTCGAAATCGGTCGGCAAGTCGCCGATGGCGCGGTTCACCTGGCCGCCGAAGCCGGCGATGTTGTCATAGACCGCAAGGCTCAGCGTGCTGCGCCGGGTCGGCATGTAGGTCAGCGTGCCGGTATAGCTGGTCGAACCATAGCGGCGGCCGACATGCGCGGTAAGCGAGGTGCGCGGGCTGGGCCGCCACATCACGCCCACGTCCCAGATCAGCCCGTCGGTATCGTAGGCCAGCACGCGCGGCGCGCTCTTGTCGGTCTTGTAGCGACCGTCCTTGCCGATCACCGGCGCGCCAGTGGCATCGCGCACGGCATCGCGGCTGGAAATCTCGACATCCTCATAGCCGAGCGCGCCGGTCGCCTGCACGGTGCGCGACAACGGCACCGTCACGATCGCGCGCGCCTGCATGTCGCGCACGCGCTGGTCGAGGTTGGAGATGTCTTCCTGATAGAAGCTGCCCGCCGCGCCCAGCCCCACGGGCAGCACCGTTCCCGGCGCCACGCCCGCCTCGACATCGGCGACGTGGACCGTGCTGTGATCGAAGATGTCGTTCGCCGGCGCGCCCGGCGTGGGCACATAGGCATCGGGTTGTTCGACGCGGGTATAGCCGAAGCGGTAGTTTGCCCCAATCGTCACGTCACCCGCCCGCGTGGCAAGCGAAGGCCCGGCATAGACCGAGTAGACCTGCGTCACCGCGTCGTTGTCGCCCAGCGCGCTTGCCAGCGCCGAATTGACCTGCTCGACCGAGGAGCGCGTGGCCAGGCCCCCCGCCTCGATCGTCACGCCCGGCGTGATCGTGGTGTAGCCGCGCGCCACACCGCTGAGGAAATCGCTGTCTTCCGCCTTCTTGCCCCAGCCGAAGCGCCGTTCATAGCGCAGCGAGACGGCGGCGGCATTGTGCTGGCCGGAGACGCCCGCGTCGACGCCGGCGGCGAGCCGCGAATAGGTCAGCACCTCGTCGCCCGGCGAAAGCTCGGCATCGACGACTTGCGCGGCCTCGATATAAGGCACGATCTCAACCGCCTTGGCCCCGCGCCGCGAGCGCGGACCATGCGCCGAGCGGCCCGCTTCGCGCGGCGTGGCGGCATCGGCCTCGTCACCATCGGGACTGCCGCTGGCGCCGCTGCCGCCCAGATCGCCATAGCCGATCGACTGAGCCGAGGCGAAGGAAGGCAGCGCGCAGGCGGCCAGCGCCGCCAGTGCCAGAAACCTGCCGGGATTGCGTGACATCGTTGTCATCCCCTGTATCCGTAATAAGTGCCGAAGCGCCGGCCGCTGGGGCTGAACTGGGTGGCGTTCAGCAGAAGCTGGATGTTCGGGCAGGCGCCGAGCAGCGAGATCGCATCCTCCAGCGCGCCTTGCCCGGTGCGATCGGCCCGCACCACGATGACGACCTGGCCGACATACTTGGCCAGTTCGGCGGCGGGCGAGGCGGCCAGCGCGGGCGGCGAATCGAAAATCACGATGCGATGCGGCGCGCCTTGCGTCAGCCGGTCGAGCACGCGCGCGGTGCGCGAGGAATTGAGGTATTCGCTGTCGTTGGTCGTGGCATCGCCCGCCGGCAACACCCAGAGGCCGGGAATGTCGGTGCCGATGACGAAATCGGCGACATCGGCCGTCTCGTCCATCAGCCCGTCCATCAGCCCCGGACCGCCGGGCAGGCCCAGCGCGCTCAGCACCGAGGGCTTGGCGAAATCGGCATCGACCAGCAGGACTTCGCTTTCCTTCTCGGCCGCGATCGACAGCGCGAGATTGACCGCGCAATAAGTCTTGCCCTCGCCCGGATGGGGCGAGCTGACAAGGATGCGCTGCGCCGCGCCGCCCGCGTTGTGGCGGCGCAGATCGGCCGCGTGCACCAGCAACTGGCGCTTGACGATGCGGAACTCCTCCAGCAGCGCCGTGACCGAGCCCTCGGGCACGATCAGCCCCTGCTCGCGCAAGTGATCGCGGTCGATCGGATGATGCTTGCCGCCGAAGCGGACCGGCTCGGGCGCGGCGGGTGCCGGGGTTGCGGCGGCCTGGGGCGCGGGTTCGACCGGCGCGGGAGCGGCTTGCGCCACCGGAACCGGATCGGGCCGGATCGGATTGGCCACGACCTGATCAGGCACGGCCGGCTGCGGACGAGCGGCGGGCTCGGGCGCCACCCTTGCCTGCGGCCGCGCCGGGCCCTTCCTTGGCGGCGGGATGAGATCGCCCGGAATCGGCGGTGCGATGAAGCGGTTGAGATCGAACTGCCCCGCCGCGCGCTCGATCAGCGAATCGCCGCGCGGCGCGCCATCGGGCGCGCCCTGCTTGCGGGGAACCGGGATCTTGGATTGATCGGTCATTCGCGTTCCCCCTCAGGCCACCATGCCGCGCTGGATGAATTCGGCCGCCAGCAGCACCACGAACAGCCCGCCAAGCGCCGCGCTGGCGCCGTAGAAATACTTGAGCCGCTTGCGCCCCAGCTCGCGCGCCGCGTCGGTCATCGTCTGCGAGATCGCGCCGAGCACCGGCAGGCCGGTGACACGTTCCAGGCTCGCGGTGGTCGAGAAAGTCGAACGCAGCTTGCTGAGCGCGAAGGCGAAGGCCGCGCCGCCGCCCAGGCCGACCATCAGCACGCCAAGCAGCAGCACCGGCCGGTTGGGCGCGACAGGCGAGCGCGGCGTCGTGGGCGGATCGACCACTTCGAACTTCACCGCCTCGCGCTCGGTCTTGATCTCGCCGCGCAGGCGCAGTTCCTCACGGTCCTGCAGCAGCTTGTCGTACTGTTCGCGCAGCACGTCATAATCGCGGTTGATCTTCTGGGCCTGCGCGGCCGCTTCGGGGTTGTCGAGCTGCATCGAGGTGAGGTTGGCCACGTCCGATTGCAGCGAAGCCTTGCGCGAGGTCAGCGACTGCACCGTCGCCTGGCGATCGGCGCGGATCGACTGGAGCGAGCTGTAGGCCGGATTGGGCACGCCGCCGCCACCGCCGGCCGCTTCCTGATCGGCCGCGCCCTTCAGCGCGGCGATCTGGTTCTTGGCGGCGATCACGTCGGGATGGTTCTCGGTCAGCCCGCGCGCGCGCATCCCGGCCAGATCGGCCTGGGCCCGCGCCAGCGAAGCCGAGGCGCTGCCCATGACACCGCCGGGCAAGGTGCGCGGCGTGCCGGCAAGCTGCCCGTCGATCGCGGCCAGCGCGCTTTGCGCCGCCGCCAGATCGGCCTCCACCCCGCGCAGTTCGGAGCGCGAGGATTCCAGCCGCTGCTGGTTGGCCGCGCCGCCCTGCACCATTTCCGGGTGCTGCGTTTCGAACACGCGACGGCGCTGTTCGGCCGCTTCCAGCTCCTTCTCGCGCTGGGCCAGCTGCTGGTTCACGAATTCCAGCGTCTCGGTCATGTCGCCGCGATTGCCGGCAAGGTTTTCCTCGCGGAAGATGTCGATCAGCTTCTGGGCGATGTCCTGCGCCAGCTTGGCGTTCTCCGCGTCGGAGAACGAGCCGTTGTTGGAAATCGCGGTAATCTCGAACAGGTTGTCCTGCTGGCTGACCACCTTGATGTTGTCCGCCAGCTTGAGCACTTCGGCTTCCAGCTGCTTGGGCGTTTCCACCGTGTCGCCGATGCGGGTGGCGCGCACGACCTTTTCCAGATTGACCGCGCTGGTCAGCGTCTGGCGGATGCGCTCGATATCCCGCTTGCGATCGGCCACGCCGATGCCGACCTGCTCGGCCAGCGCGTCGTCAAGCTGCACGAAGATGCGCGCGTTCGATTCGTAGCTGTTGGGAATCATCGCCACGACCAGCCAGCCCACCAGGCAGACCGCCCAGGCCACCGCCAGCGCGATCCAGCGCCTGTGCCAGACGCTGTGGATGGCCGAAAGAACTTCTTCGTAGAGCGAATTCATGTTGGTGTGCTCTGGTCCTTGCCTGTCCGCGCCTGCTCAGAACATGCTTTCGGGAATGATGATCACGTCGCCTGGGCTCAGCATGACGTTGGCCTTGCTCTCGCCCTTCTTGAGCAGGTCGCCGAGCCGCAGGGCGAATTCGCGCTGCTTGCCGGTTTCCTTGTCGAAGCGGATCAGCCGCGCCTTGTTGCCCGCCGCGTATTCGGACAGCCCGCCCACCGCGATCATCGCGTCGAGCAGCGTCATGTTGGCGCGATAGGGGATCGAGGCGGGCTTCTCGGTTGCGCCGACCACGCGGACCTGCTGGCTGAAAGTGCCGGCGAACTTGTTGACGATGACCGAGACCAGCGGCTCCTCGATATATTGCGAAAGCTGCAGGCGGATATCCTCGGCCAGCATCGAGGGCGTCTTGCCGACGGCCGGCATGTCGGTGATCAGCGGCGTGGTGATGCGCCCGTCGGGGCGGACCTGCACGTTCGCGCCCAGCTCGGGATTGCGCCAGACGAACACGGTCAGCTCGTCGAGCGGGCCGATGACGTATTCCTCGCCCGGCCCTTCCTGCATCGCGACGAACGAGGCGGGGGGCAGCTGCGGCCCATTCGCGCCGCCGGCGCAGCCGGTCAGGGCGAGGCTGGCGAGCGCGCTTCCGGCCATCAGCCGAGTCAGGCGGTCATGGGGCATCGACGCTTCCTCATTTGCGCCATGCCGGGTCCGGGATCGCGAGTTCCGGCGGACGGCATGGCAATAATCCAGCCTCCGCTATCGGTAAAAAGGGTGAATATTGCGTTAGTCTTGACGGGCCAGATTCGCCCCGGTCCCATTACGGGACGCGCAAGTGCCGAAAACCTTACGCTATTTCAGACGAGCATCTCGCGCGCCGGGCCTTGTCCGAGGAAGGCGGCCGGGCTGGCGGTCGCGCCATAGGCGCCGGCGCAGAACACCGCGACCAGATCGCCCACCTCGGCATGCGGAAACCCGCCCTTTTCCGCCAGTTTATCGAGCGGCGTACACAGGCAGCCGACGATCGAGGCCTCTTCCTCCACCCCCGCGCCAAAGCGCGTGGCGATGGCCACCGGATAGTTGCGGCGCACCACCGTGCCGAAGTTGCCGGAGGCGGCAAGCTGGTGATGCAGCCCGCCATCGGTGACGAGAAAAACCTCGCCATGGCTGAGCTTGCGATCGACGATCCGCGCCAGATAGACCCCCGCCTCGCCCACCAAATAGCGGCCCAGCTCGATGCAGAAGGCGGTATCGCGCAGCACGTCGGGCAGCCGCGCGAACTGCTCGGCCAGCCGCTCACCGACCAGCGCCGCGTCCACCGGCGTCTCGTTGGGGAAATAGGGAATGCCAAGGCCGCCGCCCAGATTGCAATGCGGCACCGGCGCGTCGCTTTCCCGCGCCAGCCGCGCCGCCAGCGCGATGGTCTGCGCCTGCGTCTCCGCGATCGCCTCGGCATCGAGCGCCTGGCTGCCGGCGAAGATGTGGAAGCCGCGCCATTCGGCGCCACTGGCGATCACCTGGCGCACCAGCGCGGGCACGCGTTCGGCATCCACGCCGAACGGCTTGGCGCCGCCGCCCATCTTCATGCCCGATCCCTTGAGATCGAAATCGGGGTTCACCCGGATGGCCAGGCGCGGCACCTTGCCCAGCCGCCCGGCAATGGCGATGGCGCGCGCGGCCTCGCCTTCGGATTCGAGATTGAGCGTGACACCGCAGTCAATCGCCGCTTCCAGTTCCGCGTCGCGCTTGCCCGGCCCGGCAAAGCTGACCAGCCCCGGCGCGATGCCCGCCGCGCCAACCATGGCCAGTTCGCCGCCAGAGGCGATGTCGAAGCCATCGACCAGCCCGGCGAAGAGTTCGAGCACCGGGCGGAACGGATTGGCCTTGACCGCATAGTGCAGCGCCAGCCGCTCCGGCATCGCCGCGCGCAGAGCGGCCACGCGGCGGCGGATCAGATCGGCCGAATAGACGAACAGCGGCGTGCCGCCGGCCTCTTCCACCCATGCGGTCACCGGCTTGCCGGCCACGGCGAGCACGCCGTCGATCGCGTCCCAGCCGGCCGGGATCGGGCCCAGCGGCTTCATCGCGCCAGTTCCGCCTGCAGCAGCGCGCGGTCGATCTTGCCATTGGGGCTGATGGGCATGGCCTCGCGCCAGTGGATGACCTTGGGCTGCATGAAATTCGGCAAATCCCGCATAAGCTTGCGGGGCAATTCTTCCCTGGCGTCTGACATATCTGGCGCGGCCCGCGCGATCAGGTGCACTGCTTGCCCCAGCCGCTCGTCCGGCATGCCGAGCGCCACGGCTTCGGCCACAAGGCCAGTCGCCAGGGCCGCTTCCTCGATCTCCTGCGGGCTGATCCGGTTGCCCGCGCTCTTGATCATGGCATCGCGCCGCCCGACGAAATAGAGCAGCCCGTCCGCCTCGCGCCGGACCCGGTCGCCCGACCACACCGCCATGCCGCCATAGCGCGACGCGGCCGGCGCCGGCCGGAAGCGTTCGGCGGTGCGTTCCGGGTCTTGCCAGTAACCTTGCGCCACCAGCGGGCCGCAATGCACCAGCTCACCCTCCTGCCCGTCCGCAGCTACCTCTCCCAAATCATTGATAACCAATATCTCCGCGTGCGGGATCGCCTTGCCCATCGAGGTCGGGTGGGTATCGATCAGCGCCGGATCGAGGAAGGTGGAGCGGAACGCTTCGGTCAGCCCGTACATGGCGAACAGCCGCGCCTGCGGGAAACGCCCGCGCAGCCGGCGCACGAGGCCGGGCGTCAGCGCGCCGCCGCTGTTGGTCAGCCGGCGCAGCTTTGCGGCGGTCGCTTCGGGCCAGTCCAGCTCGGCGATCTGCACCCAGAGCGGCGGCACGGCGGCCAGCGTGGTGACGTCGTGCCGTTCCACAGCCTTCATCACGTCGCGCGGCATCAGGTAATCGAGCGGGATCACGCTGCCGCCGGCATACCAGGTGGAAAACAGCTGGTTCTGCCCGTAATCGAACGACAGCGGCAGGACCGAGAGCGTGCGGTCATCGCGGCCGAGATCGAGATAATCGGCAACGCTTTCGGCCCCCAGCCACATGTTGGCATGGCTGAGCATCACGCCTTTGGGCCGCCCGGTCGAACCGCTGGTGTAAAGGATCGCCGCAAGCGCGTCAGGGTCGGCCGAGGATGGCGGCAAGTCGCGCGCCAGCGCCGCCGCGGCCTCCAGCGCATCGCCCTCGCCCAGCGTCGTGCAAGCGGGCGGCAGGTCGCCGGGCTCCAGCGTCGCCAGTCGGGCCGGCGTGCCGATCAGCAGGCGCGCGCCGCTATCGGCCAGGATATGGGCGACTTGCGCGCGCTTGAGCAGCGGATTGACCGGGACGTGCACCAGCCCGGCGCGCGCGGCGGCCAGCGGGGCCAGGCAAGTCAGCTCGCCCTTGGCCGCCCAGGTCGCCACCCGCGCGCACGGCTCGGGCACTTGCGCGGCCAGCCAGCCGGCGAGGCGGGAGACACGCGATCTTAAAACCTTGTAGTTAATCGGACCCTCGCGCAGCACGAGCGCGGGGGCATCGTCCTCGCCGCGCAAGGCGACATGGTCGATCGGCCGGGTCGGATTGTCGGACGTGCCGTGCATGACGGGAAACAGGCTCCGGGACGGTAAGGTCAAGACAAGTGGTGAAGGTCGAGTATCACGCCGATCTTAAGGAAGTGCAATCGGATGCGGGGCTGGCCGCCCTGCTCTCGTCCGATGCGCAGGCCGCGCCGTTCGATCGGCTGGCCTGGTGGCAGGGCCTGGCCGAGCACTGCGGACTTGCGCCGATGATAGCGGTGGCACGCGATGGCGCTGACTATGCCGTCCTGCCGCTGACCGGCGCGGACGGGCACCTGGGGGCCTTGTCCAACTGGTACAGCTTCCGCTTCCGCCCGGTGGCCTCGCCCGGCGCCGATGCCGGCGCGCTGCTGGCCGGGATCGCCGCCGATCTGGGCACCCGCGCGCACCGCGTCACGCTGTCGGGCCTGCCCGACGAGGACGGCACCGCCACGCTGGTCGAAACCGCGTTCCGCAAGGCCGGCTGGCTGGTCGCGCGCGAGGTGTGCGACGCCAATCACATGCTGGATGTCGCCGGCCGCGATTACGCGACCTATCTTGCCGCCCGCCCCGGCAAGCTGCGCACCACGCTCAAGCGCAAGGCGGGCAAAGTGGCGACCGAAGTGCTCACGCGCTTCGACGCCGATGCCTGGGACGCTTACGAGGCGATCTACCGCGAAAGCTGGAAGCCCGAGGAAGGATCGCCCGATTTCCTGCGCGCCTTCGCCCAGGCCGAAGGCGCTGCCGGCCGGCTGCGGCTCGGCGTGGCGCACGCGAAGGACGAGGAGACGGGCGAGGCGATCGCGGCGCAGATGTGGACGGTGGAAGGCGGCACCGCCTTCATCCACAAGCTGGCCCATCGCGAATCCGCCAGGCCGCTTTCGCCCGGATCGGTGCTGAGCGCGGCGCTGTTCCGCCATGTGATCGACGGCGACAAGGTTTCGCTGGTCGATTTCGGCACGGGCGACGATCCCTACAAGCGCGACTGGATGGAAGCTGTCCGCCCGCGCTACCGGCTGGACATGTTTCGCCCGCTTTCACCACGGAACTGGCTGATTTTCGCGAAAATTGGCCTGCGACGCCTTGCCGCCACCGCCAAGCGCGGCTAGAGCGCGGGCCTTTACCGGGGACTGTGCTTTGCTGAGGGGCCTTGCCTGACGATCATGTCTGACGATACCGATGTGCTCCTGCGCCGCATCCTGACCGACGTGCTCGGCCTGAAGACGGGCCAGGCGGAAGCCTTTTCCGCCGACACCGGGCTGTTCGGCCACTTGCCCGAACTCGATTCGATGGCCGTCGCCGGGCTGTTGACCGAGTTGGAGGATCGCCTCGATATCGTGATCGAGGATGACGAGATCGACGGCGAGATGCTGGAAACCTACGGATCGCTGCTCGCCTTTGCCGAGGCCAAGCGCGCGGAATCGTGATTGCGCTGACCTGGCCTTGCCCGCTGGCGGGCGGTGGTGTCGCCCGGGAATACGCGCTTGCCTTTGACCGGACGCGGGAGCGCCGGCTGCTGATCGTGCCGGCCCTGTTCGACGAGGCAAACCGCCTGCGCCGGCTGACGGTCGAAACGATGCGCCGGCTCGACGCGGCCGGGATCGACAGCGTCCTGCCCGATCTGCCCGGCTGCAACGAAAGCCTGCAAGCGCTGCGCATCCAGGAACCGCAGGACTGGAGCGACGCCATGGCCGCCGCGGCGGCCCATTTCGGCGCCACGCATGTCCTGGGCATTCGTGGCGGCTGCCTGTTCACGCCGACCAGGCTGCCGGCCTGGCATTATGCGCCGGCCAAGGGCGCCAGCCTGCTGCGCCAGATGCTGCGCGCGCGCATCCTGGCCTCGCGCGAGGCGGGGCGGGAAGAGACGCGCGAGGGCCTGATGGAGCTGGCGCTGCGCGAAGGCATCGAGCTGACCGGCCACCGCCTGGGCGCCGAATTCGTCCGCCAGTTCGAACAGCTCGTGCCCGGGACCGACCCGCGCATCGGCCAGATCGCGCAGGAAGCGATCGGCGGCAGCGGCCTGTGGCTGCGTGCCGAGCCGGGCGAAAGCCCCACGCAGGCCGACGCGCTGGCCGCGATCCTGGCGCTGGAAACCACGGCGTGAGCCGGCGGCACCTGCTGTTCGCCTGCGACGGCGCGCGCCTGGTCGGCACGCTGGACGAAGGCGGTGAGACCACCGGCCTGCTGCTGGTCACGGGCGGCAACGAACTGCGCGCGGGCGCATGGAGCGGGCAGGCCCAGTTCGCGGCGCAGATCGCGGCGCAGGGCTTTCCCGTCTTCCGCTTCGACCGGCGCGGCGTGGGCGACAGCGAAGGCGGCAATGGCGAATTCCGTTCGAGCGCGCCCGACATCGCGGCAGCGCTGGCCACCTTTCGCGAAACCTGCCCAAAGCTGGCCCGCGTGATCGGACTGGGCAATTGCGACGCGGCCAGCGCGCTGATGCTGGCGCACGGCGCGGGGCTGGACGGCCTGGTGCTGTCCAACCCCTGGACGATCGAAGGCGGTGGAGACGAGGCGCCGCCAGAGGCGGTGCGCGATCACTATCGCCGGCGGCTGGCCGATCCCGCCGCGATCAGGCGGTTGCTGACCGGGCAGGTCTCGCTCGGCAAGCTGGCCGCAAGCCTGATCGGCGCGCTGCGTCCCGCCGCTCCGCCCAGTTCGCTGGCACAGGACATGGCGGCGGGAATCGCGGCCTTTCCCGGCCCGATCCGCTTCCTGATCGCCGGCAACGACCGGACGGGGCGGGCCTTCCGGTCGGCATGGGAGCGCGGCGATCCGCGTATCCGGGTGTGTGAAGGCGCCTCGCACAGCTTCGTCGAGGCCGGCGCGCGCGAATGGCTCCTCGCGCAAGTGCTCGACGCGCTGCGCGGCTGATTTCGGAAGCTCTTTCGAAATGCGCGGAAGAGCGCATTTCGTTGCGGCACCGGCCATGCGCCTATCGGCGCATATCCCAACAGCTTCTCAGCCCAGCGCCGCCTCGCTCGCCGCCTTCCCGGCGAATTCCTTCGCCGCCAGGTAGCGCTCGGCATCGAGCGCGGCCATGCAGCCGGTGCCGGCGGCGGTCACGGCCTGGCGATAGACGTGATCCATCACGTCGCCGCACGCGAACACGCCGGGAATCTTCGTCCGGGGCGTGCCCGGCTCGACCAGCAGATAGCCGGCCGCGTCCATGTCGAGCTTGCCCTTGAACAGCGCGGTCGCAGGCGCATGGCCGATCGCCACGAAAGCGCCGTCGGTGGCGATCTCGCTTTCCGCGCCGGTCTGCGTGTCGATCAGCGCCAGGCCGCGCAACTCGCCATTCGCGGTGTTCTCCAGAAAGCGCTCGACCCGCTTGTTCCACAGGACCGAGACCTTGGGATGGGCGAACAGGCGATCCTGCAGGATCTTTTCCGCGCGCAGGCTGTCACGCCGGTGGATCAGGGTGACGTCATCGCTGTGGTTGGTAAGGTAAAGCGCTTCCTCGACCGCGGTGTTGCCGCCGCCGATCACCACCACTTTCTTGCCGCGATAGAAGAAACCGTCGCACGTGGCGCAGGCCGAAACGCCCTTGCCCGAAAGCTCCTGCTCGCCCGGCACGCCCAGCCACTGCGCCTGCGCGCCGGTGGCGATGACCAGCGTTTCGCCTTCGTAGATATCGCCGCCATCGCCCACGGCGCGGAACACCGGCCCTGCGAGATCGACCGAGACGATCGTGTCCCACATCATCCGCGTGCCGACATGTTCGGCCTGGGCCTGCATCTCCTGCATCAGCCAGGGGCCCTGGATCACTTCGCGAAAACCGGGATAGTTCTCGACATCGGTGGTGATGGTCAGCTGGCCGCCGGGCTGAAGCCCCTGCACCACGATCGGGTTCATCCCCGCGCGCGCGCCATAGATCGCGGCGGAAAGCCCGCCCGGACCCGAACCGATAATGAGCATGCGAGTGGTATGTGTCGCCATGTGAACCTCCGGCAGCGCAGATAGGGGCAAGGCCACGGGTTTGCCAAGCGCGGCAGGCCGATCGTTTAATTTCATCCCCGCAAAGACGCGCTTGTCAGCGCCCGGCCGATGCCCCGCTGGCCCTCCGCCCTTGCCCGATTGACCTTGATGCCCTTCGCGCGCAAGTCAGGGCCATGATCAGCCTGCTTGGACCCACATCGAACCGTTTCATCTCGCAGCGGCTGAAGCTGCACTATGTCGACTGGGGCAATGCCGATGCGCCGCCGCTGATCCTGCAGCACGGCGGGCGCGACCATTGCCGCAGCTGGGACTGGGTGGCCGAGGAACTGCGGCACGACTGGCACGTCATCGCCCCGGACCTGCGCGGCCACGGCGACAGCGAATGGTCGCCCGAAGGCCATTACGGCATGGATGCCTATGTCTATGACTTCACCCAGCTGATCCACACGCTGGGTTACGATCAGGTGACGATCATCGCCCATTCGCTGGGCGGCAATATCGCCACGCGCTTCACCGGGCTTTACCCGGACAAGGTGCGCAAGCTGGTGAACATCGAGGGGCTGGGGCCGGCGCCCGAAGTGCGCGCGCAGATCGAGGCGCCGGGCCTGGCCCAGCGGATGCGCCAGTGGATCGAGGACAAGCGCAAGTCCGCCGGCCGCGTGCCGCGCCGCTACGATTCGCTGCGCGCCGCCTATGAGCGGATGAAGGAGGAGAATTCCTTCCTGACCGACGTACAGGCCCGCCACCTCACCATCCACGGCGCCAGCCGCAACGAGGACGGCACCTGGAGCTGGAAGTTCGACAATTACCTGAACGTCTGGCCCGTGACCGACATTCCCTATGCCGAGCAGGAAAAGCTGTGGCAGGCGATCACGTGCCCGATGCTGCTGTTCTATGGCGCAGACAGCTTCGCCTCGAACCCGGAGAAGGACGGGCGCATCGCCAATTTCGCGACCGCGCGGGTGATCGAATATGCCAAGGCCGGGCACTGGCTGCACCATGACCAGTTCGAACGCTTTGTAGCCGACGTGAAGGCGTTCCTCTAGGCGCGCTGGCCTCCAGGCGCGCTGGCGCGCCCGGTCCCTAACCCTCGACCAGCGCGTCGCGCAGCCGCTCGCGCAGCGCCGGATCGATGCCGAGCGCCTCTGCGAGATAGGCGTCGATCGAACCGTGGCGCTCCTCCACGGCGGCGAAGGCGGCTTCCAGGTATTCCGGCTCCACCCCCATCAGCACGCGCAGCACCGCGTCGTCGAGCTGGCCGGTGACATCGCGAATCGTGCGCGCGCCGGCGGCGATGCGGGCTTCGGGATCGCCGGCGGTATTGGTCAGGACATAGTCCGCGATCACGTCGTCGCGGTGCACGCCGGTCGCCAGGTGAAGCATCGCAACCGCGATGCCGGTCCGGTCCTTGCCGGCCATGCAATTGACCAGGCTGGGTCCGCCCGCCTCGCCCAGCCCGGCGAAAAAGCGGCGCAGGATCGCTTGCAGTTCCGGGCGGAAGCAAATGCCGCCGTAATTGCGGCGCAAGCTCTCGCGCGTCGATTCCGGCGTGCGCTGGCGCGCCGTGGCCGCCGCCGCGACATGCGGCGCGCGCTGCCCGGTGGGATCGTCGGCATGGTGGATTCGCGCCGCGAAACCCGCCGGGCGCCGGCAGGGGTGGCTCGCCCGCTCCTTCGACGTGCGCAGATCGAACACGCTGGCAAGGCCCAGCGCCGCGATCCGCTCCAGGTCTCCGTCCGTCGCCTCATGGTGCTGGCCAGAGCGCCACAGCACGCCGCGCCGCAGCCGTCCGCCGCCCGAAACCGCGTATCCGCCATAGTCGCGAAAGTTGTGGACGCCCTGGAGCAGCCAGGCGCGATCAGAGGTCATTCCCACTCCCCATCCCGGCTGCGGCCAAGTTCCCGCCAAGTTCCCGCCAAGTTCCCGGTTGCCGATAGTAGCCATGCTTAGTATCGGCGCTATACACCGCTCAACAGGAATTTGCATGAACGCCGAAAGCAGCATCGCCGCCGAAGCCGAAATCGAAGGCCCGACCCCGGCCCGGTCGCGGCGCGTGCGCACCGTCCTGATGCTCGCGGGCCCGATCCTGGTGATCCTGGGGGCGCTTTATTTCTACCTCAGCGGCGGCCGCTACGAATCGACCGACAACGCCTCGCTGCAAACCGGCATGGTGGCGATCAGCCCCAGCGTATCGGGCAAGGTCATCGCCATCGCGGTGCGCGAGAACCAGCGCGTCCGGCAAGGCGAGGTGCTGTTCCGCATCAAGCCCGACACTTTCCAGGCCGCGCTGGCCGAAGCCGAGGCGGAACTGGCCAATGCCCGCACCGATGTCGGCTCGCTCCAGGCCGACTATCGCGAGGCGCTGTCCGACGTCAGCGCCGCCAGGGCGCGGTACGACTATGCGACCAGCGAGGCGGCGCGCCAGCGCTCGCTGGTGGGCGAAGGCATTTCCTCGCGCGCGCAGTATGACGAGGCCGCGACCGCGGTGCGCACCGCGCGCGACGCCATCGCCGCCGCGCAGGCCAAGGCCGAAAGCCTGCGCGCGCGGCTGGCGGGCAATGTCAGCGGCGGGTCCGATGCCCAGCCGGGCGTGCGCAGCGCCGCGTCGAAAGTGGAACAGGCGCGGATCGACTTGTCCGATACGGTGGTGCGCGCGCCGCAGGACGGCATCGTCACGCGGGTGAACCAGCTTCAGGTGGGCAACTACGTCACGCCCGGCCGGCCGGTGTTCATGCTCACCGGGCTCAGGTACTGGGTGCAGGCGAACTTCAAGGAAGACCAGCTCCGCTACATGCGCGTGGGCCAGCCCGCCGAGATCGAGATCGACGCCTTTCCCGACCGGCACCTGAAAGGCCATGTCGAAAGCTTCAGCCCCGGCACCGGCTCCAGCTTCTCGGTGCTGCCGGCCGAGAACGCGACCGGCAACTGGGTGAAGGTGGTGCAGCGCCTGCCGGTGCAAGTCGCGATCGACCAGGTTCCGGCCGACCTGCCGCTGAGCGCGGGGCTGAGTGTCGACGTCAAGGTGGATACCGGGCACCAGCGCCACCTGTTCGGCGCCGACACCCCGGCCAGAACCCCGGCAAAGCCATAGGCCGGGCAGCCCCATCCCATCGTGACCCAGTATCCCACACCTTTCCGGCGGTTCCTGATCACGGTGCCGTCGATGGTCGCCTCGACCATGGTGGCCGTGGACATCACCATCGCCAACGTGGCGCTGCCGCACATGCAGGCCAGCCTTTCGGCCTCGCAGGAGCAAGTGCTCTGGGTGCTCACGTCCTACCTCGTGGCCGGCGCGATCGCGACGCCGCTGTCCGGCTGGCTGGCCGGCCGGCTGGGCCGCAAGCTGGTGATGGTCGTCTCGGTCGCCGGCTTCACGCTCGCCTCGGCGATGTGCGGGCTGGCGACCGACCTGCAGACGATCGTCATCGCGCGCTTCCTGCAAGGGGCCTGCGGCGCGGCGCTGATCCCGCTCAGCCAGGCCATCCTGCTCGACATCAATCCGCCCGAGGACCACGCCAAGGCCATGGCGATCTTCGCGCTGGGTTCGATGGCCGGGCCGATCATCGGGCCGACGCTGGGCGGCTACCTGACCGATGCCTTGTCGTGGCGCTGGGTCTTCTTCATCAACGTGCCGTTCGGCGTGGTCTCGTTCCTGGGCATGATCGCGTTCCTTTACGAGACCCGCAACGAAGCGCGGCACAAGTTCGATATGTTCGGCTTCGTCGCGCTGGCGGTCGCGCTGGCCGCGTTCCAGCTCATGCTCGATCGCGGCGAGCACCTTGACTGGTTCGATTCGCCCGAGATCCAGGTCTACGCGGCCATCGCCTTCCTCGGGTTCTATCTGTCGCTGGTGCACATGTTCACCGCGCGGGGCACCTTCATCCCGCCCGAGCTGTTCGCCGATCGCAACTTCGCCATCGGCTCCATCTTCAGCGTGCTGATCGGCATGGTGGCTTTCGCCACGATCCCGATGATCGTGGTGATGACGCAGACGCTGCTGGGCTATTCGGCGTTCCAGACCGGCATGATCGGCCTGCCCCGCGCGATCGGCACGCTGGTGGCGATGCTGCTGGTGACGCGGCTGGTCGCCTATATCGATATCCGCGCGCTGCTCATCGTCGGGCTGACGATCACCGGCTTCAGCATGTTGATGTATTCGTGGATGGACCTGTTCGTGGATGGCCACGCGCTGTTGGTCGCCGGCTTCGTGCAGGGCGTGGGCGGCGGGCTGATGTTCGTGCCGCTGTCGGTCATCGTCTTTTCCACGCTGCCCCAGCACATGCGCAACGAAGGCGCGGCGATGTATTCGCTGACCCGCAACGTCGGCAACGCCATCGGCATATCCGCGCTGCAATACCAGTACGTGCACTATGTGGCCGGATCGCGCGCCGGGCTGGTCGAAGGCGTGCGGCCGGACAATCCGGTGCTGCAACTGCGCCAGCCCGATTTCGATTTCGGCTCGGTCGAAGCGCTCGCGCGGATGAACGCCCAGATCATCCGGCAGGCCAGCATGGTCGGCAATATCGAGATCTACCACCTCGTGTTCCTGATGGCGCTGGCGATGGTGCCGCTGGTGCTGTTCATGCGCACGGGCCGCAAGGCGGCCGATGGCGCGCCGCTGCCCATGGGGGAATGACATGACCTGCAAGACCGCCCTTCTCGCCCCGATGGTGCTGCTGGCCGCCGGCTGCACCGCCGTCGGCCCCGATTTCGCCGCGCCCGCCCCGCCGCCGCCCCAGGCGGGCTACGCCAGCGCCGGCGGCAAGCGCGCCGCGCTGGCCGAAGGGCCGGATCGCACATGGTGGAAGGCATTCGGCTCCGCGCGGCTCGACGGGCTGGTGGACCAGGCGCTGGCGGGCAATCACAGCCTGGCATCCAGCCGCGCGACGCTGGAAAAGGCGCGCGAGCGCATCCGCGCGGTCGCGGGCCGAAAGCTGCCGCAAGTCGATGCCAATGCCCGCGGCGAATACCAGCAGGTCAACCTTGCCGCCTTCGGTCTGTCCGACCAGTTCGGCGGTGCCAGCTTCGGCAATCCCGAATTCGATCTCTACACCGTCGGCGGCGGCGTGAGCTATGACCTCGACCTGTTCGGGCGCAATCGCCGCTCGCTGGAACAGGCGGTGGCCGAGGCCGAGGCGCAGCAGCGCGCGACCGAGGCGGCGCACCTGGTGGTCGCGGGCCGCGTCGTCGCGCAAGTGCTGGCGATCGCCGCGCTGAACGACCGGCTGGCAACCGAACGGGCGCTGCTCGCCGAGGACGAGCGCAACGTCTCGCTCACGCGCGCGCGCTATGATGGCGGCGCGGGAACCATGGTGGAAGTGCTCGCGGCGCAAGGCCAGCTCGCCGGCGATCGCGCCGACGTGCCGGCGCTGGAACAGCAGGTCGTCGAAGGGCGCGACATGCTGGCGGTGCTGCTGGGCATCTCGCCGGCCGAGCTTGGGCCGACCGATTTCTCGCTCGATCAGTTCGCGCTGCCCGCCACCGTCCCGGTCGCCGTGCCCTCGCGGCTGGTACACAAGCGGCCCGATATCCTGGAAGCCGAAGCCCGGCTGCACGCGGCCATCGCGGCGATCGGCGTGGCGACGGCCGAGCTCTATCCCGATATCACGCTGGGCGCCTCGATCACCCAGTCCACCTCGGAACCGGGCAAGATCCTGAGCAGCCGGTTCAACGCCTTCGACATCTTCGCCGGCCTCACCGCGCCGATCTTCCACGGCGGCACGCTGAAGGCCAACCAGCGCGGCGCTGAGGCGGAGGCGCGCGCAGTGGCTGCGGATTACCGGCAAGTCGTCACCGAAGCTTTCGGGCAAGTTTCGACCCTGCTGTCGGCGCTGGAGATCGACGGGCGCGAACTGGCGGTGCGAGGCGAATCCGAAACGATCGCCGATCGCTCGCTCCACCTGTCGCGGCGCAGCTTCCAGGTGGGCAACAGCGGCATCCTGCAAGTGCTCGATGCCAGCCGCACGTATCAGCGTGCCCGGCTGGCGCTGTTGGAAACGCGCACGCGCCAGTATCAGAATATCGCGCGGCTCTATGTGGCGACGGCGGGCGGCTGGCTGCCCGATGCGACCCCGCTGGCGGCTAACGCGCCGACGCCGTGATGGCCATGGCCCAACGCGTCGGGACCGCCCTGCTTCAGCCTCGCTGAAGTGAAACCCGGTGCGCCTCAGCGCAGCACGAGATAGGCCAGCCCCGCCCAGCACGCGGCACTGAGCAGAACGCCGAGGACGAAGCCGAGCGGCCAGCGCTCCTCGCCTTCCTCGGCCTCCGGGTGGCACGCGACCACCCGCACTTGCGCACGATTGAAATTCACATCGTTGCGATGGCCCAGGTAGGGGCTGAATTCATTGTTAACGACCTTCATCACTCGTCCTCGTTCACCAGACCCAAAAGGCCGGTTGGTCCGACTTCTTCCCGTCTGCCGCCCCGCGCTTATCCGCGCTTTTTCATGCTCTGCTTGGAGCCCGATCATTAGCACGATCACCGTTAATCATCCATCTTCGAGGCATCGTGAATTTCGCCTAAACATGGGCCCGGCAAAGCCCGTAAAACCACCAGTCCGCCATGCCCGATATGGACCGATCGCGGCGCGCCGGGCTTTGGCGATGCCGCATTGCACCACGCGGGCGAGTGGAACATTTTCAATCGCCTCGTCCTTCGCGGCCAGCCCGCAAAGCCGATCGCGGTTGCGCCGCCGCACGGCATTCCGCGATGCCGGCCGCCTTGCCAGGGCTCCGGCAAGGGGCGCGACACGGCCGGGCAGAATCCCGATCCGGGAAAAAATATTTCGTGCTCCGGCCCCGAAAACCAGCGAGTCGCACATCTTCCGGCGCCTTTCCCACGCTCCCGATTCGCTGCGGCGCGGCAAGTGCCGGCCGGGGCTTGCGCACCTGCCTGACAGGGCATAGCCATAGGCAGGGCAAAGCTGGAAACGACCGGAAGGAATCCGGCGCAGGCAAAAAAACGGGAACGGGAGAACTGGACGTGCTGAAATCCATCGATGGCGGACTGCGGGCCGTTCCTTTCCCGGTCGAAGATCCCGAACGCATTCCGGCGCGGCGGTACTTCGATCAGGGCTTTTATGACCTTGAACGCGAACACCTCTGGCCGCACGTCTGGCAGAACGCGTGCCGGCTCGAACAGATTCCCGAGGTGGGAGACTGGATCGAATACGCCAACCTCGGCCACTCGGTGCTCGTCACCCGGACCGCGCAGGGGGTGAAAGCCTATCACAACGCCTGCCGCCATCGCGGCGTGCCGATCGCGGGCGGTTCGGGCCAGGCGCATGGCAATTGCGCCCGGACCGGCTTCGTCTGCCCGTTCCACGGCTGGCGCTGGAACATGGATGGCGAGAACACCATGGTCTACGGCAAGCACCTGTTCAGCGAGCGGCAGATGGACGAGCAGGATCTGCGCCTGCGCGAATGCCGCGTGGAACTTTTCGGCGGCTGCGCCTGGATCAACCTGGACGATGAGGCGCCCGGCCTGCGCGAGAGCCTGGGGCCTGTCACCGAACGGCTCGAAGCCCACGGCATCGACCACCTGCGCGCCGAATGGCACTTTGCCACCGTGCTGCCGGCCAACTGGAAAACCGCGATGGAAGCCTTCATGGAAGGCTACCACGTGATGCAGACCCATCCCCAGCTCCACCACACGCTGCAAGACATCTACCACGACGCCTACAGCCCCGAGCGGACGACACCGGGCGCGACCGAAGCCAACTTGCGCAAGGGCGCGATCGAGGGCGTCGCCACCCGCACCGCCATCGCCGCGCAGCTTGAACACTTGCAACTGCTCAGCAGCGGCATGGCCGGCATGTGCCACCAGAAGGAAGTGGACATCGCGCGCGAGCTGCGCGACGTCGATCTGCCCGACAATCCGAACGAGGCGGTGCCGCTGTGGTTCGCCATGGTCCAGGGCCGGATCAGCCAGCAATTGCGCGCGCGCGGCGAGCCGGTGCCCGATCTCAACGCAGTGGCGGTGTCACACCCGATCCGGCCGGTCGAATTCCTGTTTCCGCATTACTTCCTGCTGCCGATGTTCAGCAGCATGTCGGCTTATCGCATCCGCCCGCTGGGGCCGGAATCCTGCTATTTCGAGCTATGGTCGCTCACCATGTTCCCCAAGGGGCAGGAGCCCGAGCCTGTCATGGAGCCGACCGTGCTGCCCTATGACAGCCCCGAGTTTCCGCAGATTCCCCGGCAGGACTATTCGAACATCCCGATCCAGCAGAAAGCGCTGCACGCCAAGGGCTTCGAATTCATGCGGCTGGCCCGGGGGATCGAGGGACTGATCAGCAATTACCAGCGCCTGATCGACGGCTACCTCGCCGGCATGCCGCAAGCCCGGCTGGCCAGCGCCAACCAGGTGCTGGGCGGCAACTTCGACGGCCCGATCGCGGACATCGGTTTCTAGCACGGGCGAATTCAGCCCAGGTCGGTCTCGGGCCTGTAGCCGCTGTCTTCCATGACGACGGTCTCAAGGAACAGCACCTTGTCGCGCCGCTGGCTGGCGGAAAGCGCGTGAAAACCGCGATCCTCGTCTTCCAGCCCCCAGTTCGTCACCGGGCCATGCGGCAGGCGCGCAAGCGCCTGCGCCGCGACATCGTCGGGTGAGGCCAGCCCGGTGCCATCGACCGTCACCCCCCGCAGCGCGCGGCGGTGATGGTATCCGGGCGTATCGGTCCGGCCGAGCACGATGGTGACGACATCGACGCCGTAGGGCCGCATCTCGGACCACAGCGCTTCGGCGAAATTGAGCTGGAAGGCTTTCGCCCCGCAATAGATCGCCAGGTACTTGCTGCCGCCATAGCAGGCGCCGGAATTGACGATGACGATGCCGCCGCGCCGCCGCCGGCGCATGTCCGCGCCGAAGCGATGCGCGCAGCGCAGCATGGTATCGACGTTGACCCGGCTGAGCGCCAGCCACTCCTCCACCGGGACTTCCAGAAAGCGTTCGCCGAACCAGTCCGCGCCGGCATTGTTGACGAACAGGCCAACCTCGCGCGCACCCACAACCGCGAAGATCCGCGCGGCGGCATCCTCATGCGACAGGTCGATCTCGGCGGTGATGACTTCGATGTCGCTTTCCCGGCGGATTTCCTCGGCGGTTTCCTCCAGCGGGCCATCCTTGGCGATCAGGATGCAGGCGACGCCCCGCGCCGCGATCTGCCGGGCGAAGGATCGTCCCGTTCCGTTCGAACCGCCCGCAATCACCGCCCATGGCCCGTATTTCGCCGCGAAATCCATTTCCGATGCTCTCCCCGATGGGCCTTGATTCAGCCGGTCGAACGAGTCATAAACAGGAAATCATGAATATTCCAGATAAAGTAGAAATGACTCAGGCGGAATTCATCCACGGCTTTTCCAAGCTGATGGCCAACTGGGGAATGCCGCTCACCGCCGGACGGGTCTACGCCTACCTGCTGCTGCAGCCCAAGGCCGTCAGCCTGGACCAGATCGCGGCCGGGCTGGGGATCAGCAAGGCCAGCGCCTGGGGCGCGGCCAAGCATCTGGAACAGGTCGGCCAGATCGAACGCTATGGCGAACAGGGCAGCAAGCGATCGCTGTTCTCCGCCACCGAGGATTTCGCCCGGTCGCTGGTCCGCTACAGCAAGCTGCTGAGCCGGATCGGCGGATTGCTGCGCGACGGAGCGCCCGGCGCCGAGGCCGAAGCGGCCGCGCGAATGCGGGAACGATCGGGATTCTACCTCACCGTGCATGACGCCATCGAGGCGACGATCGGCGAACTGACCACGGGGCAACGCCGGGCGGCGGCCGAATGACCGCGCTGGCCGATCCCGTTGCTGCGCTCTGCGCGCGCAACTCCGCCGGCCCCGCGCCGCCCCGCGCGCCCGGATCGGTGCGCCGCACCTCGACGATCGACGTGGGCTGGCCCGACGGCCCCTGGGGCGACATGGCGTTCACCGCCCGCGCGCGGGACATCGTCACGCCGCTGGCCGGCGGCGCGCCGCAAGTGTGCGCCGAAGACGGGTTCGAAGCGACGATCGACCGGGATCGGACCATCGTCGCGATCAGGACGTTCCCGCACCGCGCCGGTGAAGCCCGGCTTGCCGGCCATCGCGGCGGCGGCCACCTGCGCCGCGCATTGGAAGAGATCATGCCCGAGGAACGGCGCGAGGGCACGCCGCTCTACCTGATCCTTGACGATATCTCCGGCGCCAGCCTGGTTTCCGGCTGGGCCTGGTCGCAATGGACCAACGACTGGCTCCATGCCCGCGACGGCAGCTTCGATGAAGCGCAGTTCGCGCGCGCCATGGCCGAACGGGTGGGCATCTGCGTCGGCTTCGCGCCGGGCGCTACGGTACATCGGCTCGGCGCCGGGCGGCGCCCGTCCAGCGGCGCGCCGACCTGCGACTTGCGCGATCCGCATGACCCGCAAGGCTGGCACGCTTATGCCGAGCAGCAGGGCGTGGGCCTGCGCCGCGCGCGCCGGATCGACGTGACGCGCGGCGAGGCGATCGTGATCGACGCCGCCTTCCAGGACAGCGCCACTCGGCCCGATGGCGGCCGCCAGGCGCTGCACGAATACCGCATCATGGCGCGCGTGACGCCCGATACGCTGGGCATCACCGCGATCGAAGCGGAGCCGCGCGTGCTGCCTTTTCCCGAATGCCCCGGCGCGAGCCGGACGCTGGATAGGCTGATCGGCGCGCCGCTGGGCGATCTGCGCGCGATCGTGCTGGAACGGTTGCGCGGAACCGCCGGCTGCACCCACCTGAACGACGCGCTGCGCGCGCTTGCCGAAGTGCCCCGGCTGGTCAGCCTGCTGGACCAGCCATGAAGATCACCCTGCGCCAGCTTGAGGTGTTCGATGCCGTCGCCACGCTGGGCAGCCTGGCCAGCGCGGCCGAGCGGCTGGGCATGAGCCAGAGCGCGGCCAGCAGCGCGATCGCCGACTTGCAGATCCTGCTCGGCCGTCCGCTCTTCGCCCATGCCAAGGGGCGGCCACTGCAGATCACCGATGAAGGCAAGCGGCTGAAAGCCGATGTCCGTTCGGTGCTGAGCAAGGTGCACGATATAGAGATCGATCAGGACGCGCCGCTTTGCGGCACGCTGGTGATCGGCGCGACCGCGATGATCGCCGAGCGCTTCCTGCCCGCGATCTGCGTCGAATTCCAGCGGCGGCATCCCGACGTGATGCTCAGGATCGAGGCCGCCGCCTCGATCGACCTGTTCGGCCGACTCTCGCGCTTCGAACTGGAGACCGCGCTGATAGAGAATTCGCCCGAGGTGGAAGGGTTCAAGCTGACGCATTGGCGCTCCGATGAACTGTGGCTGGTCGTCGGCCCCGGCCATCCGCTGGCGGGACGTTCGGGCCTGGCGCTGGCCGATCTGGCCGGCGCGCGCTGGTGCATGCGCGAATTGCGCTCCACCACCGCGTCGCGCCTGCGGTGGCTGCTGCACGAAAAGCTCGGCCAGGTTCCCGTGGCGATCGAGTCGACCAGCAACGAGACGCTGCGCCTGGCCGCGATCGGCGGCGCGGGCATCGCCTGCCTGTCGAAAGCGATCGTCGAGGAGGATGTCCGGGCCGGCCGGCTGATCCGCCTCAACCTGCGCGATTTCCGCTTCAGCCGCGCGCTCAGCCTGGCCCGGCCCAAGGACATGTGGCGCAGCCGCGCCGCCGCCGCCTTCGAACGCTTCCTGCTGGAACACGGCGATCACGTCCGCACGGGTGGCGAAAGCCCCCTACCCTTCGGAATTTTCGAAAGGGGGCTCCGTCAATTCGACAATTGTCCGGCAAGCTAGGCTTGTCTAGGTAAATATCACATTGAGTTGGAAACCATATCGCCCGCCTGACAGGAACGGCAGCATGGAATTTAACTCGATTATAGTAAGGATTTCCTCGATCGTTGCCCGTTGCGCAATGATCGCAATAATAATTTTACGGGGAGAGGGACTGATTCCCTCCAAACGAAGTCTATTTTCTGGAGCGAGTCATGACCTTTGTTTTTAGTGCCGATGGTCACATCACCGAACCTTCGGATCTACTGACCGAGGGCCTGCCCCCTTCGCTGCGCCCGCACGGCATCCGCGCCGAAGTGCGCGACGGCTATATGTACATGCTGGCCGGCGAGAAGGTGACGAGCAAACGGCCGATCAACAAGCCGCCGCTGATCATGGGCAAGGACGGCCAGGAATTCGGCCGCGCCAACCGCAAGGGCGCGCGCGAGATCCCCGGCCGGCTCGAGGATATGGAGATGGAAGGCATCGATGCCGAGATCGTCTTCCCCTCGCTGGCGCTGACCGCGTTCCATATCCGCAACGAGGATGCCGAACTGGCGACGGCGCAAGTCTATAACGACTGGCACCATGCGATGTTCGCACCCTACCAGTCGCAATTCGTGCGCTGCGGCGTGCTGCCGGTGCGCAACTTCGCCAACACCGTGGCCGAGATGAAGCGCCTGGCCGCGATGGGCTTTACCTCGGCGATGCTGCCCAGCCGGATCGAGGCGGTTTCCGGCCTGCCCTTCTACACCGAGCCCGCGTGGGATCCGGTGTTCGAGGCGGCGCAGGAACTCGGCATCGTCTTCGTCCTTCACACCGGCACCGGGCGGGAGGACGTGCGCAGCTTCCGGGGCCCCGGCGGCGCGGTGATCAACTACACGATCCAGGCCTGCGACGCGCAGGAAACCGTGATGCAGCTGGTCGCCGGCGGCGTGCTGGACCGCTTTCCCCGATCGCAGGTGGCCTGCATCGAATCGGGCGCGAGTTGGCTGGCCGCCCTCGCCGAGCGGATGGACGAGGTCTATCACGCGCATGACGTGTTCGTGCGGCCCAAGCTTTCGCGGATGCCCAGCCGGATCATCTCCGAACAGGTCTCGGCCTCGTTCCAGTATGACCGGGCCTGCGTCATGTCGCGCTCCGTCACCGGGGTGAAGCCACTGCTCTGGGGTTCGGACTATCCGCATCACGAGGGCACTTTCCCCGAATCCCGCGAAGTGGTCGCGCGGCTGTTCGACGGTATCGAGATCAGCGAGCAGGACAAGGCCGACATCCTGGGCCTCAACGCGGCGCGGCTGTTCCGCCTGCCACGCCCGGAACTGGCGCTGCAACCGGCCTGAGGCCGTCCGTTCGCGGCGGCGGAAACCCCCGCGAACCCTGCCCTGCTCCACGGCGCGCGGCCGGCCCCTGCGCCGCGCCCGTGACGATAAGGCCATGCGCCGGCCCATCGGCCGGCACCAGAAACCAAAACGGGAGAGAAGCTTTGGGGGAAGTTGAAGGCTTGGTCAGGTCCGGCTGCGAACTGCTGGTGCAGCCGCTCGATATCGAAGCCGGGCGCAAGGCGCTGGCGGCGGCGAAATCGCGCACCATGTGGCAGATGCTGAGCGATACCGCGCGCCGCTATCCCGATAATCTGGCGCTGGTCGGCGGCGACGATGCCGGCCAGATCTCGCGGATCACTTACGCCGAACTGGTCCGCCGCGCCACCGGGCTTTCCGCCGGCCTTGCCCGGATCGGCGTGCGGCGGGGCGATCGGGTGGTGCTGTGGATGACCAACAGCATCGAATGGGCGATCTCCGCCTTCGCGGTGATGCGGCTTGGCGCCGCACTCGTGCCGGTCAACACTTTCCTCAAGCCCGAGGAGGTCAAATACTTCGTCACCCAGTCGGGCGCGCGCCACCTCATCATGGTGGACCGCTTCCGCAAGCTCGACATGCCCGACATCCTCGGCCAGTTCTGCCCTTCGGCCCGCACCGAGCAAGGGCCGGGTTTCCTGGCCGATGCCGCGGTGCCGGACTTGCGCAACCTCGTGCTGTTCAGCCGCAGCGGCGGCAAGCTGGCCTGCTCTTACGACTTCACCGCGCTGGAAAACACCACATCGCCCGAGGCGCTGGCGCTGGCCGAGCGGATGGAACGCACGGTCGTCCCCACCGATCTGGCGATGATCAAGTACACTTCGGGCAGCACGGCCTTTCCCAAGGGCGTGATGATGGAACACGGCGGCATCGTCGCCAACGGCGCGCTGCATTCCAAGCGGATGACCGCGACCGACCAGGACGTCTACTTCAGCTCGATGCCCTTCTTCCATGCTGGCGGCAGCATCTACGGCATGATGTCGATGTTCGTGAACGGCGGCACGCTGGTCTTCACCGAGGCGTTCAATGCCGATCTGGCGGTGGACCTGATGCTTTCCGAGAAGGCGACCTTCTTCGTCACGCTGCTGGGCGAGGAGATCGTGCAGGCCGCGCTCAGGCGAGGAGTCACATTCCCCTCGGTGCGCGTGGCCGGCCTGCAGGACGACAACTTCCGCAAGGTCATGCCCAACGTGACGGCAAGCTTCGCCGCCTTCGGCCTGACCGAGACCTACGCGCCTTGCGCGCTGGCGGGCTACAAGGCGGGCGGCAACGCGCGTTCGGGCCTGATGCTGGACGGTAACGAAGGACGCATCGTCGATCCGGTGACTGGCCGCGAGCAGCCCCCCGGCGTGCCCGGCGAATTGCTGGTGCGGGGCAACATCGCGCGCGGATACTGGAACAAGCCCGACGAGACCGCCGAAGCCTTCGACAAGGATGGCTGGTTCCGGTCCGAGGATCTCGTGTCGATCGACGAGGAAGGCTTCCTCACCTGGCATGGCCGGCTGAAGCTGATGCTCAAGGTGGGCGGCGAAAACGTCTCGCTGGAGGAAGTGCAGCGCGTCGTCGAAAGCCATGAAGGCGTGCTCCAGTGCGGCGCGGTGGGCGTGCGCGATGCCCGCAAGGCCGAAGCGGTGGCCGCCTACGTGGTCCGCGCGCAAGGCCACGACTTCACCGTCGAGGAACTGCGCGCCTGGCTCGACACCCGGCTCGCGCGCTTCAAGATGCCGCGCGAGATCGTCTTCATCGACGAGCTGCCCCGGCTGGGCAACGGCAAGATCAACCGCATCGAGCTGAACCAGCGCGCGCAGGCGGAGTTCCCGCTGTGAGGCCGGTGGCGGCGCTGAACGATCACGAGGTTTTCGACCGCTATCCCGACGAGCTGATCGATCATGACAACATCGATCATTACCGGGCGATGGCCGAGCGCCGGCTGGTGATCCGCCATTGCCAGGATTGCGGCTACTGGATCTATCCGCACCGCCCGATCTGCCCCGAATGTCTTTCGGAGAACCTGCGCTTCGAAGAAGTGAGCGGGCGCGGCACGATCTTCATGGAAACGCGGCTCCACCAGCTGCGCGATCCCGATGCCAGCATCGTCGAGCCGATCGTCGCGGCGGCGGTCGAGCTGGAGGAACGCACGGGGCTGCGCTATCTCTCGCGGATCGTGAATTGCCGGATCGAGGACATCGTCCTCGACATGCCGGTCTCGCTCACCTGGATCGAGGAGGACGGGTGCATCTGGCCCGCCTTCGAGCCGGCGGCCGGCTGAGCGGACGGCAATGGCCCGCAACCCCCTGAAGGACCAGGTGGCAGTCGTCGGGGTCGGCTCGACGGCTTATGGCCGCGACCAGCAGCGATCGCTGCTCTCGCTCGGCGTCGAGGCCGCGCTCAAGGCCATGGCCGACGCCGGCATCGACCGCCGCGGGATCGACGGCATCTGCGGCAGCGGCATGAGCCCGCTCGCGGTCGGAAATGCCGGCTTCCTCAGCGTGCAAGGCGCGCTGGGCATCGAGAAAGTGACATGGGGCAAGAACGGCTGGCTGGGATCGGCTTTCGTCTTCGCGGTCGAGGCGGTGTTCTCGGGCCTGTGCGACACCTGCCTTGTCGTCCAGTCCTACCGGCGCGAGGTCAACATGTCGCGTTCGGCGGCGCGCGACCCGTTCCGCCTGCGCGCTTCGCGGTTCGGCGAGACCGGCGGCATGGGCGGGCGCGACTTCGCCCGCCGCTGGCTGCATTCGGGCGAGCCCTACGCGGCCTGGATGAAGCGCTACATGCACGATTACGGCGTCGGCAAGGACGCCTTCGGGCTGATGGCAGTGAACAACCGCTCGCACGGCGCGCGCAATCCCGATGCGGTGATCCAGCGCGCGATCACGCTCGACGACTATCACGCCTCGCGGATGGTGTGGGAGCCGATGCAGATGCTCGACATGGATATCCCGGTCGACGGCGCGGAGGCTTTCGTCATCACCACCGCCGAGCGCGCGCGCGACTTGCGGCAAAAGCCGGTCACGGTCCACGCCATGTCGCTGGGCGGCACGCGGGTGGGCGAATTCTACGAGAACACCCTGCCCTGGACGGAAAACGCCTTCTGGGTGGCGATGGAAGGCCTGTGGGCGCGCAGCGACCTGACCAGAACCGATGTCGACCTGTTCTACCCTTACGACGGCTACACGATCGACGCGGTCGCGGTCGTCGAGGCGGCGGGCTTCTGCAAGCCCGGCGAGGCCGGCGATTACTTCCGCGATTGCTGGGACCGGCGCGAGAACATCCTGCGGCTGAACGGCGGGCGCACGCTGGTCACGACGGGCGGCGGCGGCCTGGCGCACGGTCGATCAGGCGGCTCCAACCTCTATGCCGAAGCCGTCCGCCAGCTTCGCGGCAGCCAGGGCGAGCGCCAGGCCCGCCATGCCGACAGCGCGCTGATCACCATCGGCAGCATGTACCACGATCCCTCAGCAGTGCTGCTGCGCGCCGGAGAAAGACGGTAAATATCTGATTTAAAATAAATTCAATCGCCAAAAACCAAACAAGAACCGGGGAGAAGACATGAAGACAAGATACGCACTGCTGGCGACGGCGGCCATGGGCCTGCTGCTGGAAACCACGCCGGCGCTGGCGCAGGAAGCGGCATCCACGCAAGCTTACGTCGATCAGGGCGACATCGTCGTCAGCGCGCGCAAGCGCCAGGAATCGATCATGAACGTGCCGGTGGTGACCAACACGCTCGACCAGAGGCAGCTTGAGAAATTCCAGACCGACGACATCAGCAAGGTCGCCGAGCAAGTGCCGGGCCTGGTCGTGGGCGAAGGTGCCGCCGCCGCTTACGGCGCCCAGATTTCGCTGCGCGGCGTCGGCACTTCGGTGCTGAACGGCACGGTCGACCAGTCGGTCTCGCTCAATGTCGACAGCCAGCAGTTCACCCAGGGCCTCGCCTATACCGCGGCGATGTTCGATATCGGCCAGATCACCGTGCTCAAGGGCCCGCAGGCGCTGTTCTTCGGCAAGGCCAGTCCGGGCGGCGTGATCGCCATCCAGACCGCCGATCCCACGCCCGATTTCGAAGCGCGCGTGCGGGCCGGCTATGAATTCGTCGCCGATGCCAAGCAGGGCGAGGTGATCGTCTCGGGGCCGCTCAGCGATACGCTGGGCTTACGCCTGGCCGGGCGCTACACCCGCACCCTGGGCTATTTCCGCAACCGCGCCGAGCCCATTCCCGGCCTTGGCGGTATTATGCCCAAGCCGCGGCGCGGCACCAATTCCAGCGAAGGCATCGTGCGCGGCACGGCGCTGTGGCAGCCAACCGATCGCTTCACCGCGCGGCTGAAAGTCACCTACACGCAGAACAATGTCGACGGGAAATCGGGCCAGTTCACTTCCTGCCCCGACGGGATCACCGGGCCCGGCGGCGTGCCCTTCATCGGCAACCCGGATTGCAAGCTCGATCGCAACTTCGGCAGCGTCGACCTCGATCCGGCATCGTTCAACGGCATCAAGCGCGGCGGCCACCAGTTTTCCGATATAGAGCAGACTTTCGGCGTCCTGGAATTGAACTACGATTTCACCGACGCACTCAAGCTGACCAGCGTTACCGGCTATTACGACGTGAACGAGCAGGATCAGTTCAACGCCTCATCCAGCAATGGCGCGGGTCCGCCTTTTTCCAGCTACACCCATTACAACCGCAACGACTTCACACAGGAACTGCGGCTGACATCCGATTTCCGGGACAGCCCGGTCAACTTCACGCTGGGTGCGTTCTATCAGAAGGTGAAGCAGCACAAGCTTGGCATCGCGCTGGGCAATGCCGCGCTGCGTCTGCCGGCCTATTTCTCGAACGGGACCCATTCCAACCCCGAGGAGTCCGAATCGCTGTTCGGGCAAGTGCTGTGGAAAGTCACCCCCACGCTGGAAATCGCCGGCGGCGCGCGCTGGACGCATGAGGACCGGCGGCATGTCTACATCAACCTGCTGACGTCGCCCGATCCGGTGGCGCTCGCGGTGCCGCAGCTCAAGTCCAACCGGGTCTCGCCCGAGCTGACCGTCACCTTCACCCCGACCGAGGATCTGACGATCTTCGGCGCCTTGAAGAAGGGGTACAAGTCCGGCTCGTTCAATTCATCCGGCTCGTTCCGTCCGGGCGACGATTCCTCGTTCCACGACGAGAAGGTCAAGGGCGGGGAAATGGGCCTGAAGGCGCGCTTCCTCGATCGGGCGCTGTCGTTCAACCTGTCGGGCTACTACTACGAATATGGCGACCTGCAGGTCGGCGCGAATTCGCAGCAGGACACTGGCCTGATCGTGGTGCGCACGCTGAACGCGGCTTCGGCCAAGATCTACGGCGTTGAGATGGACAGCAGCTATCGCCCGCCCAGCATCGAGGGGCTGACCGTGCGCATGGCGGCAAGCTGGAACCACGCCCGCTACGGCAAGTTCACCAATGCCCCGTGCTGGGGCGGCCAGACCGCTGCCCAGGGCTGCAACCAGCTCTTCGCCCGCAACGCCAACCAGACGCCGCCCGGGCCGGCGGGGGCCGTGCAGGTGAACGGCGTCTATGGCTTCTACACCTCGCAGGATCTTTCCGGCCGAGAACTGCTGCGCTCGCCCGATTTCACCGCGACGGCGGGCTTCGATTACGAACAGCCGATCGGCGGCGGCATGAAGCTGCTGTTCGCCTCGCAGATGCGGTATTCGTCCAAGTATTTCGCGGACATCCTGCTGCGCGACAACGAATTGCAGCCCGCTTACGCGAAGGTCAACGCCAACGTCACGCTCTACGGCCCGGACGAGCGCTGGGAGCTTTCGCTGATCGCCAACAACCTGACCGACCATCTCATCAGGAATCGCTGCTCATCCTCGAACGCGGCCAACGGGCTGGTGCTGGGCGGCATCATCACCGGCGGCATCGCGCGCGGTGCGGCCGGCGTGGACGAGGTCATCTGCACGGTCGATCCGGGCCGCGAGGTCTGGGTGCGCGCGGCGTTCCGGTTCTAGCCGAACCGCCGGGGCCATGCCGACATGCGACATGGCCCCGGCAGCAAGAACGCCGAACGGAAGGAAACCGGCATGGCAAAGGTCAAGATCGTGACGTTCGAACGGGCACGGCTGCTCGCGCCGCTCGCGCAAGCGGAAGGGCCCATCGCGAGCCGCGCCTATCTCGATGCGGAGCGCGACCCGCTGCATCTGCTCCACCACACGCTGTCCCCCGGCGCGGCGATCACGATCGCCGGCCAGCCGGCGGACAAGATGGTCTATGTCCTCGCGGGCACGGTTTCGCTGGGCGGCGCAGCGCTGGTCGAAGGATCGAGCGCGGTAGTGGAATTCAACGCCGGCGCCCGGTTCGTGGCGGGCGACGACGGCGCGATCCTGCTGGCCTTCCACCAGGCAGCGCGCCCGGCCAGCGCGCGTCCGGGCGGGCATGTCCATATCCTGCCCCGCGCGGCCGTGCCACGCACGCATGACCTTGGCACGCAAAACGAGATGGGCGGCGGCATCCATGCCGACGCGGCCTGCCCGAACTGCACCGTCTGGCTACACGAGAACGATTTCCACAGCCGGACAGGCACCGTTGTCCCGCCGCATTCCCATTCGGAGGACGAGATCATCTTCGTCACCGCCGGCCGGATCCGCCTGGGCAGCCGGCTCTACGGCCCCGGCACCGCGCTCGCGGTCGCGGCCGACACTATCTACGGCTTCGCGACGACGGGGGCGGGCCTCAGCTTCATCAATTTTCGCGCCGCGTCGCCCACCGTCACCACCGCGCACGGCAAGAGCGACGAGGCGATCATGTGGATCTCCCGGCTTGGCCGGCCGCCCTGGGCGCTAGCCGGAACCGCGAACGCATCACCGGCACATCACCACCAGGGAGCAAGGCCATGACCGCAGGCAGGATCGGAACGGGGCGCATCTATTACGGTTGGATCATGGTCGCGATCTGCATGTTCGCGTTGATGCTGACCACCGGATCGACGATGAACGCCTTCGGGCTCTATGTGCTTCCCGTCTCGGAAGCCTTCGGGCTTTCGCGCGCGAGCATGAACACGGGCCTGATCCTGATGAACGCGGGCTCGGCCATCTCGGCGCTCATCATCGGCCGGCTGATCGATCGCTATCCGGCGCGGCTCATCATGGGCGGCAGCGGCTATGCCCTGGGCGCGAGCCTGGTGGCGCTCGGCCTGTCGCACAACTTGTGGCTGAGCGCCACGATCCTTGCCATTCCGGTGGGCCTGGGCATGACCGGGATCGGCAACCTGACTTCGCCCACACTGGTCGCGCGCTGGTTCACCGTGCACCGCGGGCGCGCGCTGGCGATCACGATGATGGGCATGTCGGTCGCGACGATCGTCGTCGCGCCGCCGGTCGCCTGGCTGATCGACCAACTCGGCTGGCGCCACAGCCTGATCACGCTGGGGATCGTCGTCGCGGTCCTGATCACGCTGCTGCTGCCGCTGGTGCGCAATGGACCGGGGCCGGACGATCACGAGATCGCCGATGGCGACGCCGCGCGCGAAGCGGCGGCGGCCGCCATCGCGGAAGAGGACGTGCGCCTCAGCCCCCGGCAATTGCTGGCCTTCCCGCGTTTCTGGGCGATCGGCCTCAGCACCGCGCTGGCCATGGCGATCTTCCAGGCCATGCTCATCTCGCTGGTGCCGATCGGACGGGAGATCGGCTTTTCCACCACCAAGGCGGCCAGCCTGATCTCGGTGATCGGCATCGCCGGGATCAGCGGCAAGCTGATGGTGGCCTGGCTGGCCGACCGGTTCGACCGGGCGCTGCTGCTCACCGCGCTTTACGCCATGCTGGCGCTGGCGGGCGCCGTAATGCTGTTTGCCGATTCCTATCCGCTGCTGGTCGCCGCCTGCCTGCTCATCGGGCTTGCAGCGGGCGCGACGATGCCGCTGTACCTTGCGCTGCTTGCCGACCAGTTCGGCGCGAAATCGTTCGGCACCGGCAACGGCATGATCACGTTCTCGATCGCGGTGATCAGCGCCGTGGCGGTGCGTTACAGCGGCGAGGTCTATGACCGCACCGGCGGCTATGATCTGATGTTCTACACCTTCATCGCCATCGGCATCGCCTCCGCCCTCCTGATGGCGACCCTGCGCCGCGGCGCCGGAACACCGGAACTGGCCCCCGCCGAATAGCTCCCCTCCCCATCCTGAAACCCAGGCTCTGACAAAAAGGATTGCACAGACGCCATGAGAGACGTGGTTCCATTTTCACCACCCGCCGAAGTCGATTTCGACGCGGGAACGCGGCCCTATTGGGAGGCGCTGCGCGAAGGCGCGCTCTCGATCCAGCGCTGCGCGCATTGCCATGCGTTCCGCACGCCGCCGAGCCGCTATTGCCCCCACTGCCGATCCACCGAGGACGAATGGCCCAGGCTTTCGGGGCGCGCGCGGCTCTATACCTACACGATTGTCGCGCTCGATCGCCGCGACGCCGAAGGCCCGGTCTATGTCGCGGGCCTTGCCTGCCCCGAGGAAGCGCCCGACACCAAGGTGTTCTGCAACATCGTGGATTGCACGCTCGACCAGATCGTCATCGACATGCCGCTGGAGCTTGTCGCGACCGAGGCCGGCACCGATGCCGCGCGGTTCCGCCCGGCCCCCGCCACCGCGCAGGGAGGCCGCTGATGCACACATCCGCAATCGTCGGCATCGGCGCGACGCCATACTACCGCCGCGGTGCCTCGCTGCCGCAAACCCCGCGCGACATGGCCTGCGACGCGATCATGGCCGCCGCCGCCGACGCCGGCATTCCCGTCACCGCGATCGACGGCTTCGCCTATTTCTCCAACTATGGCGGCGGCATCGAAACCGGCGGGCTGATGGAAGCGCTGGGCATACCCGAAGTGGGCTTTTCCGCGACGACCACGGGCGGCGGCGGCGGATCGGCCGGCGCCATCGGGCTGGCGCAGGCGGCGATCGTCAATGGCGACAGCCGCTATGTCGCGGTGGTGCAATCGCTGCAGCAGGCCAAGAACCGGCTGGGCGCCGCTTTCGCACGGATGCCGCCCACGCCCGAGAATTCGTTCTACCGGTCGGCCGGCGTGGCCGCGCCGGGCCAGTTCGCCGCGTTCATCGCCCGCCGGCACATACACAAGTTCGGCACCCGGCGCGAGGCCTTCGCCGAAGTCGCCATATCCACCCGCCAGAACGCCGTGACCAATCCCGCCGCGCTGATGCGCGATCCGCTGACGCTGGACGACTATTTCGCATCGCCGATGCTGGCCGATCCGCTGTGCAAGCTCGACTTCTGCCTGGAAAGCGACGGCGCGGTCGCGATCCTCCTGGCCCGGGCCGACGAAGCCAGGGATATGGCGCAAAAGCCCGTCTATGTCGCCGCCGCCAAGCACGGCGGCGATCGTGACTGGGGGCGCGGCTTCATGTGGGGCAACATGCCGGACGAAAGCTTCTCCTCCTCGGGGATGCGCTCGATCGCGCGCAGGCTCTACGCGGCGGCGGGCATGGGGCCGGAGGATATCGACGTCGCCTTGCTCTATGACCATTTCACCGCCTTCGTGGTGATGCAGCTTGAGGATTTCGGCTTCTGCCCGATCGGCGAGGGCGGCCCTTTCGTGGAGCAAGGCGCGATCCGGCTGGCCGGCGGCTCGATCCCGGTCAACCCGCACGGCGGCAACTTGTCGGAAGCCTATATCATCGGCATCACCCACGTGGCCGAAGCGGTCCGCCAGATCCGGGGCACCGCCGCCAATCAGGTGAAGGACGCCGCCACGGCGCTCGTCACCGGCGGGCCCGGGCCGATGCCGCTGAGCGCGCTGCTGCTCACGGCGTAGGCGGGCCGATCGCTCCTGTCCCGGCCGGGCCGTTCGCCGGGGTTGGGACAGGCGCGGTCAGCCGCGCGGGAATTCCCGTTCGGCGGTCGCAAAGCTCGCGCGCAGCACCGCCGTGCGGGTCTCCACGCCGTTCCAGGATTCGGGATGGGTGATGATATAGGGCAGATCGAGCGCGATCCCGCGCAGCATGATCTCGCCGGCGGTGGCGCCGCTCATCCGTGCGATCGTGGCCGGGCCGCTCTGCCCGTGGAAGGCATTGCCCGCCTTGCGCGTGGTTTCGGCCAGCCGGCTGCTCACCGGGCCCGGACACATCACCGAAACGCCCACGCCATGCGGCGCCAGTTCCGCGCGCAGCGCCTCGCTTAGCGCGACGACGCCGGTCTTGGCGGCCGAATAGGCCCCCATGGTCGGATAGCCGGGGCCGATCCCCATCATCGACGACACGTTGACGATATGGCCGGCGCCGCGCCCGCGCATGGACGGGGCGAACGCGGACACACCGTTGAACACGGCGGTAAGATTGATCGCGATCGTGCGATCGAAGGCATCGGGGTCCATATCCGCGAATTCGCGCCCGTCGGGGCCGATGCCGGCATTGTTGACCAGGATATCGACCGGCCCGAACCGGGCTTCGGCCTCGCGGGCAAGCGCGTGCCAGCCCTGCCGGTCGCGCGTGTCGAACGCAACGGCCAGCATGGGTTCGGGCCGGGACAGGACCAGCGCGTCGAGCGCCTGCCGGTCGACATCCGCCACCGTCACCGCGATGCCCCGATCGACCAGCGCCTGAACCACGCCCAGCCCGATCCCGCTGGCCCCGCCAGTGACGAGCGCGTGTCTGGCAAGCGTCAGATCCATACCCTCTCCCGATAGCCTCGCCGCGCCCGATGGCGCGAGCCCGCATGATCGGTAGGAACCCTGGTTCCACGGCGCAATCGCGCTGTCCTGTCGCAAAGCCGAACCGCTTGCCCGAACGTCCAGCGCCGCGCCGGGACGTGCCTTATATCTGCACGAGGTGAGCCACCGCCGCGGCGCTTTCCTCGGCGATGGCGCCCTGGCGGATGATGCGGCCGTTCTGCATCGCGGAATAGCGATCGGCAAAGCGCCAGACGAAATCGAGGTATTGCTCGACCACCAGGATCGTCATCCCCAGCTCGTCGCGCACATGCGCCAGCGCCGCCTCGATCTGCTGGACCACGCTGGGCTGGATGCCTTCGGTCGGCTCGTCCAGCAGCAGCAGCGCGGGGCGGCCCGCCAGCGCCCGGCCGATCGCCAGTTGCTGCTGCTCACCGCCCGAAAGGAAGCCGCCGGCGCGGCCGCGGATGTCATAGAGCTTGGGGAAAAGGTCGAATATATAGCCGGGCACGCCGCCCCCTGCCCCGCCACCCCGGCCGCCCAGCGCGCAGAGCCCGGTTTCGAGGTTTTCCATGACGGTGAGCTGCGGGAAGATGTGGCGCCCTTGCGGCACGAAGCCGATGCCGGCGCGCGCGCGCATGTGCGGGGTCAGCGCGGTCACGTCGTGCCCGTCGAACCGCAGCATGCCGCCGGTCGCGGGCCGGGTGCCCATGATCGCGTGGAGCAGCGTGGTCTTGCCCACGCCGTTGCGGCCGATCAGGGCCATGACCTCGCCCCGCCGCAGTTCGAGATCGACGTCCCAGAGCACTTCGGTCTGGTCATAGCCCGCGCAGAGCCCGGACACGGTCAGCAAGGCATCGCTGCTCATGCCGCGTGCCCCAGATAGACGGCGGCGACATCGGGATCGGCGCGGACTTCGGCGATGCTGCCCTGCTTGAGGAAGCGGCCCTGGTGCATCACGGTGACAGGCGCGCCAAGCTGTTCAACGAAGCTCATGTCATGGTCGATCACCAGCACCGAACGCGCCGCGCCCAGCCCCAGGATCAGCTCGGCGGTGCGGCTGGTCTCGGCCGGGCCCATGCCGGCGGTCGGCTCGTCCAGCAGCAGCAGTTCGGCGCCCGTGGCCATGACCATGCCGATCTCCAGCCATTGCTTCTCGCCATGGGCCAGCTGACCGCCGGGGATATCGGCCCGTTCCGCCAGCCCGACCAGTTCGAGCGTCTCCTCGATCACCTGGCGATCGCCGGCCGGGATGCCGATGCCGACGCTTTTCCACCAGCGCCGGTCGCGCCGCGCGGCCAGGGCCAGGTTCTCGCGCACCGAAAGCATCGGCAGCACACCGGGCGCCTGGAACTTGCGGCAGATGCCGCGCCCGACGATGGCCGGTTCAGGCAGGCGGCTGATATCCTCGCCCCGGAAGATCACCCGGCCGTCGCTGGGGCGCACCCGGCCGATGATCGTATCGCACAAGGTGGACTTGCCGGCGCCGTTGGGCCCGATGACGACGCGGGTCTCGCCGCGATTGAGCGTCATGCTGAAAGCGTCGAGCGCCTTGAAGCCGCTGTAGTCGACCGTGACGCCATCGACGCTCAGCAGCAGGTCGGCCACCGCGCTCACGCCCGGTTGCCCTTGAGCAGACCGGCCAGGCCATTGGGAAACAGCGTGACGACGACGATGAACAGCGCGCCCATCAGATAGAGCCACAGTTCCGGGAAGGCGCTGGAGACCGCATCGCGCGCGAGGTTGACCAGCAAGGCGCCGACGATCGCGCCGGCCAGGCTGTAGCGCCCGCCGATCGCCACCCACACCACCATCTCGATCGAAGGGACGACCCCGATCAGCGCGGGCGAGACGACCCCGGCGTGCAGGGTGAACAGCGCGCCGGCGATCCCGGCGAGCAGCGCGGCGATGGCGAACGCGACGGTCTTGAACGGCGTGGTGGCATAGCCGAGGAAGCGCACGCGGTTCTCGCCATCGCGCGTGGCCCGCAGCAACATGCCGAAGCGCGAGGCCAGCAGCCAGCGCAGGCCCAGATAGGCCAGGCACAGCACCGCCAGCGTCAGCCAGTAAAGGCCCGTGCCGGTGCCGGGACTGGCCAGCCCGAAGCCGAAGACCGAATAGAAATCGGTCAGGCCGTTGAACCCGCCGGTCACGTCCTGCCGGCTGATGATCAGCGTGGCGAACGCCAGCGCCAGCGCCTGCGTGATCAGCGCGAAGTAAGTCCCCCCCACCCGGCGGTGGAACACCGCCCAGGCGAACAGCGCGCCCAGCAGCGTCGGCACGATCAGGATCGCCGCCAGCGCGAAGGCCGGGCTGGCGAAAGGCTCCCACCATACGGGCAGCGCCTCGCGCCCGCTCCACACCATGAAATCGGGCATCTCGCCCGCCGGCAGGTCCGCCAGCTTCATGTGCATGGCGATGGCATAGCCGCCCAGGCCGAAGAACACGCCTTGCCCCAGGCTGAGGATACCGCCGTGCCCCCAGATCAGCACCAGCCCCATGGCCAGGATCGCCATGGCCATGAACCGGGCCAGCAGGTTGAGATCATAGGCGCCGAGGTAGAACGGCGCGGCGATGCCCAGCGCCAGCAACACCCAGGGCAGTGCGGGCTTCGCGCGTCGCAGCGGCGCGGGCGGGACAAGCTTAGACATCGAGCTGGCGCGTCCGCACCGCGACCACGCCTTGCGGGCGGATCTGGATGAACAGGATGACGAAGACGAGCAGCAGCATCTGCGCCACGCTGACATCGACGAACATCTGCGCCAGCGCCGAGAACACGCCCAGCACGATCGCCGCCGTGGTCGTGCCGACAATGCTGCCCAGCCCGCCCATGACGACGACGAGGAAGGCCGGGATGATATAGCTTTGCCCGACATTGGGCGTGACCGGGCCCAGCAGCGCCAGCATCACGCCGGCCAGGCCCGCGATCCCCGAACCCAGGCAGAACACGGTGAAATCGACGCGCTTGACGTCGATGCCGACGGCTGACGCCATCATCCGGTCCTGGTTGACCGCGCGGGTGAGCAGCCCGATCCGCGTCTTGAGCAGCACCAGCGCCAGCGCGCCCAGCACCAGCACGGCCACCGCGATGATGAACAGGCGCGCCGAAGGCAGCGTGACGCCGGCCACGGTGAAGCTGCCCATCAGCCAGTCGGGCGCGCGCACTTCCACGCCGATCGCGCCGAACAGGTCGCGCGCGGCCTGCTGCAGGATCAGGCTGACGCCCCAGGTGGCCAGCAGCGTGTCGAGCGGGCGCGAGGACAGGCGGCGGATCAGGCTGGTCTGGATCAGCCCGCCCATCGCCGCCGCGCCCGCAAAGGCCACCGGCACGGCCAGCAGGATGCCCGCCCCGCCCGGCACCACCAGCAGCGTCAGCCAGGCGAGATAGCCGCCCAGCATCAGCATCTCGCCATGCGCCATGTTGATGACCCGCATGATCCCGAAGGACAGGGCAAGCCCCAGCGATGCCAGCAGGTAGAGCGAGGCCAGCGAGAAGCCGTTGAACAACTGGTTGAGGAAAAGCGCGAAATCCATGCCCGGGGCCTGTCGGGCCGCGCGGGAGATTGCCCCCGCGCGGCCCGTCCTTATGTCAGAGCTTGCAAGACTTGCCGGGGAAGGCGAGCGCGTCATACGGTTCGGGCTGGATATCCGCGCCCGGCTGCGACACGATCTCGAACTGCCCGTCGGGCTTCAGCTTGCCGATGAAAGCCTTCTGCACCAGGCTCTGGTTCGGCGCGAAGCTGACCGCGCCCATCGGCGTGGCGAAGCTGCCGAGCGAGACCGCCGCCTTGCGCACCGCGTCGGGATCGAAGCTGCCCGCCTTCTCGGCCGCCGCCTTCCAGGCATAGACATCGAGATAGGCGTGCACCATCGGATCGGTGATCGCCGCGTCGGCGCCGAATTTCTTCTGGTAGGCGGCCACGAACTTGGCATTGGCATCGCCCGGCAGGCTCTGGAAATAGTTCCAGGCGGCATAGCTGCCTTCGACCAGCGCGGTGCCCATCGCCTTGGCTTCCTGCTCGCCGATCGAGAACGACATCACCGGCAGCGTCTTGGGGCTGAGCCCGGCGGCCTGCATCTGCTTGAAGAAGGCGACGTTGGAATCGCCGTTGAGCGTGTTGATGATGATCGCCGGCCTGGCCTGCTGGATCTTGGCGATCACGCCCGAAAAGTCCGTCCCGCCCAGCGGCACGTAGGATTCGCCCAGGACTTTCATCCCGGCCTTCTCGATATGCTTCTTCAGGATCAGGTTGGCGGTGCGCGGATAGACATAGTCCGATCCGACCAGGAAGTAAGTCTTGTGGCCTTGCGCCATCGCCCATTCGAGCGCGGGCAGCGCCTGCTGGTTGGGCTGCGCGCCCGAATACATGATGTTGGGCGAACACTCGTTGCCTTCGAACTGGACCGGATACCACAGCAGGTTCTTCGTCCGCTCGAACACCGGCAGCATCGCCTTGCGGCTGGCCGAGGTCCAGCCGCCGAACACGGTGGCCACGCCATCGCTCTCGATCAGCTTGGCCGCCTTCTGCGCGAACGTGGAAGGATCGGAAGCCCCGTCCTCGACCACGGCGGTAACGGACTTGCCCAGCACGCCGCCCGATGCGTTGATCTCTTCGATCGCCAGCATTTCGGCGTTCTTCACCGTGATCTCGCTGATCGCCATGGTGCCGGTCAGCGAATGCAGCACGCCCACCGCCACGCCGTCCCCGGCGGGCTTGTCCGAACCCGTTCCAGATCCCGAGCACGAGGCAAGCGCGAGCGCAAAGGCAGAAACCGCGAAGGTACCCAGCCTGGTACGGATCATGAAAATCTCCAATAAGGGGCCCCGACCGTGGGGGCGTGATGAGGAAATCGGACGCCTTGAAGGCTATGGCAAAGGCGCGTGGGGTCCGTATGCGTCATTTGACGTAGGCAGCCTTGCGCGCGAGCGACCTAGGATCGCAGGCGAAACGAAAGACGCGATCGCGCAAGGACCGGCGGCAGGTGCACACGGCACGTCCAACAATGGCAGGCATGGGGCGGAACCTGGCGGTTTCGCTGGCCTCGATCGCGCCAGGGCCGCTGCTGCGGCGGACCCTGCGCGATCCGCTGGTGCCGTTCCTGCTGGCCGGCTTCCTGCTGTTCGGCGGCTACTTCGCGCTGGAGGCCGGGCGCCGCGAGCCGATCCGCTTCACGCCCGAGGCCGAGGCCGCGATGGTCGAGGAGTTCGAGACGCTGACCGGGCGCAAGGCCAATGCGGCCGACCGGGCGCGGATGAAGGACGAATACCTGACGCGCGAGCTGCTGTTCCGCGACGCGCTGGACCGCAATCTCCACCTCACTTCACCCGAAGCGCGCGAAATGCTGATCGAGAAGGAACGGTACCTGATCGCCGGCGCACCGCCCGAGCCGAGCGATGAGGACCTGGTCAATTTCTATGCCGAGAACATCAAGCGCTATTGGGGCGAGCCCAGGACCAGCTTTTCGCAAGTGTTCCGCAGCCAGAAGCCGGACGATGCCGGCGCCCTGCTTGCCGCGCTCAACGCCGGCCGGGCCATTCCCTCGGACGATTTCTGGCTGGGCCATTCCTTTCCGGGTTACGGCGACAGCATGGTGCGCGGCATTTTCGGGCAAGGCTTCGTCGATGCGCTGAAATCGGCGCCACCGGGCCGCTGGATCGGCCCGATCGCGTCCTCGCGCGGCTGGCATTTCGTGCGCGCCGCCAGCCGCGAGCCGGCCGCGCTGATGCCCTATCCCGCCGTTCGCGATCAGGTCCGGCAGGACTTCATGATCGCCCATACCCGCACCGCGATCGACGCCGCCGTCGCGCGGCTCAAGGAGAAGTACGATGTCGTGGAAGACTAGGCTCCTCGCCCTGATGCTGGCGCTGATCGCGCTGGCCCCACAAAGCGCGCTGGCCGACATTTTCCTCTCGGCCGATTTCGCGCTGACGCGCGGCGAGGGCGAAAACGAATACCAGTTCACCGCCGCCGTGCCTGAAAATGTCGCGACATCGGCGCCGGTGGCCTGGCCCGACGGCTGCCGCCAGACCGCCATGACCCGGCAAAGCGCGGCGGGGCGCGCGCAATTCGGCTTCACGTTCGCCTGCGACCACCCGTTCCGCGCCGACGATGTGATTCGCACGCCCTGGAAAGTGGATGGCGGCCGCTTTGTCAGCACCTTGCCGGGTGTCGAGGTCGATCGCAGCCTGAGTTCGGACGGCAGCGGCATTACCGTTCCCGTCGGCGAGGCCACGGCGACGGCGCGTCCGCTGGCCGAGCTTGCCGGCGAATTCCTCCGCCAGGGCGTCTGGCACATCCTGATGGGCTGGGATCACCTGGCCTTCGTGCTCTGCCTTGCCTTGCTGGCGCGGGGCCGCCAGCTCGTCTGGCTGGTGAGCTGCTTTACCATCGGCCACTCGATCTCGCTCGGCCTGGCCTTCTTCGAAGTGGTTCGCGCGCCGGTGCCGCCGGTCGAAGCGGCGATCGCGCTGTCGATCGTGTTCATGGCGCGCGAAGCGCTGCGCGGGGCGAAAGGCGCGGCGCTCTTCGCCTTCCGCCGGCAAGTCGGCGTGGTCTCGCTGTTCGGCCTGCTCCACGGGCTGGGCTTCGCCACGGCGCTGGGCGAACTGGGCGTGCACGAGGGCGAGAAGCTGGCGAGCCTCGCGTTCTTCAACATCGGCGTGGAGATCGGCCAGCTGGTCTTCGTCAGCGCGGTCATGGCGGCACTGGCGGGTCTGCGCGCGCTCTCGCTGGCGGTCCCGGCGCGGGCCGCCGCGCTCTATGCGGTGGGCGCGCTCGGCAGCTTCTGGATGATCGAGCGTGTCGCCGCGTTCGCCACGGTCTGATCGCCTGACATCGCAACCGCGCCGGCCGGCCCCGCCGCGAGCAAGGCGCGAAGGGCCACAAGCCGTTCACGCCCTTGCGGCAGGTCCGGCCGGTCGGCCAGCGCGGCGGCGGCAAACCCGGTCAGATTGGCGACCGCGAAGCTGACTCCGTACAGATTGCGCCGCTGCGGCACGCCGGGAATCGGCCGGGGGTGGCCCGAGGCGAGGAACCCGGCCTCACCCCCGCGCTCGCCCCTGCGCTCGCCTTCGCCCTCGCCCTCGCCCTCGCCTGTCGCCACACGATAGCTTTCGCGCGGGCAATCCCAGTCCAGCCCGACGCCGATCGCTTGCGGCAGCGCGCCGGGAAAGCACGGTGTGCCATCGACATCGCGCGCGGCAACCAGCACCACGCCCGCCTGCACCGCCCTGGCCGCGGCCGCCGCGAAGACCGGCCCATGCGCCGCGTGCGTGGTACCCAGGCTGAGATTGACCAGATCCACGCCCGCCGCGACGCACCAGTCGATGGCGGCGACCAGCGCGCGCGGCGAAGCGCGCAACGCCTCGTCGAACACGCGCACCGTGACGCAGCGCGCCTGCGGCGCCCATTGCTGGATCGCGGCGGTGACGGCGGTACCATGGCCCAGCCGGTCGGGCGTGGCGCCTTCCAGAAGCGTCCCGTCACGCGCGACGCCGATGCCCGGATCGAGCTGGCCGGCCAGGATATGCGGATGATCGGGCTGCACGCCGCTGTCGACCACCGCGATCCGCACGGGCCGCTCAGGCATCGGCAAGCACCGCGCCGCGCGTCATGCGCACGCGGCCGGCCTCGACCGTCAGCACGCTGTCGGCAATCCGGGCCAGCGCGGGCTTGTGGGTGATGATCACCAGCGTCGCGTCGGGCAACGCCTCGCGCAGGCGCCCGGCGACCAGTTGCTCGGTCTCGGCATCGAGCGCCGATGTCGGCTCGTCGAGAATGAGCACGCCGGGCCGCCGCAGGATCGCGCGGGCCAGCACGATCCGCTGGCGCTCGCCCGCCGAGAGCGCAAGGCCGCGCTCGCCCGCGAGGGTGTCATACCCTTCGGGCAAGCGCGCGACGAAGCGGTCGAGCCCGGCGGCGCGCGCGGCCGCCTCGATCTCGGCCCGGCTCGCCTCGGGCATGGCGAAGGCGATGTTGGCCGCGATCGTATCGTGGAACAGGTGCGGCGCCTGATCGACCAGGATCACCTCGCGGCGCAGGTCGTCGAGCCGCAGATCGCGCAAGTCCTGCCCGTCGATCAGTATGCGCCCCGCGACCGGATCGAAATAGCGCACCATCAGATCGGCCATGGTCGATTTGCCCGCCCCGCTCTCGCCCAGCACCGCGCAGATCGACCCGCCGGCAATCGTGAAATCGGCATCGGCCAGCACCGGCTCGCGATCATAGCGCATCGACACGCCTTCGAACCGGATGGTCCCGCCGGCCGGCGCGAAACGCGCCGCGTCGGCGCGCTCGACCACTTCGGGCGCGGTATCGAACAGGGCGAAGATCCGGCCAAGCGACACCCGCGCCGAGGCCAGGCCCGCGGTCAGGCCCATCAGCGTCTGCACCGGCGAAAGCAAGCGCATGTGGTACGTCATGAAAGCCACCAGCGTGCCGATCGACAAGCGCCCGTCGATGATCAGCGCGCCGCCGTAAAGGATCACGGCCGACGTCGCGGCGGTCATCAGCGTTCCGGGCAATCCGCCCGCGAGATAGGATGCGGTCTGCATCCGCAGCATGGCGGCGACGAACGCGTCGTTGCTGCGCCGGAAGCGCGCCACCTCGTGCTCGCCCGCGCGCAGCGAGGCGACCACGCGCATCCCCATGATCGTATCGACCAGCAGGCTGCCCAGGTCCGCGCCGCGCTGGCGCATCGTCGCGGTCAGCGCGGTCAGCCGGCGCTGGCACCAGGCGAAGGCAAGCAGGCTGGCCGGCACCAGGACGATGCTGACAAGGAACAGCCGCCAGTCGAGCCACAGCATCATCGCCACGCAGCCGACGAAGAACAGCAGGTTGCTGACCACCGAGAGCATTGTGTCGGCGGCGATGCGCTGCACGTCGCTGACATCGCTGTTGATCCGCGAGACCAGATCGCCCAGCCGGAAGCTGCCGTAGAAGCGCGGCGAAAGCGTCTGGAGATGGCGCAGCAGCGCAGCGCGGATATCGAACAGCATCGCCGCCGAAAGCGCGACGTAGCGATAGCTTGCCAGGATATTCACGGCGAAGCCGGCCAGCGTGATCACCACCATGATCGCGGCGATGCGCACCAGCTCGCCCATGTCGCGGCGCAGCAGGGCATCGTCGATCAGCAGCTTCGACAGGTAAGGCTGGGCCAGGCCCAGCGCGGTGGAAAGCGCGCTGATCAGCAGCACCATGACCAGCCCGCGCCAGTAGGGCCGGATATAAGGCGCAAGGCGGCGATAGCTGCGCCAGCTCGCCACCGCCTCGGGCGCCGGAACCGGCGGGATCGTGGCCGGCGCGTTCATGCCGCCAGCGCCCTGGGTTCGAGACGGAAGCCGCGCAGGACGAAGCGGGGCTCGGGCTCGCGGGCCAGATAGGCCGTGCACAAGGCATGGCCCCGCGCCAGCGCGGCCGATTGCGCGCGCCACCATTCGCCTTGCCCGCCGGTCTCATAGAAGCGCGCGCAAAGCTGGAGATGGCGCCGCATCGCCGCCACCAGCATCGCCTGGTAATGCGCCAGCAAAGCCGCGCGGTCCGCGCCGCCCGCCGCCGCGTCGATCACCGCCGAGGCGAGCACCGCCTCGCGCACGGCCTGCGCGGTGCCATCGCCGCAGATCGGATCGAAGCCCAGCGCCGCCGTGCCGCACGCCAGCCAGCCAGCACCCGCCAGCGGCAAGTGCAGGCGCGGCGCGGTCACGAACGGGGCCGAGCGCGCCGCACGCAAGTCGATCGCCGGGCCGACCAGCCGGCTTTGCCCGACCAGTTCCTCCAGCGGCGCGCCGAAGCCCAACAGCCAGCCCTGCCCCTCGGCGCCGGGGGCAAGGAACAGCCAGCCCGCCGGCAGCGCCTCGATCCGGCATTCGCCGCGCGCGGCGGGATCGCGCAGGGCCACTTGCGCGGCGACGGCATGGCGATCGCCGAACACGCGCAGCTCGCCCTCGGGCATGGGCGGCGCGGTGAAGATGGTGAAATCGCGGTTTTCGCCCGCATCGGCGCCGGGGCAATCGCTCGCCAGCGCCTCGTGCAAGTCCCGGTCGGATACCAGGATCGCGTCGTGCGGCACGGTGACGGGCTCCTGCCCGCCCCACGCGACCACCCGGCGCGTGACGCGCGGGCGATCGGCGAAGAGATCCGACCGGCCGAAGACATCGCGCACCAGCGCGAGCGCCGCCGCGCTCAGCATGACCGAGGGCACTTGCGGCCGGGGTGCGGGTTCATGCGCCACGCGATGTCCAGCGGCGCCCAGCAGGTGCGCGCAGGCCGCCGCCGCGACCCCGCCCCCCCGGACGCCAACGATCATCGGCGCGCCCGCCCGGCCCCGGCCCGGATCATGGCACCACGACCATGCCGGCTCCGGTGGTGTCCTGGCCCAGATCCCAGGTCTTTTCGCGCTTCAGCGTCCTGGCGTCATAGACTTCGATGTCATAGCTCGCGCCATAGATGTACAGCTTGGCGCCATCGCCCGAGAGGCCGAAGCGGAAGCGTGAGCGGCACGGGAACTCCGCCTTGTCGAGCACCGCGTTGGTGGCAAGGTCGAAGCGCCAGAACTCGCAGCGCTTGTTGCCATATTTGCCGGTGGTGACGACGGTATAGGCCTCCTTGCCGTCAGGCGTGACTTGCAGGCCGGCCATGGTCTCGGGCGCCGGGCCGATCGGGGTGAAATCGAACCGGCGATCGTTCAGGTTGAAGCGCGCCACCCCGAAGACCTTGTTGTGCACGTAAGGATCGGTCGCGTTGAACAGCGAGACGTACTGGCCGGCCACCTGAATGGTATCGAGCGCGCCGCCGAAGCCGACGTTCTCCAGCCCGGTGCCTTCGGGCCTGGCCAGGTCGATCCGGTCCACCGTCTTGAGATCGGCGATGTTCACCACCAGGATCTTCTTGCCGAAGACGTAAAGCGTCTTCCCGTCGTTCGAGACTTTGTAGGCCGCGCGCCGGCCGCCGCCGCGTTCGTCTTCCTTGGGGACATCGGCGGTGCGCACGATCTTGCGGGCCTTGAGATCGACCACGGCATATTGCGGCTTGCCGACCGTATAGCGATCCAGCCCCTTCTCGATCCGCGTGACCACGGTGTAGAAAAAGCGCCCGGTAGGGTCCGCCGTGCCGCCGTAGAAGCGATACCTGGTCGCCCCGTCGTTCAGGCTGAAATGGTTCGTCACCTTGCGAGTGGCGGTGTCGATCACCTCGATCCCGCTGGTGGTGATCGTGGTCACATAGATGCGCTTGCCATCCTCGGACAGCTCGATCCTGGTGGGAAGCCCGGTTTCCAGCTTCAGCCGTTCGGTGACGGCGCCCTTGGCCTCATCGAACACCAGGATCGAATCCGGGTACGATCCCATGAACAGCGTGGCCGCCGTGGCCGGCATGGCGAGGGGGAAGGCCAGCGCGACGCCGGCCAGCGCGATGTGGCGCAAGATCATCGCGCGCCTCACGGGAACACCAGATCGAGATTGCGCCAGTCCTTGGTGGCGGAGGCGCAATTGCTCGCCCAGTCGGGCGAATAGTTGACGTGATCGGGCACCTGCACTGGCCAGAAGCAGGTGACGTAGCAATCGTAGATGTCGCGCTCCACCGGCTGGCACAGCCCGGCGGTACCACCCGAGGCATCGACTTCCCATCCCGGCGAGAACGAGAGCGTGCATCCCATCGGCACGTGCGGGCGCGGTTGCTGCAGGGCGACCACGTCCTCGTCCAGCGAGGCGACAAGATCGTCGATGCGCCGCGCCTTTTGGTTGATCGGCTTGAGGTGCTTCATCACAGCCCCTTTCGTTCGGCAAAGCGTTCGAGAAACGACGGATTGCGGGCGGCCAGCTCGCCATAGATGTGCAGGCAGCGATCGGTCCATTCGCGGATCCAGTCGCAGTAATGCAGGTTGGCATGGCCGGTATCGCCATAGCGGACGAAAGCCTCGTGATGGCAGCCGCCGGCGCAAAGCGGGCGGGCCCAGCAGGTCTGGCAATCGTACTTGGCTTCGACATGGCCGCGATCGAGGAAATCCTTCTGCGCGGTCCGGTCTATGCCGCTGGAAACATGGCCCATGGTATGGGTGTCGGCATCGGTGAAGCGGTGGCAGGGTGAAAGATCACCCGAGGGGCTGACACCCATCAGCCCCAGCGCGGCGCCGCAGGGATGCGACTTGTTGACGCCCTGGATCAGTTCGCCGATCGTCTCGCTGACATTGCTGAAGCCGTGCATCAGGCCGCGCAGGGCATGGTCCAGCCATTCGTCGGCCAGTGCGTGGAAGCCGGCGAGCACCTGATCCATGCCCATGCCGTCGATCGCATAGTCCCGTTCGCCCGATTGGGTGACGGGGGCGAAGCCCACTTCGTGGAAGCCCAGATCGTCCTTCAGGTGGCGATAGATCCCCACCACGTCGGTGACGCCTTCGGTCAGGGTCACGCGCGCGGTGACGGCGCGCGTCCTGTGGCTGGCGATCAGCGCGCGCAGCCGGGGCTCGATCACCGCGTAGCTGCCCTTGCCGCTGCGATAGACGCGGTGCCGGTCCTGAATTTCGGCCGGGCCGTCGATGCTGACGGTCACGCCGATGGCATTGTCCGACAGGAAGGCGATGATCGGGTCGGTCAGCAGCGTGGCATTGGTCGTCAGGCTGTAAGTGATCGCCTTGCCCAGCACGGCGGCCTGCCCGTTGGCATAATCGACCACGTCGCGCAGCAGCGGGAAGTTCATCAGCGTCTCGCCGCCGAAGAAGGTGATGTGCACCGCGTTGCGCGGCCCGGACTCGGCGAGCAGGAGATCGACCGAGGCACGCGCGGTCTCCTTCGTCATGTACTTGGGCTTGCCTTGCGGCGTGGCGATCTTGTCCGCGCCGAATTCGTAGCAATACGTGCAGGCCAGGTTGCACTGGTTGGTGACGTTCAGCACCAGTGCCTGCAGCGGGAAATTTGCCGGCGGGGTTTCCGGGGCGGGTGCCGGCAAGGCGCGGCCATTCTCGATCACCCGGACCTGGCGCAGCTCATGGATCAGTTCCTCCGCCTCGGCGGAGGACTGGCCGCGCGCGGCCAGGACCGCGACCATCTCGGCGTGCGACAGGCTGGTCCCCTCGATCCGGTCAAGCAGCGCGCGCACCGCCGGATCGATCTCGAACACCGCGCCCGCGCCGACCAGATAGAGGTAAGGCCGGCCCGCCGCTTCGAAGGCATGGTATTCGCCCTGGCGGAAATCGCCCGTGCCGGCGGCGTCGCCGCGCAGCACGCTCGTCTGGACAAGGTTCATTGCGACAGCTCCGGCTGGTCCCAGCGCTGGTAGGCCGGGACAGTGACGACAAGGTAGGCGCGGGCGCTGAGCGGCTTGCCGAAAGCGTCCTTCTCGGACTTGGCCGTCGCCACCACCCAGACATCGCCGTAATTGTTCCGGCCGAAACGACGCTCGGGATTGGGACCGTCGGACGCGGGGGTGAACAGCGCGTTCTGGCCGATCTGGCCGACGAACCGGGTATCGTCGTCGTAATAGACCGACAGGAATTCATCGATGCTCCAGGTCACGGCGATCGGGCCGATGGCGACATCGTCGCCCGTGTTGGCCTTGCCATCCGCGCCGTTGTCGAAGCCGATCGCCTCGAACTGCTGGAAGCCCTTGGCGTGCTTGCCGCCGCCCAGCCGGGCCAGGCCGGTCTCGGGCGTGACTTTCAGGAAATCGACCTTGCGGTAGACCGGGAAGGCCCTTTCCAGAAACGCGCCGCCCACCGCGACATCGCGTGGGCCGGGGGCCGCGTCGGCGCCGACATCGACCGTCAGCACCAGCTTGTCGGCACTGGCCGAAACCACCTTGCGCACTGCCACGCCCGAGCCCAGGCCGATATCCGCCACGTCCGGCGCGGCCGGCAGGTTGTGGCCATGGAGCACCACCTGGGCTCCACGCGATCCGGCCTTCAGCGCGCCGGGATCGACCGCCAGCACGGCCGGCGCGGCGCTGGCGCGCACCAGCTTCACGTCATAGCCGAACTCGTGATATTCGCCCCAGAACCAGCGGCCGATGGCGCGCTGCTGGTCGGGCGTGAAATGCATCGTCTCGCGCACTTCGGCGGCCAGGTTGTCGGGCCCGCCGGTGCCTGCGCCGCTGCCCGAACGGCCGCGCCAGGCATAGCCGCCATAGACCAGGCCGTTGCCGCTGCGCGTCATGGTGCTGCCGTCGGCCAGCGAGCGCAGCGTCGTGGTGGTGCGGAATTCATCCGGCGCGGTGCCGGGGGCGATCGTCATTTCGCCCACGAAGCGGCCCTTGCCGGGGACGGACGCCGTCACCAGCCAGGTGCCGGCAAGCCGGGGCTTGCCTTGCCGGGCGCTCCACGCGGCCCATTCGGGGGTGTGCAGCGGCGCGGCCTTGCGCATGTATTCCAGCGCGACTTCGCCGTTGGTCGGCTTGGCCGGGCCATCGCCGTCGCCATCGTCCCCGCCCTCGATGCGGCTGTATTGGGCATAGGCCTGCGAATAGAGCGCGACATGCAGATCCTGCAGGTTCTTCCATTCCACCTTGGACCGGCGCCACGAAAGCGGCTGGCCGAAGGCATGGCAGGAAACGCAGGCACCGCGCACCGCCTCGTTGGGGATGTTGGTCTCGTCGACGATCCGCTTTTCGGGGATATAGCTTACCGCCACCGCCTCTTCGGGCGCCAGCCCGTGCGAGGCCGAGAGCGAGCGGACGACGGCGCGCGAATCCTCGGGCGAGATGTAAAGGCCGTTGAGCCGGACCATGCGCTTGATCGCCTGGGCCCAGCCTTCGGGCGTGGTGCGCATCCAGGAAATGCGTGACAGGTTGCCCTTGGCGTCGGGCGCGTGGCACGCGCCGCATTTCTCGCGCACCAGCGGATCGCCTACCGGAATGCCGGCCTCCGCCTCCACGGCGGCTTCATCCGGGCTTTCCGCATGGATCGCGGACTGCGCGAAGACCGCCGACGCGCAGGCAAGGGCCGCCGTGGCAAGCCAGGGAACACGGACTTGCGTAACCCTCATAGTTTCACCTCGAAAGCCTCCTGGGGGTGCTGTCCGGCCAGCTTAGGTGCGACCGGGGGCAGCGCCATTGAGCAAATGACGTATATCGACCGTGCCCGCGCGCGCGGGCCTTACGAGTTGCCGCGGGCGTCCTTGACGGACACGGGGCTGAAGTATCCTGGGGCGAGGCCCTTGCGGCGCATCGCGATGCCTGAGAGGCAGGCGTTCAGCAGGTAGTTGCTGTTGAGCGCCGTCTTGTAGCTGGTGTCGAGGTAGGGGGCGACTTCGACGATATCGATGCCGGCGATGTCGTTTTCGGCGCACAGGCGGCGCATGATCGGCTGCGCCTCGCGCATGGTCAGGCCGCCGGGAACCGGTGTGCCGGTGCCGGGCATGAAGGCCGGATCGAGCACGTCGACATCGAACGAGATCCACAGCTTCCTGGTGTTCTGGCGCGCTTCCTTCAGCGCTTCGGCCATGACCTTGTCCCAGCCGTATTTCTCGACCTCGACCATGGTGTGATAGCGCATCCCCTTGTTGCGCATCCAGCCGAAGGTCTCCAGATCCGGTCCGCGCGCGCGCAGGCCCACCTGGATATAGTCCCGGGGATCGACATGGCCTTCGTGGAGCACCCGGTAGACCGGCGATCCATGCGTGATCCAGTGCACACCGTTGCGGCCGACGTCGTAGTGCGAATCGAAGTGGACGACGCCGATCTTGCCCTTGCCGTGGACATCGGCGGCGGCGGCCACGTTGGGATATTCCAGGCTGTGGTCGCCGCCGATGACGATGGGGATCGCGCCGGTTTTGGCGATCTCGCGCACCACTTCGCGCACATGATCGACGCTGCGCTCGGTCGAGTTCTGGTCGATGGCGATATCGCCGTAATCGACGATCTTCAGCTCCGCATTGGGATTGATCATCGAATACATGTCGTTGCCGCCCGCGCCGCCGGTCATGCGCAGCGCGCGCGGGCCGTCGATGGCGTTGCGCCAGCCCGAACCCATGTCGAGCGGGGCACCGACGATCGCGACATCGACCTTGCCCGCGACCAGATCCTCCGGCGTCAGCGCCACGGGCGCGCCCGCGAAAGTGGAGAAGCCGCCGCCGTAGCCGCCGATATAGCGGCCCAGCTGCATGGGTCCGGCCTCGCGCTTGGGATCGAGCGAGCCGGGCCGGCGCAGCTTCCAGGCATTGAACCAGGGCGAACTGGTATCGAGCGGAATGGTCAGCTTGTCGCGGCCCGCCTTGTATTCGGCCTGCTCGTAAAGCGCGTAGATCGCATCGATATAGGCAGCCAGCTCGTTCGCGGGCAGCGTGCGCGCGCGTTCGAACAGGGCGTCCTTGTCAACGTAACGCCCCGCCTCACCGCTTTTCAGGAAGGCGAGCTTTTCCGGCGCGAGCCCGGCCAGCCGCTCGGCCACGTCGGCCGGCAAGTCCAGCGGCTTGGGCTTGCCCATGATGTCCTCGGCCGGGATCGGCGGAGGCGGATTGGGCGAGACATAGCTGTCGCCGGCCATCATCGATGCGGTCGCGGCGGCGGCGGCCATGGTCCAGCCCGCCAGCGTATTGATCGATACCATGAATTATCCCCCGTTCGCGTTCGCCCATCGCGGGCGTCAGTCTCGGCCGCGAGCCTCGCCTGGTCGCGCTCGCTAGTCGGTCTTGCTAGCGACCTTGCGCATCGCGATCCCGCTGAGGCAGGCGTGGAGGATGTAGTTGGCGCTCATCCGGGTGACGTAAGTCGGATCGAGGATCGGCGCGGTATCGAGCAGGTCGAAGCCGACCACGTTGGTCTTCGAACAGATCTGCCGGATCATCGGGATCGCCTCGCGCATCGCGATGCCGCCGGGCACCGGCCGCCCGGACGCTGGCGCGTCACCGGGATCGAGCACGCTCATGTCGAAGGACACGAAGACGTTCCTGGGCCCCTTGGCGAGACCCGCGACGATATCGTCGGTCACGGCCTGCCAGCCGCGCTCGGCGATCGCCGAGGTGGGCAGGATGCGCACGCCGGCCGTCTTGAGGCGGGCCTGCGTGGCGCTGTCGGCCTCGCGCCCGCGCATCCCGACGTGGATCACGTCGGAACCGCGCAGCACCTTGTCCTGCATCAGCCGCGACAGCGTCTGGTTGTCGGAAAGGAAGTGATCGCTATTGACCTCGGCATCGGCGTGGGCATCGAACTGGACCACGGCGACATTGCCCGCGCCGTAATTGTCCACCATCGCCGCCACGTCGGGATACATCAGCGTGTGATCGCCGCCGACGATGAAGGGCTTCACGCCGACCGAAGCCATTTCGGCCACCATTTCGCGCACATGGTCAAGCCCGCGATCGGGGGCCATCGAATCGATCGTGAGATCGCCGTAATCGGCGATGCTCAGCACCAGGCCGGGATCGACCCCGCCATCGGCATCGGCGCCGATCAGGCCATCCATGCCGCGCAGCGCCTCGGGCGCGTGCTTGGCGTCGCGCCAGCCCGACGAAAAGTCCAGCGGCGCGCCCACGAAGGCGACTTCCACCTTGCCCGCCACCAGGTCTTCCTTGCGGATCGCCACCGGCGCGTCGGCGAAAGTGGGGATGCCCGACTTGCGGAACATATAACGCTTCAGGCTGAATGGACCGGGATCGCGCTTGAGCTTGTCGAGAAAGGCGGGACGCACCACGGTGCCCGAATTCCACCCGCGCGCCTGCGGGTTGAGCGCGATTTCCGAAGGATCGCGGCCGGGCTGGTACTTCGCGTCCGCGACCATCGCCATCAGCCCGTCGACATAGGCCGCCGCGTCCTCGGGCGAACGCGCCTGCAGCGCGATGCGGACCTTCTCGAGCGTCAGGCCGAAGTGGGCGAGCAGGTCCTTGTCGGCCAGGAACGCCTTCTTGTCGGCCGGCAGCGCGGCGATGGGATCGGCGCCCTGCGCGATCGCGGCGCCGGAAGGAGCGGCAGCCAAGAGGCAGAGGCCGGCAATACGTACGACAATTGTCTTGTGCGCCATGATCTGGATTCCCTTACGAGTTGCCGCGGGCGTCCTTGACGGACACGGGGCTGAAGTATCCTGGGGCGAGGCCCTTGCGGCGCATCGCGATGCCTGAGAGGCAGGCGTTCAGCAGGTAGTTGCTGTTGAGCGCCGTCTTGTAGCTGGTGTCGAGGTAGGGGGCGACTTCGACGATATCGATGCCGGCGATGTCGTTTTCGGCGCACAGGCGGCGCATGATCGGCTGCGCCTCGCGCATGGTCAGGCCGCCGGGAACCGGTGTGCCGGTGCCGGGCATGAAGGCCGGATCGAGCACGTCGACATCGAACGAGATCCACAGCTTCTTGGTGTTCTGGCGCGCTTCCTTCAGCGCTTCGGCCATGACCTTGTCCCAGCCGTATTTCTCGACCTCGACCATGGTGTGGTAACGCATCCCCTTGTTGCGCATCCAGCCGAAGGTCTCCAGGTCCGGTCCGCGCGCGCGCAGGCCCACCTGGATATAGTCCCGGGGATCGACATGGCCTTCGCTCAGTACGCGATAGACCGGCTGGCCATGATCGAGCAGGTGCACGCGCCCGCGTGCGATATCGTAGTGCGAATCGAAGTGGACGACGCCGATCTTGCCCTTGCCGTGGACATCGGCGGCGGCGGCCACATTGGGATATTCCAGGCTGTGATCGCCGCCGATGACGATGGGGATCGCGCCGGTTTTGGCGATCTCGCGCACCACTTCGCGCACATGATCGACGCTGCGCTCGGTTGAGTTCTGGTCGATGGCGATATCGCCGTAATCGACGATCTTGAGCACCGAGCCCGGATTGATCATCGAATACATGTCGTTGCCGCCCGCGCCGCCGGTCATGCGCAGCGCGCGCGGGCCGTCGATGGCGTTGCGCCAGCCCGAGCCCATGTCGAGCGGGGCGCCGACGATCGCGACATCGACTTTGCCCGCGACCAGATCCTCCGGCGTCAGCGCCACGGGCGCGCCGGCAAAAGTGGAGAAGCCGCCACCACGGCCACCGATGTAGCGGCCAAGGTCGATCGGCCCGGCCTCGCGCTTGGGATCGAGCGAGCCGGGCCGGCGCAGCTTCCAGGCATTGAACCAGGGCGAACTGGTATCGAGCGGGATCGCCAGCTTGTCGCGCCCGGCCTTGTATTCCACCTTTTCGTGCAGCGCATAGATCGCGTCGATATAAGCGACCAGCTCGTTCGCGGGCAGCGTGCGCGCGCGTTCGAACAGCGTATCCTTCTCGACATAGCGGCCCGACAGCCCGCCCTCGATGAACGCAAGCTTTTCGGGCGCGAGGACCGAGAGCTTCTCCTTCACGTCGGCCGGCAGCTCCAGCGGCTTGGGCCGGCCCATGTCATCCTCCAGCGGCAGGACCGGAGCGGGCGTGCCCGCGTTGCGCATGTCGGCGGGAATATCGCCGGAAAGAGCCGCGGCAATCGCGGCGGCGGCTGCCAGGCTCCATCCTGTCACGGCGCTCATTGACGTCATACTGTACCTCCGGCGTGCGCGGGCCGCGCAAGCATGGTGTGTTTGGTTCGAAAGAAGTCGCGGTCTCGATGCGCTATCGAGGCAAGGGGCTACGCAACAAGCTTCCGCACCCCCATGGGGTATTTGACGTAGTTGGGACCGCGAGCGACAGCCGCCGGCGTCCTACGTCAAATGCCCCATTACCCGCCTGCGGTACTCTCCATACCTTTTCCCGAAATCAACAAGAAAAATGGGGCGGCCATTGGCAGGTGCCGGGCGGCGTAACGCCGGTCCGGGACAGTCAACGATGCTCGGGAGACGCCTGAACCGGGAGGAAACACAAGCCACCAAGGGGGGTACTTCATGACCAAGAGCGCAAGAAAACTAAAACTCGGGCTGCTTTGCGCAACCATGCTGACGACGTCGCTGGCAACCGCGCCCGCTTATGCCCAGGCAGAGCCCGCGGCCGAAGCCGATGCCGGCGATGACGTGATCATCGTTTCCGCCACGCGCCGCGCCACCAGCATCATGGACACGCCGATCAACATCTCCGCGATCGGCGGCGAGACGCTCCAGGACGAGCGGCTTGACGACGTCAAGGACCTGGGCGCGTTCACGCCGGGCCTGACCGTGACCGACACCGGCCCGCGCGGTTCCGCCTCGATCGTCATGCGCGGCCTTTCGGCCGACGGCACCGGCACCGCCGGCTCCAACTATGACAACGCGATCGGCACTTATCTTGGCGAAGTCCCGCTCTATCTCGACTTCAAGCTGATCGACATCGCCCGCGTCGAAACGCTGCTGGGCCCGCAAGGCACGCTCTACGGCCTCGGCACGCTGGCCGGCGCGATCCGCTACATTCCCGAACGACCCGATCCGACGCAGGTCTCAGGCTCGGTCCACGGCCGCGTCTATGACGTCGCCCATTCCAGCGGCGTGGGCTATGTCGGCGATGCCACGGTCAACCTGCCGATCATCCGCGACGTGCTCGCGTTCCGAACCGCCAGCGGCTATTACTACGATCCCGGCTTCATCGACTATCCGTTCATCGTCGCCGAACCGGGCGTATCGATAGCCCAGCCGGGCGGCGTGACCAATCCGCTGGGCACGCCCGAGCAGCAGAACGCCAACTTCAGCCCCAAGAAAGACCTGAACTGGGAAAAGACGATCACCACGCGCAACCAGCTTGGCCTGACCCTGCCCACCTTCAAGGCCTATCTCACTTACGCATTCCAGCAGACCAAGAGCGGCGGCCGCCAGGCCAACGGCTATGGCGTGCTGGGCGAAGGCAAGTACGAAGCGCCGTGGCGCTATGCCGAGCCGTCCAAGCGCCAGTCGCACCTGCTCAGCCTTGAGATGGAAGCCCAGCTTGGCGAGATCATGCAGGCGGTGTGGACCAGCGCCTATACCAAGACCAAGAACCACACCATCGGCGACGTGACCGACCTGCTGCTCGATCTCGATTACGACTACGAGCTGTTCCCGGCCTTCGCCGGCTTCACCACGGGCGACAACACCCGCAAGCAGTTCAACCAGGAGATCCGGCTGGTCTCCACGCATGGCGGCCCGTTCAGCTGGGTGCTGGGCGGCTTCTACAACGAGATGAAGTACCACGCCGACAGCATCGAGCGCCTGCCCGGCTTCGCCGAGTTCGCCGCCTCGCCCCAGGGCAACGTGATCTATGGCAACTACTACAATGGCCTGGTCCGGCCGGACGGCGCCGAATACGTCTCGTTCACCGATTCCAAGACCGAGGAAATGGCCGCGTTCGGCGAACTGACGTTCCGCCCGATCCCGGCCTGGCAGATCACCGTGGGCGGCCGCTACTTCAAGTACGACACCTCGATCACCGGCGGTTCCGATACGCCGCTGACCAAGTCCGGCCGCACGCGTATGCCCTATCCCAGCCTGGAGATCGCCTCGTCGCGCATTCGCAGCGGCAAGGCCAGCGACGACGGCTTCGTCTGGAAGCTCAACACCTCGTACAACTTCACGCCCGACATCATGGCCTATGCGACCTACAGCAAGGGCTATCGCATCGGCGGCGTGAACCGCGTGGTGCCCTGCATCCTGCCGATCAACACCGCCGAGCAGAACCTGTGCGCCCTGCCCGACGAACTGTCCTATGGCCCGGACAAGGTGAAGAACATGGAACTGGGCGTGCGCGCCAGCCTGTTCGGCGGCCGGCTCAACACCAGCCTGGCGGTGTTCCAGCTCAACTGGGACGGCATCCAGCTCGGCAGCTCGACCCAGTACGGCAACATCGGCATCACCGCCAATGGCGGCAAGGCGAAGTCGAAGGGCGTGGACTTCACGTTCCACGCCAAGATCACCGATCAGTTCACCCTGCGCGGCAACTATTCCTACCTCGACGCCAAGCTGACCGAGGACGTGCCCGGCCTGCTTTCGCCGGCCACGGGTTCGGGTGACGTGTTCTCGGGCGATCGCCTGCCCGGATCGACCAAGAATTCGGGCGCGCTGGCGGCGGTCTATACCCTGCCCGTGGGCATGAACAACCTGGTGATGAACTGGACCGCCACTTACACCGGCGGCATCCTGACCTCGCCCGGCGCGCGCGGTGGGGGCGAGCGCCTGCCGTCCTATGTCATGCACCGCGCTTCGGTGACGTATCGCACCGATGCGTGGGAAGTGTCGCTTTTCGCCAACAACATCTTCGACAAGTACGCGATCACCGGCGTCGGCCAGGATCTCACCCGCTACCGGCAGATCAACGACGGCATCATCGGCCGCTACTACTCACGCGGCGTCGCCACGCCGCGCGTGATGGGCCTGGAAGGCCGCATGAAGTTCTGATCCCGCCTGTCCCCAAGGCAGGGGGCGGAACCGCCATGGCGGTTCCGCCTCCTCTTTTTTGGGCGATCGGGCTGGCACGATCGAGAGGCAGCCTTGGGATGGGGCCTGGCGCCGCCCGGCCAGATCAATCGGCGCGGATGCCCTGCGCCGCGAACCATGCGCGCACGGGCGCCAGCGCCTCGGCGTGGGCTTTCCAGCGGCCGATGGCATCGGCATTGAGCGCGCGCCGCACTTGCGCCGCGCTGGGGGTGGCCACGGCCGCGCGGTTCTCGTGGAACGAGAGGCACTGCGGCTCCCACGCCAGCCCGCAATGGTCCAGCAGGCGCCGCGTCTCACCCTCCTGGTCGGCGACCAGCGCCTCGTAGGAGAGCGGGAGCACCCGGCCGGGATAGAGCCGCTCCCACAGGGCCATCAAGGCATCGAAGCGCGCGTAATACCGGGCCGTATCCATCAGGTCGTAGGAAAAGGCGTAATAGGCCGACTGGCTGGCGAACAGGTTCTTGAAGTTGCTCCACACCGTGTCCATCGGATGGCGGCGCAGGCAGACGATGCGCGCGTTCGGCAGCGCGCGCGCGATATGGCCGACATAGAGGAAGTTCGCCGGCAGCTTGTCGATGAAGCGCGGCGTGCCTTCGGGCCGGTGATGCGCCGCGCGGGCGAGGTAGAGCGCGCCGATCCGCGCGGGGTCCACCGCCATGGCCGCCACGGCGGTCTCGGGGTCGATCACATGCCGGCTGCGCGTTCCGGCCAGCTGCTTGACCGCCAGCGGCATGGCCTGCAGCTCGCCCGCCGAACCCACTTGCGAATGCGAGGAGAGGATGCGGTCGACCAGCGTGGTGCCCGTGCGCGGCATCCCGACGACGAAGATCGGCGAAGCATCGCCATCGCCCGGCCCTGAAGGCGCGGCGGCACCCGCGAAGGCCGTCTCGATCGCGTCGAAGATCGCCGCGTCCTGCGCGAAATCATAGCCGATGGCCTGCTTCTGCTCGGCATTGGCCTGCGCCAGATAGCGCCCGGCCGCCTCGGGCTCGCCGATATCCTCGTGCTCCTTGGCCAAGGCATAGCGCAGGCGCAGCCGGTCCTGCGGATCGCGCGCGGCGGCCAGCGCCCTGGCCAGGCGGGCGGTGTGGTTCGCCGCGGCCGTCTGGCGCGACAGGATCGCCAGCGCATAGTGCGCACGGGCATGGCCCGGATCGCGCGCCAGGATCGTCTCGTAATGCTGGCGCGCATCCTCGACATGGCCGGTGAAGCCGCAGGCGGCGGCCAGGTTGTAGCGGAAATCGAGATTGTCGGGCGCGCGGGCGACCGCCGCCCGGAACGGCGCCAGCGAACCTTGGTGATCGCCCAGCCGCGCCAGCACGCAGCCGATCGTATCGAGCGTGCGCGCGTCGGCGGGGTCCAGCGCGAGCGCGCGACGTGCCGCCGTGGCCGCCTCGCCATCGCGGCGCAGCAGGATCAGCACGCGCGCGTATTGCGCCAGATGCTCGGCCTCCGGCCCGCGTTTCAGCGCTTCTTCCAGCATGGGCACGGCCTTGCCCACCTGCCCTGCTTCCACCGCGACCATGGCCATGAGGAAATAGCCCTCGGCACTGGCCGGATCGGCCAGCACCAGCCCGCGCGCCGCCTCGGCCGCCGCCGGCAAGTTGCCGCGCGCCAGGGCGGCGCGGGCATGGCCGCCCCCCCTCATGCCGCCTTCCGTCATGCCATCCCCAGGCTGAAGCCGGCCACCCGCTCGATCGCCCAGAAGCAGCCGATGATGCCCGCGCCGTACAGCGCGGCCCGGCGCACCGGTTCGCGCTGGCCCAGCGCATTGGCGATCGCCATGATCGCAAGCACGGCGCAGACGAACAGGAGCTGGCCCAGTTCCACCCCGGCGTTGAAGAACAGCAGCCCGCTTGCCCGCTCGCCCGGCGCCACACCCAGTTCGCGCAGCACCGTGGCGAAGCCCAGCCCGTGCAGCAGCCCGAAGCCGGCGACCACCGCCATCTCGCGCCGGCGCTGCGCCGGGCTCACCACGCCATCGGCGCGCACCATGATCGCCTCGCGCGCCATGAAGGCGATCGACAGCGCGATCACCGCCTCGACCGGCGGCACCGGCATGTGGATCACGTCGAAGAAGGCAAGCGCCAGGCTGAGCGAGTGCCCCACGGTAAAGGTCGTGACCAGCAGCAGCAGGAAGCGGCCCCGCGCCAGCAGGCACAGGCACAGCACGAACGAGAGGTGGTCCCAGCCGCCCAGGATGTGGAGCACGCCCTGCCAGGTGTAATAGCGCGCGATTTCCGGCAGCGGCCGCGCGCGCTGGACGCTCTGGGCCAGCGGCAGCGAGAGCGCCTCGCCATCGGTCTGCAAGGGCATCTGCACCCGCGTGCCGCTGACCGACGTGCTGAACGTGCCGCCATCGACCGCCCAGGGCGTGACGATCCGGGCATCGGCGGGCAAGCGCCCCTCACAGGCGATGCCGATGGTATAGCGCATCACCGTCCCCTCGGCCGCGCGCTCGCGCCCGGTCTCGCGGCAGCCTTCGGGCAGGCCGAGCGGGTCGTTGCTCGCCAGCACTTCGGGGATCGTCACCGAAAGCTCGTAAGTGCCCGGATCGGCGCCGCGCTGCAGGTCATAATCGCCGATGCGGAAAACATCGGCCAGCGCGGGCGCGGGCAGCAGGGCCGCCAGCAAGGCCAGCAGCAGGAACGCCGCCAGCGCGCGCGGGAGCGGCCTAGGATTCGACACGGATCTTGTAACCCTGCTTGAGCCTGGCGACTTCCTTCTCCACCGCCGCGCCGGTCTCGGCGGCAAGATAGTCCTGCCGCACCTGATCGCGCGCGACGGGATAAGGCAGCAGCTTCGCATCACCCCGGCCCAGCACCTCGACGAAGTGCCACCCCCGGGTCGAGCGGATGGGCCCGGCCCAGGTGCCGACGGGCTGGTCCTTGATCGCATCGAGGAAGGGCTGGCCGAACATGCCGCGCAGCATCGAGATGCCGTATTTGGACAAGTCATGCCCCATCCAGAAATCGTCACCGGCCACGGTGCCGCCGCCGTTCAGCCTGGCCAGCAGCGCGGGCGCGTCGGCGGGCTGCTTTTCGAAGAACACGTGCCGTAGCGAGATCTCCGGTTCGGCGCGGTAGAGATCCTGATGGCTGGCATACCAGGCGATCAGCTGGTCCTCGGTGGGATCGGCCGGCGCGCCGGCGATCATGAACCGCACCCGGTCGATCAGGCGCTGCTTGGTGGCCTTGTCGGTCATGTGCATCCCGCGCGCGATGGCTTCGCGGAACAGCAGTTCGTTGGCGACATAATCGTCGATCAGCTTCTGCTTCGCCTCCGCATCGGGGGCATGGCCGGTCATCAGCGAATAGTCGTCGGCCAGGCTCCGCTGCACCGATACGGGCACTTCGATCGTCTGCTTGCGGCCCACCACGCTCCAGTACAGCAGGAAGATCGCGCCCGAGACGACGAGGAATATGACGAAGGGATCGCGCAACGCGGTACCGCGAAGCCAGGCGATCAACTGACGCATCGACGCAAGATCCTTCAATGCCTTCCGGCCGCCGGGAAATCCGGGCCTTGCGGCAGGTTCGGCCGAAACTATGGCACCATGCCCACGCGCCCGCCTACGTCAAATGACGCATGGTCGCGAGCCGGGCGGAGACCAGCCGCGCGATCAGGCGGGCTGGCTCGCCAGATCGACCGGCAGGCCGCGGATGCGCTTGCCGGTGGCCGCGCGGATCGCGTTGACCAGCGCGGGGATCACCGGCGGCAGCGCCGGTTCGCCCAGCCCGGTCGGCGGATAATCGGTGGTGACGAACGCCACCTCGATGCGCGGCGTCGCGTCGATCCGCTGGAAGGGGTGGCTGTCGAAGTTTTCCTGCTCCACCGCGCCCGCGACTTGCGTGATCCGCTGCCCGGCCAGCGCCTGCCCCAGCCCTTCGATCACCGAGCCCTGGACCTGGTGCAACGCATTGAGCGGATTGATGATCTGGCTGCCGACATCGCCCGCGACCCAGACGGCAAGAACCCTGGGCTGCCCTTCGACGACCGAGACTTCCACCACTTCGGCGAAATAGCCGGCGTGGCTGAAATAGAAGGCGAAGCCTTTCCCGTGGCCGGCCGGCAGCGCCTTGCGATCGGCCCAGCCGGACATGGCCAGCACCTTGTCGATCACGATCCTGGCGCGTCCGGTCAGGAAGGCCGGGCCCCGGCCGCCGCTCGTCACCTCGCGCGGCTCGTCCAGCAGTTCGAGCATCAGCGCGGGCAAGTCCTTGCCGGCGGCTTCGGCCACTTCGTCAAGAAAGCTCTGGAAGACGAAGCCCAGCGCGTTCGATCCGGGCGCGCGCAGCCAGCCCATCGGCAGGTTGGTGGCCAGCACCGACTGTTCGAACAGGACATGCTCGACCAGCCCGGCCGGCAGGGTCGTCGCCGAAAGCTCCGCCCCGCGCCCGGCCTTCCCGTCCGTGCCGAAAGTGACGAAATGATCGCGAAAGCCGATCAGCCGCCCCTTGCCGTCCAGCGCGGCGGCAAAGCCGTGCCAGCCACCGGCGCGGTAGAAATCGCGCCGGAAATCGTCCTTGCGGTTGTAAAGCAGCTTCACCGGTGTGCCCGGCACCTGCATGGCGATGGCGGCGGCCTGCACCATATAGTCGTTCATCAGCCGCCGGCCGAAGCCGCCGCCGATGCGCGTCAGGTTGATGCGGATCTTCGCGGGCGGCAGGCCCAGCGCGTTGGCGACCAGGGCGCGGCCGTTTTCCGGGTTCTGCGTGGTCGCCCAGATCTCGATCGCGCCGTCCTTGAACAGCGCGGTGGTGTTCTGCGGCTCCAGGGTGCCGTGGGCCAGGAAAGGATAGCTGTAGCGCGCCTTGACCACTTTGGCCGCGCCGGCGAAGGCGGCGGCGACATCGCCCGATCGCACCACTTCGCTTTCGGCCGCCCCCGCGAGGCGTTCCTCCGCCTGCCGTTCGTAGCTTGCGGTGGAAAAGCCGGTTTTCCCGGCATCGTCCCATTCGATCTTCAGCGCCTCGCGCGCGCGGTTAGCCGTCCACCAGCTTTCGGCCAGGATGGCGACGCCATCGAACAGCGATTCGGCCTGGCCATCGCCCTTGATCGTCAGCACGTGGCGCACGCCGGGTACGGCGCGCACCTCATCCAGATTGGCCGATTTCAGCTTTCCGCCGAACGCGGGGCAGGTCTCCAGCACGGCGTGGAGCATTCCGGGCAGCGCCACGTCGATGCCGAACAGCGGCTTGCCCGCGACGATCGCGGGCGTATCGACGCCGCCGATCGGCTTGCCGATGATGCGGAAATCGGCCGGGTCCTTGAGCTTGAGCTTCGCCGGATCGGGCGGCGCGACGGTGGCGGCGGCCGCCGCCAGCTCGGCATAGGCGATCGCGCGGCCGGACCGACGGTCGATCACCTTGCCGCTCGCGGTCGTCAGCCCTTCGGCCGGCACGTTCCACCGGGTCGCGGCGGCCGTGACCAGCATGGCGCGCGCAGCCGCGCCGGCCTGGCGCATCGGCAGCCATTCGCGCGGCGTGGTACGGCTGCCGCCCGCGCTCTGCCCGCCGAAGATGGCCTGATCGGCATGGGTCTGCTCGACCGTGACTTGCGCCCAGTCGACGTCCAGCTCCTCGGCGATCAGCATCGGCAGCGAGGTCTTGACCCCCTGCCCGATCTCGGCGTTCTTGCCGCCGATCACCACGCGATTGTCGGGCAGGATGCGGATGAACGCGGTGACGACGATCGGCTGGCCGTCCGCCGCGCGCGCCGCCATGGGCACCGACAGATCGAACAGCAGGCCGCCGCCCGCCAGCAGCGAGACGCCGATGAAGCCGCGCCGGGTAAGTGTTTCCGCGCTCATGACCGCGCCTCCCCGCCGGCCTTGCCGCCAGCGTCGGCCGCCTTCCTGCCAGCCGCCTTCCTGATCGCCGCGCGAATGCGCACGTAAGTGGAGCAGCGGCACAAGTTGCCCGCCATCGCCGCGTCGATATCGGCATCGCTGGGCCGGGGCGTCTGCGCCAGCAGCGCGACCGCGCTCATGATCTGGCCGGCCTGGCAGTAGCCGCATTGCGGCACGTCCAGTTCGGTCCAGGCCTGGGCGACGGCACGCCCGACCGCGCCCTTGGCGACCCCCTCGATCGTCGTGACCGCCATGCCTTCGGCGGCGGAAACCGGCGTCAGGCAGGAACGGATCGCCGAACCGTCGAGATGGACCGTGCAGGCCCCGCACAGGCCCGCGCCGCAGCCGAACTTGGTGCCCGGCATCGCCAGATCCTCGCGCAGCACCCACAGCAGTGGCTTTTCGGGATCGGCCTCGACCGATCGGGGCTCTCCGTTGAGCGTGAATTGGATCGCCATGGTCGTGCTACCTGTGGTCCTGCTGCCTGTCTTGCCGCCGATCCGGGCATCATGCCCGGCTGGCGGCGTTCACTTGATGACGCCCGCGCCCGCCAGCTTCTTGCGCATCTCGCCCACTTTGGCCAGCGTCCAGCCGGGCTCGCCGCGCACGGCCGCGACTTCGGCGGGGGTAAAGGCCCTGCCCTTGCCTTGCGCCAGCCAGTTGAGCGTATCGGCTATATCCTTGTCCGACAACCGCGCGAAGGGGCCCATGGTGCCGCGAACCGGCTTGCCATCGACCGTGATGGCCCCGCTCTGGCCGTAAAGCACGGTGGCGATCAGCCACTTGCGCCCGTCCTTGTGCGCGGCGATCGCGTCCACCCGCCCGGTCAGGCGCGGGAAGACGCCGGGCGTGCCCTTGCCGTCGGGCTTGTGGCAAAGCTGGCAATTGGTGGCATAGGCCTTGGGCGCGGCCTGCGCCCATGCGGGCGCGGCCAGGCCCAAGGCCGCCAGCGTGGCGACCGCTGGCACCAGCCGGGCCATGGCGTGGCTAGGAAGCCGGGACAACTTTCGGGTCAAGATCATACTCCACGGACAAATCTGGAACGGGCGAATCTGAATTGGGCAAATCGGAAACTGGCGAAGCCGCATGTCGCGAAGCTGAACCGGCGGAGACGGATTCCGGCCCGGCCTCGCGCGCCAGCAGAGCTTCCAGCTGCTCGCGCCGCTGCACGGTTCCGCGCGCGACCAGTTGGCCGTCCGCGTCGATCAGCGCCGCCGCCGGCACCGGGCCGATCAGGAAGTCGTCGCCGATGGCGCCGCTGAGGATGAAATGCGATTCCTTCAGCCCGTTGCGGCGGATCAGCCCGGCATAGTCTTCCGTCCGGCCATCGCCAAGGAACAGCAGACGCACGTCCGCCCGGCGGCACAGATCCACGGCATCGCCGATCACCGTCTCGCACAGGCCGCATCCCGCCTCGATGAACACCAGCAGCAGGGGGCGCGGCTCCCGGCTGACGCCGCCGATGGTCAGCGTCTCGCCCGCCAGCGAAGGCGCGCTGACGATCGGCGCGGGCTCGGCCGGATGCGGTCCGCCACCCGGCCGGGGCGTGCCGACCGGCGCCATCGCCTGGCGCGCCAGACGCAATTGCCGCCGCAGCGCCAGCACCGCGACGACCAGCAGGATGACGCACAGTCCCAGAAGGAAAAGCAGGGGGACAAGCATGACGCCCGGACCTCTAATCACCTGTCCCGCATCGACGCATAGGGCATTTGACGTAGGGTCACGAGCGAAGGCCGCGCTAGGCTTGCCGGCAGCGGTTTCCGTAGTTTCCGTCATCGCCACGAGCCTGCCTCGCGACAGGGATGGAAGCGAAATTTCCCCGGATTCCGCCCTGACGAATGGGGCCGCGACGCCCCCCTACGTCACGCTCGCCCCCCCCCTACGTCAATCGCCCCATTGCCGCGTGCCGGCGCCTTCCTACGCTTGGCGCGGTGATCGTCGCATTTCGGGGGCAAGCGAATGAAGAGGAAGCGGGCGTTTCTGGCGGGCGTGTGCGCCCTGGCCGTGATCGGGTCGGGCGCGGTCATCGGCAAGGAGGAAAAGCCCCCCATGCCGCCCGAACTGGAAGCCAGGATCGCCGGGCTGTCCAAGGAAAAGCGCGACTTCCTGGTGTCCGACCCGGCCGAGATGTTCGCCGGTTCCTACGAAAAGCTCTATACCCGGCTCGCGACCAAGACCCCGCAGGAGATCGACGCCTATATCGAAGGCATGATGGCCGCGGTCGAAGCCGCCAGGTTCCATCCCGAAACGGACATGGCGGCCATCCCGCTGGACACCGGGGACAAGAACTTCAACGGCTGGAAGCTGCGCCGCCCGCAAGGGCTCGATCCGCACCGCGAGCCCGGCCCGTTCGAGCTGAGCTATTACGCCCACGGGCGCGGAGGCGGCGTCTATGGCGGGGGCATCGCCACTTTCGCGGGCGCGCCGGTGGCGATCTATCCCGAGGATCTGGTGGCCGGCAAGGTCGATGTCGCGATCGTCGGCGCGCCGCTGGACATGGGCTCGGGCTATCGCGGCGCCAAGGGCGGCCCTTCGGCCATGCGCACGCAATATGGCGCGGGCGGGATCGACATGTTCACCATGGTCGATCCGTCGAAGGAGCTGAACATCGTCGATTACGGCGATATCGCGATCGACAACATGAGCACCGAGCGCACAGTGCAGCACGTGCGCGAGCGCGTGGCCGAGATCGCGCGCACCGGCGCCATTCCGTTCATCGTCGGGGGCGACCACAGCCTGGAATATTCCGATGTCGCCGGGCTGGCCGACGCGCATGGCAAGGGCAGCTTCGGTGTGGTCCACTTCGATTCGCACTATGACGCGGGCAAGGGCGGGGTCCATTTCATCACGCACGGCGCCCCGGTCTATCGCGCGGTCAAGGAAGGCCATGTGCTGGGCAGGAACTATATCCAGGTCGGCCTGCGCGGCCCCTGGCCGGGCGCCGAGGGCTTCGAATGGATGCGCGACAACGGCGTACGCTATCACGCGATGCCGGAAATCGAGAAGAGCGGCTGGCAGGCCACGATGGAGCGCGCGCTGAAGGAAGCGCGCGAGAGCGGGAAGAAGATCTACGTCTCGTTCGATGTCGACGTGTTCGATCCCGCCTTCGTCCCCGGCACCGGCACGCCCGTGCCCGGCGGCCTGACCATGCGCGAGGCGATCCCGATCGTGCGCCGACTCTGCGCCGAGAACGAACTGGTCGGCTTCGAGATCGTCGAGCTGGCGCCGGTCCTCGATCCGACCTACCGCAGCGCGCTCAACGCCAATTTCATCATGCACGCCTGCCTCACCGGCGTCGCGATGCGCAAGAAGGGGATCAGGCAGGTCAACTTCCTGTCCGATCTCACCACCGAGCACGGCCAGCCGGGGTTCGGCGAGAAGGCGGCAAAGGCGGGCAAGACCGAGAAAGTCGATCCCGATTACGCCCGTGGCGGGCGATCCCGTTCCGGGACGTGACGCGGCGCGGGCATCCGCCCATACGTCAAATGCCCCATGCCACGGGGAGAGGCTCGCCAGCACACCTGTCTTATGACCGCGCTGCGCGCCCTGCCCCTGCCTGATACCTCCCCGGAAGCGAAGCCGCGCGGCGCGGCGCGGATGCAGCGCGTGGACGGGCAGGCGATGGTCCGCTTCGGCCCGCATGGCGTGCGCGACCTCCGGCAAGTGGCGCCGGCGCGCTTGCTGTTTCCCGATGGCCGCGACGGCGATTTCCCGCTGGCGGTGACTGTCACCACCACCGGCGGCCTGACCGGGGGAGACCGGCTCGCGCTCGATATCGTGGTCGATCCCGGCGCGGCGGCCACGATCGTGCCGCAAGCGGCCGAAAAGCTCTACCGCGCCTTGCCCGACGACCCGCCGACGCGGATCGAGACGCGCGTCACGATCGGCGCGGGCGGCCGCTGCGAATGGCTGGCGCAGGAGGCCATCCTGTTCGACCGCAGCCGGATGCGCCGATCGCTGGAGATAGACCTGGCCGCCGACGCCCGGATACTGGCCATGGAAATGCTGGTGCTGGGCCGGGGCGCGATGGGCGAGACTTATCGCGAGGGGCTGATCCACGATACCTGGCGCGTGCGGCGCGACGGTCGCCTCGTCTGGGTCGATGCGCTGCATGTCGCGGGCGACGTGGCCGCCACCGCCGCCGCGCCGTTCGGCTTCGGCGGCGCGAGCGCCCTTGTCACGCTGGTCCATGCCGGCCCGGCCGCGCCGGCCCATCTCGATCTCGCGCGCGGGCTCTGCGCCTCGCCCGGCAGCGGCGCCACCGCGTTCGACGGCCTCCTGATCCTGCGCATGACCGGGCCGGACCCGCGCGTGGTGCGCGACTGGGCGCTCAACGCCGCCGGCGCGTTGCGCGCCGCCATTTTCGGAATATCGCCCAGGTTGCCAAGCCTATGCTACTGTTGACCCCATGCATCTGACAGGTCGGGAAAAGGACAAGCTGCTGGTCGCCATGGCCGCCATCGTCGCGCGCAAGCGGCTGGAGCGGGGCGTGAAGCTCAACCATCCCGAGGCGATCGCCCTCATCACCGACCACGTCGTCGAAGGCGCGCGCGATGGCCGCCCGGTGGCCGATCTGATGGCCAGCGGCGCCCATGTGGTGACGCGCGCGCAAGTGATGGAAGGCGTGGCCGAGATGATCCACGACATCCAGGTGGAAGCCACCTTCCCCGACGGCACCAAGCTCGTCACCGTGCACAAGCCGATCCGATGATCCCCGGCGAGATCATACCCGCCGCCGGCGATATCCAGCTCAACGCGGGGCGCGCGACGATCAGGCTGTCGGTCGCCAACAGCGGCGACCGGCCGATCCAGGTGGGCAGCCACTATCACTTCGCCGAAGCCAATCCGGCGCTGCTGTTCGATCGCGCGACCGCGCGCGGCTGCCGGCTGGATATTCCTTCCGGCACCGCCGTGCGGTTCGAGCCGGGCCAGTCGCGCGAGGTCCAGCTCGTTGCCTATGCCGGCAGCCGCACCGTCATCGGCTTTCGCGGCGCCGTGATGGGGGATCTGTGACATGCCCGTGACGATGAGCCGGCGCGCCTATGCCGGAATGTTCGGGCCGACCGTGGGCGATCGGGTGCGGCTGGGCGATTCCTCGCTGCTGATCCGCATCGAGGAAGACCGCACGATCTATGGCGAGGAAGTGAAGTTCGGCGGCGGCAAGGTGATCCGCGACGGCATGGGCCAGGGTCAGACCTCGCGTGCCGAGGGGGCGCCCGACACCGTCATCACCAATGCCGTGATCCTGGATCACTGGGGCATCATCAAGGCCGACATCGCCCTTCGCGACGGACGCATCAGCGCGATCGGCAAGGCCGGCAATCCCGGCGTGCAGCCCGGCGTAGACATCCCGATCGGCCCCGGTACCGAGATCATCGCCGGCGAAGGCCGCATCGTCACGGCCGGCGGGATAGACGCGCACATCCACTTCATCTGTCCGCAGCAAGTGGAAGAGGCGCTGAACGCGGGCATCACCACCATGCTGGGCGGCGGCACCGGCCCGGCCCACGGCACGCTGGCCACCACCTGCACGCCGGGCGAATGGCACATCGGCCGGATGCTGCAGGCGCTCGAAGCCCTGCCGATGAACTTCGGCCTGTTCGGCAAGGGCAATGCCAGCACGCCGGCCGCGCTGGTCGAGATGGTGCGCGCCGGGGCCTGCGGGCTCAAGCTGCACGAGGACTGGGGCACCACGCCCGCCGCCATCGACTGCTGCCTGGCCGTGGCCGACGAGCACGACGTGCAGGTCACGCTGCACACCGATACGCTGAACGAGGCCGGCTTCGTCGAAAGCACGATCGCGGCTTTCGCCGGCCGCACGATCCATGCCTTCCACACCGAAGGCGCGGGCGGCGGCCACGCGCCGGACATCATCCGGGTGGCGGGGCTGCCCAATGTCCTGCCCTCCTCCACCAATCCGACCCGGCCCTACACCGTCAACACGATCGAGGAGCACCTCGACATGCTGATGGTGTGCCACCACCTTGATCCCCGCATCGCCGAGGATGTCGCTTTCGCCGACAGCCGCATCCGCAAGGAGACGATCGCGGCCGAGGATATCCTGCACGATCTGGGCGCGTTCTCGATGATGTCTTCGGACAGCCAGGCGATGGGCCGCGTCGGCGAAACCGTGATCCGCTGCTGGCAGACCGCCGACAAGATGAAGCAGCAGCGCGGCAGCCTGGGCCCGGACGATGGCGAGGCGGACAATTTCCGCGCCCGGCGCTATATCGCCAAGTACACGATCAACCCGGCCATCGCCCACGGCATCTCGCACATCGTCGGCTCGATCGAGGTGGGCAAGCTGGCCGACCTGGTGCTGTGGTCCCCGGCCTTCTTCGCGGTGAAGCCGGACCTGGTTATCAAGGGCGGCTCGATCGCGACCGCGCCGATGGGCGATGCCAACGCCAGCATCCCCACGCCCCAGCCCGTCCATTACCGCGCGATGTTCGGCGCGCTGGGCCGGGCGGGCGTGGCCTCCTCGCTCCATTTCGTCTCGGCTGCCGGGATCGAGAGCGACGTGGCCGCGCGGCTGGGCCTGCAGCGCCCGCTGGAAGCCGTGCGCAACACGCGCGGCGGGATCGGCAAGGCCGCGATGATCCTGAACGACGCCATGCCGCGGATCGAGGTGGACGCGGAAACCTACGAAGTGCGCGCGGACGGCGAACTGCTGACGTGCGAGCCCGCCAGCGTGCTGCCTTTCGCGCAGCGCTATTTCCTGTTCTGAGCCGATGATCATGCTGACCGCCCGAGAGATCCTGCCCCGTGGAACCTGGTCCGAGGGCGACGCGTGCGACCGCGTGGTGCTCGATCATGACGAACGCCACCGCCGCCGCTTCCACTATGTCGCGCAGGGCGGCACCGGCTTCCTGCTCGACCTCGCGCGCGCCACGGTGCTGCGCGACGGCGATGGCCTGCGGCTGGCGGACGGACGGATCATCGCGGTGCGCGCCGCGCCCGAGCCGCTGATGGAAGCGCGGGCGCAAAGCCCGCACGCGCTGCTGCGCCTCGCCTGGCACATCGGCAACCGCCACTTGCCCGCCGAGATCACGCCCGAAGGCATCCGTCTGCGGCAGGACCATGTGATCCGCGCCATGCTGGAGGGCCTGGGCGCCGAAGTGCGCGACATCGACGCGCCGTTCTCCCCCGAACAGGGCGCCTATGCGGGGGACGGCGAGCCGCACGGGCATGAGCATGAGCATGGGCACCATCATGGCCACGATCACGATCATGACCATGCGCACGGGCATCACCGCCATGCTGGCTGACGCGGCGCTGCACCGGCTGCTGGCCTGGACATCGCCGTCCTATCCGGTGGGCGGCTTCACTTACAGCCACGGCCTGGAAACCATGGTCGAGCAGGGGCGCGTGCGCACCGCCGGCGATGTTGCCGCCTATGTCGAGGCGGTGCTGGCGCGCGGCGGCGGCTGGATCGACGCGGTGCTGTTCGTCCACGCCTGGCGCACCGCCGGGAACGAGGCCGCCTTCGATGAGATCGCCGAGCTGGCCGCCGCGTTTCGCGGCAGCAGCGAGACCGCGCTGGAAAGCCGGCAGCAGGGCAGTTCCTTCCTCACCGTGACGCGCAAGGCCTGGCCGCACCCCGCGCTCGATGCTTTCGCCGCGCGCCACGCGGATCGGCCCATCGCGCATTGCGCCATCATGGCGCTGGCCTGCGCCGCCCATGCCGTGCCGCTGGTCCCCGCGCTGCATGGCTGGCTTCACGCCGCCGCCGCCAATCTCGTCTCGGCCGGCGTGCGGCTGGTGCCGCTGGGCCAGACCGACGGCCAGCACGCGCTGGCCGCGCTGGCCGCCGCGATGGAAGCGATCGCCGCCCGCGCGCTCGTGACTCCGCTGGAAGACCTCGGCACGGCGGCACCCGAACTCGAACTCGCTTCGCTTGCCCACGAAACCCTCTACACCAGGCTGTTCCGCTCATGACCATGACCAACGGACCCTTGCGCGTCGGCATCGGCGGCCCCGTCGGATCGGGCAAGACCGCGCTGACCGACCGGCTGTGCAAGGCCATGCGCGATCGCTACAATATCGCCGCGATCACCAACGACATCTACACGCGCGAGGATGCGGAGTTCCTCACCCGCTCGGGCGCATTGGTGCCCGAACGGATCATGGGCGTGGAAACCGGCGGCTGCCCGCACACCGCCATCCGCGAGGATGCCAGCATCAACCTGGTCGCCGTGGACGAGATGGCCCGCCGCTTCCCCGGCCTGGAGATGATCTTCATCGAAAGCGGCGGAGACAACCTGGCCGCCACGTTCAGCCCGGAACTGGCCGATATCACGATCTACGTGATCGACGTTTCGGCCGGCGACAAGATTCCGCGCAAGGGCGGCCCCGGCATCACCCGTTCGGACCTGCTGGTGATCAACAAGATCGATCTGGCCCCGCTGGTCGGCGCCAGCCTGGAAGTGATGGACCGCGATGCCCGCAAGATGCGCGGCGCGCGCCCGTTCCTGTTCACCAATCTCAAGGAATGCGTCGGGCTGGACAGCATCGTCGAATTCATCGTCACCACCGGGGGCCTGCCCGAACGCGAAACGGAGCGATGAGGCAGCCGGACTACATCCTGCGTGAAAAGCGGCTCTACAACAAATGGGTCGCGAGCCAGACCCTGGAAGACTATGCGCTGCGCTATACCGCCGACAGCGCGCGTCGCTGGTCGCCCCGCAGCGTGGCGGGCACCGCGATCGGTGCCACCGCCTTCCTCGCCTGCGAAGCGATCGGCGCCTCGATCACCCTGACATACGGCTTTGCCAACAGCGTCGCGGCGATTGTCGCCGGCATGGCACTGATGTTCGTCATCGGCCTGCCCATCGCCTATCAGGCGGCCAAGCGCGGGCTCGATATCGACCTGCTGACGCGCGGCGCGGGCTTCGGCTATCTCGGCTCGACCATCACCTCGCTGGTCTATGCCTCGTTCACCTTCCTGCTGTTCTCGGTGGAAGCGACGATCATGGCCGTGGCGATCCGGGCGATGACCGGGATGCCGATGAGCGTGGCCTACCTGATCTGCGCCCTCGCCGTCATCCCCATCGCCTTCTACGGCATGAGCGCGATCACCCGGTTCCAGGCCTGGACGCAAGGCATCTGGATCGTGCTGCAAATCGCGCCGATCGTCTATATTCTGTGGTCGGGGCCGGAAACGCTGGCGATGTGGTCGCACTATGCCGGCCGCTTCGGCGCCGCCGACGGCAGCGTCAGCCTGCTGTCTTTCGGCTTTGCCCTTTCCACCCTGCTCTCGCTGCTGCCACAGATCGGCGAGCAGGCGGACTATCTGCGCTTCCTGCCCGCGCGCGCGCATCGGCGCAATGCGCTGGTGGGCGGCGATGCTGGCGGGGGGGCCCGGCTGGACCCTGATCGGCGGGGTCAAGCTGCTGCTCGGCTCCTATCTCGCCTGGTTCCTCGTCAGCAGCGGCGCCGCGCCCGACGATCCTTCGAGCCCGACCGCGCTGTTCCACGCCATCTTCACCCGGATGACCGCGTCGCCCGCGCTCTCGCTGGTGCTGACCGGGCTGTTCGTGATCGTCTGCCAGCTCAAGATCAACGTCACCAATGCCTATGCCGGCTCGATCGCCTGGTCGAACTTCTTCTCGCGGCTGACGCACAGCCACCCGGGGCGCATCGTCTGGCTGGTGTTCAACGTGCTGCTGGCGCTGCTGCTGATGGAAATCGGCATCTTCGCCGTGATCGAGCAGATCCTGATCCTCTATGCCACCGTGGCGGCGGCCTGGATCGGCGCGCTGGCGGCGGACCTGATGATCTCCAAGCCGCTGCACCTCTCGCCGCGCGGGATCGAGTTCAAGCGCGCGCATCTCAACGATCTCAACCCGGTCGGCATCGGCGCCATGGTGCTGTCGATCCTGGCGGCGACTTGCGCGCATTTCCGCCTGCTCGGTCCCGTGGCGCAAGCGTTCGCGCCGGTCATCGGGCTTGCCGTCGCCTTCACCGCCGCGCCCGTCATCGCGCTGCTGACGCATGGGCGCTACTACATCGCGCGGCGCTCGCACTGGCCGGCGGGGGTGGAGGAAGCGACCTGCGTCATCTGCGAGAACAGCTTCCAGGTGACGGACATGGCGCATTGCCCGATGTACGCGGCGCCGATCTGCTCGCTGTGCTGCACGCTGGAAGCGCGCTGCCACGATCGCTGCAAGCGCGACAGCCGCGCCACGCAGCAGCTTGCCGGCTGGCTGGAACGGCTGCTGCCCAACGCGGCGGCGCGCTTCGTCCATACCCCGGTGGGCCATTTCGTCTTCGTCATGATCGCGATCCTCAGCGCGATCGCCGCCATCGTCGGCACGCTTGCCTGGCAGGTCGAAGTGGCCATGCCGGCGGCCGCGCCGCGCCTTTCGGGTGTGCTGATCGGGCTGTTCCTGCTGCTGTCGCTGTGCGGCGGGGTGATCGCGTGGATCATCGTGCTGGTGCACCACAGCCGGCGCTCGGCCATGCAGGAGAACGAGCACCACGTGCATCGCCTGCTCGAAGAGATCGAGGCCCACAACAAGACCGAGGTGGAGCTGCAACAGGCCAAGGAAGCGGCGGAGGCGGCCAATTCGGCCAAGAGCCGCTATCTCGTCAGCGTCAGCCACGAGATCCGCTCGCCGCTCAATTCGATCTACGGCTATGCGCAACTGCTCGAACGCGGGCATGACGTGACGCCGGTGGAAGCGGCCAAGGTCATCCGCAGAAGCTCCGAGCACCTGACCAATCTGGTCGAAGGGCTGCTCGATATCTCGCAAGTCGAAAGCGGCGTGCTGCGCATATCGAGCGAGACGGTGCGCTTCCCGCCTTTCGTCGATCAGATCGCCAACATGTTCCGCCCGCAGGCGCAGGCCAAGGGCATCGCCTTCGAATACGAACGCCCCAAGCGCCTGCCCGGTTTCGTGCGTACCGACCAGAAGCGGCTGCGCCAGATCCTGATCAACCTGCTGTCGAACGCGATCAAGTTCACCCAGTCCGGCTCGGTCACGTTCAAGGTGCATTACCGCAGCGAACTGGCCACCTTCGAAGTGATCGACACTGGCATCGGCATCTCGCAGGAGGATCTGGCGCGCGTGTTCGAGCCGTTCGAACGCGGTGGCAACCCGGATGCGCAGCGCCAGAAGGGCGTCGGGCTGGGCCTGGCGATCACCCAGGCGCTGGTCCGCATCCTGGGCGGCGACCTTTCGGTGGAAAGCGAGCCGGGCAAGGGCACGCGCTTCACCGTACGCCTGATGCTGGGGCAAGTCACCGGCCCCAGCCAGGAGATCAGCCCGGTCGAGCGCATCACCGGCTATGAGGGGGAACGCCGCAAGGTCCTGGTGATCGATGACGATCCGGCGCAGATCGGCATGGTGCGCACTTTGCTGCAACCGCTCGACTTCGAGGTGTTCGAAGCCTCCAACGGCAGCGACGGGCGTGCGATCGCCAGCAGGGAACGGCCCGACATCATCCTGCTCGATATCTCGATGCCCGGCGAATCCGGCTGGGACGTGTGCCATGACTTGCGCAAGGAACTGGGCCCGGCGGTGAAGATCGTGATGGTATCGGCCAATGCGCACGAATTCAGCCGGGGCGGCGATGGCCATGCCAACCACGACATGTTCCTGAAAAAGCCGGTGGAGCTTGATGCCATGCTCGATGTCGTGGCCGAGCAGCTTTCGATCCGCTGGGTCGGCGAAAATCCCGAAGCGGCCATGCCCCAGCGCGATCAGGCCGAACTGCCCCCGCTTCCCGCCAGCGCCGCGCCGTTCCTGGCCGAGATCGAGCAGAAGGCGATCATCGGCCACGTTCGCGGCATGGAGGCGGGCATCCGCGCGCTGGAAGACGCCGTGCCCGAAGCCGCGCCGCTGGTCGCCCGGCTGCTCGACCAGCTCGACCGCTTCGATATCCAGATGCTTCTCAAGACCGTCAGGGCCAGCCGATGAACCCCGCCCCGCCGCGCAGCGACACCGTCCTTGTCGTCGACGATACGCAGGAATCGCTGCGGTTCCTCACCGACACGCTCGAAGCGGCCGGAATCTCTGTGCTCATCGCCACCAGCGGCGAGGCGGCGCTGCAATTGCTGGAACATGTCGTGCCCGATCTCGTGCTGATGGACGCGGTCATGCCGGGGCTTGACGGGTTCGAGACGACGCGGGCGATCAAGGCCATGCCGGCGGGCGCGCATGTGCCGATCATCTTCATGACCGGGCTGACCGAAAGTGAGCATGTCGTCCACGCGCTCGATGCCGGCGGGGTCGACTACTTGCGCAAGCCCATCGTGGTCGAGGAACTGCTGGCGCGCGTGCGCGTGCACATGGCCAATGCCCGCCAGACCCGTGGCAGCCACTATGCGCTCGATGTCACCGGCCGCAGCCTGATCGCGGTGGTGGACGAGGCGCAAGTCGCCTGGTGCACGCCGACGGCCGAGAAGCTGCTGCAGATGTTCGATCCCGAATGGTCGCGGCACGAGCACGCGCTGCCGCCGATCCTGCGCGGCCCGGTCACGCGGCTGTTCCATGAGGATGCCGCGCCGGGCACCACCACCAAGATCGAGGTCGATGCCGGGCGCTCGCTGGAGCTGATCGTCGTCGGCCGGTCGCGGCCGGGCGAACTGCTGATCCGGGTCAACTACATAGACCCGCTGGCCGATATCGCCTGCCTGCAGCAGCATTTCGGGCTGACCCAGCGCGAGGCCGAAGTGCTGCTGTGGATCAGCTATGGCAAGCCCAACCGCGTGATCAGCGAAATCCTGTCGATCAGCCCGCGCACGGTGAACAAGCATCTGGAGCAGGTGTTCGAGAAGCTGGGCGTGGAAACCCGTGCCGCCGCCGCGGCTTTCGCGGTGCGGATCATCGCGCAATAGCTTTCCGGGCCGCTGCCCGCCGCCTTATTCCGCCGGATCGGCCGCCGGGCCGCCATGGGCAACGCCCGTCGAAGCAGGCGCCGGAACGGGCGCCGGCTGGGGCTTGCGCCGCATCAGCGTGCGCAGGAGCCGGCTGGTTGCCTGCGGCGAGGTGGTATAGGGCGCCAGCCAGCGATAGAGCAGCGGCACGATGTACAGCGTCACGCCCGTCGCCAGCGTGACGCCGAAGACGATCACCACGCCGATGGACGCGCGCGAGCCCGCGCCCGCCCCGGTCGCCATGGCCAGCGGCACCGCGCCCGCCACCGTCGCCAGCGAGGTCATCAGGATCGGGCGCAGGCGCAGCACCGCCGCTTCGCGCAAGGCCTCCTCCACGCTCCGCCCCTGATCGCGCAGCTGGTTGGCGAATTCGATGATGAGCACGCCGTTCTTGGCCGCGAGCCCCACCAGCATGACCGTGCCGATCTGGCTGTAGAGGTTGATCGTCATGTCCGTCAGCGCCAGCCCGATGATCCCGCCGGCCACCGCCAGCGGCACCGCCGAAATGATGATCGCGGGGTGGATGAAGCTTTCGAACTGCGCCGCCAGCAGCAGGTAGATGATCAGCACGGCAAGCCCGAACACCAGCCAGATCGAATTGCCGGTCTGCTTGAAGGCCTGGCTTTCGCCGCGATAGCCCACGGCCAGCACTTCGGGCGACTGGCGCGCCTGGTCTTCGAGGAAGGCGAGCGCGTTGCCCAGCGAATAGCCGGGGGCCAGCCCGCCCTGCAGCGTGATCGCGCGCATCTTGTTGAACCGGCCCAGCTCTTTCGCGGTGGCCGATTCGCGCACCGAGATCACATTGGTCAGCGGCACCAGCGCGCCGCCGCGCGCGCGGACATAGACCGAGGAGAGCTGGTCCTCGCGGCTGCGATTGGCCTCGTCGGCCTGCACGATCACGCGGAATTCCTCGCCATCGCGCACGTAAGTGGAAACGCGGCGCGATCCCATCAGGGTCTGCAGGGCCTGGCTGATATCGTCCACCGAGATGCCCAGGTCGCCGGCGCGCTTGCGATCCACCTCGATCAGCAATTGCGGCTTGGTCTCGATATAGTCGGCATCGAGATTGACGATGCCGGGATTGGCGGCGGCGGCATCCAGGATCCGGTCACGCGCGCGCGCCAGTTCGTCATAGCTGGTGCCGGCGATCACGAACGTGATCGGCTGCCCGCGCGAACGGCCGATCGGCGACCGCACCGAGGCATTGCCGCGCAGCCCGGCCAGCGTGCCGAGCTTGCGATTGAGCTCGCCCACCACATCCTGCGAAGACTTCTCCCGCTCGTCCCACTGGTTGAGGTAGATCGTCATGTTGGCGCTGTCGAAATCCTCGCTTTCCCCCTGGTTGGCGGGAATGCGCGCGTTCAGGCCGCGCACCGCGTCCTTGCCGATCATCGGGATCACGAGGTTTTCCGCTTCGACCATGTAGCGGCTGAGCTGGGCGAAGCCGGTGCCTTCGGGCGCGGTCAGGCGGACGCTGAGCACGCCCATGTCCTCGGGCGGCGCCAGCTCGCTTTCCAGCCCGGTGAACTGCCATGCGGCAAATCCCAGGATCGCGGCGACGCCGGCCAGCACCACCGGCCAGCGGCGCATCGCCACGTCGAGCGAGGCGGCATAGCCGGCCATGACTTTGTCGAACAGCCGGTCGATCGCGTGCGACAGCCGGCTCGGCTCATGCTCGCGCAGCAGCCGCGAGCACAGCATCGGCGCCAGCGTGAGCGCGAGAAAGCCCGATATGCCCACCGCGACGACCAGCGTCACCGCCGGCTCGCGGAACATCAGCCCGGTCTCGCCCGAAAGGAACATCACCGGCACGAACACGGCGCAGACCACCAGCGTGGTGACGAGCACGGCAAAGCCCACTTCGCGCGCGCCGTTGAACGCGGCCAGCAAGGGCGGCTCACCCTCCTCGATCCGGCGATGGACGTTTTCCAGCACGACGATCGCGTCATCCACCACCAGGCCGATGGCCAGCACCAGCGCCAGCAACGTCAGCAGGTTGATCGAATAGCCCAGCAGCCACAGCACCGAACAGGTGGTGAGCAGGCAGATCGGCACCGTGATCGCCGGGATCAGCGTGGCCCGCCAGCTTCCCAGGAACAGGAAGATCACCACCGTGACCAGCACCGCCGCCTCGGCCAGCGTGTGCCACACGCCCTTGATCGCTTCCTCGATATAAAGCGAATTGTCGCTGCCCTGCCGGATTACCATGCCTTCGGGCAGGGTCTTGGCCATTTCGCGCACTTCCGCCTTGGCCGCCTGGGCCACGGCCAGCGTATTGGCGCCCGACTGGCGCACGACGGCGAGGCCCACGCCGTCCTCGCCATTGAAGTGGAAGCGGCTGTAGGGGTTTTCCGCCTCTTCCTGGATGCGGGCGACATCGCCCAACCGGACGAGATAGCCGTCAGGCCCGCGCCCGATCACCAGAGTGCGGAAATCAGCCGGGGTGGTGAAGCCGCGATTGACCCTGAGCGACAGGTTCTGCTGCACCGATTCGATGCGCCCGGCGGGCAGTTCCACGTTCTGGCTGCGCAGCGCGTTCTCGATATCGCGCGGCGTCAGGCGGAACGCGGCGAGCCGGCCGGGATCGAGCCAGATCCGCATCGCCGGGCGCGCGAGGCCAATCGTCGTGACATCGGCGACGCCATCAAGCGAGGCGAGCCGGTCCACCAGCGTGCGCTCGACATATTCGCCCAGCTTGATCCGGTCCCAGGCCGGCGCGCTGACGAAGAAATAGATGATCGGCTGCGCATCGGTATCGGTCTTGCGCACTTGCGGCGGCTGCGCGTCGTCCGGGCGATCGGCGGCGCCGGCCGCGACCCGGTCGCGCACGTCGTTGGCGGCCGCGTCGATATCGCGGCCGGGCCGGAATTCGACCGTGATGCTGGAACGCCCGTCGCTCGATTGCGAGGCGATCGTCTCGATCCCCTCGATCCCGGCCAGGCGATCTTCCAGCGGCTGGGTGATGCGGCTTTCGATCACGCTGGCGCTGGCGCCGGTATAAGTTGTCTGGATCGAGATGACGGGCGGATCGGTGGCGGGAAATTCCCGCACGGAAAGCTGGAGATAGCCGATCACCCCGGCAATGGTCAGCAGCAGGGCCATGACCACGGCCACGATCGGCCGGCGCACCGAGATGTCGGAAAGAAACACGGGCTAGCGCGCCGCCGCCTGCTTGGCGGTCGACCCGCCGGGCCGCGCGTGCTTGTCCTTCTCGCCCTTGTCCTTCTCGTCCTTTTCGCCGGTGAGGCGCACCTTGTCGCCATCGGCCACCTTGAGCGCGCCTTCGCCGATCACTTTCATGCCGGGCGTCAGGCCCGTGACCTCGATCAGCCCGCCGTCGCGCAGGCCCGTCTTCACTTCGACCTGCTTCACCGTGTGCTTGGGGCCCAGCACGAAGACGTGGCGCTCATCGCGGTTGCCCAGCACCGCCAGTTCGGGCACCGCGTCGCCGGTCCGCCGGGCGGTGCGCACCCGCACCGACAGCAGCATACCCGGCTTGATCCGCGCGCCCGGATTGGGCACCAGCGCGCGCACCAGCACGGCGCGGCTTTCGGGATCGATCACCGGGTCGATATTGGCGATGTGCCCGTGGAACGGCTGGTCGGGGAAAGCGGCGGCCACCGCCTCGATCTCCTGCCCCACGCGCAGCGCCGACAGGCTGGCTTCGGGCACGGTGAAATCGATCTTGATGCGCGACAGGTCGCTGACGGTAACGATCGGCGTGCCGGCCGAAACGATGGCGCCGGCCGAGATCGTCCTGAGGCTGGTATAGCCCGCGAACGGGGCGCGGATCATGCGGTCGGCGATTTCCGCGCGCGCTTCCTCGGCGGTGGCGCGCGCCTGTTCGGCGGCGGCGAGCTGCAAGTCGAGCTGGGCGCGCGTGGCGAAGCCGCGATCGTAGATGCTCTTGATGCGATCGTACTGCGTGCTGGCCTGCCGTTCGGCCGCGAGCGCGCCGTTCAGCGCCGCCGTCTGCTGCCCTTGCGACAGCACGGCCAGCAATTGCCCGCGCGAAACGGCCATGCCGTCATCGAACAGCACGCGATCGAGCCGCTCGGTCACGGGCGCGGCGATCGTCACCTGCTCATTGGCGCGCGCGGTGCCGACCGCCTCGATCGTCTCGATGAATTCGTGCGAGACCACCGGCGCGGCCGCGACCATGGGCGGCGGGCGCTTGGGCTTCTTCTCCTCGGACTTGCAGGCGGCCAGCGACACCGTCAGCACGGCGGCGGCAAACACACGCAGCGTCCAGCCGGCGGCCGACCGCAAGGTGCCCCGCGGCCGAGCGAACGTGAACGCGCGCGAACCATCTGGTGCCTGCGCATGAGCCCTTTGCACAAGCACTGCCTGTTTATCCCTCATCGACCCCTTGCCTGCCGGAATGCCTGCCGGAATGTGCCTGCCAGAATCCGCCGACGCCTCTACACGCGGATGCCGCACGATTCGTAATACGCGAGATACCCCATGGACCGCCGGCGCAAGCCTATTTTCTTTTACGCATACCCCCAACTAGAACGCATACCTTAGCGACACGCGCACCTGGCGCGGCTCCACCGGGTGGAGGTGGCGATCCTCCACGCCGCCGGCCGGTTCGCCGGGCAGCCGCGAGGCATAAAAATAGGTGATGTCGGCGTCCCTGGCATCGAAAAGATTGAGCATGTCCACGCCCAGCCGCGCGGCGCCCCGCGTGTAATAGGCGCCCAGGTTGACCAGCGTGGTCGGCTGCGAGCGGGCGCTGCCATCCTCGATCAGCGGCGCGCCGCCGAAGTGGCGCAAGCGCAGGCTGGCGGAAAGGCCGGAGGCGAAATCGAGGCTGGCCCCGGCGGAAAGGACTTCGCTCACCGCGTTGGGGATGCGATCCTCGCCGGCAGGCACGCCGCGAAAGCGCGTGTGCGTGAGCGCGCCCGAGGCATCGAGCGCCAGCCAGGGAAACGGCCGCCAGAACAGCGTCGCCTCGCCGCCATGGCGGCGCGAGGCCGCGTTGGGCTCGGTCGATCCGCCATCGCCCACGAAGACCAGCTCCGATCCCAGCGTCAGGTAATAGCCCACCAGCGAGGCGGTGAAGCGGCCGAACTCGACGCGTCCGCCCAGTTCGCCACCGCGCGCGCGCACCAGCACGCCTACCCGGTCGGCCGGATCGCCCGTCACCGGATCGACACGGATGGTCGCGCCGCGCACGTCGTTGGAATGAAAGCTCTCGCCGTAATTGGCGTAAAGCTCGACAGGATCGGCCGGCCGCCAGGCAAGCGCCGCCTTGGGCGCCAGCAGCGCGTCCGCGCCGTTGCCGGAATTGGCGGCGTTATCGGCGTCCACGTCATAGCCGTAAAGATCGCCGCGCAGGCCCAGCATCAGGCGCAGGCGCGGGCTCAGCGCCAGCTCGGCCTGGCCGAACAGGGCGCCGCTGTATTCGTCCACCCGATCCTCGCGCACCGCGTTCGTCCGCGTGCCGCGCAGGCTGTGATAGAGGCCGACCTTGCCGATGCGATCATAGCGGGCATCGGCGCCCAGCGTGATCGCCAGCGGCAGCCCGGCCAGCATGGCATCGGCGCGGTGGCGCAGGCGCGCGCCGAACACGCCGCGCCGGTCACGTTGCTGGAACTCGTCGCTATGGACCGGGTCTTCGAGGAAATAGGTGAAGTTCGAAGTCAGGCGAAAATCGTAGTACGTCGCATAGGCGGTCCAATCCGTCCCGCCGCCGGCGCCGTTCAGCGTCAGCCCCAGCCGGGTGGTGCGCCCGCCCAGATAAGGGTCGATATTGCCGAAACGGCCGATCAGGCCACTGGCGATCGCGCGGCGGGGCACCTGGTCGGTCGCGTTCCAGTCGGCATGATAGGCGCTGAACGACAGGCTCCAGCCCTCCTGCGCGCTGCCGCTGGACAGCTTGGCCAGCGCGTTGATCTTGTGGAGATCCTCGTCCAGCGCCCAGGGGCCATTCGACAGCGTGCCGTCCAGCGCGACGAGAAGATCCTTGCCGCCCAGCGCGGCGCTTCCCGCCGCCAGCGCGCGATAATAGCCATAGCTGCCCAGGGTCAGTTCCACGATCGGGCGCGGCACCGTTCGCGCGGTGGTGAATGCGACCGTACCGGCGGCGGAAAAGTCCCCCACGTCGGCGAAATAGGGGCCCTTGCGATAATCGATCCGCTCGACCAGTTCGGGGATCAGGAAGTTGAGATCGAGATAGCCCTGGCCATGGCCATGCGTGCGCATGTTCGTCGGCACGCCATCGACGAAGCCGGCGAAATCGGTGCCATGATCGAGATTGAAGCCGCGCAGGAAATACTGGTTGGCCTTGCCCGTGCCCGAATGCTGCGTGGCGATCACGCCGGGCACGTTCTCCACCAGCTCGCCCACGCGCGAGAGCGGCCGGTTGGCGAAATCGCGAAAGCCCACGATCCCTTGCGAGCCCGATAGCGCTTCGCCGATCTGCGGCAGCGCGCGGCCATAGACGATGATCTCGTCGGCCGGCCTCTCCTCACTCGATACGGATGGGCCCGATGCGGATTGGCCCGGCGCGGATTGCGCATGGGCGGGGCCGGCAAGCACCGGCGCCGTCACGAGCCCGGCCATCAGGGCGATGCGATGCGCGGCGATACTCATGGATGCCTCCGGTATGAAGAAATTTCCTATTCTTCATACCGGCTGGCAGTGCCGCGTCCCTACGTCGAATGCCCCATGCGGCGGCCGGCATCTGCTATGATCGCGTCCCATGCAGCGAATCACCATTTCCATCGACGATCAGCTCGGCCAGTCGCTGGACCGGCAAGTCAGCGCGCGCAGCTATGCCAGCCGGTCCGAAGCGGTGCGCGATCTGGTGCGCGAAGGGCTGGAGCACTGGCGGGCCGAGGACAACCCCGGCGACCTGTGCGTGGCCAACCTCTCCTATATCGTCGATCACCGCGTCCGCGCCCTGCCCCAGCGGCTGGCCGAGCTGCAACATGCCCACCATGACCTTGTGGCCGCGAGCACGGTGGTGCGGCTCGATCATTTCCATTCGATGGAAAGCGTGATCCTGAAAGGGGCCACCGCCGCGGTCCACTCCTTCGCCAACCAGGTGCGCGGCGAACGTGGCGTCAAATTCGGCGCGCTCAACCTGCTGGCCGCCAGCACCGACCACCAGCACGGCATCGCCGATCACCACCATGACGAAGCGACGCATTTGCGGCCGGCGGTTTAGGAGGTTGGCTGGAAAGGGAGTCTGTTGGGAAATGCGCGGAAGAGCGCATTTCTTAGCGGCCATGCGCCGTGAGGCGCATTTCCCCACAGATTCCATCCTACAAACAACCCCTAAGAATCAAGCGCCGGCAACACCCGCGAACAGATCGGCATAGCGTTCGCGCAGCAGCTTCTTCTGGATCTTGCCCATGGTGTTGCGCGGCAATTCGTCCAGCGTCAGGATCGTCTTGGGCACCTTGAAGGCGGCCAGATCGCGGCGCATTTCGACGCGCACCGCTTCGGCGTCAAACGCCCCGGCCGGCTGCACCACGGCGACCACCGCCTCGCCGAAATCGGGATGCGGCACGCCGATCACCGCCGCCTCGGCCACGTCGGGCCGATCATCGAGCAGCGCCTCGACTTCGGCCGGATAGACGTTGAGCCCGCCGGTGATGATGAGATCCTTCTCGCGGCCGACAAGCTGCACCGAACCGTCGGTGTCGATAAAGCCCATGTCGCCGGTGATGAAATAGCCGTCGGGGCGGAACTCGGCCGCGGTCTTTTCGGGCATCCGCCAATAGCCCTTGAACACGTTCGGTCCCTTGACCTCGACGATGCCGACTTCGCCTTGCTGCAGCACCCGGCCCGTCTCGAACTCGGCGATGCGCAGCAAGACACCGGGCAGCGGCGGGCCGACGAAGCCGGCGCGCCGTTCGCCGTCATAGGGGTTGGACGTGATCATCCCGGTCTCGGTCATGCCATAGCGTTCCAGCACGCGGTGGCCGGTGCGGTCCTCGAAAGCGCGGTGGATATCGGCCGAAAGCGGGGCCGATCCCGAAACGAACAGCCGCATGTTCGCCCCCGCCTCGCGCGTGAAGGCGGGATCGGCCAGTAGGCGGATGTAGAACGTCGGCACGCCCATCAGCACGGTCGCCCCGGCCATGGCGCGGATCACGGCGGCGGCATCGAACTTGCCCATGAAGATCACCGTCGCGCCCGAAAACAGCGCGCAGTGCATGGCGACGAACAGGCCATGGACATGGAAGATCGGCAAGGCATGGATCAGCCGGTCCTCGGGCGTGAAGCGCCACAGGTCGATCAGCACTTCGCCGTTCGAGACGAGATTGGCATGGGTCAGCATCGCGCCCTTGGGCTTGCCGGTGGTGCCCGAGGTATAGAGGATCGCCGCGATGTCATCCGGCGCGCGCGCAACCGGCGCGGCTTCTTCCTCCGGCAGATCGGCGAAGAGCTGGTCGAGCGTGCGGATGGCCAGCCCCTTGCCGCCGATCCGGCCGAACAGGTCAAGGCTCCGCTCGCGGCAGACCGCCAGCACCGGCGTTGCATCGCCGACGAAATAGGCCAGTTCCGCCTCGGTATAATCGACATTGAGCGGCAGATAGACCGCGCCGCAGCGCACGGTGGCAATGTAGAGGATCAGCGTTTCCACCGACTTGTCGGTCTGCACCAGCACCCGCTCGCCCGACGCGGCGCCGAGCGCGATCAGCCGGCCCGCCAGCCGGCCGGCGGCCCGGGCGATGTCCCGATAGGTCCAGTCGCGGCCCGCATCCTCGATGAAGACCCGGTCGGCATGGCGCGCGAAGCTTTGCGCGAACCGCGAATAGAGATCGTTCGACACCCTGTGTGACTCCTTGATCGACGGGGCCGGCAGCGGCCGCCGTCCGGGTAATTCCGGCAAATCGCTTGTGGCCGCTGCCGCAGCCGTTTGCCCCACGGCTATTTCATCGGGAAACCGACGTGGAAATCGTTGCGCCAGCGGAAGTTGGTATAAGTGATCGAGACGCTGAAATCGTGTGCCGTGACCTGGTGCCACCAGCCGATCGGGATGAACAGCGCCTCGCCCGCCTTCAGGTCGAACCGCATGGCGTGCAGGTTGGCCATGCCGGGAAACCGCTTGAGGTCCACATGCTCGATATCGCGCACCTGGCTGAAGACGTGATGATCGTTATAGAGCCTTGGCCCCTCCTCGGGCGCGACCATCAGCACCCGCTTGCTGCCGGTGATCTGGACCAGCAGGTTGTTGGTCAGGTCATGGTGCAAGGGCGTGAAGGTGCCGGCCGGGCCGATCCACATCATGCCGTGCGGATGCTCGACATCGCGGGTGAGCAAGTGGTCGATGAAGCCCAGGTCCGCGTGCAGCGGCTGCAGCGCGGCGATGTTGTTCCGGTTGTTGTAGGCGGTGACATAGGCGTCGTTGTCCACCCCTTTGCCCGTGATCAGGTCGATGAACTGATCGAACGGCAGGCGGCGGCGGTGCCGCTGCTTGAACCGTTCATAGTTCTCGTTCGCGCCGCGCCCGCCCTGGAATTCGATCTCGGCGGCGCCGATCCTGGCCTTCAGGTATTCGGGCGTCCACAGGCGCAGCGCCGGCCAGCCGGCCACCTCGCCGCGCAGCAAGGCCGGCCGGTTGACCGCATAGTGACGGTCAAGGAAATCCTGCGCGGTGATGGTCGGGTAAGCGGGCATGGCACTGGCGCGCGGCGAAAGCGTGCGCAGTTCCGCCAGCGTGCGCAGCAGCCATTCGCGCCGGGCGAGCGTGTTGCGAGTGGCGACAGCGTCCATCCCGGGGGTTCCTTCAACCATGGCTATCGGCTTGCCCCCGCCACGCCGCGCGCGTCAAGGTGGAAGGCCGGGGGCGCGGTCCGCAAATCCTGCGATGGCGTCGTTTCCCATCGGGAGAACGGGACATTCCTCGTCTTGTCGGGAAGGTGGCAGCGCGTAGCGCTGACGGTCGGGCGTTCCCGCCAGCGGTGACACCCCTCCACCACCGCTGCGCGGCGATCCCCCTCCCATTTGCCAGCCCCCCGCGGCCGGGTTTGCCAGCGATACCATCGCCTGAATGCTAGATGACCGGCCCCTCGCTTGCCGGGGGCGCCGGATCGGACGCCTCGGCCGCCGCGCTGGCCCTGGCTTTCAGGTCCGCGTCGATCCGGCCGGACGTGGCATCCACTTGCCGGCGCGCCGCCTCGAACCGTTCGTCGAAGCTCTTTTCCCGGTTGCAGGCGGCGAGCAGGCACAAGGCGGGGATCAGCATCGCGGCGCGCATCAGTAGTTCTTCTTGATCCGCACGTTGACGCTGTTGACGCCCGATCCGCCCGCCTGGCTCAGCACCGAAAGCCACTTGGTGATCGCCACTTCAAGCTGCGTGGCGGTGAAACCGCGCGTATCGGTGATAAGCTCCACATAGATGTCGTCAGTGATGTACTGCCCGGCGGCCAGCGCGGTGCCACGGCCCGCCTGCTCATCCGGGCTGAGGATGCGCAGCCGGTCGATCCCCGTCGCCGAGCGCAACTTGCCGAGCGGGTTGAGCCCGCCCCCGGTGGCACGCAGCGAATTGAGCGAGGCGGCAAGCTGCACCGCCTGGATCGCCGACAGGTTGGCAATCGAGTTGCCGAACAGAATGCGCGAGAGAATCTCGTCCTGCGGCAGCCCCGGCACCGAGGAGAAGGTGATCTCGGGATTGGTCGCCCGCCCGCCGACATTGACGTTGACCGTCACGTCCTCGACATCCTCGGTGGCGACCAGCCGCACGGTCGGGTCGATCGTGGCGCCGCCGGTGAAGCCGATCTGGCCCTCTGTCAGCTCGAACGAGCGGCCCGCGAAGCCCAGCGTGCCCCGGACCAGCTCCACCTCACCCGCCAGCACCGGCGCGGTGCTGGTGCCCTTGACGGTGAAGTCCGCGCGCCATTCCGATTCCAGCCCCATGCCCGAGACATACAGCTTTTCCGGCGCGACCAGCTCGATATCCAGCCGGATCAGCGAGAAGGCGCCGGGCAGCGGCCGGGCCACTTCATCGCCCGTCACGCGTTGCGGGCCGGTGGCCGGCTTGAAGCGCACGCCGGTCAGTTGCGGCACTTGCGCAGCGCCTTCGCGCACGATCTGGTAGCGCGTTTCGGGCAGGCGCAGCCGGCCGGAAAGCAGCGCGGTCTCGCCAACGCGCTTGGTCAGGCGCAACTGGCCGGTGGCGCTGGCCGAAAGCGCCTCGCCCCGCGCCAGCCGCGCCTTTTCGAGCGTGACGGCAACGTCCATCGGATAGCCCGCTTCGGCGGCAAGGCTGACCGAACCGCTGGCCGTAATGGTGCCGCTGCCCGCATTGGCGGTCAGCCGTTCCAGTTCCAGCCGGTTGCCGTCGAACCGGCCGGACACGTCCATGGCGGTCAGCTTCGTGCCGTATGTCAGGTTCTCGTAAGTCATGCCCTTGCCGCGCACGACGCCGGCAAGGCACGGATCGGCCACCCGGCACGAGAAATCGGCGGCCAGGCCCACCGGCCCGCCCAGCCGCTGGTCGGGCTGGCCGGCGAAGGAGAACAGCGTATCGGCCGGGCCGTTATAGCGGATGCCGCCGCCCAGCGGCGCGCTCATCAGCCGTTCTCTCCACGGCCCCGATCCCGGCGGCAAGGGCCGCAGCGAAGCGACCAGCCGGCCGATCACGGTGCCGCGCCGGCGGATCACCGCGCGCGCCTCGCCACCATCGGGCAGCAGCTTGCCGACGAAATTGACGTCGACCGGCTGGCTCACCAGCGTCGCGGTGGTGCGCGTGAAGTTGCCCAGGTGCAGCCGGGCATCGGCGCGCGGGAAGGCCGCGGCATCGGCCTGCTCGAAATCGAGGCTGCCGCTGGCGCTGCCGCCCAGGCCCAGCCCCGGCATGAAGGCATTGACCAGCGCCATGTCGACGTTTTCCAGCCGGCTCTGCAGCTTCATCCCCGCGCCAAAGCGCCCCGCCAGCCGGACGTTGCCGCCACCGAACGTGATCGAGGTGGGCAGCAGCTCGTAAGTCCCGTCCTTCGGCACGATCCGCGCCGGGCTCAAGGTCTTCACGTCGAGCCCGCGCACCCGCCCGGCCAGCGCCACGCGCCAGAGCTGCGGCTGGAGATCGGCATTGAGGCTCATGCGGAACGGCACGCCGCTGGACCCTTCGATCAGGCCCTTGGCGTGGCCCCGGCCATTGCGGTAATCGATCAGCACGCGCGCGGCCGCGATATCGAAGCTGCCGTAATGGCTGCCGGCCAGCTGCGCGTCGGCGATCACCAGCGGCTGGTCATAGAGCACCGCGCGCCCGTCTATGATGGCCGAGCCGATCGTCAGGTTGGCCGGCCCGGCAAACGCGGTGCCGCGCGCGCGGATATTGAAATCGGCCGTCTGGTAGCGTCCTTCGGCGCCGAGCCGCACCAGCCCGCCCATGCCGTTGCCATTGGCGGTCAGCTCACCCGTGAACGGCCCGGCGGCGGTCTGGGTGAGATGGCCGGCGAAATCGACGCCCGACAGGTTCCCGCTGTTGATCTGCAGCGAAAGCGCCTTGCCCATGCCCAGCGTGACATCGGCCTTGAGCGGGCCGTAATCGGTGTCGCCGGTCAGATCGAGGCGATAGCCGCCGCGCACGCCGTCGATCCGCGCGTCGAGATTGGCCAGGCCGATGCCCAGATCGGGCCGCTCGGCGGTGACATGCGCGTTGGGGTCGGCGATCGTGCCGGCCACGCGCACGCCGATCCGGCCATAGCGCCGCGAAGTGCCGTCGGCGGCCAGCGTGATCCGTCCGTCGGGCGCATAGCTGCCCTGCCCGCCCAGGATGCGCAGATCGGGCGCTTCCAGCCGCAGCGCGGAAAACCGCACCATCCCGTCCGAGCCATAGCGCACGCGCGAGGAAGCGGCGAAATTGCCGCCCAGATAAGTCCGCAGGCTTTCGTTGATCAGCCGGGTCGACCGCGCCTTGACCGTGCCTTCCAGCGCGAAGCCACGGGCCTCGCTCTTCAGGTCGACATCGGTTTCGATATTGAGGATGCCGACGCTTTCCAGCCGGTAAGCGTCGATCCGCCCGTTGATCGCGCCGGTGTAGAGCCCCTTGCTCATGTCGGCCAGGAGGATGACCCTGGCATCGATGCGATCCGACCGGATGCGCATGTTGTCGGAAAGCACGCGCGGCCCGTCGATCGCCAGATCGCCGTCGAGCCGGACATTGGCCAGCGCGCCGCCCGCCACCGTGTCGAGCCCGGTGATGCGCGCCGCCCGCGCCGTCACCGGGATCATGATCTTGTCGGCATCGACGCGCGCCGCGCCGGTCGCGGAAAATTGCTCCAGCCCCATGTCGTTCATCACGATGCGGTTGGCGTTGATCGCGTAGCGCACCCGGGGCGTGACGAAGGCGCCATCCAGCGTCAGCAGCGCGCGCAGCCCGGCGCCGCTGAGGTTCTCGGCCAGCGCCGAAGGCTTGAGCAGGACGAAGGCAAGCTTCAGGTCCGCGAAGCTGTTGTCCGACAGATCGACCACGCCCTGCGGCGTAAGCGTGAAGGCATCGCTGGCCACCTGGCCCGAAAGCGTCGCGCGGCGATCGGCCAGCGCGGCCGTGAGATCGAGCTGCGTGACCGGGCCCAGCAGGCTGGCGGTCGGCCCGGTAAACAGGCGCGCGATCCGGGTCGGGCCCTTGATGGCGAACGTGCCGTCGCGCGCGCTCAGCGCCAGCCGGGCGAACTCGCCGCCGCCCAGATCGGCGGCCAGCTGGCCGTTCCACGCCGCCCAGTCGCCCTTGCCGCTGACTTTCATCGCCAGCGGCTGGTCCAGGCCGGCCAGCGCGGCGATCAGCCCGCCACGCGGCGCGTTGAGATCAAGGTCGATATCCAGCCGGTTCCGGTCCGGCACCGCATCCAGCTTCACCCGGAAGCGATCGCCGCCGGCCAGTCCCCGCGCCGCGATCGCGCCGCCGCTCGCCTCGATCTGGGCGCGGCCATCGGCGATATGCGCCTTGCCGTCGATCGTGGCAATGCGCCGCTCGCCCGAAACCGGCGGCTCGGCGATGAAGCGCGTCACTTTCAGGCGGCCGATGTCGATATCGAGATCGGGCAGCAGCGGCGCGTCGCTCGGCGGCGTCGGGCGGAATTGCGGCACGCGCCGCAGGATCATGCGCCCGGCCGTGGCCGAACGCACATCGACGTGGTTCGACAGGTAGGCGAAGGGGCGCCAATCGACATGGACCTCGGGCGCGAACAGGAATTCGCCCCTGGGATCGCGGATCGACAGGTCATGCAGCGTCATCGCGCCATAGAGCGAGCCTTCGATCCGCCCGACGCCAATCTTCATCCCGTTCTCGAATTCGAGCGCGGCGATCTGGTCGGCCACGAAGCGGTGCCCCGGCCCGGTGTCGATGCCGAAGATCACCGCGATCACCAGCGCCACCAGCCCCAGCACGATCGCCACCGCGGTCTTGGCCAGCCGCACGCCCCAGCCGCCGCGGCGCGCCGGCGCTTCGCCCTCCGCCTCCGGCACGGCCGGCGTTTCGGGCGCCATCGCCTCAGGTTCGTCCCCGGCCATCAGAACGCCTGCCCGATCGAGACGTAGAGATTGAACCGCGCCTCGCCCGGCCGCCGGTCGATCGGCGTCGCCACATCGACGCGCAGCGGGCCGAAATTGGTGTAGAAGCGCCCGCCGATGCCCACGCCGTAACGCAGATCGGTGAAGCGCGGCATCGTCGCGGCATAGGACTGGCCGGCATCGACGAAGCCGACCACGCCGAAATTGCCGAAGCGATAACGCACTTCGGCCGCCGCCTCGTTCAGGCTGCGCCCGCCGATCGGATCGCCGTTGGGATCGAGCGGCCCCAGCTTCTGATAGCCGAAGCCGCGCACCGAACCGCCGCCGCCCGAATAGAACCGCCGCGAAGGCGCGATATCGAACCGGCTCGCGCCCTGGATCGTGCCGAAGCGCACGCGGCCGGCCAGCACCAGGCTATCGCCCACCGGATAATAGCCCGAGGCATCGATCCGCGCGCGGACATAAGGATTGAACCCGTCGCCCAGCGATCCTTCGGGCTCGACCAGCGCGGTCAGGCGGAAGCCGCGGGTGGGATCGAGCAGATCGTCGGTCCGGTCATAGCCGAGCTGGCCGGTCAGCCCGCCGATGTAGAACGTGCGGCGGTTGCGCGCGGCGCGGGTGAAGTCATAGTCCTTCTCCGCCGTGCCCAGCAGTTGCACGCCATAGGCATAAGTCCACCGCTTCTGCCAGATCGGCGTCGAATCGCGGCTGATCCGCGCGGCAAGGCGCCCGGTATAGGCGCTGTAGGCATCGTAATTGCTGTGCAGCGCCTCGGCCACCACCTCGAACGTGCGATCGCGCCGGCCCGCGTTGGATCGGCGGAACGTCACGCCCGCGCCCTGTTCCTGCGTGCCCGCGATGCCGTGGGCGATCAGCGCGCCTTCGGGCGGGAACATGTTGCGGTGCGTCCAGGTGCCTTCCAGCGTGAAGCCCTGCCCGGCGGCATAGCCGGCGCTGCCCGCGATGGTGCGCGGCGGCCCGGCGTTCTGGTTGACGTGGACCGTGACGTATTCGGTCCCGTCGCCCGCCGGCTGACCCGTGCGCCGGGGCTCGACCGAGATCGTCGAGAACAGCCCGGTGGCGACCAGCGCCTTGCGCAGATCGTCGATCTCGCGGCTGTCGTAAAGCTCGCCGCGATCGAAGCGCGCCAGCACGGCGACGTGCCGGGCATCGAAGGCCAGATTGCCCTCGGTCTCGAAACCGCCGTAGCGCGCCTTGGGCCCGACCGTGACCGGCAGGGTATAGACGCCGCCGCCGGTATCGCGATCGAGCAGGATGTCCCGCTGGCCCACTTCGGCGAAAGGATAGCCGTTTTGCGGCAGCGCCAGCGCCACTTGCGCCTCTGCCCCCTGGATGCGCGGGGCGACGATCGGCTCCCCCACCTTGAGCGCCAGATTGTCGGCGATCAGCCCCGGCGGGTCGGTCGGGTCGGCCTGGACGACGATACCGGCCAGCGCATAGCGCTTGCCCGGCGTGACGGCGATCACCGCGGTAAGCGGCGGGCCATCGGCCACGGCGGAACGGTCGATCCGCGCGCGCACCACCGGATCGAACCAGCCTTCGGACGCCAGGACATTGCGCACCAGTTCGCTGTCCTCGTTCAGTCGCGCCGAGACCATCGCCACGTTCGCCGCCTTGCCGTCGCCCGATTTCAGCGCGGAAAGGCTGTTGAACTGGCTCTTGAGGCCGGCATCGGTCTCCTTGTCGGCCAGATCGAGGCCGTCGATCTGCGTGCGATAGGCGACTTCGGCGTCTTTCTGCTCGTCCGACGCATCTTCGGCGAACTGGACCGGGGCGACTTCGAACTGGTCGATCGACGGCAGCGGCGCGGTCAATTCCGCATCGCGCACGGGCGCGTCGCCCACTTCCTCGGTGGCATCGCCATCGGCCAGCGCGGGATCGCCGAGCGGGGCGGCCTGCCCCTCGGTCGGCGCGACTCCGGCCTGATCGGCGGCAAGGCGCCGTTCGAAATCGGTGATCGATTCGAGCGGGCGATCCAGTTCCGCATCATCATTCGCATCGAGCGGGGGAATTGCCGCGTTGAACTCGCTGTCGGGAATGACGGGGTCCACCGCCGGCAGATTCGCGCCCGGCGGCAAGGGCGGGACCGGCAGCGTGCCCGCCTCCAGCGCATCGGGATCGGCTGGCGGGGAACCGGGGGCCTCCTGCGCGCGCGACTGCACGGCACAGAGCGCCAGCGAAAGGAATCCTGCCCCGATCACGCCGCGCATGGAACCATGCCGGCGCTTGACCTTTGACTTGGGCATAAGCTTCTGAATATGCCATCCCCTGGAGGCCCGAACCGTCCGTGCCCATCAAATCCGACAATCTCGAATCCGACAATCGCGCATCGGGCCGGATGGTTCCAGCATCGATGGGCAGCGACCCCTTGAGCGACGCCGTACCTTTGCCGAGCAAAACGCCGGGCGCAACCGCCAATTCACCATGGGCCATGTCCAAACAGGCTTGGTTCCAGGTACTTAAGCGGCTCTGGGTGATGACCGGGTTTCATGAACTGGGGCTGCTGGCGGCCGGCGTCGCCTTCTTCACCTTCCTGGCGCTGACCCCGCTGATCGCCGCGACGGTGATGACTTATGGCCTGGTCGGCGATCCCGCTGCCGTGCAGCGCCAGATGCGCGCCATCGTCAAGGTCGTACCCGCCGACGCCGCGCGCCTGATCGAGCAGCAGCTGCTCCAGATCGTCAGCACCAGCACGGGCGTGACCGGCGTGGCGCTGGTGATCGCGCTGTTCTTCGCGGTCTATGGCGGGATGCGCGCGGCGAGCGGCATGATCAGCGCGCTCAACATCATCAACGAGGAACACGAATCGCGCGGCACGGTGACGCTCACCCTGCGCGCCGCCGGGCTGACGCTGGCGGCGATCCTGATCGCGCTGACCGGCGTGCTGAGCGGCGGCGTGTTCGCCTGGCTGCAGATACAGGCGGGCTATTACCTGGGAGATTCGACCGCGCTGCTGTTCAAGCTGCTCACCTGGACGGTGGCGATCCTGCTGGGCAGCGCCGGCTTCGCCCTCATCATGCGCTATGGGCCCGACCGGCGGCCGGCGAAGTGGCGCTGGCTGACGCCGGGCGCGCTGCTGGCGACCGTGCTGTGGATCGTGGTCTCGTTCGGCTTCTCGCTCTATGTCGCCTATATCACCGATTACAACGCGACGTACGGTTCGCTCTCGGCGATCGTCGTGTTCCTGATGTGGCTTTACCTGTCGGCCTATGCCGCCTTGCTGGGCGCGCTGCTCAATGCCGAGATTGAGCGGCAGACGATCCGCGACACCACCGTCGGCCCAGACCGGCCGCCGGGCGAGCGCGGCGCCTATCTCGCCGACCTGGTCGACGATGCCGTGCCGACGCTGGCCTCGCTGGAAAAGCGCCGCCGCCGCCACGCCGAACGCGCGCGGCGCAAGGCGGGCATGGCGAACGACGCGGGCTGAGAGTGATTTGCGAAATGCGCGGAAAGGCGCATTTCGGGGCGACACCGTGAGGCGCATTCTAAAACGACGGCCGCCGCTGCCGGTCCAGCCGGACAAGCAAGTCGGCGCGGCCGGGCATCTCGGCCAGGATGTGCCGCGTGATCCGTTCGTAGTGCTGGATGAACCGGGCGACCGCCGCGGCGTCCATCAGCCCCGGCGCATCCGGGCCGGCACGCGCGGCAAGATCACGCTCCTGTTCCAGACGCCAGTCGTGCACCACCGCGAAGTCCGGCGCGGCAAGCAGCACCAGCCGGTCGATCCGGGCGAAGAGCGCCTGGTATTCGCCGGCCAGCGCCGTGTTGGCATAGGCTCGCCAGATCCCGTCCGGGTCTTCGCCGGCTTCCAGCGCGTTGACCGGCACCGCCAGCGCTTCGACAGGCTGCGGGCGTGCGCCGACGCACCAGCCTTCGAGGATCAGCACCTGGCACCGCGCCGGCGCGAGCGGCCATTGCGCGCGCGGCAGGCGATCGTCGCTGGCCTTGTCGAACCGGGGCAGCGCGGCGGGCTCACCCCGCTCCAGCGCGGCGATCGTGGCAAGGCCCAGCGCGACGTCATGCGTTCCGGGCACCCCGCGCGTCGCCAGCAGCGGATGGACCGCGCGCGCCAACCCCTGCCGCTCCGCCCGCGTGCGATAGAGATCGTCGATCGACAGCGTGGCGACGGCGCGGCCCGCCGCTTGCAAGCCCGCTTCCAGCGCGCGCGCCAGCGTGGACTTGCCGCTGCCCTGCGCGCCGCAGATGCCGATCACCAGCGGACGGCGCACGATCGCGCCCAGGCCCTGATCGACCAGCGCCGCCAGCGCCTTGACCAGCGCGGCATCGGGGCCGCTCACGGCTGGAACGTCGCCGCCTGGCCATGGCGCAGCCCGGCCGCATCGACGAGATTCCACACCACCGCCCGCGCGATGCGGAACCGCCGGCCCGTCGCGCTGATGCGCACGCCGGCATAGTCGTCAATGAAGCCGTGCGCGCTCACGCGATCGAGCAGCGCCTGCCGCTCCTCGCGCAGCGGCGCCTCGGCCGAAAGGCGCGAGGGCATGGCGATGAAGCCGGCGACATCGCATTCGAAGCAGGCGAGCGCCTGGCGGTTGCCGAAGAAGAACACCGGGTCCGCCTCGGTCCCATGCGCGACCACGGCGCAAGGCGCCTGCCACAGCGCCGCCACCGGATCGTCGCTTGCCTCCACCAGCGGACGGCCGAGCAGCCGCGCGAAGCTCTCGGCGATCAGCGCGATCCGCCACGCACGCTCCGGCTCGCGATAGGCTTGCGGCACCTCCACTCCTCAGTCCAGCACGAGCGGGCGCGGGATCGCCTCGTCGCCGCGCCCGGCCGCGCGGATCGAGCGGAGCACGAAGCCGACATAGAAATCGCACAAGGCATCCAGCGAGTAATGCGCCATGGCGTCGATCGGCGATCCGTCCTCGTGCATGAACCAGTCGGCGCCGTTGGTGAGCATCCGCATGATCGTGGATATCGTCAGGTAACGGTCGATATCCGGGCGGAACACGCCCTCGGCGATGCCTTCCTCAAGGATCGCGACCCAAGCGTCGTAGGCCGCCTTGCGGGCCTGCATCAGATAGGCGAAATCGGCGCTGCGGCGGAAGAATTTCCGCTCGTTGAAGATGATCGTATAGGCTTCCAGCCGGCGGGTCAGCGCGCGCAGATCCTCCTGCACCAGCGTGACCAGCTTCTGCTCCGCGCCGGCGGCAAGCGCCGCGATCCGCAGCGATCGGTCACGCTGTTCCAGCGCGGCCTCGCGCACGATCTCGTCGAGGATCTCCTCCTTGGTGGCGAAGTGGTGATAGAGGCTGCCGGATAGCACGTGCACGTCATCGGCGATCTGGCGCACGGTGGTGGCCCCGAAGCCGAATTCGGCGAAGCGGCGCGAGGCGGCGGCCAGGATCAGGTCACGGCGATCGGCGCCCGCCACGTTGCCGGATCGGGCATTGCGCCCCGCCCGTGCCTTCGATCCCCGTTCCGCCACTCTGGTTTCCGCCTCCCGCCGCGCCCGCCCCCGATGACCGTCCTCTAGAGTTTAATCGACGCAGGTGGAAGCGGCACCGGCCGCCAGGCGCCAAAGGCACATTCCATGCCCGACCTAGGCGTTACGATTTACATTGGCTCAAAACAGACTAGAGAATCGCGTCAACAAGCATTGGGGAGAGAAGATCGCATGTCGCGCAAGTTCGTGCCCATCCTCGCGGCCGCCGCCATCGCGCTGATCGCGGCCGGTCCCACGATGAACGCCGTCGCCGCATCGCAAAAGGCCGTGGGCGCGGGTGACGACTGGCCGGCGGTGGGCGGCGGGTTCGACGAGACCGGCTATTCGCGCCTGGCCCAGATCGACGCCGCCAATGCCGGCAAGCTGGGGCTGGCCTGGTCGCTCGACCTGCCGGGCGAAGTGACGCTGGAGGCGACCCCGCTCGAAGTGGGTGGCGTGGTCTATTTCACCGGCAGCTATGCCAAGGTCTACGCGGTCGATGCCGCGACCGGCAAGCAACTGTGGACTTACGATCCCGAAGTCTGGAAGCACCATCCCGACAAGATGCATTTCTCGTTCGGCGCCAATCGCGGCATGGCTTACGAGAACGGCAAGGTCTTCGCCGCCGCGCTCGACGGGCGGATCTTCGCGCTCGATGCGAAAACCGGCAAGGAACTGTGGATCGCCGAATCGATCCCGCCCGGCGCCTTCAACATCAGCACCGGCGCGCCGCGCGTGATGAACGGCAAGGTCATCATCGGCAATGGCGGCGCCGATTTCGGCGCGCGCGGCTTCGTCACCGCGTTCGACGCCAATACCGGCAGGCAGCTCTGGCGCTTCTACACCGTGCCGGGCACGCCCGACCAGAACCGGGGCGACCCGGCGATGGAGGCCGCCGCGAAATCGTGGGGAGCAAACTTCACCGCGGCCACCGGCGGCGGCGGCACCGTGTGGAACGGCATCACGTTCGATCCCGAACTGAACCGCGTCTATATCGGCGCGGGCAATGCCGGCCCCTATGATCCGCAGAAGCGCGATCCGGCCGGGGGCGATGATCTCTATACCTCCAGCATCGTCGCGCTGGATGCCGATACCGGCAAGTATATCTGGCACTATCAGGAAAATCCCCGCGATTCCTGGGACTACAAGGCGACTCCCAATATCGTCACCGCCACGCTGACGATCGACGGCAAGCCGCGCGACGTCATCCTCCATGCACCGACCAACGGCTTTCTCTATGTCATCGACCGCAGGACCGGCAAAGTGATCTCGGCCGGCGGCACCACGGTGATCACCTGGGCCAAGGGCATCGACCTGAAGACCGGCCGCCCGATCGAGGAGCCGGACATCCGCTATGAAACCGGACTTACCAAAATCTGGCCGGGCACCGTGGGTGGGCACAACTGGCAGGCGATGAGCTTCAGCCCGAAGACCGGCCTCGTCTACATCCCGGTCCAGCAGATCGGCGCGCGCTTCTCGCGCGAGGGTGGCTCGGAGAATGCCTTCAACGTCATGGGCCTGATGCTGGAGCCGATCGTCGAGCAGGAAGGCGATGGCCACGGCTATCTCGTCGCGTGGAATCCGGTGACGCAGCAGCAGGCCTGGCGCGTGCGGCACAAGGGGCTGTGGAACGGCGGCACGCTCGCCACGGCCGGCGGGCTGGTGTTCCAGGGCACGGCCGACGGTTTCCTGCGCGCGTTCGACGGCGTGACCGGCAAGGAAGTGTGGAAGTTCGACGCCGGGCTCGGCATCATCGGCGCACCGATCAGCTACAGCCTGGGCGGCAGGCAGTATGTCTCGGTCCTGGTCGGCTATGGCGGCACCACTTCGGCCTATGGGCACTTCATGGACATGGGCTACAAGTATGGCCTGCAGCCGCGCCGGCTGCTGACTTTCGCGCTGGACGGCAAGCAGAGCCTGCCCGCCAGCCCGCCGCCCAACTTCGTGGTGAGCGCGCTGGACGATCCCGACTACAAGCTGGTCGAGGCCGACGTGCAGGCGGGCCGCGCGCTGTCGATCCGCTGCGCCGCCTGCCACGGCGTCGGCCTGCAGGCGACCGGCACGCCGGGGCCGGATCTGCGGGAATCGGCCATCGCGCTCAATCTCGACAGCTTCAGCACGCTGCTCAAGACCGGCGCCCTGATCGAGCGCGGGATGCCGCGCTTCGACATGCTGAGCGACGACGAGATCCGCCAGCTTCACGCCTATGTCCGCGCCAAGGCGCGCGAGGCATTGGGCAAGCGCGCGAAGGAAGCCAATGCCCCCATGCCGCGCATGTGAGGGGCCCCGTGCATCGCCGCGGCGATGAGGCGAATTGACGGTTGATGGCCTGGCGGCGCGCGGCATAGCTAGCCGCCCTCGGCTACGCGGATTTCCAGGCCATTGGGCAGCGTTCGAGAGAGGAAGGACCACGAGATGAGCGATATTCTGGGATACAAGGGCAAGCGCGTTATCGTCAGCGGCTGCTTTTCCGGCATGGGCGAGGCGACGGCGAAGATCCTGCTCGATCTCGGCGCCGAGGTGCACGGCTTCGACTACAAGGAGGTGGCGCTGCCGCTGGCCTCGTTCAACCAGATCGACTTGCGCGATCCCGCCTCGATCGAAGCGGGCGTGGCGGCGGTCGGCGGCAAGGTCGATTGCCTGTTCAACTGCGCCGGCCTTCCCGGCGGCGGCGGCTTCCCGCCGATCGACACGATGAAGGTCAACTTCCTGGGCACCCGCCACCTGACCGAACAGGTCATCCCGCTGATGGGCGACAAGGGCGCGATCATCTCGATCGCTTCCACCGGCGGCCTGGGCTGGAGCCGCCGCATCCCGGTGCACATGCAGCTTCTGGCGACGCAGGGCTTCCAGGCCGGCCTCGAATGGTGCGAGGCGAACATGGACCAGGTTTCCGAAGGCTATGCCTTCTCCAAGGAAGCGGTGATCGTCTGGACCCAGTACATGGGCGCGCACCTGATCAAGCGGGGCATCCGCATCAACTGCTCGCTGCCCTCGCCCACGCAGACGCCGATGATGGCGACCTTCCACGCCACCTCGGGCAAGGACGTGGTCGATGCCGCCGCCGAGCCGCTCGGCCGCTATACCACGCCCGCGGAACAGGCCGGCCCGCTGGTGCTGATCAACAGCGACGCGGCCGCGGTGGTCAACGGCATCGTCCTGCCGGTCGATGGCGGCTTCATGGGCGGGCTGGCCACTGGCCAGGTCGATATCAGCAAGATGATGGGCGCCGCCCGGCAGAACGCCTGAGGCCCCGGCTTACGCCAGTCCGCTTCCCCTCTCGCGCCGCGCGAGAGGGGAAGCGCCCCCGGTCAGACTTTCGGGATGCCCAGCGCCGCCAGCGCGCCGCCATCGACGATGATGTCGCAGCCGGTGACGAAGCCGGCGCGCGGGCCGCACAGGAACACCGCCACCGCCGCCAGTTCCGCCGGCCGGCCCAGGCGCGCCAGCGCCGACTGTTCCAGCATGTGCTGGACTTGCGGGTTCATTTCGTCGGTCATCATCGGCGTGTCGATGAAGCCCGGAGACATCGACACGATCCGCGCCCCGCGCTCGCCGAAGCGGCGCGCCTCGCGCTGCGCGATCGCGCGGACCGCGCGCTTGGACAGCGGATAGGCCGCCTCGCTGCTCGGCGCCAGCGACACGAGCCGCGCGGCGGGCGCATCCGGCAACGGCCCGACGAAAGCGGCATCCGCCTCGGGCGAGATCGAGAAATAGCTCGCCATCGAGGCGAACAGCACCACGCCGCCGCGCGCGTTCATCAGCGGCTGGATCGCATCGACCAGCATGACCGTGGCATCGAGGTTGATTTCCAGCAGCCGCTGCGCCCCGCACATATGCGGAGAGACCCCGGCGGTGTGGATCATCGCGCCGATGCCCTTGCCGGCCACCGCGGCCGTCAGCGCGGACCAGAATTCCGGCGCGGTCACTTCGCCGGCCAGCACCGAAACCGTCGCGCCCGCCGCGCGCAGCGGCTCGGCCACGGCTTCGAGCCGGGCCTCGTCAAGATCGCACAGCAGCAGCTCGGGCCAGCCGTCCTCGGCCAGCAGCCGCGCGCATTCGCGGCCCATGCCGCCCGCCGCGCCCGTCACGATCGCCACGCCATCGGCGCGCATCCATTCCGACATTCCCGTCTCCCTTGTCGATTGGTCCGGCGCATGACTTCCCGGTGGCGCGGCGCGCGTCAAGGCTTGTGGTGCAGGGGCGCAAGCGCTTATGGCCCGGGCTGCAAAGGAGGTCCCGACTTGTCAGACGCGGTACTTTACGAGGCGGACGGCGAAGGCATCGTCACGCTCACGCTCAACCGGCCCGAGATGCGCAATCCCATTTCCGACCCGGAAATGGTCGAGGCGCTGATCGCCGCGCTGGCCCGGCTCGAAAGCGATCCGGCGGCGCGCGTCGCCATCCTCACCGGCGCGGGCAAGGGCTTTTCCTCGGGCGGGAACATCCACGAGATGAAGCCGGGCGGCAATCTCAACACCGGCTCGCCCGCCGCCACGAGGCTGGCCTACAAGCGCGGCATCCAACGCCTGCCGCTGGCCTTCGCGGCGCTGGAAGTGCCGGTGATCGCCGCAGTCAACGGCGCGGCGATGGGCGCGGGCTGCGACCTGACCTGCATGTGCGACTTGCGCATCGCGGGCGAAAGCGCGCGGTTCGCCGAAAGCTTCGTCAAGCTGGGCCTGATCGCCGGCGATGGTGGATCGTGGCTGCTGCCGCGCGTGATCGGCTGGTCGAAAGCGGCGGAAATGGCGCTGACCGGCGACATGATCGACGCTGCCGAAGCGCTCGCCTGCGGGCTCGTCTCGCAAGTCGTGCCCGATGCCGGCCTGATGGACGCGGCGCGCGCGCTGGCCCGCCGCATCGCCGCCAACCCGCCACACGCCGTGCGCATGACCAAGCGGCTGCTGTGGGAAGGCCGCCGCAGCGATCTGGCCACCTTGCTCGAAATGGCCTCGGCCATGCAGGCGGCGGCCCATGCCACGGGCGATCACGCCGAAGCGGTCGATGCCTTCCTGGAAAAGCGGGCGCCCGCCTTTCGTGGCACTTGAATTTCGATGTGATCAGTTCATATCACCCTCACATCTTAATGTGGGAGTAAGCGAGTCGTGGCAGTCGATGTGATCGAGAGAGTTCGCAAGCTGGTCAGCGAAGGCGGCATGAGCAAGTCCGGGCTGGCCCGCGCCGCCGGCCTTCACGCCAATACCCTGCGCGATTGCACCGAGCCTGACTGGAACCCCACGGCCGAAACGCTCGGCAAGCTGGAACGCGCGCTGTTTTCCAACGATGACCGGCAAGTGCTCGTGCCGATCGAGGAAATCATCGACGAAGCGCGCAACGGCCGCATGTTCATCCTGGTCGATGACGAGGATCGCGAGAACGAAGGCGATCTCATCATCCCCGCGCAGATGGCGACGCCAGCCGCGATCAACTTCATGGCGACGCATGGGCGCGGCCTGATCTGCCTTTCGCTGACGCAGGAACGCTGCGAACTGCTCGGCCTCGAACCGATGAGCCGCAACAACCGCACCCGGCACGAAACCGCCTTCACCGTCTCGATCGAAGCGCGCGAGGGCGTCACCACCGGGATTTCCGCCGGCGACCGCGCGCGCACCATCAGCGTGGCGATCGACGGCACCAAGGGCCGTGACGATATCGTCACCCCCGGCCACGTCTTCCCGCTCCAGGCACGCCCCGGCGGCGTGCTGGTCCGCGCCGGGCATACCGAGGCGGCGGTCGACATCTCGCGGCTTGCCGGGCTCAATCCCTCGGGCGTGATCTGCGAGATCATGCGCGATGACGGCACGATGGCGCGGATGGAAGACCTCGTCTCCTTCGCCCGCCTGCACGACCTGAAGATCGGCACGATCCGCGATCTCATCGCCTATCGCCGCAAGCATGACCGCATGGTGGAAAAGAAGGCCGACCTGGTGTTCGACAGCCGCTATGGCGGCCAGTGGACCGCGCGGACCTATTTCAACAAGGCCACCGGCGACGAGACGATGACGCTGATCAAGGGCCGGGTCGATCAGGACGGCCCCACCCTGGTGCGGATGCACACGCTTTCGATCTTCGCCGACATCCTGGGCGAGGACCAGGGCGATCGCGCCGACCTGCTGCATCGTTCGATGGAGATCATCGCCGAGGCCGGCTCGGGCGTGATCGTGCTGATCAACCGGCCGATGAACCGGCTCATGTCCCGCACGATCGACATCAAGCAACGCGTGCGGGCGGGCGAAAACCCCGATCTGGAGGAGCTGCGCGATTATGGCGTGGGCGCCCAGATCCTCGCCGAACTCGGCATCCATGACATGGTGCTGCTGACCAATACCCACCATTCGCTTGTCGCGCTGGAGGGATACGGCCTCAATATCGTCGGCGAACGGCCGATCGCCCCAAGGGAGAATACGTGACATGGCCAGGTTCCTGATCGTCGAGGCACGATTTTACGATCATCTCAATGACATGCTGATCGCCGGCGCCAGGGCGGCGCTGAAGGCGGCCGGGCACAAGGCGGACGTCATCACCGTTCCGGGCGCGCTCGAGATTCCCGGCGCGCTCGCGCTGGCCGACGAGTCCGAGCAATACGACGGCTATGTCGCCATCGGCGCGGTCATTCGCGGCGAGACCTATCATTTCGAGATCGTCGCGGGCGAAAGCGCGCGCGGGATCATGGCGCTGACGATGGACGGGCTTGCCATCGGCAACGGCGTGCTTACCGTGGAAAACGAAGCGCAGGCGATCGTCCGCGCCGATCCGAACCAGAAGGACAAGGGCGGGGAAGCGGCCAAGGCAGCCATGGCCCTGCTGGAATTGAGGGAGCGCTTTGGTGGCTGAAACGATCGCGGTCGATCATCCGGCACTGGGCGGGATTCGTCTCGTCTTCGGCGGAAACGTGTTTGGCTGGACGATCGACCGCGACCGCAGCTTTGCCGTGCTCGATGCCTTCTACGAGGCCGGCGGGCGCATGATCGACACCGCCGACGGCTATTCCTCGTGGGTGCCGGGCAACAAGGGCGGCGAATCCGAAACGATCATCGGCCAATGGCTGGAAAGCCGGGGCGTGCGCGCGCAGATGCGCATCGCCACCAAGACCGGCCAGGGCGGCCCGCCCGGCGCGCTCCAGCCGGAGAAGGTCGCCGCCGCGCTCGAAGCCTCGCTCGAACGGCTGCGCACCGATTATGTCGATCTCTACTATGCCCACCGCGACGATCTGACGACCCCGCTCGACGAAGTGGTGTCGGCCTATGACGCCGCCTTCCGCTCGGGCAAGGCGCGCGAACTGGGCGCCTCGAACTACACCGCCGCGCGCCTCGCCGAGATCCTCGACGTGGCCGACCGGCAGGGCGCGCGCGGCTACAGCGTGGTGGAGCCGCTCTACAACCTGGTGGCCCGCGATGAGTACGAAGGGCCGCTGCAAGCGCTGTGCCTGGCGCGGAACATCGCCGTCCTGCCCTATTACGGGCTCGCCTCGGGCTTCCTCACCGGCAAGTACCGCGCGGCCAGCGACTGGGCGGGCTCGACCCGCGCCCATGCGCTGAACGAAGCGGCCGCGAACGGCGGCTGGGCGGTGCTGGCCGTGCTCGATGCGATCGCCGCCGAAACCGGCGCGACGCCGGCGCAGATCGCGCTTGCCTGGATCAATGCCAAGCCCGGCATCGCCGCGCCGCTGGCCAGTGCGACCACCCCGGCCCAGCTTGCCGATCTGGTCGGCGCGGTCTCGCTGGTGCTGTCCGCCGACCAGATCGAAAGACTCGACCGGGCAGCCGGCTGATCCGGTCCCGATAAGCCCGGACCATGCCGGACGGCCCTCCCCGGATCGGCGCACCTGTGAAAAACACGGTTTTGACAAAACGGGCATGATGTCAAAAAATACGCGTTTCGACGCGGTTTTTCGCATTTCCGGGCAAGTCCCTACAGCGTTCCCCAACAGGACAAACGCAATTTTGGCGTTCCATTCGTCACGAAATTCTGTAGCGGCGGATTCGTCCCTTCCGATTTGCATCGGAATCGGATAGTTTTAAAAGATAATATCAGCGCCATGCCGAAGCGCGGCGGACATGGCTTACATTGGGTCGTCATATGACCGGGGAGCCACTGGCCTCCTCAGGGTCGGAGAAATCGCGCGTGATCTCGAACGTCGATGTGCAGGTTCTGGTCAAGGACATGTCTCAAAAGATCAAGCTGCTGGAGGAAGCGGAAGCGCATGTCGCGGCCGCGCACATGGAAGCAGCCATCGAAGCCCTGTACAGACAGTTCAACATGGAACGAAATCCCTCCGAATTCGAGTAAGCTTAACGCGACGATTCGCGAGAAACGTGCTCTTTTTCATTCTCGTTCGAAACCGGTTATCCCCCTCTTATGGGAACAATCGTCAGCCCTTGGCTTGACGAGTGGAGAGGGATTTACAACCGCGACGATGCGAATGGGGCACGCGCGGCCAGGCTCCACTCCGTATGCTCAGTTCGGCCGATTGCCTGGTGCCAATTCCGCATGGACAGAGCCAATCAGATCATGCGCAACCGCGCAAAGGCCAGCCGGCTGATCGGGATCGCCAACGAATTGCTCGCCATGGCCCGCGATCTGGAATTCGCCGCATCGGGCGAAAGCGATGCCACGATCACCCCGATCCGGCAGACCAAGGTGGAAAAGGCGAAATCCGGCCAGGACCATCCGGTCTGGGTGGAACTCGCCCGCCAGACTTACGAAGACCGGCGCCGCCGCTCCAAGATCTTCAAGAGCGAGGAGCTTTTCGGCGAACCGGCCTGGGACATCATGCTCGACCTGTTCGTCGCCGCCAAGGAACGCCGCCGCGTCTCGGTGACGAGCGCCTGCATCGGCTCGGCCGTTCCTTCCACCACGGCGCTGCGCTGGATCGCCATCCTCGAACGCGAAGGACTGCTGCTGCGCGAAGCCGATCCGAGCGACGCCCGCCGCGTCTACGTCAAGCTCAGCACGCGCGGCTATTCGGCCATGCTGGAATATTTCTCGCAATCGAGCCGCTCGGTCATCCTGCTCGACGAACATTCGGAAGAAGCCGTCTCGGGCAGCTGAGCACGGCGCCGGGCGCGGCCTTGCGCCTCTCGCCCGGCATGTCTCACCTTGCTTTGGCCACGGCACAAGCCTGTGGCCTCAGCTTGTGGCCTCGATGGCGCCCCGAACGAGGCCATCGTATTGATCGGCGAAGACGGACAAAGGCCGGCGCCGTGCCGGCCCTATATCGCGAAGTGAGCGATCAGCCGCCCAGGCGGCCGAACGCGGCAGGCCCGGCATATTGCGCCGCGTCGCCCAGTTCTTCCTCGATGCGGATGAGCTGGTTGTACTTGGCCAGCCGGTCGGACCGCGCCAGCGAGCCGGTCTTGATCTGCCCGCAATTGGTCGCGACCGCGAGATCGGCGATCGTCGCATCCTCGGTCTCGCCCGAACGGTGCGACATCACCGCCGTGTAGCCGGCGCGCTGGGCGATCGAGACCGCTTCCAGCGTCTCGGTCAGCGAACCGATCTGGTTCACCTTCACCAGCAACGAATTGGCCAGACCCTGGCCGATGCCCATCGTCAGGCGCTTGGGATTGGTGACGAACAGGTCATCGCCGACGAGTTGGACCTTGTCGCCGATCCTGGCGGTCAGCGCCGCCCAGCCCACGAAATCATCCTCGCCCATGCCATCCTCGATCGAGCGGATCGGATAGGCGCCGGCCAGGTCGGCCAGATAGTCGGCCATGGCTTCGGGGCTGAGCGACAGCCCCTCGCCGCTGATCTCGTACTTGCCGTCGCGGAAGAACTCGGTCGCGGCGCAATCGAGCGCCAGGGCCACTTCGCTGCCGGGCTTGAAGCCCGCCTTCTCGATCGAGGCCATGATGAAATCGAGCGCGTCGCGCGTGCTGGCCAGGTTCGGGGCAAAGCCGCCCTCGTCGCCCACCGCCGTGGCCAGGCCCTTTTCGGCCAGGCCCTTTTTCAGCGTGTGGAAGATCTCAGATCCCCAGCGCACCGCTTCGGCCAGGCTGGGCGCGCCCACCGGCATGATCATGAATTCCTGAAAATCGATCGGGTTGTCAGCATGTTCACCGCCATTGATGATGTTCATCATCGGCACGGGCAGAACATGCGCGGAAACCCCGCCGATATAGGCATAGAGCGGCAGGCCGCGCGCGTTCGCCGCCGCCTTGGCCACCGCCAGGCTGGCGCCCAGGATCGCGTTGGCGCCCAGCCGGCCCTTGTTCTCGGTCCCGTCGAGGGCGATCATCCTGAGGTCCAGGTCGCGCTGGTCTTCGGCGTCCATGCCGACAAGCTCTTCGGCGATCTCGCCGTTCACCGCCTCGACCGCCTTGAGCACGCCCTTGCCGAGATAGCGCCCCTTGTCGCCATCGCGCAGTTCCACCGCCTCGTGCGCGCCGGTCGAAGCGCCCGAGGGCACCGCGGCGCGGCCAAAGCTGCCGTCTTCCAGCAGGACATCGACTTCGACGGTCGGATTGCCGCGACTGTCGAGGATTTCCCGGCCATGGATATCGATGATCGCAGTCATTTCGCTCAGACTCCTGAAAATGGGGCCGCACGCCCGGCGTCCGGTTGCCTTAGCAGGGGAACTTTCGCAGGCAAGTTGCGTTGCAGCAATAACGCGCAAGTTATGTTACTCTTTGCGCACAACGCCTATATGGGAACCATCCCGCAAGGGGCCATCAGGAGGACAGGATTATGGACGAAACCACTGCGTCCGCGGAACCCGGCAGCGAAGCGGCCAAGAATCACTTCACCAAGGCGATGGAAGAGGCCAAGGCCGGCGCCCAGGCCCTGGGCAAGGAAGCGCAGGCCCGCGCCGAGGAATATCGCGAGAAGCTGAACGAAGCCAAGGAAGGCTGGTCCAGCGAAGCCAAGGCCAAGTCCGGCGAGGCCAAGGAAATGGCCTTCTCCTTCGCCAACGAAGGCAAGGCCAGGACCAGTCAGGCGCTGACTGGCCTGGGCAAGATGATCGAGGACAACGCCGGCCTGATCGACGAGAAGGTCGGCCCCAAATATGGCGAGTACGCGCGCGGTGCCGCCCGATCGATCCACGACGCGGCCGGCCGGCTCGATGAGAAGAGCCTTGACGAGCTGGGCGAGGACGCCAGGGAATTCGTCCGGCAAAGCCCTGCCCTCGCGGTCGGGCTCGCGGCGGCGGCGGGTTTCCTGCTCGCCCGGGTCTTCCGGGGGAAGTGAGCCTTGCCTGACGTTCCAGCACGATCGCGATGAACACGGAACCCCCGGTCGTCGCGGCCGAACGGGAAGATGCGGCGGATCGTTCGCTTCAGGACGATCTGCGTCTTCTCGCGGCGGACGCGCGCGCCTTTGCCGAAGCGGAGCTTGCCTTCCAGAAATCGCGCGCGGCTTTTGCCGGGGGCGAGATCCGGGGCATCGCCATCCTGGGCGTGGCGGCGGCGGTATTCCTGTTCTTCGCGGTGATGGCGCTGGTCGTCGGGCTGGTCATCGCACTGGCCCCGGTGCTGACGCCCTGGGGATCGACCGCGGTGGTCACTTGCGGGCTGCTGGCGGTGACGATCGGCTGCGTGGCCGTTGCCGCCCGGCGCTGGAAACGCATGATGGCGATCATCTCGATTGACGAGCGGGGATGATGGGCACCCACGCGCAGCAGGTTCTGGCGGACAAGGCCGCGCGCAAGGCCGCGCGCGATGCCCTGGATACGCGGCTGGCCCGGATGAAGGCGGATCTGGAGACGCGCGGCCTGGCCGGGCGGATCGCCGATGAAGTGAGCGAGCGGGCCCGCGTGGTGATCGACGAGGCCGTCGACGTCGCGGAGGCCCACCCCGGCGTGATCGGGGGAACCATTGCCGCACTGGCGCTTTGGTTGCTCAGGCACCCGCTCATAGCCCTGATCGCATATCTGTTCGATCGGGCCGGAACAGAGGAACAGGACGATGGTGACGGAAACGAATAGCCCGGACCCGGCCGCACAGGGCCAGAAACCGCAGACTTCCACCAATGTCGTGGCCTTGCCGGTGCGGCCCGAGCCGCGCCCGTCGGACAAGGTGGTGGCTTTCGTGAAGCAGCATCCGGTGCTGACGATCGCCGGCGGCCTTGCGGTCGGCGCGGCGGCGGCGGCGCTGCTCAACCGGCGCGGCACGCGCAAGCTGGCCGTGCGTGCCTTCGAACTTGCCGAACTGGCGGGAACGGCCGCGCTGATGCTGGGCCGCGAGAGCTGGGACAAGGCGGAAACCGCCGGATCGGGCGCGCGGCGCCAGGCCGGGATCATTGCCGGACAAGCCGAAAAGCTGGGTGAAGCCGCGGCGCATCGGGCCGAGCGACTCGGCGCCAGCGCCTGGGAAAAGGCCGGTGCGCTGGGCCACGCCGCGCGTGAGCAATCGAGCCGCTGGATCGGCTATCCCCGGCCCGCGCCCTCGCTGGGCCGGCGGATTGCTGAAAAAGCTGTCGAATTCGCCACGCGCGGGCGCCACTGACCCTTGCGGTTCGCACATGCGAAATACTAGATAAGGCCATCTCCCACCCAGGAAATGGCCCTATCTCTATGCAAAAGCTTCACCTTGTCATGGGCGGGCGCGTGAAAGATCCGCGCAGCCACGAATTCGTCGATCTGAACAACCTCGATCTCGTCGGGGTGTTTCCCGATTTCGCCTCGGCCGAAGATGCCTGGCGCGCCAACGCGCAGCGCACCGTGGACGATGCGGAGATGAAGTATGTGATCGTGCACTTGCACCGGCTGCTCGAACCGCACCTGCCCGATACGCACTGAGCGCAGCAGGCACCCGCCAGACAGGAAAGGCCGGCGATCACGCCGGCCTTTCTGCTTTTGGGGCCGCCAAAGCGACCGATCAGATGAATTCGATCTTCTCGATCGAATAGAACTTGTCGCCCGAAGGCACGGTGACTTCGATCTCTTCGTCCACCTTGCGGCCGATCAGCGCCTTGCCCAGCGGCGAGTTGTAGCTGATCCGCCCGACCCGGGCATCGGCCTCGTAAGGGCCGACGATCTGGTAACGCACCGGCTTCTCGTCATCGTCGAGCAGCGTGACGGTGGCCCCGAAAATCACCTTGTCGCCCGAAAGCGAGGCCGGATCGATGATCTGGGCGCGGCTGATCTTGTCCTCAAGGTCGGCGATCGTCGCCTCGACCTGGCCCTGACGCTCCTTGGCGGCATGATATTCGGCGTTTTCCGACAGGTCGCCATGCGCCCGCGCTTCCTCGATCGCATCGACGATGCGCGGGCGTTCCTCGCGCAGCGCCTTGAGATCCGCGGTCAGCCGTTCATAGCCTTCCGCAAGCATCGGCAGCTTTTCGACACTGGCCATTTTTCTTGTCTATCCTCCTGCTGCCCGCCCCGTGTGACTAGAAGACCGTCCGGCCCCGCAAGGGGACGGGCGATCTCTCACGATGTGGGGAGGCAAAGATCGATGTCACCTATAATAATCTTGTAACGAGCGCACTTCAAGCTGGCTGGCACGCATTGCCGCGATCGCCTGGCTGGCGGCATGGCTGGCGGCGGCGGTGGTGAAGTAGGGCACCTTGGACGTCAGCGCCGATCGCCGGATCGATTGCGAGTCCTTCAGGCTCTGCCAGCCCTCGGTGGTGTTGAAGATCAGCGCGATCTCGCCATCGACGATCTTGTCGACGATATGCGGGCGCCCTTCGGCCACCTTGTTCACCCGTTCGACCGGCAAGCCGGCATCGGCGAGGTACTTCTGCGTGCCGGCGGTGGCGATGATGCGGAAGCCCTGCTTCACCAGTTCGCGCACCGCGAGCAGGATCTGCGCCTTGTCGCTGTTCTTGACCGAGACGAACACCGTGCCGCCCGCCGGCAGCAGCATCCCCGCGCCAAGCTGGGCCTTGAGGAAGGCGGTGGGGAAATCATCGGCGATCCCCATCACTTCGCCGGTAGATTTCATCTCGGGGCTGAGCACCGGATCGACGCCGGGGAAGCGCGAGAAGGGGAACACCGCTTCCTTCACCGCCATGTAGTCCAGCTCGCGCTTGAACGGCGGGAAGGTGGACAGCATCTCGCCGGCCATGACGCGCGCGGCGATCTTCGCCACCGGCTGGCCGATCGCCTTGGCGACGAACGGCACGGTGCGGCTGGCGCGCGGGTTCACCTCGATCAGGTAGACCTCGCCGTCCTTCACCGCGAACTGCACGTTCATCAGCCCGCGCACGCCCAGCGCCAGCGCCAGCGCCACGGCCTGGCGCTCCATCTCGGCGACGATGTCGGGAGAGAGGCTGTAGGGCGGCAGCGTGCAGGCGCTGTCGCCCGAATGGATGCCGGCTTCCTCGATATGCTGCATCACGCCCGCGATTTCGACTTGCGTGCCATCGCACAGCGCATCGACATCGCATTCGATCGCATCGCGCAGATACTGGTCGATCAGCACCGGGCTGTCGCCCGAAACCTGCACGGCGGTGGCGATGTAGTCGTCGAGCTGCTGCTCGGAATCGACGATCTCCATGGCCCGGCCGCCCAGCACGTAGCTGGGGCGCATCAGCACCGGATAGCCGATCCGGTTGGCCACCGCGACCGCCTCGTCGCGGCTGCGGGCAATGCCGTTGGCCGGCTGGCGCAGAGCGAGCTTTTCCACCAGCGCGGCGAAACGCTCGCGATCCTCGGCCAGGTCGATCGCATCGGGCGAGGTGCCCAGGATCGGGATGCCCGCCTCTTCCAGCGCGGCCGCCAGCTTGAGCGGGGTCTGCCCGCCGAACTGGACGATCACGCCCACCAGCTCACCGTTCTGCTGCTCCACGCGCAGGATCTCCAGCACGTCCTCGGCGGTCAGCGGTTCGAAATAGAGGCGGTCGGACGTGTCGTAGTCGGTCGAGACGGTCTCGGGATTGCAGTTGACCATGATCGTCTCGAACCCGGCTTCGTCGAGCGCGAAGCAGGCGTGGACGCAGCAATAGTCGAACTCGATACCCTGCCCGATCCGGTTCGGGCCGCCGCCCAGGATCACGATCTTGCGCCGGTCGGAAGGCATGGCCTCGTCCTCCGCCGCGCCGAAGAACGGCGCTTCATAGGTCGAGTACATATACGGCGTCACCGCCTCGAACTCGGCGGCGCAACTGTCGATCCGCTTGAACACCGGATAGACGCCCAGCTTGTGGCGCAGCGCGCGCACTTCGTCCTCGCTGGTGGCGCCGGCCATCGCGCGCAAGGCATCGTGCAGCAGGCCCGAGCGCTTCGCCTGGGTCTCGCCCAGCCCGCCCGCGACATGGATCGAGCGGACCGCCAGCGTGGCGAGCCGCTTGTCGGAAAAACCCATCGCCTTGAGCCGGCGCAGCGCCTGCGCATCGCGCGGCAGGCCATCACGCATCAGCCTGGCTTCCTCGGCGATGATCTCGGCGATGTGGCGCAGGAACCACGGATCGTAATGCGTGATCGCGTGGATCTCCTCTACCGAGAAGCCCTCGCGCATGGCCTGCGCGGCGATCAGCAGCCGGTCGGGCGTGGCCTTGGACAGCGCGGCGGTGATCGTGTCATGCCCCGCCCCTTCCAGCTCGGGCACGCGGTTGAACCCGTCGAGCCCGGTTTCCAGCCCGCGCAGCGCCTTTTGCAGCGATTCCTTGAAGTTGCGGCCGATCGCCATGACTTCGCCGACCGATTTCATCGCGGTCGACAGCACCGGCTCGGCTCCCTTGAACTTCTCGAAGGCGAAGCGCGGGATCTTGGTGACGACGTAGTCGATCGTCGGCTCGAAGCTCGCGGGCGTGGCGCCGGTGATCTCATTGGTGATCTCGTCGAGCGTGTAGCCGACCGCCAGCTTGGCCGCGACGCGCGCGATGGGAAAGCCCGTCGCCTTCGAGGCCAGCGCCGAGGAGCGCGAGACGCGCGGGTTCATCTCGATCACGATCAGCCGCCCGTCCTTCGGGTTGACTGCGAACTGTACGTTCGAACCACCTGTTTCCACGCCGATTTCACGCAGCACGGCAATGCTGGCCGAGCGCATGATCTGGTATTCCTTGTCAGTCAGCGTCAGCGCCGGGGCGACCGTGATCGAATCGCCGGTGTGCACGCCCATCGGATCGACGTTCTCGATCGAGCAGATGATGATGGCGTTGTCGTGCCGGTCGCGCACGACTTCCATCTCGTATTCCTTCCAGCCGAGCAGCGATTCCTCGATCAGCACTTCGGTGGTGGGCGAGGCATCGAGGCCGGAGCGCACGATCTGCTCGAACTCCGCCTTGTTGTAGGCCACGCCGCCGCCGGTGCCGCCCAGCGTGAAGCTGGGCCGGATGATCGAGGGCAGCCCGGTGCGTTCCAGCACCGCGAAAGCCTCTTCCAGCGAATGAGCGACGCCCGAGCGGGCGGATTCGAGGCCGATCCTGTCCATCGCCTCGCGGAAGCGCTGGCGGTCCTCGGCCTTGTCGATCGCATCGGCATCGGCGCCGATCATGGTGACGCCGTACTTCTCCAGCGTGCCGTCATTGAACAGCGCCAGCGCGCAATTGAGCGCGGTCTGCCCGCCCATCGTCGGCAGCAGCGCGTCGGGCCGCTCCTTCTCGATGATCCGGGTGACGATTTCAGGGGTGATCGGCTCGATATAGGTCGCGTCGGCCATGTCCGGGTCGGTCATGATCGTCGCCGGGTTGGAATTGACCAGGACGACGCGATAGCCTTCTTCCCTCAGCGCCTTGATCGCCTGCGTCCCCGAATAATCGAACTCGCAAGCCTGGCCGATGATGATCGGGCCGGCACCGATGACGAGGATCGAGGAAATGTCTGTGCGTTTGGGCATGAAGCTGAACTGCCTTGGGTATCGAGTGATGCGGTCGTCGTCAGGCGGCAAGGCCGGCGAAAGTCTTTTCCCAGAATTCGGGCCCTTCGGCGCGGGCCTGCGCGATGATCGGATCGCTGGCCTGCATGTCCTGGATCACGGTCTTGAACATGTCAGCCTGGAACTGGTGCATGGAGCCGCCGTATTCGCCCTCCTTGGTCGACCAGGCGCCGCGTTCGAGCATGGCGTCGATGAACAGCTTGCCGACCGCCTTGGCGTGCGCGCGGACTTTCGGGCCGAACTTGCGCACCGCGATCGAGACCTTGTCCTCGAAGATCAGCAGCAGTTCGCCGTAGGGATAGAACCGCGGCGCGACGCTGAGATCGCCGGCCGGCCCGGCGAGGTAATAGGCCAGGATCGTCTTCTCCAGCTCAGATTGGCTCATTTCATCATCTCCACGAACTTTTCGAACAGATAGAAGCTGTCCTGCGGGCCGGGGCTCGCCTCGGGATGGTATTGCACGCCGAAGGCGCGCTTGCCGCGAATGGCGATGCCGCAATTGGTGCCGTCGAACAGCGAGACGTGGGTTTCCTCGATCGCGTCGGGCAGGCTCACGTTATCGACCGCGAAACCGTGGTTCATCGAGGTGATCTCGACCACGTCGTCGGCCAGCCGCTTGACCGGGTGATTGGCGCCGCGATGGCCCTGGAACATCTTGGCGGTGGTTCCCCCGGCGGCCAGCGCGAGCATCTGGTGGCCCAGGCAAATACCGAAGACGGGGATGTCGCGTTCGAGCAGGCCCTGGATCACCGGCACGGCATAGGCGCCGGTCGCCGCCGGATCGCCCGGACCGTTCGACAGGAACACGCCCGCCGGCTCGAGCGCCAGCACGGCATCGAGCGGCGTTTCGGCCGGCACCACGGTGACGCGCGCGCCGGCCTTCACCAGATTGCGGAAAATATTGTCCTTCGCGCCGTAATCGATCGCCACGACGTGCGGCCGGGGATCGTGCGCGCTGCGGCCATAGCCCTTGCCCAGCGTCCAGGTGGAGCCTTCCCAGTCCTGCGCGGTCTGGCGGCTGACCAGCTTGGCCAGGTCCATGCCTTCCAGCCCCGGCCAGTCGCGCGCGCGCTTGAGCAGCGCGGGCACATCGAACTTGCCGGCGGGATCGTGCGCGATCACCGCGTTCGGCGCGCCGGCCATGCGGATCCGCCGCGTCAGCGCGCGCGTGTCGATGCCGGCCAGGCCGATCTTGCCCTTGCTGGCCAGCCACGGGCCGAATTCCCCGCGCGAGCGGAAGTTGGACGCCAGCGTCACATCCTCGCGCACCACGCAGGCCACCGCGCCGTCGACCCGCGATTCGAGGTCTTCGTCGTTGATGCCGACATTGCCGATGTGCGGGAAGGTGAACGTGACGATCTGCGCCGCATAGGACGGATCGGTCATCACTTCCTGATAGCCGGTCATCGCGGTGTTGAAGCAGACTTCGCCCACCGCCTCGCCCACGGCGCCGAAGCCGCGCCCCCACAGGACATGCCCGTCGGCCAGCACGAGCACGCCGGTGGCGCCCTCTGGTTTGGGGGCCGGTTTGGGCGCGTGCGAAAGTGCGGCGTCGGCCATGGGGGTCGCTCCGTTTACGGCGTTCAGACAATAAGTGCTAAGGCCCAGCGGCTAGACAGCCTTGTGCACCGCGTCAAGGCGCCGAGGTGGAAAATGCCGCGCACCTAGCCTACTTTTGCCGGATCATACCGCAAACACCTCGGGAAGTCAGGAAAACATGATCCGCGATTCGATCAAGGCCGCGCAAATCGCGGCGATGAAAGCCGGCGACAAGCCGCGTCTGGGCGCCCTCCGGCTGATGCTCGCCAAGCTGAAGGACCGCGACATCGAACTGCGTACCGCCGCGCAAGTGCCCGACGACGATACGCTGGTGGTCGAAGTCCTGCAGAAGATGGCCAAGCAGCGCCGCGAATCGATCCAGCTCTTCGAGGAAGGCGGCCGTGCCGAACGCGCCGCCGAGGAGCGCGCCGAACTGGCCGTGATCGAGGAATTCCTGCCCGCGCAGATGGGCGAGGACGAGACGATGGCCGCGATCGCGGCGATCAAGGCCGAAACCGGCGCCGCCAGCCTCAAGGACATGGGCAAGGTCATGGCCGAGCTGAAAGCCCGCCACGGCAGCCAGCTTGACATGAGCAAGGCCAGCGGGCTGGTGAAAGCGGCGCTGGCCTGAGCCGCCCGCCTCGGACTGCCGGGACGGCGGGGCGAAAATCCGGCATAAATCGGCCGAAACGGTGGCCCCTGGCGCGATTTGGCGGCACACTGGGTGGCCATGAGTCTGAGCCCCGCCTTCCTGGACGAACTGCGCGCGCGCATCACGCTTTCGGGCGTGATCGGGCGCACCGTCCGGCTGACTCGCGCCGGGCGCGAGTTCAAGGCCTGCTGCCCGTTCCACAACGAGAAGTCGCCCAGCTTCACGGTCAATGACGAGAAGGGCTTCTACCACTGCTTCGGTTGCGGCGCGCATGGCGATGCGATCCGCTGGATGACCGACCAGCGCGGCCTCGCGTTCATGGACGCGGTGAAGGAACTGGCGGCCGAAGCCGGGCTGGACGTGCCCGCCCCCGATCCGCGCGCGGCGCGGGCGGCGGAAAGGCGCGACACGCTGCATGACGTGATGGCCGCGGCGCAGGCCTGGTATCGCGACTGCCTGGCCTCGCCCGAAGGCGATGCGGCGCGCGCCTATCTGGCGACACGCGGGTTCGACGCGCACACCGTGTCGCGGTTCGGCTTCGGCTACGCGCCCGAGGGCCGGCAGGCACTGAAAGCCGCGCTCTCGCGCTTTCCCGAAGCCATGCTGGTCGAGGCGGGGCTGCGTATCGCCGTTGACGATCGAGAACCCTACGACCGTTTCCGGGGCCGGCTGATGCTGCCGATCGAGGACGCGCGCGGGCGCGTGATCGCGTTCGGCGGACGCATCCTGGCCAAAGACAAGACCGATGCGCCCAAGTACCTGAACTCGCCGGACACGCCGCTGTTCGACAAGGGGCGCACGCTTTACAACCTGCACCGCGCCGCGCCCGCCGCGCGCCAGTCCGGCCGGCTGATCGTGGTCGAAGGCTATATGGACGTGATCGCGCTGGCGGCGGCGGGCATCACCGAATGCGTCGCCCCGCTCGGCACCGCGTTGACCGAAACGCAGATCGAGCTGCTCTGGCGGCAGGTGGAAACGCCGATCCTGTGCTTCGATGGCGATGCCGCCGGCCAGCGCGCGGCGATGCGCGCGGTGACGCGCGCCCTGCCCCTGCTGCGTCCGGCGCATTCCTTGCGGATCGTGCGCCTGCCCGAAGGGCTCGATCCCGACGACCTGCTCAAGGCGCGCGGCGCGACGGCTCTGGAAAAGCTGCTGGGCGAGGCGAAAAGCCTGGTCGACATGCTGTGGGAGGCCGAGCGCGACGCCGCCCCGCTGGTCACGCCCGAAGACAAGGCGGGGCTCAAGGCCCGGCTGCTCGCGCATGTCGAGGCGATCGCGCAGCCCGATATCGCCAGCCTCTATCGCCGCGAATTGCTGGACCGCTATTCCGCTTTCGCCTTTCCCCGCCGCGAGAACGGCCAGGGCCGCTGGCAAGGCGAGAATCGCTGGCAGGGCAAAGGCTCGCCCGCCCGCCCCGCCCCGCCGAATCGCGAGAACATCGGCCGCCTGCGCCGCGCCTCGCAAGGCGGCGCGCGCGATGCGCTTTCAGCCGCGATCCTGGCGGGCCTGGCCCGCTGGCCCGGCGAGATCGCGCGCCATGCGGAGGCGCTGGCGCGCACGCCCGGGCTCGATCCACGCTTTTCCGTATTGCTCGACTGCCACGACGCGACCGATGCGCTTGAAAGCGAAAGCCTGTCCACCATATTGGCCAGGCACGGTCTGGAAAGGCTCGAGGCCGCTGAATATTCCGGCCTTCGCTTCGGGTTTCTGAACCCGGACGCGGCGCCCGAACAGGCGGTTTCGGATCTGGCTCAGGCGATCGAGTTGCTGGTGGAACGCCCGGCACTGGAGGCGGCTTTGGCCGAAGCGACGACAAGGTTCGAACGCGAACTGTCGGACGACGCTTTCGCCGAGCAGCAGCGCCTGCTCAAGAGAAAGCTGGAATTCGACAGTCGCCTCAGGCAAATGGCAACCAGACAAGCGGTACTGCCCCAGTAAAATAACAGGGCAAGGCACAGAACTTTACGGCGGTGGAATGAGCAAGAACGACGACAACAACGCTGACAAGAACGACGGGAACGACGCGCCGCTGATCGACCTCAACGAGGCCTCGATCAAGAAGCTGATCGCGCGCGCCAAGCGTCGCGGCGTCATCACCTACGACGAGCTGAACGAGGCTCTGCCGCAGGACCAGATGTCGTCCGAGCAGATCGAGGACATCATGGCCGCGATCTCCGAGATGGGCGTCAACATCGTCGAGAGCGACGAGGATGCGGCCGCCGAGGACGATCGCGACGTGGATGACGTGGAGGCCGACGAAGTCTCTCCGCGCATGGTCGTCGACAGCAAGGCCAAGAAGGAAACCATCGAGCGCACCGACGATCCGGTGCGGATGTACCTGCGCGAGATGGGCGCGGTCGAGCTGCTCAGCCGCGAGGGCGAGATCGCCATCGCCAAGCGCATCGAGGCCGGGCGCGACATGATGATCCTGGGCCTGTGCGAAAGCCCGATCACCTTCCACGCCATCATCCTGTGGTCCGAAGCGCTGAACAACGGCGAGATGCAGCTGCGCGAGATCCTCGATCTCGACGCCATGCTCTCGAAGGAGCCGGCGCCCGAAAGCCTGTCCGACGATGCCGATGGCGACGACGGAGAGATCAGCGAGGCGACCGCCGGCCCCTCGTACAAGGAAGACGACGACGTCGAGGAAGAGGAGGAAGCCTCTTCCGACGATGAGGACGAGGACGGCATCGAACGCCGCGCCCAGCGCCCCGCCGACGACGACGAGGATGACAACACGCTCAGCCTCGCGCAGATGGAAGCGGCGCTGAAGCCCGAGGCGCTGGAAAAGTTCGCCACCATCACCGAGCTGTTCAAGGCGTTCGAGAAGATCCAGACCGAGCGCCTCGACGCGCTGGGCGTGGGCAACGATTTCCCCGCCGCCAAGGAAAAGCTGTACCAGCAGCTGCGCGAAGACCTTACCGCGCAAGTCGAATCGGTGCAGTTCCACGCGACCAAGATCGAATACCTGGTCGACAATCTCTATGCCTTCAACCGGCGCCTCACCGCGCTGGGCGGCCAGATGCTGCGCCTGGCCGAACGCCACAAGGTGAAGCGCGCCGATTTCCTCGACCAGTACATCGGGCGCGAGCTGGATGACGCCTGGCTGCGGGACATGGCGAAGAAGGACAAGAAGTGGGCCGCCTTCGCCGAGGCCGAAACCGATTCGGTCGAGCGTATCCGGTCCGAAGTCTCGGACATCGCCGCCGCAACCGGCATGGCGCTTCCCGAGTTCCGCCGCATCGTCAACATGGTCCAGAAGGGCGAGCGCGAGGCGCGCATCGCCAAGAAGGAAATGGTCGAGGCGAACCTGCGGCTGGTGATCTCGATCGCCAAGAAATACACCAACCGCGGGTTGCAGTTCCTGGACCTGATCCAGGAAGGCAACATCGGCCTGATGAAGGCGGTCGACAAGTTCGAGTACCGGCGCGGCTACAAGTTCAGCACGTATGCCACGTGGTGGATCCGGCAGGCGATCACCCGCTCGATCGCCGATCAGGCGCGCACCATCCGCATCCCCGTGCACATGATCGAGACGATCAACAAGCTGGTGCGCACCAGCCGCCAGTTCCTCCACGAGCAGGGCCGCGAACCCACGCCCGAGGAAATGGCCGAGCGGCTGTCGATGCCGCTCGAAAAGGTGCGCAAGGTGATGAAGATCGCCAAGGAGCCGATCAGCCTCGAAACGCCGATCGGCGACGAGGAGGATTCGCACCTGGGCGATTTCATCGAGGACAAGAACGCGATCATCCCGGTGGACGCCGCGATCCAGGCGAACCTCAAGGAAACCGTCACGCGCGTGCTCGCCAGCCTGACCCCGCGCGAGGAACGCGTGCTGCGGATGCGCTTCGGCATCGGCATGAACACCGATCACACACTGGAGGAAGTGGGCCAGCAGTTCTCGGTCACGCGCGAACGTATCCGCCAGATCGAGGCCAAGGCGCTGCGCAAGCTCAAGCACCCGAGCCGGTCCCGCAAGATGCGCTCGTTCCTGGACCAGTAAGCTTCCTTCGGCGGCCCCTCAATCGACAGGCCCATCAGTCAACAGGCCCACCAGTCAACAGGCATTGCCCGGTTCATGGTCTCCCGCTAGCTTCGGCGCGGGAGACTGCCATGAACCTGAACCGGCAAGACGGCCTTGATACCGATGCCCTGCGCGAGATCGTCGATCGCCAGCAGATCTGGGATTGCCTGCTGCGCTATGCGCGCGGGATGGATCGGCTCGACGAGGAACTGGCGCTTTCGGCCTATCACCCCGGCGCGATCGAGGATCACGGCGCCGTGATCGCGCCGTGCGAGGTCTTCGTGCCGCAAGTCATCGCCTTCCATCGCCGGATGGAACGGGTGACGCAGCATATCCTGACCAACCATTCCTGCGAGATCGCCGGCGACGTCGCCCATTGCGAAACCTACACGCATTGCTTTTCGGTGATGCCCGAAGGGCCGAGCCGCATCGGCTTCGGCCGTTTCGTGGACCGGCTGGAACGGCGCGACGGACGCTGGGGCATCGCCTCGCGCGTGAGCGTGCCCGAAGGCGCGATCGAGGCGCCCGCGCTCGATGACCGGGCCGGCATGGTCGATCTGCCCGGCACGCTCGGCAAGCCCGCGCGCGATCGCAGCGACCCTTCCTATCTGCGCCCGCTGCCGCTTGATCGCGCGGCGCCAGCCGAGGCATGAGGACGCGGCGCTGGCAGGGGTAGCGCATCGCACGCGGGACGCCTAAGGGCTCAGACGAGTCCCTCCCCGCGAACAACCAGGACACCGATGCGCATCGCCATTGCTTCCGATCACGCCGCCGTCGACCTCAAGGCGGAGCTGCGCGAATACCTGATCGGGCTCGGCCACGAAGTCGCCGATCTCGGTCCCGAGACGGCCGACCGGGTCGATTATCCCGATTACGGCTACAAGCTCGCCTCCGTCGTCGCCGATGGCACCGCGCAATATGGCGTGGCGCTGTGCGGTTCGGGCATCGGCATCTCGATCGCGGTCAACCGCCATCCCAGGCTGCGCTGCGCGCTCGTGTCCGAGCCGCTGTCCGCCGCGCTCGCGCGCGAGCACAACGATGCCAACGCCATCGCCATGGGCGCGCGGCTGACCGGCGTGGACATGGCCAGGGCCTGCCTCGACGCCTTCCTCGGCACCGAATTCGGCGGCGGCCGCCACGGCCCGCGCGTCGACAAGCTTTCCAACCCTCCTGCCTGATCCGAAGAGGTCCAAGACCATGACCGTCGATACCGCCATCCGTTCCGCCGGCTTCTTCACCGAGACCGTGGCGCAAAGCGATCCCGCTGTCGCCGCCGCGATCGGCCACGAGCTGAAGCGCGAGCGCAAGCAGATCGAGCTGATCGCGTCCGAGAACATCGTCTCCAAGGCCGTGCTCGAAGCGCAAGGCTCGGTGCTGACCAACAAGTATGCCGAAGGCTATCCCGGCAAGCGCTATTATCAGGGCTGCGCGCCTTCGGACGAGGTCGAGACGCTCGCCATCGAACGCGCCAGGCAGCTGTTCGATTGCCAGTTCGCCAACGTGCAGCCCCATTCGGGCGCGCAGGCCAATGGCGCGGTGCTGCTGGCGACGGTGAAGCCCGGCGATACCATCATGGGCATGAGCCTCGATGCCGGCGGCCACCTCACCCACGGCGCGCGCGCGGCGATGAGCGGCAAGTGGTTCAACGCGGTGCAGTACGGCGTCACGCGCGACACCCACCTGATCGATTACGATCAGGTGGCGGCGCTGGCCAGGGAGCACACCCCCAAGCTGATCATCGCCGGCGGCAGCGCTTATCCGCGCGTGATCGACTTTGCCCGCCTGCGCGCGATCGCCGATGAAGTGGGCGCGCTGTTCCAGGTCGACATGGCGCACTTCGCCGGGCTGGTCGCGGCCGGCGTACACCCCTCGCCCTTCCCGCACGCGCATATCGCCACCACCACCACGCACAAGACGCTGCGCGGCCCGCGCGGCGGCATGATCCTGACCAATGACGAGGCGCTGGCCAAGAAGATCAATTCGGCGGTGTTCCCCGGCCTGCAGGGCGGCCCGCTGATGCATGTCGTCGCCGCCAAGGCGGTGGCCTTCGGCGAGGCGCTGCGGCCCGAGTTCAAGGACTATGCGAAGAAGGTGATCGAGAACGCGCAAGTCCTTGCCGCCACGCTCAAGGAGCGCGGCGCCGAGATCGTCTCGGGCGGCACCGACACGCATCTGGCGCTGATCGACCTCTCGCCGCTGGGCGTCACCGGCCGCGACGCCGACGAGGCCCTGGAGCGCGCCGGCATCACCTGCAACAAGAACGGCATCCCCTTCGATCCGCTGCCGCCGGTCAAGACCAGCGGCATCCGCGTCGGCTCGCCCGCCGGCACCACGCGCGGCTTCGGTCCCGAGGAATTCCGCGAGATCGGCATGATGGTCGCCGATGTGCTCGATGGCCTTGCCCGCTGCGGCGAAGCCGGCGACGCGCAAGTGGAACAGAACGTGCGCGCCCGCGTGGAAGCCTTGTGCGACCGCTTCCCCATCTACGAGGACTGACGACCATGGCAGACCCCACCGGCCCCAGGGGCACGGGCGATTTCCTCCACGACGCGCGCCGGGAACTGGCCGGAATGCTGGAGGAAGGGCTCGATCACCCCTCGACCAAGCCGGTGCTGCTGTGGGGCGCGATGGGCGCGGCCGCTGCCGTGGTGCTGCCGTTCGTAACCATCCCGCTGGGTCTGGCGGCGGGCGCGGGCTACAAGTTCTACAAGCGGGTGCGGCCTGACTAGATGCGGTGTCCGTTCTGCGCGCACGATGATTGCCAGGTCAAGGACAGCCGGCCGACCGAGGACAGCACCGCGATCCGCCGCCGCCGCCAGTGCGTAAGTTGCGGCGGCCGGTTCACCACGTTCGAGCGCGTGCAACTGCGCGAAATCACCGTCATCAAGAGCGACGAGAGCCGCGAGCCGTTCGACCGTTCGAAGATCGAGCAATCGGTCGCCCTCGCCTGCCGCAAGCGCGGGATCGAGCGTGAGCAGATCGACCAGCTCGTCTCCGGCATCCAGCGGCAGGTGGAAACGCTGGGCGAGGCCGAAGTCTCCTCGCTGGCGATCGGCGAGATGGTGATGGACGGCCTGCGCCAGCTCGACAGCGTCGCCTATATCCGCTTCGCCTCGGTCTACCGCGATTTCAACGAGGCGCGCGATTTCGAGGAATTCGCCAGCACGGTGCGCGATGTCGGCCAAAGCTGAGCGCGAGCCCGTCATCGTCCTCGTCCGTCCCCAGCTTGGCGAGAACATCGGCAAGGCGGCGCGGGCCATGCTCAATTTCGGGCTGACCGAGATGCGGCTGGTTACGCCGCGCGATGGCTGGCCCAATCCCTCGGCGGGACCGGCGGCGGCGGGCGCGGATGTGGTTCTGGAACAGGCGCGGGTGTTCGGGACATTGGCCGAGGCGGTGGCCGATTGCGCCAATGTCTATGCCACCACCGTGCGCAAGCGCGGCGTTGCGAAGCCGGTGGTGACGCCCGAGCAGGCGGCGCGGGAAATCCACGCGGCGCCGGGGCGGTCAGCCTATGTCTTCGGGCCGGAGCGATCGGGGCTGGAGACCGAGGATGTCGCACTCGCCCGCGCGATCCTGACCGTGCCGATCAATGCCGAGTTCGGCTCGCTCAATCTCGCGCAGGCGGTGATCCTGTGCGCTTACGAATGGTCCAAGACCATGGGGCTCGAACAGCCCACGATCGAGGAACTGCTGCCTCCGGCCCCGCAGGACGAGCTGGAAGGCCTGATCGCCCATTTCGAGGCGCTGCTGGACGCGAAGAACTACTTCTGGCCGGAACCCCGCGCGGCATCGAACCGGCGCACCTTGCGCAACCTGTTGACCAAGCCGGGCTGGAACAGCCTGGAAGTGCGCACCTTTCGCGGCGTGCTCAGTACGCTGGAAAAGGAACCGCGCAACCGCTGAACGTCAGCCGATCCGCGTCGCCAGCCAGTCGGCCGCCTGGCGCAAATGCGCGCGGGTGATCGCGGCATCGCGGCCCCAGGCCTCGAACCCGTGCGGCGCGCCGGCCACCACCGCGAGCGTCGCGGCGACGCCCGCCGCTTCCAGCCGACGGGCATAGGCCACGTCCTCGTCATGGAACAGCTCGATCGAACCGACGCCGATCCAGGTCGGCGGCAATCCGGCCAGATCCTCGCGCCGCGCGGGCGAGGCATAGGCGGGCAAGGCCGGCGCGCCCGGCGCCACGCCGAGATAGGCGCTCCAGCCGAAGCGATTGAGCCCGTTGTCCCACATCGGATGCGCCACCTCATCAAGCTCCACCCGCAACGCGGTGCGATCGTCGAGCATCGGCGCGAACAGCCATTGCGCCGCCGGATGCGGCCCCGGCCCGTCGCACACTTTCTGCACCAGCGCGGCGGCCAGCCCTCCCCCCGCGCTGAGCCCGCCGATCGCGAGACGGCCGGTATCGAGGCCCAGCGCCCCCGCCTGCCCCACCAGCCAGCGCCACGCCGCATGGCAATCGTCCAGCGGCGCGGGAAACGGATGGCGCGGCGCCAGGCGATATTCGGCCGAAGCGATGACGATGCCAAGATCGCGCGCCAGCTCGGCACAAAACTGGTCATCCAGGCTGGCCGTGCCGATGATGTAGCCGCCGCCGTGAATCCACAGCAAGGCGCCGTCGCTCCTGCGCTCGCGCGGCTGGTAGAGCCGCAGCGCCGCCGCGCCCTTGTGGGTGGAGATGGTCACGCCCGCGACTTTCGGCACGGGCCGCAGCTTCATCAGCAAGGGCGCGATCCGGCGGAACAGCGCGGACCGCAAGGGAACGGCGGGCACCTTGCCGAGCGCGGCGCGCAATTCCCCGTCGATCAGTGTCGTATCGAATCCCCGCGCCATTGGCTTTCCCCTGCTTTTCAGGGCCAGTTCTAGCTTGTCCTGCCGGAATCCCAATGCTCGAACTCATAGGCGATCGAGGCTTCGACCAGCCGCTCCCAGATTTCGGCGACGGCATCGGCGGGCAGGCCCAGCGCTTCGGCGCGGGCACGGGCCTGGGCGATGACGCGGGCCTTGCGATCCTCGTCACGGACCTGGCCGCGATCGGGCTTGATCCGGGCGGCGGCGCGCATGTAGCCGAAGCGGATCGCCAGCAGATCGACGATGCGGGCATCGAGCGCGTCGACCCCGGCACGGACTTCTGCCATGGTCCGACATTCCTCGGGCGTCCGGCATTCCCCGGGGCTCTGGCAATCCTCGCGCGGCGGCATCTGATCTGGCATGTCCGTGCCCCTAGCGGCGGCGCCGGCTTTCGTCGAGAGGCGCGAAAGGCTTGACTTTCACGTCACGGGCCGTAATGGCCGCGCCTTCACTTGGACCCCGTCGTTTCGGCGGGACATGTCCATTCGGCCCCGCACCCCGGTGAAGCGGCGGCCGCGTTCCGCGCAATGGCGGAACGGTGCGCTCCGGGTACGAAGATCGCGGCCATGGTGGCGCGCGACAAGCAGATTTGGAGACGACTTATGTCGAAGCGCAAAAGCGCCAAGTACAAACTCGACCGCCGCATGGGCGAGAACATCTGGGGCCGCCCCAAGAGCTCGGTCAATCGCCGCAGCTACGGCCCCGGCCAGCACGGCCAGCGCCGCAAGGGCAAGCTTTCGGACTATGGCATCCAGCTGCGCGCCAAGCAGAAGCTCAAGGGCTACTACGGCGACGTGACCGAGAAGCAGTTCAAGCGCACCTACCAGGAAGCCTCGAAGATGAAGGGCGATACCGGGCAGAACCTGATCGGCCTGCTCGAACAGCGCCTGGACATGGTGGTCTACCGCGCCAAGTTCGCGCCGACGATCTTCGCCGCGCGCCAGATCGTTTCGCATGGCCACATCCGCGTCAACGGCGTGAAGTGCAACATCGCCAGCCGCCGCGTGCGCATCGGTGACGTGATCAGCCTGGGCGACAAGGCCAAGGACATGGCGCTGGTGGCAGAAGCGCAGGCCCTGCCCGAGCGCGACGTTCCCGACTATGTCTCGGTCGAAAGCAATGACAAGGTCACTTTCGTGCGCGTGCCTTCGCTGGACGAAGTGCCCTATCCGGTGAAGATGGAACCGAACCTGGTCGTCGAGTTCTACTCGCGCTGATCGGTCCGGCTCACGGCCGAATGCGAAAGGGCGGTCCCGCGGGGCCGCCCTTTTCGTTTGGCAGCCCTGCGCCGCCCATTTGCCCGCGCCTATTTACCCAAACCGAGGGTCTGGCGCAGGAAGGCGTCGCTTTCCGACAGCATTCGCGTGCGCGCGGCGGTGTCGTCGAGCGAGTGGGCCAGCCCCGGGAACTCGACATAGCGCACGCTCTTGCCCGCGCCCTTGAGCTTTTCTTCCATCAGGCGCGATTCGCCCACCGCCACGTTGCGATCGGCATCGCCGTGGAACATCAACACTGGCGCGACGAAGCGATCGGCATGGCGCGCGGGCGATCCGGCCTGGATGTGCGGGCCGTTGCCGATCAGGTTGTCCATGATCACGTAATTGCTCATGTCGCTGAATTCCGAACGGAACTTGTCGAAATCCGTGACCGGGGCGATGGCGACGATTGCCTTGAACAGCTGCGGATCGACCACCGCCGATTGCAGCGCCGCATAGCCGCCATAGGACCAGCCGACGATCGCCAGCTTGTCGCTGGGGCTGATCCCTTGCGAGACCAGCCAGCGGCCAGCCGAATTGACATCGTCGATCGACTTGTCCCACGACTGGAAGCCGTTCTTCTGGAACCATGCGGAACCGAAGCCGGTCGATCCCCGGAACTGGGGCTGCAGCACCGCATAGCCGCGAACCGCGAAATACTGGGCCAGCCAGTCAAAACCCCATTCATCGCGCGCCCCCGGCCCGCCATGCGGCATGACGATGGCGGGAAGGCCCTTGCCCGAACTGCCCGGCGGGAGCGTCAGATAGGCGGGGACGATCGTGCCATCGGCCGAGGGATAGGAAATCGCCTTCATCGTGCCCAGCGCCACCCCTTCCAGATCGGGCCGGTTGGGCATCAGGCCGCCCAGCTTGTGGGTCGCCTTGTCATAGAGATAGTATTGCCCCGGATCGGTATCGCTGGCCGCGAAGATGATCAGGCGGCTTTCGTCGGCGCTGGCATCGATGATCGACAACTGCTTGTCGCCGCCCAGCGCCTTGGCCAGCTTTTTCGTCAGTTGCCCAAGTTCGGGATCGAAATATTCGGCATAGCGCCGGTCGCTGGCGAAGCTGGCGCCGATCACGCGCTGCTTGCGGCCGATCTGCATCAGCCCGTCCACTTCCGTCCCCGGATGCGCCAGCACCAGCCGCGTCGTGCCGATACCGTCCAGCGCGCGCTCATAGAGCGCGAGGAAGCCGTTGTTGTCGTCAAAGCCATAGACCACGTTGCGCGTGCCATCGACCGCCACGGGGCTGAAGCCCTTGACGCGGCCGCCATCGAACACGGCGCTGCCCAGCGGATTCCATCCGCCTTCGGCCGCGTCACGGTACAGATAGTTGATCTTGCGATCGACATAGCCGCTTTCGCGTGCCGGCTGCGTCACCATCAGGCGGACATTGCCGTTCCCGTCCGACACGAAGCCCGATGCCGATTCGCGCGGGGGAACCACAACCTTGCGCGCGCCAGTCAAGACATTGACCCGCTCCACGCCCAGGCCGCTGTCGGTTCGCGCGGTCAGCTTGCCGGTGGTCTGCTCGGGCGAGAACCATCGCGTCATCAACACCGAAGCGGGATCGCCCGGCACCGTGTAATCAAGGATGCCGCCGCCGAAGCGCGAACTGAAATAGGCGTTGAACGGCTGCGGCGCCGACAGGACCTTCATGTCCTTGCCATCGCTCGTCAGCGAAACGAGCCGGGTGGAGGCGGCGATATCGCGGTTGCTGCCTTCGTTGAAATAGGCCTCGCACACCACGCGCGTTTCCAGGATGAACTGGCAATGCGTGATCTGTTCGGTGCGCCCCTTGGCACTGAACACCGGCACCGCGCCGGCCGTCGCCAGATCGACCACGACCGCATTCTCGCCGCCATCGGACCGGGGGCCGACGATGACGATCTGCTTGCCTTCAGGCGAGATGCTGATGGAACGAACCGATTCGCGCGCGCCGAACTTGGCCGCCACCTGATCGGCGGACTGGGCAAGAACCGGGCCTGAAGCGAGGCCAAGACCGACAATACCGGCCAACAAGATGTTTCGTGCCATGATGTACTCCTTGCACCGCGCCTCAGGCTGACGGCACATGCACCCTTACGCAAGGGGGATGAAGCTTTTGCGTTTCCATTCCGGCCGAGGCGTTCGGGCGATAATTTCCGGCCGACCCGGTCGAATCCATCAGATCTTCGATTCCAGATAGTCCCGCCGGAAATCGCTGGCGAAAACGGCGAAGCGGGCCTGGGCGATCGCATCGCGCATCGCCTGCATGAGCTGCTGATAGAACCCGATGTTGTGCTCGGTCAGCAGCATCGCGCCCAGGATCTCGCCCGACTTGATCAGGTGGTGCAGGTAGGCGCGGCTGTAGGTAGCGCACGTGGGGCAATGGCAGCGCGCGTCGAGCGGATCGCCATCCTCGGCGTGGCGGGCATTGCGCATGTTGAGCGGGCCGTTCCAGGTGAAGGCCTGCCCGTTGCGGCCCGAACGGGTGGGCAGCACGCAATCGAACATGTCCACCCCGCGCTCGACCGCGCCGACGAGGTCGTCGGGCTTGCCCACCCCCATCAGGTAGCGCGGGCGATCGGGCGGAAGCTGGGCGGGCGCGAAATCGAGCGTGGCGAACATCGCCTCCTGCCCCTCGCCCACCGCGAGCCCGCCGATCGCATAGCCATCGAAGCCGATCGCGGCGAGCGCATCGGCGCTTTCCTGGCGCAAGCCCTGGTCCAGCGCGCCTTGCTGGATGCCGAACAGCGCGGCGTTTTCGGCATGATCGCCGCCGGCATCGAAACCCGCGCGGCTGCGGCGCGCCCAGCGCATCGACATCGCCATCGAGCGGGCGATGACATCGCGCGGCTGGTCGATCTTCGGGCACTCGTCGAAGGCCATGACGATGTCGGAGCCGAGCAGGCGCTGGATCTCCATCGAGCGTTCGGGGGTGAGCAGGTGGCGCGATCCGTCAAGGTGGCTGGCGAATGTCACGCCTTCCTCGGTGATCTTGCGCAAGTCCGACAGGCTCATCACCTGGTAGCCGCCGCTGTCGGTCAGGATCGGGCGCGGCCAGTTCATGAACTTGTGCAAGCCCCCCAGCCGCGCGACCCGCTCGGCGCCCGGGCGCAGCATCAGGTGATAGGTGTTGCCCAGGATGATGTCCGCCCCGGCCGCGCGCACCGCCTCGGGCTTCATCGCCTTGACGGTGGCGGCCGTGCCCACCGGCATGAAGGCCGGCGTGCGGATCTCGCCCCGGCGCATGGCGATCGTGCCGGTGCGGGCCTTGCCGTCCGTCGCGTGGACGGTGAACTGGAAACGCGGGTTCATCAAACCTCAGAAGCCGTAGACGAGGGTGAAGCGCGAAAGCGTGTCGGTGCGCAAGACCACGCCCACCGGGTCCGTCTCATGCTCGTAAGTATAGGAAAACCGCGCGCGCAGCCCGTGCGCCATGCCGGCCTCGATCGCCGTGGCGGAGGTGAAGGTGCTGTTTTCGGATTCGACATAGGCGCTGGCGGCCTGGCTGAGCTTCACCGCCTGGGCAATACGGAAATCGAGATCGACTTTCGCCAGCGCCGACCACGATGTCTTGTCCGGCTCGGCGATGAAGTCGGTGCGGCGCAAGGCCGGGCCGCCTTCGAACGAGAGCTTCACCGCCTTGCGGTCGATCACCCGGTAGCCGAACCCGCCCGATAGCGAATAGCGCGAATCGTAGCCCTGGAAGCGGTCCCGCTCGAACTGCGCCAGGCCATAGCTGTAGAGCCCGTCCTCAAGCTGGTAATGCGGGCTGTAGGCCGCCAGATACTGCTCGCGCGTGATCTTGCCGCGCTCTTCCTGGTAATCGGCGCGCAATTGCAGCTTGTGCTCCCAGTCCAGCCCCTTGCGATTGAGCTTGAGGCCAAGCGAAAGGCCCAGGTTGTCGGTATTGCCGGTCGAGCGGAAGGCGCCGGCCTCCACTTCGCCTTTCCACAATTGCAGGGCGTGGGCGGCACGAATGCGCTGCTGCGTCTCGGCCGCCTTCTCCGCCTCGCGAAGCTGGTGCGCCTCGGCGAACTTGGCGCGCATCGCCTCGATCTCGGCGGTGGCGTCGGGATTGGTCTGCAGCGCGACCTTGACCACCGCCTCGACCGTGGCCGGATCGTCCACTTTCGTCGCCGCCTCGATCATCGCGCGCACCGGCTCGGGCAAGTCCGCGCGCGCCGGCGCGGCCGCAAGGGCCAGCGGCATGGCGCACAGGCACAGCGCGGCGATGGAAGGGCGCAGCTTCATGTCCCGTCGCCTAACGCGTCAGTTGCGCAAGCGCCAGCCGGTGCGGAAGATGTAAGCGATGAGTGCCACGCAGGCCGCGAGGAACGCCAGCGTGAGGCCCAGCGAAACCCCGATCGACACGTCCGAGCTGCCATAGAACGTCCAGCGCAGCCCGTTGACGAGGTAGACCACCGGATTCGCCATCGCCACCGTGCGCCAGGGTTCGGGCAGCATCTGGATCGAATAGAACGTGCCGCCCAGGAACGTCAGCGGCATCAGGATCAGCATGGGCACCACGCTCAGCTTCTCGAAGCTGTCCGCCCAGATGCCCAGGATGAAGCCGAACAGCGAGAAGCTGGCCGAAACCAGGATGATGAAGCCCAGCGCATAGACCGGGTGGATGATCGTATAATCGACAAAGAACGTCGCGGTGGTGAGGATGATCGCGGCCAGGATCAGCGATTTGGTCGCGGCCGCGCCGACGAAGCCGACCAGCGTCTCGGCCACGCCGACCGGCGCCGACAGCAGTTCGTAGATCGCGCCGGTGAAGCGCGGCATGTAGATGCCGAAGCTGGCGTTGGACGTGCTTTCGCCCAGCAGCGTCAACAGCAGCAGGCCCGGCACGATGAAGGCGCCATAGTTCACCCCGTCCATCCCGCCCTGCATCCGCCCGCCGATGGCCGCGCCGAAGACGACGAAATAGAGCGAGGTGGTCAGCACCGGCGCGAGGATCGATTGCATCGCCGTGCGGAAGGCGCGCATCAGTTCCTGCTTGTAGATCGTCCAGGCGGAGCGGGCGTTGAACAGGCTCATGCCGCGCCTCCGGCCAGGGCTTCGCGGCCTTCGACCAGATCGACGAAGATATCCTCCAGGCTCGATTCGTGGATGTCGATCGCGGTGTAGTCGATCCCTGCGCGAGTCAGCGCCTTGGTCACTTCGGCGACATCGGTCTTGCCCTGCCCCGCCCCGTCGCCGCCGCGATAGCACAGCTTGCGGCCCTCCTCGATCAGCGCGACCGGATAGGCCGCCAGCACCTCGGGCACGGCGGCAAGCGGCGCGGCGAGCGAGATCAGCGCCTCGGTACGGCCCAGGCGCTTCATCATCGCGTCCTTTTCGTCCACCATCAGGATCTTGCCGGCGCGAATGATGCCGACGCGATCGGCCATCTCCTCGGCCTCCTCGATATAATGGGTGGTGAGGATGATCGTGGTGCCGCGCTCGCGCATCTCGGAAATCTGCTTCCACATGTCACGGCGCAGCTCGACGTCGACACCGGCGGTCGGCTCGTCGAGGAACAGCAGCTCGGGATCGTGCGACATGGCCTTGGCGATCAGCACGCGGCGCTTCATCCCGCCCGACAGCGCGCGGATCTGCACGTTGCGCTTGTCCCACAGGCTCAGCGACTTGAGGATGGCCTCGATCCGCGCCGGATCGGGCGGCAGGCCGAACAGCCCGCGCGAATGGCTGACCGAGCGCCAGACCGGCTCGAACATGTCGGTCGACAGTTCCTGCGGCACCAGGCCGATGCGCGCGCGCAACGTGCGCCAGTGCTTGCCCATGTCCTCGCCAAAGGCATGGATCGTCCCGCCGGTCGGCCGCACGAGACCGCAGACGGCGCCGATCAGCGTCGTCTTGCCGGCGCCATTGGGGCCAAGCAGCGCGAAGATCTCGCCCTTGCGAATCTGGAGATCGACCCCGCCGAGCGCGGTCAGGCCCCCCGGATAAGTCTTGGTCAGGCCGCGAATATCGAGAATGGGGTCCAGCATCGCCGCCCTAGATGCCCATGGCGGAGCAAAGTTCCAAGCCCTGTTGAGGGTTGTCGGAAAATGCGCGGAAAGAAGGCTGCTCGAACGCGGCACCGGCCCGTGCGCCCACCCGGCGTCCCACAGAGTACCATTCCGATGGGAGACCGCCTCAAGGCAACAGCAGGCTCGCGTCGCCGTAGCTGTAGAAACGATACTCGCGCGCGATCGCATGGGCATAGGCCGCCCGCATCCGATCGAGGCCCATCAGCGCGGACACCAGCATGAACAGCGTCGATCGCGGCAGGTGGAAGTTGGTCATCAGCCCGTCGATCGCGCGGAAGCGATAGCCCGGGGTGATGAAGATCGCGGTATCGCCTTCGAACGGCCGGATCACGCCATCCTCGCCCGTCGCGCTTTCCAGCAGGCGCAGCGAGGTGGTGCCCACCGCGATCAGGCGCCCGCCGGCCGCGCGCGCGGCGTTGAGCCGGTCGGCGGTGGCCGCGTTGATCCGGCCCCATTCCACGTGCATCCGATGCTCGGCGGTATCGTCGGCCTTGACCGGCAGGAACGTGCCCGCGCCGACATGCAGCGTCAGCGTCTCGCGCCCCACGCCGGCGATATCGAGACGCTCGACCAGTTCGGGCGTGAAGTGCAGCGCCGCCGTCGGCGCGGCGACGGCGCCTTCCTTGCGCGCGAACATGGTCTGGTAATCGCTGCGATCGGCATCGTCGGTCTCGCGCTTGCCGGCGATGTAGGGCGGCAGCGGCATCCGCCCGGCGCGTTCGAGCAGCAGTTCCACCGGCTCGCTGCCTTCGAACCGCAAGGTCCAGCTGCCATCGTCGTGGCCGGTCTCGGCGATTGCGGCGACATCGGCCGGGAAGGCGATCCGGTCTCCTTCGCGCAGGCGCTTGGCATTGCGCACGAAGGCCTGCCAGCGCCTGAGGTCGATCCGCTTGTGCAGCGTCGCGCCGATCCGCGCCTCGCCGCGCAGCCCTTCGAGCTGGGCCGGGATGACGCGGGTATCGTTGAACACCAGCACGTCGCCCGCGCGCAGCAGCAAGGGCAGATCGCGCACCGCATGATCGGTCAGCGCCCCCTGCCCCGGCACCAGCAGCATCCGCGCCGCATCGCGCGGGCGCGCGGGACGCAGGGCGATCCGCTCGGGCGGAAGCTCGAAATCGAAAAGATCAACGCGCATGGAATACAGTGCCTGGAAGGGCCCGCAGCCCCCGGCGGTCAGTTCGACCGGGAGGTGTTGAGATCGCTGACCGAGGGCATCGCCGCCGGGGCGGGCGGCGCGACCGGCGCCGGCTTGTTGTCCGATGCCAGCGAGGCTTGCAGGATGCGCGTCGGATTGGCCGGCGGCTCACCCCGCTCGATCGCATCGACATAGTTCATGCCCGAGATCACCCGGCCGAACACGGTATATTTGTGGTCCAGCGCAAAGCGCGGATAGAACACGATGAAGAACTGGCTGTTCGCGCTGTCGGGATCGTTGGTGCGCGCCATCGACACCGTGCCGCGCAAGTGCGGCAGGGCGTTGAACTCGGCCTTGAGGTCGGGCAGCGTCGATCCGCTGGTGCCGGTGCCGGTGGGATCGCCGGTCTGCGCCATGAAGCCATCGATCACGCGGTGGAAGATCACGCCGTTGTAGAAGCCCTGCGCGGTCAGCGTCTTGATCCGCTCGACATGGTTGGGCGCCCACTGCGGCATCAGGCGGATGCCCACGCGGCCGCCGTTCGACAGATCGAGGTACAGCACGTCCTGCGGATCGTGCGTGGGATCGGGATCGACCACGGTGGACAAGGCGGGCTTGGGCGCGGGGGCCGGCTGCTCCTTTTCCGCGAAGGCGGGCGTGGTCGTCAGGGCAAGGCCGATCACGGCGGTCAGAAGCTGGCGAAACGTCATCGGTTACTCACATCATGGGCTTTGCGGGCGACGATCGGCCACCGCGCGTTCCGGGCGAATGTCGCGCCGATAGAACCGAACCGCTGTCAAGACAATGAACGGTGCGAATTACGGGGCAAGACTCAGTAGTCGCCTTGAAAGCCCGTCAGGGCGATCCGCGCGACCACGTCCTCGCGCACGGCGGGGCTGACGAACTTGCCGATATCGCCGCCGAACACGGCGATTTCCTTGACCAGCTTGGACGCGATCGGCTGCAGGCTGACGTCGGCCATCAGGAACACGGTCTCGATCCGGGGGTTGAGCTGCTGGTTCATCCCCGCCATCTGGTATTCATATTCGAAGTCGGCCACGGCGCGCAGGCCGCGCACGATGACCGAGGCGTTCTGCTTTTCGGCGAACTTCATCAGCAGCGCGTTGAAGCCGACGACGCGGGCATTGGCGATGCCCATCGCCGCCACTTCGCGCTCGACCATGGCGATGCGCTCTTCGGGCGTGAACATCGGGTTCTTGGACAGGTTGGTGGTCACACCGATGATGAGCTGGTCCACCAGCTTAGAGCCGCGCCGGATGATATCGGCGTGGCCCAGCGTGATCGGATCGAACGTGCCGGGATAAACCCCGACCCGCAGCGCTCCACCCGTTTGCGGCATCAATGGTCCCTTTCGATGATATAGCGGGCCAGCGCCCGCAGCACGTCGGCCTCGCGCCCGTGCTGCGCCAGATGCGCCACGGCCTGATCGACCAGCACTTGCGCCTGCGTCCGCGCGCGTTCGGCGCCGAGCAGCGAGACGAACGTCTCCTTGCCGGCCACCGCGTCCTTGCCCACCGCCTTGCCGGCCACGGCGGCATCGCCTTCGTGGTCGATCAGATCATCGGTGATCTGGAAGGCGAGGCCGATGTCGCGGGCAAAGCCGCGCAGATGCGCGCGCCCTTCCACCGGCACGCGGCCGAGAATCGCGCCCATCTCCACCGCCGCGCCCAAAAGCGCCCCGGTCTTGAGCTGTTGCAGCCGCGTCACCGTCTGGAGATCGAACTCGCTGGTTTCGGCCACCAGGTCCATCATCTGGCCGCCGGCCATGCCGCGAAAGCCGCTGGCGGCGCCCAGCGTCTGCACCAGCTCGATCCGCACGAACGGATCGGCGCTCGTCGCCGGCTCGGCCAGCATCTCGAACGCGAAGGCATGGAGCGAATCGCCCGCCAGCACCGCCGTCGCCTCGTCGAACGCGACATGCAGCGTCGGCTTGCCATGGCGCAGGGCATCGTCGTCCATGCAGGGCAAATCATCGTGGATCAGCGAATAGACGTGGATCGCCTCGATCGCCACGCCCGCGCGGATCGCCGCGCCGCGATCGACACCATACATTTCGGCCGTGGTCGCCAGCAGCAGCGGGCGCAGCCGCTTGCCGCCGCCGATCGCGGCATAGCGCATCGCCTCGACCAGCCGCGCGCGGGCATCGTCGGGCACCGGCAGCAACGCGTCGAAAGCGGCGTCGATATCGGTCGCGATCCGATCGAGCGCCTGGACGAGAGGGCTGTCGATCACGCCCGGCCCCACCGGTCAGCGCTCCGGCGCATCGAAGGGCTGCGTGCCGGCGGGCACGCCATCGGGGCCGGCGACGATGCGTTCGATCCGCGCCTGGGCCGCATCCAGCCGGGCCTGGCAATGCTTGCGCAGCGCCTCGCCGCGCTCGTAGAGCGCGATCGAGGCATCGAGCGGCACGTCGCCGCTTTCCAGCTTGCGGACCACGTCTTCCAGGGCTCGCAGCGCATCCTCGAAGCTCAGAGACTCTATTTCGGTGCCGGCGCTCTCCATGGTCCTGCTTTGGCCATGCGCGCTGACCGGGTCAAGCGGCGAGCGCCCGAATCGCGCGCTAGCGGTGTGAGGCCAGGATCAGGAAGAAGTCCATCACCAGCCAGACCAGGATCACACCGACCACCAGCAGCGCCAGCTTGATCCCGCCGACAATGGCGCCGAAGATCACGCCAAAACAGGTCAGCGACAGCAGGATCAGGCCCGAGGTGGTGCGGCCCATGTAGAACCGATGCGCGCCCAGGCCCCCCAGGAAGAACAGCAGCACAAGCTCGATCGCCATCTGCCGGCTGGTGTCCGCCCGGTAGAGCGGCCGCGAAACCATGCCGATATCGCCGTGATACTTCGTCATTTTCGCGCCCCCCATGATGGCCGTGCGCGATCCTTATGCCGATCCGCGGGTAAACGTCGGGTTTAACAGTGGAGGTCGCCGCGCACCCGCGCTAAGGCGCGTGGCCATGCCAGGAATCACTCCCGAGATCGTCGAGGCGCACGGCCTCAGCCCCGAGGAATATGCGCGCGTGCTCACCGCCATCGGCCGCGAGCCGAACCTGGTGGAGCTGGGCATCTTCTCGGTCATGTGGTCGGAGCATTGCTCGTACAAGTCGAGCCGCTTCCACCTCAAGCAACTGCCCACCAAGGCCCCGTGGGTGATCTGCGGCCCCGGCGAGAACGCGGGCGTGATCGACATCGGCGAGGGGCCGAATGGCGTGGGGCAGGCCGCGATCTTCAAGATGGAGAGCCACAACCACCCCAGCTATATCGAGCCCTATCAGGGCGCGGCGACGGGCGTGGGCGGCATCCTGCGCGACGTGTTCACCATGGGCGCGCGGCCGGTGGCCAACATGAACGCGCTGCGTTTCGGCCGGCCCGATCATCCGAAGATGAAGCACCTGGTGCAAGGCGTGGTCTCGGGCATCGGCGGCTATGGCAACTGCGTGGGCGTGCCGACGGTGGGCGGCGAGACCAATTTCCACAAGGCCTATGACGGCAATATCCTGGTCAACGCGATGACGGTGGGCGTCGCCGATCAGGACAGGATCTTCTATTCGGCCGCCACGGGCCTGGGCAATCCGATCGTCTACGTCGGCTCCAAGACCGGGCGCGACGGCATCCACGGCGCCACCATGGCCAGCGCCGACTTCGACGAGAATTCGGACGAGAAGCGCCCGACTGTGCAGGTGGGCGATCCCTTCACCGAGAAACTGCTGATCGAGGCTTGCCTGGAACTGATGGCGACCGACGCGATCGTGGCGATCCAGGACATGGGCGCGGCGGGGCTGACCTCATCCTCGGTGGAAATGGCCAGCAAGGGCGGCGCCGGCATCCGGCTCGATATGAACAAGGTGCCGTGCCGCGAAGACGGCATGACGCCTTACGAGATGATGCTGTCCGAATCGCAGGAACGCATGTTGATGGTCCTCCAGCCCGGCAAGGAAGCCATGGCCGAGGCGATATTCCACAAGTGGGAACTCGATTTCGCGGTGATCGGCGAAGTCACCGACACCGGCCACATGGTGCTGGAATTCGATGGCGAGGTGGTCTGCGACATTCCGCTCGGCCCGCTGGCCGACGAAGCGCCGGAATACGAGCGGCCGCTGGTCACGCGCGAGGAATACCACGCATGGGCCCAGGTGCCCGAACTGGGCGCCGTGCCCGAAAGCGCGGATATCGGCGCGGACCTGCTCACGCTGATGGCCTGCCCCGATCTCGCCTCGCGCCGGTGGATCTACGAACAGTATGACAGCCAGGTCGGCGCCGACACGCTGCAGAAGCCGGGCGGCGACGCGGCGGTGGTGCGCGTCCACGGCACGGACAAGGCGCTGGCGATCAGCACCGATTGCACCCCGCGCTATTGCTATGCCGATCCTTACGAGGGCGGCAAGCAGGCCGTGGCCGAAACCTATCGCAATATCAGCGCGGTGGGCGCCACGCCTCTGGCCATCACCAATTGCCTGAACTTCGCCAATCCGCAGCGGCCCGAGATCATGGCCCAGATCGTCGGCTGCCTGCACGGCATGGGCGATGCCTGCCGGGCGCTGGACTATCCGATCGTGAGCGGCAACGTCTCGCTTTACAACGAAAGCAAGGCGACCGGCGGCGGCAGCGCGATCCTGCCCACGCCGGCGATCGGCGGCGTGGGCCTCATGACGAACCACGCGGCGATGGCGACGATCGCGCTGAAGGCCGAGGGCGAGACGCTGATCCTGATCGGCGGCGAAAGCGGCCACCTTGGCCAGTCGCTCTACTTGCGCGAGATCCTGGGCCGTGAGGAAGGGATGCCGCCGCCGGTGGGGCTCGCGCTGGAACGGCAGGCGGGCGAGCATGTGCGCAAGCTCATTGCCGAGGGCAAGGTCAGCGCGGTGCACGATTGCTCGGACGGCGGCCTGGCCGTGGCCTTGGCCGAGATGGCGCTGGCCGGCGGCATGGGCTTTGCCGTCGCCAGCCCCGAGGATATCCCTTCCGCCGCCGCCTTCTGGTTCGGCGAGGATCAGGCGCGCTATGTGGTTTCCACCAGGGATGTCATGGCGGTGCTGGACGATGCCGAGCACGCCGGGCTCAACGCCGTGGCGCTGGGCGAATGCGGCGGCACCGCGCTGGTGTTCCGCTCACCGGGCGCGGAAAGCGCGGTCGATCTGGCCACCCTGCGCGAAGCCAACGAGGCGTTCTTCCGCGACTGGATGGAACAGTAACCTCTCCGCCGCCGCCTGCGGTCCCCCATTGCAGGCAACGGGGAGGTGGCATTCACGCAGCGAATGACGGAGGGCTATCGACCTTCGCCCCGGATCGACGCCTGATGCGATTGCTCAGCTCGTGCTCGAAGCCAGCACGTTCACCGTCAGCGCCAGGATGCCCAGGTTGAACGCGAAGGCGAACAATCCCTGAAAGGTGGAAACGCGCCGCATCCGCGTGCTGGTGATGCCGATGTCCGCCGTCTGGCAAGTCATGCCGATGACGAAGGCGAAGTTGACGAAATCGGCGAAGTCGGGCGTGCAGTCGCCCGGATAGTCCAGCCCTCCGTGATCGCCCTCGCCATCGGCCGTGTAATAGAGCCGCGCGTAGTGGAAGGCGCAGATCAGGTTGGCGAAAGTCCAGCTCGCGATCAGCGTGACGACCAGCAGCGCGATGCCCCAGGGCCCCAGCCTTTCCTTGGCGAGGAACAGGGTGCCCAGCGTCACCAGCACGACCGTGCTGATCAGGCCGCTGAGCACCAGCAGCAGCACTTGCCCGACATCGTCGCGCTTGGCCTGGCGGCGCATGGCATCGGCATCGCCGCTGTACCAGAGGGGCACGCACGAGGCGAGGAAGGCCAGCGCGGCAAGGTCGAAACCGATCAGGATCGCTTCGGCCACCGGCAGCACGGCCACGCACCCGCCCATGCCAAAGACCAGCACGACGAGGAACAGCACATAGCGCGGATGCCGCAAGCGACTCAGCCAGCCCTGTTCCCGTCGCGTCATGGCGTGATCCTATACGACCCAGTCCTTCGCCGGAATGCCCAGCAGCTTGAGCACCGAGGTCAGGTCGCCACGATCGATCCATCCGTTCGCCGCCGCGCGCGCCCTGGGCTTGGCGTGATAGGCCAGGCCGTAAGTCGCCGCTTCCAGCATCGGGATGTCGTTCGCGCCGTCGCCGGTGGCCAGACTGGTGGCATTCTCGCCCAGTGCCGCCATCTCGGCCAGCAGCGTCGCGCGCTTGACCGAACTGTCGACCACCTCGCCCACCAGCCCGCCGGTCAGCTTGCCGCCCGCGACATCGAGGCGATTGCCCACGACATGTTCGAACCCCAGCATTTCGGCCACCGGATCGGCGAAGTGATGGAATCCGCCCGTCACCAGCACGGTGCGGCAGCCTTGCGCCTTGAGCGTCTCGACCAGCGTGCGCGCGCCCGCCATCGGCCGGATGCGCGTTTCCAGGCATTCGGCGATGGCGCTTTCGGGCAAGCCGGCCAGCAGGCCGACACGCTCGTACAGCGCCGCCGCGAAATCGAGCTCGCCCAGCATCGCCCGTTCGGTGATCGCGGCGATCTGCGGCTTGATGCCGGCGAAATCGGCCAGTTCGTCGATGCATTCCTGGCCGATCATGGTCGAATCCATGTCGGAGATGAACACGCGCGGGATCGCCGGCTCCTCGCCCATGACCAGCCCGTCGCTCGGCGCGAAATGCGCGTCGAGCACGTCGCGCAGGCCCGGCGCGTCATCGTCGGGCGAGCCGATCTGCAGCGTTTCGCCGCAGAAATCGAGCATGGCCGCGCTCGCCATCCGCAGCCCGCGCGCCGCCATCGCCGCGCGCGCGGCCTCGAGTCTTGCGGACAGGCTGTCCGGTTCTGCTATCAGCCGGGCGATGAGCACGGAGAATTCCTTCGATCTGTTGCGCGGGGCCGACCCTGCCCGGCCGCCGCTGGCGCTCATTGCAGGGCCGACCGCCAGCGGCAAGAGCGATCTGGCGGTCGCGCTGGCGCTGGAACTGGCGCGGCGCGGGCGGCGCGCGGTGGTGGTCAATGCCGATAGCGCGCAAGTCTACGCCGATCTCGCGGTGCTGAGCGCCCGCCCCTCGGCCGGGGACATGCGCGGCATCGCCCACCGCCTCTATGGCGCCTGGGACGGGGCGGTCTCCTGCTCGGCGGCCGACTGGGCCGCGGCGGCGCGCGTCGAGATCGCCGCGATCCACGCCGATGGCGCCGTGCCGATCCTGGTGGGCGGCACCGGGCTTTATATCCGCACGCTGCTGGACGGCATCGCGCCGGTGCCGGCCATCGCGCCCGAAGTGCGCGGCGAGGTCCGCGCCTTGCCCTTGGACGAAGCCTATGCCGCGCTGCGGCGCGAAGACCCGGCCCGCGCCGCCATGCTCGCCCCGGCCGATGCCGCGCGGATCGCCCGCGCGCTCGAAGTCGTGCGATCGACCGGGCGGACGCTGGCCGACTGGCAAGGCGAAGTGTCGGGCGGCATCGGTCCCGCGGTCACGCTCCATCCCGCGATCCTGCTGCCCGATCGCGCCGCGCTCTATGCGCGGTGCGACATGCGCTTCGCACGGATGATCGCGAGCGGCGCCATCGCCGAAGTGCGCGCGCTGCTGGCGCGCGGCCTGGCCCCGGACCTGCCCGTGATGCGCGCGATCGGCGTGCCGGAAATCGCCGGATTCCTCCGCGCGGAATGGTCGATCGAGGAGGCGAGCCGCCGCGCCGCGCAAGCCACGCGCAATTACGCCAAGCGCCAGTTCACCTGGCTGCGGCACCAGCCCCCGGCGCACTGGCCGCGCCTTGACTACGATAATTTCGACATAGATGTAACAAAGGAAATATTATTTCGTATTTTCCATTTGACCTGACATAATTTGTTTTCTAGTGCGCCGCTACCCGCGGACAGGAAGTTATGCGGGAGGAGAGGATGACCCGGCGCGGCGTTGTCGTGCCGGGTCGGTTTCGTTAAAGAGCGGGGTTTCCACTGCGGGAGCCCCTATCCAGCGAGCGGTCCGCCCCATGCGAGGAAGGCCGCCAGCGAGAAGGAATGTGACGTGAGTGAAGAGCGCAGCGGCGCGAACATCCTGGTCGAAAGCCTCGTTCGGCAGGGGGTCGAATTCGTATTCGGCTATCCCGGCGGCGCGGTGCTGCCGATTTACGATGCCCTGTTCGGCGACAAGCGCATTCACCACATTCTCGTGCGCCACGAAGCGGGCGCGGCCCATGCCGCCGAAGGCTATGCCCGTTCCACCGGCAAGCCCGGTGTCGTGCTCGTCACCTCCGGCCCCGGCGCCACCAACGCGGTGACGGGCGTGGCCGATGCGTTCCTCGATTCGATCCCGCTGGTGGTCATCACCGGCCAGGTCGCGACCGCGCTGATCGGTTCGGACGCGTTCCAGGAAGCCGATACCATCGGCATCTCGCGCCATTGCACCAAGCACAACTATCTCGTGCGCGATCCCGCGGACCTTGCCGCGACGATCGACGAGGCGTTCCAGATCGCCACCACCGGCCGCCCCGGCCCGGTGCTGATCGACATTCCCAAGGACGTGCAAGTCGCATCGGCGATCTGGCACGATGGCCCGCCGCAGCGGCGCGATCGCTACGCCCCGCGCACCCAGGGTTCGGCCGACGAGATCGCCCGCGCGGTCGAGATGATCGCGGCGGCCCGCGCGCCGGTGCTCTACACCGGCGGCGGCGTGATCAATTCGGGGCCCCGCGCCTCCGAACTGCTGCGCGAGTTGCAGGCGAAGACCGGTGCGCCCGTCACCTCCACGCTGATGGGGCTGGGCGCGTTTCCCGCCGACAGCGCCGACTGGCTCGGGATGCTGGGGATGCACGGCACTTACGAAGCCAACATGGCGATGAACCAGGCCGATTTGATCGTCTGCGTCGGCGCCCGCTTCGATGACCGCGTGACCGGCCGGCTCGATGCCTTCGCGCCCAATTCGCAGAAGATCCACATCGATATCGACCGATCCTCGATCAACAAGACCGTGCCGGTGGACCTGCCGATCGTGGGCGATTGCGCCACCGTGCTCGAACAGATCCTGGACTTGTGGGACAACCGCAAGCCACGCGACCTTGCCGCGTGGAAAGCCCGGATCGACACCTGGCGCGAGCGCGAGAGCCTTTACTTCCCGCGCTCGCCCCAGGCGATCATGCCGCAACTGGCGATCCAGCGCCTGTTCGAGCTGACCAGGGACCGCGATCCGATCATCTCCACCGAAGTGGGCCAGCACCAGATGTGGGCGGCGCAGCACTTCCACTTCTTCGCGCCCAACCGCTGGCTGACCTCCGGCGGCCTTGGCACCATGGGCTATGGCCTGCCCGCCGCGATCGGCGCGCAGCTGGGCCATCCCGATGACCTGGTGATCGACATCGCCGGCGACGCCTCGATCCAGATGAACATCCAGGAACTCGGCACCGCCACGCAGTATCGCCTGCCGGTCAAGGTCTTCATCCTCAACAACGAATGGATGGGGATGGTCCGCCAGTGGCAGGAACTGACCTACGAAAGCCGCTATTCGCAGTCCTATTCGGACAGCCTGCCCGATTTCGTGAAGCTGGCCGAAGCCTATGGCTGGAAAGGCATCCGCATCGAGGATGAAAGCCAGCTTGACGCCGGCATCCGGGCGATGATCGACCATCCCGGTCCGGTGATCGTCGATTGCCTCGTCCACAAGGAATCGAACTGCTACCCGATGATCCCGTCGGGCGCAGCGCATACCGATATGATCCTCTACGGCGATACGGTAGCCGGGACCATGGACGACGAAGCAAAAGCGCTGGTCTGAGGACAGGATACCCATGATGAAGATCAAGCACGAGGCCGAAGAGCGGCACGTCCTGGCCGTCACGGTCGACAACGAGGCGGGCATCCTTGCCAAGATCGCCGGCCTGTTCACCGCGCGCGGCTATAACATCGACAGCCTGACCGTGGCCGACATCACCGAGAACCACTCGGTCAGCCGGATCACCATTGTCACGCACGGCCCCCCGGCGCAGATCGACCAGATCCACGCCCAGCTCGAACGGCTGGTGCCGGTGCACAAGGTGATCGACCTGACCGAACTGGGCCCGCACGTGGAGCGCGAGCTGGCGCTGATCAAGGTTGCCGGCACGGGCGAAAAGCGCGTCGAGGCGCTGCGCGTGGCCGAAATCTTCCGCGCCCGCCCGGTCGACACCACCACCGAAAGCTTCATTTTCGAACTCACCGGCGCGCCCGACAAGATCGATTCCTTCGTCGCGCTGATGCGCGATCTGGGCCTTGTCGAAGTGGGCCGCACCGGCATCGTCGGCATGATCCGGGGAGCGAGCGAAGCCTGATTTTTCCGTCGCCGTCGTCCCTGCCCGGGCGGGGGCCCATCCCTGGATGCGCCATCCCGCGAATGGGTATGCACGGCAAATCATCTTGGCCCCGCCGGCGCGGCGGGTGACGAAAGGACCCAGAAATGAAAGTCTATTACGACGCCGATTGCGACATCAACCTGATCACCGACAAGAAGATCGCCGTGCTCGGCTATGGCAGCCAGGGCCATGCCCATGCGCAGAACCTGCGCGATTCGGGCGTGAAGGAAGTGGCCATCGCGCTGCGCGAAGGCTCGGCCACGGCGAAGAAGGCCGAAGCCGCCGGCTTCAAGGTGCTGTCGAACGCCGAAGCGGCCAAGTGGGCCGACATCCTGATGATCCTGGCGCCCGACGAGCATCAGGCGGCGATCTATGCCAATGACATCCACGCCAATCTGCGCCCCGGCGCGGCGATCGCCTTCGCGCACGGCCTCAACGTGCACTTCGGCCTGATCGAGGCGCGCCCGGATGTCGACGTGATCATGATCGCGCCCAAGGGTCCGGGCCATACCGTGCGCTCCGAATACCTGCGCGGCGGCGGCGTGCCTTGCCTGATCGCCATTGCCCAGGACGCCACCGGCAACGCCCACGACATCAGCCTGGCCTATGCCTCGGGCGTGGGCGGCGGCCGTTCGGGCATCATCGAGACCAACTTCCGCGAGGAATGCGAGACCGACCTGTTCGGCGAGCAGGCCGTGCTGTGCGGCGGCGCCACCGCGCTGGTGCAGGCCGGCTTCGAAACGCTGGTCGAAGCGGGCTACGCGCCCGAGATGGCCTACTTCGAATGCCTCCACGAGCTGAAGCTGATCGTCGACCTGATGTACGAAGGCGGCATCGCCAACATGCGCTATTCGATCTCGAACACCGCCGAATACGGCGACATCACCACCGGCCCGCGCATCATCACCGAAGAGACCAAGAAGGAAATGAAGCGCGTGCTCGCCGACATCCAGTCGGGCCGCTTCGTGAAGAACTTCGTGCTCGACAACCGCGCCGGCCAGCCGGAGCTGAAAGCCGCCCGCAAGGCCGCCGCCGCACATCCGATCGAGGAAACGGGCGCCAAGCTGCGCGCAATGATGCCCTGGATCGCGGCCAACGCCCTGGTCGACAAGTCCAGGAACTGAGCCTAGCCTGCCCGCTGTCCGCCCACCCCGTTTCCAGCGTGGGCGGACAGCGGGAGATGCCTGATGATCCGCGTTCTTACCCCTCTGACGGCGCTGGCGGCCTTATCTCTGGCCGGCTGTACGACGCCTTCCGTCCCGTCCGATTCCGGGCAGGTATCCTTCGATCCCGATGCCTGCGGTGCTTCGCAACTCGGCGCTTATCTCGGCGTCATCGCGCGGGGGCCGGCGATCGAACGCATCCGCGCCTGGGCGGGCAAAAAAACGGTTCGCCTGACCGGCCCGGGCGATATCGTCACTCTGGAACTGCAGCCCGACCGCATCAATGTCGAAACCGACGGCAAGGGCGTAATCACTCGCATCCACTGCGGCTGATCACCGCATCAGCGCGAAGCACCGGCGCACTTCGTTCACGAACAGCTCCGGCTGCTCCCACGCGGCGAAATGCCCGCCGCGATCGAGTTCGTTCCAGTAGACGATGTGCTTCATCCGCCGTTCCACCCAGGCGCGCGGCGCGGGCAGGATATCCTTGGGAAAGGTGCTGATGCCGGCGGGCAGGTGCACTTCGGGCGGGCGCACCTTGCCGAAACTTTCCCAATAGAGCCGCGCGGCCGAAGCGCCGGCCGCCGGCAGCCAGTAGAGCATGATGTTGTCGAGCACGGCATCGCGCCCCAGCACGTCGCAGGGGTGGCCGTGATTGTCGCTCCAGCCGTGCAGCTTCTCGAAGATCCAGCCGGCCAGCGCCACGGGAGAGTCGACCAGCCCGTACCCGAGCGATTGCGGCCTGGTGCCCTGGATCTTCGCATACCCCGAATCGTGATCGCGGTAATAGGCCATGCGTGCGAAGGCGTGGCGATCGGCCGGCGTCGGATCGGCCTTCGCCGCCTCGGTCGGCTCGGCGATCGGCATGTTCAGATGGATGCCGATGCAGCCTTCGGGCGCGAGGCCGCCAATCGCATGGGTGACGAAGGCGCCCCAGTCGCCGCCTTGCGCGGCCCAGCGGGCATGGCCCAGCCGGCGCATCAGTTCCGCCCAGGCGCGCGCGATCCGCTCCACGCCCCAGCCGGTCCGCGCCGGCTTGCCCGAAAAGCCGTAGCCCGGCAGCGAAGGCAGGACGACATGAAAGGCATCGCGCGCGGCCCCGCCATGCGCCACCGGATCGGTCAGCGGGCCGACCACGCGCATGAACTCGATCACCGATCCCGGCCAGCCGTGGGTCAGCACCAGCGGCAGCGCATCGGGCTCGGGCGAGCGGACATGCAGGAAATGGATATCGAGCCCGTCGATCTCAGTGACGAACTGGCCCAGCGCGTTGAACCGCGCCTCGCAGGCGCGCCAGTCATAGCCGTGGCGCCACCACGCCACCAGATCCTTGAGCATCGCCAGCGGCGTGCCCTGCGACCAGTCGTCCACCGTTTCCTTCTCGGGCCAGCGCACGGCATCGAGCCTTCGGTGAAGGTCATCGATGCGCTCTTGCGGCACCGCGAGATGGAACGGGCGAATCTCGGTCATCGGCTGTGAAGGCTGTCGCGAGGAGGAAGCAGTGTGCCCGCAAGGCTATACATCGAAGGACCGATAACGCCGAACCCTCTTTACATCGCGGGCGCCCTTCCCCATAGGCAAGGCCATGATAGCCCGGCTCGGACTTACCCTGCGACTTATCCGCCCTTGGGCGTGAGGTGACGCGTCGTCCTGTCGGCGCGCTCGGCGCTCAAGGGACGAAACCGCCACTTCGAACCAGCAGAAATTCCGAGCGAGACTGATTTCATGACCATGCTGAAAGACCCTTCGGTCAAGTACCGGCCTTTTCCGCAGATCGCCCTGCCGGATCGGCAATGGCCGAGCCGTGTGATCGACAAGGCCCCCCGCTGGCTCTCCACCGACCTGCGCGACGGCAACCAGGCGCTGATCGACCCGATGGGCGCAGAAAAAAAGCGCCGCTTCTTCGACCTGCTGGTCAAGGTCGGGCTCAAGGAGGTCGAGGTCGGCTTCCCCAGCGCGGGTGCCACCGAGTTCGATTTCATTCGCGGCCTGGTCGATGCGGAGCGGATTCCGCAGGACGTGCTGGTGCAAGTGCTGACCCAGTCGCGCGAGGATCTGATCGCCCGCTCGTTCGAGAGCTTGGCGGGCGTGCACGCCGCGATCGTCCACCTCTACAACGCGGTCTCGCCGCTGTGGCGCCAGGTCGTGTTCGGGCTGGAACAGCCGGAAATCCGCGCGATCGCGGAGAACGGCGCGAAAGTGCTGCGCGATCAGGCGGCGCGCTATCCGCAGACGCGCTGGCACTTCGAATATTCGCCCGAGACCTTCTCGACCGCCGAGCTCGATTTCTCGATCGAATGCTGCGAGGCGGTAATGGCCATTCTCCAGCCCACGCCGGACAACCCGATCATCCTCAACCTGCCGGCGACGGTCGAGGCGGCGACGCCCAATATCTATGCCGACCAGATCGAGTATTTCTGCCGCAACCTGCCCAACCGCGAAAGCGCGGTGATCAGCCTGCACACGCACAACGACCGGGGCACTGGCGTCGCCGCCGCCGAACTGGGCCTGATGGCCGGCGCGGACCGGGTCGAAGGCTGCCTGTTCGGCAATGGCGAGCGCACCGGCAACTGCTGCCTGGTGACGGTGGCGCTCAACATGTACACGCAGGGCGTCGATCCGGGGCTGGACTTCTCGGACATCGACGAAGTGATCCAGACCGTGGAATACTGCAACCAGCTCAAGGTGCCCGAGCGTCATCCCTATGGCGGCGAGCTGGTCTTCACCGCCTTTTCGGGCAGCCACCAGGACGCGATCAAGAAGGGCTTCGCCGCGCAGGAAAAGCGCAACGACGAGCTTTGGGCCGTGCCTTACCTGCCGATCGACCCCGCCGACCTCGGCCGCAGCTACGAAGCGGTGATCCGCGTCAATTCGCAATCGGGCAAGGGCGGCTTCGCCTGGGTGATCGAGCAGGACCAGGGCCTGAAGCTGCCCAAGCGGATGCAGGCGCACTTCTCCCGCCATGTGCAGGAACTGGCCGACGAGCTGGGCCGCGAGCTGCAGGCCGCCGACATCTGGGACGTGTTCCGCCGGGTCTACCGGCTGGACGAGCCGCAGCATTTCCACCTGATCGACTATGACGAGGCGCGCGCCGCCGACGGGGCCCGCGTGTTCTCCGGCAAGATCGGCGTGAACGGCAGGGAGCAGACCGTTTCGGGGCGGGGCAACGGCCTCATCTCCTCGGTCGTCGCGACGCTGGGCGAAAGCTTCGGCGTGTCACTGGAAGTGCGCGACTATTCCGAGCACGCGATGTCGAAGGGATCGGACGCACGCGCGGCCGCCTATGTCGAATGCGTGCTGGCCGATGGCCGCACCGTCTGGGGCGTCGGCATCGACGAGGACGTGGCCACCGCCAGCGTCCGCGCGGTGCTCAGCGCGGCGAACGCGGCCGCCTGATCCTCTCATCTCGGTGCGATCCCCCTGCCCGCCCCGGCGGGACAGGGGGCATCGGGCCGATCAGGCCGGCTTCTTCGGCAGTTCGATCTCGGCCAGGCCGGCGCACATCAGCGTGCCTTTCTGGTTTTCCATCTTGTGCTTGACCTGGATGAGGTTGCGGCCTTCCTCGTCCACCATCTTGTCGACCACTTCGGCGGTCTGGATGGTGATGTCGCCCGAAAGCGCGGGCCCGCGGTAATTCGCGGTCGAGTGCACCACCATACCCCATTCGCCGGCCCATCCGGCCAGATAGTCCGTCACCCAGGCGCCCATCGAGGCGCCATAGCCGTAAGCGCGCGGCATACCGATCTTGCGGGCATAGCGCGGGAACAGATGGCCGCGCGAAGGGCCGAAATAGGCGCCGTCGGTCAATTCCGGGTTGATCCGTTCCATGTGCGGGTCGTTCTCGTGCCCGGCCATTTCCTTGGTGAAGCCCAGCGCTTCCAGATCAAGCTCGCGCCGATCGAGCGTGCCCCAGGTGGTGAACAGGTATGACCGCCATTCGGTGGTGAAGCTGGCGATGGTGTGCGGGCCGAACACGCGTTCGGGCAGCTTGTCGCCCACGTTCACGTCGTCCCACCAGCGTTCGCCATGGCCCAGATCGTGCAGCATCTGGATCCAGCTGAACTTGCGCTCCTCCAGCGCTTCCAGCTCGGCATCGGTCCATTCCGGCTCGTCGAACTCGGCCTTGTTGACCGTCTCGCCGCCGGCGTGGGCGGAATAGCGGATCGCGGTGGAACGCTGCTTGGCGATCAGTTCGCCATTCTGGTTGCGGTAGAAATTGTCGCCGCGCTGGAAGACGGTCGGCCCGAAGCCGGTGTTCTTGACCACGTAGTCGAACGGAATGCGCTCGTTCGAGATCACGTCGCCGCCCATCACGCGCGGGCCATAGTGCCAGAACTCGTCCCCGCCGAACAGCAGGTGCGATTCGGGAATGCAGCCCACGCACGAAGGCGCGGTGCCGTGGCCATCGTCCATCACGATCGGGAAGCTCTGCGGCGCGATCAGCTTGCCCCAGCGGCTGGCGGCGGCATAGGCCGGATCGAAGTGCAGCAGGTTGGGAAAATGCATCGCCTGCACCCAGCGGCGAATGTCGTTGTTGCCGATCGGCTCACGGATCGGGGAAGAATCGATCGGCTTGCCGAGGTACTGATCGATGTCGGACGTATCGAGCGTCTGCGTCTGGGTGGCCATGGTGATGATCCTCTCGTCATGCCCGCCTCGCGGGCGTAATCTAATCGACAGTGCTGTCTATTACATGATGTGCCGGCCAGGTCACGCCAATTTGCGCGGCCAATCCCCGGCCGGCGGCGCACCGTCTCGACAGGCTCGCGCGTGGCCTCTATGGCGCCTGTTAATCGCTCGCTTAAACGGACCCGACATGCCCTTGCCCGCCCTGTTCGATGCCTTGCGCCTGCCGGTCATCGCCGCGCCGATGTTCATCGTCTCGAACCCCGATCTGGTGATCGCGCAAGTGCGCGCCGGCATCGTCGGCAGCTTTCCCGCGCTCAATGCCCGGCCCGCCGCGATGCTGGACGAATGGCTGCACCGCATCTCCGAGGAGACGCGGGGCTGCGCCGCGCCTTTCGCGGTGAACCTGATCGTGCACAAGACCAACAGCCGCCTCGAAGCGGACCTGGCCACTTGCGAGAAATGGCGCGTGCCCCTTGTCATCACCTCGCTGGGCGCGCGCGAGGATGTGAACGCGGCGGTCAGGGGCTGGGGCGGCATGGTGCTGCACGACGTGATCGACGATCTTTATGCCCACAAGGCGATCGAGAAAGGCGCCGATGGCCTGATCGCGGTGGCTGCGGGCGCGGGCGGCCATGCCGGGGCGCAATCGCCGTTCGCGCTGATGCAGGAGATCCGCGCCTGGTTTGACGGGCCGCTGGCGCTGTCGGGCTCGATCGCCTGCGGCCGCTCGATCCTCGCCGCGCAGGCGATGGGGGCCGATTTCGCCTATATCGGCACGCCCTGGATCGCCACCCCCGAAGCCAACGCGGCGGCCGGCTACAAGCAGGCGATCGTCGCCGGGCGCGCGGCCGATATCGTCTATTCGAACCTGTTCACCGGCGTGCACGGCAATTACCTGAAGCCCTCGATCCGGGCGGCCGGGCTGGACCCGGACAACCTGCCGCAAGGCGATGCCGGCGCGATGGACTTCGGCTCGGGCGGCAACATGGAAGCCAAGGCCTGGAAGGACATCTGGGGCGCGGGCCAGGGCATCGGCGCGATCGGCGCGATCGAGCCTGTCGCGTCGCGAGTCGAAGCGCTGGCCGCGCAATATGCCGCCGCCAAGGCGGAACTGGCGGCGCGCATCGGGCTTCGGGCCTAGCGCTTCGGATTCAGGTCTCGCGCCAGATCCACACTTGCCGGGCGAAGCGCGAAGGCTCGGCCAGCAGCGTCTCGGCTGTCGCGACGATGCGGCGCGGCTCGGCGATCGGGCCCTCGCTGACGAGGAAATCGACGACACGCGCCGCCAGCCCCAGCGTATCGGCGGGCGCCTCGCCCGGCCGCGCTTCCACCTGGATCTCCTGCCCGATGAAGTGGGCCAGCCCCTGGCTGCGCACGCCGCCATCCTCGCCCGGCACCAGCGCGGTCAGGCCCAACGCGGGGAACGGCCCGCCCGCGAGCCAGTTGAGCACCACGCGCGTGAAGTAGCGCGGCTCCATCCAGCAGCGCGCCGGCTGCCAGCATAGCGCCGCAACCGGCAGCGCGAGCACGAGGTTGGCCGCCAGCCCGGCCATCGCCTTGACCACCGGCACGGTTGCCGCGCCCGCGCGGATATGCTCGCCCGGCGCGATCGCGATGGCTTCCAGCGTGGCGGGATCGCTCGGCCCGTCAAAGCCGAAGCGATGCTCGGCGGCGATGCGCGGGGCTGGCGGCGCGGGGGCAAGCCCGGCCAGGTCGAAGGTCAGGCCGTTTGCCAGCAGTTGCAGCTGGCCCTGCTCTGCCTCGATCGGCCCGTCATCCGGCCACTGCGCGATGCGCGCCGCCGCGCAGGCCCCCTCGCCCGCCGCCAGTGCCTGCGCGATATCGCGCGCCGCCGGCCGGCTGCCCGCCGCGAACAGCAGCGACAGGCCAGCCTCGGCCGGTTCGCTATCCTCCATGCCACCTCGCCACCGCCAATGCCGCCCGCTTCCCGGCCTCCATCGAGGGGAAGCCGCGCGAGCGACCCTGACAACATGCGCGCCCGCGCGTCGAGTCTCGCAATCGGGCGGGCGCGTGCATTTTCGTCCCGGCGCGGATCAGAAAATCCCCATCCGCAGCCCCTCGCCAAAGGCACTGCCCAGTTCGCGGCAGCGCGCGAGGTCGCTTTGCGCCAGCACCTTTTCGGCCATGATGCGCTCGGGCGTCTGCGCGTCCAGGTTGACGATCAGCGGCTCGGCGATGCGGCGCAGTCGCCAGCCGGTGACGATCCGGTCGATCTGCGCCTGCGCGCCGCGCCCATCCGATCCGGCGGCGATCGCGGTCGCATAAGGGCGCCCCTCGATCCGCCCGAGCAGGGGGTAATAGCAGCGGTCGAACATGTCCTTCATCACGCCCGACACCGCCGCGAGATTTTCCGGGCAGACGAAGACATAGCCCGCCGCCGCCAACAGCGCGTCCGGCGCGGCATCGGCGGCGGCGATCAGGCGGCCGCCTGATCCCGCCGCATCGGCGATCGCCCCCGCCATGGCCCTGGCCGCGCCGGTCCGGCTGTGCCAGACGACCGCCAGCAAGCGATCAGCAGCCCTTGCCGCCGCCGCCCAGCGCGCCGCCGAGCATCCCGCCAAGGCCGCCCCTGGGCTTGCAGTTCGATTGGCCGCTGCCTTCCTGCTGCTGCTGTCCCTGCATCCCCATCGACATGCCGGCCGCCTGCATCCAGCTCGTGGTCGAACGGTGGCGGATGCGCGCGGTCCATTCGGGCTTCCACGCCACCTTGGGATCGGCCGGGCGCGGCGGATAGACGAAATCCTCTTCCGGGCCGAAGGCGGTCAGCGTGCCGACGCGGAAATCGGGGGTGGCATTCACCACTTCGGCCGGGACCACGCAGCTCGTGGCGCTGGCGGGCATCAGCGTGCCGCTCCTGATCAGGGCCGGCACCTGGCCGGGCGAGATCCAGTCGGCCAGGCCGCCGCCGAACTGCTTGTCGCTGCTGCTGGTCCACATCACCATGTCGCCCATGCTGCCGCCCGGCCCCTGCTTGCCGCCGAACACGAAGGCAAGGTACGAGGTCGCCCCGGCGATGCCCGTCCAGCCCACGCGCGAGGCCCCGCTAGGCAGCGTCGCGGTGCGGGTGGAAAGCGGGGCCATGAAGTCCTTGGTCAGCGTAAAGTTGATTTCGGGCGCATAGTTGCTCACCACCTTGTGCGGGCCGGGCAGCGAACTGTCCGCCTTCACGTACTTGCCGTCCTCGGCCGGCCAGCGGGCAAAAGTCTTGCTGTTGGTCAGCGATGGGCCCCAGTCGCGGATGACGGCCGATCCGGGCATTCCGGCCGGCACCTGCCCCGCCGCGACCTTGGCGAAATCGAGCACGATCGGCTGCCCCTTGGGCGCGTGCTCGCCGCAACCCCAGAAGATCAGCAGCCGGCCCTTGGGCTTTTCGGGCAGGATATCGGGCGCCTTTTCCTCGCGCGGGGTGACCAGCGCCACCGATTTGCCCAGCTTGGCGCTGGGCGGCATGAAGTGATCCGCCTTGGGCGCGCCCTTGGCCGAGGCGTTCGACGAGCCGAGGCGCAGATACAGCTCGTGCTGCGCGTTGTTGCCGCGCCCGCCGCCGAACATCATGCTCATCGCGCCGCCCATGCCGCCGCCCATCGCGCCCATGCCCGAAACCGTGCCGGCGCGCATGTCATAGCGGGCGATCGGCGCGGGCTCGCCCGCCGCCTCCACCGCCAGCGGCACCGCGACGGCCAGCACGGCGGCCGAAACGGCAAGGCCCGAAAGGGCGACGAACGCGAATTTGCGACGAGAGGTCATGAGCGAATCCTTCCCTGTTGGTTGCAGGCTTCATAGAGCAGATTCCGGGGGATATATCAGGAAATCTGCATTAGGCTGGCGGACGATTTCCTTTTCTTCCGTTAAGCTTGAATGCAACTATGGCATCACTTCCCGCATCGGTCTTTGGAGTGGACTCCTCGCTTTCGGGCAAGGCGTGGCGCTGGCGCGGCGGCAACATGGACTTGCGCCGGGGCCCGGCCGGGCTTGAGGACGATATCGTCGCCCAGCTCCTGCTTTCGCGCGGGGTCGCGCGCGACCAGATCGAGCGGCACCGCTCGCCCTCGCTGCGCGCCTTCCTGCCCGACCCTGCCGAATTCCGCGACATGGAAGCCGCCGCAGAACGGCTCGCCCAGGCGGTGATGACGCACGAGACGGTGACGGTCTACGGCGATTACGATGTTGACGGCGCGACCAGCGCGGCGCTGCTGATCCGCCTGCTGCGCATGTTGGGGCACGAGGCGCGGCACTATATTCCCGATCGCCTGCTCGAAGGCTACGGCCCCTCCGGCGAGGCGCTGGTGCGGATCGCGGGCGAAGGCTCCAGCCTGATCATTACGGTCGATTGCGGCGCGATGGCGCACGAAGCGCTGGCGATGGCGCACGACGCGGGCGTCGACGTGATCGTGGTCGATCACCACAAGTGCGCGGCCGAGCTGCCCATGGCCATGGCGCTGGTCAATCCCAACCGGCTTGACGAAGGCGCGGTGGCCGCCGCGCACGGCCATCTCGCCGCGGTCGGCGTCGCCTTCCTGCTCGCGGTGGCGACCGTGCGCACGCTGCGCCGCCGCGCCTATTTCGAAAGCCGGCCCGAGCCGGACCTGTTCTCGCTGCTCGATCTCGTCGCGCTGGGCACGGTGGCCGATGTCGCCGCGCTGCACGGGCTCAATCGCGCGCTCGTCGCGCAAGGGCTCAAGGTCATGGCGCGGCGCGACAACATCGGCATGGCCGCGCTGATCGACGCCAGCCGGCTGAGCCGCGCGCCCACCTGCAGCGATCTGGGCTTCGCGCTCGGCCCGCGCATCAATGCCGGCGGCCGGGTGGGCGAGGCTTCGCTGGGCGTGCGCCTGCTGACCACCGGCGATGCCGACGAAGCGCGCGAGATCGCCGCGCAGCTCTCGCGCCTCAACGAGGAACGCCGCGCGATCGAGATGGGGGTGCAGGAAGCGGCCGAAGCGCAGATCGCCGCGCAGCACAACCGCGCGGTGCTCGTGCTGGCGGGGCGCGGCTGGCATCCCGGCGTGATCGGTATCGTCGCGGGCCGCGTGAAGGAGAAGACCGGCAAGCCCACGCTCGTCATCGCGCTCGACGCGGACGAGGCGGGCAATGGCAAGGGATCGGGCCGCTCGATCGCCGGGGTCGACCTGGGCGCCGCGATCATCGCCGCGCGCGAGGCCGGCTTGCTGGTGGCCGGCGGCGGGCACGCCATGGCCGCCGGGCTGACCGTCGCGCCGGACCGGGTCGATGCGCTGGGCGAATGGCTCGACGCGAAGCTGGGCGGGGATGTCGCCGCCGCGTCCGGCCGACAGGCGGTGCTGCTCGATCTGGCGCTGGCGCCGGGCGGCCTCACCACCGATCTGGTGGCCACGCTGGAAAGCGCCGGGCCCTTCGGCATGGGCTGGCCGGGCCCACGCGTGGCGGTGGGGCCGGTCAGGCTGGTCAAGGCCGATCTGGTCGGCACCGATCACGTGCGCTTGATCGCCTCGGGCATCGACGGCGGCCGGATCAAGGCCGTGGCCTTCCGCGCGGCCGAGACCGATCTGGGCCAGGCCCTGCTCCACGGCGCGCAAGGCCGGCGCCTGTGGCTCGCCGGCCGCGCGAAGATCGATGACTGGGGCCCGCGCCCGCAAGCCGAACTGCATCTGGACGACGCGGCCTGGGCGGACTGACCCGCCGCTGTCGACAGCCCGCCGCTGCCGATCGCCCCGGCTGGCAGATTATTCGCGCGGCGGGGGGTTGACCCCCACCCCCGCCTTGCCTAAAGGCGCGGCCTGCTTTTGCTGCGGCACGGTTTGGCCCCTTCGTCTAGCGGTCAGGACGCGGCCCTTTCACGGCTGAAACACGGGTTCGATTCCCGTAGGGGTCACCACTCCGTCATCGCGGCAAGCAGGCATGAACTGGCAAGGCCCCTTCGTCTAGCGGTCAGGACGCGGCCCTCTCACGGCTGAAACACGGGTTCGATTCCCGTAGGGGTCACCATTAAAATCAACGACTTATGGCCCTCCAAGGCCTTTTCGTCAAATAACCATCAAATATACCCATGTGGATGCGGGCGGACGGATCACTCAATTTGTCGCTGGAAAGTGGATACCTCCGCCATCCTCGATGGCTGCGAGAGGGCGCAGGACAAAGGCGTACCGAACCGCCGATTTCTCTCTTAATCAGCGGGTCTTAGGTTCGAACCCTAGAGTGCGTCCATCAAACTCTCCATATAAATGAAAGACTTACAGACGCGATCGTTGTGGCTGTTTTCTGGCAAGCGCGCACTAGGTAGCTCTCTAGAGGCTGTTATGAATCTCCGACGAGAGCTGCGACCTGTTTGGTCATGAGCGTTGCGAAGGCGACGAGGTGCAGGCCGGCGAATGTTTGAGCATATCGCTCATAATCCTTGACGAGCCTTCGGAAGCGGGTGGCCCAGCAGTCTGGAACCGGGGGCACTTCCCGGGTGACGATGCCGCGATGAAGCTGCTATACCTCGTGCTCAACAAGGCGGCCAAGGAATGGAAACGGCCACCGCGCGAGTGGTCAGAGGCTAAGACCCAGTTCGCCGTGATCTTCGGCGAAAGGTTCGTCATCTGATCGCGGTAACCGGCCTCGCGCACAAAATATCGGACAGTCCCCGAGGCTGTGTTCCACCTAGAGAACCACCCGCTCACCGAAGGAAACTACGTGACGCGGACCGGACCGGACGGCGAGGCGCTCCCTCACCGGATCGCCGCCATCCGGCCCCTTTCCGGCACGGTCAGCTAATCGCGATCTTGCGGGTCTTGCTGGCGGCGGTCTTGTCCTTCTTCATGTCGAGCCTGAGCACGCCGTCGCACACCTTGGCTTCGAGCGAATCGGGATCGATGTCGGCCGGCAGCGTGACCTGACGGCGGAAAGCGCCATAGCTGCGCTCGCTGATCAGGTAGCCTGATTCCTTGGTCTCGCTTTCCTCGCGCTTTTCGCCCGATATAGTCAGGACACCTTCGGCAAGCTCGATGTCGATGTCCTTCTCGTTGATTCCCGGCACTTCGACCGTCAGGCGATAGCCGCCATCCTTCTCGACCAGTTCGACGGCGGGGCTGGCATCGCGTGGCAATCCGGGAAAGGCGAAGATGCCACGCGCCGGCCGGTTCACCGAGAAATCGTCGAACAGCCGGTCGATCTCGTCACGCAGCCATCCGATCGGTCCCTCGGGTTTAACCTCGATCGCGCGCCTGGCGTGGGGGGCGGAAATGGTAGTCTGCTCGTTCATCGCAATCACTCCTTGATGATTGGGATCGTGGTGCCCGCCACGGGACATGACGGCACGCGCCCGACCCGCTGATGGGTTACGGCGCCGATCGGTCTGGGCATATTGGGTATCTTACGGAGGTGTCGTTCCATCGCCCCGTGCGCGCCGACGCGTGAAGGATGGACGGCATCGAACTGGCGGCGAGCCTGGGGATCATGGCCGCTAATATCCTGACTACCGAAAGCGGTGAAACACGCCTATGGGCGCCGCTTCATATCCGGGGCGAAGCGCGGCTGAAGGCGATCGCGGCCATCAGGCGGTCAAGCCTGCGGCCCGCTTCCGGGTCATCGCGCGCATGGGCCGCCGCGAGCAGGGGTGTGATACCCTCGATGCCGAAGTTTTCGCCATCGAACCGGGCCATACGCCACAATGGATAGCGCCGCACCGCCGCTTCCGACCGGCGCACGACCCGCACCTCGTGGTGCCGGGGATCGGCAAGGATGCTGGCCATCACAGTGTCCACGCCACGCGCCGGCCCTTCCAGCAACTGCGCGAAGAAACGGGGCGTGGCGATCAGCAGCCCGGTGATCTCCAGCATCGAATTGCGCGCGATCGAGACCGCCTGGATATCGTCAAAGACCCTGGCGCGATCCTCGTTCTCGATCAGCGGACGGCTTACGTAGATCAAGGAAAGCATGGCATTCAAATCCTGCATTTCGCCCGGATTTTCGGCGCTTTCCCTAAGCTTTCCCATGCGGAATTATACGATGTCGGCGCAGTTTGCGAACAAGCGCCAGTCCGGGCACGAGCGGCAGCCACAAAATGAACAGGCGCAGCAGCATGGTCGCGGCGAAGGCCGCTTCGGTGGGTACGCCGACAAGACGCAGCATTCCGGTCGCGGTCGCCTCGAAGCTGCCCAGTCCCATCGGAATCGGCCCCAGCGTGGTGACGACGCTGGCCATGACGAGCGCGACGAAGGCCTTCCATGGCGCGGCGGCAAGGCCAAGCGAATGCAAGCACGCCCACAGCGTCGCGGCATCGGCCAGGAAGACCACCAGATTGCAGGCCGCGACTTTGATGATCAGTGCCCGGTTGCGAAGCAGCCGTGGCGGGGCCGAAGCGATCGTCTCGAACGTACGGGCCAGCCAGGGAACCCGCCGCAGGCGCGACGCCAGCCACCCGCTTGCGCCACGCCCGAACCACAACGCGATTGCCGGGATACCCACCGCCAGCCCCAGGAATACCGTCAGAACCACGGCCAGCGCGGGCGAAGCGTCATGGTTGAACCACAGCAAGGCGAGCGTGACGAGCGCGCAAATAATAAAGGCCGCGTAGTATCCCACGATTGTGACGATGAGCGCCGCCGATGCCACGCCGCGCGGAATGCCCAGCGCGATCAACTGGTCGACCAGCAGGATGTTGCCGCTCATCCCGCCGGTCGGGACGGCCTGATCGGCGAAGAGCTTGGTGACGGCGATGCGGACCAGTGAGGCAAGCGGCGGGTCGTGGCCAGCGTCGCGCACGATCAGGCGCCATCCCACGGCCACGAAGATGTAAGTCGAGGCCTGCAGCGCCACGGCCAGAAGCAGCCAGAGCGGCTGCGCCCGCTGGACGAGCGCGGCGAAATCCTCGAGTTCCGCGAAATGCAGCACGGCGGCGACAAGCGCCGCGGCGATGAGCAGCCCGGAAAGCCAGCTGCGCCAGGGCCCGCCGCCCCAACGCGTTCCACGGGATCGTGGGGAAGCGTCAGGCAAGGACAATCCGGTCCTGGCGCCGCGCGTGACGGTCCTCTTTCATGGTCGGCCTCCTTCCCGAAGGATCGCAGGTGTCAGGCATCGCCGGGACCGGGGCGCTCGCAATGCGTCTTGCGCCAGCCCTGCTCGGACCCGAGCCCCGCCGCGAAGGCGACCCGCAAGGCATCGGCGAAGTTGCCGACGTCCAGCTTGGCCATCACATTAGCCCGATACACCTCCACCGTCCGCGAACTGATCCCCAGATCATAGGCGATCGTCTTGTTCGGATAACCGCAGGCAAGCCCGTCCAGCACTTCGCGTTCGCGCTCGGTCAGCTTGCCGAGCTGGGCACGAGCCCATTGCGCCCGATCCCGCAGCGTTTCGCGATCGGCGATCTGCCGAAACGCCACCGCGAGGGATCGGAGCAGCTTTTCGCGATCGAAGGGTTTTTCCAGAAAGTCCATGGCACCGGCCTTCATGGCGCGCACGGCCAGCGAGATATCGCCGTGGCCGGTAAGCACGATCACCGGAAAATCGAGCCCCGCATCCCCCATGCGTTCCTGGACTTCGAGCCCGTCAAGCCCCGGCATACGGATATCGAGCAGCACACACGCATGGACGGACTTGTCCGCGCCCTTGAGGAAAGCATCGCCATCGGCCCAGCGCTCGACGTTGTAGCCCGCTGTGCGCAACAGGAAATCGAGCGAGCGGCGAACCGAGTCCTCATCATCGACGACATGGACGAGCCTGGTCTCAGTCATCGCCAGGCTCCGCAACGGGCACGGTGAAGTGAAACGCGGCCCCGCCATCGCGCGCGCTCTCGCACCACAGCCGCCCGCCGTGCGCCTCGATGATGGTGCGGCTGATCGCAAGCCCCAGTCCCATGCCGCTCGTCTTGCTGCTGACGAACGGCTCGAACAGCGTTTCTTCCTTGCCAGGGGCTATCCCCGGTCCGTTGTCGATCACCGATACGCGGATCATCCCGCCGTCCTGGCGCGCGGCGACCGTGACGGCGCCCCTCTCCCCCAACGCCTCGAAGGCGTTGCGGAGCAGGTTTAGCAGCACTTGCTGGACTTGCACGCGATCGACCAGCACCGAGCGCAGATCGGGCGAGATCGCAACATCGCAGCTGATGCCGCGCGCCCTGCTGCCAACCGCGCCCAGCGTACATGCCTGCGTCGCCAGTTCGAGCGGCGAGACGATCGCGCGATCGAGTTCCCCGCGCGCGACGAATTCCCGCAGCCGCTGGACGATGGCGCCCGCCCGGAGCGCTTCGCGTCCCGCCTCTTCCAGCGCCTCGCGCACAAGCTCCAGTTGCTCATTCCCGTTGGTCGACAGCAGCGCGGCGGAGGATTGCACGTAGTTGGCGATCGCGGTGAGCGGCTGGTTCAACTCATGCGCCAGCGTGGTCGCCATCGTTCCGATGGCGGAAACGCGGGAAATATGGATCAGTTCGGACTGCATCTCGCGCAGCCGGGCCTCGGCATCCTCGCGCGCGGTGAGATCGCGCAGGAAGCCGGTAAAGATACGCCTGCCCCCGCCCGACGCTTCGCCGACGCAGAGTTCGTGCGAGAAGATTGAGCCATCCTTGCGGCGGCCCAGGACGCGCCGGCTGCTGCCGATGATGCGCCGCTCGCCAGTCGCATGGTAACGAGTGAGATGACCGTCGTGACGCGCGGCATCAGCCTGGGCCATCAGCATCGAGACGTTCCGTCCGACAACCTCGTCGGCCGCATAGCCGAACAGGCGTTCCGCCGCGGCGCTGAAGGATTCCATCGTGCCGTGCTCGTCGATCGTTACCATCGCGTCGGGCACGGTATCAAGGATGGAGCGTAACTGCGCTTCGTTCTCCTCGATCTGCCGGATCCGCGCGCTTTCCTCGGTAATGTCGCGCACGACCTGCCCGAAGGCGATGACGGCGCCGGCATCGTCAAGAATGCGGCTGATGGTTACTTCCGCGTGGAAACGGCTGCCGTCCTTGCGCTGGCGCCACGATCGGCCCTGGAACGTCCCCTCGCGCCGCGCTTCGGCGAGTTGTAACCCCGGCACGCCGGCGTCGCGATCGTCGGCTCCGAACATCATGTCATAGGGCTTACCGACCACTTCGGCCCCCTGCCAGCCATACAACCGCTCGGCGCCAGCATTCCAGATGACCACGCGGCCTCCCAAGTCCAACAGACAGATCGCGTGGCGCTTGGCGCTGTCGATCAGCAGATCCAGCTCGGTATTGAGCGACCGGCTCCACTGCCTGCTTCTGACCAGATCGTTGAGCACCTGCGTGAACAGGACGGTGCCGCCGATTTCGCCCGGCCACCGCTGCCAGGGCACCATTTTCCATTGTACCCAGTCGACCGAACCATCGGCGTGCCGGAACGGCTCCAGTTCGTTCGACAAGGTTTCGCCCGCGAGCACGCGGTCATGGATTCCGCGCAAGCGCTCGTCGATCTCGGGAAAGACCTCGCGGTGCGGCCGGCCAATGATGTCCCGGTGCTCGAAACCGAAATCGATCAGCCAGCGGCGGCTGCAGGCCAGATAACGCATGTCCCGGTCGAACAGCACGACGGCGACTGGAACATGTTCCAGCAGCAACTCGCCCAGTTCGCCGTTCACCACGAAATCCCGCAAAGACCGCCTCCGACTCGCCCATCGGACCGGCCATCCTTTTCGCTCAACCGTCGCGAACTTGCGAGCATCTTGGCGGGGGCGGCGATCTTCCGGCCGCCCTGCTCGACACCGCGTGGATACTTGCTTGCCGCTTTCGCTTCCCGGTCAGCCCTCGCGCGCGGCGGCGCGGATGGAAAAGCCGAGGAACATCAGCGTCACGCCCTGGATCAGCAGATCGATCGCGAGGAACAGCCCCAGCACCCAGATGGAATTGATCGGCCAGCCAAGCAGGATAAGCACCCCCGCGGCAATGCTGAACGCGCCGGAGACGAGCACCCAGCCCCAGCCCGCCGGCCGCTCCAGCAACGCGAAGCCCGCGCGCACGAAGCCGGAGGCCGCGAGCGCGGCGGCAAGCACGAAGGTCAGCACTGCGGCGGCGAACAGCGGATCGTAAAGCAGTGCGCCGGCGGCCATGAGGTAAAGAACGCCGGAAAGGGCCCAGAGCGCGGTCCGCATCAGGCGCCGCACCCCTGCCGCGTGAATGATCTGGGCAATCCCGCCCGCGAACATCAGCGCGCCGACGAAATAGGTCGTCGCGATCGTGGCGAACAGGAGATTGATCGAAGCGATCATGCCCAGCGCCGCCAGCAGCGCGCCCAGCACGATGAACCAGATTTCGATCCCGTTCTTGACGTCCGGCGCCGCCATGCCGGTATCCGAAGTATGCGCAATCATGCCCTTGACCCTCGCGCCTGCCAAACCGAACCGAAGAATACCGCCGAACACGCCGCGCCGATCTCCGGTAATGTACGGGTGCCGCCCAGGCCGGTACAGGGACGGAGCGCGACACCGGGAATGCTACGGACATCGCCGCACGCACTGGTCAGGCCGCAGCAAAGCCGATAGCGCAATCGGTGCGGGCAACCAGCCTGGCTCGCGGAGTCGATGTGACAAGCGACCGACACGACACATCTTTGCCCGGAACAGGTGGCTTCAGACCCCGCGAATTCGTGTCGTGGCGGGCATTGCTCGCACCCTATGCGCTTGCCCTTCTGCTGCTCGTAGCCTGCCAGGCGGGACAAGCGATCTCGGCGCTCAGTCTGCCCACGCTCAGCGCGGACGTGATCGACCGGGGCGTGCTGCGCCACGACGCTCCGTACATCCTCCACATGATCGCGATCATGCTGGCGGTCGCGGTCGCGCAGATCCTGTTCGCGACCGGCACCGCCTGGCTGGGCGCGCGCATCGCGATGGGGATCGGCCGCGACTTGCGCTCGGCGGTGTTCGCGCGTGTGCAGATCTTCTCGCTGACCGAAGTGCGCGGCTTCGGCGCGCCGACGCTGATCACGCGCACCACCAACGACGTGCAGCAGCTCCAGACCGTGCTGGTGATGGTGCTGACGCTGGTGATGACCGCGCCGATGATGGCGATCGGCGGCGTGGTGATGGCGGTGCGCCAGGATGCGCATCTCTCGCTGCTGCTGTGCGTCAGCGTGCCGCTGCTGGCGCTGGTCATCGGCATCATCACCACACGCACCCTGCCGCTCTTCTCGCGCATGCAGGGCCAGATCGACCGGCTCAACCTGATCCTGCGCGAGCAGATCACCGGGCTGCGCGTGATCCGCGCCTTCGTCCGCGACAGGTCCGAGCGGGCGCGGTTCGGCCAGAGCAACGATGCGCTCACCGATACCACGCTGCGGGTCGGCCGGCTGATGGCGCTGCAGATCCCCGCCGCGAACCTGATCATGCAGCTTACCAGCGTGGCGATGGTCTGGTTCGCCGCGCACCGCATCGCGCTGGGCGAGATGCAGGTCGGATCGCTGGTCGCCTTCCTGACCTATATCGTCCAGATCCTGATCGCGGTGATGATCGCCTCGATGCTGTTCACGGTGGCGCCGCGGGCGCTGGTGAGCGGGCAGCGGATCGCCGAGGTGCTGGCGACCGTCTCGTCCGTCGCCGAGCCGGAGCGTCCGGCCGACCTGCCCGCCACTGCCCGCGAGCGGGGCGAGGTCGAGTTCCGCAATGTGAGCTTCCATTATCCGGGCGCGGCGCATCCGGTCGTGCGCAACGTCAGCTTCCGCATCGCGCCGGGCGAGACGGTCGCGGTGATCGGCGGCACCGGCTCGGGCAAGAGCACGCTGGTCAACCTGATCCCGCGCCTGTTCGACGCGAGTTCGGGCAGCGTGCTGGTCGGCGGCGTCGATGTCCGGTCGCTGCCGCTCGATACGCTGTGGAGCCTGATCGGGCTGGTACCGCAGGAGACGTTCCTGTTCTCGGGCACGATCGCCGACAATCTGCGCTACGGCCAGCCCGACGCCAGCGACGACCAGCTCTGGCACGCGCTTGATGTCGCGCAGGCGAAGGATTTCGTCGCCGCCATGCCGCTCAGGCTCGCCGCCCCGGTGGCGCAAGGCGGTGACAATTTCTCGGGCGGCCAGCGCCAGCGCCTCGCCATCGCCCGCGCCATCGTCCGCCGCCCGGCGATCTGCCTGTTCGACGACAGTTCCTCGGCGCTTGATTACGCCACCGACGCGCGGCTGCGCGCCGCGCTCGCCCGCGAGGTCTCGCCCGGCGCGGCGGTGCTGATCGTCGGCCAGCGCGTCAATTCGCTGCGCCACGCCAACCGCATCCTCGTGCTGGACAAGGGCGAGATCGTCGGCGCGGGCACGCATGACGAATTGCTGGCGAGTTCCGCCGCCTATCGCGAGATCGTCGAATCCCAGCGCGCCAGCGAGGCGGCGGCGTGACCGGGGCGGACCTTTCCCGCTCGCAGGGGCCCGCGCCCGTCACTGGCCCGCGTATGCCCGCGCCGGGGGGACGCGGCGGGCCGATGCCGATCGCCGTGGGCAAGGCGCGCGATGCCGGTGCCACGCTGCGACGCCTTGGCGGAATGTTCGGCGCGGCACGCCTGCGGCTCTGGCTCGCGCTGCTGTGCACGGTGGCCAGCGTCACGCTCAGTTCGCTCGGGCCCTGGCTGCTCGGCCATGCGACCGATCTGGTTGTCCAGGCGGTGGGCGCCTCGCGGGCGATCGACTTCGGCGCGCTGGGCCGGATACTGCTGGTGATCGGCGCGCTGCAGGCGGCGGCGGCCCTGCTCAACGGGCAACAGGCATGGCTGATCAATGGCCTCGTCCAGACGCTCAGCCGCGAGATGCGGCGGCAAGCGGAGGTGAAGCTCGGCCGCCTGCCGCTGCCGTGGTTCGATCGGCAACCGCACGGCGAAGTGCTGAGCCGCGTCACCAACGACATCGACAACGTGACGCAGGGCTTGCAGCAACTGCTCAGCCAGTTGCTGATGTCGCTGCTCCACCTGATCGGCGCGGTGGCGATGATGCTGATCCTCTCGCCGCTGCTGACGCTCGCCGCCGCGCTCAGCCTCGGCCTTTCCTTCGGGCTGGCGCGGCTGCTCGCCAGCCGTTCGCAGCCGCATTTCATCGCGCAATGGCGCTGGACAGGCGTGCTCAACGGCGAGGTCGAGGAGAATTATACCGGGCATAGCCTGATGAAGGTGTTCGGCCACCAGCGGCGCGCCCGCGAAGAGTTCGAGAAAAGCAACCGGGCGCTGAGCGACAATGCCTTGCGCGCCCAGTTCCTTTCCGGCGTGATCCAGCCCGCGATCATGGCGGTGGGCAATCTTGCCTATATCGCGGTGGTGATCGGCGGGGGGCTGCGCGTCGTGAGCGGATCGATGACGATCGGCGCGCTGCAATCCTTCATCCAGTACGTGCGCCAGCTCAACCAGCCGATGTCGCAGATCTCGGGCATGGCGGCGATCGTCCAGTCGGCGGCGGCATCGGCCGAGCGCGTGTTCGAGCTGCTCGACGCCCCCGAGCTGAGCCCCGAGCCGAGCCCCGGCGCGGACGTCGCGGAACCGCGCGGCCATATCGCGTTCGAGCATGTCCGCTTCCGCTACGATCACGCGCGGCCGCTGTTCGAGGATGTCAGCCTGGAGGCGTTGCCCGGCCAGACGATCGCGATCGTAGGGCCCACGGGCGCGGGCAAGACCACGCTCGTCAACCTGCTGATGCGCTTCTACGAGATCGACGGCGGGACGATCCGCTTCGACGGTATCGACACGCGCGCCATGTCGCGCGAGGGGCTGCGCCGCCATTTCGGCATGGTGCTGCAGGACGCCTGGCTGTTCGGCGGCAGCGTCCGCGACAATATCGCCTATGGCAAGGCGGACGCGACCGAGGCGGAGATCATGGCCGCGGCCCGCGCTTGCCATGTCGACGATTTCGTCCGGGCGTTGCCGCAAGGCTATGACACGGTGCTGGACGAGAACGGCAGCGGCCTCAGCCTGGGCCAGCGCCAGCTCCTCACGATCGCGCGCGCTTTCATCGCCAGGCCGGTCGTGCTCATCCTCGACGAGGCGACGAGCTCGGTCGACACGCGCACCGAAGTGCTGGTGCAGCGCGCGATGGCGCTGCTGCGCACCGGACGCACCAGCTTCGTCATCGCCCACCGCCTCTCGACGATCCGCGACGCCGACCTGATCGTCTACATGGAGAACGGCAATGTCGTTGAACAGGGCACGCATGACGAACTGATCGCCCGGCGCGGCCACTATTGGCGGCTCGACCAGGCGCAGCTGCCGGGCGAGGCATAGCCGGCGCGGTCGGCGAGGCTATCCGGCGTAACGCGCCTCGAGCAGGTCGATCTCGCGGATCAGCTTACGAGCCAGATCGCTTCCCAGCTCGCGCTTGCGGACCATGCGGAAGATCTGGGTGCGCTCGGCCTTGAGCGCGGCGAGGCGCAAGTCGCGCTCCACCTGTTCGGAATGGCGGCCCAGGGCATTGGCCTCGACATTGCCTTGCCGGTTCTCGATGCGCTGGCGATAGGCTTCCATGATCCGCGCGGCCGCCGCGACGTAAAGATCGGCATCGCTTCGCCCTTCGGCGAGATCGTGCTGGACCTTTTCGATCTCGGTGATGGCGGCCTGCGCCGCTCTGATCCGGGCCGCGTCCTCCTCGGCCTGGCGCGAAGGCTCGGGCGGCATCTCCAGGCCGTTGAGCAGCCAGGGCAGGCAGATCGAGGCGACGACCAGCGAAGTGACGATCACGCCCATCGCAAGGAAGATCGCCAGCTCGCGCGCCGGAAAGGGCGATCCGTCACCCATCGCCAGCGGCAGGGTGAGCACGCCGGCAAGCGTGATCGCCCCGCGCACGCCGGCGAACGACATGGCCGCGACGATGCGCCAGTTCGGGCCGGCGCCGCGCTCGCCCCCGCCGAACTGGGTCAGCCGGAACGACAGCCACACCCAGAGAAACCGCAACCCTGCCAGCCCGAGATTGATGGCGACGACATAGAGCGCCAGCCAGAACGGCCCGTGATGGCCGGTCAGGCGCACGGTTTCCGATGCCTGCGACAGGATCATCGGCAATTGCTCGCCCAGCAGCACGAAGACGATGCCGTTGGCGGTGAACTGGATCACGTCCCAGAAGGTCGCCCGGCGGATGCGCGTGACCGCCATCGCCTTGCCGCTGCCCTCGACGAAACCCATGGTCAATCCGGCGGCGACGGCGGCAAGGATGCCCGAGCAATGCAGATGTTCGGCGATCAGGTAGGCGCCGAACGGGATCAGCAGGCTGATGAGGATCTGCGACCCGCTGTCTTCGCCAAGGCGGCGGCTGAGCCAGGCCTTGATCCGGCCCACCGCCCAGGTAAGGCCGGCGCCCACCGCGATCCCGCCGAAGGCCATCCACAGGAAGCTGAGCGCGGCGTCATGGATGGAAAAGGTGCCGGTGAGCGCGGCGGCGATCGCGAAGCGCAGGCAAACCAGGCCCGACGCATCATTGAGCAGCGATTCGCCTTCCAGGATGTGCATCATCCGGCTGGGAATCGGTACGCGCCGGGCAATCGCCGAGACCGCGATGGGATCGGTCGGCGAGACCACCGCCGCCAGCGCGAAGGCGACCGCGAGCGGCATGGCCGGGATCATCCAGTGGATGAACAGCCCCATGCCGACCACGGTAAACACGACGAGGCCCAGCGCCAGTTCGAGGATGGTCTTGCCATCCCTGAACAGTCCTTCGGGCGGTATCCGCCAGCCATCAAGGAACAGCAGCGGCGGCAGCAGCAGCAGGAAGAATATATCGGGGTCGAGCGTGACGCGCCAGTTGGCGATCAGCCCGATCACCGCGCCGAACGCGATCTGGACCAGGGGGCGCGGAATCGCCCAGGGCAACATCCGCGAAACCACCCCACTCACCACCACGGCGAAAAGCAGAATCAGAACCAGAGTGATCGTTTCCAACAATCTTCCTTGCTTGTGACCACGTGCCAGTGCCTGAGAGGCTCTAGCCGGCCTTCGCCGTCAGGGAACCCTCTGGAGAACAAATTCGGGTGTGCACGCTTCAAGCAGCCGGGCGGGCGAAGGCTGTTTGGAAACGCGTGGAAAAGTGCATTTCGGTACAGCACCAGCCTCGGGAAGTGCCGACGATTGCGCCGACGCAGAACAGCAGGAACGACCAAGTTGCAGCCGTCTAGGCCGATCCGCCCGACTGGTCCGGGACGATCCGGAATTTCTCGCGCTCCTCGTCGGGAACCTCGCGTAGTACCTCCGCCTCGGTCGCGATCCGGCTCTGGTAAGCTCGCGCGAGCTGGTGACGGACAGCCATTCGCCCATCGCCATCGAACAGGCGCCCGCGATCGAGCGATGATACCGGCATCAGACAAGAATCGCGCCGCGCACTTGACCGCCATCAACCCGGCGCGAGGTCTCGCGTTTATTCCAGCCAGCCATGGCTTCTGACATCAAGTGGTTCGAGACGATCGGGATGCACGATCTTCCCGCTGTCGGCGGAAAGAATGCTTCGCTCGGCGTGCTCACGCGCGATTTGGCCGGTGACGGCATCCGCGTGCCGGCTGGCTTCGCGCTGACGACATCGGCCTACCGCGCCTTCCTTGCCGCGAACCGGATCGAGCCGGCGATGCGGCGCCAGATCCACCGGCTCCACGCCGGCAAGACGGGCCTCGAACGCACCGGCAAGGCCATTCGCGAGATGATCCTCAAGGGCCGGATGCCCGAGGCGACCGTGGCGGAAATACGGATAGCCTATGGCGAACTCGGGCGGCGGCTGGATATGCGCGGCCCGGCGGTCGCCGTCCGCTCCAGCGCCACGGCCGAGGATCTGCCCGGCGCCAGCTTCGCGGGGCAGCTCGAAAGCTTCCTCAACGTGCGCGGCGCCGATGCGCTGATCGATGCCTGCCAGCGCTGCTTCGCCTCGCTTTTCACCAACCGCGCGATCGCCTACCGCGAGGCCAAGGGCTTCGATCACTTCGCCGTCGCCGTCTCGGTCGGCGTGCAGCGGATGGTGCGTTCGGACCGGGCGGGATCGGGCGTGATCTTCACGCTCGACAGCGAATCCGGGTTTCCCGACGTCGTGATGATCAGTGCCACCTGGGGCCTTGGCGAAACCGTCGTCCAGGGAGAGGTCGAGCCGGATCGCGTCATGGTGTTCAAGCCCTTGCTAGAACAGGCCGGGATGCGGCCGATCATCGCGCGGGACTGCGGCGCCAAGGCGGTGAAGCTGATCTATGCCGGCGGCGGCGAGCGTACCCGGCTGATCAAGACATCGCCCGCACAGCGGCGCCGGCTGGTGCTGGATGACGACGACACCCTCCAGCTCGCCCGCTGGGCCGTCGCTGTCGAGCGTCACTATGGCCGGCCGATGGACATCGAATGGGCCAAGGACGCCACGAGCGGCGAACTTTATCTCGTCCAGGCCCGACCCGAGACGGTGCAGGCCGGCAAGAGCCGCTCGAACTTCGTCCGCTACCGGCTAAAGGCCAGGCCCGAGCCGATCCTCTCGGGCGCCGCGATCGGCGACGCGATAGCCGCCGGCAAGGCTTGCGTGATCCGGTCGCCGGCCGATCTCGCGCGTTTTCCCGATGGCGCGATCCTGGTGACGGGCAACACCGATCCCGATTGGGTGCCGGTGATGAAGCGCGCCGCCGGCATCGTCACCGATCATGGCGGCAGCACCAGCCACGCCGCCATCGTCAGCCGCGAACTGGGCGTGCCCGCCGTGGTCGGCACGGGCCGGGCAACCGCCCTGCTCAGCGATGGCGTGTCGATCACGCTTTCCTGCGCCGAGGGTGAGAAGGGCCGGGTCTATCCCGGCAAGCTCGCCTTCACGCGCGAGGAAGTGGAACTGGGCAAGCTGCCCGCCACGCGCACGCAAGTGATGGTCAACATCGCCGACCCCGCCACCGCCTTCGCCTGGTGGCAGCTTCCGGCCAAGGGTGTCGGCCTGGCGCGGATGGAATTCATCATCGGCAACCTCGTCCGCGTCCATCCCATGGCGCTGGTCCACCCCGAAAGGGTCAGCCCGGCCGAGCAGAGGACGATACGCGAGCTGGCGCGCGGCCATGCCTCGCCCGAGGACTACTTCGTCGATACGCTCGCGCGCGGCATCGCCCGGCTGGCGACGCCGTGGTATCCGCATCCGGCGATCGTCCGGCTCAGCGATTTCAAGACCAACGAATATGCCCGGCTGATCGGCGGCGGCGCCTTCGAACCCGCCGAGGAGAACCCGATGATCGGCTTTCGCGGCGCGTCACGCTACTACGATCCCCGCTATCGCGAAGGCTTCGCGCTGGAATGCCGGGCACTGAAGCGCGTGCGCGAGGAGATGGGCTTCACCAATGTCATCGTGATGGTCCCCTTCTGTCGCACGCCGGGCGAGGCGGATCGCGTGCTCGCAGAAATGGCCGCCAACGGGCTCCGGCGCGGGGATACAACCGAGGGCGGCAAGGGGCTGGAAGTCTATATGATGTGCGAAATTCCGGCCAATGTCGTGCTCGCGGCGGAATTCGCGAAGCGCTTCGATGGATTTTCAATAGGCTCCAACGACCTCACCCAGTTGCTGCTTGGCGTCGACCGCGATTCCGACATCCTCGCCGGCCTGTTCGACGAACGCGACGCCGCGGTCACGACCTCGATCAGCGACGCGATAACGCGCGCGCACACGGCGGGCATCAAGGTGGGCATCTGCGGCCAGGCGCCGAGCAACCATCCCGATTTCGCGGCTTTCCTCGTGAGCGAGGGGATCGATTCGATCTCGCTCAACCCCGACAGCTTCCTCAAGACGGTCCAGTCGATCGCCGAAGCCGAAGCGGCCATGCTCAGGCGCGCGCCCGCAACGGCCGAAACCTGAGGCGCCATCACTGTACTGGCTACCTTGCGGACAGGGTCAGACGATGGTCGCCATGAGCCAAGCCAGCCAGGGCCTTGCCGGTTCGAGCCACGGCGTTCCGGGGAAGCCGGGCTTCGCAAAAGGGCGCCGGATTCGCCAACTCGCCCTCTGTCATTGCCTTGATAGCACATCGGCAAAGCCACGACTTGGCCGCGATCACGCGCGATGCGCCAAAACGCGATGGCCTTGGGCCTGGTTTGCAGGCCACCTCCCTGCGAATGGCCGCTAAGTACATAACACAATGCCACCGTCCGGCAGGATCAATAGGCTTCCCGGACAAGCATCGGGAGCCACCATGCACAATCTTGCCAGATCGCAGCCCGGATACCGCGACATCGCCATGCCGGCGGGATCGGGCGAGATATTGTTCCTCGAAGGCGATCCTTGCGATCATGTCTACGAGCTGCGCCGAGGCATCGCGCGAGGCGTCAACGTGTCCAGCGAGGGAGACCGGCAAGTCACCGCCTTCTTCTTCGCCGGCGACCAGATCGGGCTGCCGCTTTCCGAATGCTATCGCTTCACCGCCGAGGCGGTGACGGACGTGCTCTACGTCCGCCATTCGCGCGTGCGCTGGCACGAGGCGCTGATTCGCAGTTGCCGCGAGGATGGCCGGCTGCTGCCTTCGATCTGCGCCGAGCAGGACCCGATCTTCCGCCGGGGTATGATCATCGGCCGGAACGGGGTGGTGGTGCGGGTCTGCGCTTTCCTGACCTCGATCGTCGATCGCCTGCCGATCAGCGCGGACGGCGCCGCGCTGCTCCCGCTGCCGCAGACCGACATCGCCGCCTATCTCGCCACCTCGCCAGAGTCGGTCTGCCGGGCTTTTCGCCAGTTGCGCGAGATGCACGTCATCGCCATGCCGAGGCGCGATCAGATCGCGATCACCGATCGCGCGCGGCTTGAAGCGATCGCCAGCGGGATCGTCACTCGCTTGCGGATGCTTCACGAAAGAAGGCCGACGGCGACCGCCGACACCGCCTTCTGACGGCCCTCAAACCGGTGATGCCTCGCCGACAGGGCAGGATTCGGCCATCATCAGTTCGACCTTGCGCGTGCGCCCCTTGCCGGGAAACGCGAACGTCGACCCGGCGTCGCTCGCTCCATCCACCCGGAGCCCAGTGCCCGGCCCGCGCTTTACCGTCACCTCGATCACGCCCGCTCCGCGCAATTTCGCGGTGAAGCCGGGCCAGTCGGGCGGCAGGCACGGCGACAGCGCGAGTTGGCCGCCCTCCAGCCGAAGGCCAAGGATATGCTCGACCGCCAGGCGCCACGTCCAGGCGGCGGCGCCGGTATACCAGCTCCAGCCGCCGCGCCCGAGCCGGTCTTCGCCCGCGCCGATATCCCCGGCAACCACGTAGGGCTCTATGCCATAGATCGCGGCCTCCCCGGATGAGCCGGCGTGCCGGATCGGATTGATCCGGTCGAACACCTCCTTTGCCCGGGCGCCATCGCCCAGCATGGCACAGGCGATCCCCAGCCAGGCGGATGCATGGCTGTACTGACCGCCATTCTCTCGGATGCCGGGGGGATAGGCCTTGATATAGCCGGGATCGCGCGGGCTTGTATCGAAGGGCGGATCGAGCAGCCGGACGATCCGATCGTCGGGCCGGACGAGATGGGCAAAGGCACTGTCGATCGCCCGCCGCGCGCGCTCGTCGGTTCCGCCGCCCGCGATGACGGACCATGATTGCGCCAGCGAATCGATCCTGCATTCGTCGTTGTCCCGCGATCCCCAGGGCCTGCCCTGATCGTCGAAAGCCCGGACATACCAGTCCCCATCCCAGCCATGGCGCTCGATCGCCGCGACCAACTGGTCGGCGCGCGGCAGCCAGTGCCCGGTGAACGATCCCCGGCCCAGCCCGTCGCACATGCGCGCGAATTCGCGGATAGTGGCGGCCATGAACCAGCCGAGCCAGACGCTCTCGCCCTTGCCGCCACTGCCCACGCGGTTCATCCCGTCGTTCCAGTCACCATCGCCGATCAGCGGCAGGCCATGCTCGCCCAGCCGCCAGGCGCGATCGAAGGCGCGCAGGCAATGCTCGAAAAGGCTGGCGCCGTCGGCCGTTGGGAACTGGGCGAAGCGATCGCGCTCGTCGTCGCGCAGTTCCGCCGCGTCGAGGAACGGCACGGGCTCGTCGAGCAGCGCCACGTCGCCCGTCGCCACCACATAGCGCGCGGCGGCATGGGGCAGCCACAGCAAGTCGTCCGAACAGCGGGTGCGCACGCCCTTGCCGCCGGGTGGATGCCACCAGTGCAGCACGTCGCCCTGGGCGAACTGATGGGCAGCCGCGCGCAGGATCTGGTCGCGGGCCAGCGCGGGATCGGCAAGCAGCAAGGCCAGGACGTCCTGCAACTGGTCGCGAAACCCGAAGGCGCCCGAGGCCTGATGGAACCCGGCGCGTGCGAACAGGCGCGAGGATACCGTCTGATAGGGCAGCCAGCGATTGACCATCAGATCGAAGGCGGGATCGGGGGTGGTCACTTCGACCGCGTCGCAGCGCCGTTCCCAGGCTTCGGCGAGCCGCGCGGGCTCGGCCGCGATGCGGCCGGAATCGCGCCAACGCGCGATCAGGTCGGCCACGCCGTCCTCGCCTTCCGCCTGCCCGAGCAGGAACGCGACCTCCGCGCTGCCATGCGCGGGAATGTCGAGATGGAGCTGCAACGCGGCGGCGGCATCGGCTCCCGCGTTCTCGGTGCGGTTGCCCAGATCCCACGCCGCGAGCCCCGCCGGGCGTTGCCAGTCCGGGCGCGGGCCCAGGAAGTCGCGCCGCGAAGTCGTCAGGCTATGCGGCGCCCCGCTCGCGGAGAGGAAGGCGATCTGGCCGTGGAAATCGCGCTGCCAGCGGTTGCGGGCGAAAATCGTCTGAAGGTCGGTCCGGTACCAGCTTGCGCGGAACGGCGCGGGCTCGCCAGCGATCGCGCCCAGCAGCCAGTCGACGAAGCAGGTGGCCGTGACGCGCCGGGACAGGCCGGAACGGTCGGTCAGCCGCAAACGGACGATTTTCACCGGGTCGTCGCGGGCGACGAAGCAGTGCAGTTCCTGATCGAGATCCCGGTCATCACGCCACCAGCGCGTGCCGCCAAGACCATGCTCGATACGGCAGGCCGCATCCCTGCCGGCGGGAAGCGGCGTGACGGACCAGACTTCGCCCGTCTCCTCGTCGCGCAGGTAAAGGGCCTCGCCCTGCCGGTCGGACAAGGCATCATTATGCCAGGGGGTCAGCCGGTTCTCGCCGCTGTTGCCGGCAAATGTGAAGCCGAGCCCCGCTTCGGTGACGATGCTTCCGAAACCGGGATTGGCCAGGACGTTGGCCCATGGCGCGGGCGTCGCCCGCATGGCCTCCAGCGCGATCCGGTAATCGCCCGCGCGCGTGAAGCTGCCAAGCCCGTTGGCGAAACGCAGCGTCTCGGCGCGATCCGGCGGACGCGTGGCGGCCTGGGTCATAGCGGCCCGGCCCGCCGGCAGGAACGGCGGGCCGGGCGCGAATTCGTCGCGCCGGGCGGCGAGCTGCTGCGCGATCGGGCCGGCGCGATCGGCGATCGTCGCCGTGGCCGCGATCCGCAGCGCCGCGAGCCGCCGTTCCTCCACATGCTCGCTGCCCACGATATGGACGCCGCCGCGTTCGCCGACGAGATATTCGCTGCCCGTCTGCCGCACGATGTCGAGCATCCGCTCGCGCAGCGGCTCGACATAGCCGGGAAGACCGGGATGGAGCAGCACGAGGTCGATTGCCGCGCCGCGCCAGCCCCACAAGCGATGCGCCGCGAGCAGGAAGCGCAGCTCGGCGCCGTCGAAGTCCCCGCTCAGTTCCATCAGCAGCAGCGGACAATCTCCCGACAGCCCGAGCGCCCAGAGATCCTCGCGGTCATTGTCCCCCAGTCCCGGATTGCGGGGCGAAGGGCAGCCGATGAGCGCGGTCAGCAGCAGTTGCGCGTCCGGCAGCCGCGCGGGCGCGAGGCCGAGGGCGTGGAGATCGCGCGCGGCCCGTTCGGCCGCGTCCTGTTCGGCCCAGTCGAGCGACCCCATCGACCCGTAGCGCCGCGCAAGCTCGATCGCCTCCTCGCGCGAGGCCGCGACGGTGGTGACCAGGGCCAACTCCACCTCGCCATGCGGAGCGAGTGTCACTTCCGCCTGAAACGCGGCGGCCGGATCGAGCGGGAAACGCGCGCGCGGCCCGGCCGGGCCGGAAAAGCGGGGAAAGTCGCGTGTCAGGCCAAGCCGCGCGCGCGACCGCGCACGGGCGACTTCCCAACCGGTCAGGCGAACCGCGTCGTCCGATGTGACGAGGCGCTGCATCAGCACTGGCGCGAGCGCGCCCGGCTCACGCGGGCGCCGCGCGAACAGCAGCGCGTCGAGCTCCGGGTAAGTCCCCGCTTCGACGAAGAGGCGGGCGAAGGCGGGGTGGCGTTGCCATTCCCCGGCGGGAGCCAGCGCGATCTCGGCATGGCTCGCGAATTCGAGGATGCGTTGCTCGGCCGAGGTGTTGACCAGCCGCAGACGCCGGATCTCGACGTCCTCGGACGGCGAGACCAGAACCTCGAGCGAGGTCGAGATCCCCTGGACGCCGCAGCGGTATTCGATCTTGTGCGCATGGAAGATCGTGTGGCGATCCTCGCCCCCGCCCAAGGGCGCGGGAGCCGGCGACCAGGCAAGGCCGGTGCCCGGCTCACGCAGATAGAAGAAATGGCCGATATCGTGGTCCGCGCCGGCGGGCCGCGTGAGCGCCTGATCCTTCCAGGAAAGATCATCGGCGCCGTCCGCCGCGATCCGCGCCGACAGGCGTCCATTGCCCAGCAGATGGATCGCGAGTGACGCCGGATCGTCCACTTCCCAGGGCTGGGGCCGAGGAAGCCCCGCGCTATCGATCGCCGGCGCGGCCACATGGTCCAGCCGTTCGAGTTCGGGCGGCAATTCCCAGGGAATGCGCTCATTGAGCAGCAGATCGACCGTGCGCACGCGCGCGTCGGCATGAAACCAGTCGACCAGCATGTTGCCGCAGAGCGCATTGGCGATGGCGGCGATGGTCATACCCTGATGATGCGCCATGAAGGACTGTACCGGCGTGGGCACGCCTTGCTCGCGGCGGCGTTCGGGCGTGAAGTCAAGCGCCTCGTAGAAGCCGAAACAGCCCGTCGCGCCCACGCCGACCAGCCGCCGCAGATTTGCGACCGATGCAGCCGGATCGGCCGCCAGTGCCAGCGCCGTCGCATAAGGCGCGATCACGAGATCCTCGGTCAGCCCGCGACGCAGGCCAAGCTCGGGCACGCCGAACGCGCGATAGCGCCAGGAGCCGTCCGCGCCCACCGAAGCGAAGCCCGATTCCGAAATGCCCCAAGGCACGCCCTGCCGCGCGCCGTAACGGCGCTGGCTGGCGACCGCGCTGCGCTCGCTTTCGCCCAGCAGCGTCGCCGGATCGCTGCGCAGGAACAGCGCGGGCATGAGGTATTCGAACATCGAGCCGTTCCACGAGACGAGCGCCAGTTCGTGCCGATGCTTCACGATGGGCCGCCCGAGGTGGAACCAGTGTTCCGGCGGAACATCCTGCTTGGCGATGGCGAAATAGCTGGCCAGCCGTGCCTCGCTGGCCAGCAGGTCGTAGAAGTGCGAATCGATGCGCTGGGTACTGACGTCGTAGCCGATGTGGAACAGCTTGCGATCGGGATCATAGAGCGGGCCGAATTCCATGCCCTCGGCCATTGCCGCCGCGTGGTCCGCCAGCCGCTCCAGCGATCGTTCGAGCCTGCGCCAGCGCGCCAGCCCCCGCCGCGCGCTTGCGGCCATGTCCGCAAGCCATGCGCGGGCGACCGCGTCGTGCGCGTCGCCGTCGAGTTCGGCCCGCAGCGCTTCGGCCGCCCTTGCCAGTCGCGCGCAGCCGCAAAGCGGCTCGAGCGGAGAAAGAGTGGCCGCCAGCCGCAGAGCCATGGCCCGGCACTCCGGGGGAGCCGCCGCGAGCCCCGGCAGCCAGGGCAACAGGGTTTCGAGATCGCGCCGACAATCCTTGAACTGATGCTCGCTGCGTTCGATCCAGTTCCGCAAGTTCCGCAGGACGCGAGAAGATCTGGCCGGCGAGCGATCGAGCAGCCGGGCCAGTTCATCGCGCAGGATCGCGATTTCCGACAGACCGTGATCGAGCAGGGCCGGCCAGCGCAGCGGCTCGGCCCGCGCCGCGCGCATCTCGGCAGTCAGGGCGGCGATGCGGGCCTGCACGCCATCCTCGTACCCACCTTCGGCCAGCGCTTCGGCGAGCACCGCCAGGCAATCATCGAGTCCGTCCCAGCGTTCGGAGGCAAAGGCCGGGGACCGCGCGATCCGGCGACAGCCTTCGGCAAGCACCACCAGGCTGACCGCCAGATTGCCGCTGTCGACCGTCGAGACATAGCGCGGTTCGAGCGAGGCGAGCGAAGTGGTGTCGTACCAGTTGAGGAAATGGCCCTGCCAGCGCTCGAGCCGGTCGAGCGAGGCGAACATCGCGCGCATCCGCTCGTTGAGTTCGGCGCTGCCGATATGGCCGAGCCGCCAGGCCGAAAGCGCGGAAAGCACCATCATGCCGATATTGGTGGGCGAAGTGCGATGCGCGGTGGCTTCCACCGGCTCTTCCTGGTGATTGTCGGGCGGCAGCCAGTTGTCCTCTGGCCGCACGTAAGTCTCGAAGAACAGCCAGCTGCGGCGCGCGACGCGGCGCAGGAAAGCGCGCGCGGCCGCGTCGAGCTGAGCCGGGGGCGGGGTCCGGGCGCGGCCGGTCCACGCGGCGATTGCCGGCGCGGCCAGCCACAGGCACATAAGTGGCGCGGCCACCGGCAAGGCCCGCGGATCGAACGCGAACAGGGACAGCATGAGCAGCGCGGCGAGCGGTGAAGGCCAGGTCTCGCGCCATTGCCCGCCACGCCGATCGGCGCCCGCGAACTTGCGGCTGACATGCGCGGCGCTGGTCCATTCGAGCAAATGCCGCCGCCGTCGCATCCGCAGCATGGTGATGCCGATGGCATGAAGCGCGATCGCGGTGTCCGAAAGCAGAAAGGCGATCTGCAGCGTCCAGCGCCCGAGATGCTCACCCGCCTGATTCAGCGTGCCGGTCAGTACGCCCCGGCGGCGCCCCCGTGCAAGGCCGGTGACGAGATCGGTGAACAGCCACGCGCCCGGCACCAGCAGGGCCAGCAGCGTCCAGAACAGCGCCTGGCCGGGCAGGATGAACCATCCGCCCAGCAGCAGCACCAGCACGCTGGCGGGCACCAGGCTGCGGCGCATGTTGTCCCAGATCCGCAGCCGGTCGAACAGGGTCAGCCGGTTCTTCAGCCTGGTCCCGTCCGGGCCCGGCACCCGGCCGAAAAGCCAGGGCAGAAGCTGCCAGTCGCCCCGCACCCAGCGGTGCCAGCGGCGCGCGTATTCGCCATAGCTTGCCGGAAAGCTCTCATAGACGATGATGTCGCTGGCCAGCCCGGCGCGGCCGTGCAGCCCTTCCCACAGATCGTGGCTGAGCAGGTAATTCTCGGGGATCCGCCCCTGGACGCTGCGCGCGAAACCGGCGACATCGTAGATCCCCTTGCCCACGAAGTTCCCGGTGCCGACAAGATCCTGATAGACGTCGCTGACCGCGCGCGAATAGATGTCGATCGCGGTATCGCCGCCGAACAGCCGGGCGAACAGGCTGTCCGAGCCATGCGGCGCGATCTCGACGCGGGGCTGGAGCACGGTGTAACCCGACACGACCCTGCCGGAAGCGTCGAACACCGGCCGGTTGAGCGGATGCGCCAGCGCCCCGGCGAGCCGGGCAACGCTGCCCGGCGGCAGCCGGGTGTCGGCATCGGCCGTCACCACCAGGCGTGCGCCGGCCAGTTGCCCGATCGGCCCGGAGGTGACGGGAAAGGCCGTTGCCTCGCCGCTCAGCAGGAAGTGGTTGAATTGCTCCAGCTTGCCGCGCTTGCGCTCCCAGGCCATCCAGCAGTCCTGCGCGGGATTGAACGACCGCGCACGATGCAGGAGGCAGAACGAAGGCTGCCCGGCACGCGCGCCATGGCGGTGGTTGAGCGCTTCAATCCCTTGGCAAAGCGCGGCTTCCAGACGTTCGTCCCCGGCCGTCCGCTCTTCGCGCGCATCGGCCGGATCGCTGAGCAGCACGAAAGCACGCGCGTCGGGATTGGCCAGCCGGTGCGCTTCCAGCCGCGCGAGCAAGGCGGGCGCTTCCTCGACTTCTCCAACGATCACCGGCATCACCACCAGCGTGGGCCAGGCCGCGTCGATACCCTTCGAAAAATCGAGCTTGGCCAGGCGCCTTGGCGGCACGGCCAGCGTCACCAGCCAGTTGACCAGCGTGACACTGAGGACGGTCGCCGGCAGGGCCGAGAGCGCAAGACCCAGAAGCCATTGCATGGGCGCGGCGTGATGCGCGGCAAGATAGGCCCCGGGAAGAACGAGGCCGGCCAGCCCGCACAGGAAGAGCGCCCAAGTATAGGCCCCGCCGGGGTGACGCTTGAGCCACCGGGCGAGGCGCAAGGCCCGCGGCGGAACGGCGCCGAGCGTCCGCTCCAGCTCCAGCGCTCCTGGCCCGACAAGCCAGTATCCGACATGGCCGAGCGGCATGTTCCGGCTTTTCGTGGCGAGCGACACGGCGCTTTGCGCCACCAGCACTTCGCTTGCCGCGCTCCGCTCGGCCAGACGCTCGACCGCGCGGCGGTAGGCATCGCGCGTATCGAAATCCATGGCCGGATAGGTGCCGGCCGGATCACGCCTCAGGCTGCGTTCGACATGGCTGGATGCGTCGAACACATCCTTCCACGAAATGTTCGAGATGACGCCCAGATTGGCGATCGCGCGCGACACGCATTCGATGGGCTCGCACGAGGTGAGATAGGCCTCGCAACAGGTGCTCACCTCCAACGGTGCCGGCACCGTTGGGAATACTTCGGCAAAGCCCGCGACGAGCCGCTCGATGCACGCGATCCGCAGCATCGCCGGCAGCGCCCAGAGTTCGGCGATGTCCAGCGGATCGTGCTCCTGATAGCCTTCGAGATAGGCAAGCACGCTTTCGCGCGAGAGCTGGAAATGCGTGGCGTGCAGCAGATCGTGCGCCAGGGCCAAGACGCGTGGCTCGCGCGGCGCCGACGCGGAAGCCAGCACGCACAGCTTGCGATAGAAGCCGGGCGGGAGATCCTGCTTGATCAGCAGCGCCGCGCGCTGCACCTGATAGCCGTTGTCCAGCAGCCATTCGGCAGCGGTCGCCGCGGATGGTTCAGCCACGGCCGCGGCATCGAGGGCATCGCGCAGCCACTGGCCGATCCGCTCGATCCGTTGCCAGATGGCGATCGGACGGGGCGGCCCCGCACCGCGCAGCGGAGCATGGGCCTTGCCCGTCTCCCAGGCGTGACCGGCAACCGGATCAGAGGCGCCGTAGTCCATCAGGCCATGTGTGCCGAACCGGGCAGACGCTCACCAGGCGCGATCGGCAAGGCCCTGCCCGCCAGCGGCCCCGAGGGGCGCACGAGCATCACCGGACCGGTCAGGTGATCGAGAAGATAGCTTGCCGTGCCGCCGATCGACAGGTCGTTGCACCGCTTGCCGCCCTGTCCCTTGGCAGACAGGACGACCAGGTCCGGCGCTTCCTCGCCCAGCGCGCGGAGCAGCGATGTGCGGGGATCACCCTTCAGGCACAAGCTGCGTACGGCGAGCCCCTGGTCGACCAGCCGGCGCCGGGTCCTCTCCAGGAAGCCGCCCGCCGCCTGCGCGTTACGGCGGTCGAGCCGGATGCGCAGTTCGAGATCGCTGGTCGCTGGCGGCCCGAAATCGGTGAGACCGGATTCGGGAATGACATGAAGCAGCAGGAGTTCGGCATGCGACCGGCGGGCCAGTCGGGCCGCCTCAGCGAGCGCCGCTTCCGCGAAGTTGGAGCCGTCTAGCGGCACAGCGATACGCGGCGAACCGATCCCGCGCGGCGCGTAGCCCGGGGGAACAAGCAGCAGTGAGCCGGACGGAGCCTGCGTGACCAGCCGGGCGACCCGCCCCCCCGCGTCGCGCGATTCGCGCGATCCGGGCGCGCCGATCACCAGCAAGGCGCCGGTTTCTCCCACCCGATCAGCTAGCGCGACCAGCCAATCACCTTCGTTCAACTCCAGCGACACTTCGCCGGGCTGTTCGGGCAGGCTGTCACGCAAGCGGCGCAGATCCCGCCGCGCCTCCTGGCGGCGGATATTCCATTCGAGCGGATCGGGCAGCGCAGCCGGATCATGCGAGTGTTCGAGCACACGATAGAGCACCAGCGGCCGGTCGAACGACTGGGCATAATGCGCGGCCGTCTGGGCGATTTCCTGCGAACGGTGCGAACCGTCCACACAGGCGATCACCGGGCCCTGGGTCGGCGTGTCGGGCGCATGAGGCAGCGGCAGCGATGAAACAGGCATGGAACGCAACTTTCGCACTTGGGCGGCACTAGCGTGTTCCAGCCGGGCGCTTGCGTGAATCGAGCCATTCCTTCGCCAGCGTTCCGGGGCCGTTGGCGCCCGGAGCCTTGCACGCTCCACCGGGGGGGAGGGGCCGCGCCAGTCCACCGCAAGCCGGCCCGCGACGGTATCCGCAATGTTACCAATCCGCCCCGGAACATTGCGGATGGCGGATACCTTGCGGCGCGACCAATGTTCGCCCGCAAATACGCCAGTCTTGGAACGAAGCCATGACGATCCAGAGCCGCATACCGATCGACCAAAGCGCATTTCTTCATGGACTGCGCGTGGCGGCCGAACCGCTGCCGCATCCCGAAGCGCCGCATTTCGCGGATGCGTTTGAACGCTTTGGCGATGCCCGCGTGGTTCTGCTTGGCGAAGCGACTCACGGCAGTCACGAATTCTATGCCGCGCGCGCGGCCATCACGCGCCGGCTGATCGAACGCTACGGCTTCAACATCGTCGCGATGGAGGGCGACTGGCCGGATATCGCGCGGATCGACTCCTATGTCCGCCACCGCGCGCCGCGCCCTGGCCGGGGCGAACCCTTCCTGCGCTTTCCGACCTGGATGTGGCGCAACCAGGAAGTCATGGCCTTCGCCGACTGGCTGCGCGGGCACAATGCCGTTCTTCCCGAGGAGGAACGGACCGGTATGCACGGCCTTGACGTCTACAGCCTGGGCCAGTCGATCCATGCCGTGACCGCCTATCTCGACGCGCACGACCCCCCGGCCGCCGCCGAGGCGCGCCGCCGCTATGCCGCCCTCCTGTCATGGCAGGACGAGCCGCAGCACTATGGCCGCGCGGTCGAACACGGTGGTCTCGCCGGCTGCGAGGATGCCGTGGTGGCGCAGCTTGAAGACCTGTTGGCCGGACGCATGGATTACATCGCCGAGGACGGCGAGGTCTTCTTCGATGCGGAGCAGAATGCCCGCATCGTGCGCGCGGGCGAACGTTACTATCGCGCGATGTATCGCGGCGCGGCCGCGAGTTGGAACCTGCGCGACAGGCACATGTTCGACACGCTGCAACGCCTCATGGCCCACCATCACCGGGCACGCGCGGTGGTCTGGGCGCATAACTCGCACGTCGGCAACGCCTCGGCCACGGCGATGGGCTGGCACGGCGAGTTCAATATCGGCGAGCTGGTCCGCACCGCCTATGGCGACGAGGCCGTGCTGATCGGCTTCGCGACGGACCGGGGCGAAGTTGCCGCAGCATCGGACTGGGGCGCGGATATGCGGGTGATGCAAGTCCGCCCCGCGCGCGAGGATAGCTGGGAAGCGGCCTTCCGCCGCACCGGCCATGCCCGCAGCCTGACCGACTGGCGCGGCCACAAGCGCAAGCAGCTTGTCGAACTCCTCTCGCAGGCCCTGCTGGAACGCGCGATCGGCGTGGTCTACCGGCCTGAAACCGAGCGCGCGAGCCACTATTTCGAGGCGGTCCTGGCCGATCAGTTCGATGCCTTGGTCTGGTTCGAGCAGACCGGCGCGGTTACGCCAATCGGCCACGATCCGCCGCATGGCGCGCCGGAATTCTGGCCGTTCGGGCTATGAACACACGCGCCCTTGCCCGGCAGGCTCCGCGCGAACTGAGGATCGGCCAGGCGCCATCGCTGGCGGCGATCCTCGGCGTTCCGAACAAGGCGCGCGGCCTTGTCGTATTCGCACATGGCAGCGGCAGCGGCCGGCTCAGCCCGCGCAATAACTATGTCGCGGCACGCCTGCGCGACGACGGAATGGCAACGCTGCTGCTCGACTTGCTTACCCCGGTGGAAGAGCAGGACCGGCGCAATGTGTTCGACATCGCGCTGCTGGCCGCGCGGCTGCGCTTCGCGGTCGACTGGGCGGCCAGCCATTCCGAGACGCGTGACCTGCGGCCCTGTTATTTCGGCGCGAGCACCGGGGGCGCCGCCGCATTGCGCGCGGCCGCCGACGATCCGCGCATCGTCGCAGTGGTTTCGCGCGGCGGCAGGCCGGATCTTGCCGGCGCGCAAGCGCTCGGGCGCGTGCGGGCGCCCACCCTGCTGATCGTCGGCGAGCTGGACGGCGTGGTCATAGAGCTGAACGCCGCCGCGCGCGATGCCATGCGCTGCGAGCGGGACGTGGTCATCGTTCCGGGCGCGGGCCACCTGTTCGAGGAGCCAGGCACGCTCGATCAGGTCGTCACACTCGCCAGCGACTGGTTCCGCCGGCATCTGGGAGGCACGCGATGACGGGGAGGAAAGGCTTCGCCGATCGCCGCGAGGCCGGGCGATTGCTGGCGCAAGTCATCAAGGCGCTCGATCTCGCCGATCCCGTGGTGCTGGCATTGCCGCGCGGCGGCGTGCCCGTGGGCTTCGAGGTCGCCAAGGCGCTTGGCGCGCCGCTCGACGTCCTGCTGGTCCGCAAGATCGGCGCGCCTGGGCATGAGGAATACGGCATCGGCGCGCTGGTCGACGGGGCTTGCCCGCAAGTGGTCGTCGACGAGCCGGCGGCGCGGATGGTGGGGGCCGACAGGGCCTATATCGATCGCCAGATCGCCCGGCAACTCACAGAGATCGAACGGCGCCGCGCACTTTATCGGACAGGCCCGCCAATTCCCCTTGAGGGACGCGTCGCGATCGTGGTCGATGACGGGATCGCCTCGGGCGGCACGGTGCGCGCAGCGCTCAAGGCGCTTGCCAAGGCAGGACCGGAACGAATCGTGCTTGCCGTTCCGCTGGCGCCCACCGAAGCGATCACTGGACTGCACGAGCTGTGCGATCGTGTCATCTGCCTCCTGTCCCCCCACCCCTTCCGCGCCGTCGGGATGCATTACCGCGACTTCACGCAGACTGCGGACGATGAAGTGATCAGCCTGCTGGCCGAAGCAAAGCTCTGGGAAAAGCCCGGTATGCGAGAAGCGCGGATTTAGGTCGCCAACGCGTAAACGGCACCTCGATGCCCCCCTTGGCCCTGCGGGCATTGCGAACGGGGATTGCGTCAGCGCGGCAAGCTTCGGGCGCGGCCGCGCCTATTTCGACAAGTCATTGGCCGGTGATCTGCCCCCTACCCGAGTGGCCCGTCACCTTTCACAGTCGGCACGAGGAAGGAAGAATGGAATGGCGCTGAAGCGCACGCCGGAGGAGATCATCCCGGCGGGGGGCGGAGAGGCTGTTCGGGCCGTCTACCTCTACCAAGGCTCTCCGGTTCAATCGGCAGCAAGCCTTTCAGAATACGCTATTCCGCTTCGCCGAGATCGCCTTTGCTCAAGCTTGCTTTCCCCAAAAAGGCAGCCATGAATCAATCACCCTCACCCGCGTCAATCATGACCACGCCTTTCTCCATTGCGGCCATCGAGAATTCGCGGCACACCAACGGAATGGCAAAGCCGATACCCCTGAGTGTCTGATTCAAAATTATCCCGGGTGACTTCATGATCTTGCGATCCGGCGCGCGAAGAGCTGGATCGAGGCGATGAAGAGCCACGCGGTTGCTGATGCAATGGTCTGCTCGAAGTCTTTGGCGAGGCGTCGGTTCCGGTTCAGCCATGCCAGCGTGCGCTCCACCACCCAACGCCGGGGCAGCACCTCGAAGCCTTTCGTCGCATTGGACCTCTTGATGATCGCGATGGTTCATTTGCCGAAGTGGCGCAGGGCGTCCTTGAGCTTGTCTCCGGCATAGCCGCCATCGGCGAACACATACCGCAGCCATGGGAAGCGATGAACGATCTCGGCGAGCACCAGCGGCGCGCCGTCGCGGTCCTGGATGTCCGCGGTGTGGATCACGGCATGAACGAGATTGCCGTCGGTGTCGGTGAGGATATGGCGCTTTCGCCCCTGACCTTCTTGCCCGCGTCACAGCCGCAAGGCCCGCCACTTTCCGTGGTTTTGACGCTTTGGCTGTCGATCACCCCGGCACTGGGCGATGCCTCGCGGCCAACCGCCTCTCGTCCGATCAGCAACAGGGCGTGGTTGAGCGAGAGCCACTGGCCGTTGTCGCGCCACAGGTAGAACCAGCGGCGCGTCGTCGAGACCGGTGGAAAGCACGGTGGCAGCATTCGCCACGGCAGGCCACCGCGCAGCAGGTAGAGGATCGCCTCGATGATCCGCCGTAGCGGCCACTTGCGCGGACGGCCCACATGCGAGGGCGGTGGAAAGAACGGTTCCAGCACAGCCCATTCGCCGTCGGTCAAATCGGTTGGCAAAGCCAGGTCCGCACGGGCATACTGCGCCCGAGTGGTGTCAGTCCACATCGTCGATCTCCGGAAGTTTGTAGCAAAATCCCCTGAATCAACGACTTGGTCAGCTGTCAAGCTAACCCACTGATACCACTCAACTTAATTTCGGATCAGGCTCTGAGACACCTGGTGCGGTTACTTGCACGAATCGGTCGCGCGCGGGCATTTGATCCTAGCGATCTTCCAGGCTTCCTGAAGCATGGGCAGGTGGGCCGACCACACGTTAATCATTTCCACCATCCGCGCCTTGGCTTCCTCCGGCGGCAGCTTGTCCATGCCATAATATGGCACCTGGTTGGACGACAGCCTGAGGTGAAACTGCTTGGGCAAGCTGGCCACGGTATAACATGAAGGCTTGCCCTGCGTCCGATTGAGGTCCTTCGTGACGTCGCTGACCCAGGCCGCGCAGACGTTCGCCTCGTTGGAGACGCTCCAGAGCGTATAGAACTCCATCGTGCCGCAATGGCTTTCGTCCACGCAATCGCTGAAGTTCACGCTCCAGCCGATCTTGCCGTCGGTCACCTGCAACGCAGCCTTTTTCGCTTCGGGCTCCTGCACAAGGCTTACCGTATACTTCGCCTCGGCAATCGCATCTTTCATCACGGCAGGATCAATGCCCGAAGGAGCCTGAGGGGCCTCCGGCTCGGGCGCGGGAGCAGTGCGATTTTTCTTCGGTGCGCGGCGCGGCGCCTTCGTCGCGGCCTTGCGCGGCCGCTCTTCCACTTTTCGCTGCAGACGGATTTCGGCCATGGCGGGCATCGGCGTCACCAATGCCAGGATCGAAACGACCGCAATCCAGCTAGGCATCCTGCTCATGATTCGCATCCGCCCCTGATTTCAGATGTTGCTTGATACCGCGACGCGGGACCAGCACCAACTCTTGACCGAACTCATGCAACAAATTCCCTCTTGTTTGAAGGAGAAGCCCGAATCCGATAGGCGCCGTCCCATATTGAGGCTAGTCTGCACCGAAGTCGGACATGTGCATGTCATCCGGTTGACGGACGGCATCTGTACGGGTTCGATCGCGAGCCAAGCATCATGAGTGCCGACGTTGATGACTGCAGAATTCGGACATGACGCCCAGGCTGCCGCTTGCCACAACCGCCTCGGGCGCAAGCGTGCGTCGGGCCTTGCCCCTAGCGGGCTGGACGCGCGGCCATTGATCGTGAGGCCAGAGGCGCGGTAATGCCCGACAACAAGAACAAGCCGGCCGCTCCCGGACATGAGGCCACGGTCCTGATGTCTTCGACCGGCGTCGAAATCACCGGCTTTGGCGCGGCGCACCCGGATGGCGGGCGGCGCACGCTCAATGTCGGGGATGTGCTGAACAACATGTTCAAGGTCGAACGCTTCATTGCCCGGGGCGGCATGGGCGAAGTGTTCGAAGGCATCAACATCGCCAGCGACGAGCGCGTGGCGATCAAGGTCATGCTGCCCGGCCACGCGGGCGACAGCAAGCTCCTGGCCCTCTTCCGCAGGGAAGCCCGCACGCTGACCCGGCTCAACCACCCGGCGCTGGTGCAGTATCGCGTGCTGGCTCAGGAACCGCGCCTGGGCGTCTTCTACATCGTCACCGAATTCGTCGACGGCGCGAATCTGTCGGACGTGATCGGACGGCTCGATCCAACGCCGCGCGATCTGCTCGCGTTCACGCGCCGGCTGGCCACCGGGCTGGAAGCCGCGCATACGCTGGGCGCGATCCACCGGGATCTGTCGCCGGACAATGTGATGCTGCAAGGCGGCCTGCTTTCGGGCGCGCGGATTATCGACTTCGGCATCGCCAAGGAACTGAATGACAACGCGGCCACGATCATCGGTGACAGCTTCGCCGGCAAGCTGAACTACGTCGCGCCCGAACAACTCGGGGACTTCAACCGCACGATCGGCCCGTGGACCGACGTCTACAGCCTGGGCCTTGTTGTGCTCGCCGTGGCGACCCATCGGCATGTGGACATGGGCGGCACGCTGGTCAGCGCGGTTGACCGTCGGCGTGCCGGGCCGGACCTGTCCGAAACGCCCGAGGAAGTGCGTCCCCTGCTGGCGCGTATGCTCAAGCCCAACCCGGAAGAGCGCATCCAGTCGATGCACGAATTGCTGGACCTCATCACCAGCATCGAGGCGGGCCGCCCGATCGAGAACGCCTCTCCCCAGCCCGTTCCGCACCAGCCCGAGCCTGTCCCGCCCGCAACGGCTCAGCCGCCTGCCATCGCCGAACCCGAAAACATTGAGGAAAGCCCCGGAGTGGCTGCCGCGGCCTGGTCAGCGGAACCCGCGGCGATCGAGCCGCTTGCAGAAGCGCCTGCTCTGCCCGGTCCCGAGGCCAAGCCCGCCACGCCTCTTCCGCAGCCATCCGCTCGCCCGGCCAAGGAGCCCGGCACGGGCGGAGGGCGCCTGCCCGTCATTCTCGCCGGGGGAGCGGTGGCCGTCCCGGTGATCGCGGCGGCGCTGTGGTTCACGGTTTTTTCCGGCAAGGACGATGGGCTCGCCGCTGACGAACAAAGGGCGCTGGCACCTTCCGACAGAGACTCTCCGCAGATCAGGGCGGGGCTGGCCGCCGCGCTGCCGACGATCGGCTGCGCTTGGCTTGACCTGGCCGACGTGCGCGGCAGCGGCCAAGCGACGACCGCCGTGTTGCGCGGCGTCTCCGGCAATCCGGCCGACCTGAAGCGACAGATCGGCCGCGTGCTGACCGACCGGAAGCTGGCGCTTCCCACGCTCGACACCACGCAAGTCGCGTCGATCGCCGGCTCCGAATGCGTGCTGCTAGACGCGCTCCGGCAGATCCGCAGTCCTGCCGGCGGAACCCTGTTCGTACCGCAGCAGAAGATCGAGATGACGAAGCCAGCGATCGGCGATGCGGCCGGCGCCACGGTCACCGCCGAATTCAACCTTGCCGACCCCACGCTCGACTTGGCGCTGCTGGGGATCGAAAGCTCCGGGAAGCTGACGCAATTGACGACCGGCCGCCGCGAACTGGTCGCCAACAGTGAAGATCTCGGCAATGGCCGCTACCGGGTTTCGCTGGACGTCGATCACACCGGCTGGTCTGGCTTGATCGTGCTGACCGGCAGTCAACCGTTCGATCGCAAGCTATTGGCGGGCGCGCCCGGATCGCGGACCGGGGACTGGTCGCAGCAATTCCTCGCCGCCGCGAAGGAACGCAACTGGAAGGCCGAAATGATCTGGTTCCGCGTGGTGGACGAACAGCCGAACTGAGCAGGACGGCATTGCCAAGCGACTTGCGAACCGAGGCGAACGATGGTGAAATCAGGACGAGGGGGACAGCGGGACGCACGATGCGTTAGCGTTTCGGGCCAACCGCAAGCGGGAGCGGGCCACTGCATCCGATCGAGATCAGATTGAGGGACGGAATTCTCCTGATCGGTCCTCCCGTCAGGTTTCCCGATGTGCTGCTTCGCGCCGGCGACCAACTGACGCTCAACACGGTGTTGCGTCTGCTTGACCGCGACACCATGGCCATGGGCCAACTGCGCAAGGCCTGGCGCAAACTCCATCCCGCGCTATCGGCAAGCGTGCTGGATGACAGCGAAGTGACGAAATGGCTGCGCCGCGACATTGCCGCTCATCGGTTGAGCGCGGTGTTGCTGAGTGAGGCCGGCACCCCGATCGAGCTGGCGACACTGCCTGATGCGCATTCCAGCGTGATGCATGTGCCATTGGGTGACTGCACGCTGCTCATCTCGCCCAAGGGCCAGTTGCCCCGGCAGTTCGCGCGCTTTCACGACAATCCCACCGCGATCGCCAGGCTTGAGCGGCTGAACGACCGGCAATCCGTCTGCAAGCAGATGGACCGGCAGGCCAATCGCCTGCCCCGCACCTTGGGCACTCCCCTGCAAGGTGCGCCCCTGCGCCGGCAGGTTGCGCACGGGCTTGCGACCGGTGCTTGCGATGCGGCGGTGCTGACCGATCCACGCGGGATCAGCCAGGTGGCGGCGCGCAAGGATGCGCCTGTCGGCATCGGGCAGATGAGCGCGGCCGAAAAGGTGGCCGAGGCTGTTTCGCTGAGCACCAACCATCTTACCGGAGCCATGCGCTCGGCGATTCAGGATCTGATTTCTCCAGAAAACCTTGCCGTCTTCGCGGGCACGCTGATCGCCGTCGCTCTCGCCCAGCTCAACCCCGTTTCCGCCGCGCTTGTCGATGGAACGCTGGTGATCCTTGCCTGGGCGAGTGCGGGCATCGCCGGTGTCAGGGCCGTGGGCGATCTCGTCAAGGCGACGGCCAAGGCGATGGACGCCGCCTCCGATACCGAACTCGACGAAGCGGCACAGCTTTATGCCGCCGTATTCGTCACACTCGGCGCCGGTGTGCTGCAGGCGTTGATGACGCGTTCGATGGCCAGGCGGGGGAACACCGCGAAGCGATCGGCGACGGAAAGACCTGCCGCATCGAAGCCGGAAAAGCGGAAGCCGGCCCCGGACAAGACCGGCGAGCCACCGGAACAGCCCAAGGCACCCACCCCGTCGCAAGTCCTGGCCTCGGCAAAAGCCGCGCTCTCGAAGCGCGGTGTGCCCAAAGAAACGCTCGATCTTCTCAAGAACGAAAAGCAGATCAAGGCATTCGAGCAGACCCTGGATGAAATCGACGCGCTCGATCGCAAAAGTCTGCCGGGGAAAGAAAACATATTCTATTCGGGCATGGCGCATGGCAAGCCAGCCTGGATGGCGGCCCGGAAAATGGCCGAGCAGAAAGGCATGAACTGGATCACCAGCGCAACGGGCGGCGTGCTCGACAAATACCGCGCCAGCGTTCCGCCCAAAGCGATGGACTATCTCGACGCGCTCGTATCAAAGAAACTCGCGCAAAGCGTAAAGGGCCCGGTCACCGTGTTGGGCGATGTGCGTTCCATGAATCTGGAGGGCATATTCTATAAGCACGAACTTCCCGCCCTGCTTGATAATCCCAACGTTCCGGCCGAATCGAAAGCACAATTGCAGATGATAAAGCAGGTGCTCGATTCGCGCGCCAAGGCCGCAGAAGCAGCGAAGTCGCTTGGCAAAGCGCCCCCCTTCAATCCATTGTTCTAGAGATCAAGATGCCTCAATTCCGCAAGATCGCCGAAAATGAAGCTTCCGACCAGGTGGGCCACCGTGTGGTCATCGAAAATGGCTACAGCGTGACGTACTATAGCGATGACGACAAAGTGTATCTTGCACGAGAAATCCGCCTTAAACCCAGTGGCGCAAGCGCGGGCAGCCTTGTTGATTTATCCATCCCCTATGATTGGGAGTCAGGCCGCGCCGTGACCCGAAGCGAAATAAACCAGATCGCAAGGGATCTCAAGACGGCGTCAAATTTGCTGGATGCGGATTTCCTGATCATCAGCACCTCGCGGGAAAGCACGCCAGATGCGTCCTGAAACACAACCGCTCGATGGGAAGCGCGGCTGACTGCCATCCTCTTAAATCCCAATATGGCCACCCGCATATGCTCGTGCGAGCGTTCATGCCGTATTATTGTATCTTTTGACTTTCTCAAGCAGGTGCTCGACATCGCCAGTCACAATGACGGACAGCAGAGGCTTAACTCCGCTTTCGTTGAGCGCTTTGACCTTCTTGTACAAAGTCTGCAGTTGTCCGAAATCATAAGGCACGATGCAACCATCGCTGCCACGCGGGCCCTGCCCGTGAATCAGAAAGCCATCCCTGCCGAACATTCTCTGGCCGCCCACGGGGATCAGCCTGATCTGGTTCTGCTTCGTTTCATGGACCTCCATGTCATAACTTCCCATGGGAATGGTACCGCCAATGGGATTGGGGCCCTTTTTCACGGCCGATGACAGGAAGTTGTTGGCGAGGATATCCACGGCCGCGTTCTTTTGCCTGCTGCCGCCCCGTCCGCCCGAAACGGCACGCATATGGAACCGCGTTCCGCCAACGGTGCCATACAGCGTCCCTTCCAGGCTGTTGAAGGTCATATCATCCATACTGGCCTCCTGCTTCGGATCGAATTGGCTATTGTCCTTGACGATATCTGAACTTGCCAGGCCGGGATCGGATCATGATCGGTTATTCGAACCGATACCCGAACCCGTCTCCTTCCGCGCTCACCGCGATTTCCTTTACCTCTTCGCCTTCCATCTGCCGTTGCAGCAGGCCGATGGAGACTTCAGGTAGCATGGTATTGGTCAGGATCGCGTCGATCATACGACCGCCACTGGCCAGTTCGTTGCAGCGCGAGACGATCAGATCGACCACATCCTCGCCATAGCGGAAGGCAATGGCATGGTTTTCCGCCACGCGGCGGACGATGCGGTCGAGCTGGATGCGAATGATGCCTTTCAGCATTTCGGGCGAAAGCGGGAAATAGGGCTGCACGGTCAGCCGGCCCAGCAACGCGGGCGGGAATACCTTCAGCAATTCAGGCCGCAAGGCTTGTGCCAGTGCATCTGAATCCGGCTTCATCTCATCGTCCTCGCACATCGTCATGATGAGGTCGGTGCCGACATTGGAAGTCAACAGGATCAGCGTGTTCTTGAAATCAATATAACGCCCTTCGGCATCATCCATGTAACCCTTGTCGAATACTTGGAAGAACATCTCGTGGACGTCGGGATGCGCTTTTTCCACTTCGTCGAGCAGCACCACCGAATAGGGCCGGCGCCGCACCGCCTCGGTCAGCACGCCGCCCTGGCCATACCCGACATAGCCGGCCGGCGCGCCTTTCAACGTCGAGACGGTATGCGCTTCTTGGAATTCGCTCATGTTGATGACGATCAGCGAATCGTCTCCAGAGAACAGCAACTCGGCCAGCGCGTGCGCCGTCTCGGTCTTGCCGACGCCCGATGGGCCGCAGAGCATGAACACGCCGACCGGCTTGTTCGGATTGTCGAGTTTCGCGCGGCTGGTCTGGATGCGCTTGGCGATCGAATCCATCGCGTGATCCTGACCGATCACGCGCGCCTTCAACTGATCGGCGATGGTCAGGACGCTTTCGACCTCGTTCTTGACCATCCGGCCCATCGGAATACCGGTCCAGTCGCCAACCACCGCCGCGACCGCGTCCTGATCGACCACCGCAAAAACCATCGGCTCGTCCCCGTGCGCCTGGGCTAGGTTGTCCAACGCGGCCTGCAGTGCCGCTTTCAACGATTCCTCGCCTTCCGGTGCGCTCCCTTCGGGTACCGCCTTGCGCGCCTGGGTAAGCGCGTCGCGCGCGGCGATCACGCCCGTGAGCGTGACCTTCTCCGCTTCCCACTTGGCGTTGACCGCATCGAGCGCGACCTTCGCCTCGGCGATCGCCTCGTCCAGCTTGGGCAGACGCTCACCCCTAGTGTACTGGCCACTGGCCTCGCGCGCGGCAATCTCACGCTCCACCTCAAGCAGTTCGAGCCGGCGCGCGCGATCCTCCACCGGGGCGGGCGTGGCATGTTGCGACACGGCGACCCGCGCGCAGGCGGTGTCCAGCAGGCTCACCGCCTTGTCGGGAAGCTGCCGCGCGGGCACGTAGCGCTGCGACAGCTTGACCGCCGCCTCGACCGCCTCGTCCAGCACCACGACATTGTGGTGCGCTTCCATCATCGGCGCGACCGAGCGAATCATGGCGATCGCCTTGGCGGTCTCCGGCTCGCCGACATGGACGGTCTGGAAGCGGCGAGTCAGCGCCGGGTCTTTCTCGAAATACTGGCGGTATTCGGCCCAGGTCGTCGCCGCGATCGTCCGCAGTCGGCCGCGTGCCAGCGCCGGCTTGAGCAGATTGGCGGCATCGCCGGTGCCGGCCTGCCCCCCCGCGCCGATCAGGGTATGCGCCTCGTCGATAAACAGGATGATCGGCTTCGGGCTGGCCTCGACTTCGTCGATGACCTGGCGCAGCCGCTTTTCGAACTCCCCCTTCACGCTAGCTCCGGCCTGCATCAGTCCGATGTCGAGCGATCGCAATGTCACGTCCCGCAGCACCGGCGGGACATCACCATCGGCGATGCGGCGGGCGAAGCCTTCCACTACCGCCGTCTTGCCCACCCCTGCCTCGCCAACCAGGATGGGATTGTTCTGCCGGCGACGCAGCAGAATATCGACGACCTGGCGGATCTCCGCATCCCGGCCGACGATCCGGTCGATCTTCCCGTCCCGCGCCTGCTGCGTGAGGTCGACCGAAAAACGCGCCAGCGCCTCACCGTCGCCAAGCGGACCCGCCGGCTCCCCGCGGTCGCTCGCGAACGCGGTGCCGCCATCGGTCTGGGTCTTTTCGTGAGACGCGGCACAGATCGCCTCGAACTCGGCCCCCAGCTTCTCGGCCTGGACCTTTCTGAATTCGCCACTGATCGAAAAGAGCGCGTTGCGCAGCGTCGCCGTCTTGACCATGCCATAGAGCAGATGGCCGGTGCGGACGCGCGATGCGCCGAATTGCAACGATGCGTAAAGCCAGCCCTTCTCGATCGCTTCCTCTATCTGCGGCGCGAAATCGGAAATCGCCGTGGCTCCGCGCGGCAAGGCATCGAGCGCGGCGACCACTTGCCGCACCAGCGCTTCGTCATCCAGCCCGAAGGCATTGCGGATCGCCGCTATATCATTCTGCGAGTCCTGGAGCAGCACGTGGATCCAGTGCACCAGTTCGACATAAGGATTGCCGCGCATCTTGCAGAATGCAGTGGCGGTCTCGATGGCCTTGAGCGCCGGCTGGTTCAAACGCCCGAACAGAGCGCCGCGACTGATCTCGGTCATGGGGCCGTTTTCCTTTTCCTCACACTGGTCTTGCGCAGGTGCGCGTCCGCACGGATTCGTTCAGGCCGCGCCAGCTGGCGGACCGCGCGTGGGCCTGATCGCTTCGGCGCGGGAGGCTTGAGCCAGCTCGTCCAGCCAAGGCGATTGCCGCCATCCAGCCGCAGCCCCGGCGCATCGGCATCGGCGATCTCCACCGTCAGATCCCATTCCAGATGGCCGGGCTTGAACGCCTCGATCGCTTCGGCCGCAACCGCGAAACGCTCGCCGACCGGAAGCAGGGAGAGGTAATCACGATAGTTGCTAGCCCTGACGATTACACGGAAGGCATCCGACGCGCTGAATACCTTGCGGCCCAGCACGGCATCGCTGCCCAGCGTTGCGAATGACTGGCCCAGGCAAGTCAGATCCTCATGCTCCAGCGCGCGCCACTTGGGAATGTATTCGACCACACGCACCGGCTGGCACAGCAGATGGCTGAGGCTGTCCTCGATGGCGACCGCGCTACGCAGGCCGCTAAACAGCGGAACGTAATGGCAACGCGCGCGGCGAAAGAAGGCGTCGTCCTCGTCCGCGCCCTCGGCACAGCCGGAAAGCGCCGACAGCCAGGCCGCGAAACGATCCTCGGTGGCGCGATCCGCATGCGACACGGGCTGAGAATCGGCCCAGGCGCGATAGAAGAACTGCAGCATCCGGCCGGCCAGGACATCGAGCCAGTCGGTAAACGGGTGCTTCTGGGCATAAAGCTTCTCGTAATACGCGAATTCGCTGAGATGCGTGGGCAGCGCGCCCATGGGGCCGGTCAGCCCCAGCCAATAGCCGCGCAACCGAATGCGGTTGCGGGCCGGCTCGGTGCCCGTCAGCGTGCTTTCGGCAAAGCCGAGCGTGGGCTGCTGGGCCAGATCGACAACGCTCTGCTCAGGCCGCTTGGCCCGCCCGACGCGAGGCTTGCCCGTTTCGCGCGCCTCCAGTTGCCGCACGATGGCGAACAGGCCTGCGCGCCTGAGATCCAGACGCTGTAGAAAGGAAGCGGTCAGATCGTGTGCTTGCGTCCGATGCGCGCCGGCCATTTGGCGATTTCCCCCTCTCCCGGTGTGCGGACGATGGTTTCGGTGAAGCTGTTGATCGTGGCGAATTCCGAAAGGAATCGTTCTACCACTGCACCGAACAGGAACATCCTGCCGTTTTCGTATGAGCCGTCGTCCAGCGTCAAGGTGATCCGGCTGCCCCGCGCCACGGCCATCTGGCCCCGGCCGGGAATCCGCCGGACGATCGAGCGGGAGCGCACCCCCGTGATACCGTCGATCTGCCGGCGCATCGCCGGATCGTCCCGGTGGCCGTACAAGGCGAGATGATCGCACAGCATCGCGGGATCATCGCAATCCTCAGGCGCCAGCGTCGCATAGTTGGGCGTCAGATGCCCGATCACGCGCCAGGCGCTATCGCCCAGCCCCAGCGGCGGACGAGGCTTGCTCGGGCTGCGCAGCACGGACACGGCCCGCACTGGCCCGGCGGGCACGGTGAAATGATTGCTGCCGCGAAACACCAGGCCGCCGGCCAGTTCCCGATTGGTGACAAGCGCCCGGATCGCCAGTTCCTTTATGTCACTCAGCCGGTCGGGATTGCCCGGCACGGTCAGCGACAGCCAGGTCTCGGTTCCGATATAATCGTCACGCTTCTTCAGCTTGCGCTGCTTCGAGGACAGCCGGCGCAGCGTCATGCGGGGAACGTAGAAGATCGCGTCCCGCCAGTCATAGAGCAGCGCCCCCAGCGCATAGAGCGGCACCACCGGCCTGGCCTCCTGCTCGTCGCGCAGATGGGCCTTCAACTCCAGCAGGCGGAACACCTCGAAGTCCAGCGGGCGCGTGCGATCGGGAACGACATGGAACTCGTGATCGTGTTCGTTGATCTGCAGCCGGCCCAACTGCTTTTCGAACAGGTTGATGGCCGGAGTGGCGAACAGCCGGAAATTGGCCGGCGACAACGCGCCGGAAAGCACCGGGGAAGAGCGATTGAACAGCAGGACCACATCGCATGCATTGGACGAGGCTTGCGCGAAGGCACGGTCCACGCCGCGCAACCGGGCGAAGAGAAAGCGTTCCGGGCAAGCGAAATACTCGCTCAGCAGGCGATAACCGCGAAACGACCGCAACTCGGCCGGCAGCAGGGCTTCCTCATCATCGAAGCCGACCTGTTCAGGCAGCGGCAGCGCCATCGGCACGACCGCCGCCGAAGCCGTGGCCGAACGGGCGAGCGCGGCGATGGTCTCGCCGATGATCTGCCGGTAAAGCTCGCCGGGCACGGCCTCTGATCCGTCGAGATAAAGCGGCAGGCTGTCGATCCGCAGTTTCTCCAGCGGAATTCCGCCGGTGCTTTCGAACCGCAGCCGCACGCCCGCCTCGGCCCGGACATTGGCCGCAACGGCGAAGTGCGCGACGGAGGAGCGCGAGGAGAGATATTCGACCTCGGTGATCTTCAACGGGTAAAGCGTGACAGCGTGGCCAGTGCGAAACGTCACCGGCGTGCTTTCCTGCGGGCCGGCAGTCGCGGTGATCTCCGTTCCGGCGGGAACCGCGTATCCTTCAGCCAGCAGAGGATCGGCGTCCTTCGGCTCGAAGCCCGCGACGCAGATCGACGGCATTGGCGCCAGATAGTGCGGCTGAATCGCGGTGAGCAAATGCTGGGTGAATTCGGGGTACTGGTCGGCCAGTTTGAGCTGGACGCGCGCGCCCAGGAAAGCGACGCCTTCGAGCAGGCGCTCGACATAAGGATCGGGATCGGTTGGCGTCTTGAGCCCGAGCCGGGCCGCGACCGTCTCATGCTCCTCACCAAACTCGCGGGCGGTTTCCCGCAGATAAGCCAGTTCATCGTTGTAGAACTGGAGCAGGCGCGGGTCCATGGGCCTATTCCCTGACCGTGACCGCAGCCGTGTCGATCTCCAGATCGGTGCGGAACTTGACGGGAATGGCCCTTACCGCAGACCGGACATCCGCCCGGATCAGATATGTGATCGCATTGGGTCGTTCAGCCTGCTCGGACCGTCGCACGTCAAGCGAGACTTTCTCGATCCGCGGCTCGAAAGCCTGGATGGCATTGCGAATATCCCGCGCGCGCTGCAGCACCAGCCGGTTGTTGAGCGCCTTGCCCGCCATGTCCGGCACGCCATAGTTGACCACGCTGGTGCGGACTTGCGGATAGGGTTCCAGATCGACCAGCGATTCCAGATTGGTCGTGTTGAGCAGCCAGGCCAGTTCCCGGCGCACGGTGGAGCGCAGGGCCGCTTCGTTGAAGCTCTCGATCTGCGGCACCGAAAAGTACGAAAGCGTCTCGCGCCGGTCCTCGATGCGTTCCAGTTCGGTGCCTCTCAGGCCACCGATCTCGTGATCGGCCACGAGCTTGTCGAACAGCGTCGGATCGAGATACCCGCGGCGGTTGCGAGCGGCCATCAGAGGAATGCGATGTCGCGCACGTCGAGCAGTCCGCGCTCGCTGCCGTCGGACAGCGTCCACAAGCGCTGCCCCAGACCCTCATCGCCCCAGTCGCGTGCGATCCAGCCGGTCAGGCGGCCAAGCTTGTGGGCGGGGTTGGCCGAAGCCTCGCTCCCCGGATAGCGCGCCGGCAGGAAAGCGGCACCCGAATGGCCCGAGCGGAAAGCGATTTCCACCGGATACCAGACCGTGTCGCGCAAGTCGCGCGGCCCCTCGCTGCGGATCGATTCCACGACGTCGAACGGGATGAGCCCATAGCGGCCCGCGACAATGGCCTCCATCGTCGGCCCGAACCGGCTGTCGGCATCGGCGATCCATTCGAACGGATGGCCATCCATGCTGCCAGCAAGGTCCGGCGCCGCATCGAAAGCCTCGTCCCGCGCCCGAATGCCACCCGGACCATCGCCGCGTGCGAACAGCGTGATGGCGCGAGCCACGCCTTCGGCCCAGCCCCCATGGCCGGCGAGCAGTGCCATTTCCGCCGTTCCGGCAAAGACCGCCGCGCGCTGCTCCTCCGCAGCGATGGCCTGGCCATAAGTCACACCCAGAAGCTGCGCCTGGGACGCGACCTGGACCAGGGCATTGAGCTGCTTGAGGGCCTTGTCCCACTCGCCATTGACGGCAAGCAGCTGGAAGAGGAACATCCGCGCCTGATCGTCGCCGGGCCGAGTGCGGACGATGTCGACCAGCGCGACCCGCGCGCCATCGACATCGCCGTCACGAAGCAACTGATCGGCGTCGACCAAGGACGAAACTCCCCGCGATGTCGGCCGTCAGACCTTCTTGTTGGCCTTGAGGTCGTAACCCGTCTTGATCGCGGCCCCGAGCGAACCATCGGCAGCCTGGGGCTTGTACTCAATCTCGATCTTCGCGAAATTGAGCGAGATCTGATCCACCGGAAGGACGTCATCCCCGCCCCCGGAACCGCCGGCCTGATAGCTCGACACCAGGATGTCGGTGAAAGTGACCTTCTGGAATTCCTGCTGCTGCCCGCCGGCCTTGCGGCAAGTCAGCACCGCATTGGCGATATGCTCGCCATTGGCGCACGCCAGCATGAGCTTCGGCGAGGCCTTGTTCACGCGCATGGTGAAGTGGAAATCCTGCATCGAGACCTTGCCCGCACCACCGCCGCCGCCGAAGGCCATGCTGCCTTCGTTGGTTGCGCCCCAAGACCACGACAGGACATCAATCTCGTTCTTGTGCTTATCGTCAGCGGATTCGCCGTCAATTCCATCAATTTTCAGGAAATAGTCAACCGACGCCATAAGTCCCTCCTGATTCCCTTACAATTATGCCGATAGCAAAACGCCCGGCATTAATCCAGTTCATCCATTCTTAGGCAGCCTGGAAACCATGCTTAGAGAAACGTCCATGCCTTCAAGCTGATAGTGCGGCACGAACATGAATTTGCCTTTGTAATACCCTGGATTTTCTTCATCCGGGATAATCTCGATCTTTGCATCCTTGAGCGGAAGCTTGGCCTTTGTCTCTTCGGATGAGATGTCGGGGCTGCCATCCACGTAGTTCATGATCCAGGTGTGCAGATCGCGCTGCAATTGCGGCGCCTCGCGATTGCCGCCCACCCAGTCGCGCACCATGCACTTGAGGTAATGGGCGAAACGGCAACTGGAGAAGATATAGGGCAGCCGTGCTGAAAGATTGGCATTGGCCGTGGCTGCGGGATCTTCGTATTCAGCCGGCTTGTGCACGGTCTGCGCACCGATGAAGGTGGCGTGATCGGTGTTCTTGCGGTGGATCAGCGGCATCAGTCCAGCCTTGGACAATTCCGCTTCGCGCCGGTCCGAAATGGCGATTTCGGTAGGGCACTTCATGTCCACGCCGCCATCGTCGGTCGGGAACATCGCCGTCGGCAGGTTCTCGACCGTGCCGCCGCTCTCGACACCGCGAATGCGGCTGCACCAGCCCCAGGTGCTGAACGCCTCGGTAACGCGCACGCCCATGGCATAGGACGCGTTGAGCCAGACGTGCTTGTCATGCTCGCCGCCGACATCCTCCTCGAAATCGAACTCATCGACCGGCTCGGTCTTCGCGCCGTAGACCGTGCGGCCCAGGAAGCGCGGCATCGTCAATGCCAGATAGCGGCTGTCGGAAGTTTCCCGGAACGTACGCCAGGCGGCGTACTCGGTGGCATCGAACTGCTTGGCGATATCGCGCGGGTTGGACAGCTGCGTCCAGTTCTCCATGCCGATCAGCGAAGGCTCGGCCGCAGCGATGAATGGCGCATGCGCGGCGGCGCCGATCTTCGAAAGCCCCTTCATGATTTCGAGGTTGGGCGCGGAATGATCGAAATAATAGTCGCAGACGAAGGCGCCGTAAGGCTGTCCGCCCAACTGTCCGAACTCCGATTCGTAGACCTTCTTGAACAGCGGGCTCTGATCCCAAGCGGCGTCCCGATACTGGCGGAACATCTTGCGGATCTCGTCCTTGGACGCGTTCATGACCCGGATCTTGAGATCCTTGCCGGTAGACGTGTTCATCACCAGGTAGTTGAGGCCGCGCCAGGCGCTTTCGAGTGCCATGAACTCGGAGTTATGGATGACCAGGTTGACCTGCTCGGTCAGCTTGCGGTCGATGGCCGCGCGCAAGGCATCGATCGTGGAAAATGCGTCATCGGAAATGACACCGGCATTTTCGAGCACCTGCTGCGCCAGCGTCGCCACGGCCTGTTCGATGCGGTTCGCCCGTTCGTCCGAACCGGGCTTGAATTCCTTGCGCAGAAGCGCCGCGAAATCATCAACTGCGGCTTCGGCTTCAACCGCCTGAACTTCCGTCTGCTGGGCCTTCTCAGTCGCCATTAGCAATTATTCCCGCTTCTCCGCGCCGCGCCAGGGGATATCCGCCGCGATCAATTCTCGCTTTCCGGCTCCTCCGAAGCATCGTCCGCTTTCAGGGGTGCCGCCGACAAGGACTTCATCAGATCCGGGTCTTTCAGCAGCTTGTCGAGCAGCACCTGTGCGCCGTCCTTGCCATCCATGTAGACCATCAAGTCATTGATCTGCTCACGCGCTTCCAGCAGCTTCGCGAGCGCGGGAACCTTCTTCGCCACCGCGCCAGGGGAGAAATCTTCCATGGAATTGAAGGTCAGGTCCACCGCGAGCTTGCCTTCGCCGGTCAGCGAATTGTCGACGTGAAACGCCGCGCGCGGCGCGATCGCCGCCATGCGCTGGTCGAAATTGTCCATGTCAAAATCCAGGAAATCGCGATCGGCCATGGCCTTCTTCTCGACCGTGCTCTTGCCTGACAAGTCGGACAGCACACCCATCACGAACGGCAATTCGACCTTCTGGCGAGACCCGTACGTCTCCACCTCATATTCGATATGCACGCGAGGAGCGCGGTTTTCCTTGATGAAGCGTTGGCCACTCTTTGCCATTTGTTCCCCCCAACGACCTGTTCAAAATCGCAAGCCCCGAAACGGCAACCCTACCCGGGGCCTATCTAGTTCCAGCCGTCATTGCTGCCGCCACTGTTCGAGTTCCTGCTTTTAAGGACCGTCACGGCTTCCTGCACGCTGCCCGGAGCGATGTCCTCAAGGATTTCCATGAAGTCGAGGCTAATCCAGTCCCTCGCCCGGCGCAAGGCAAATGGCACCGGACTGGCGGGCTCATATCGCGCATAATAAGTACAGATGCTGTCCAGAGCGCGAACAACATCGTCACGACTCTTGATTTCGCCGGGAAGTCCGCCCGCGCCGCCCGAAATCGGTGGAGGCGCCGGCAAGTCGGCGAGGCCTTCCCCGACATCCTCGATCATTCCGCCCGGCAGATTCGAGACAAGCGCGCGACGGACGCGTTCGATCGTGTCATATGTCAGTTCGAAATTGGTAGAAGTATCGCCTTGCGCCTGTTCAGTCAGGGCCCGGTCGGTTCGCCGGACCGCTTCAAGCAGCCGCTCGATCCGGGCGGCCAGTTCCTGAAGGTCCTCGGGCGGAGTCGCGTCCAGGATCGCGCGGAACAGGCCGAACCCTTCGGCATTGCTTCCTTCATCCATGAAACGCAGCAGATCGTTGCCCGAAACCGAGCCAAGCCGTGGGTGCGCCAGCAGCGGGATCGCCTTCAGGGGGCCCAGGAATTCGCCAATGCGGGTCAGCGCCTCGCAAGGGGTCTTGCGCCCGATGAAGCCGACCTCATCCAGTTGCGGATGGACATCGGCCCAGCGTTCCTCCACCAGCGCGGCCAGCAGTTCGGCCCCGTCGGCGACAAGCTCGAACTGCCCGGAGTGCGCGGCCGCGCGCATGAGATAGACCGCCAGCCACAAATCCCGCGTAACTTCGGCCTGGGCGAGAATGCGCTGGATCACACCACGCCAATCGACGTGCGCGCCCTCGCCCGAAGCATCGCTGATCGAACGATCGAACGCGATTTCGATTTCCTGGCGGTCAGCACTTTCGAACAGATCGGGCCCGGACGGCTCCTGCTCGGACAGCGGAGCGACCAGAACGCCGATATCCAGCCCCATGACCCCGCGCCCGTTTAGCCGGGGATCAATCGAGCTTCGTGATTTCGACCCGCCGATTGAGGGCAGATGTGGGATTGGCACCGGGGAGCAACTGCTCCTCGCCATAGCCTCTGGCCCGGAAGCTCGCACGGGGAAGCCCCTTGCCGATCAGGTATTCCACCAGCGCCTGGGAACGCATCCGCGACAATTGGAGATTGGCCTCGGCGTCGCCAGAAGCATCCGTGTGGCCGCCGACGAGGAAATGCCTGCCCGCAAGTTGCGGCGAACTGAGCGCCTTGAAAAGCGCATCAGCCTGGCGGCGGCCCCGCTCGGTCAGTTCCGCGGAATTCAGCGCGAAATTGATCCCCAGGCTGCTGCGGCGCGGCCCTTCCTGAATGGTGCGCTGGACACTGGCCGGCGTCATCGCCTGGCTCACCCGGCGGACCGGCTGCACCGCACTGGCGGAATAGGTCTGCCTCGGCCTGGCGGCGGCGCTGCCGCTTTCCCCTCCGACCCGGCTTATGCTCCAGCTGCGAGTCGGCGGCGTCACCTCATCGGCAAGCGACTCGGCCACCGCACAGCCATCGGTCAGTTCGCAACTGATCTGATCGGCCAAGCGATCATCCGCGCCAGCCGTCTGGGAATCTGTTATCTGGGCGAGGGCTGAAGCAGGAACCATCATCAAGGCCGCGAAAACAATCCGGAGTGCCATTGCTCGATCTCCTGCTTTGCGGGGTCGGCCGCAGACATGAACAAGCTCGTATCAGTCAGAAGGCTTCATATGCCCATGGTTATCTGGTAGCAAATGATTCTTCGAAACGCAGGCGGTTTGGCGATCCGTTTGGGACGACCCGTTCAGGGAGAGATTTGGTCGGGGCCAGTCATTCGGGCTCGACATATCGGTGGAGGAAACTCCTTTGGCAGATGATGCGAAGCGACAACTCTCTCTAAAACTGAACTTCGGGAAGGGTTCTTCCGAGCAACTCGAACCTGTCCGCGTCGATGCCTTCGAAGGCCTGAGCGAACATTTCATGGTTGTCATAGAAGTGCTTGCCCTCGCGGAAATCGAACTGCTGCCCAACCTCGGGCTGCCAGCCTCGATCCGCGTGGAAAACGACGGCGAGTTCTGCCGCTATTTCCACGGCATCGTGATCGACAGCTGCTTCCTGCGGGAAATCGAGCAGCAAGGCTTCCTCTACCAGCTCACGTTGGCGCCTTCGGCCCATTTCCACGAACAGGGCAGCGGCTATCGCATCTACCAGGGCAAGACGGTCATCGAGATCATCAAGAGCGTGCTGGAACGCTGCAAGATTGATTTCGAGGTTCGGATCACTTCGGGCAACCGCAAGCTGCCCTATTGCGTGCAATATGGCGAAAGCGACTTCGCCTTCATTTGCCGGCTGATGGAAGAGGAAGGGCTGTATTACTATTACCAGCACGAGGCCGGCGCCCATGTCATGATCATCTGCGACCGGCCGGGTTCGCACAGCGAGCTTTCGCCGGGCACCTTCACTTACAACATACACAGCGGCGCGGTCGCCATTTCCGATTCCCGCCTGCGGGACTTGTCCGAACTCACCTTCATCCAGGCATGGCAGGAACGGGCATCCAGCGGTGCCGAGGCGCGCGTCACCTTTCGTGACTACGATTTCAAGAACCCGGCCGCACCTGTCGAATCGATCAGCGCCGACCGGCAGTCCCATACCGAAGACAGTGTGGAAGTCTACCGCTGGCCCGGTCGCCATTACGACACCGGCGACGGCAAGGCGCTGGCAAGCGTCCTGCTCGAATCCCGCCGTGCCCAGCGCCTGCGCTACGAGGCAAGAAGCCAGTTCCCCGGCATCCAGACCGGACACCTCTTCTCGCTCGCCTCGCATCCCAACGGGCGCTTCAACCGCAAGTACCTGATCGTCAACTGCCGCACCCACCTGGCCAACGAGATCTATCGTTCGGGAATGGCGGGCGGCGAGACATCGACGGAATTCACCGCGATCCAGGACGATGTCCAGTTCCGCGCGCCCATCGTCACACCAAGGCCCACCGCGAAAGGCCCGGAAACCGCAGTCATCGTCGGTCCTTGCGACGAAGAGATCCATGTCGATGAATACGGCCGGGTCAAAGTGCAGTTTCACTGGGACCGGGAAGGCAAGAAGGACGACAATAGCAGTTGCTGGATCCGCGTCTCGCAGACGGGCGGGCTGGGCAACATCATCATTCCGCGTGTCGGCCACGAGGTCCTCGTCGATTTCATCAACGGCAACCCGGACCGGCCGATCGTGGTGGGGCGCGTGTTCAACGCCGCCAACATGCCGGAATACGCCTTGCCTCAGCACAAGACGCGGGTTCTCTGGCGGACCAAGACCTACAAGCGCGATAGCGGCTGCGAAATTCCCGGTGCCAAGCCGCTCGACAGCGGCAAGCCCGGTGCCAACGAATTGCGCTTCGAGGATGCGACGGCAAAGGAAGAGATCTACCTGCACGCCGAAAAGGATATGAATACCCGCATCCGGGACAGCGAAACCCACCATGTCGGCAACAACGTGGACATCATGGTGGGCAACAACCGCACCGAAGCGGTCGGCATCGACGAGACCATCACCATCGGCAACAACCGCACAGAGAGTGTCGGCAAGAATGAAGCGGTCACGGTCGGCAAGAACCGCAACGTGAACATCGGGGACAGCGACACGCTTGGCGTTTCCAAGCACATGACCGTGGATGTTGGCAAGACCATCCATATTTCCGCCGGAGACAAGATCACCATCGAAGTCGGCAACAGTTCGATCACGATCGACCCCCTGTCGATCAAGGCGATTGCCAAGTTCATCTCGCTCAAATCCTCGGGCAAGGCGGAGGTGCAGGCAACCGACACCACGATCAAGGGCTCTGCCTCGCTCACCGCCCAGGGCGGAATCGTGAAGATCAACTAGGACGGCCGGCATGAACGCATGGACATGCTCGCCGTGGACCGATGCCGGTCAACTCATGGCGCTGATTGATCCCGACGAGGAACCGGGTGCCGCCGCGGGGCAGGCGCTGCCCGAATGGTATGCCCAGCTGCTCGATCGCGGGGAGCTGGATACCGCGATCGAATTCCTTTGCCACGCCTTGCCGCGTTACGAATGCCTGGTGTGGGCCACGCGGGCCCTGCTGGAAATCCGGGCGGTCGAACGCAGCGACCCGCTGATCGTCGCGGTGCTGCGCTGGATCGACGACCCTGACGACGCGAAACGCCGCGCCGCCGCGCAAGCCGGGGAAACGGTAAAGAAAATGAATGCGGCGCAATTGCTGTGCGAAGCGACATTCCTGTCGGGAGGGTCGATGGCGCCCGAGCATCTTCCCGCCGTGCAGCCTCCGCCCGATGCCTGCGCCAAGCTCGCCTCCGGCGCGATTCTGCTGGGGGCCTATGCGCTGGACGATCCCGTAGCGGCAAAGCGCAAGGCGCTCGCGCTGGGCGAGGCGATCGTCACACGCCAATGAAACCCGCCATGCGCCCGATCGGCCCCGGCCATGACAAGCCACTCCTGACGGTCTAGGAAACGATCGTGCCCCTGACGTTGACCATACGCAACGCGACCTCGCTCGCGAACGGCTCGCCAGTCTCGCTGGTGCTGGACCGGCGGGGGGCGAAGATCGGCCGCGCGGCGACCGCCGACTGGTGCCTGCCCGATCCCTCGCTGCACATTTCCTCGCAGCATTGCGAGATCCGCTTCAACAACGGCCAGTACGAACTGGTCGATTACAGCACCAACGGCACGTTCCTGCTCGGTCAGTCCGCGCGACTGGCCGCACCCTGGCCGATAAACCAGGGCGACGTCTTCGTGGTCGGGCACCTGGAAATAGAGGCCCGGCTCGACGAAAGCGCCGCCACCGAAGCAAACATGCGCAACGCCGCGCCGCCGCCCCCGCCGCAATGGCAGGGTTGGACGGCAGCTGCCGATCCGGGCGCCAACGAAGCGCTCCCCGGCGGGCCGCAGCCTGCGCCGCAGCAGGCCGGCCCCGCGCCGAACCCAAGCGGCTGGGATGCTCCGCCCGTCTGGCTTCCCGAACCCTCTCCCCCGGCCACGGGCCCCTCCTGGGCTCCAGCGGCGCCTCCCCCCGCGCAAGCCGGCGAGCATTGGGCCCCGCGCGAGGAATTGCCGCCTCCTTCCGGGTGGGGCGCTTCGCCCGCCGCCCCGATGACTCCCCCCCCGCCCGCGGCGGCCTCTCCATGGAACGTCGGCCCGGCCGAGCCGGCATCGTCCGCCTCCCCCTGGTCGAGTTCCCCCTCCACGCCCGCGCCGGCAAGCGCGAGCGACATCTGGGGCAAGTTCGCGGAAAGCAATGACGTGGATTGGGCGCGCGGGGGCTTCAGCACCGCGAGAGCACCGCAGGCGACCGCGCCCACGGCAAACTTCATCCCGCCGCCAGCCGCCGGCCTGTCGCCCCCGCCGGCCCAGCCCGACACGCCCCGAACCGTCCCGCCCCGCGAAAACGTTCCGGCGCCGGTCGAGCCGCGCCAGGTGCTTGCCGCGCTGGCGAATGCCGCCGGGCTCGATGCCGGCCGCCTGCAATTCGGCGAGACCGAGACCCTGTCCACGGCCGGCGCGCTCCTGCGCAAGCTCGTCGGCGGGATGGTCATTCTGCTGGAAGCGCGGTCGCGCGCGAAAAGCCAGATGGGCGCGCGCGGGACCACGCTGGAACTGGATGGCAACAATCCCCTGAAGTTCGCGCGCACCCCGGAACAGGCACTGATCCACTTGCTCAATCCGCCGGAGCGCGGGTTCATGGGGTCCGAGCGCGCTGTCGAGGATGCGTTCAAGGATCTGCAGGCGCATCAGATGGCAACACTGCTTGCCATGCAAGGCGCGCTGCGCGTGACGCTGGAGCGTTTCTCGCCCAACGCCATCCGCGCACGCGCGGAAAAGAAGGGGCTGCTCGCGAAAATCCTACCCTCGTCGTGCGATGCCGCGTTGTGGAAGGCTTACGAAAAGGATTTCGGCCAGGTCTCGCTGGGCTCGGACGAGGCGTTCATGGACGTTTTCGCCAAGGAATTCCGCCGGGCTTACGACGAAATCGCCGCCAGGGGATAGCCCGCGCCCAAACGCCCGCATCGCGCGCAGCTTCAGGAGGGATTCGCGGCTGGAAGCGCGGCCGGCGCCGGAGGTCGGGTCAGTACCGGCGCGGGCACATCGGGAACTTCATCCACCGTGCGATACCATACCATTTCCGCTTTCCAGTTCTGCTGACGGGCCAGGTTGAGAAAGCGCTGCGGCCAGTCGGCGCCGCGCGTCGCGGCCGTATTGGTCAGCAAGTCGGCGGGAAACGGCCCTTGCCCGGTCAGCATGAGAATACCCGACCAGCCGCGATGAGAAGTGTTGAGCTCGATCCGGCGGCGATCCTCGCCAGCGGCGCGCGAATTGCTGATCAGCTCCTCCTTGTTGGTGGTCAACTGCTCCATCTTGCCGGTCTCTTCGAGGCCGATGAGCGAAATTTCATCCTTGAAGCCGGAAAGGTCGAACGTGATGACGGCCGTGCCCCCCGGCTTTCCCGCCAGTTCACCCGCTTCCCTGGGCAAGATCCCCATCTCGAACTGGTGCTGCTCGACCGTCATGCGCCCCGCCCCAAGCTGGCGGATGGCCGAGAAAGCGTCGATCGGGCCGCAAGTATCATCCCCGATCGACAGAACCTCTCCGAAGTCGATCGAGGAGGCGCGCAGGCCATTGCGCTGCAACACGCCTTCCAGACGCCTGAGCGCATCGGCGGACCGGCCCGATACGCCCTGCAGTTTCAGTGAGATGTCGTTTCCTTTGGCCGTCATGTCGACAAAGTCGAGCCAACTGCACGGCAGCGAGCGCAGTTCCGTCTGCAACGCCCGCCGCGCGGCCGCGATCCTGCCGGCATCCGCAGCCGTACCGGCGGAAGGCAGGTTAGCCGAAGCGGCCGACGGGCCGGTGCCTTTCCCGCTCCACGGAGACCAGGCCATGATCCCCGCTACGGCCACCAGCCCTGCCGTGATGCCGGCGACCGCCAGCCGAGATTTCGGTGTGCGCAATGCCGATAACGCGGACTGAACGATTTCACCGCCGCGCGCGAAAACGGCATTTCCGGCTTTCACGGCTACCGGCGTGCTCGCGTGAAGGGGTGGCAGCGGGTCAGCGAAGCGAATGCGGTCAATCCCTTCCAGCACGCCTTCCATCGAGCGGATCCGGTCGGCCGGATCGGGGGCCAGCATCCGTTGCAGCACGGGCCGCAATTCTTCCGGCACGCTCGTAAGGTCGAGTCCCGCCCGGCGCTTGTCGATCGTCTCGACCAGCGTGGCGCCCATGTTCACATCCCGCCCCAGCGACACCGCCACGATCGTCAGGCCCAGGCTGTAAACATCGGTCCAGGGGCCGATCTCTCGGTTGAAATCGCCCAGTTGCTCGGGCGCGACATAGTTGAGCTTGCCCGCAAAGCCATCGCCGATGATCGTTTGCGCCGCAGCATTGAGATCCTTGGCGATGCCGAAATCAATGATCTTCGCGCCTTCGAGCCGGCCCCCTTCCAGCATGACATTGTCGGGCGAGATATCGCGATGGACCGCGCCAAGCGTGTGCGCCGCGTGGAGCCCCTGCGCCAGCTTGCGCAGCAGGCCGACGATCTGCGCCGGCGACGGAGCAAGGTCGGCCAGCCGTTCCGAGAGGTTCGGACCGTCGATATATTCGGTGACGATGTAGAAAGCGCCAAATTCGGGCTCGATGGCAAGGACGCGATACTGGACCAGACCGGGATGGCTCAGCCGCGTGAGCAGGCGGGCTTCCTTGCGGAACATCGCCTGGACCAGCGGATCGGCGGCCAGGTGACGCAGGATGACCTTGATCGCGACCTTTTCCTCGGTGTTGACGTTGACCCCTTCGAACACTTCTCCCATGCCGCCACGCGCGATGAAGCGCTTGACCTCGTATATGTGATTGAGAACGTCGCCCACCCGGATATGCCGCGCCGGACCTCCGGCCGGCCCCGCGCCCGAAGGCGGCATGTCGCGGTTTCCGCCGGGGGCCTGCCGTTCCCCCGGCAGGGGCAGCGGGTTCGGATCGAAGACCGTGCGCTCCTCGCCGGGCGGACGACTGCCATCGGCCCGTCGGCTCATGGCGATGTCCTGTTGAACGTCACCACGGTGGGCTCCCGCGCTTCCAGCACCGTGACCGTCACGTTGTCAGGCGCGCCGCGAGACAGGACGGCCTCGATCAGATCCTGGCTGGCATCCAGGCCCTTCCGGCTGAGAATCTCCAGGATTTCCGTATCGTAAAGCACGCCGTGCAGCCCGTCGCTGCACAGCAGGAAAACGTCGTGGGGTTGCAGCACTTCGCGCACCGCGTCGATCTGCAGCGTTTCGCGCACGCCCACCGCGCGGGAAAGCACATGCCGCATGGGGTGCTCCCGCGCCTCTTCGTCGGAAATGAGGCCGCGCTCCAGCATGGCGGCAACTTGCGTGTGATCCTTGGTCAGCGGGAAGAGCTGGCCGCCGCGCAACAGGTAGGCGCGGCTGTCCCCCGCCCACATGACGATGAAATCACACCCGCGCACAAGCAGCGCGACGAACGTGGAGCCCATGGTGCAGCCCAGTTCCTGCGATTTCCTCAGGATCTCGGCATTGGCCACCTGGACTGCCGCGGCGGCGGCATCACAGGCCTGTTCGATATCGTCGGGCAGCGTCAGGTCGGCGAGCGCACTGGCGATCGCCTGCGATGCGTATTTCCCGTGGGCGTGCCCCCCCATGCCATCGGCGACGAGCCAGATTCCGGTGCCGGGCGAGCTCAGGTGGAAATCCTCGTTCTCGCTTCGCACCATGCCAACATGCGTTGCCACGGAATCCTTGATCTTCACCGATCGTGTCAAAGCGCCACCTCCACCATGGTCATGACGATATTGCCGGGAAAACGGCCGCCCACGACGGTAATCGGGCCGTCGTCCCCCAGCAGGGCCCATTCGGTGCCCGTCGGGCTCCAGGGCTGTTCCGCCGGCACAAGCTCGGCCTCGTAAAGCTGGTCGGCATCCCAGCCCTGTTCGAACGCCTGATGCAAGGCGGACATGCAGGCCGACGAAAGCCCCACCGCCGTCTGGGCGTCGGCTGCGGGCGCGCCCATGATGACCGGGAACAGCCGCCCGACCCGGTCCACCGAGGCGCACAGCGCCCCCCCGCTCCACTGGCCCTGCGGATCGAGATCGACGTAGTTCCATGCCGGAGCCTGAACATAACGTTCCGCGAAATCGGGGAAAGCGTCGCGCGCCGATTGCATCGCTTCAGACAGCCACTGGTCCAGGCCATCGCGCAATGGCTGGTCCAGCCCGCGCGACACGAAATCGCCCTGGGCCGGAAGCTTGCCGAACAACCATGGACCTACAGGGCGACAGGACATCGAAAGCTCCATACGCCAGCTCCACGCACGAAAGGGTTGTGCTTGTCCGGCAAGCTGATCTTGAAGACGACCGATTGCCCGCCATTGCCGAATGTCGCCTGGATGGACGTGGGGCCGGTGTTTTCGAGATGGGCCTGATCCATCAGCCGGAACAGCGCCCAGGGCCCGTCTTCCGACAGTTTCCTCACTTTCGTCAGCTTGTCGGAATTGGCCTGGGCAGCATACATCGTGAGCGACGCTTCCGGGACATTGTCCTGGGCGGACCAGATGACCGGCTTCGCTTCGCTGTCGCCGGTTTCAAACCGATACTGGTTGCCCCCGGCCGACAGATCGACCACGCTTACTTCCGCGCCGAACGACTTCGCCTCGAACCGCACGGTGAGCCCCGCCACCAGCAGATCGCGCAGCTTGCGCGCCTTGGCGAATTCGTCCGGGCTGGAGGGCGAAAGGTCGGCGGTGACGGGCAGGTTGGCGTTCCAGCGCCAGATCGGTCCACTGGTGTCGAGCAAGGGCATCACGCGCTGCTCGAAGAAGCCGTCCAGGCTGCCCCCCATGGCAAAGACCTGCTGCACATCCACCAGCGATGCGTTTTGCGCCGAAGTGCCGAAGAACGGATACTTCTCGGCAGTGGCAAGCTGGCATTGGGGAAGCACCGACTGGGTGTAGACATCGGTAAGCGCGCCCTGGGCGGTGCTGACCGTTTCCTTTTCCCCGCCGCTTGCCGCCGACATCACGAAGTCCTTGAGCAGCGCCGGCGCGGCGCCCGCGGCCGTCGCGACGCCGCCCATCGACATGGCCATCTGGCCCTGCGCCGCTTCGGACCCCATGCCGCCACCCGCGATCCGGGCCGACGTCATCGCCGCGCCGGCCTGCTTCACCTCGCCGATGAATTCGTCGAGCGCCCCCGGCTCCTTCGCGTTGCCGACATAGTCGTGCAGCGGCTTGAAGTAGTTGGAGATCTCCGTGCCGGCATCATAGCTGTTGCCGTCGTCGGCGATATCGGCCGCGTCGTCGACATAGCGGCCATAGCGCATGTTGGAGATCTTCCGGCGCGCCAGTTCGCCGGCCGCGCCACTGCCGCCTTCGAACGTGGTGTTCTTGCGCACTTCCAGCAGCAGCACCTTGAGCGGGGACGGCGTCTTGGTGAACGCCCCCAGCGCGGCGGCATTGGTGAAGTAGTTCGCCGGCCGGGGCAGCTTGGCGATCCGCTCCCAGGCGGAAATGTAGTCGCGCGCATAGAGCCGCGCGACATTGGCCCGGATCTGGCTCATCTGCAGGCGCGTGCCTTCGGCGCCGGCGCCCTCGCCGAGCACCCACAATTCCTTCTGGAAATCGGCGGCAACGGTTACGAGGCCGGCCTGATAAGCCTTTTCATGGCCCGCGCGCGTGAAGAAATAGGGCACTTCGGCCTGGAGCACTTCCTGTCCATTGGCAAAGGCCTGGGCATCGCCGGCCGCCAGCGCCGCGCTCGCCCGCCAGGGCGCGCCGGACGTCGCCAGTGCCTTCTGCTTCAGCACGGCATAGGCCAGATCGGCCATGCTCAGGGTCTGCAAGGCGCCGCGCGCGGTGGCGATCACCGTGCCGTCAAGCGGGGCCCGGCGCTTGGCTCCCCAGGAACTGGCAAGCCCCTCATCCTCCAGCAAGACGTCGAGGTGCTGGGCCAGTTCCTTGCGCATCGGCGCCCTGTCCGCCCCCGGATAGGCTTCCTGCGCCCAGTCGGCCGTGACCCAGGACTTCACCACCCCCTTGTCCATCGGCCCCCATCCGCCAAGCATGAGATAGACCTTGAGCGGCTGGTAAAGCGCCATCGGATTGCCGGCGTTCGCCTGGATATACTGCTCGATCCGCAGCAGGATGCGCGGCAGCAGGATGCGCCGCAGACCATCGCGATAGCTTTCCACCGCCTGATCGGCATGGCTCGACTGGTAAAGGCCGAACCGCATGCCCCATCCCGGCTCGCCCCCGGCCTGCTGGGCGAAACCCTGCGGCAAGTCGCGCAGCGCCGCCAGCACGGCCAGCGACTGTTCGAGATCGGGATCGGTCTCACGGACTTCGACAAGGTCGATGCCGGTCTGGCGCACCAGTGCCATCGCATTGCTCGATGCCAGGTTGAGATCAGCCAGAAAGGCGCGGTTCCTGGCGAAGCTGAACATCCAGGCCGCAAGGATCAGCGCCACCACGCCGCCGACCACGGCCAGCCCGCCCGCCAGGCGCAATTGCTGGCGCTTGCGGGCGGCCGGGTCCGCGCGCACCAGCCCGGCTTCCTTGAAAACGACTTCGGTGAGCAGGCGATTGAGAAAATAGGTGCGGCCCGATCCTCGTCCTGACCCGGTGGTGGTGTGGAACGTCTCGGCCACCCCGGCCAGGATACGATCGAGCGGAGCGCCCGCCTGCACGCCGCTTGTCAGGTAAAAGCCGCGAAAACTGGCGGAAGGCGCCTCACCGGAAAGAAACGCGCCTTCCACGAAGCGCGCCATCCGGTTGCGGATGGCGGCAAGCTGCGAGGGAAAGCCCAGGATCAGGCTGCGGCGCACCTGGTCCACTTCCTCGAACAGCCGCTTTGCCTGTCGTTCGAACTGCGCATTGATCAGGCGATCGAACTCGCCGACGATGTCGTCGATGCTAGGCATCTTGTTCTCGACCGGCATTGTCGCGCCCAGCACGGCGCGGCGCCCTTCGACATCGAGATCATCATAATATTCGACGAAGCCGGCGATGAGATCGGCCTTGGTGATCAGCAGATAGGCTGGAACCGCGACTTCCAGCGTGGAGCGCAGTTCCGCCAGCCGGCGCCGCACCAGCGAGGCATGGCGATCCAGCCCCGCCCGATCCACGTTGAGCAGTTCATCGACGCCGATGGCGACAATGATGCCGTTGATCGGCGAAAGCGGGCGCTGCTTGCGAAGCTGGCCCAGAAAGCTCTTCCAGCCTTCGGCATCGGCCGTAGGGTCCGATTCCTGCGTGGTATAGCGTCCCGCCGTATCGACCAGCGCGGCTTCGTCGGCGAACCAGAAATCGAGATTGCGCGTGCCGCCCACGCCTTTCACCGACTGGTCGGCGAAAGGAAACAGCAGCCCGGAATTGAGCAGCGCCGTGGTCTTGCCCGCGCCCGGCGGGCCGATGATCACATACCAGGGCTTGCTGTAGAGGTAGTCACGGTTCTTGGAGCGGCTCCGCAACGCGGCCAGCGCTTCGGCCATGCGCGCGGCAACGGCGGCCGATTCCTGGTCGGCCGCCGATGGCGTGACCAGCGCCGCCTCTATCGCCTTGGCGGCCTTGCGCCGCTTGCGAATGCCCAGATAGCCGATCAGCAGCCAGACGAAGACGAGCACGCCCCCGATCAGCAGGCGCACCCACCAGGGTCGCAGCCAGCCGACGAAGAACGGCAGGCCGACGCAAAACACGAGCACCAGCAGGAGAGTGACGATCCCACCCAGCACCCACCAGCTTCCGAAGATCTTCCTCACTCTGCCCACCTTCGCAAGAGGCGATCACTGTCGCCGCGGGACGACGATTTCGACGCGCCGGTTCTGAGACTTGCCGTCGGCCGTGTCATTGCTGGCGATCGGCCGGCTGTCGCCAAAGCCCTCCACCCGGATGCGCCTCGCATCGGACAACTGCGAGCCGACGATATCGGCCACGGTCTGCGCCCGTGCGCGCGACAGGGCGGTGTTGTCGGGGAAGGCGAGGCCAGTGATCTTGTCGCTGTCGGCATGGCCTTCGATTGTGACCCCGCCGGCCTCTTCCTCGATCGCCCGCCCGATCCGCTGGAACAGCGCCTCGCGGCCCGGCACCAGCTTGTCGGAACCCGATTCGAACAACTGGCCGACAGTGGTGCGCACCCGCACGGTGGAGGCATCCTCCTCGACCGCGACCAGTCCTTCGCGGATCTCGGGCTCCAGGAAACGGCGCAGACGGCTGAGCTGGACGCTTTCGGCCGGCGCTGGCGGAGCCGTGCCCACGCGCGAGAAGCGCAACGGCTGCTCCGGCGTGAGCGCCCGGACCGAATCCCAGGCCGGGCTGCCGGCCGAAGCCAGCAGCAGGCGCAGCGCGATATAGACCAGCAGCAAACCAGCCAGCGCCACCGCGCCGGCAAGCAGCAGGCGGTTCCATGGGCTGATGCGGGCGAGCGGCGCATCCGCGCCGCGCCAGCGCGGGGCGATCTCGACACTGGACTGCGAACGCGGATGTTCGAGCGCGCCATAAAGGCTGTGCATGATTTGCTGCAGCCGGGCGCGCCCGTCAGGCATCACGCGGAAGCGGCCTTCGAAGCCGGCGGCAAGGCAGGCCGCGTAGAGTTCGATCAGGTCCGCGTTCTGTGCCGGCCGCGCCAGCAGATCGTCGACCAGTTGCCAGAAGCGATCGCCGCCGATCACTTCGCGGAAGAACATCACGACAAGGCTGCGCCGAGCCCATTCGGCGCCGTCCTGCCCCACGTTCGGCAGGTTCTGCGCGATATCGTCGATCGTTGCGCAGAGCGCGTAGCGCGCACGCTGCCGCACCTCGTCCGGGTAGAGCGGTGCAATCGCCCGGTCATAGGCGGCGATCGCCTGGCTGGCCTGGCGGTGGAATGTCGGCATGGCGACGCGCGCGCGCCCTGAACGAACGCTGGCCGCCAGCGCCAGGACCGGGCCGGCCTCCATCACCAACGGACTGCGCGAATCGACCGGCCGCGCGGGGATCGGGATATCGGCATCGTTGCGCAACTGGCCGGAACTGGTCCATGTGGCATCGGCCTGCGGCACGGAAAGCGGCGCCTGCGCTCCCGGATAAGGCGCAGGCGACCCGGGATAGGATGACTGCGGCCCGCCGCCGGGCATCGGGGGCAGCGCGGGGCTGGAACCGAATACGGGCGGCTGATCGAAGGCCCCGCCTTGCGGCAGGGGCGAAGGCGAAGATGGCGGCAGGCCGCCCTGGCCCTGCCGCACCCCCGCCAGCGGCGAGGGGCGGAACACCGTACGGTTGCCCCCGTTGGAGGAGTCGCCGCCGCTCACCGCCCCGTCCCCTTCACGCACCACAGTTCGAGCCGCAAGTCGGGCCAGTCGCCGGCGACATGCAGCCCCAGCGCCGTCGACTTCGCGAAATCCCGCCAGTCGGGAGAACCGCGATCAAGCTCGAAATAGACGAAGCCCGGCAGCACGCGAAGCTGCGGCGGCGGTGTTGGCGTATGCCGCAGGGGCACGCCGGGAAGCGCCGAATCGACGATCTGCGTCATCCGCTCGACCGCACCGAGCTTGGACACCGAAGGGAACACCTGGCGCACTTCCTCGGCCGACGCGGCCGCCCGCACCGCAAGAAAGAAATAGCCGTGCTGGTACAGGTTGCGGTCCGTGATCGGCGACACCCAGGCGCCGGCGCCCGCCTGATCGAGCGGAAGCTGCACCGCCGACCTGTCGAACACCGCCGCCAGCATGGACTGCAGCAGATCAATCAGCGGGCCGAACGTGCCGCGCAGGTTCTCGTGCTGGTAAGGCGGCAGCAGCGGGGCCTTGCGGTCGGACCGGATCATGGTGGCGATCTCACCGGCCAGGCTGGCAAGTTCCTCGTAAAGCCGTTCGGGATGGACGAGCGGAAGGCTGTCGAGATGACGCAGCACCGGAATCCAGCGGTTGAGCGACTGCAGCAGCAGGAAGCTGCCGAACGTGTCGGAACCGCCATCGGTCGCTTCCACCGCGCGCATCGCCAGTTCGTTGGCCCGCTGCTCGCACCGGCCCAGAATGTCTTCCAGACCATGCTTGAGCGCGTGGGATGCCGCGATGTCGAGCGCCGGCGGGATATAGCGATCATCAAAGAGCACCCGGCTGCCCTGGACTTCCCGGATATGCGCCAGGCCGCATAGCACGCGCCCGTAAGTCTGGTCCCGCGTCACGCCGAAGGCGAGGTGCGGGCGGGCAAGCTCCACCGGCTCACGCGCACGCTCGGCCGAAAAGCAGTCCACCACGTCGACTTCCTCGACGATGTAGCGGATGTCCGGGCTGGCGCTGTCGGCTTCGGCGAATTCCTGCGCGCCGGCCTGGGCGACCGGCAAGGTCAGGTAAACCGTGGCGTCGCGCGTATCGGCCGGAACGTCGAGCGGCGGCGGTGGCGGCTGATCGTCGGGAATCGCAAACTGCGTGCCATCCGGCAGCACCCCTTTCGCGCTGACGAGCGTGAACTTGCCAAGCAGGGCCAGATCCTCGTCGATCCGAATCTCGCTCAGGCCCCAGGCATAAGGCCTCAAGCCATTGGCCCTGCGGGAAATCCGGCCGTCGAGCGAGCGATCCGCTTGCTGGAAATGCTGAGGCCGCAGGAACTGCCCCTCCCTCCAGGCCACCCGATTACTGCCGGTCATCACAAGCCCCCGATCTTCGGTGTGAGAATAAACCACACCTTCACCGCTTACGAAAGCAAGGTTATAGTTGCCGTGTCGCACAGCGGCCTGATTTACTCCTAGCCGATTTCGGGAGCGGCCGGTGGAAGAATTTTCCTTCGATCCGCGCAGTTGGGGGCGTGGCAATCCGCCAGCAGGCAAGGCTGGCCGGGACAAGGCGGATTCGGCCTCATCGGCCCTGCCCGAAGCCTGGCGCAAGGTGGCCGACACATTCGCTCCGGGACAGGCGGGCGAAGCGGACGCACCCGTGGAGAATGCCCCGCGCGCAAAGTGGCGGCACATCGCGATCGCCCTGGCCGCGCTGTCCGTCCTGTCCGGGGTCGGCGCCTGGTATCATTTCACCCGCGCGCCCGGCACGCTCAACCTGCCGGGCGCGGGCATTCCGCCGGACGCCGAGGCTACCGCCACGACTGTCGAGCGCGCGCTCAATCTGAAGGACGCGGGCGAACTCGCCAATTCGCTCGACGCGGTCGGCATTCCGATGGACGAAGCGCGCGCCGCCGCCGGTGCCGCCGCTCCGCTGCTGACCAAGCATGAAGGCTTGCGCGCGCGTCTGGCGATGGAGCAGGCCGGGGCCACGGTCGCCTTGCAGCGCCTGCAATTGTCCTATGCCGACGGTTCAGGCGTGGTCGTCAGCCGGGGCGAGGAAGGGCAATTCACCACAAGGGCCATCGCCGCCGAACTGGTCCGGCAGATAAAAGTGCTGAACGGCGAACTGGACAGCGAAAGCTTCTATACGTCCGCCGTTTCGGCGGGCCTGATGGACTCGCTCATTCCCGAATTCATCAATGCCTTCGGCTATGATTTCAACCTGGCTTCGGAAGTGACGCCGGGTGACACGTTCGAAGTGGCCTATGAGCAGTCGGTCAACGAAAATGGCGAGCCGGTCGGGCCGCCGAAACTGCTGTTCGCCTCGCTGACCACCAAGACCAGAAGCCTGGCGCTTTACCGCTATGTCGGCCCCGATGCGAAAGCGGGCTGGTATGACGGCAACGGCGCTTCGACCAAGCGAGGGCTGATGCGCACTCCCATCGACGGCGCCCGCATCACCTCCGGGTTCGGGATGCGCTTCCACCCGGTCCTGCACTATACCCGCCTGCATGGCGGCACCGATTTCGCGGCACCGGTCGGCACGCCGATCTATGCCGCGCGCGATGGCACGGTGACATCGGCCTCACCCAGTCGCTGCGCCGGCAACATGGTGATCATCCAGCACGACAATGGCTGGGAAACGCGCTATTTTCATCTCAGCCGCTATGCCGACGGCCTCCATGCCGGCCAGCACGTCACGCAGGGCGATACGATCGGCTACGTCGGCAGCACCGGCACTTGCACGACCGGCCCGCACTTGCACTATGAAGTGCACATCAATGGCGAGAAGGTCGATCCGCTCAGCGTGAAAACCGACGACGCGACCCGCAAGCGCATGGCGGGCAGTATGCTGGCGGGCTTCCTGCGCGAGCGTGACCGGGTCGATGTGGCCCGCGCCCAGACGCTGTTCTAGCCCTGCAGGACAAGCCTTGCCCGAAGCCCTGCTGTGCGCCGGTCAGTTCGCGCACTTGGCGGTGTAGAGGCAGTATTGCGCTTGCAGGTATTCGCGATCCCGTTCGTAGCGTTCCTTGGCCGCGCGATATTCAGCGAAGTGCGAGCCTGTGGGATTGGATTCGCGGAATTCCGCCATGGTCTCATCGAAAAAGCGCTTCTGGCTCTGGGGGGAGTGGACCGGCTTGCCGCCGACTTCCTCGCTATAGAGCCGGGTCAGTTCCTCCTGATGCTTGATCATGCGCGCGGAAAAGCCGTTCATGACATCGCTGACGTACCACGTCAGCGCGGCCAGGCATTCGTTGATCTTCACCACTTTCGCGATGGGATCGAGAATGGCCGCGTGATCCTCGCGACAATTGGGATAACCTTCGGCCGGGAAGCGCGGCGCCGGCGGAATCTTCGGCAGAATGCCCCGATCCGTAGTGATGTTGGCATTCTGCGTGATCATCGCCATGGTTTGCGTATCGGCCGAAGGCACCACGCCAGGGGCCATGGCGCCCGGCTGCGGTGCCGCGCCGGAGGGACTGCTGGCAGCGACTTTCACCGGCGCCTCCTTGACGATGTCCTTGACCGCTGGGGGAGCGGGTTTGGGTGCGGGCACCGCCGGCTTCGCCGCTGAAAGCTGTGTGATGCGCTGGCGCGCATCGTTCACGAAAACGCCGCCGGGAAACTTGCCGATATATTCCTCATAGGCCGCGACCGAGTTCTTGGCATCCGCGTAGCGCCAGGCATAGGCGTCGGCCAACGCCTGGTTTCCGCCCGAATCCGCGCTCGCCACCGTGGTGGCCGCGGCCGGCGGCGGCACCAGGAAGAACTCCTTGCCCTCCAGCGTCATGCTAACCCACGGCGATTGGCTGCCGCCGGTTTCCTTGATCACTTCCTCTCGCACGGTCAGGCCCAGGCGATGGATCGACAGCCCTGGCTCGGGCAGATAGCGCGCCAGTGCCCGGGCGAAAGGCGAATTGCCGCCGGTGCCGTCGGTCGCCACTTGCCCGCCCGCCGCCGCGAACATGAGCAGCGAACCAGATCCCTGCATTTCCATTTCGGCCAGCCCGGCCGGCACGGTGCGCACGGCCGAACGCCAGGTCTTGCCGAAAGGGTTGTTCCGGCAGGCGTCCAGCACCACGATCCGCAGCGCGGCGCCGCTAACGGTTTCGAGCAGGCCATCCAGATCGACCGCCTCAAAGCGCAAATCGAGCGAATCCTGCAGCACGGCATCCACCGGGATGACCCAGTTGCGGCCGCCGCTCTCCATGCCGTGGCCGGCATAATAGATCATCGCCACTTCCGCGCCGTCCGCCTGCCTGCGGAAATCGCGCAGCGCCTGCCCGAAATTGTCCTTGGTCAGATCGGACAGCAGGACGGTTTCGAAGCCGGCGCCGCGCGCGGCCTCGGCAATAAGGCTGGCATCGCTGGCGGAGTTCGGCAGCATGTTGGCATGGCTGTAAGTCGAATTGCCAATGATCAGCGCGACCCGCCGCGCTTGCGCCGGTGAGGACAGACCGACGGTAAAAACCAGAACACACAAGATCAGCAACATGCCGCAATACCAATTGCCATCGGCCACGCTTTTGACATTGACCACTGCGATTGCCCCCGAATCGTTCACTGGCGCCACGATGGACGAGCATAAATCAAAGCACGGCGACAGTTAACCGCGAGAACTTGCAGATACGTCCCGCTTTTTGCTCTAGCAATAGGAACCTTGCCCGAATAGTCTTCACCAAGGCGCCGGATGAGGGAACATGACGGTTCTCCTGAAATCCCGGCGAACGGGGCCAAGGCAACTGGGGTGGATTCATGCGGAAAGTAATGATCGTTGCCGCCCTGGCCATGGTTGCGGCATGTTCGTCGCAAGGGCCGGAATCGACACCGCCGCCTCCCCCTCTGGCAAAGGCCATCGACATGACGCGCTGCCCCGCGCTCGCCCCGCTCGCCGGCAGCGCGCCCGCGCGCACGGAGTCGGTGGACATCGCCGGGATGCCGGCGGCCCTGCGCGATTCCCTGCGCAAAATGACGGCATCGACCCGGGACCAGTTCGCCGTGGCCACGCTTGGCGGCGGCCTCGATTGCATCGATATCCGGCGCATGATCACGATCGGCGGCGTGAAACCGCACCAGCGCGACCGCTTCGTCTCGTTCGCCTGGGAAGGCTTCGAGGAAAACGGCTACCGCAGCGACGGCACGATCCTTGTCGATCGGGCCGGAGCGGGCAAACATGTCGACACGGGCGGCGAGCCTGTGTTCTCCCCTTCGGGCACGCTGATCGCCGCAGTGCACCAGTCGCCCACCGCCTTCAGTGCATTGCAGGGCTTCGGTCTGTGGCAGGCGGGCCCTTATGGCACAGTGCAAGTGACGAAGATCGAAGATCTGCCGGAAATGTTCGACTGGCGTATCGACCGCTGGGAATCCGAGGCTTGCGTGAGCCTTTCGGCCGTGCCTTTCGCACGATTGCAGGCCGGTTCGGGCGATATCGCCGCCCTGCCCCGCGATCGGTTCATCGTGCGGCGAAGCGAAGCCGGCTGGGCCTTCGCTCCGGCCGCGAAAGGCGGCTGCTAGAACGCCTTCATCCGCGCTAACGCGCGGAGGTCAGCCGCCTTGCGGGCCCAGTTCGCGCAGTCTCACTTGCTCGCCGCTGGAATAATCGAACAACGTCACCGGGCCGAACTGGGCGAGAATGGCGAAGTGTTCCAATGCCTTGAGCCGCCGCGCGGTTTCGACATGCGCTTCTCCACCCGCTTCGAGAGCGGGTACGAAGCCATAGACTTCGCCAAGCGCCAGCGCGCCGCGCGCCTTGCGCACGCGCTTGAACAGCAGCGGCGCACCGTCAACGCCATCCTCGTGCCAATCGCCGTAGTTGAGATCGCCGATGCCCGCGAGCGAGGCAATGATCGTCTGGTCGGCAGTGCCACCTTCCACCACATGGCTGACCGAAGCCCACAAACGCGGAAGATTGACCTGCAGCAGCCCATGATCCTGGTTCCAGGCCATGATTTCACCAAAAGCGCTGTAGCCGAACATGGCGGTGCGGTCCGGGCGCAGGTCCATGTCGGCCTGCAGCAACAGATCGACGATCGGCTGGAAGCGCAGCGGATCGCAGAACTGGAAACGGCCATCAAGCCACAGGCCAGTGCCGCATTCGAACAGGAATCCGGCCAGTTCCGGCGGCAGCAGGCGACCGATCCCGGCGTGCGAGGCCGGAGCGACCGGCTCCGCCTGTGCGAGATCGCCGAACATGCCGAGGAGATATTGGTAGTTGTCGCTGATCATGGCGCCTGCCTAGCAGTTCTCCATATCGACATCCATTTTGCTTTTGCCCTGCGACTTGGCCTTTTCCGCCGCCTTGCGCAATTGCTCGCGCCGCGACAGCTGGCTGCCGGACTTCGTGCTTTTCCACTGCGAACCGATCGAACGGTTGATCGAACGATCGCCCACGCCGGATATCGCGCCATCGCCGCCTGCCACCCAGTCCAGCGCATGAGTCGCATCCTTGCCCGCGAGCGCGCCTTTCGCGGCCTGCTCGGCGATCGCGTTGGCTTCGCCCAGCGACTTGCCTGAAGCCAGGGCCTGCTTGCGCGCCGCATCGGCGGCGCTTCGCCCCGCCGCGTCGCGCGCCGCCGCGCGTGCGGCGGCGTCGCCGGCCCCGCGATAGCTGCCGGTCGCCGCCTTGCGTGCATCGCCATCAGCCAGACGCTTGAGCAATTCGTCGGGCGAAAGCTCGTTGATCGCATCCTGCTGCTCCTTGAGCTGCTTTGCGAATTCCTCGGGATCGGCGCCATCGGGCGGCTCGAAGCAATCCGGCCCGTCCCCGCAATCAGCACAGGCCTTGGTCTGCGTCCCCTCGCCCAGCGAAGTGCCGGCATCGGAATTGGCGTTCTCCACCGCCTTGGCGAGCAGCAGGCCGACACCGAGCCCGACGAGCCCGCCTATCACCGCACCCGCGGCTACGCCCAGGGGACCGCCCAGCACGCCGATTTCGGCTCCGACCTCGGCGCCGGCCGCGATCGTCGCCATCGCTAGCCAACTCCCTGGACGACATGGCCCATGCGCTGCATCAGGTAGGTCAGCCGTCGATCTGGCGTCGCGGTCGAAGGCGCGGACATCAGCGCGTGCACTTCGGGCATCTGCGCAAAACGCCCCTGCGTAACCAGTTGCAGCCAGGCGAAGCGGCCGATCCCCGCCTCGCTGGTGACGCCCCAGGTTTCCGCCTGTACCCGGCAATCCTCGACATAGCGCTGCATCGTCGCATCATCGGCCTGGCCGGTATGCGCCGGTGCGTTGCGCCGCAGATAGCGCGCGACCCGGCGATCGGACCGCGCGCGCATGGCCCCTTCGATCGCCACCATCTGTGCCGCGTCGAAACGCAGCGGACCACGCAGCGCAGCGGCTCCCGGTTCGGGGCGATACTGGGCGACGAGAGCACCGTCCGCATCCTCGCAAAACAATGCGACCCGGTCGAACGGGCCGAACAGCCGGGCCTTCTGCGCCGGCGTGGCGATTGGCATGAGCAGAGCCAGCGTCTCATTGTCCCAATGCCGGAACAGCACGCTTTCGCGTCGCCCTTGCGCATCGGGGATTTCCGCGCGGTTGATCCGGCGGAAATGCTGAAAGGCATCGCCGGGATCATCGCAACCGCCCCACAGCACGCAACTTCGCTCCATGCCGGGAATAGAGAGAAATTGCCCCAGACGAAAGGACGGCAAGTGCAGCATCCACGGGCCGGACCGCGGCGAGGGCTGGCGCGGGGAATCAAGCAGCAGCGCGTGCGAGACGAAGCCGTTAGCGCGTAGCAGCGCGGGCAGATCGTCAAACTTCGCGCCATCGCAAACCGCGATGACCGACGGCCAGCTTGCCGTCATGTCATGCAGGCCTGGTCCCGCCGCCATCTGTCACCCGCGCACGAACGGCGCGCCCTGCTTCTGGGCGGTTCTCAGGCATGGTGGGTCCGGTGTCGCCAACGCGGGGATATCCACGCCGGAGGCCAGATCACCGATCAATACCGCAGGGTAGCCGGCCACGATGACCCCGCCATGCACGGTTGGATCATACTGTCGTGCCGCGGGCGAGCCGCCGACCAGCACCGTCATAGATCCCTTGGCAATCGAATCGGGCGGTCCACTGCAGACGCACAGATCGCCAACACGGGCTTGCGGGCTGCCGCCGGTCAGCACATTGAACTGACCTTTCATGACCGGCCCGCCCACATGCGGAACAGGCCCCGGATTGACCATGGGGCAAGAATGAAAATCACCGATCCGGGCGGCTGGAAATCCCATCGCAGTCCCCTTCAAGAGACGATCACGTGAACCGCCATGACCGTCCTCACCGGATCATCGCCACACCAGGGCCATGCCGACAGAATGGTCTTGCCGGATTACCTAATGGAAGTGGCGGCGGCCTGCTACGGGATTTTCATCCAACCTGATCAAGCCTCGATATCTTCACGGTGCCAGAGTCAGATTGAGGCATATCCGCGAGGACTTCTTCCTGGATCGGACCTTCCGCAACATGGAGGACCTCAACGCCCAGCTCATCGGCTGGCTCGACACCGTCGCCAATGTCCGGGTCCATGGGACGACCAGCGCGTGGTTGCCGAAGCCTTCGGCGAGGAGCAGGAGGAACTGCAACGCCTGCCGGACCACCGCTTTAATGCTGTCCTGAAGCTCGAGCGGCGGGTCAGCCATGACGGGCTCGTGGCGGTCGGCGGCAACTATTACAGCGTGCCCGACCGGACGCGCCGGATCGTCGAGATCGAGCAGTTGCCGGACCTGATCCGTATCATCGACCGCGGTATCGTCGTTGCCGAGCATCCCGTGCTCGAAGGGTACCGGCAATATCGCATCGACCGCCGCCATCGCACAGGACGTCCGGCACCGCGAACGCAGGAACGATCCATGACGATGATCGGCCGGATCGGCGATCATGTGCCGCTGCGTTCGCTGGCGGTCTATAAAGCGATCGGCGCAAGCCTCGCGATGGAGGGGCGGCCATGAACAGCACGGCACCATCCGCGCGCGTCGACTCCATCCGCCGAAGCCTGGTCAGCCTCAAGATGCCCCGAGCGCTCGAAATCCTCGATGCAACTCCGCGGCGCATCGAGCAGGGTCAGATCGACGGCATCGAAACCAACGACGAACTGCTGGGCGAAGAGCTGTCGCTGCGCGAGAACCACCGGGTCAAGGCTGCCCTGCGCATGGCCCGGCTGCCCGTGGTCAAGACGCTGGCCGGCTACGACTTCTCCTTCCAGCCCTCGCTCGACAAGAACCGCATCCTGGCACTGGCCGGCCTCGACTTCATCGAACGGGCCGAGGTCGTCCATCTGTTGGGGCCGCCCGGCACCGGCAAGAGCCACATTGCCAAGGCACTCGCGGTCGAGGCCGTGCGGGCCGGCAAGGCGGTCTACTTCATCCCGCTCGCCGATCTGATCGCCCAACTCGCCAAGGCCCGTTACGAAAGAGGCGCCATGATCCTTACCTCCAATCGCGGCTTTGCCGAATGGGTTGAGGTCTTTGGCGATGCCGTCGTCGCAACTGCCCTGCTCGACAGGCTGCTCCACCACGCCGTCGTCATCCAGATCGAAGGCTCCAGCTATCGCATGGGTGAGCATGCTGCGCTCGTGCCCGAAAACGCCCGCAACGGCGCTGCGTTCAATCCGCCGCCAACCAGACGTCGCGGACGACCGCCGAAGAAAGGAAATCCCGATCCCGAATACGGCTGATCACCGCACTATCCCGAACCGCCAGCATAGGGAATTTTGAGCGCCCACATCTGGGTTCTCCCGCAATTTCGGTGCAGGGGTCATGCCATAATCCGTGCTCGGAGCAGATCGATGCCGGCCCGGCCGTACATTGAGCGCTTGATCAGCTTGAGCTTATTGATCTTGCCTTCGACCGGTCCGGTGCTCCACGGCAAGGTCAGCGCGGCGCGCACCGCATCGATGTCGCGCCGCAGGCCTCGTGCGAACGAGGCGACGGCACTTCCCAGTGTCTGGGCAAGCCATGGGTCGAGCTCTGCTGCTTTGCGCTCAACCAGTATTTCGTGAAACCGCCGCGCCAGGTCGGCTACTTCCGCGATTGCGGGCGAGGCGGCGCGTACGGCATCGACGAACCGGGCATCCTCCTTGCAGAGCGTCTCACTGGACGCGGAGAGGAGCCTGACGGTCTGACGCGATGACGGTGATTTCCAGCGTGGGCGTGCGACAGATGGCGCCGCCGGCGGCGACAGGCCGTCGCGGAGCCGGGTCTTGATCCAGCGACGGAAGCTGCGCGCTTCGCCACGGTAGCCTAGTCCACACACCTCTCGATAAAGCTGGGTGGCATTGCGACAGCCTTCTTCCCAGCGCGAACGCAGATAGGCTTCAAAGGCATTCGCAGGATGCCGCGATGCGCGTTCCCAGGTTCCCGGCCGCCTGTCGAGAAGCCACTGGCGGATAGTCTTTCGATCGCGACCCGTTTCATGCGCGATGGCCGCTATGCTCCAGCCCTTGTCACGCAGACCGGCGACCGCCTCGAACATCATGTGTCTTCGCGCTCGGCTTTGTCGTTGTTCGTCGAGCGTGGCCCTCGACGCCCCGATTGTCGCAGGCCGTTCCTGCGGTACAACCGGCGCGACATCGTCCGCCAGTGATCGTCCGACCTCGCGAACGAGGCGGTATCGCTTCTCGACAGCGGCGAGCAGCGCATCCGAACAGTTGCGCAACATATGCCAACGATCCGCAACCTGCACAGCCAAGGGCGCCCCTTCACGCGCACCCTTGGCGTAGCTGCCCGCTCGATCGCGTGCGATGATTTCGGCGCCGGGGTTGGACTTCAGCCAGGCAGTAAGGGTGGCACTCTCCCGATCCGGTAGCAGATCAACGACCTGGTTGGCCTCGAGATCGACTAGAACGGTGCCGTATCGCTGTCCTTTGCGCCATGCCCAGTCGTCAATGCCAAGAACCCGCGGCGCACCGTGCTTAACCTGCCGACCGGTGCGGACGATCCGCAGCATCGTGTCGGCGCTGACGCGCATGCTCAGCCGGTCGATGAGGCGAGCACCCGCTTCACCGCCAAGGGCAAGCCCAACCGAACGCTCGATGTCGCGCAGGCGCAGTGTGCGCCGAGCGTACCGACCGGCCAGAGCCTCGGCACGCTCGGCGAAGATACGCTGCGCGCAACTTCGATTGATACACCGCAGCCGACGGACCTGGACGCAGAGCATGACAGGTCGGCCCTGCCAGGGAAGATCGGCGACATGTCGCTGGTATCTGCTATGCGTCCGCGATGACACACGCCGGCACGTCGGACAGCGCGGCGCGGACAACCGCGACCGGCAATGGATCACGATACGCGTAGCTTCGAGAACAACCTCCTCGACGATTAGTTGGGGTGGAACGAGCGGTAGAATGCGTTTGACCACGGTTCGACAGGCTCCCTCTATGGAGCCCTTACGAATCCACCAGATTCATGGTTCGTTCCCACAGCCTGCACCGAAATTGCGGGAGAACCCACATCTGGGGAAACATCGGTGCCCATTGACACTCATCACTGAAGTTGGGCTTTCCCATGGTCGCCTCCTTCCTCAAAATTGGGATCGAAGGCGTCCAGAAATCTAGGGGCTACTCAGACCCCGCACGATGGTTTTGCCCATCGAGCCGACCAAAGGGCATGCCCCTCGGAACCCAGCCTATTTGATAATAGTTATCGGACTGTGGTATGCTGAAAATGGAGGTGCCACATGGCCAGCAGCGTCGATCTCGGAAATCAGCTCGATAGCTTCGTCAAGAAGCTCGTGAAAGCGGGCCGCTATGGTTCGCGCAGCGAAGTCCTGCGCGAAGGCGTCCGCCTGATCCACGAGCGCGAGACCCATCTCGCGGCGCTGGACGCTTCGATCATGCGCGGCGTGGCCGATGCCGAGGCCGGGCGTGTGCACGACATCGACGCCATCGCGTCGCGCCTTGACGCCAAATACGCCGCCATGAGCGACAAGCATGGCAATCAATGAAGGTCGTTCTCACCGACGAAGCCGTTGCCGACCTTGAATCCATCGCCGACTACATCGCGCGGAACAATCCGCCGCGCGCCCGCAGCTTCGTCGCCGAACTGCTCGACAAAGCGCGCGGCCTTGCCGACATGCCGGAAGGATTCCCGCTTGTACCGCGATATGCCCATCTTGGCATCCGCAGGCGCGTCCACGGCAGCTATCTGGTCTTCTACCGCGTGGAAGCCGATTGCATCACGGTCATCTGTGTTCGCCTCGTCGGCGCCGTGCTCCTCGAGCAGAACGACGAGTGGCAGCTCCAGCACCGCTACATGCAGATCGAGGGCATGGCCGCCCTCACCACATCCATGATCGAGGAGGTTCAGCCGCTACAAATTGCACCCAAGGCCGCCTGACCATGCAGCCCGGTGACCACACCCGAAATTACACCTCATTGACGGACGTGACCAACAAGAGCGAGGACGGGTCCTTTCGGCTTACGGTTCGAGATACACGCTACAATTCGCAGGGCTATCCGATCGTCACATCCGCCTTGCAGGATGAAGTCTTCGAAACGTCGGCCGCAGCCAAGGCGTTTGCACGGGAGAAATTTGGCGCGAAGACAGGCGAATACGCCATAAAGTAATCCGATCCTGCACTCCGGGTGCCCATCACCGGATGCCCGGGCCTATGTCCCGGTCATGAACTGATAGAGCGTAAGCGGTGTCCCCCTGGCACCTTGCGCGGCGGCTGATCAGCGTCGAGTTTCCGTCCTTTGACCCGGGCCGGGGCGGCTGATGCTATGACGATGCCATGTGACGATGCTAGTACCAAGGGGCGTGTCCAACGCTTCGAGATGGGGTGGTTGCCGCCCTCCCCAGACGGCATCGCAATGTGCCAAATATGTGGTGTTGAAAGCCACTGAGCGGAAAGGACGGCAACCGTGACGAAAGATACGATGATCGGCGTGGATCTGGCAAAACATGTTTTTCAGGTGCACGGGGCTTCAATGTCCGGGGAGATGCGGTTTCGCAAGAAGCTGACCCGGCAACGGTTTCAGCAATTCATGGCTGAACAGGAACCGTGCATGGTGGCGATGGAGGCCTGCGGTAGCGCTCATTATTGGGCTCGCGAGATGGCGAGACTCGGTCATGAAGTGAAGCTTGTCGCCCCTCGATACGTGACGCCCTTTATCAAGCGCCACAAGAACGACGCTGCCGACGCAGAGGCAATAGTCGAGGCTGCACAGCGGCCAGGAATGCGTTTCGTCGAGGCCAAGACCGAGGCGCAACAGGCAAGGGCGATTCTGTTCCGGACCAGAGAGCAACTGGTTCGCCAGCGCACCGATCTGATCAATGCCTTGCGAGCGCATCTCTATGAATACGGCTACATCGTGGCTCAAGGCATCGGGCATCTTGGCCGCCTTGAGGAAATCCTGAACGAGCCCAACAACGAACTGCCCGATTTGGTCAGGGACCTCGGCCGTGTCCTGCTTGAGCAGATCGCCGGGAAGACCGAAGCCATTCAAGGCTTGGACCGACGGATCAAGGACTTGGCTGCGCAAAGCAGGGATGCGCGCCGCTTGCAGACCATCCCTGGCGTCGGACCGGTCACGGCCCTGGCCATCGAAGCCTTCGCACCGCCGCTCGAAGCGTTTCGCTGCGGCCGCGACTTCGCTGCTTGGCTCGGCCTCGTTCCAAGGCAGCATTCCTCCGGTGGCAAACAGCGCCTCGGGCGAGTGTCCAAGGCCGGGCAGCGCGACATCCGTCGGCTCTTAATCATCGGCGCGATGTCGCGCCTGAACTGGCTCGGGCGCAAATCGATCCGCGGTGGTTCTTGGCTGGATCGCCTAGCAGCGAGAAAACCGCGCATGCTCGCCGTTGTCGCGCTCGCCAACAAAATGGCGCGGACGATCTGGGCCATGGCAACAAAGCAAGAGGATTACAGGGATCCGGCTCGGGCGATTGCTGCTTGTTGACGCAACCGCAGCTAAAATCCTGAAGCCGGAACAGCGGGAGGTGTGAGAAGACGACGACCTGCATGGGCAAAATGATCGAATAGATCTGGATTAGGAAAACCAGTTGGATACCCCGAGCCAACAAGCTCGCCTTCGAGATTTGGACCTGGATACCCCCATCTACTCGGCATCGAGCGGGTTTGAGTGCGCGGCGACAACTACGATGGCCGGTTGAGCGGCGACTATGATGGCCGGTAGGATCGGTTGTC